>NZ_FZOW01000007.1 GCF_900188125.1 Rhodococcoides kyotonense | reverse complement strand
GGAAGCTAAGCCCTCCAGCGCCGATGGTACTGCACCCGACAGGGTGTGGGAGAGTAGGACACCGCCGAACACACATTCCAGAACACCCCCGAACCACACGGTTCGGGGGTGTTCTGCATTCCACGGCATCCCAGAATGCCGCCGCAACCCCACCCCACCCCACCCCGGAACCCGCTTGAATGGCCCGTCCACGCTGACAGATCGTATGAAAGCACCATTCACGCGATCCCAGGCGCGACGTCACCCGGACCGGGCCGACGGCGCGACCGCGTGAAAGTGCCGTCCACACCATCAGATCGTATGAAAGAACCATTCACGCGATCAGGGCCCCGCGGCGTGATCGCTTGAAAGTGCCATCCACGCTGACAGACCGTATGGAAGAACCATTCACGCGATCAGGGCCCCGCGGCGTGACCGCTTGGATGGCCCGTCCACGCTGACAGACCGTATGAAAGGACCATTCAAGCGATCAGGGGGCGGACCTCGAAGACCCTGTTCGAATCTGCTCGAGCACAACACTGTTCACCGCTGGTGGAGTTCGTAGGGTTGGGTCGTGACTCGAAGATTGATCCTCAATGCTGTGCTTCGCGGACAGTTGGGCGGACATACCGCTGGGTGGCGTTTGTCGTCAGCCGATGTTCGTGATGTGACGACGCTCGACTACTGGGTATCGCTGGCGCGAACTCTGGAGCGAGCGCGTTTCGATTCGCTGTTCTTCGCCGACACGCTGGCCATTCCCGAGGACAAGGACATGTCCCTGCAGTGGCCGTTGGATCCGCTGGTTCTGATCACGGCGCTCGGTGTGTCGACGACGGATATCGGGGTCATCGCAACGCATTCGACGACGTTCAATTCCCCGTACACGACGGCGCGTCAGCTGTCGGCGATCGACCATCTTACCGGGGGTCGGGCGGGATGGAACGTCGTCACGAGCACGCTGGGGTCGGCTGCGGCGAACTATGGCAACGAACCCTTGCCGGACCACGATCTTCGATATCGTGTCGCGAACGACTATCTCGATGCCGCCAAGAAGTTGTGGCTGGGGTGGGAACCCGATGCTGTCGTCGCCGACAGGGTGACGGGAGAGTTGTTCGACGAGAACAAGATCCGCACCGTCGATCATCGTGGGGAGTTCTTCTCCGTCCGCGGCCCCCTGACTACGACGCGTAGCCCACAGACGGTGCCGCTGATCGCTCAAGCGGGAGGCTCCGCGCCGGGTATCGACTTGGCTGCACGTCATGCCGATGTGGTGTACACGCGTCAGGTCGATCTCGAAGAATCGAAGCGGTATTCGAATGCCATCAAGTCGGGTGCCGTCGGATACGGCCGTCGTGCCGAGGATGTCAAGATTCTGCCGGGATTCGTTCCCGTCGTCGCTGATTCGACACGAGAGGCGCAGGACTATGTCGAGCACCTTCGAGAACTGAACGACCTGAGTCGACGCGTCGGCGACCTGTCGTCCGCGTTGGGTGTGGCACTCGAGAGTCGTGACATCGATCGGCCGTTCCCGTACGCGGAGTTGGAGCCGTCCACACGGTTGGGGCGCACGCTGCTGGAAAAGCCAGGCGCGAAGACACTGAGGCAGGTTCTCCATGACACGTATGGAGGAATGTCGGAAAGCTCGGGGCATCGCGTCGTAGCCGGGACTGTGTCGGAGATCGTCGACGACATCCAGAAGTGGTTCGACGCAGGCGCTCTCGACGGTGTGAGCGTTCATCCGCATGTACTTCCCGACGGCCTGGACGATTTCGTCGAGCGGGTTGTACCGGAGCTGCAGGACCGTGGGCTCGTGCAGACCGAATATCGTCCGGGCACTCTGCGGGTGAAGCTGGGTATCCCGGTTCCTGGTGTGGACACGAGCGGGTTCGCGCCCGCGTGGCGCGTGAGTTCGCCCGCACCTGTCGCCAACTGACGGCTGACGTAGCTCGGTGCAGGTGGCCGCACCGAGCTACGCCGGAGGTCAGGAGTCCGCAGTTGCGAGGCGGTCCGATCTACTTGCGGCAGGAAGTCCGAGATTCCCACGAAGGGTGTCGGATTCGTATTCGCGTCGGAAAAGCCCACGCTGCTGGAGGAGTGGGACCACGTGCTCGGTGAACGCTTCGACGCCGCCTGGCCCCTGCCCGGGCATGATGATGAAACCGTCGGCGCCGCGTTCGGTGAACCAGGCCGCGAGTCGATCGGCGATCTGCTCCGGCGATCCGACAGCTCGTCCGTGACCGGCCGACCGTTGCTGCACCTTGATCAACTCACGTAGTGTCAGGTTCTCCTCCACGGCCAGCTCACGAAACACTGCGTATCTGCTCTGCCGTCCCTGGACGGTCTCGACGGCTGGAAGCAGATCAGCCGGAATGCGGTCGTCCAGGTCGATCTCCGACAAGTCGACGCCCGCCAGCTGCCCGGACAGGGCTGCCAACGATGCAGGCGTGAATCCTGCGTCGAACAAGTCGTTGTCGATGCGCAGCGCTTCTTCCTCGGTGCCGCCGATAGTCGTCGAGACTCCGGGCATGACCAAGACGTTCTTCGGATCCCGTCCTGCCGCAGCTGTTTTCGCCTTAAGCTCCCGATAGAAGCTCTGAGCACCGCGCAGTGTCTGTTGGGCGGTATAGACGCCCTCGGCGAACTGGGCAGCGAACGACGTCCCGTCCGAGGACGATCCTGCCTGGAACAGCACGGGTCTGCCCTGCCGCGAGCGGGGGAGCGGCAGCGGTCCTTCGACGGAGTAGAACTCCCCGCGATGATCGATCGGCCTGGTGGAGCCGTCGTCGAGCCAGGAGTCCCACAGACCGGACACGACCGAAACGTGCTCCAGCCCCTGGCGGTACCTGTCCTCGTGCGCGGGCAGCGGGGCGTCACCGAAGTTACGTTCGCCGGCAGACGAGGTGACTGCGTTCCACCCGACGCGACCGCCCGTGAGGTGGTCCAGGGACTGCAGTTGCCGAGCGAGGTTGAACGGTTCTGTGAAGGTGGTCGAGATGGTCGGAACGAAGCCGATGCGCTCGGTGACCGCCGCGAGCGCAGAGAACAGCGTGACCGGTTCGGGTCGAGTCCCGAGTTCGGTGTCGGAAGACAGTCCGTCGGCGGCGAACAGGACGTCGAAGAGCGCCGACTCCGCTGTCCGGGCAAGGTGGGTGTAGTGATCGAGTACAGATCCAGGGTGGCGAACGTCCCCGGGCCGGAGTTCACCGGGCTGCGAGTTCCCGGGTGGGTTCGTCAGAAGTCCGAGTCGAATCTTGCGGCTGTTGGTCATTGTTCCTTCCTCAGGGTCACTGAAGTATCGACAACGGACGGCTGGGTTCCAAGAGTTAGGTTCGGGCTGATCGGAACTCGGGTGGCGCTCTGCCGCAGACACTTTCGTCATCCTCGTCCAGTCCGGCTACACGAACGGTCAAGGTGGGCTGCACGATCTACTCGAGCAAGCCTTTGATGTCGTCGGCCGTCAATCCGCCCGAGAAGTCCGCGCCGTCGTCCATGACGCTGCTGAACAGTTTGGCTTTTCGTTCCTTGAGCGCCATGACTTTCTCTTCGATGGTTCCCCGGGCCACGTACCTGTTGACGAACACGGTGCGCTGCTGCCCGATGCGGTGAACACGATCGACTGCTTGAGCTTCGGTGGCCGGATTCCACCACGGGTCGAGTACGAAGCAGTAGTCCGCCTCGGTGAGCGTGAGACCCACGCCGCCCGCTTTCAAGCTGATCAGGAAGACCGGTGCGTCGCCCGATCGAAACCGGTCGACGACCTCACCGCGGTTCCGGGTACTTCCGTCCAGGTAGACCAAGTCGATCCCCTCTGCGTCCAACCGGTTGCGGACTCGTCGTAGAAACCCCGTGAACTGGCTGAAGACCAACGCTCTGTGCCCTCCTTCGATGACCTCGCGCAGCTGTGTTACCAGTTCGTCGAGCTTCGCGCTGGGGATGTCGGTGTGGTTGTCGTCGACGAGGGATGCGTCGAGACTCAGTTGCCGCAGGATGGTCAACGAACGCAGAATCATGACGCGGTTGCGTTCGAAGTCGTCGAGCAATCCCAGGATCTTCTGGCGCTCCCTGGCCAGCCGGGTTTCGTAGACCTTGCGGTGGCGTGGGTGGAGCTCGACCTCGACAGTTTGCTCCTGCTTGGGTGGAAGATCCTGCACGACGGTGTCTTTCGTCCTGCGGAGTACCAGCGGCTTGATACGGCGTCGCAGCGTGGTCAACGTCTTCGTGTCGCCGTCTTTCTCGATGGGCGTTCGGTACTGCTCGATGAACGTGCTCGGTGAGGGAAACAGTCCCGGCGCGGTGATGGACAGCAACGCCCACAGTTCCATCAGGTTGTTCTCGATCGGAGTGCCGGTGATCGCAAGCGTGAACGGCGCGGTGAGTCGTCGGGCGCAGTGGTAGGTTTTGCTCTTGTGGTTTTTGACGTACTGGGCCTCGTCGAGAACCAGGCCGGACCAGGTCACGGAATCGAAGTCGTCGAAATCGAGCCTGAACACCGTGTACGAGGTGACGACGATGTCGGCTCCGGCCGCGAGTTCGGCGATGGACGTGCGTCGTTTGGCCCGGGTTTCGGCAGCTGCGACGACGGTGAGCGCGGGTGCGAACCGCTGTGCCTCTCGAACCCAGTTGTGCACGACGCTCGTAGGCGCCACGATCACGAACGGCGAAGCGAGAGAGGTGTTTTCCTTGACCTTGCAGATCATGGCCAGAGTCTGAACGGTCTTGCCTAGGCCCATGTCGTCGGCGAGAATGCCACCGAGTCCGTGAGTCCACAGGAAGAGCAGCCACGAGTATCCGTCGAGTTGGTACGGGCGCAGTACTGCGTCGAGGGTGACCGGCGGATCCTGAGGCGCGACCGAGTCGAGCTTCAGCAGTGCGGTCACTTGTTCGCGCCACACAGTTGCTTGACGAGCAACTTCGCCGATCTCGGTGAGTTCTTCCCACAAAGAGGCTTGGTACCGGCTGATCCGCAACGGCCCTTCCGGGTTGTCCTGCAGCGATCGGGCTTCGTGGACCAAGGCACGGAGCTTCGTCAGGGACGGCCGATCGAGAGCAAAGAAGCGGCCGTCGGGAAACAGCAGATGCGACGCACCCCGAACGATCGCGGTGAGGACAACGGCGAACTCGACGTCGGTACCATCCACCCTGACGACGATCCCGAGGTCGAACCAGTCGTTGTTCTCGGACAGGGCCGACGTGGACAGGGAAATACCGACGTCGTCGCTGACGTCCTGAAAATCGGGCAGCTCACCGACAATCGAGATGTGGACGTTGTCGTACTGATCCAGTCGAGGCAACCTGTCGACGACGAAGAGCGCAGCCTCGGTATCGGCGACGGCAAAAGGCTGGAACAACCCTGCCCGCACCGGCGCCCGGCCCAGGATCGGCAGGACCGTGCTGAGCAGGCCCGATTCGGACGCGTCGTCGCGCAGCCCCGTCGCAGTATTCACAGTGTCTGCGGCATAGTCGATTTCGACGTCGTCCATGTAGTAACGCCAATGCGCTCCGACGGTGAGCCGGCCGTCACCGGTGTGCTCGACGACGAGATGTAGTTCGGGCCCGCTGATCACCGGCGCCGTGTAGGAGGCGTCGGACGAGACGATCACACAATCCCGTTCGAGCTGCGGGAGATAGTGCAGTACGAAGTCGTCGCGATCTGCCGGCGGCACGATGACCGGTACTCCGGAGGCGGCGACGCGTCGCAACGCGTCGGGCACGGTTTTCTCGAGGGCCGCGAGACGGAACGCGTACGTGGGGTCGTCGACGTCGTCCCAGTACACGATGCCTGTGCCGTCGGCCCCCAGGAATCGCCGTCGGTCCGCAGGGACGACCACTCCGTCGACGACGACAAGGCCGTCGAGCGAGAGAGCCCCCGTCTCTTCGGCTTTGATGTCGACGGAGAACTCACCGTCGGACGGCCAGGAAATCCGACCTCGCGCGCGGTCTGCGTGAATCAACGGCAGGCCCCTGTCCCGCGCTTCACCGAGCAGATCCCAGAGCAGCCGGCCGGAGACGTCGGCGAGATCGATACTCGACGAGTCCACTCGGTGAAAGGAGAATGCGGCTCGACCGTGTGCGCGAACGTCGCACAGGCCCTTCAACTCTCGCAGGATGTCGAGCTGTCGATCGATACGCCTGTCGTTCGAGAACGGCAACGACGACCACGAGATGCCGGTGGTCGCCCAGGTGTCCTTGTGGTCCAACTTGACCGGGTGCGCGAACAACGACGCTGTGCCGACGCGCTCGTCGGACAGCTTCATCGCGAGCTGCAGGCCGACCCTCAGCCGGGATGTGGTGATGCGTCGGGCATCGTCGTTTCGGATCGGCGCCAGCGCCTGCGACCAATGCCCGTCCGACCGAGAAGGCGTCGGCACCCGCGCCGAACTGCGACTGTCGGCGCCTGCCTGAAGAAGGACCGCGACGACGTGCTTGCAGTTGAATACGACTGGGCAGTTGCACTGACCGAAATCCAGCCCGACGACGCGTCCCTGCTGGGTCGCCAGTGCCACCGTCGTTGAATAGGGAGTGGCGCGTTGTCCGCGAACCGACGCCGACAGGGTCGAGGTTCGCGTGTTCCAGTGGACGTCGCCGACGCGGCTTTCCTCGAAGTACCGGTTTCCGCGTCGGAACGTCTCGCCCCCGAACCGAAGTTCGAGGGCCTCGAAGTCCAGGTCTTTCATCGATGGGATCGTCACGGGCGCAGATGGTAAACAGACCCACCGACAGGTTTCGCGGGGTCTGCACTGGTCACGAACGTAAGCCAGAGCAAAGAATCAGCTCGAGTCGAAGGGTGTCGCATTCGAACTCGTTTCGGCAATGTCGGTACTCAGCGTGCGTCGGACGGCGTACGGAGTCTTTTCGAGCAGGAGTGGGTTGTATGACGTCCCCAGGTCCCATACATTTGGCAGTTGCCCTCGACGGCGCAGGTTGGCACCCCGCCGCCTGGCGCGAGCCACACTCGAAGCCGCGCGAGCTCACGTCGCCTCGGTACTGGACGGAGCTGGTGTCCGCTGCCGAGAGCGCAGCTCTGGATTTCGTCACGATCGAGGACAGTCTGACGGTTCCCGGCGACGCGCTGCAGCAGTCGGAGCCACGTACCGACCGCGTCCGACTGCGACTCGACGCGCAACTGATCGCGGCTCGTGTAGCACCTCGAACCGCGAACATCGGGCTGATTCCGACGATCACGACGGCCCACACCGAACCGTTCCACGTCTCGACTGCCGTCGCGACTTTGGACTACACCTCGCACGGACGGGCCGGCTGGCAGGTCAAGGTGTCGGGCGGGCCCGCGGAAGCCGGCCACTTCGGGCGTCGGGCAGCACCCGAGTTCAGCGCCGACGACCGTGCCGCGTTGCACGAAGGCCGTCTGCCCGAGTACTACGAGCAACTGTTCGACGACGCGGTCGACCATGTCGACGTGGTCCGAAGGCTGTGGGACAGTTGGGAAGACGATGCGGAGATACGCGACGTCGTCGCGCGCCGTTTCATCGACCGCGACAAGGTGCATCACATCGATTTCGTCGGCAAGCACTTTTCGGTTCGCGGGCCGTCGATCACTCCTCGCCCACCGCAGGGGCAACCGATCGTCGCGGTTCTGGCTCATCAGCGGGTGCCGTACGAATTGGCCGCGAGGGGAGGGGATCTGGTGTTCGTCACCCCCGCTGACGACGTGCAGGCGCGGTTGATTCTCGACGACGTGCGTGCAGCGGAATCCGCAGTGAAACGCGCGGGCACACCGCTGCAGGTCTATGCCGATCTCGTGGTGTTCCTCGACAACGATGCCGAGACGGGCGTCGATCGTGTGCGTCGTCTGAACGATGCCGATGGGGCCGAATTCGTCTCCGACGCAGCGGTGTTCGCCGGATCGGCCGAGGATCTTGCCGATCAGCTTCTCGCCTGGAAGGCATTGGGTTACGACGGTTTCCGGCTGCGTCCGGGTGTGGCTCTCGACGATCTGGAGGCAATTCGCTCCACGCTCGTACCGGAGTTGCAGCGCCGGGGAGTCTTTCGAACCGAATACACGGAGTCCACGCTGCGGCAGACGCTCGGTCTACCCGCTTCGGTACCCAATCGCTATGCCGCCCAGCAGGCTTGAAGGAGAGACGAACGATGTCACGCAAACAGGTCATCCTCGGCGCCTACCTCGGCGGTGTCAATCACCACACGGCGTGGTGGCACCCTCGGGCGGGTAGTCAGATCGATTTCTCGACCTTCGAGCACACAGCGCGCACCGCGGAGCGTGGAAAGTTCGATTTCTTCTTTCTCGCAGAGGGTTTGGCCCTTCGTGAGCGAGCGGGTCAGGTGTTCGATCAGGACATCATCGGACGCCCGGACACGTTGACGGTGTTGGCGTCGCTCGCGGCTGTCACCGATCACCTCGGTCTGGCGGGCACGATCAACGCGACGTTCAACGAGCCGTACGAGTTGGCGCGACAGTTGGCAAGTCTCGACCATCTGTCCGACGGCCGGGCCGCATGGAACGTCGTCACTTCGTTCGACGCATTCACCGGTCGGAATTTCCGGCGTGGTGGATTTCTGGATCGGTCGCAGCGGTACGAGCGTGCGGGTGAGTTTCTCGACGTTGCTCGGCAGCTGTGGGATTCGTGGGGGCGGAGCGATATCCTGGCCGACAAGAACACCGGAGAGTTTCTCGCGCGGGGATCGGCAGGCGAATTCGCCCATGCTGGAGCGCAATTCGATATCGACGGCCACTTCACCGTACCGCGCAGCCCGCAGGGGCGACCTGTCATACTGCAAGCCGGGGTTTCCCCGCAAGGGCGAGACTTCGCTTCCGCCAACGCCGATGCCATCTTCTCGCCGTACGGCAAGCTGCCCGAGGCCGCCGAGTTCTACCGCGACATCAAAGCCCGGGCGGCTCGGCAGGGTCGTCGGGCAGAAGACATCAAGATCCTGCCGTCGGCGAGCTTCGTTCTCGGCGACACCGAAGCCGAGGCCGTCGAGAAATATCACGAAGTGCGTCGTGAGCAGGTGACGGGACAGACGGCGTTGATACTGCTCGAGCAGATCTGGAACCGTGATCTGTCGGACCACGACCCCGAAGGGCCCTTGCCCACAGTCGAACCCGACCCCGACGCGCACCCCATCATCGAGGGCAAGGCATTCGTCTATCAGGATCGATTCGACACCGTGGCGAACCTGCGCGCCGTCGCCGAGGCGAAGAAGCTGAATCTGCGTGAGGTCGTCATCGATCAGTTCGAACGTGGACCGATCGTCGGAACGCCGGCTCAGGTTGCGGAGAAGATCGACAGCTTCGTCTCGAACGACGGTTCCGACGGCTTCATCATCGGATCGCATCTTGTGCCGTGGGGTCTCGACGAATTCGTCGACGACGTGGTCCCGCTGTTGCAGGAGCGCGGTGCATTGCGATCCGACTACACCGGAACGACGCTGCGCGACAACCTCGGTCTCGCGCCACTCGACGATCGGGTCGATTCCGCGACCTCGCGATAGACCGCCGGAATATCCGACAGACAACCAAGGAGAACCGCTTGAGCCGGCCACGTCTGCTGTTGAACGCTTTCACGATGAACACCGTCACGCATGTGTCGTACGGGTCGTGGACGCGGGAGGACTCGCGTCAGACAGAGTTCCACACGCTCGACCCGTGGATCGAATTGGTACAGATTCTGGAGCGGGGGAAGATCGACGCGATCTTCTTCGCCGATATCGTCGGTCTCTACGACGACTACCGGGGCGGATGGGACACGCACGTGACCGAGGGGTTGCAGATCCCGAATCACGATCCGTCGACCATTGCGTCTGCACTCGCCGCTGCGACAACCGATCTCGGTATCGTGGTGACCAGTTCTGTTCTGCAGGATCATCCCTTTTCGTTCGCGCGCAAGATCTCGACGCTCGATCATCTGTCGAAGGGCAGGATCGGATGGAACGTCGTCACCAGTGCACTCGAGAACTCCGCTCGGAACTTCGGCCTCGATCGGCGTGAAGAGCACGACCGCCGATACGACTGGGCAGAGGAATATGCAGAGGTCGTCTACAAACTGTGGGAAGGATCGTGGGAGGACGACGCGTTGGTGCAGGATCGTGAGAAGTCGATTCACGCCGACCCCAGCAAGATTCACAAGATCCACCACCGAGGCGAGCGGTATTCGGTGGAAGGCCCGCACTTGTCCGCGCCATCGCCGCAACGGACACCGGTGATCTTTCAGGCAGGCAGTTCTGCGAGAGGGCGTCAGTTCTCCGGTCGGCATGCCGAGGGGATCTTCATCAGTGCGGCGTCCGCGTCCGGCGCGAAGAAGGTCATCGACGACACGCGGCGACGTGCAGTCGAGGCGGGGAGATTCGCGTCGGACATCAAGTTCTTTCAAGGTCTGAGTTTCGTGGTGGGTTCCACGGAGGCCGAAGCGCGGGCGAAGGCCGCTGATATCGACGAATCATTCAGCGTCGAAGGGCTTTTGGCTCATCGCAGCGGCGGCATCGGGATCGACTTCGGCGGATGGCCACTCGACACGCCCATCGCCGAGTTGGCAGGCAAGGTCCAGGGGACTCAGTCGTCGATCGAGGCGTTGATCAATGCCGCTGAGGCCGGTTCCGAGGTCACCATCGCGGACTTCGTCAAGCAGAAGCAGGACACCACGCGGTTGGTCGGGACTCCGGAGCAGATTGCCGACGCGTTGGAAGTGTGGCAGGACGCGGGTGTCGACGGCATCAACATTCAATATCTGACGACGCCCGGCACGTATCTGGATTTCGTCGATCAGGTGATTCCGGAGCTGCAGGAACGAGGGTTAGCGCAGCGTGAGTATGCGCCAGGTGCGTTGCGCTCCAAGCTGTTCGGCCGAAGTGATCGGGTGGAGTCGACGCATCCGGCGGCGCGCTGGCGTGGGGCGTTCGCGGCTTCGCCACCCGTGCACGCGTAGTCGCTTCTCCCGCACATTTGCCCGCGGGGCGCTAGCTGGCAGCAAACCGCGCGTGCACCTCGGCACGGATGGTGATGTCCTGCGGTCGCAGTTCGAAGCCGTCGTCGCCTGCTTTGTATGCGCGCGCGGCAAGCGCGTATTCGGGGTGGCCGGTTCCGACGCCCAGCAGCCCCGGATCGGCGATGGCCAGCGTGGTGATGGCGCCGCGTCCGACACTCTGCGCGTAGACCTCGGCCTTCTCGACGGCGTCCTGCACGGCGAGGGTGCGGACGAGTCGGGTCTTCTCTGCTGCGCTGTCGTCGGTGAGGGCCCAGTCGAAGTTGCCGATGTCGACACCGTCGAGCGCCGAGACGGCGTAGACGAAGGCGTCGATGACGTCGATGACGTCGATCTGACTGAACTGGACGTCGATTGTCGCGGTCGCCTGGTAGACGTAGGGGAGTTGTTCGCCGTCGTGGTTGAACGGACGACTCCGGGAGTGACGGACCTGGTCGAGTGTCCAGGCGTCGATCGGACCGGATGACTCGTTGTACAACGGATCGATAAGCCCGGTCAGCTCTTTCACCAGGCGATGGGCCGGTTCGGCAGCGGACTCTGCGGACCGACCGTCCGTCCTGACGACGAGCGACACCGTGCAGCGCTCGGGTGTGTACGTCGCCTGCCCTCGGCCGACGACCGTGATCTCCACCGGATGCGAATCCATGCCCTCGAGTGTTGCACAGGCAGGACCAGGTCATTCGCCTGAATGAATGTGATCCCGCGACCTGCACGGTAGAAAGCTTTGAAAAGCGGCCGGGTGGTCTGTGCACTATCTTTGACCAATCGATGTGGATTCACGGGGGAGTAGAGCGTAGATGTTGGGTGTGAACTCGCTGCCCGCCACTGACCTTCGTGCGACGCCATGGGTTGAGCTCATGCCCTGGCTCGATGACTATGTATCGGAGCGGGCGGCTCTGCTCGAAGCCTTGGCCCCTGGGGAGGCGTGGTGGCTCGAGGACGGACCACTGTCTACCGCCCAAGATGTCGATCTGGAGAAGGTTCTCGCTGAGCTTGCCCAGCTTTTCGTTTCCGGCCACAAAGCGCTGACTTTCGCCGAGGGATTTCCTGCAGTCGAAGCTGGGCTGCCGATCTCGATTCTCGGACTCCAGACACGGGCATCCACGACAGTCCGGCGCCTGACCGAGGACAAGACTGTCGAGGGCCTGCTGACGAGCACAGCGCAAGACTTGTTCGTCATCCCGGGCACCAGCGAGCAGACCGTCCGCGACGTCGCCTACGCCTTGCTCGAGATCTCGATTCTGAACGATCCTCGTGTTCGCGGGCCTGTCGAGGACGAGGGCTCGGACCACTCTCCCGTGCTGACTCAGCTGATCGACGACCTTGCAGCGCTCGCGTCCTGGAGAAGATTGCGCGGACAACACGATCGACCGCTCTTGGCGGTCGATATCGAGGACGAATCTCCTGAGCTGATTCAAGAGTTGGCCGCACGGATCTCCGCGATCAGCTCACGCGACCTTCCGGACGTCGAACAGGGAGACCCTGTCGACGAAATCGAGAACATCCTCGGCCAGCTCGAAAGCCGTGAGTTGTTGGCTCTCCGCCTCCGACTGCTCGCGCTCGAGCCGATTTCGCTGGGAGAACTCAGCACCAGGTTGCATTTGTCCAAGCCCGCGGCGAGTGCGATCGAGTCGCAGGCGAAGGCGAAGATCAACGCTGCCTGCGGCTACGGAACCGCTGTCGGCAATCTGTTGGCAAGTCTCCGCATCGAGATCCAGCCGGTGGCATCGATGGAGCGTCTCATCGCAGTGCATCCGACGATCGGTCGGACAGTGCCGACTCTCGACGTGCCGTTGTGGCTCGTGCTCGACGGTATCGACGACTATTTCGAGGTCACGAAGGGGTGGGCAGCTGCGCCCGACGTCGACGGAGCGAAGAAACGAACTCGGTCGCTCCTGGAGGACCTCGAGTCACCCAACGGCGTCGTGGCCTTCGAGGAACTCGCTGGTCTGACGGAAATGCCCTCGGACGAGCTTCACTCGTGGCTCAGTTGGTGTGAGATCCCCGTGATCGAGGGATCGGTGCTGACTCGCACCAAGAAATTGGCGGACACACTCGTCGGAACGTTGGAAGCGATCGGCGAGCCGCAGAGTCCGACGCAACTCGCCGAGCGCGGCCGGACGGGCAAGCCCGTCGCATCTGTGCACCGGGCACTGGAAGCCGACGAGCGTGCCTTCCTCGGGGCCGACGGCCTGTGGCGTTTGATCGGTTGGGAGACGGCGGTGCCCACACCCATCGAACCGGATGTCGAACAGTTCGAGGCTGTCGAAGGGATAGTGCGACGACGTGCAGGCCGGGTCACCAAGAGGCCTGAACAGACGCGACGGCTCTATCGAATCGGATTGGCCTGGAGATATCGGATCGTTGTAACCGCCGACCAGCTGCGCGGGTCCGGGTTCGCGTTGCCGGCAGGTGTCGCGGCTGCGGTCGGGTGTGAACGCGGGCAGACGGTCGAACTGAAGAGCCGTCTCGGCACCCAAATGGTCCGTTGGACAGGCGCCCAGCCGACGTCGGGCACGATCGGCCGGTTCCTGCGCGAGTTGGACGCCCATGTCGGCGACGAAGTGCTGCTGGAGTTCTCGCCCGATCGCAGTTTCGCTGTCGTTCGGCCGGAAACCCTTACAGCCGAAGCTGACCCCCTGCGGCGTGCACTGGCAGCGATCGGACATCCTCAGCCATCGGGAATCGCTGAGCGTCACCTGGTACGCGTCCTCGCCGACGCGATCGGGTTGTACGGCGAAACTCGGCCGAGACGGCTGTTGAGCGCATACGAATCCAGCAGCGAGGAACACGTCGTGGCATTGCTGGAAGAGGCTTGGATGCATACAGGTTCAGTCGATGAGTGAATCTCTCGAGGTGGTCTCCAGTCGCAAGTCGGTTGCCGATCCGTCGCTGACACGGGCAATCGGACTCCATCACACTTTGCCGACAGCGATCGCGGATTTGGTCGACAACAGTCTGGATGCGGGAGCAACTCATATCCTGGTGAGGTTCGTTCGCGAGGGGACGCGTATCACCGGCCTGAAGGTCATCGACGATGGCAAGGGCATGGACGATCGCACCATCGATTCCGCCATGACGTATGGCAACAAGCGGGAGTACGGGTCGAGCGATCTCGGGCACTTCGGTGTCGGTATGAAGGCCGCGTCGCTCAGCCAGGCGAACACGCTTGTGGTGTGGTCCAAGTCGGCTGGCCGTGATTCGGTCGGACGTGTGATCGAGTCGGCGGATCAACTGGTGTCCATTGTGGAACACGCTGAGGCGCAAGCAGTTTTCGAGGCGACGAATCCGCGCTTCCCGTTCACCGGGGGCACGATCGTCGAGTGGCGCGGAATCACGACATTCCTCATGTCTGCCGACGAGGACGAACAGGTCAGCTGGTTGGAGACAGCCATCGACGACGTCCGAAGTCACCTCGGTATCGTCTTCCATCGGATTCTCGATGGATCGGTGAGGATGACTGTCGATGTGTTCGACGTCGGTTTCAACAGAGCTGGTCCGCCACGGGTAGTTCGTTCGATCGATCCGTTTGCGTATCCGGGCACTGGTAGAGAGAACTACCCTCGCACATCCACTGTCGAGTTACCTTCTGGTGCTGCAGGTGTCACGTGCCATATATGGCCTGCGCGAAGCAGTCTGCCGGAGTACCGGTTGTTCGGCGCGCCGGGTCGGGATCGCCAGGGTTTGTACTTCTACCGTCATCGGCGGCTGCTGCAGATCGGCGGTTGGAACGGTTTGTGGCACGCGCGTCCCGACTACGGGCCGGCCCGCGTTGCCATCGATCTCGACGATGCATGGACGAAGCATGTCCAGATCAATCCCGAGAAAGCAGGCGTCACGCTCGACGCCACCGTTTCCGCTGCCTTGAGGTCGGTGCTGGCTCAGGTTGTCGCGGATGCGGTCTCGACCACGAAGGCCGCGCGAACCCGGACCCCGAAGCCGATCACTGCGCTGCAACCGAGTTCGGGATTCCCCGAGGACGTGCTCGACTCCTTCAGCGACGCGTTCACCTTCGACGACGGCCAGGAGCCAGTGGCCATGCAGTGGCGAGTGCTGAAGCGCGACAGATTCTTCGAGGTGGACCTGAAGAACCGAACTCTGTGGATCAACGCTCGATTCCGCACCGAGCTGCTCGGGAAGCGCAGTCGAGACAATACGGATGCCCCAGTTGTGAAGGCACTGTTGTATCTCCTTGTGCACCAGATGTTCACGGCGCAGCGTCTGAGCGCGAAGCAGATCGAGCAGATGAAGGCGTGGCAGGACGTGTTGGTCTCGGCGATGGCGTCGAATCGCGAGAAGGCAGGGGGCGAATCATGAAGCTGGAAGAGGCGATCGCACGGGAGTTCGGAGACTTTGCCCCTTCGGGCATTCTCGGACCGGTGAATTCGCGCGATCTCGACGGTCACCCGCAGGGAGTCGACATCGAGACGATTGTCTCTGTGCTCGTCGACGACTCGGCCTCTGTTGTGCGGAATGTGTTCGCCAGCAGTCTTGTTCGATGGGACGCAGATTCTGCGGCCGAATGGGCCGACGGCACTGCCCCGAACAGTCCTGAGCGACGAGTCCGGGTTTACGAAAAGCTCGGAATTCCGGCGGGGCACGACGAGATCACCGTGCGGTATCCAATCATCGGCGGTCCTGTGGTCATCGCTGCACCCCAGCCGTGGGCGCCGTGGTACGAGGAGAAGAGACGCCAGGAGCGCGACTTCTATTGGCGCGCATATTCTAATGTCGTCGCAACGAAACTCGATTCGGCAACCGTCGACCGGCTGGATGTGATGACGCGTGAGATCGTCCAGCGGTTGGCCGATCCGACCCGTGACGAGCCCTACCAATCCAAAGGCCTTGTTGTCGGGTACGTCCAGAGCGGCAAGACCGCAAATTTCGCCGGTGTCATTGCGAAGTCCATAGATGCCGGATACAGGCTGATCATTGTCCTCACCGGCACTATCGAGATGCTGCGCAGCCAAACTCAGCGCAGGCTCGACATGGAGCTGATCGGTCGACAGAACATCGGCGCGGACGGCGATTACGCACTCGATCAGGATTGGATCGATGGGAAGTTCCTCGAGCACGAGGTCGACCCGAATACGTCGTCCAAAGCGCCGGCGATCCGGCGTCTGACCGGGGCGTCCGACGACTTCAAGTCCCTCGGAAAAGGGCTGTCGGCACTGCAATACGAGATCGCCGACCACAGCAAGCCACTGCACGATCCGGTCAACCTGTACTCCAGCAACGTTCGAATCGCCATCGTGAAGAAGAACTCGACGGTGTTGAAGAAGCTGGTCGAAGACCTGCAACGGGTTCCGACCGAACTCGACCAGATCCCGGCCCTCATCATCGACGATGAGGCCGATCAGGCATCCGTGAATACGACCAATCCTGCGAAGTGGGCCTCGGATCAGATCGAACGAACCGCAATCAACGAGCGTATTGCGGACTTGCTCAAAGTTCTGAAGCGAGCACAGTACATCGGTTACACCGCAACACCATTCGCGAATGTCTTCGTCGATGTCGAAGACAGTGAAACCATCTTTCCCAAGGACTTCATCATCAGCCTCGACAGGCCAGGCCCGTACATGGGAGGTACGGACTTTCATGATCTGAACGACGGAGACGAGTTCGACGACGGTGAGCGTACGCCCGCGAACTCGAACAAGGCTGCGTTCGTACGCGATCTATGGGCGGGATGGGATGGCGAAGGTCGAGATGCCGAACAGCAACTTGCGCTTGATTCTTTCGTGCTGGCAGGCGCCATCAAGCTTTTTCGCGAGTCGAAGGGTTCGAAGAAGTTCCGGCACCACACGATGCTGGTGCACGAGTCCGTGAAAACTACCGAGCATACAGCGGTCGCAAACGAGTTCAAGGCACTATGGAAGACGAGCGGCTACAGCCAACCTGCGAGCGCTGTTCGCTTGGAACAACTTTGGGAGCGTGACTTCAAGGTCGTATCCGAAGCTCGCAGCGAACCCGGCTCGGTGAATCCGCAAACATTCGACGAGCTGGAGGAGTTCATAGGCGCTGCATCCGACAAAATCGCGGAGGGAGCGAGCCCTGTCATCATCGTCAATGGCGAGAAACAGGACGACTACACCCAGGAAGCGCTGAACTTCGACGCCCGCGATGTGTGGAAGATATTGGTCGGCGGTGCAAAGTTGAGTCGAGGATTCACGGTCGAGGGTTTGACCACCACGTACTACACGAGGCGTACTCCACAGGCCGACACGTTGATGCAGATGGGGCGATGGTTCGGTTTCAGGCAGGGATATCGAGATCTGGTCCGACTGTTCATCGGTCGGAATGTCCCGGGACCTGCGGGAAAGCCCTATGACATGTACGAGGCCTTCGCTACGATCGTGCGAGATGAAGAGGAGTTCAGGACGGAACTGGCGCGGTTCTCCGGACTGAATGTGGGCGGAGAACCGATGGTGACGCCAATCGATGTTCCGCCCATGGTGTTTCAGTCGCAACCCTGGCTGAAGCCGACGTCCGCGAACAAGATGTACAACGCCGAACAGGTCTATCGAGGTGTCGGCGGGCACGCCTTCAGCTTCACGATGCAACCGCCACGAGGTGACGGCACTTACAACAAGCAACACTTCGCTGCTGTCGCGCCGCTCCTGGAGAGTCTGAAAGACAGAGCGACGTTCGAAATGACCGGGAGCCATGGCATTCGCCGGACGTTCGAGGCGAGGTACGGAGTGGTCGGTGCTGCCACAGTTGTCGATGCGGTCAAACAGTTCGTCTGGGATGGCAACTGGGACTTCGGACCGCACCTGGCAGCCATGGAATCGGCGGTCGAACGTGAGAAGCTCGAGGACTTTGCAATCTTGCTGCCGCTGCCGAAGACCCGCCTTCCCATCGCAGTGAAGGGATGGGATGAGCTACTCCCGATCGTCAACCGCAAGCGACTCGATTACGAGTACCGATCGGGTTTCAGCGGCACGGCGGTGCGCGAGCGAGAGGCGATCGAGCACATCGCGGGTGGGCCTGGTAAAGATGGTGGTCAGGCTGCAAGGAAACTCCGCCGTGGTACTCGCGGAGGGTTGATTCTCGTCTTCGCCAATGACCCGGCCTATGGATCGAAGAACATGAAGCGCGCGCGAACGGGGACCGCGGATCCTGGTGACTTTGCGACCTTGTTCTCCTATGCGCTCCCATACTTGGCGGAACCCACGCCGCGAATAGGATTCAGGCTGAGACAGCCGGGAGTTCAGGCGATCGTCGATGCAAAGTGAGTCAAATGTTATGAACAGGAACGGTGCTCTATGGCCAAGGTAATTGCGACGATCAGCCTCAAGGGCGGCGTCGGCAAGACCACGATCACGTCGGGCGTGGCGGAGTTCATGTCTGCAGAATTCGGGCGCAAGGTGCTGCTCATCGACCTGGACTCGCAGATTAACCTGACCACGATGATGATCAGCGAGACCGACTGGTTCGACCTGAACAAGCAGGGGCTGACTCTCGCGACTCTGTTCCGTGATGCCGTCGAGGGCACGTCGAATTTCGATGTACAGGCGAGCATTCAGCAGTCTGTGTCGCCGGTGAAGAAGGTGACAGGTGTCGACCTGCTCCCGTCGTCGCTCGATCTGATCGAACTTCAGGAGCGCGTCAGTGCACTTCGCGTCAATGACGGGTCCGCGACCAGCGCGGTCGACATCCTCGCGAAGGCGATCGAACCGGTGAAGGCCTACTACGACTACATCCTGATCGATTGCCCGCCCAACGTCGGCCCCATCACGCTGAACGGTCTTGCGATGGCCGACGGGTACATCATTCCGACCATCCCAGATGTTTTGTCCACCTACGGAATTCCGCAGATTCAGAACCGCATCGAGAAGTTCGGCGACGAGCTCGGTAGGAATATCGTGGAACTGGGCCTGGTGATCACCAAATACAAGTCCAACTCGGCGATCCACCGGACCACGATTCGGAATCTGCGGCGTGATCCCAATATCCAGAACGTACTTCCCGTTTACCTGACCGAATCGAACGCGATTGCCGCCTCGGCTCAGTTCGAGCCATACGGAACGCTGAAAACCAAGTACGGCAACGCCGGTCAGTTCGACCAGCTGCGTGAGATAACCAAGCACATACTGACGGAGGCGGAAGCCAAGCTATGAGCATCACCGACGACGCACAGCAGCGCGTTCAGGTTCAGGAACTGAGCGGTGCATTGATGAAGCTGAACACTGCTGACGCAACGGCGGCATCGCTGCTGACGAAGTTGTTTCACGTGGTTGCAGAGGAGGCAGCTCGAACACCTCGATTCGCCAAGGCTCTGGCGACCGCGTTCGCTGTTGCACCCAGCGAGGATGGCCCCGTCGCGAAGGTCGCCGAGACGAAGGCTCCCGCCAGAAAACGGGCAGCGCCTGCGAAGAAGCCCGCTCGCGAGCCTGGCGTGTTCGATCCCTTCGTCGTGCTGCGCGACGAAGGCGAAGAGCACCTCACCACGAAGCTAAGCGAGCTGACGGTCGACCAGCTTCGAGACATCATCGCCGAGCAGGAGATCGACACTCGGCGGGAGACGGGCCGCAAGCGCAAGGCAGAAGTCCTCGTCGAGTGGACAGTCGACCGCGTCAAGGCGTTGGCCAACAAAGGCAGCGTCTTCCGCTGATATCGAGGTTATGTCGCCGAATCACCTGATCCGACGGCATAACCTCGATCTCGGCGGGGAGGAGTCAATGAATCAACCGAACTCGACTCGCCGATGGCGCAGAATGTCCACATGACCGACACCCGACGCCGACGGTGGGTGCTCCATGTCGACCTGGATCAGTTCATCGCCGCGGTCGAGGTGCTACGCAATCCGGAGCTCCGAGGCAAACCCGTCGTCGTCGGCGGACGTGGGGATCCGACGGAACGCGGGGTGGTCTCGACGGCGTCGTACGAGGCTCGTGCGTTCGGCGTCGGGTCCGGCATGCCGCTGCGGGTGGCCGCGAAGAAGCTCCCCGACGCGATTTTTCTGCCTGTCGACGGCGAGGCGTACACGGCGGCGTCGGGTGCAGTCATGGAAACGCTCCGCAGTCTGGACGTCGTCGTCGAGGTAATGGGTTGGGACGAAGCATTTCTCGGTGTCGAGACCGACGACCCGATTGCCTTCGCGCAGCATGTTCACGATGCTGTGTTCGAGGCGACGGGATTGCACTGCTCGGTCGGCATCGGGGACAACAAACTCCGAGCCAAGATTGCGACGGACTTCGGTAAGCCGCAAGGCATCTACACGCTCACGCAGGACAACTGGTTCGAGATCATGGGGGAGCGCACGACCGACGCGTTGTGGGGGATCGGCAAGAAGACCGCGAAGAAGCTTGCGGCACTCGGCATCACGACGGTTGCGGAACTTGCGGCCACCGAAGACGCCGTGCTCGCTGCGGAGTTCGGGCCCAAGACGGGGCCGTGGATCGCAACGAAGGGGCGAGGCGTCGACCTGTCCCCGGTTTCTGCCGAGCCGTGGATTGCACGATCACACAGCCGCGAGACGACCTTCCAGCAAGATCTCGACGACTGGACAGCCGTCACCGACGAGGTGCGAAAGCTGGCGCTCCGCGTCCGCGAGGACATTCTCGCCGAGAATCGCATGGCAGTTCGGGTGACCCTGAAGGTTCGCTACGTACCGTTCGAAACCCACACCACGACAACGGCTCTCCCGAGTCCGACCTTCGATCCGGATGATATTGCCGACGCGGCAGCCGCCCTCGTCGAACGATTCGACCACACTCGCAAAGTGCGATTGATGGGCGTCCGACTCCAGATGACGCCCGCGGATCAGACCCTGGCGAACAGTACCGGTGATGTGTCCGGCACCTGAGCCACGAGGTTTCGTGCCACCAGATGTCGCAGATGCGCCGCAGCTTCGGACAATGCCATCACCTTGCCCATCGGCGAGATATCGGCCCACGGCTTGTACCACTGCATCCGCTCGGCGACCTGCCACACGCTGATCTGGTCGTCGCGGAACGCGTCGTGCAGATGGTCGAGACGCCCTTCGTGATGATCGATCAATTCGCCTGCGCGAGCGGCGACGTCGTCGATCGGCAGTCCGTGAGCTCCGAGTCCGCGCGTGATGTTCATCGTCTGTACGCGCCGGAGTGAGTCCATGAATTCGGCGAGCGCGTCACGTTCCTCGAGGGGGTAGACGAAATTGCCCACGTGCGGCGTCGTCTTCTGCAGTACGTGGTCCCCGGTGAACATGACGTCGGACGCGGGTAGATGGAAACAGACATGCCCGGGCGTGTGGCCCGGCGTGTAGACAGCACGCAGCTCACGGCCGGCGAGCGCGATCGCTTCGCCGTCGACCAGGATCCGGTCCGGCGCGGATTCCGGACCCGTGGGGGCCTTGGGGGCGGCGTTCTGCCACGCGTCGAGGTCCGACAACGACGCGCCCGCCGCGAGCATGTTCTTCTTCTCGGCGGCGAGCCACTCGTCGTCACGCGTCTCGACCATGCCCTTGAACTGCGCATGATCGGCCTCGTGCATGGCGATCCACGCGCCCGACGCCTCGCGAACGCGTCCACACAGCCCGATGTGGTCGGGGTGGAAGTGCGTGAGCACGACGCCCTCGATTTCGGACACCGAATGTCCGACGGCTTCGAGTCCCGACGTCAGGCCGTTCCACGCGTTGTCGTCGTCCCACCCGGCATCGACGAGAATCAGTCCACCCGGCGACTCCATCGCGTATACCAGCGTGTGGCCGAGGGGATTGTCGGTGATGGGTACCGGAATCTGGATGATGCCGTCACCGATTGCAGCTGCGTCGCTCATCGCACCCCACCTGTTGCTTAGTCCATGTAATAAGTCTTATCCACCTCCATAGTGCCTCTCGCATTCGTCGTCATGCATTCGGGGTCGAAATCGGGAGTTCTGTAGATCGATGTCCGCGAGCCTGCCCATTGAACGCATGCTCACCCGTCGCTACTTCCGCCCGGCCTTCCATTGCATTCCCCAGCCGTAGGCCTTGTCGAGCTCGGACTGCCCGCCATCGATGTACTTGACCTCGCGGGTGACGGTGAATCCCTGGCCCGTGTTCTGCAGCAATGCAATTGCGCAGAGGCGCGCCGAGTTACTGGCCGAGTCGAGGCGAACCTCCACCTGCGGTCCGCTCGTCGGAAACAATGTGACGACGCCATCGACGGCAGCCCAGTTGGGAGCGCCCTCGTAGATCATCGCGAAGATCAGGATTCGCTTGAAGGCGGCCGGGTTGGCCAGGTTGACGTGCATGTTCTCGCCGCCTGCAACGCTGCCGGACCGGTCGTCACCATCCAGGGCGATGAACGGAGGGCCTTGCAGAGATCCGAAACTGTTACCCAGTGCCTGTACGACGCCCTTGCTGCCGTCGGCCAGCTCGTAAAGGCAGCCGAGGTCGAGATCGACCCCGCTGGGAGCGCTCGTCGCTGCTGCCAGCTTGGCGAGGAAGCCCTTCTTCTTCGGCTGCTCGGGCGCCCCGCTCGACCAATTCAGGTTCACACGCATCGCGCCCTGGGATTCGCCCTTCTTGGCGAGGTTGACCGTCGGCGCGGCCTTCGACAACGTGACCTTGCTGAGGCTGACACCCGACGATCCTGGCTCGGGAGTTCTGCGGGTGTAGTCGATAGCCATGAGGGGGCGCCTTTCGCGTCTTACGTCCGGTTTGCGTGGTTCAGCCTACGGTCTACGACGCCACTCGATCGCCGGGCACGTGTCCATCACCATCGCGACACCCGCGGCGGTAGTGCGTTCGAACGCCGCCTCGTCGACGACGCCCAACTGGAACCACACGGCCTTGGCCCCGGCAGCCACTGCTTCGTCGGCGAACTGGCCGGCAGCCTCCGAACGACGGAAGACGTCGACGACGTCGATCGGGAAGGGCACATCGGCGAGTGACGCGTAGCCCTGCTCGCCGAGCACGGTCGGAGCGTCGGGATGAATCGGTACGATCCGCTTGCCGCGTTTCTGCAACAGTTCCGCGATGGAGTACGCGGTCTTGCTCGGATCGCCGGAGAGTCCGACCACGGCCCACGTCTCGAGGTCGTCGAGCATCAGGTTCACTGCCGTGGGGTCTTGCCACGAGGTAGTCATGATCGCAAGTTACACCTCTGCCCGGCGCCTGTTCCGCCACCAGCGCCACGCGCCCGTGCACCACAGTGCCCATACGATCAGCAGCGGCTGGAACAGAAGTCGAATTGCTCGTGACGAATCGGTGTCGAGACCGAAAGCGTCCGAATGAGTGAGGAATTGCGAGATGTTCCCCGGGAAGACAGCAACGAAGAACGCCGCGACGACCCACCCCACGAGCACCCGGTAGCGCGCAAGCACGAGAAGGGAAAGACCGAGAGCGATTTCCACGATGCCCGACGCCAGAACCACGAAATCCGCATCCAGCGGCACCCACGTCGGCACCTGTGCCTGAAATGTATCCCGTGCCCAGAACAGATGGCTCGACCCCGCGAACAGCAGAAACGCGCCGAGCAGGATTCGACCGATCGTGGGCATGAAGTCGATGGTGCCTGCCGAGGGTGGGTGCCGTCCACCCTCGACAGTCGTGTCGAATCTCAGCCTTGTGCGGCGAATGCTCGCAGCTGTTCCATGACGAAGGTGTGATCCTCGCGGTGCGGAAGGCCGGACACCCCGGCGTAACCCACGATCCCGACTCCTCTGACCTGAATGGGCACAACACCGCCGGCTGCGGCGAAGTGCTCCGCTGGGAGGCGGGACTGGGTATCGAAATCCCGGCCCGTCGCGAGAAAGAATTCCAGTACTCCCATCGAGCTTCGGCCGTATCGCTTGGCTGTCTCCAGCTTTCGTGACAGCCAATGATCGTTCTCGGGGTACGCGCCGGGCAGCGCCGTATGAAAGGCGCGTTGATGTCCGTGCGTGATCCCTATGACGAGCGGAAGACTGCGCGACGCGGCCGCCTCACGCATCCTGCAACCGAGCGTCCATGCATCGTCGTAGTCGAATGTGCCGAACCGCACCTCCTGCTCGTCGGCGGTGACGGCGTCGAGTGCAGGTGTGCTCATGCGGTCGAGGACGCGAGCCAGATGTTCAGTTCACCGTCGACAGCGAATTGGTCGATCTCGGCCAGCTCGTCGGTCGTGAACTCGGGACTCTGCAGCGCAAGCACACTGTCTGCCAGCTGGCTCGGCCGTGATGCACCGACGAGGACGGAGGAGATCTGCGTATTGCGCAACACCCACGCAAGTGCCATCTGCGCCAATGGTTGTCCGCGGCGTTCGGCGATCTTGTTCAACGCGGCGACGTTATGCAGGTTCTTGTCCGAGAGCATGCCGTCGCGCAGTGTCTTGCCTTGTGTCGCCCGCGAGCCTTCCGGGACCCCGTTCAGATACTTGGTGGTCAACAGTCCTTGCGCCAGTGCGGAGAACGCGATGCACCCGACGCCCTCGTCGGCCAACACGTCCAGGAGGGACGGCTCGCCGTTCTCGACCCAGCGATTCAACAGAGAGTACGACGGCTGATGAATCGCCAACGGCGTTCCGAGATCTCGTAGAAGACCTGCCATCTCGACCGTTCGAGCCGCAGAATACGACGAGATGCCAGCGTAGCGAGCCTTGCCCGATCGAACTGCGGTATCGAGCGCGCGGGCAGTCTCCTCGAGTGGCGTGTTCGGGTCGAAGCGGTGGCTGTAGAAGATGTCGACATAGTCGAGACGCAAACTCGTCAGGGAATGCTCGAGGCTGCCGAGTAGATATTTGGCGCCGCCGCCGCGACCGTACGGGCCGGGAAAGAAGTCGTAACCGGCTTTCGTCGATACGACGATCTCGTCGCGTAGGTTCGCGAAATCCTCTGCGAGGATTCGACCCACGTTCTTCTCCGCGGACCCCATCGGGGGTCCGTATCCGTTTGCCAGATCGAAGTGTGTGATACCGAGATCGAATGCGGCACGAACGATGTCGCGCTGCTTCTGGATCGGGGTGTCGTCGCCGAAGTTGTGCCACATTCCGAGTGAGACTGCAGGCAGCAGCAACCCGGACTTGCCGACGGGGCGGTAGTCCATCGTGTCGTAGCGATCCGGCGCCGGGGTGTAGGCGTCGTTCAGAAGAGAAGGCATTCGGGTGATACTCCTATCGAGATGCGAAAAGGTCTGTCAGAAGGTCGATCTGGGCTTCGTCCTCGAGCGCCGATCCAACGGCGACGACATCGGCTCCTGCCCTGAGATATTCGGAGGCATTCCGGGCGTTCATGCCGCCGGTGGCAACGAACTTCATCGTGGGAAACGGGCCCCTCATGGCGGAGAACCATTCCACGCCGAGCACCGAAGCGGGGAACGCTTTGACCCAGCCGAGTCCGAATGCCGCCGCACTCTGCACGTCGGTTCCGGTTGCGACGCCGGGGAGATGCGGCATACCCGCGTCGATACTCGCCTGCGCGACGACGGGATCGAATCCGGGGGCCACGGTGAATGCAGCACCTGAATCGTGTGCAGTCGCAACGAGATCAGGAGTCACCACCGTCCCGGCGCCGACTGTCATGCCGCGCTCGGCGGCAGCATCTGCTACGGCAACCAGCGCGGCGACGGCTGCAGGAGATTGAATGGGCACTTCGATGCATGTGATGCCGGCGTCCCAGCCGCGGTGGGCGAGTTCGACGGTTCGCGCGGGCGAGAATCCGCGCAGAATCGCCATGACCGGCGCGGGGGAGAATGCCTGGTCGAACCAGGAATTCATGGTCTCCATCCGAGCTCCTTCGATACGTTGTCGGTCACTGCACGCAAGTCGGGCAGCAGTAATTCCAGAGCCGCGAGATCGGCGCGGCCCTTGAGAGCAGTGACGGATACCGCGGCCACGACGCGATTGCTCGCGTCGCGCACCGGCATTGCCACACAGTTGACGTAGTCCTCGTATTCGGCGTCGTCCACGGACCAGCCCCGCTCGGCGACGACCGCCAGTTCGTCGTCGAATCGGCTTCGAGAGGTGATGGTCGTCGACGTATGTTTCTCGAAATCGGCTGCCGCCATGACGGAATCGACGACGTCCGGTGTCTGGAACGCGAGGATCGCCTTGCTGACCCCGGCGGTGTGCAAACACACCGATGCGCCGATCTGCGAGAACAGTTTGATCATTCCCGGCTGCTCGATCTTGTCGACGTAGATGATCCGTCGGCCCTCGAGCGCTGCCAGATGAATGGTGTGCGAGCACTGTTCGCCCAAGCCGACGAGGTACGGCCTGGCGACATTGGCGAAATCGAACTGTTCACGGGCCGCGTTGGCGAGACCGGCGAGCCGGTATCCAACGCTGTACTTACCGTCCGCCCGTTTGCGGGTCAATCCGTAGTCCGTGAGGGTTTGAAGCACACGAAGCGCGGTGGATCGGTGTACGTCGAGGTGGGCGGCGACCTCACTCTGAGTGCGCGGCTGTACGGCCACGAACTCGAGAATCTCGACAGCGCGTTCCACGCTCTGCGACATTGCGTGCTCCTTCGACAGTGGGGCGGTTCAGGTCAGGCATCGAGGCCCGTCGTTGCCGGGACGAAGTCGTTGGTACTCGACAACGCTCGTGCGGCGAGATCGTGCCCCATCGACAGGCGTCCGTGCGCATCCTTGCCGTTCGACAACCCGGACAAGTATCCAGCAGCGAAGGCGTCACCGGCTCCGACGACCTCGACGACCTCGACGTCGTGAGCAGGGACGAAGACCGTTTCGGATTCGGTGAACTCCGTGGCGCCGACATCGCTGTCCTTGACCACGAGCGTGCGTGCTCGTGAAGAAGAATCGATCAACGCCGCGATCGAGTCGGCATCGGTCGTGCCCCACAGGTCGGCAGCCTCGTCCCTGCCGACGAACACGATGTCCGCCCGTCGCGCCAGATCGAGCAACACAGGGGCGGCGCGCTCGACTCCCCAGACCCCGGGCCGGTAGTTCACGTCGAACGAAATCGATGTCGGCGAACCAGCGCACAGGTCGAACAGCGACTCCATCATCGCGGCACACGTCTCCGACAGTCCTGCGTTGATGCCCGAGACGTGCACGATGGACACTTCGCGCAATGGCAGTCCGTCGAGCATGTCGGGCGACATTCGCGACGCAGCGGAGTTCCGCCGGTAGTAGTGGACCGTCGTGGCGCCGTCGTCGGGGTCCTTGAAATACACACCGGTAGGTGCGTCCTCGAGTTTTCGGACATATGACGTGTCGACGCCGTGTGCGGCGATTTCGCCGACGATGCGATCGCCCAGGGGGTCGGCTCCCACGTAACTCGCCCAGGCGACGCTGTGGCCTTGTTCCACCAGGTACAGAGCTACAGTCGATTCGGCTCCGCCCATGTGCAGCCCGAACAGGTCTGCGGTCGCCAGCGGGGTCGCATCGACAGGTGCGACGAGGGTCATGGTCTCGCCGATGCACAGAATCTCAGGCATCGATCCGCTCCCTGGTGCCACGACGTAGGCCCTTCTTCAGTCCTGTGCGGATGTACGGGCCGAGCACTGCGAGTGCGCTGAGCACGAGAAGCCCCACTGCGATCGCGCTGGTGTAGATACTGGCTGCGCCGTCGATCAGGAATGCGCGTCGGATATTGCTTTCCGCGAGCGGCCCGAGAATGAGACCGAGGACGAGTGGTCCGGCCGGGAAACCGGTGCGGCGCAGCAACAATCCGAGGAGTCCGAAGACGAGCATCAAGCCGACGTCGAACGCGCTGTTCTGCACGGCATATGTGCCGACCATGCAGAAGGTGATGATGACCGCCCAGAGATATTGCTGAGGAAGGTCGAGGAGCTTGATGACCCCACGCATGCGGACGAGGGCCAGCGCCAAGGCGACGAAGGTTGCGAGCAACATGATTCCGGCGAGGCTGTAGACCAGATCCGGTGAATCGACGAACAGAGCGGGGCCGGGCTGAAGGCCCCAGATGACCATCGAACCGATCATGACTGCCATGACCGCGTCGCCGGGAACTCCGAGGGCAAGGGTTGTGGTGAGCGAGCCACCCATGGTCGCTGTGCTCGCTGTGTCGGCAGCCGCCAGACCTTCGAGGGACCCCTTGCCGAACTTCTCGGGGGTCTTGGATGCCCGACGCGTCTGATCCCACGAGACGATGCCGGCGATGTCGCCACCCGCGGCGGGAACGACACCGACCACAGCACCGACTCCGGACCCGATGAGTGCGGGTTTGACGAGCTCACGACGTTCTGCCTTGTTGGGCCACCATTTTCCGAGCTGCGTGATCGGCGTTGGCATCAGATTCGGATGCTTGCTGATCATCTGGTTGAACACTTCGGCGATGCCGAACAACCCGACGATCGCTGCGATGAACGGAATCCCGGAACTCAGCTCGTTCAGGCCGAATGTGAAACGCCCGTCGCCGGTGATGGGGTCGCGGCCGATCGTGCCGAGGAGCAATCCGAGAATTCCAGCGAACAATCCTTTGACGACGCGGCCACCGGAGACGCCGATCATCATCGTCATTCCGAATACGACGAGTGCGAACATTTCGGCGGGTCCGAACTGCAGCGCGACGCTTGCGATGGGTTGGGCGGCGAAGATCAGGATACAGATTCCGACGACGGATCCGACTGCCGAGACCAACGCCGAACTCGTCAGCGCGATGCCGGCGCGGCCCTGTTTGGCCATCGGGAATCCGTCGAACGTCGTCGCGATCGAGGCCGGCGTGCCGGGTGTGTTGATGAGGATCGACGGGACCCGATCACCGAATTGCGCTGCGACATAGATGGACAGAAGAATCGCCAAGCCCTGGAGGGGCTCCAGCGTCAGGGTGAAACCGGCGGCCAACGCGACTGCCATCGCCGCCGTGATTCCAGGAACCGCACCGACGAGCGTGCCGAGTAGAACTCCGACGAGCAGACATACACCGATGCTCGGATCCAGGAGGGCGCTCAGGCCCTCGGTCACCGCGTTCACAGCGGAACCTGAAGCAACAGGCCGAATATCGCCCACAGGATCAGTGTGGTGGCGACCGGGAACAGGACAAGTGCCTTGAGTCCTCGGCCGCCGGCGATGGTGACGAGTCCAGCGAGTAGAACCACGGTGACTGCTCTGAAATCGAAGTACTGCCAAGCGAATCCATAAGCGCCGATCAGCGCCAGTGATGCTGTCAGAGCAAATCCGCCCGACTTCGTGATGGGAGGTTCGTCGGAGGTGATTCGGCTGAGAATGGCTTGGACGATCAGTATCAGTCCGATGACGACCATCGAGATGGCGAGAGCTGTGGGCCACCAGCGTGGTCCGAAGGACTGCCCTTCACGGGCCACGTCGATTCCGTCGGCCATGAAGTAGACAGCTGCGCCGAGGGTAACGACGACGAGACCGAGTGCGGCCTCGTACATCTTGTGATTGGGGCGCCGGTCGTCGACCTGGGCGTGGTCGGGTGTGCCGACGGCGCTCAGGGGAATGTCCTGAGTGGTCATTCCTGCGCCGCCAACTCTCCGAATCGATCGGACTCGGTTCCCACGAACGCGGTGGCCTCGTCGGCCGACCGATAGAGCGGGAGGTTTCCGCCCGATTCGATCAGATCGATGTATTCGTCTGTGGCGGCGGCAATGTCGATCGACTCTTCCAGCCGCGTGGCCACTGCGTCGGGGAGGCCTGCGGGAGCTGCGATCACCGCCCAGCTGCCGATCACGACGTCCTGACCCAGCTCGGTGGCTGTCGGAACTCCGGGAAGCGCAGGTGCAGGCTCGTCGGTGAAGACGGCCAGGACGCGAAGACGTCCGTCGGCATGTGCTGGTGCGGTTTCGCCGATGCCGGCGACTACCGCGTCGACCTGCGATCCGACCGCAGCGGTCACTGCGGGAGCACCGCCGTCGAATGGAACGCCGGTGAACTCGACGCCGGCCACCCGTCCGAGTTCGAGCGCACCTGCTTCCCAAATGGACCCGGGGCCTGCGTTGGAGACGGTGACACCGCCCGGCTCGGCCTTCGCCGCGGCGAGCAGGTCGTCGAGCGTCTGGAACGGGCTGTTCGCCGGCACGGCAATGGTGCCCGGCTGAGAATTGACTTGCCCGAGGAAGTCGTATGCGGCGGGATCGATCGAGTATCCCTGGTGCCCGAGCAGGCTGACCTCGACCGGGAGAACTCCGATGGTGTATCCGTTCGGGTCCTGGTCGGCGAGGTACTGCATCCCAATGGATCCGGCACCGCCGGGTCGGTTCTCGACGATGACGCTGACGCCGAGATCGGCTTCCATCTGCTTGCCCAGCGTGCGGGCGGTGAGGTCGGTTGCTCCGCCGGCTGCGGTCGGTGTGAGCAGGGTGATGTTCCCGCTGGGGAAGTCCTCGTCCGAGGAACCTCCGCCGGAACGATCGGCGCAGCCGGTCAGTGTTCCGACAACGATCGCTGCTGCAGCCCCGCTGCCGATGAGTAGGCGCATCGGACGTCTGGTTGAAGTGCTCAAAGAATTGCCTCCGAGTGAATGTGTTGCGCTGTGTGCAACACCGTTGCTCTCTGTGCACATACAGTAACGCACGTGTGACCCGGAGCATAGGAATTCTTTACTGTGATGCAGATCCAGCTTTATGGCCGCGCTGAATCCTTGCGTCAGGGTGTGGCGTGCAGTCGGCCCGCGACGATTGCACCGACCGTGCCGAGGGCGAGTACGACCGTCGCGACGACGAAAGCGACCGCGTAGGAATTTCCGAGCGCCGGGGCGACGACGAGAGGCCCGAGAACTTGCCCGACTCCGTAGACAGTCGTCAGCGTCGCTGCGGTCCGGCCTATGGGCAGTTGCGCTGCGGTACTGAGTGTCAACATCGTGATGCCCATGAAAGTGCCGCCGAACAGCACGGCGGAGACGACGGCAACCGCAGAGTTCGACGTCAGCGCAGGGAGTAGCGCCGAGACCGTCTGCAACGAAAACGCAGCCACCAGTGCTCGTCTCGTCGTGATACGACGGGCAACGGCGTGCCACAACACGGTTGCGGGGACGGCGGCAAGTCCGACGACTATCCACACCGCGGGTCCCACCGACGAGTTTCCATGGCCACCGACCGCGGCGACGAGAAACGTTCCGACGATGATGTACCCGAGGCCTTCGAGTAAGTACGTGACCAGAAGGACTCGCCAGATCGTTCGATCGCGATGGGACAACGTGTTTTCGCCGCTGTGCGAACGAGACTCGGCGTGGATTCGCAGCGTCAGCGCGGGGATGATCACCACGGCGGTCAACAGTGCCGAGCAGAGCCACAAGCCTTGCCACGAAAGATGGGGTGCAGCAACGAGAGTCAATACGCCCGACGCGGCGATACCTGCGCCGACTCCCCCGAACGTGATGCCGGGGGATGACTTGGCGTGTTGTGCAACGGTACTGGCACAGCCCAGAAACACTGCAGCACTGGCAAGCCCTGCGAGGAATCGGAGAAACGAGAACATGGCGGTGTTGTCGACGGCGGCCATGGCTACTTCGCTGACGATCAGCACTCCGGCCCACATCCGGAAGGCGTTGGTCGTGTTGAGGCTCGGGCGAACGGACAGCAGGATTGCGCCCAGCAGGTAGCCCGCATAGTTCGCGGTGGCGATGACGGCGCCGCTGCTGGGACTCACGCCCGCCGAATCCACCATGATCGGCAGGATCGGCGTGAAGACGAACCTCCCGACGCCCATCGCGGCGGCGAGACCGGCCGCTGCAGCGAGAGAGATCCGTCGGCCGTGCTCGAGCTCGTTCACTCGGCTGACGGTACTCGTAGCTCTGAAACGGAGATCAACTCGAATGTCCGAACTGGTCCGGCCCGCGTGGCAGAACACGTCGACGTGATGGGATCGGACAGGCCCTGCTCGAGCCCGACTTCGACACTGTGCCCGTCGTGATCGAGTGTCACCGTCCACCTGCTCCCGTTCTGCACTTCGGACAAGGGATGCAGAGTGTCTATCCGATTGTCCTGCAGCGCTTCTCGCGCATGGTGTTGAGCAACTTGCGTGGCGGCGGTCAGTGAACTGCGCCCGCGGAGGAATCGCGGGTTCACGCGTCCTTCGCTGTGCAGGTCGACGATCCTCTCGGCATCCGCGTCGTCGACGTTTCCGTAGTAGAGGCCCTCTGGGAACACGATCATCGTTCCGGCAAATCGATCGCCGCCGAGATGCGAGCACTCCCAGGTGATGCTCTCGTGGCGTTCCAGAAGCGAGGGGAGCACGCGACGCCCACGTACCGCGCAGCACTGGTCGTGGCGACCATGAGTGCAGACGGCGACGATCGGTTCGGTCGACGCCGTCCCGACATCACCGTCGATATCGAGCGTCAGGATTTCCTCGGGGTGCTCGACCTCACCCCATCTGATGCTTTCGGATCCGATGCGAGAGTCGACGACGGCCCATCGCCATCGGCCTTCACCGCGCCGACGGCCGGGGCGGCGAATTGCCAACGTGCGCATGCCTGAAGCCTCGACGTGCCGCGCGATGCGGAGGCCGAGGTTCGGGTCGAGGACTTTCGACGAGTTCAGGAAAGCCGAATGACCCCACGCGCCATCGATTTCCAGCAGAAACCATCGCTGCCCGGCGGACCCGGTGCCGTGCAGTGCGTCGCCGCGTGTGCGGGCGGCGTCACTGCACGTCATGGTGCCGGTACCAACACGCCTTCCCGGAGGAGGCGTCGGGCGACCACGATGGCGCTGTTCGAATCGAGTCCGACGAGCTCGCTTACGCGACAGGGCTTTCCGGACTGCAGCTGCGCGATCGCGTCGGCGCATTCGTCGGGGAGGGATACCGTCTTGTCACGCAATCCGAGGTGAATCTTGTTCTCGCTCCTGGAGATCGACGCGGTCAGGCCCTGTCGCCATACCACCGCGCTGTCTTCGTCGAGCGCGTTCATGAACGACACCGTGCGTAGTGGGCCGACGGGCTCGGGCCTGGTGATATCGGCGAAACGCCGGCCGAGGCGTTCGGCGATGCGTCGTCGGGCAGGCTCGTCGTTCTTCAACTGCTGCAGCAGGTTCGCGACGTCGTCGACTACGCGGTCGACGTAGGGGAGCACCGCGTCCGCGTCGGTCAGGTCTATGCCGGCGGGCAACGGCTCGCGAAGTTCGGCATCCTCCTGCAGCACTCCGAGGAGATTGTGCGCGACGTCGTAGCGAGTGAACGACGAGACTCCGATGGTGAGGTGAATCGTCGTGTCGCCCAATGCTTCCGCGGAGTGTATCCATCCGCGTGGGAGGTAGAGGGCGTCGCCGGGCTGGAGCACGGTGTCGAGGTGTGGGGCTTCGATCGCGCGTTCCTCGACCGCATTCTTGCGGTCGGACCACGGTTGATTCGACAGCGGATGTGTGTGCACGGGCGGGTGCAGAATCCAGCGCTTCTCGCCGCTGATCTGCAGTACGAACACGTCGTGCACGTCGTAGTGAGGTGAGAACCCCTTCGACGACGCAGGCGTGATGTACGAGTTGACCTGGCTGGGATGCCCGATGTCGTCGACCAGATCTCGTACGAAGTCGATCAGCGGTGGCCACAGACGATGGAGGCCCTGAAGTACGAGTGTGTGCCCGTCCGCGAAGGCGGACAGGATCGCGGCGGAGTCCAGCTGGTCCGTCATCTCGGCGCCGAAGCCGCCCGACGCGGTGAATTGAGACTTGTCGAGAAGCGAGCCGTCCTTCGCCATCCGAGCGAACGGCGTGCGTACTCCGCGGTGCGAAATCAGCTCGTCGACCGCGGCGGGAGTCATCAGGTCGTCGAACGATTCCTGTAGTTCGGACGCACGCGACAGGAGCGGCTTGCGCCCCCAGTAGTCGTCGGCGAAGGTGCGTTCGTCGACGGAGATCAGACGACCGAGCGCGGACCGGTTTCCCGATCCGCGCTGGTCGTCAGCTGTCTGGCTCAAGCCGTGCCGTCCGCACCGCCGTCGTGGCCACTGGGGTTGGAACCGCCGTCGGCTGGGCCTTCGCCCGGTCCTGCGGTGCCGTCGGCTCCGCCGTCGTGTCCGTTGGGGTTCGAGCCGCCGTCGGCTGGGCCTTCACCCGGTCCCGCGGTGCCGTCGGCTCCGCCGTCGTGTCCGTTGGGGTTGGAACCGCCGTCGGCAGGTCCTTCGCCGCCCGAACCGCTGGTGGTGATGTCGTCGTCGTTGATGCTCATCGAATGCCTTTCGGTCGACGTGTTGTGTCGAGCAGCGGGGCTGCCGCGCTCGGGTCGAGGATTGACAGTCCGTCGACCTTTCAAACCCGCTGGTCCGAGCCCGCGGCATTTGTCCGGATCGCTCGCGACAGGTATGCGTCGACGTCCAGCTCGAGCGGGGACGACTCGAGGCCTCTCCGGATGGTCGCCACGTACCGCGCGGAGGGGGTGCCGTGCTCGCGCACGATCGAGCTCGTGACGGTCACGGCCGGAATGCCGTCGATGTCCGGGAGCCGGAGGACGGCGTCGTACTTGCCGCGGAAAGCCTCGCCGCGTCGGTCGATGTCGAGGTGCGCGTATCCACCGACGTCGATCGAGGTCGGATCGGGGGCAACGATGTCGTCGACGACGTTCTCGACGGCCAGCAGGTGCGCGAGTTGGCCGTGCTCGATCAGATATCCGTGCGCGACGGACGGATCGCTCCCGGATTGGGTGGAGACGAACGCGCCCGACCCCGTCCACCTCTGGGAGACCCCGGCGAAGTAGAGGGCGTGATCGATCCACATCCACCGGTCCTGGGCGGGTGGCGTCGGCGACGGGGCAGGCGGGTGAAACCCGAATTCGCCGGTCGCGGGTGACCCGGTCAGGTACGTCGCGAACCGCTCGGCGAGCAGGTTGGATCCGTAGGAGACGTACCAGACGGGCGCTTCGCGCATGTGCACGAAAATACATAACCCGCTATGTATTCTCGTGCACATGCGACGAAGTCGCCTACGTCACCCAACCGGCGCGAAAAGCGCTGAGCGCGGCCTCGACTCGATTGTTGACGCCCAGCTTGGTGAAGATCCCCGAGATATGGGTCTTGACGGTCGTCTCGCTGAGGAACATTTCCTTCGAGATGGTGGCCGTGGTCGCGCCGGATGCCATGATGCGCAGCACTTCTCGCTCGCGGTCGGTCAGTGAGTTCAACGCCGGGGACACTGGCCGTGCCGGCGGATTCTGCGACGCGACGATCCGGCGCAGCGCGTCCTCGCTGAACAACGTGTTACCTGCCGCGACCGCGCGCACCGACAGATGAAACGTCTCGGGCGCCTCGTCCTTGCTGACGAAGCTGTGCGCGCCTGCAGTGACTGCTCGAACGACCAGGTCGTCGACGTCGAGAGCCGTCATCGCGATCACGCGAGGCGGATGCGGTGTCTTCATCAGTTCGGTGGTGGCCTCGAGCCCACCGACACGCTTCATCTTCAGATCCATCAACACCACGTGGGGACGGAATCTGCTGACGGCCTGCAGCACCTGGTCGCCGTCGTCGACATCGGCGACGACGCGGATGTCGGTGGTGGCGGCGAAGATATCAGCGACACCGCGTCGGACGAAACGGTCGTCGTCGACGACCAGAACGGTGATGATGCCCGGTGTTGTCATGGTGAGCGAAGCTTACGACGCCGCACCGACATCGATTCACGTATGCCAGGGGAGCCACGCCTGCACGAGGTATTCGCCGGGAACTACTTGGGCGTCGAAGGTGCCGCCGATCTGACGGACCTGCTCGCTGAGTCCCGTCAGGCCTGTGCCGGAACCGTACGCGAACGCCGGTGCGCCGGTGAGGTGATTGCGCACCACGATCCGGAGGCCGACATCGCTGTTGCCGTGTAGGCCGACGTGGATCGGTGCCCCCTGCGCATGCTTCTGTGCGTTGGTCAGCGCTTCCTGCACGACGCGAAACGCGACCTGGCTCGTCGACGCGCCCAGCTCACCCGGCGACATGTCGAGCAGATAGGTGACGTGAGTCCCCGCCTCGCGCGCGCTGTGCACGAGATCCGACACCCCCTCGATGCTGCGTCGTCCTCCGGCGTAGTCGCCGGTTCCGCGCAGCACGCCGATGATGCGCTTGAGGTCGTCGAGCGCGTCGTGCGCGGTTTGCCGAATCAGCGACGCACTGTTGGCGACCTTCTCGGGCCCCTCGGTACTGTTGACCTGTAAACCGCCCGCGAACAACGAGATTCGGCTGAGGCTGGCAGCCAATGTGTCGTGCATGTCGCGAGCGATTCGGGTGCGCTCGGCGACGAGAATCGCCTCTTCGCGCAACGCGTCGGACTGCTTGGCGTACCGGTCGCGGGTGTGTACGGCCGCGTCGAGGTCGGACTGGGTGCGGCGCAGGATGGCTAAGCCGGTGACGGCCGCGACGAGAAATGCCGCGACGAGCCACGCGATCCACAGCGGGACGTTCCAGTCGGGGATCGGGCCGTCCTTGGCCACCTTGACGCCCATCGTCAGCACCGAATAATCGCGTCGTCGGAATGCGTCGTACGTCAGGGACACTCCGCACGCGGCGAAGACGAGGGCAGTCGAGACACCGAGGACGCGGCCGGTCGCGAAACGAGCGACGGCGAACAGCGCGATGAGCGCGGCCGTCGCGTCGGTCTCGAGAAACAGGGGCCCGGCCACCGCGAGACCGAGCACGAGAAAGGGCTTCTCGTGACGCCAGATCAACGCAAAGCCGGCAATCAGATTCAGCAACAGACCGAATCCGTAGTTCCACACCGGGGCGTTGTCCGACGTCGAGGCGAGCCCGAGCGTCATCAAGGAGCAGAACACACTCAGAGTGACCGCAGCCGTGGTCCACACGCGGCGACGCCACCTGGGCGGCGTGGTTCGTACTCATGGACGGAAACCATACGGTTCGTCACCGACAGTCCGGCATCCGCCGACCGGTCCGTCGACCGACCGAAAGGATGAGGCGGTTCGTCCGATTTGCCGAAGTGCCGGACGTGCTCGCTGCGGTGTTGTTGTCCCATCGGAAACGAACGAAGGGATTTCCTCATGACAACACCTCAGCCCGTCCTCACCGAGAAGCGCAATTGGTTCTTCCGCCACAAGTTCCTGACGGGAATTCTGGCGTTGATTCTGCTCGTCATCGTGGTTGCCGCAGTCAACAGTGGTGGTGGCAGCAGCACCCCGGCCAGCGACACCGGCAGCACCGCGGCCACCGAGAGTGAATCCGCTGCGGGGCTCGGTACTCCGGTTCGAGACGGCAAGTTCGAGTTCGTCGTCACCGGTGCGCAACCGGGCGTTCCCAGCGTCGGGCAGGACTTCTTGACCGAGACCGCGCAAGGTGAGTACGTCCTCGTGACGATGTCGGTCCGCAACATCGGCGATCAGGCGCAGAGCTTTGCGACGTCGGCGCAGAAGCTGCTCGACGGGCAAGGACGCCAGTTCTCCGTCGACGACATGGCGACGATCGTGCTGGATCAGGGAATCGCGTTCGAGCAGATCAACCCGGGCAACTCGATCGAGGCGACCATCGTGTTCGACGTCCCCGCCGGGACGGTTCCTGCGGAAATCGAACTGCACGATTCCCTCTTCTCGGGAGGTGCGACGGTAAAGCTGTAAACAGCATGTGCACGGAAATACATAGAGGGGTATGTATTTCCGTGCACATGCGACGGAGTCGCCTACTCTTTCGCGTCTCCCACCACGGCCGGCCGCGCGATGGCCCAGCCACCGAACGTCAGGGCGATGGCCAGCATGATGAGCCCGACCCACAGGTTCGCGCTGGTTCCGACGCTCATGTCGACGACATTGTTCGACGGCGACGAGTGCGTTTCGTTCCCGAACACCGACGGGAACAGCCCGGCCAGGGTCAGCAGAATGCCGTAGATGCCGAGCAGCGCGCCGATGACCGAGCGGATGTCGAACAGTCGGGCGACGAGGCCGGGAGTCTTGTCTGGAGTGGTCATGTCAGTGCCCTATCAGTGGAAGACGATGTTGAGTACGACGACGAGGCCGAGTGCGAAACTCGCCAACGGCACCGGACGCTTGAACCACGGATTCGTCGCGTCCTCGGGATCGGTGAACATCTCCCGAGGAGTCTCCGAGTACACGAAGCCGACAAGTTCCTTCGCCGGCTTCGGCTTCGTGACCATGCTGACCGCGATGGACACGACGATGTCGACGACGAATGCAGCGGAAGCTGCCACGAACGGCATGCCCTGCCCGGGCAGGTTGATGACGCCTACCTCGGAGAGAATGAACACGAACACCGCCGCGGATGTGCCCGACACCAGACCGATCCACCCGGCGGCGGGCGTCATCTTCTTCCAGAACATACCGAGGATGAACGTCGCGAAGAGCGGCGCGTTGAAGAACCCGAACAGCGTCTGCAGGTAGTCCATCAAGTTCGAATATCCCGACGCGATCAACGCGGTGAAGATCGCGAGAATCGTTGCGACGACGGTGGCGACGCGTCCGACGGTGATGTAGTAGCCGTCTTCGCGGTCCTTGACGATGTACTGCTGCCACAGGTCGTACGAGAAAACGGTGTTGAACGCCGAGATGTTTGCCGCCATACCTGCCATGAACGCTGCCATCAGACCGGCAACCGCAACGCCGAGAAGGCCGTTCGGCAGGATGTCACGCATCATGAGCAGCATGGCGTCGTTGTAGGTGATGTCGCCGGTGCCGGTCTCCTTGAGGTTGATCATGTCGCCGATCGCGGCGGCGGCGATCATGCCGGGAACCACGACGACGAAGGGCACCAACATCTTCGGGATCGCGCCGATGATCGGGGCGCGTCGGGCAGCAGACATCGAGTCCGACGCCATGGCGCGCTGCACCTCGACGAAGTTGGTGGTCCAGTATCCGAACGACAGCACGAATCCGAGGCCGAACACGATGCCGACGATGGACAGGATCGGTGAGTCGAAACCGCTCAGCGCCTGGCCGGGCCACGACGAAAGCTGTTCTCCCGTCGACGCTGTCACCGTTCCGTCGGTGACCGTCGGAACGACCTTCTCTTTCAGGCCGGACCAACCACCGATCTTGATGAGGCCGATCACGGTCAGAGGAACGAGCGCAGCGAGGATGACGAAGAACTGCAGCACCTCGTTGTAGATGGCTGCCGACAGCCCACCGAGCACGGTGTACGTCAGTACGATGGCCGCGGCGACGATCAACGACACCCACAACGTCCATCCCAGAAGGACTTTCACGACGGTCGCGAGCAGGAACAGGTTGACGCCCGCGATGAGGATCTGCGCGACGGCGAAGCTGATGGCGTTGACGAGGTGCGCTTTCGAATCGAACCGCTTACGCATGAACTCGGGAACGCTGCGTACCTTCGAGCCGTAGTAGAACGGCATCATGACGATGCCGAGGAACAGCATCGCCGGGATCGCTCCGATCCAGTAGTAATGCATCGTGGCAAGACCGAGCTGAGCGCCGTTGGCGGACATGCCCATGATCTCCACGGCTCCGAGATTCGCGGACACGAATGCGATGCCGGTGACCCATGCGGGTAGCCGACGGCCGGAGAGGAAGAAGTCGAGGCTCGTCGACAGTTGTCGGCGGGCGACGTATCCGATTCCGAGGACGAATACGAAATATACGGCGATGAGCACGTAGTCCAGCGCGTTCGTGTTGAACGACAGCGCGCCTTCTGCCGCAAGGTTCGACGTCACGCGTCAACCTCCCTGATCGAGTGAGCTGGCTCACGGTCGTGAGCGATGTGAACACAAAGTAACAGGTTCAAACAATTACGTACATCCAATGCCGAGAATCCGTGTGAATATGTTTGGTAATGTTCGATCAACCCCAGATCCCAGAGGTAGGTGCGGATGCTCGCAGCAGAGCGGCATGAGCGGATCATGACGGCGCTTCGTGCCGACGGTGCGGTCAAGGTGGTCGAACTCGCCGAAAGTCTTGACGTCTCCGAGATGACCATCCGACGCGATCTCGACGTTCTCGACGAGCGTGCCGTGCTGCGCAAGGTGCACGGCGGCGCGATCGCTCGCGACAACCGTGGCGTCGAGCCACCGTCGACGGCGAAGGCTGCGCGTCAGCATGCGGAGAAGGTCGCCATCGGACGTGCCGCGCTCGGTGCGGTCGAGGACGGCATGACCATCGCGGTCAGCGCCGGGACCACGACGCTCGAACTCGCGAAACTGCTGCGCGGACGCAGTTCGATCACCGTCGTCACCAATTCGATCTCGATCTTCCAGGAGCTGACCGGCCATCCGTCGGAACCCGATCCCGTCGTCTATCTGACGGGTGGGTCGCGGACGCCGTCCGATGCTCTGGTCGGACCGGTCGCCAACGCTGCCCTCGACTCGTTCCGCGTCGATGCGGTATTCCTCGGCGTGCACGGGTTCGACATCGAATCGGGCCTGACCACTCCGAATATCGCCGAGGCAGAGACGAATCGGCGTCTCATCGCCACTGGTAAGCGACTCCTGGTGCTCGCGGACAACACCAAACATCGTGAAGTCGGGACCAACGTATTCGGGCGGATGGCCGATGTCGACACGCTGATAGTCGACGACGGGCTCTCCCCGGAAGACCGGACGGCACTCGCCGAGCATGTCGACCACATCGTCGTAGCCGAGACGGAGAAGATATGACCATGACACGGGCAGGTCTGGCCGACGGGCGGGAGATCCTCTTCTTCTCGTTGCCCGGCAACGACGTTCGTCCTGTCCCCGACGTCAGGCCGCTGGCCGCGAGGCCGGAGGCAGCCCAGTCCGAAGTGCGCCGTGACCGTCAGACCGGAGACTGGATCGCGATCGCCGCGCTACGTCAGGATCGTACGTACAAGCCGCCCGCCGATCAGTGCCCTCTGTGCCCGTCGCCGCACGGTGATTCGAGCGAGGTCCCGGCTGCGGACTACGACGTCGTCGTGTTCGAGAATCGTTTCCCGAGCCTGTCGCATGCGGGACCCGGCGCGGAACCCCTTGATTCAGAAGAGGATCGGGGGCCCGGTGTCGGGCGATGTGAGGTCATCTGTTTCTCCAGCAATCACACGACATCGTTCTTCGAACTGAGCCACGATCACGCCCGGCTCGTCGTCGATGTCTGGCGCCAGCGTACCGAGACGTTGCTGGATCTGCCGGGTGTCGAGCAGGTCTTCTGCTTCGAGAACAGGGGAGAAGCGATCGGTGTGACGCTGTCGCATCCGCACGGCCAGATCTACGGCTACCCGTATCTGACGCCTCGGACGACGTCGATGCTTCGCCAGGCTCGCATTTTCGCCGAGAACAACGGTGGCGCAAACCTGTTCGCGGACATACTGGCCCGTGAGAGGAAAGACGAAGCCAGGGTGATCGCGTCGAACGAGCACTTCACGGCGTTCGTGCCGTTCGCCGCACGGTGGCCGGTGGAGGTGCACATCTACCCGAACCGGCACGTGCACAACCTGACCGACCTGTCCGAACCGGAACTCGACGGGCTCACCGACATCTACCTCGACGTGCTCGGGCGCTTCGATCGCATGTATCCCACACCGCTGCCGTATATTTCGGCGTTGCATCAGTACCGGCCGGATCGTGGACAGCAGGACGGGTACTTCCACATCGAGCTGATGTCGGTGCGGCGCTCGGCGAACAAGCTCAAGTTCCTGGCCGGCTCGGAGTCTGCGATGGATGCGTTCATCACCGACGTCACACCCGAGCAGATGGCGGATCGATTGAAGGAGTTGGCGTCGTGATCGTCGCCCAGGCGCCGGGTCGTATCAATCTGATCGGTGAACACACCGACTACAACCTCGGGTTCGCGATGCCGATCGCGCTCGAGCAGCGCACGACGGTGCGGTTCGAGCCAGATGAATCCGACCGCATCACCCTCGAAAGTGACCACGAGACAGGCACATCGAGCTTCCGGATCGATGTGAAGCCCGGTGACGTCGACGGCTGGGCCGCGTATCCGGCAGGCGTCGTGTGGGCATCGAAGCAGGCCGGCCTCCGCGTCGTCGGCGGGACGATGTCGATCAGCAGCGACGTACCGATCGGAGCAGGTCTGTCGTCGTCCGCGGCGCTCGAATGTGCGGTACTGCTGGCGATCAACGCAGCAACGGACCAGGACATGGGCACTCTCGACGCCGCGCGTATCGCGCAGCGGGCCGAGAACGACTTCGTCGGTGCACCGACGGGACTGATGGACCAACTCGCCTCGTTGAACGGTGAAGCCGACCGCGCGCTCCTCATCGACTTCGAGACATCCGAGGTCACGCCCGTCGACTTCGACCTCGCCTCCTCCGGTCTGGCGCTGTTGGTCGTCAATTCCAATGCCGCACATCAGCACTCGACGGGGGAGTACGCGTCGCGTCGGGAATCCTGCACGCGGGCCGCGGCAATCCTCGGCGTCGATTCCCTGCGTGAAGTACAAGGGCTCGACGTTCTGGATCGGATATCGGATGACACAGACCGACGCCGGGTTCGGCACATCCTCACCGAGAACGAACGAGTCCTCGACTGCGGCGTTGCACTGACCGCCGGTGGCTTCCGACGCGTCGGCGATCTGATGACGCTCTCGCATGCGTCGATGCGTGACGATTTCGAGATCACCACGCCGCACATCGATCTCATCGCGGACTCGGCCGTGCGACACGGTGCACTCGGGGCCCGGATGACCGGCGGTGGGTTCGGCGGCTGCGTCATCGCTCTCGTTCGGACCGCGGCCTTGGCTTCGGTCACGCGCGCGATCGAGGAGGACATCGCGAACGCGGGCTATCCGGTGCCGACCATCTTCACCGCCCGCGCCGGAGCGGGTGCGGCGGTACTCAGCTGACACTCACCCGCAACGGGTGATTGACGGTGCCGCATGTGCTGGCAGACGATAATCGCTGTGGCTGGCGACGACGAGAGTCTCCAGATCGAGCAGATCATCGAGAGATTGACTGCCCGCTACCCGTTGGCGTCGGTGGGCGCCGTCGAACACACGGTGCGACTCGTCTACAAACGTTTCGACGATTGCCGCATTCGTGATTTCGTTCCTCTGCTGGTGGAGAAGGCGTCCCGGCTCGACCTCGAGAAATCCGCCTCACCCACCGGGTGATTTCGCGCGCGGGAGGGCACGTGAACGTGGCAATTCGCTGACAGCAGGATTCTCGGGGAGGACACTGCATGCACCAGTTCAATTCGGGCTGCTACCGCCAAGGGGGACGGTGATGTTCTGCTACGGACGTCGATGGTCGAATCGATCTGACACGCGATGGCCGACGTAGCGAGTACCGATTCGCTCGACGAGACCGAACGCGCCGAATTGCTCAGGCTGCGCGAGGAAGTGGCAACGCTGCGGATCCCGCCGATCGACAAGGCAGGCGCACCGCGGAATCGGCTGCGGTGGACCGCGGTGGCCATCCTGCTCGTACTGGTTGCCGTTCTCGCACTGCTGTCCGTCACCGCCCGCTTCACGAGAAGTCAGATCCTCGATACCGACCGCTACGTGAGTACCGTTGCTCCCCTCGGCGAGGACCCGGTCGTCCAAGGGGAAATAACGAACCAGGTCACGGACGAGATCTTCGCCCGTCTGGACATCGAGGGCCTCACGACGGACGCGTTGACCGCGCTCACCGACGCCACCACTGCGCCGCGTCTGGATCAGACCGTCGTCGGGCTTGCACCCGTGATCACCAGCCAGGCCGAGGACTTCATTCGAGAGACGGTCGCGACGTTGGTGCAGTCACAGCAGTTCGAAGACCTCTGGATTCAGGCGCACAGGGCCGCCCACACCGCACTCGTCGCGGTGATGACGGGCAACTACGGTCTCAGCTCGGTCGCGGTCGACGACAGCGGAACGGTCAGCATCTCCCTCGGTACCGTCATCGACAACGTCAAGGCAGCGCTGATCGATCGAGGATTCGCGTTCGCCGAGAACATCCCGTCGGTGGACACACAGTTCGTTCTGTTCCAATCGCCGGAATTGGTGAAGGCCCAGCGCGCCGTCTCGGCACTCGACAAGGCGTCGACGATTCTTCCGTGGCTCGGAATTGCCTGTGCCGCTGCGGCTGTCGCCGTCGCGCCCTCGGGGCGGAGGCTGCGCACGCTGTCCCTCGCCGGGCTGGCCGTTGCGGTCGGAATGCTCGTGCTGGCCATCGGACTTCTCGTGGGGCGTGCGCTCTATCTCGACAACGTCCCTGCCGACGTCCTGTCGCCCGACGCGTCGGCCACGATCCTCGACACCGTTCTGATTCCGCTGCGCACGAGTCTGCGCGCTGTCGCAGTCCTCGGTCTCGTGATCGCGATCGGCGCCTATCTCATCGGCGGTTCGCCGTCCGCGCTGGCAGTACGCCGCGCGTACGGGCGAGCGTTGAACCACGTGAGTAGGCCGAACAAGGTCGCACACTGGGCCTACCCGATACGTATTCCGCTGCGCTGCACGATAATCGGTATCGCTGCGGTGATGTTGGTGTTCTGGCGTTACCCAACAGGACTTGTCGTGTTGTGGATAGTTCTCGGTGCGGTGGCGGCGCTCGTAGGACTGGAAGTGCTCATCCGATCAGTAAGCCGGCAACGATCGGTCGAAAGGCAACGATCGGTCGAAAGGCAACGATCGGTCGAAAAGCAAGGGGGAGAGGATGGCGAAGAAGGCCGAGCACGACAAGCCGATGAAGAACAAGGAGTACCGACACCTCATTCGGCCGCTTCACGGTGAACTCGTCGCGCTGCAGGAGTGGGTCAAGTCGTCGGGGGCGAAGATCTGCATCGTGTTCGAGGGTCGTGATACCGCGGGCAAAGGCGGCGTGATCAAGGCGATCACCGAGCGGGTCAGTCCCCGTGTGTTCCGGGTCGTTGCGTTGCCCGCACCGACCGAGCGCGAGAAGTCTCAGATGTACCTCCAGCGCTACATTCCGCATCTCCCGGCCGCAGGCGAAGTGGTCATCTTCGACCGCAGTTGGTACAACCGCGCCGGAGTCGAACGGGTCATGGGTTTCTGCACCGAGGAGGAGGCCGACCAGTTCGTTCAGCTCGTTCCCGAGGTCGAACGTGCGATCGTCGACTCCGGTGTCATCCTGTTGAAGTACTGGCTCGAGGTGAGTCAGGAACAGCAGACGCTCCGCCTGCAGAGTCGCATCGACGACCCGCGCAAACTGTGGAAGCTGTCGGATCTCGATCTCGAGTCCTACACGCATTGGTACGACTACTCCCGTGCCCGCGACGACATGTTCCACTTCACCGATACCGGCTGGGCGCCTTGGTATGTCGTCAGCAACGACGACAAGAAATGTGGTCGGCTGAACATCATCGCCCACATTCTGGACCAGGTGCCGTACGAGCCGTTGGAGCACCCCGACATCACCCTCCCAAAGCGGGAGAAACGTCACGGATACAAGGAGCCGAGGCAGCCGCTGCATTGGATTCCGACGCCGTATCGAGGGTCGAGCCGGAAGGGGTGAACGGTGATGGTGTCCACTGAAGTGTCGACGACGCAGACGGACTGGCACGCGCAGAGCGCCCCGGCCGTGATCGCCGCGATGGCCGGCGACCCGGATTCCGGCCTGTCCACAGGTGAGGCAGACGAGCGGCGAAAGAAGCACGGCCCCAACGAGATAGCGTCGGAGCCTGCGCCGTCGATCTGGGTTCTTGCGCTCCGTCAGCTTCAGGACCTGATGAATCTGATGCTGATCGCGGTGGCAGTGGTCAGCATCGTCATCGGCGAGGTGCCGACGGCGATCATCGTCGCCGGACTCGTCGTGCTCAACGTCGTGCTGGGAACACAACAGGAACTGAAGGCACGCGCCAGCGTCGACGCCCTCGCGAAGATGCAGACGCCGCAGGTGCGGGTCACACGCGACGGCACCCTTGTCCAGTTCGCAGCTACGGATCTCGTTCCGGGTGACATCGTTCATCTCGAGGCAGGCGACATCGTCCCCGCCGACGGCAGGCTGCTGGCCTCCGCGACCCTCGAGACCCAGGAGGCCGCGCTGACAGGCGAAAGCGCACCGGTACCCAAGGACCCACGAACGCTCGACGACGCCAAGGTACCGCTCGGCGACCGCAGCAACATGGTCTTTCAGAACACGTCCGTGACCAGGGGAACTGCCACGATGGTCGTCACCGAGACCGGAATGCGGACGCAGATGGGGCAGATCGCGTCGATGCTGTCCGCAGTCGAGCCGAGCAAGTCCCCACTCCAACGAGAACTGAACTCGCTCACCAAGATTCTCGGCATCATCGCGTGGACGGCCGTCGCCATCATCGTCGTACTGGGAGTCGTTCGCGGACAGACTCTCTCGACGGTTCTGCTACTGGGAATCTCGATGGGAATATCCGCCATCCCGACCGGCCTACCGACGTTCGTGCAAGCGATGCTGGCGTACGGAGCGAGACAGCTCGCCGACGCCAAAGCCGTCGTCAAGAATCTCACGGACGTCGAGACCCTCGGCGCCACGAGCGCGATCAATTCCGACAAGACCGGCACGCTGACGATGAACCAGATGACCGTGAGGTCCCTGTATTTCCATGGACGTTGGTACGCCGTCGGCGGTGAGGGCTACAGCAAGACGGGCAGGATCACGCAGGTCGCGGGCGACACCGTCCCCGATTTCACGCTGCTCGCCTACGGGCTGTGCCTGGACAGCGACGCCACCGTGTCCGACAGCGGGGACGTCGTCGGCGATCCCACCGAAGCGGCGCTGATCGTGCTGGCCGCCAAGGTCGGCGTCGACGCGCCTCTGACACGGCGAACGTACCCGCGCGTCGCCGAAGTGCCGTTCGATTCCGCGTACAAGTTCATGGCCACGTTCCACCATCTGCACATCGACGGGGGAGTGCAGTTCGTCGAACTCGTCAAAGGCGGTCCCGACGTCGTGTTGGACCGATGCACAACGGCGTTCGTCGCGGACCGTCGACAGGTACCGCTCGACGACGTCCGCGCCGAGGTGGACGCTGCCAACCGCGAACTGTCCGAGAAGGGCCTGCGGGTGCTGGCCTTCGCCGCTCGCCGTCTCGACGGGCAGGAGGACGCAGCACAGGCCGACCCGATGTCGCTCGTGCAGGATCTGACGTTCGTGGGCATGGTCGGAATCATCGACCCGCTGCGCGCGGAAGCGATCGATGCCGTCCACACCGCTCATGCCGCGGGTATCGAGGTGCGGATGATCACCGGCGACCATGCGATCACGGCGTCCGCGATCGGCGCCGAGCTCGGGCTGGGCCCCGGTGCGATCGGCGGCCCCGAACTCCAGGCCATGAACGACGACGAACTGACCAAGGCCCTGCCGAACCTGCACGTCTTCGGCCGGGTGACGCCGCAGGACAAGCTCCGGCTGGCAGGCATCATGCAGAAGAACGGCGATGTCGTGGCGATGACCGGTGACGCCGTCAACGACGCGGCCGCGTTGAAGAAGGCCGACATCGGTGTCGCCATGGGATCGGGCAGCGAGGTGACCAAGCAGGCGGGCAAGATGATCCTCACCGACGACAACTTCGGCACTCTGATCACCGCAATTCGTCTGGGCCGCAACATCTACGACAAGATCGTGTCCTATATTCGCTATCAGATGGCGAAGCTGTTCTCGTTGGTGCTGCTCTTTCTCGTCGCAAGTATCTTCGACATCAACGACGGGGTCGCACTGACTCCACTGATGGTGCTGTTCCAACACTTCTCATTACGTTGTTCCCCGTTGCCGTCATCATGTCCGATCCACCTCCGCCCGGCCTGATGAACAAGCCACCGCGGGATCCGGCGATGCCGATCACCAACAGGACGGCCTTCGTGCAGTGGTCGGTATACGGGGTCCTGCAGTTCGCCGTCACGCTCGCGGCGATGCTTCTCGCGCCGGGGGACATGAGTACGACCGAGGCGAGCGTTCCGATGACGATGGCCTTCGTCGTGCTGTCGTTGGGTTCGATCTTCGCGGGCCTGGTCATGCGCCGCGATCCTGAATCCGGCCTGACGTCACCGATTCTCACGGCCCTGAAGATCTTGTCGATTCCTCTCGTCGTCACGGTCTTCGCGGTCGAGGCCGGTTTCCTGCAGGACCTGCTGATGACCACGTCGTTGACCGGCGGGCAGTGGCTCGCCTGCATCGGGTGGTCGCTGATCGTGCCGGTGGTCGTCGAGGCGGACAAAGCGGTACGACGTCGACTCCACTCGGTACCGAGTGCCCCGACCGCGCCGATAGCCACAGTGGCCCCGCAGCGCGCGCAGTGACCGCGTCTACAAACCCATGACCTGGACCGCTGGACTCACCCGGTTGCCGGGAATCGCGACGGTCCGCGCGTACCGCCGAGAATGGCTACGTCCCGACGTCATTGCCGGACTCGTTCTCACCGCGCTGCTCATCCCCGCCGGGATGGGATATGCGGAAGCGGCAGGGCTCCCCGCCTACGCAGGGCTGTATGCGACGATCGTTCCGCTGCTCGCCTACGCAGTGGTCGGGCCGTCGAAAATTCTCGTTCTCGGGCCGGATTCGTCGCTCGCGCCGCTCATCGCCGCGGCCGTGCTGCCGCTGGCTCTGACCGACGACCCGGAGAGCGCGCTCGCACTGGCGGGCATCCTGGGTGTGCTGGTCGGTCTGATACTGCTCGTGGGCGGGTTCCTGCGCTTGGGCTTCGTCACCGAACTACTGTCGAAACCGATTCGCCTCGGTTATCTGAACGCGATCGCGCTCATCGTCGTGGTCGGCCAACTGCCCAAGCTGCTCGGGTTCTCCGTCGACGCGCCGAATCTCATCGGAGAAATCGGCGAGATCGGACGGGCTGTGTTCCAGGGGGACATCGATCCGGTCGCGGCCGCGGTGGGCATCGGGTCGCTCGTCGTCATTCTCGGGTTCCGCATGTGGGTGCCCCGAATCCCGGGCGTTCTCGTGGCGGTGGTCGGAGCCATGATCGTCTCTGCCGCTGCAGGACTCACCGACGTCATCGGCATGGTCGGTGCATTGCCTGCTGGTCTGCCGCTGCCGTCGTTCGGCGGTGTGGACTGGGGTGACGTGGGCTCTCTCGTCGGTCCTGCGGCCGGTATCGCGCTGATTGCATTTGCGGACACCGGCGTTCTGTCTCGGACCTTCGCCGCGCGGCACGGCGAGAACGTGAACGGCAGTACCGAGATGAAGGCGGTCGGGGTAGCGAACATCGCCGGCGGAATTTTCGGCGGATTCCCTATCTCCGCCAGTGGATCCCGTACGCCGGTGGCCGAACAGAGCGGTGCCAGAACACAATTGGCCTGCGTCGTCGGGGCGCTCGCCGTACTCGCCTTCGTCCTACTCGCGCCGGGAGTGACCGCGTACCTACCCGACGCGACGCTCGGAGCCGTGGTGATCGTCGCCGCCATGGCCTTGGTGGACGTGAAGGGCCTGGTCCGGATGTGGCGCATGAGTACCGTCGAATTCTTGCTCGCCGCAGCAGCATTCCTCGGTGTCGCGCTGGTGGGTGTGCTGCAGGGCATCCTCGTCGCGATCGGATCGTCCTTCGTGGCGGTGGTAGCCCGGGCGTGGCAGCCGTACCGCACCGAACTCGTCGAGACCTCGGACCGCCCGGGGTTCCACGACATCGAACGACATCCCGACGGGCATCGAATACCTGGCCTGGTCATCGCGCGATTCGACGCTCCTCTTTTCTTCGCCAACGGCGAGATCTTCGACGGATACGTTCGCTCTGTGGTCGCGGCGGCCCCGGACCCGGTCCTGTGGGTGATCGTGGCAGCTGAGCCGATCACGGGGCTCGACACCACCGCAGTCGACGAATTGGTCGACCTCGACACGTATCTCGACGGCAATGGCATCCGGTTGGTGTTCGCGGAGATGAAGGGCCCGATCAAGGACAAGTTGATCAGATTCGGCGTGGGGGACCGGTTCGGTTCCTCGCACTTCTATCCGACGGTGGAGTCCGCGGTCAGCGCCTTTCGAGCTCGGAGTTGACGTCGCGGAAAGCCAAGGTCCACAACCGAACCCAATCGAACACTGGAGCCGACGGCCGAACGCCGGGCCTGGTTCGCGGAACCTGCACGCGTAACGCGCGCGGATGGATCGTGCATCGGACCGGAGTCGGGAGCATCAGGGATTCGCCGTCGACACCTACGGGGATTTCCGGAGTGTCGGCGTCGACGATCACCTCCGCCGCAGTCGCCTGTGTCGCACCGCGAGAGAGGTTGCGGCGCAGCAGTCCGACCGCTTGTCGAGTGTTGGCGACCGACAGGGTGACTGCTCCGAGTTCGCCGCGGTCCAGCCGATCGCGGCGGTTGAGCCCGGCCAGGTCGCTCGAGCCATAGGCGTTGTTGCTCACCAGAACTGCGTGCGGTTCGGAGACGACCACGTCGTCGATGTGAGCCACCAGCCGAGGCCCGGTATGTCCCGAGAGAAGTTCCGGGAGCTGTGCGAGTACGGTCGCGGCCTTGTCGTCCCGGTACGCGGGGTCACGCACGATTTCGGCGTACACACCGAACGAGGCGTTGTTGACGAACGGTCGGCCGTTGATCGTTCCGAGGTCGACGTGTAGCTCGACTCCGTCGCGCAGTGCGTTCAGGGACAGCGTCGGATCGGTGCGGTCGAGTCCGAGATCCATCGCGAAATGGTTCCGGGTTCCGGCACTGATGACGAGAAACGGCACGTCGTGCTCGGCCGCGACCGCCGCGACGAGTGCTTGAGTCCCGTCGCCACCTGCGACGCCCAACAGATCAGCCCCGTGTGCGACGGCGTGCTGGGCCAACTCGGTGACGTCGACGATGGCAGGTCCGTCCAGCAGCACCACCTCGGCGCCCAGTTCCTCCGCCTTGCGTTTCAGGTCGTACTTCGCGACCTTGCCACCACCGGAGTGCGGATTCATGATCACGAAGGGGCGCTCGGGTCGTCGCGCAGGATATTCGGGCATGGCCGTCTCGTCCTGTCGTGAGCGCAGCGCGACGCGGGCGCAGACGACAGCTGCCGCCGACAGCAGGTACGACGCCAGCACGACCCACAACAGGTCGGCGCGAACGAACAACGCGACCACGACGATCGGCGCGAGAACTGCGATACCCAGGGCCATCCACCGGAGCGCACCACGCCGGGTCAAGAACCAATACAGACACGCCACGATGACCACGACGCCGACGAGTACGACGACGAGTAACGCGGTGGTACGCCACAGTCCCGCGAAGAACACCGGCACCACTCCGGCGCCGACAGCACTCGCGAATGCCCCGCGCGCCCACCAGCGCCGAGCAGGCTCGTCATCAGTGGACCGCATGTGCGCACCCCCTCCCCAGCAGGACGACACTTCATCGTATGTCCGTGGTCGGGCTCATGACTGGACTACCGAAGAACCGCTGCCACAGCCTCCACCTGGTCGGCGACGCGTGGACCCCAGCGGCTCGACAGATCCTCGTCCATCGCGAAGACCTTCCCGTCGCGCACGGCCGTGATCGCACTCCATCCCGGACGCGCGGCGACGGATTCCGGTGTGACGCCGCAGCATTGGGCGTCGGCGAGGAAAACGATGTCGGGGTCGGCAGCAAGGATGCCCTCGTCCGACATCTGCGGGTAGTCACCGCCGGGGGAGCCGTCGGCGATGGAGGTCAGGCCGAACAATCCGTATATCTGTCCGACGAAGCTCGTGCTGGTCACCGTGTACAGCGTCGAGTCGAGTTCGTGGAAATAGGTCTGCGGCTCGGCGGGGACACTCGCGACGGCGTCGTCGATGCGTTTCTTCATGTCCGCGACCACCATGTCGCCCTGCTCGTCGTGACCGGTTGCGTCGGCGATCTTCTCGATCTGGGAGTACGCGTCGTCGATGCTCGTGGCGGCGGGCAGCAGCAGCGTCGGGATGTCCGCCTGGGCGAGGCCGGCGACCAGGCCGTCGATGTCGTCGGATGCGATGACGAGGTCGGGTTCGTATCCGATGATCGCTTCGAGGCTGGGGGTGTAGGCGGACAGATCCGTCTTCGGAGCGTCGGTGGGGTAGTCGGACTGACTGTCCACGGCAACCACCTGATCACCCGCGCCGACGGCGAACAGCGTCTCCGTTGCAGTGGGGCTGAGCGACACGATCGACTGGGGCAGTTCGTCGGGAGCCGCCGGTTCGGGATCCGAGCTACTGCAACCAGCGACGAACGCCACCGAAGCAACGAGAACGATCATGATTTTCGACGGCTGCATCGACCCATCGTATCGTTGTACATCGGCTCGAATCACATCAATGTCATTCGGCTGCAACGACGTTTGGCGCGGTCGATTTGTTGCACAAACAGTCGATTTCAGTAACACTCACCACATCAGTCACACGAGTAACACGACCGATGGGGACACGTATGCGCACAGGACGTCGACAGATCGCGCTCGGCGCGGCACTCACCCTCATGGCCGGTGGGCTCGCGGTGCTTGCGTCACCCGTCGCCTCCGCCGATCCGTGTGGCGGCCTCGGCGGGCCCGGATCGTCACCGTTGTTCGGGTCGTCGGGAAGCGGTGACGGGCGGGACCCACGCGGACCGCAGGGGCCGCTACCGCGCATCGACACCGGCAACACACAGTCGATCTCGTGGATCACCGGGCCGGAGAGCGCAAACAACACGTACGACGCCCTCGGCATCTCGGGAACGGACCTCGGCATCAGCTGGGACAACGGCGCAGGCCAGACCCTCATGGCGTTCGGTGACACGTTCGGCAACTGCTCGGTCACCGGTCAGCAGTGGCGCAGCAATGTGCTGCTGCGATCGAACGACGACAATCTGGCCGACGGCATCACCGTCGGTCCCGCGATTCCGGGCGACGTCAACTCCGGGGCGGTCGTGCAGGCCGCGTCCCCGCGCTTCGCGAGCGAGGTCATCCCGAGCCTCGGCCTTCCGAAGGTCGAGGACACGACGATTCCGACGGCGGCCATCGCGATCGACGGTGTGCAGTACATGAACTACATGTCGGTGCGAGAGTGGGGCGCTCCCGGGCGCTGGGTCACCAACTTCTCGGCCATCGCCGTCTCGAACGACAACGGGCAGACCTGGGCGACGGCACCGGCGACGATCCGCGTCAATGCAGGCGTGACGATCCCAGGTGTCGACCAGGTCGAGGAGAGCAACGGCAAGTTCCAGATGAACGCCTTGACCCGAGGCGAGGACGGCTACATCTACCAATTCGGTACGCCCAATGGACGATTCGGCGCCGCGTTCGTATCCCGAGTGCTGCCGGAGAACATCCTCGACCTGTCGAAATACGAATACTCGACGCAGGACTCGGCCAAGCCGTGGTCGAGCGAAGTCGCCGACTCCGTCTCGGTCGTCAAGGAACCGGTGAGCGAACTGTCGGTGGCGTGGAACGACTACCTGGGGCGATACGTGATGTTGTACGGCAACGAAGTCGACCGAACCATCGTGGCTCGCACGGCCGAGAAGCCCGAGGGTCCGTGGAGCGCGCCGACGACGGTGCTCGACGCACGGAACACCTCGGGCGGGATCTACGCGCCGTACATTCACCCGACGACCAGCGGAAAAGACTTGTACTTCACCGCTTCTCGCTGGTCCGACTACAACGTGCTGTTGCTTCGAACGAATCTCGATGCGTTGAAGCGTTAGCGCGCAGCGAATGTCGCGATACGGGTGACCGCGTCGTGAGACTCGCTGACCCTGGCAATGGTCGCAGCCTCGTCGTCGAGGTGGTCGGCGTACGACCGAGTTCCCGCAGCCCGCATGAGCCGACGCGTCTGCCCGATGGCCGGGAATGTTCCCCGCGCGAGCCGCCCCGCGAGTTGGTCTGCGCGCGAGACGATGTCGTCGTCGGGCACGACCTCCGAGACGAGGCCCCAGTCGAGGGCCTCGTCGGCCGTCAGGACTTTCCCGTCGAGCAGAATCTTCGCTGCACGCCGCAGTCCGACGACCCCGGGCAGTAATGCCGAGACACCGCAGTCCGGGGAGAGGCCGACGGCCGAATACGCCGCGGTGTAGGTGCTCGACGAACCGGCCACGACGAAGTCCGCGGCAAGGACCAGACCCAGTCCGGCGCCTGCTGCCGAACCCTGCACTGCCGCAACGACGGGCACCGGCACTCCGTCGAGCACGACCAGCGCGCGATGGATGGTGCCGGCGAGGTCGGTGAGAAACGCGGGCATGTCCGACGCGGCCGCCATCTGCCGCACATCGCCGCCTGCGCAGAAGTTCTTGCCCCCGCCCGACAGGACGAGAACACGCGCATTCTCCTCGGCTGCAAGATCGTTCACGGCGCGCTCGAAGCCGTCGGCCAACTCCGAATTCAGCGCGTTCGACGCCTTCGGCCGGTTCAGGTGGATGCGAGCGATGCCGTCGGCAACGCTGTACTGCACGGCGTCGGTCATCGTGGCGCCATCCGGATCGCACCGTCGAGTCGGATGACCTCGCCGTTGAGCATCGCGTTCTCGACGATGTGCTGCACGAGTGCGCCGAACTCGTCGGGGTCACCGAGACGAGACGGGTGCGGTACCTGCGCACCGAGGGACTGCCGGGCATCCTCGGGCAGCGTCTTCAGCAGTGGCGTATCGAAGATGCCCGGTGCGATGGTCGCGACGCGGATCTGATGGCGAGCGAGTTCGCGCGCGATGGGCAGCGCCATCGAGACGATGCCACCCTTCGACGCGGCATAGGCGGGCTGTCCGATCTGACCGTCGAACGCCGCCACCGAGGCGGTATTGACGACGACGCCTCGTTCGCCGTCGACGCTGTCGGTTGCCGCGATGCGTTCGGCGGCAAGGCGAATCACGTTGAACGTCCCGAACAGGTTGATCTTGACGATGCGTTCGAAGTCCTCCATCGGCAATGGTCCGTTCTTGCCGAGAACCTTTCCGGGAGGTCCGACGCCCGCGCAGTTGACGACGATGCGCAGCGGGCCCCGTTCGGCCAGCGCGTCGAGCGCGCGCGTCACGTCGTCGGTGGACGTGACGTCGCCGGGCAGGAACGTCACGGCGCCGGGATGTTCGTCCTGCACAGCAGGCCCGGGCGAACTGGGCAGATCCAGGATGCCGACGTGCGCACCTGCACGCACCAATGCCTGCGTCGTCGCGAGACCCAGTCCCGAGGCTCCGCCGGTCACCAGCGCGACCGTGTTGTCGATCTTCATGTGCTCCTCTTTCGATAGTCCTGGTCGTTCGGTAGAGCCGAACAACCACGTTCCGTTACGCTGAACAAATGTCGTCCGTCGCTGACAGTCCAGGCGTTCATATCGGTGCGCGCGTTCGCGAAGTGCGCATGGCGACGGGTGTGTCGCTCCGCGAGCTTGCGCGACGCCTCGAGCTGAGTCCGGCGACCATCACCGCGCTCGAGAAGGGGCGCACGACGATGAGCGTCGATCGGCTGCACGAGATCGCCACTGCGCTCGGTGTATCGCCCGCTGACTTGTTCGCGACGGGTTCGGTGAGCGTGGCACCCCGACGCGGCAGTGACGACGGAACTGCTCCGGGCCACTGGCGCGAGTTCGACGACCTTCCCATGGATGTCGTCCTGCGCGCGGCACTCGCCTGCATCATCCGAAAGGGTTACCACGGCTGCTCCATTCGCGACATCGCCGAGCAAGCGGAGTCGAGTGTCTCCGCGCTCTATCACTACTACCCGAGCAAGCAGGCGATGTTGGTTGCGCTGTTCGACCTCACGATGACCGACCTTCTTCGCCGCGCGACTGCCGCCCGTGACGAGTGCGACCCGGACGATCACGTCGAACGGTTCTCGCGTCTCGTCGAGAGCCTGACGCTCTACCACAGCTACCGCAAGGACATGGGCTTCGTCGGATCGAGCGAGATGCGCAGCCTCGAAGGCGGAAGTCACGCGGCGATCGCCGCGAAACGTGTTGCGCTGCAGCGCATGGTCGACGTCGAAGTGCAGTCCGGCGTCGACCTCGGCCTGTTCGGAACCAATCGCCCGCACGAGGCCGCGCGTGCCGTCGTGACGATGTGCGTGTCCGTCGCCCAGTGGTACAACCCACAGGGCGACGAGCAGCCAGAGGAAATCGCCGCGGCATACGTGCGATTCGCCCTCGACCTGGTTGCACACCGACCCTGACTTCAGCGCGGGTCGACGAAGATGTCGTAGTCGAGTGGATCGGTTCCGCCGTAGCTGCTCAGGTCCGTCACTCCGGCTTCGTTCAGAACGTCGACGTCGATCATCGTCTGTCCGGTGCGACGACCGGGCGTGTGCGACAGGATCGCTGCGGCCGCGTCGGCCATGATCTGCGGGCTACGCGCGTGCGCGGTGCCTTCCTCGCCGCCGAGCAGGTTCTTCACCGCTGCCGTGGCAATGGTGGTCTCGGGCCACAGGCAGTTGGCCGCGATGTCGGACTCACGGAACTCGGCCGCGAAACTCAAGGTCAGCAATGTCATTCCGTATTTTCCGAGCATGTAGCCCGGGTGCTTTCCGAGCCATTCCTCGCTCATGTTCAGCGGCGGCGACAGAGTCAGAATGTGCGCCGACGACGACTTCTTCAGGTACGGCAGGCATGCCTGCGTCAGCGCGAACGTGCCACGGACGTTGACCTGCTGGATGAGGTCGAATCTCTTCAGCGGAAGATCCTCGGTGCCGGCCAGATTCAACACGCTCGCGTTGTTGATGCAGATGTCGATGCCACCGAACTCCTCGGCAGCCGTGCGTGCCGCGCGCTGTACGTCGTCGTCGTTGCGGACGTCGCCGACGACACCGACGGCTCTCCCGCCTGCCTGCTCGATCTCGTCGACCGCGGTGTGAATGGTGCCGGGTAGCCGCGGGTCCGGGTTGTCGGTCTTCGCCAACAGGACGAGGTTGGCGCCACCGCGTGCGAGCTCCGTCGCGATCGCGAGGCCGATACCGCGGCTACCGCCGGACATGACGGCCGTCAGACCGTCGAAACGCTTGTCGCTCATGGTTGTTCCTTCTAGATTCGTTCGATGATGGTGGCGTTGGCCATGCCGCCGCCTTCGCACATGGTCTGCAATCCGTACCTGCCGCCGGTGGCTTCGAGATACGTGAGCATCGATGCGAGAAGCCTGCCGCCGGATGCACCGAGAGGATGGCCGAGCGCGATGGCGCCGCCGGCCGGGTTCAGGCGGGCTGGGTCGGCGTCGAAGTGGCTCTGCCACATCAGGGGCACCGACGCGAAGGCCTCGTTGACCTCGTAGGTGTCGATGTCGTCGAGGGTCAGTCCGCTGCGCGCGAGGATCTTCTCGGTAGCCGGAATCGGCCCGGTCAGCATCAGAAGCGGATCGCTGCCTGCGACGGCGAAGCTGTGGAATCGTGCACGGGGTGTCAGCCCCAGCGCGGCCGCCTTCTCTTCGCTCATGATCAGAGCAGCCGACGCGCCGTCGGTCAACGGTGACGAGTTGCCCGCCGTGATGGACCAGTCGATCTCCGGGAAACGTTCTGCCAGAGCTGCATTCTGGAAGACGGGCTTCAGCGTGGATAACGACTCGGCGGTGGTCGAGGCGCGAACGGTTTCGTCGAGAACCGCGTCTCCTACCGGGACGATCTGGTCCTGCTGCAGTCGATCCGAGGCTTCGGCGGCCAGGCGGTGCGATCGAGCGGCGTAGTCGTCCAGTTGGTCACGGTCGAATTTCCATCGCGCAGCGATCAATTCCGCTCCGATGCCCTGGGACACGAGTCCCTCGGGGTAGCGCGTCGACAGAGGGCCGACGGACGGATCCTTGTCGCCCACGTTCGAGAACATCGGTGCGCGGCTCATCGACTCGACACCACATGCGATGACGATGTCGTAGACGCCCGCGGAGACGCCTTGTGCGGCAAAGGCTGCCGCCTGCTGGCTCGATCCGCACTGACGGTCGATCGTCGTCGCCGGGACCGACTCGGGGAATCCCGCAGCCAACACGGCCGTGCGTCCGATGTTGACGGCCTGCTCGCCCGCCTGGGTGACGCAGCCGGTGATGACGTCGTCGATCAGGGCGGGATCGAGATCGTGCTTGGTGACCAGCGTGCGCAACAGGTCGGCGAGCAGGGTCGCCGGATGGATGCCGGACAGTGCACCTCCGGGCTTGCCCTTGCCCGACGGCGTTCGGATGACGTCGACGATGACTGCAGTACCCACCCAGCGCTCCCTTGTTCGTACGATCGTTCGGTTAATGCTGACATTGCCAGATGGATACGCTGCTAGTCAACGGTGCTTCTGGGAAAACGCTGTTCAGAATTCCTGAACGCTAGGCTGGAGCGTAGGCAATCACCGTCAGCCCGGCAGGTGACACGAGTCGAAGCCGGGTTTCATGCCCACCGGGCTGCTGCGTGCCGACTTCCCAACCCAGCGACCCCGCAACGCGGGCCACCGCGTCCAGATCGGTCGTCTTCGCGAGAAGCGACCACGCCGGTCCCGACTCGTCGGACAGGCTGACCCCGCCGAACGCGGCCCAGGCCCGGCCATCGGAGAAGATGGCCGGACCCAGGACGTCGACGAGATCGCGATGCGTCTCGGACCAATTACTGGTCGAATGCATGACGGTGACCTTGACGAACAGCGAAGACAGACTGTCGCTCACGACTGCGCCAACCGCCCGGCCTCGTCGAGCGCAGCACGGTAGATGTCCCCGATGCCGGCTTCGAGATCCTTCTCGAGCGCTGCCGGGTCGTCGCCCGCCGCGGTGAACTCCGCATCCCACGAGACGACGGAACCGGATGCTGCGGCGTCGACCTTGATCGTCGAAACGTACTTCGCCAGCGGCAACGGTCCATCGATGTATTCGTAGGTGTACGTGCGGCTCTCGTCGTCGTGCGCGACGATTCGTTCACGTACCGGGTTGCCGTCGGTGAAGACGCCGTGGCGGACGTCGCCTTCCATCGTGGCCGAACCCAGCGACGGAATCCACGACGCGGCGCTCGCCGGATCGCCGACGATCGACCACAGAGCGGATGGGCTGTTCGGAAACTCCTGTCGTACCGACACCGTCGCCATGTCAGACCCTTCCCAGTTCGGCGTTGTACTTCTGCGTCATGTGGTCGACGGCCTTGCGATGCTCGTCGGCCTGGCCTTCACGGACCGACTGAGCGTGGGCCGCCGCGTCGAGCATCGGTTGTGCTTGTCCTTGGAAGTACGGCATGACGTCCTGTGCGAACAGTTCGTAGGAACGCTTGGTGGCCTGCGGGTTGGCCCAGTCGTGGCCCTGAACCAGCAGGGTGCCGAAGCCGCCGGATTGGTCGACGAGTCGCTGGACCTGCGCGCGTGCCTGCTCCGCGGTGCCGATGACACCGATGCCCGACGTGTTGATGAAGTCGATCATTTCCTTCTTGTTGGTTCCGCGGACGTCCATCTGGGGGAACGCGGCGACGTGCTGAAGGTAGTTGAACCAGTACTCGATGCCGTGCTCGACGTCCTTGTACGCCTGCTCGACGGTCTCGGCGATGTGGAACGGGCCGACGAGACGCCACGTCGAACGGTCGACCTCGTCGGATCGACCCGCCTGCGCGGCGAATTCTTCGAGCATGCCCCAATGATGTTGCAGCGCACTGAAACCGTCGGCCGTGAGAGTTGCGGCGATGGACAGCAGTCCGATGCCGTGCTTACCGGCGAGGCGAGCGCCCGTCGGCGACGCGATTGCGGCGACGACGACGTCGAACAGTGGGTCGGAGTACGGAGCCATCTGGATTTTCGCGTCGAACAGCTCGTGTGTGCGGGTCTTCGCGGTGACGGTCTCGCCGCGCAGCAGTCGCATGATGATGTCGGCGTTCTCGGCCAGCAGTTCGCGCGTGTCGATCTGCGACAGACCGAGCATCGCGGCGTCGGTGGGAAGCGATCCGGGGCCGAGGCCGAACAGCACACGGCCCTGAGTCAGGTGATCGAGCATGACCATGCGCTCGGCCGCCCACAGCGGGTTGTGGTAGCTGACCGACGTGACACCGGTGCCCAGCTTGATGCGGCTGGTGCGCTCACCTGCCGCGGCGATCATGATCTCGGGAGAGGCGTAGATCTCGGCGCCTGCCGAGTGATGTTCGCCGAACCATGCCTCGTCGAAGCCCAGCTTCTCGATGTATTCGACGAGTTCGAGGTCGCGCTGGAGCAGCAGCGTCGGGTTCTGTCCTGGGGTGTGAATCGGGGCGAGAAACGTTCCGAACTTCAGACGCGTCATCGGGTCTCCAAGTGTGACGAGTGGATTGGTCTCGGCGACTGTATGACCCACGCCACATCCCTCGACAGTCCTCGAAAGTGGACAACTCAGTGGGTGACGAGCCCGTTTCGACGCAGCATCGAGGCAGTGAGTGCAGCGCGGTTGCGTAGTCCGGTGGTCTCGAAGATCCTGCTCACGTATTTCTTGACGGTCATCTCGGTGAGCGTGAGTTCGGCGGCGATCTGCGCGTTGGTCAGGCCGTCGCTGATCAGTTCGGCGACCTCGATCTGACGCGGTGTGAGACCGGAGAGTGGATCGATCGTGATGTCCTCGCCGATGACGACGGACCTGCTGCTCGCACGGAGATGGCCCGCGAGCAGGCGCATCGCCGTCAGGTCGCCGACATTCCAGTACCGCTCACGGTCGAACATCCCGACCAGTGCCTCGCCGTCGGCGAAACGCAGATGCATCGCCGACGCGGTCCCCATCCCGTGCGGCGCCAGGTAGTCCTCGACGTACGACTTCTGCGGGACAGGCAGACGGGCGAGGTCGTCGAGCGTCGCGAAACCGTCGTCCGTCAGTGTGCGTCTGGCCTGCGGAAGTGCGAAGACGTCCTTGTCGCGCCAGCGTTCCTGGTACTCGTGCAGCAGCGGCTCGGCAGCCCCGGTCAGCAGCGGAGCCGGGTCGGCGAACACCGTCGGGTAGGTGGCACCGAAGAAGAAGGTGACGTCCCGGACGTCGAAGATCGTGGCGATCGCGTCGACCAGATTCTCTTTGAATCGTGTGCCGCCCGAGGATGTGCGGCACACGTCGAGTACCCCGAGTATCCGACGCAGATGCTCGGGGGAGAGCGTGTCCTGCCACGACGGGGTGGCCTCGGGCACCGATGAGCGCATCTCGCGATGGTAGCCAATGCGGACGTTCGTTCGGGCGGCTTCGCCACCTGTGCGCGCAAAGTTACAACCTGGACCAACTACTCACGCACGGGTGGCGAAGCCACACGATAGTCTCCGCTCATGAGCACCCGAGCCAACACTGTCGACGGCGTTCTGCGCCGATCTGCCGCACGATTCCCGACCCGAACCGCGATCACGTTCGACGGCCGCAGCCACACGTACCGCGAGCTCGACGACGCCGTGACCCGCGCCGCGCGCCGGCTTCTCGGACTCGGATTGGCGAAGGGCGACCGCATCGCCGCCTACGGCGTGAACTCCGACGCGTATGTCGTCGGCTTCCTGGCGTGCGCGCGAGCCGGGCTCGTGCACGTGCCGGTGAACTACGCATTGGTCGGCGACGAGCTGAAATATCTGGTGGAGCAATCGGGTTCGCGTGCGGTGCTGGTCGACCCGGATCTGTCCGAGACGCTCGACTCCGTCCGCGGGTCACTGCCGATCGAGCATGTGTTGTCGTTGCCCGATCTGCTGGGTGGCGACGAGAGCTCCGAAGAATTGGAGCCGGCGGCCGCGTCGGGGGATCTCGCGCAGTTGCTGTACACGTCGGGTACGACGTCGAAACCCAAGGGCGCCATGATGTCTCACGGTGCATTGGTGGCAGAGTATGTGTCGTCGGTCATCGCGCTCGGTTTCACGAAGGACGACAACCCGCTGGTCGCGATGCCGTTGTACCACTCCGCGGGCATGCATGTGTTCACGCTGCCGTACCTGTCCGTCGGTGCGACAGTGCATCTGATGAAACGCCCCGACGTCCCGGAAATCCTGCGGCGCGTCGAGGAGGACAAGATCGGATCGCTGTTTCTCGCACCGACGGTATGGGTGCCGCTCGCGAACCATCCCGATCTCGAGACCCGTGACCTGTCGTCGCTGACCAAGGCGCAGTACGGGGCGTCGATCATGCCGGTCACGGTGTTGAATCGACTGCGTGAGCGATACCCGGATCTCGGTTTCTACAACTGCTTCGGACAATCCGAAATCGGCCCGCTGGCAACGGTATTGCAGCCGGAGGAGCACGAGGAGCGTCCCGCGTCGTGCGGCCGCGCGGTGTTCTTCGTCGAGACTCGTGTCGTCGACGCGAACGGCCACGACGTTCCCGACGGCGAACCAGGGGAGGTGCTCTACCGCTCACCTCAACTGTGCGACGGGTACTGGGACAAGCCCGAGGCGACGGCAGATGCGTTCCAGGACGGCTGGTTTCATTCCGGTGACCTCGTCACTCGCGATGCCGAAGGGTTCATCACCGTCGTCGATCGGATCAAGGACGTCATCAACACCGGCGGCATCCTGGTCGCGTCGCGCGAGGTCGAGGACGCCGTCTACACCCATCCGGCAGTCGCAGAGGTCGCCGTCATCGGAACGCCCGACGACAAGTGGATCGAAGCCGTCACCGCTGTCGTGGTTCTGAAGGACGGAACTTCCGACGTGACCGAACAGGTACTGATCGACCACGTCAAAGGTCTGATCGCGCCGTTCAAGGTGCCAAAGACCGTCACGTTCGTCGACGAGCTCCCGCGCAACCAGAGCGGGAAGTTGCTGAAGCGTGCGCTCCGCGGCTAGGGCTTCGCCACGTGCACGAAAATACATAGCCCTCTATGTATTTTCGTGCACATGAGGTCAGGCGTTGGCGACGGCTTTTTCCCGTGGCGGTGTGAGCTTGTCGGCCAAGCCCTCGCCTTCGATGTCGAGGTTGGGCAGGATGCGGTCGAGCCACTTGGGCAACCACCACATCTTGTCGCCGACGATGACCATCACTGCTGGGACGATCATCATGCGGACGAGGAAGGCATCGGCGAGAATGCCTATGGCAAGGGCGAATCCGATGGATTTGATGATCGCCTGATCAGTGAGCGCGAAGCCGGCGAAGACGCCGAGCATGATGATCGCGGCGGCGACGACCACGCGAGCACTGTGCTGGAATCCGTCGATGACGGCCTGTTTCGCGGACATACCGTGAACGTAGGATTCGCGCATTCGGCTGACGAGGAAGACCTCGTAGTCCATCGCCAGCCCGAAGAGGATGCCGGTCAGCAGTAGCGGCAGGATGAACACGACAGGCGTCTGGGTGTCGACGCCGATGAGGTTCGCGAGCCAACCCCACTGGAACACCGCGACCGTCGCGCCAAGCGAAATGCCCACCGACAGAAGGAATCCGAGTGCTGCTTTGAGTGGTACCAGGATCGAGCGGAACACCAGCATCAGCAGTATGAACGCAAGTCCGACGACAACGGCGAGGTACAGCGGGAACACGCTGGTGAGTTCGTCCGCGATGTCGACGCCTACGGCAGTCTGGCCGGTGACGAGTGCCCGTGCGCCGGTGTCGGCGGGCAGATCCGACATCGTGTCGCGAATCGTCGCGACCAGTTCCTTGGTTGCGGCGTCCGACGGTGCGCTGTCGGGAATGATCTGAACAGTGGTGAATCCGACTGCGGCGAGCTGAGGTTCGAGTACCTCTGCCGCCGGCGGCACGATGGCCGAGATGTCGGTGCCGATGCCCTGCAGGCGTTCGACGGCAGTGTTCACTGCCGAAACGGGGTCCGCCGCGTTCAGTGTGTCGACGACGACAACGAGCGGCCCGTTGGCTCCCGGCCCGAAGTTCTCGGCGATGGTGTCGAAGGCGACGCGGTTGTCGCTGCCGGTGGGCGCGACGCCGTCGTCGGGCAGGGCCAGTTCCATCGACGCGATGGGAAGCGAGACCACGGCGGCGACGAGGAGGCCTGAGACGAGCGCGGGCCACTTGAACTTGCTGACGCCCTCGACCCAGCGACGGCCGTTGGTCCGCGTCTGCGGGTGTTCAGGGTCGATCGTTTTCAGGCCCTTGATCTTTCCGCCGAGCACTTTCTTGCCGGCGAACCCGAGAATCGCGGGCAGAAGCGTCAGGGCAACGAGAACGGCGATGAGCACCATGAAGGCACCGCCGATGCCCATCTGCGTGAGAAATCCGATGCCGCACACCGACAGTCCCGCGAGCGCGATGATGACGGTGAGGCCGGCGAAGATGACCGCGGAACCCGCGGTGCCGACGGCTTTGCCCGCGGCTTCTTCGAGCGAATGGCCCTGCCGCGCTTCGCTTTGGTAGCGAGACATGATGAACAACGCGTAGTCGATGCCGACGGCCAACCCGAGCATCGTGCCGAGAGCCGAAGTGGTGGAGCTCAATTCGAAGAATGCGCCTGTGACGGTGATGCCGAGGATTCCGATGCCCACACCGATGAGTGCGGTGAGCAGGGGCATTCCGGCGGCGACGAGGGATCCGAACGTGATAGCAAGGACGACGACTGCGACGCCGATGCCGATCAACTCACCGATCGGGACTTCGCCGACCGCGGTGACGGCGTCACCACCCACGGCGACGGTCAAGCCTGCGTCCTGGCCGGAGGCCTTGGCGTCGTCGAGGGCATTTCGGTCGGCGTCGGTGAGATCGATGGCGGGGGTGTCGTAGGAGACCGTGGCATAGGCGGCGCGGCCGTTCTCGGACACGGTGCCGGTGGTGAACGGGTCGGAGACCGATGTGACGTGCTCGGTTCGGGCCGCGGTGAGAGCCTCGGCGACTGCTGCCTGATTCTGCGGATCGGTGAGGGTCCCACCTTCGGGTGCCTCGAACACGATGCGGGCCGTTGCTCCGTCGGCGGACTCACCGCTGCGATCGGAGATCAGCGTGAACGCCTCGGTGGACTCGATGCCCTGGAGTTCGAACGAGTCGCTGGTCTTGCTGTCGAGTGTTGCTGCACCCAGAACTCCGAGGATCAGCAGAAGTACCCACACCCCTGCGACGAGCTTGCGATGCAGGAAGGACCAGCGCCCCAGCCTGAACAGTTGCCATGCCATCGGTGAAGCCTTTCGTCGCGGAAGTATGACCTGATAGTGAAGAGTAAACCTACTTGGTAGTTACTACCAGTTTCGGATCCGTGACGGTAGTCACTACCGTTAAGGAGGCGGCTGCTACATTGCTGGCATGGGGTTACGTGAGGTGCATGCTGCTCAGACGCGTGAGCTGATTCTCGACGCGGCGTTCTCGTTGTTTCTCGACCGCGGTTACGAGAAGACGACCATGGAAGACATCGCTGCGAAGGCAGAGGTCGGCACCACCACGTTGTACCGCTACTACCCGAGCAAAGACCTTCTCGTCATCGGCCCGCTGGAGTTCAACGGGCAGATGGCCGAAGAGTTGCGCGCACGTCCTGCGGACGAGCCGCTGGACCTGGCCTTGGGGCACGCTGTTCGGGCATTGCTCGTCGCGCCGCGTGCCGGCACCGATCGTATTGCGCAGATCGAGAAGGTGATGCTGACGACTCCGTCGTTGCAGACGCGTCTCCTGGAGCAGTACGTCGCCGAGCGTCGGCTCCTCGGAGAGGCGATTGCCGAACGGCTCGGGAGATCGCCGGACGATCTCTATTGCAGGGCAGCGGCCCGAATGGCGTCGATGGTGCTCGAACTGGTCGGCGAGAAAGGGACATTGAGCGACATAGGCGACAGCGATGCTGCAGCTGCCCGGGCCGTCGAGGATTTGAAAACGGTGACGCAGCAGTTGGTGTCGAATCCGCCGCCGTTCCCTCGGCTATGAGCGTGTCCAGCGAATCCTGATGGGACCCTTGGCAGTCGACGGATCGACCACCGAACCCTTCTGAGTGATCTCGACTTCGCCCGCGTCGACCATGCGGCGGGCCGCTTTACGTACGGGCTCCATCAGTTCGCGCCAGTTGTCGTCGGACATCGCCCGCGCGACGTCCGACGGGCAGATGGTCGCATCGCGTGATCGGGCGTCGAGCAGCTCGCGAATTTTGTTCTCCAAAGCGCGATCCGACGCACTCACCTTGCGGCGCCTGCACGCGTCGCTGCAGTATCTGATGTCATCCCAGTTCCGCTCCCACTTCTTGCGCCACTCGATGCGTCGGCCGCAGGAAGCGCAGGTCTTGTCGGGTGCATGGGCCACTTCGTCCACAGTAGCTGGCGTCAGCGATGTGCCGTCGAGATGAACTGGTGGGTTGCGGACTCGATGATCTGCCGGGGAGTCACATCGAGCTCGTCGTTCAGCCATGCGACGACCAGCTCGGCGAGGCCTCCGGTGAACAGCAGGCCGTTGATCTCGGCCTGAGGCTCGGGCCATGCGTCGTCGCCGTACAGTTCGTGTGCCTGATCTGCCACGAGTCGCGCGAATTGACGCAGCGATTCTCGACGGTGTCGCCGCAGCGAGTCGACCGCCAGGGATTCGATCATCGCGACGCGACCTTTTCGGGGGTCGTCCGTGAGCACCGTGACGAAGGCGGTGATCGCTGCGCGAACCCGGCTTTCGACGGTATCGGCGGGTGAACGCAGTGCCTCGAGGGCAGCATTCCTGATGTCGTCGGACACGGAGTCGACGATGTGCCGCAGCAATTCGTCTCTGCTGCTGAAGCTTTCGTAGAAGTACCGCTCGGTGAGATTGGCTCGTGCGCAGATCGACGTCATCGTCGCACCACTTGCCCCCGCTGAGGCGAACACCTCCAGCGCTGCTTCGAGCAACCGCGATCTCCGATCGGCTGCACGGTCGTCGGCGCTCATACCTGCGTATCGACGGGTGGTGGGGGTCATGTCTAGATATTGACAGAAACCTTCGGTGTGACGCAGACTACAGTTATCTGACATGATGCCCTGTCAGATTTGAGGAGGGTTCCGATGGCACGGGTACTGGCCGCTCCACCTGCGAATTCGCATCTCGATGGCGTGTACGGCGACGGAGGACTGCCGCTCGTCGGGCATTCGCTCGAGTACATGCGTGATCCGCTGGATTTGTTCCGTCGCCGGTGGGAGAAGTACGGCGACGTGTCGTGGATGACGGTGGCCGGTCAGCGGTGGATCACGGTGCTCGGTCCCGACGCGTGCCAGGAGGTGTTGCAGAACAAGGACAAGGCTTTCGCGAACGGTGACGGATGGTCGTTGCTGATCGGGCCGTTCTTCCACGGCGGTCTCATGCTGTTGGACGACGCCGAGCACCTACGTCACCGTCGGATCATGCAGCAAGCGTTCACCCGCGACCGCATCGCGCGGTCTGTCGATGCGCTGAATCCCGTGGTTGCAACAGGTCTGGACGAGTGGGATACGTCGTCGGATTTTCGCGTCTATCCCGCGCTCAAGTCACTCACTCTCGACGTCGCGACGAACATCTTCATGGGCGGTGCGGAAGGAAGCTCCGACGCCGAAATCGATGTCGTCAACGCCAGTTTCGTCGCGTGTGTGCAGGCTGCGACGTCGATCGTCCGATACCGCGTCCCCGGGACGAGGTGGAAGCGCGGACTCGACGGACGGGCAGTGCTCGACACGTTCTTCCGCCGCTACCTGCCTGCCAGGAGAGCGTCCGAAACCGACGACATGTTCTCGGTGTTGTGCCACATCGAATCCGAGGACGGTCATCGCTTCACCGACGACGAAGTGATCGACCATATGATCTTTCTGCTCATGGCTGCCCATGACACGTCGACGATCACGCTGTCGACGATGATGCAGTACCTCGGGCAGCATCCGGAGTGGCGTGAGCGTTGCCGGTCCGAAGTACTGACGCTCGATACCGACGCACCGACACTGACGCAACTGGACGAGCTGGTCTGCGTCGACCTGGTGATGAAGGAGTGCCTGAGGTTGGTATCGCCGACGCCCGTCGTGGCGCGTCGAGCAGTGAAAGATACCGAGGTACAGGGCAAATACGTTCCCGCGGGGACGTATGCGTCGGTCGCTCCACACTTCACTCACCACATGTCGCAATACTGGCCCGATCCCGAGACGTTCGACCCCGAGCGGTTCTCCGCAGAACGCCGCGAGGACAAGGTGCACCGCTATGCGTGGGAACCGTTCGGGGGAGGTGTGCACAAGTGCATCGGCATGTTCTTCGCGGGAGCCGAGATCAAGACCATCATGCATCATCTGTTGCGCAAGTTCGACTGGACCGTGGCGTCGAATTATGTTGCGCCGCTGAATTTCACGTCGCTGCCCTTCCCGGAGGACGGGCAGCCAGTGAACCTCCGGCTCAGATCAAGCGATCGGCGAGCCAACCGATGATGTCCGCGGTGACCTCGTCTCGGTTGGTCTCGTTGAGGATCTCGTGCCGCGCACCGTCGTAGATCTTCACGGTGACGTCGCTGAGTCCTGCCTCGCGGTACCGCGAACCGAGCTGTTCGACGAGCTGGCCCCCGCCGGCGAGAGGATCATCGGATCCCGACGCGATCAGCAGCGGCAGGTCGGAGCGAATCTCCTCCAACTTGTGCGGGTCCGCGAGCTTCTCGGCCTCCGTGAACAACGCCGGCACGGTTGCTGCGGGCAGGTCGAAACCGCACAAGGCATCGGCGACATAAGCGTCCACCTCGGCCTCGTCGCGGGAGAGCCACTCGTAGCCGGTACGGTGCTCGAACGCGCTGTTGAAGACGCTCAAATCACCGGCCGGGGCGTCGGCCATGCCTGCGGCGAGGACATCGAGGGCCGACGATCCCGACAGCACCACACCTGCGTACAGGTCCGAACGTTCCACCAGAACATGCTGCGCCGCAAACGATCCCATCGAATGTGCGAACAGGAACAGGGGGAGGTCCGGGTAGTCGTTTAACAGGGCCTCGCCGAGCTGTTCGATATCGGCCCACAAAGCTGGGAAACCGATCTCGCCGAGGTCTCCCGGTGAGTCGGTGATCGTCGACCCGTGTCCACGGTGATCGGACGCGACGACGTGGAACCCCGCGTCGTTCAGCGCCGACGCGAACCGCGCGTACCGACTGCCGTGCTCGGCGAGACCGTGCGCGATCTGGACGACACCCCGTGCATTCGGCGCGGGCCAGGTGTGGGTGCTGATCTCCAGCTGGTCCTGCTTCGAGATGTACGACGACGTATCTGCCACGGTGGTCTCCTTCGACGCTGAGGGGGGCGTAGTCGAAGATAGCGTGAGCTGCGTTTGCCGACGGGTTATTCGTTTGCTCACCGGTCCTGGTGCGCAAACGAATAATCCGTCGGCAAACGGAGTTGCCCGGTGTTCAGTCATCACACGGGTTCGAAATGTTCTACGACCGGAAACGGGGCGTAGAAGTGATGTAGCAGCGCCTTCCACTGCTGGTACTCCGCCGACCCTCGGAATCTTTCGGTGTGGTCCTCGAGTGTGTCCCATTCGACCAGGAGTAGATAGACGCTCGGCTGTTCGATTCCACGCGACAGTCGGACGCTCCGGAACCCAGGCATCGACGAGATGATCGACTTCGCCTGTGCGAAGATCGCTTCGAATTCATCGGTCTGCGCGGGTATTACGTGCAGCAGCGCATGTTCCAGGATCATTGCCTCAGTATGCGACAAAGCCGCCCTGCAGCAATACAGGGCGGCTTTGCTTCGTACTAGGCGACGTTCAACGCCAGCTCGTCGTCTGCGACGTCGACGGACACTGTGCCTCCCTCGACGAGGATGTCGTCGAGCAGCAGGTCGGCGATGCGATCGTCGAGTGCGCGCTGGATCGAGCGACGCAACGGCCGTGCCCCGAACTCGGGCTGGTGACCGTTCTGTGCCAACCAGTCGACAGCAGAATCACTGAACGTGATGTCGATGCCCTTGGCCGACAAGCGCTCCCGGCTGTCCTGCAACATCGCTGAGGTGATCCGATGCAGCTGCTCGGTGTCGAGCTTGCGGAAGACCACGATCTCGTCGATGCGGTTGAGGAACTCCGGACGCATGGCCTCGCGCAACCTGCCCAGTACCCGTGCGCGGAGCGGCTTCTCGTCCAAGGCACCGGTATTGAATCCTGTTCCGCCGGACTTGCTGGAGATGATGTCCGAGCCCAGGTTGCTGGTCATGATCACCACCGTGTTCCGGAAGTTGACCGTGCGGCCCTGGCCGTCGGTCAGCCTGCCGTCGTCGAGCACCTGCAGCAGCGTGTCGAACACGTCGGGATGTGCCTTCTCGATCTCGTCGAGCAAGACGACCGAATACGGGTTGCGTCGAACCTGTTCGGTCAGCTGACCCGCCTCGCCGTATCCGACGTACCCGGGAGGTGCACCGACGAGCCGGCTGACGGTGTGTCGTTCACCGAACTCGCTCATGTCGAGCCGCAGCATCTTCTTCTCGTCCCCGAACAGTGAGGCCGCCAACGCCTTTGCGAGTTCGGTCTTGCCGACACCGGTCGGTCCGAGGAACAGGAAGCTGCCGACGGGTCGGTCGGGATCGCTCATGCCGGTTCGACTGCGCCGCACCGCGCGGGAGATGGCCTTCACGGCCTCGTCCTGCCCGACGACGCGTTCGTGCAATTCCGCCTCGAGGCGACGCAGTCGTTCCTTCTCCTCCTGCGTCATCTGGCTGGCGGGAATACCGGTTGCACGTGAAACCACATCGGCGATGTCCTCCGCGGACACCTCTGGTGCTTCCTCGTCGGATGTCCCGTTCAGTCGGGCCTGCAGACTCGATGCCTCGTCGCGAATCTGCGACGCGCGCTCGTAGTTTTCCTGCGTGACAGCCTGTTCCTTCTCGACTTCCAATGCAGCGAGCTGCTTTTCGACGGCGGCAGCATCTACGGCCGGTCGAGCCAATTGCTTACGTGCACCCGCTTGGTCGATCAGGTCGATCGCCTTGTCGGGGAGGAACCGATCACCGATGTAGCGATCGGACAGCTCGACGGCAGCCGCGATCGCCTCGTCGGTGTAGCGAACGCCGTGGTGCTCTTCGTACCGACTACGCAGCCCGGTGAGAATCGCCTTGGCGTCGTCGACGCTCGGTTCGGGCACCGTGACAGGCTGGAACCGACGCTCGAGAGCGGGGTCCTTCTCGATGTTGGTGCGGTACTCGTCGAGAGTGGTAGCGCCGACGATGTGCAGCTCCCCGCGAGCGAGCTTGGGCTTGAGGATGTTTCCCGCATCCATTGCGCCCTCGGCACCGCCGCCTGCGCCGGCGATGGTGTGGACCTCGTCGATGAAGACGATCAACTCGTCCTTGTGCTCGGAGATCTCGTCGATCACCTTGGTCAGCCGCTCTTCGAAGTCACCGCGGTAGCGAGTCCCGGCGATCATCGACGACAGATCCAGCTGCACGATGCGCTTGCCCTGCAGTCGATCGGGCACGTCACCATCGACGATCCGCTGCGCGAGACCTTCGACCACGGCCGTCTTGCCGACACCAGCCTCACCGACCAGCACCGGGTTGTTCTTGGTGCGACGCGACAGTATCTCGATGGTCTGCTGGATCTCGTCGGCGCGACCGATGACAGGGTCGACACCACCCTCGCGGGCGCGCTGGGTTAGATCGACGCCGTACTTGTCCAGCGTCGGGGTCTCGGAGGTCACGACCGATTCGCCCTTCAGCGCTGTTTGCAGACCCTCTGGGGTGATGCCCTCGTCCGCGAGCAGGCGGCCGGCGATGTGCTCCTGATCGGCGGCAAACGCCAGGAACAGGTGTTCGGGGTCGATGTATGTGGATCCGAGTGTCTGCGCGATGTGATGCGCCTCGAGGATCGCGGTCTTGAGGGTGCTGCTCAACGCAGTCGCGCTCACGGAGCCGCCTCCTTGCGGGAGCCGCAGTTCCACCGCATCGACGACGGCAGTGGTCTGGGCACCTGCACGTTGCATGAGGCTGCTGGTGGGATCGTTCTGCGCCATTACGTGCAATACGTGCAACGCATCCAGTTCAGCGTCTCCGCGCGTGGCAGCGAACGTGGCTGCGTCGGCGATGAGCGACTGGGTGGACCTGCTCATCAGACGGCTGATATCGATGCGACGAGGGCCTTCGGGTCCCAGGTATGCCGGCATTCGTTTCCTCCTACGTGAAGCTTGAGCGTTCTAGACTCAACTAACGTGCTCGACACCGTATCAATTCCCGCCGACAGAAACTTTTTCCCCGGGCCCCACGAGGTGGGGCCGTCCGTGTGAAAATGACGCGATCAACGGGAGGCGGGGTCGTGGCGAGAAGCAGAGTCGCAGTGGTCGGGGGCGGAATCATCGGGCTGGCGGTAGCCCGCGAACTGATGAGGTTCCGTGACGTCGAGGTCACGGTGTTCGAGAAGGAGTCGTCCGTCGGCGCTCACCAGACCGGCCACAACAGCGGCGTCGTGCACGCCGGCTTGTACTACGAACCCGGCAGTCTGAAGGCGACTCTGTGCCGACGCGGCGTCGGGCTGCTGGAGAAGTTCGTCGCCGAGAAGGGGGTCGCGTTCGAGAAGTGCGGGAAGATCGTCGTCGCGCACAGCGACGACGAGGCGCGGCGCCTCGACAGTATTCATCAGCGAGCAACCGCCAACGGCGTTCCCGGCGTCAGGATCATCGGCGCCGACGAGATCCGCGAGATCGAGCCTCACGCCCGCGGGTCGAGAGCGCTCTATTCTCCGGAGACCGCCATCGTCGACTATCCGGCCATGACACGTGCACTCGCCGACGACATCACCGACGATGGCGGTGTCATCCGACTGGGCACGGCAGTCACCGGTGTGACCGAGCGGCCGAGAAGCGTCATCGTCCGAACCGGCAGTGACACTGACGAATTCGACAGAGTCATCGCGTGCGCTGGCTTGCAGTCGGATAGGCTCGCCGAGAAGTCAGGCGAGTCCGCGTACCCGAAGATCGTTCCGTTCTTCGGCGACTACTTTCTGCTGTCACCCGAGAAGTCGCGCTTGGTGAACGGTTTGATCTACCCCGTGCCCGACCCGAAGTATCCGTTCCTCGGCGTCCACGTCAGCAAGACGATCAGCGGCGAGGTGACGTTGGGGCCCAACGCTTTTCTTTCCCTCGGCCGTGAATCCTACGACCGCGGAACCCCATCGTTCAAGGACACTGTCGACGCCATCGGATTCCCTGGTTTCTGGCGATTCGCCGCGCGAAACATCCCGGCGGCGGTGCGAGAGACGAAAACTGCGCTCAGCACAAAGGTTTTCGTGGAACAGGCGCGACAGTACGTCCCCGACATTTCGATCGAGGATGTTCGACGCGGCCCTCGCGGCATCCGTGCGCAGGCGATGAACCGCGACGGCAGCCTCGAGGACGATTTCGTCATCGCCGGCAGTGCGCGCATCGTGCACGTGCGCAACGCGCCGTCACCAGGCGCGACGTCGTCGCTCGCCATCGCTGAGCACATCGTCCAGGAGGCGTACCGACGCTAGGTGAACGGCGCCCGCACCATCAGACAACCTTGTGGATTCAGGGCAACTGGGACATCTGTCCCGTCACTTCCTCTTCGTTCCCGGCAGAATTCCCGCGTCGATGACTGCCTTGACGTAGGGCCGGACGCTGATGACCAACTCCTCGGCGTTGGACACGCCATCCCAGATGGACGACGCGAGTGCATCGGTCCTGGCCTCGATGTGCGTGTCGAGATCCACGCCTGCCTCGGTCAGCGCTTCGCCCTTCTCGGCCCGCGTCACCAACCCACGTCCGGCGAGTCGATCGGCCGCAGCGTCCCATTCTTCGTCCGACCACTGCCGGGTCAGCTGAGTGATGCGCTTGCCGAGCACCCGTCGAGCCTTCGGGTCGGGATGCTGCGCTTCGTGGAAGACGACGGCTTCCGTCGGATCCAGTTGCGCGTCGACCAATGCCGCGATGTGGCCGTCTCCGCGCCACTCTCTGATGACGGCGATCGCGTGCCAGAGTGCGAGCTGAGGCGAATCGGGGGCCGCCACCGACTGCCAGGCCGAAGCCAGAGGACGGCCCGCGAACACTGCGCTGTCGCCGATGTCTCGCAACCTTTCAGCGACCTCCACCAGTGCGGGATCCGTCGCCAACGGTCCGAGCGCGTCGCCGAGGACCGAGTCGAGCATGGTCCAGCGTCGCTCCGAGATCTTCTCCAACCCCGCATCGACGGCCAACGGCCAGACGCGTTCGATGAGCGCTGGGTTGAAGTTGTAGAACGTCGCCGCGACGACGCTCGCAGCGGTCTCGCCCAGAGGTGCGGCCCGGGCGCCGACGTACCACGCGTGGCCGTCGAGCCCCAGGTCGTCTCCCGCTGCCTTCAGTTGCGGATTGAAATAGGCGGTGATGTGGAACGGTTCGAACGTCGTGTAGGCGGCGCGTGCGATCGCAGTAGGACTCATGCTGCTCGAACTTACCCGTAAGTAAGCTAACGGCCCAGACTCTTCGCCAAATAGACGCCCGTGTGGGTATCGGATTTCACCAGGTCCTCCACCGTGCCGGTGAAGACGACCTCGCCTCCGTTGTGTCCGCCGTCCGGGCCGAGGTCGATGACCCAGTCCGCTGCAGCGACGACGTCGAGGTTGTGCTCGATGACGATCACACTGCGACCCTCGTCGACCATCCCGGACAGCAGGTCGATCAACTTGGACACATCGGAAGGATGCAGACCGGTCGTCGGTTCGTCCAGAACGAGAATGGGCGACGACCCGACCAACTCGGTTGCAAGCTTCAACCGCTGGCGTTCGCCGCCGGACAGCGACGAAAGGTTCTGTCCGAGAGACAAATACCCGAGTCCGACGTCGGAGCACCGGTGCAGGATGTCGCGAATCTTCTTGACCTCGAAGAAGTCCTGAGCATCCTCGACGGACATCTCGAAGATGTCGGCGATGCTGATGCCGTCGACCGTGTGCCTGATGGCGCCGGATCGAAAACGCCTGCCCTGACACGTTTCGCACATGCTCGTGACGGGATCGGTGAACCCGAGGTCGGTGAAGATGATGCCGCTGCCCTGGCAGTCCGGGCACGCACCGTCGGAGTTCGGAGAGAACAGCGAGGCGGGTTGTCCCGTCTTCTTCGCGAAGTAGGCCCGGATCGGGTCGAGCAGTCCGGTGTACGTCGCGGGGGAGGAGCGGCGCGAACCACGAATGGGCGCTTGGTCGATGATGACGGCGTCGGGCGCGACCGACCGCAGATGACCGTGGATCAGACTGGACTTACCCGACCCCGCAACGCCGGTCACTGCCGTCAGGACACCGAGCGGAATGTCGGCGCTCACGTTGCGAAGGTTGTGCGTGTTCGCGCCTACGATCTGCAGAAATTCTGTCGGAATACGCGGGCTGCGCGGTTCGGCACCGTCGCGCCTGAGGGCCGTACCTGTCCTGGTGTCGGCCGACAGCAGCTCGTCGTACGTTCCCTCGAATACAACGGTGCCTCCGGCTTTACCTGCGCCAGGGCCGATTTCGACGATGCGATCGGCGATGGCCATGACCTCGGGATCGTGTTCGACGACCAGGACGGTATTTCCCTTGTCGCGCAACGCAAGCAGCATGTCGTTCAGACGGTGCACGTCGCGTGGGTGCAGACCCGTCGTCGGCTCGTCGAACACGTACAGCATGTCGTTCAGAGTCGACCCGAGGTGGCGAACCATCTTGATGCGCTGCGATTCACCACCGGACAGCGACGACGTCGCACGGTCGAGACTCAGGTAGCCGAGTCCGAGGTCCACCAGCCGTCGTAGCTGCAGAACGATCTCCGCCCGAAAACTGTCCAGCCCCTTGAGCTTCCAGCCGTCGATACGCTCGGCGAGGTCGGAGACCTGCATGGCGAAGGCGTCGGGCAGCGAGAGTCCCTCGAGGGTCGCACCGCGGATCGTGTCGTTGTACCTTGTCCCGCTGCAGGATTCGCATGTTCCCCTGGTCACGATGCGATCGAACGCGGCCTTCGCCTTGCCCTTCAGCGCGTCGGCATCCTTCGACAGGTAACTGCGCCGGAAGCGGGAGATGATGCCCTCGTAGCTCTTCATGACGGCGTCGGGATTCGTCACCGTCACCTCGCCGGGTTTGGCGTCGAAGAACAGGTGTCGCTCGCGTGCGGAGTACTGCTCGACGGGCACGTCGAGATCGAAGAAACCGGAATCCGCGAAGACACGGTACGGCCACTTGCCCGGCTCGAAGTCCGGATGCTTGAAGGGGCCCTCGCGCAACGACTTCGACTCGTCGACCAGCTGTTCCATGTCGATGATCTTGGCCTCGCCGAGCCCCTCGCATTCGAGGCACATGCCGGCCGGATCGTTGAACGAGAAGGCGTTGGCGTATCCGATGGACGGGGTCACTCCACGCGACCACAGCATGCGCAGCCAGTCGCCGATGTCGGTGATGGTGCCGACGGTCGATCGAGGGCCGCCGAACAACCGCTTCTGGTCGACGATGATCACCGCGGACAGGTTGGCGATCAGATCTGCGTCGGGGCGGCCGTACGACGGCAGGAACGTTTGAGCGAAGGCGGTGAACGTCGAGTTGATCTGGCGCTGCGCCTCGGCCGCGATCGTGTCGAACACGAGCGAGGACTTGCCGGAGCCCGAGACTCCGGCGAACACGATGAGCTGACGCTTGGGCAGGTCGAGATCGACGTCGTGAAGATTGTTCTCACGAGCGCCTCGAACGACGATCGTGTCCAGTACTTCGGCCGTGGTCATCTGGGGCAGTCACCTCTCGGACGGCAGGACGCATCCAAGCGGACGCCAGAGCATCCTACCGTACGGTGTACGAAAGTGCAGAGTGCCTGCTCAGAACTCCACATCCAGGTGAGGGCTCGTCGGTTTTGCCTGGCACGCGAGGATGTAGCCGTCGTCCACGTCCTCCGGGGCGAGGGCGGTGATGTTCCCGGGATCGACCGTTCCCGATCGCAACGTGCACGCACACGATCCGCATTCACCTTCGCGGCACGAATACGGCGCATCGATTCCCGCGGCCAAAAGGACGTCGATGAGCGTGGACTTCGACGGCCACTCGAGGGAATGCTGTTCCCCGTCCAACTCCACGGATACCGTCGAAGAAGCCGCCGACGGCTCGGTGTCCAGAGACAGCGTGAACGGATCACCCGACAGCGAGACGAACCGTTCGACATGGACATGCTCGACACCCAGACCGTGGAGAGTGGATTCCACCGCAGCCATGAACGGACCCGGTCCGCAGATGTAGGCGTGGCTGTCCGTCACGGGCCCGGCGAATGCACGCAGATCGTCGGCGCCAGGAATCCCGCGTTCGGACTCGAGCCAATGTACGACGCGTATGCGACCGGGATATCGGTCCTCGAGCTCGGCGAGTTCGTCGTCGAAGATGACCGACACGCGGTCACGGTTGGCGTAGAACAGCGCGACATTCACGGTCGAGGTGGCGAGAGCCGACTTCAGAATCGAGATGATCGGCGTGATTCCGCTTCCGCCGGCGAACAGTGAGAGGTCATGCTCGAACGACACAGCAGTGAACGTCCCGCTTGGCGGAAGGATTCGCAGACGCAGGCCCGGTTCGGCGTTGTCACACAACCAGTTCGACGCATAGCCGTCGCGCGTTCTCTTGACGGTGACCTTCAGCGCCGAGTCGGTAGCCGGTGAGCTCGCCAGCGAGTAGCACCGAGCGACGAACTCTGTCTGCTCGCTCGGAACTCTCAAGGTCAGGAATTGTCCCGGTGTGTAGTCGACATGCCCGTCGAACACGATCGAGACTGCGTCGGGAGTCTCTTGGACGACGTCGCGGATTTCGAGTTCGACTCCCAGAGTGCGAGATTCGACGAGTGTCATGTCGCCGCCTTGAACGGCAGGGTCTGGTACCAGACCTCACCCAGGACCTTGCCGAGTTCGTCGATACGTTCACGCTTCGGGGTGCTCGACGGCAGTCCGATGTGCACGTACGCCAATTGTTCGGTCATGCAGCCGAGCGTCTCGGCGAGCAGTTCGAAGTTTCGCCCCTCGATGACGCCTGCCTCGGCGAGACGCTCGAGCCACCGACGGGTGCGCGCTACGTAGTCCGATCGGAGGTTCAGCCACAGTTGCTGAAATCCCTCGTTCGCACTTGCTGCAGCAGCTTCGCGGAGCAGCCGCAGCATGTGCCGGTGTCGCGAATAGGTCTGCAGGTAGGTGGTGTTCACCTCGATGAGTGAGTCGAGCTCACCGTGAGCGCGGTCCGGGCGACCACGCGAATTGGACAGATCTGCGAGGGCGGGCCTCAGCGCAGCGAGGAACACGTCGTCGAGACCTGCGAAGTGGCGATAGAAATTGCCCTGAGCGGTATCGGCGCGATGCGTGATGTCCGAGATCCGTGTCCTCGTGTAGCCGTATTCGGTGAAGCACTCGGTCGCGGCCGCGATGATCTTGTCCCTGGTCTGCTCGCCGCGACGGTTCGCGCGCTTCGGCGACGAGACGATGTTCTCGACCAGGCCGGCGCGGGTGAACTCGGCATCGATTCCGGTGGTTGCCGCATTCTCGGTCATGGTCTCAGGCGCTTTCGAGAGGTCGGTGTGTCACCGACGCCAGGTGGTGGTCGGCGGGGATCGGATCCGGCAGCCACGTCAACAACTCCGCGAGCGACGCGTGATTCTGCGTGCCTGCTTCGAGCACGTTCCCCTCGTAGATCTTCCCCGACGCGCCGTCGACGGTGATGGTCCGGCCCCGCAGAGCATCGACCGTCCCCGGCCCGCATCCGACGACGCACGGTAGGCCGATCTCTCGGCAGACCAGCGCTGCGTGGGACGTCGAACCACCCACTTCGGTCACCACCGCAACGGATTCGAACATTGCGGGGACATCGTCCGGCGCGGTCGACGGTCGAACCAGCACCACCGAGACACCCTCGGCCGCAAGATTCTGGGCCTCGTCCGTATCGGTGACGGCGATGCCTGACGCAGTCCCTGGGCTGGCGCCGTTACCCTGTGCGACGACGGGAGCACCCACTGTGATCTCGTCGTTGTCCTCCAGTGACCGGATCTGCTCGGCCGAGACACGTTCCAGCGCTTCGATGTTCGTGATCATTCCTGCGTGGACGAGGTCGACGGCCACCTGGACTGCCGCGGCAGCCGAGCGCTTGCCCTTGCGGCACTGCAGGACGTACAGCGTGTCGCTTTCGATGGTGAACTCGATGTCGACGAGGTCGCGGTGATCCTTCTCCAGGACCGACGCGATGCGTGCGAGCTCGGCGTAGTGCTGCGGCAACGTCGCCTCCAAGTGCGTGAGGGGCGACGGCGTCCGCTCGCCGGAGACGACGTCCTCACCCTGTGCCTGCGCAAGCCACTCTCCGAACAGGGCGTTCTCACCCGAGCTCGGGTTCCGGCTGAACAGAACGCCTGTGCCGGAGCGCTCGTCGCGATTGCCGAACACCATGGCCTGCACGGTGACAGCGGTTCCCGTTCCCGCGCCGAGCCCGTGACGGTTTCGGTACGCAGCGACGCGTTCGTTGTTCCACGAGTCGAACACTGCGCCGATCGCGCCGCGCAGCTGCTCGTAGGGATCCGCGGGTACGGGACCGACGATCGATGTGTAGCTCTCGCAGAATCGGGTCCACGTGTTCTGCGCCCACGCCTCGTCGCCCGTCGCCGCGGCAAGCTCGTCGCGCAGAGACTCGGTGAGACCGAGGTTGAGGACGGTGTCCATCATTCCGGGCATACTCTGCGCGGCACCGGACCGCACGGACACCAGCAGAGGAAACGGTCCGACGCCGAACTTGCGGCCGGTTTCGTCTTCGAGCCTGGCCAGATGCCCCAGCACCTCGGCCCACAGGTCCTCGGACAGCGACCCGCCGTTGTCGTGATACTGCGCGCACAACGGAGTCGTCAGCGCGAATGCAGGCGGTACCGGGAGGCCCAGGGCTCGCATCTTGTTGACGCTGTATGCTTTTCCGCCGAGCAGCTCGCGGCTGCCAGGCTCGGTTCCGTTCAGATCGACGATCGTCGGCAAGCTCATGAATCGAGTCCTTTCAATGCATCGGACAGCAGTGCTGATCGAGTGGCGAGCAACCCGCCTTCGACGGGGATGTCGATTCCGTTGGTCCACGATGCTGCGGGGGAGAGGAAGAAGTGAACGACGGCCGCGATTTCGTCGGCTGTGCCATGACGACCGACGGCTGCGGCTGACCGGTCGATCGACTCGGCACCCATGCTCTCCGTGAAGTCGGTCAGAATCGGAGTCTCGGTCGGTCCTGGGCTGACGGAAACGACTCCGATGCCCCGCGGGATCAGATGTGCGGCGAGCGATGACGTCCATTCCAGCACAGCACGTTTGGACGTGTCGTAGGCGGCAGGTCCGTCGAGCGGGTGCTCGGCCAGCCATGTGTCCAGATTCGGCTTGTCCGTGACGGAGAGCAGAGTCGCAATATCGGGTAGCGCGACGGTATTGCGGTGAGCAGCCACCGAGGCAACGTTGACGATGCGCGCGCCCGAAGCCATGGCACCGAGACACCGTCCGGTGAGGAGCCGCATGCCGAGCGTGTTGACCGCCAGTACCAGTTCTGGTGGAGCGGTTCCCGGCACGCCGGCCACGCATGCGAGCATGTCGATGTGCCGCGGAAGCTCCAGAGTCGCAATCTCGTCCGGATCCGACAGATCGCACAGCACCGTCTTCGCCGCGGGTTCGGGGCACGCATTGCGGTCCACCGCCCAGACCTCGATGCCTGCGCCCAATGCCCTGCGAACGAGAGCCAAACCGATGCCCGACGCGGCTCCTGTCACGACGAGGGTCATGCCATCACCGCCGTCACGTCGGTGAACTCGCTGAATCCGAGTGCTCCGAGTTCACGCCCATAGCCGGACTGCTTGATCCCGCCGAAGGGTACCGCAGGTCGCTCCCGTGTTCTCACGCCGTTCACTTTCACCTGTCCCACATGAAGTTTCGATGCCACGGACTTGGCCTCGGACGGGTCGCCCCACACCTCTGCGGACAATCCGAAATCACTGTCGTTCGCGATCCTCACTGCCTCGTCGACGTCACCATACGTCTGCAGTACGACAACCGGACCGAAGATCTCCTCTCGAACAGCGCGCGCAGTCGGTGGCAGATCGGCTATGACGGTGGGAGCCATGAAGCATCCGCCCTCGGGTTTCCCGGTTCCGACGACGAGACGACCGCCGTCGGCGAGTGCGGATTGTGCATAGTCGACGACGCGATCGAGCTGGCGCTTGGATGCCAGCGGTCCGTGCGTCGTCGCAGGATCGCTGGGATCTCCCAGAACGAAAGTCGCTTCGGCGATACGTCTTTCGATCTCGCCGGCCATGTGAGAAGGGATCACCATGCGTGTGGGCGCATTACATGCCTGGCCCGAGTTGACCAATGCGCTACCGAGGGCACCTGCGACGGCGACGTCGAGGTCCGCGTCGGGCAGAATCACTGCGGGTGACTTCCCTCCGAGTTCCAACGTCGTGCGCGCCAGTGAGCCGGCAGCCAGGGCGGCAACTGTGCGTCCCGCACCGACGCTCCCGGTGAACGACACATGGGCGATGCCTGGGTGACTCGCCAACGCGGATCCGGTGACAGCGCCCGTTCCCTGGACGACGTTGAACGCGCCGCGAGGGAGACCGGCGTCGAGAAAGATCTGCGCGATGGCCACCGCGTCGAAAGGTGTGGCCTCCGAGGGCTTCAGCACGACGGTGCAGCCCGCGCCCAACGCCGCGGACACCTTCGCGACGATCTGATGGACAGGCATGTTCCACGGTGTGATCGCTCCGACCACACCACTGGCGCGTCGTCGCAGCTGTGCGCCGTCGATGTCCTCGATCCACGGGAAGGCTCGTGCAGTGGCAGCGGCTGCACGTAGTACCGATGCCGGGAGCTGGGACTGCGTCACCTGGGAAAGCCGGGTGGGCATACCCATCTCACGGGTGACCGTCGACGCGATGAAAGACCCTCGTTCGTCGAGCAGGTCCGCTGCTCGTTCGAGAACCGCAGCCCGATCGTCGACCGAAGTTCGAGACCAGTCCTGGAACGCTTCGGTTGCCGACCGAACGGCGGAATGAACTGCATCCGAACCGGACTCGTGCGTCGAGCCGATCGATTGACCGGTGAACGGGTCGACGACGTCGACGAGAGTCTCGGTTACGTAGGGTGTGCCGTCGATCAACGACACCGCGTGCTCACCCATCGATCCGGGTCACTTCCACCGGGAGTGTCTTGATTCCGCGAAAGAAGTTGCTCTGCAGTCGGTTCACGTCGCCGGTGACATCCATGCGCAGCCCACGTTCGACGATGCGAGTGAAGAACAGCTTCGCTTCCAGGCGTGCGAGATTCGCACCGAGGCACGCGTGTGCACCCCAACCGAATCCGACGTGCTCGTTGGGGAAGCGGTCGCCGCGGAACTCCTGGGGGTTCTCGAAGACACGCTCGTCGCGGTTGGCCGAGCAGAACCACATGACGACCTTGTCGCCCCGGCGAATTGTCTTGCCATGCATCTCGATGTCACGCGTCGCGGTGCGTCGCATCGACAGAACCGGCGACGTCATCCTCACCATCTCTTCGACGACGACGCGGATCTTGGCGGGATTGTCGCGCATGAACTGCCACCACTGTGGATTCTCGTGGAGCAGTTGAACACCGCCCGACAACAGATTTCGGGTGGTCTCGTTGCCCGCCACCATCAGAATCAGGTAATAGGCGTCGAGATAGCCACGAGCCAAGGGCTTTCCGTCCAGTTCGGCTGCTGTCAGCACCGAGATGAGGTCGTCGGCCGGGCAGTGACGGCGTAGTTCTTCGAGTCCGCGGAAGTAGCCGAACACCTCGTCGCGTGCCTTGACTGCTGTCTCGGGGCCCTCGGAGTAGTCGGGATCCTCGCTGGCCATCTGATTGGTCCACTTCAGCAGGTTCGGGCAGTCCTCCAGGGGTGCGCCGAGCAGGCGTCCGATCATCACCAGCGGCAGTTGTGAGGTGATCGAGGCGACCAGGTCGATGGTGCCGGCGTCGATGGCGTCGTCGAGCAGCGAATCGATGACTGCTGCGATGTCCTTCTCGAGTGACTTGATCTTCACCGGGCGTACGTGTGGGGTGACGATGCCGCGTAGCGGCCCGTGCTCGGGCGGATCGACGTGGTGGATGCTGCGCGCACCTTCACCTTCCGCGCGCCTGCTGGCGATCTGAGTTCCCTCGACCACCGAGAAGTCCTCGAACGACGATGCGACGGTTTTGACGTCCTCGTAGCGTGTGACCGACCAGAATCCGGGACCGTTCGGTTCGGCATTCCAGTGCAACGGGTCGGCGTCGCGTAGGTGCGAGAAGACCCGGTGGTCGGACCCGTCCGCGAACGGACGAAGGTCCATCAGGTCGACGTCCTCGGTGATCGTCATCGTGTCCTCCCGTGCAGAATCTGGTTTGCGACTCATGTTTCACTAAACCATACATGGACAGTGGTGTGAACCACATCTTGTGTAAAAATGTGACGTGCGCTTAGCTTGCAAGCGTTAGTGACCTTCTATTCGCAAACGAGGTTCCTGGTGTACCCACCGAGCATTGCCCGAGACAGGCCGGATGCAGTGGCCTACATGATGGCGGCGTCGGGCAAATCTTTGACATACGCCGAGCTGGACCGTCGTTCGAATCAACTTGCCCACCGGTGGCGCGAACACGGCGTGAGCAGCGGCGATACCGTCGTGATCGCGATGGAGAACAACATCGAGTGGCCCGTTGTCGTCGCCGCAGGCATGCGCACCGGGCTCTACGTGACGCCGGTGAACTGGCATCTGCAGACTTCGGAGCTGGCTGCGCTCATCGCGGAGTCGAAGCCCGCGGTGGTCGTGACCAGTGCGCTGTTGGCTTCGACGGTGGCGGGCGCTGTCGGTTCTGCCGGGCATCGAGCTTTGTTGATGTCCGTCGACGACGTCCCTGGTTTCGAGCACCTCGACGCGTCCCTCCGAGACAGGCCGACCACGCCTGTCGACGGCGAACTTCTCGGTGCCCGAGTGCTGTTCAGCGGCGGAACCACCGGACGCCCCAAGGCTTTTCGGCAGGGATTGCTCGGAGTGCATCCGGAGGCTGCACCGCCGCGTCACGCCGGTCTCGTCGACAAGCTCGAGATCGACGCGGACACCGTGCTGCTCTCGCCCGCGCCGAACTATCACGCCGCGCCGTTCACCTTCCAGCTCATCACGCTGGCGGCCGGCGGAACCATCGTCTGCATGGAGAAATTCGATGCCGACGCCGCGCTGGCTGCTATCGAGAAGTACGGGGTGACTCATTCGCAGTGGGTGCCGACGATGCTGGTCAGGTTGCTGAACGTCCCGAACCGCAGGCGAATAGCGACGCACAGAGTTGCCTTCACCTCCGGTGCGCCGTGTTCGATCGACATCAAGAACGAGATCGATCGCTGGTGGGGCCCGATTCTGCACGAGTACTACGGCGCATCCGAGGGCTACGGCCACACCTATATCGCGCCGCTGGAGGCCAGGACGCATCCCGGGTCGGTCGGGCGCCCGCTCGGAAAGACCACCGTGCGCATCACCGACGGCGACGGCGTCGAACTGCCCGCAGGCCAGGTGGGGACTGTCTGGTTCGAACCGACCGCGGCTCAGAGCTACACGAACATCGCCGACGCGAGTGGCCGGAAGCAGATGGGCGACCTCGGCTATCTCGACGAGGACGGATTTCTGTATCTCGTCGGACGCGCGGGGTTCATGATCATTTCCGGTGGGGTCAACATCTATCCGGATGAGATCGAAGCAGTACTCGTCTCGCATCCCGGTGTCCTCGACGCTGCCGTGATCGGAGTGCCCGATGCCGAATTCGGTGAGCGCGTCAAAGCTGTTGTCGAACTGAGAGATTCGACGGTCACCGAGGCCGATCTCATCGCGTTCTGCCGAGGTCGGCTTGCGCACTACAAAGCTCCGCGTGTCGTCGAATTCACCTCGCGACTGCCGCGGCTGCCCACCGGCAAGTTGAACAAGCGTGCCCTGAAGGACGAATTCGCTCACATAGGAGGACAGTCATGACAACCACTGCTCAGGAATCGTTTTCGATTCTGCACTCGATCCGGATCAAAGGATTGGCAACCGATCCCGTGCTCGCGGAGATGGTCGGAATCGGTCCGGACGAGTTGCAGTTGCGGTTGCAACCGCTCGTCGACGACCACCTCGTCGTGCGTAAGGAAGGGCGGATGAGCGGCTCGATGCTCAGCCCCGTCGGCAAGGAACGGCACGCCGAATTGCTTGCATCGGAGCAGGCAGGACCCGCCGTCGAGGCGTTCTACGAGGCATTCCTTCCGCTGAACGGGCGGTTCAAGCAGGTATGCAGCGCCTGGCAGATGCGGGACGAGGCGACGCCCAACGATCATGCAGATATCGAATACGACGCGCGGGTCGTCGACGATCTTGCTGTCGTACATGCCGACATCGCCGAAGCTCTGAAGCCGCTGGGAGCGGAGGATCCGCGGATGTCGCTCTACGCGCCTCGGCTCACCGCTGCGCTGAACAGAATCCGAGCCGGCGATCGCGGTGCCTTCGCCCGGCCGATGAACGACAGTTACCACGACATCTGGATGGAATTACACCAGGACTTGCTGTTCGTGTTGCGTCGAGAGCGGGGCGAGCACGACGAATAGGGCTCTGTGCGTGAGGAGTTACGCCGCGGCGTAACTCCTCACGCACGGGCGGCGAAGCCATATCGCAAGAGATCTCCGACCCCGGCCAATTCGGTGGACTCATCCGAGCCGACGGTCGTCAACGCAGTCACCGCAACGGCACCGGCCAACACCGTCGCAGCGTCGGTGTCCGCTCCCAGGCCCGACGTGTTGTCGTACCTGCGCAGTTCGACGCCGCCGTCCACCCGCGTGATCTTCAACCCGAGCAGGCTGCGCGCACCGAGGGTTGCGACGCGTACACCGGTGAGCTGATCGAAGTCCAGGTCCGGGACATTGACGTTGAGTGTGAGGCCATGGGCCTCGTTGTCGTCGATCCATTGCACGACCCGCACGGCTACGTCGGCTGCGGTGTCGAATCGATGTGACGGCGGGAACCCGCAACTGACCGCGACGCCCCCGATTCCCGCGATCTGGGCAGTGAGCACGGCGCCTACCGTGCTGGAGAAGAGAACCGATCGTCCGGTGTTGTGACCGGGGTTGATGCCGCTCACGACCAGTTCCGGAGGTGGGCCGAACTGGCCCGCGCAGAAAGCCAGCACGGCGAATGCAGGCGGGCAGTCGAATGCGTACGCGTCCACGCTCGGCAATTCCGGTAGTCGACGAGGTTCGACGGCGATGACAGCCCCGTGTTCGAGTGTCCCGAGTGAGGATCCACTCCCGCTGCTCTCGACGGCGGGGGCACCGATCACGACGTCGTGTCCTGCCTCGACGAGCGCAGAGGCTACCGCCAGCAGGCCCGGGGCCTCGATTCCGTCGTCGTTGGTGACCAGAATGCGCATCGCAGTTCCCCTTTCGCGCACACCGAGAATGGGGTGCGCCAGTGATCGTGAGTCCGATAGTGACTCAAAGTTCGCACTTTTGTCCAGCCTTCAGTGCGTCGCGACGCGATGTCGACCCGAAGCCCGGCGAAAGGCCTCGAAAGAGGTCTTGACACCGTGATCGCAGTCACATAATACTGTGAATACACGTTCGCTAACCATCCGGTACGACGATGAGCTGCGCCGAACGTCTTCACGCACGGGACCAACGCCCACGAAAGAGGTACGACATGGCCGAGTGGCCGATCGACGACGCAACGTCCAAGGTATTTCCTCTGTACTCGCGGGCCAATGTCGGCGAGATCTTCCCCGATCCGATCAGTCCGCTGAATGCATCGGTCGGATTCCAGCACTGCCTCGAGCCCGGCTGGCGCGACGCTTTCGTCGCGTGCGGTGTGTGGGATGCCGATCTGTACGTCGAGAACGTCGCAATGAACATCCTTCCTGCGTTCGGCAGCTACCTGTACATCAACATGTCGCTGATGCGGCTGTTCGGAGTCCGCGTTCCCGGTATGTCCGCCGAAGCCGTCGACCTCCAGTACTTCGGCGACATGCCGGGTATTCCCAGCTACGAAAGCGAGCGTCGCGATTTCGACGAGAACGCCGAGTACGAGGCGAAGGCCGGCCAGTGGCTCGGCGAGCAGGTTCTCGGCGCAACGGATCTCGCCGCTTACGACGTGGACAGGGCAGAGGTCGAACAGATCCGAGCCGACCGTCCCGATCTGACGGGCCTGTCGGATGCTGAATTGTTCACGCGCATGCGGTCTTTCGAAACTGTTCTCCGGCGCCTGTTCAAGCATCACATCGAAGCGAGCCTCAAGTCGGGCGTCGGCCTCGGCGCAATGGCGCAACTGACCGAGGCCATCGGCCGACCCGAATTGGCGCTGACGCTCGTCGCGGGAATCGGCAACATCGACTCTGCCCTACCGTCGATCAGGATGTGGAACCTCGGGCGTCTCGCGCAGAAGCCGCAGATCGCTGCTCTCTTCGACGCCGGTGTCGAAGGCCTGTACGAACGACTCAGCGGCTCCGAGGATTCCGACGTCGTCGCGTTCGCCGCCGAACTCGACGACTTCCTCGCCGATTGGGACTTCCGCGGCCCAGCCGAATGGGAGATCCGTGCGACGACGTGGGGTGTCAATCCAGCTTTGGCGCTGGGCACCATCGACCGAATGCGACTCGTCGACGAGTCGGAAGCACCCGAGGCGAAGACCGCCGAGCGGGCTGCGCAGCGTGAAGCAGCATCGACCGACGTTCGTGCTGCGCTCGCAGCGGACGCCGAGGCATCGGCTCAGTTCGAAGCCGTTCTGAATGCAGCTGCGCTCTGGATGCGCGGACGAGAGCGCGGGCGCACTACTGCTGCGATGCTGATGCACGAGATCCGCTTGGCAGCACTGGAACTCGGCAAGCGAGGCGTCGAATCCGGCTCTTTGGCGGAGGTGAAGCACATCTTCATGCTGTTCGCCGACGAGATCGACAGCTATCTCGCGGATCCGTCCGCGCTGACATCCGTTTTGGCCGACCGTGAGAAGACTTACCTTCACCTGTTCGACCGACAGCCGCCGTTCGTCGTCGATGGCACCGCGCCTCCGGTCGAGGAGTGGCCTCTGCGGTCGGACAAGCGCAGCACTGTGCTGGGCAAGGGTGAGTCGATCGCCGGCGTCTCCGGTTGTACCGGAATCGCGCGTGGACGGGCTCGCGTCCTCACTACACCTGACGATCCGTCCGCTCTCGATGCAGGAGACATTCTCGTCGCACCGATCACCGATCCGTCGTGGACGCCGCTCTTCGTCACGGCCGCGGCTGTCGTCGTCGACGTCGGTGCGCCGTTCTCGCATGCCGCGATCGTCAGCCGCGAACTCGGGATCCCGTGCATCGTCTCGGCAACGGATGCGACTGTCCGAATCCCGGACGGCGCCGAAATCGAAGTCGACGGGACAACCGGCACCGTGACGGTTCTCTAGCCCATGTCTGACGCGAGGGTCGACCAGCTCGGCTTCTACACATTGGGTGGCCACGTCGAGAGCCCTCGGACGATGCTCGACGAGTTGGCCGAGGCCGAGGCAATGGGGCTCGGGCAGGCCTTCATCTCCGAGCGACTCAATGTCAAGGAGGCATGCGCGCTGTCCGGCGCCGCGGGAGCGGTAACCAGCCGCATCGGAATCACCACTGCCGCAACGAACATCAACACCCGCCATCCGTCGATCACGGCTGCGTTCGGGTCGACGATGCACCGCCTCACCGGCGGTCGGTTCACGCTCGGCGTCGGGCGCGGTCTACGGCCACAGATCGATGCGATGGGGTTGAAGCAGACCACCACCGTGCAACTCGAGGAATTTGCGCACGTGATGCGACGCCTGTGGCAGGGCGAGAAGATCCTGGATTACGACGGCCCCCTCGGAAAATTTCCCGCGCTGTCGTTGGATCCGACGTTCGACGAACGCATTCCGCTCGCGACAACGGCATTCGGCGACAAGACGCTCGCGATGGCAGGTCGGGCGTACGACATGGTCGTGCTGCACACCTTCTTCTCCGACGAGACCGTCGTACGTTCGGTGCAGGCAGTACGTGACGCCGCCGAACAGGCAGGCCGAGATCCTCGGAGCGTGAAGGTCTGGTCGTGCTACGCCACGGTGTCCGACGAAATCGACGAGCAGACGTTCCTGAAGAAGACGGTCGGCCGCATCGCCACGTACCTCCAGGTCTATGGCGATCTGCTGGTGTCCACCAACCGGTGGGATCCGGCAAGACTGAAAGAATTCCGTGAATCGGCCGTCGTGCAGGGGCTTCCGGGATGGGCCGACGCTGTCGGCGATTCGGAGACGTTCGCCGAACTCGCCGAGGTCATTCCATCCGAGTGGTTGGACTGCGCTGCAACCGGTTCGGCGGAACGATGCGCCGATCTGGTCCGTCATCAGTTCGATCTCGGTGTCGATGGTGTCATCCTGCACGGTGCCACACCGTCCGAGCTGAGGTCGACGGTGACGGCGTTTCGGAACGCGCGGGTGTCCGCATGACACCTTCTCATCTTGTCGAGCGATACCTCTTCGAGCTCTACAACGATCGACAGATTCACCTTGTTCACGAGATCTGCGGCGAACCGATGCTGAGGCACGCAGCAGGATCGGTCACCGCACTCACCAGGGAGCAGCAGTTCGCGCGCATCGAAGCAGATCTGGCGGCGCACGAACCGGAATTCTCGATAGTGACGCTGGTGGGAGACGACACTTTTGCGTCACTCACCTGGAACGCAATCCGTCACAGCACGGGAGAAAAGCTCTGTGGCATAGAAATATTCAAGGCCGACGACGGTGTCATCACCGACGTCTGGAATTCCGGCTACTTCGAAGGGTCATGGTCATGAGCACTCTCGAGCCTCGCCTGTTGGATACCGTCGCCGAGATCGATGCCGCGTGGATTCAGTCCGTGCTTCGGTACTCGGGAATCCCTGGAGCGGAGGTCGCGTCGATCTCGTCGGCGCCCATCGGGGCGGGCAACGTCAGCGACACGGTCCGGGTCGAGATCGATTACTCGACTCCAGCGGGTGATGCGCCGAGCTCGCTCGTCGTGAAACTGAAGCCCAGCGATCCGGCGGTTCACGCGCACGGTCTTCGGAGCGGTGCTTACCATCGTGAGATCGGCGCCTACGTGGATATCTCGGAGCGTCACGCGTGCCGAATTCCCCTGAAGTACTGGGTCACCGGGGACGAGACCACCATCAATCTCGTGATGGAGGACCTCAGCACGACGACAACGGCAGGTAACCAGGTCGCCGGGTGCGGGCCGGTGGAAGCGGAATCCGTCGTCATCGAGATGGCACGGCTCCATTCGGAGTTCTTCCCTCTGACCGACGAGTCGGCGCCGGCATGGATGATTCGGCTCGGGGCTGTGTGCGAGTACTGGTCCGTGGCGGCGGAGTCGGGTGCACGAGCTGCGCTGCAACGGTTTTCGAACGACCTTCCCGCGGAGTCGCTCGGTGCGATCTCCGAAGCGACGGCTCTGGTCCGCGACTGGTATCAGCTTCCGCAGCAACGCCTTACGTTCACGCACGGCGATCCTCGGGTGGACAACATCTTGTTCGACACCTCGGGCGCGCAGCCTGCCGCCATTTTCATCGACTGGCAGGTCACTGGGCTGCGCAATCCCATGTACGACGTCGGATACTTCATGTCCGGCAGCGTCGGGATCGAGGCCAGACGAGCTCACGAGAACAGGCTCCTGCAGAAATACATCGATGTGTTCGCCGAACGCACGCCTGGCTACGACCTCGGACAGGCAACGTGCGACTACCAGATTCAGTTGTTGAGCGGTCTGTACATCACGCTTGCCGCCATCGACGTATTGCCGGACAACGACGTCGTGAACCGGCTGATTCTCGCGTTGCTCGCGCGAAACTGTGCGGCAGTGACGGACTGGAAGTCGGTGGCAGCCCTGAGGAACGTGACGCAAGCACTCCGAGTTGCCTGACTGCCTTCCGCGGGCAGCATCGAACAGCTAACATCGTGTGAACGATCGATCGGTAGCTGTTCAGTGAAGGTGGTAGTCGATGTTTCCCGGTGCCCATGCGGCGACCCATTCGGACAAGCCCGCAGTGATCATGGCGGATACCGGAATCCAGGTCAGTTTCGCCGAGCTCGAGTCGCGGTCGGCTCGGCTGGCGCGCTATCTCCATGGCCGAGGCGTGCGCAAGGGTGATCACATCGCGCTGATCAGCGACAACGACCCACGTGTGTTCGACGTGTATTGGGCAGCGATGCGCTCGGGGCTCTACATCACCGCGATCAACCGTCACCTGACGCCCGCGGAGGTCGGCTACATCGTCGACGACTGTGAGGCTCGCGTCGTCGTGGCCTCTGCGGCATTGGCCGACGTGGCAGCCGAGGTGGCCAAGGCGTCGGGCAAGGTCGATTTCTTTCTGTCCTTCGGGGGAGAGATCGACGGGTATGCCTCACTGGACACCGAGCTCGACGGCATCTCCGACGAGCCTCTCGCCGTGCAACCGCGCGGTGCCGACATGCTGTATTCGTCGGGAACCACGGGCAGGCCCAAGGGGATCGAGCCGACACTGCCGGACCGGGAAGTGTACGAGCCGGGTGACACGATGGTCGGCCTGGCGACGTCGGTGTGGGGGATGACGTCGGAGACGGTCTATCTGTCGACAGCGCCGCTGTACCACGCTGCGCCTCTGCGGACGGCTGCGTCGGTGCAGGCGCTCGGCGGAACCGTCGTCGTCATGCCGAAATTCGACGCGGAAACCGCGCTGACTTTCATCGACCGGTACCGCATCACGCACAGCCAGTGGGTGCCGACGATGTTCGTTCGCCTGCTCAAGCTGGACCGGACCGTACGCGACAAGTACGACACGTCCTCGCTGAGAGCAGCGATTCACGCCGCCGCGCCGTGTCCGATCGACGTCAAACGCGCGATGATCGACTGGTGGGGACCGATTCTGCTCGAGTACTACTCGTCCACCGAGCTCGCCGGGATGACCAGCATCACCTCGGAGGAATGGCTGAAGAAGCCGGGCTCCGTCGGCAAGGACGGGCTCGTCGGAATCGTACGGATCTGCGGTCCCGACGGCCGTGAGCTCGGTGCGGGCGAGATCGGCGACGTGTATTTCGAGCGGGAGACGATGCCGTTCGCCTATCACAACGATCCGGAGAAGACGAAGGCCGCGCAGCACCCGAACCACGAGAACTGGTCGACGACGGGTGATGTCGGCTTCCTGGACGAAGACCGGTATCTGTTCCTGACGGATCGCTCGACGTTCATGATCATTTCCGGCGGGGTCAACATCTATCCGCAGGAGATCGAGAATGCGCTCGCAGCGCAGCCGAAGATCCTCGACATCGCCGTCATCGGAGTGCCCGACGACGAGATGGGCGAGTCGGTGTTGGCCGTCGTGCAGCTCGTGCCAGGGGTCGAGCCCTCGGACGCAGTCGCCGAGGAGATCCTCGCAGCCGCCAAGGACAAACTCGCTCGCTACAAGGTGCCGCGCCGAGTCGTCTTCGCAGCGGACCTACCCCGTACGCCGACGGGCAAGTTGGTCAAGGGCACGCTGAAGTCCATGTTCGGCTAGGCTGAACAGCCGGACCTGCTACTTTCCGACGAAGTCGAGGAGCTTCGGATTGACCACCTCGACGTGCGTCGTACCGATGCCGTGGGGTCCACCTACGACCTCGACGATCTCTGCGTGCGGCACGAACTCGGGAATGCGCCGCGCCCCGAAGTCGATGGGGATGTTCCGGTCCTCGGTGCCGTGCAGGACAAGCAGTGGAACATCGATCTTCCGTAGGTCGGCGCGGAAGTCCTCTTGCCATGCGTCGACGCAGTGCAGCGTTGCGTACGCTCCTGCCGTAGAGGCGACGACGAAGTTCTGACGCAGAGTCGGTGCGCTCACACGGTTTCCGAGATTTTCCTCGGCGATGTAGTGCGTCAGGAAGTAGTTCTCGAGGTATTGGAATCGATCTCGGCGAATGTTGTCCTGGATTGCCTGAAATGCTTCGGCGGGTACGCCGACGGGGTCCTCGGCACTGGCAACCAACTGCGGGCCGAGTGTTGCGAGCATTGCTGCCGATCGAATTCGGGTCGCGCCGTACCGTCCGAGGTAACGTGCGATTTCTCCTGTGCCCATGGAGAATCCGATCAGCGTGACGTCCGTCAGGTCGAGATACGACAGCAGCGCGTTCAGGTCGTCGGCGAAGGTGTCGTAGTCGAATCCCGTTGCAGGCTTGCTCGACTGGCCGAATCCGCGCCTGTCGTAGGTGATCACGCGGAATCCGGCGTCGAGAAAAGCGAGTTCCTGAGGTTCCCACGATGTGCCGTCCAGCGGGAATCCGTGGATCAGTACAAGGGGTCTGCCCGAGCCGTGATCCTCGAAGTGCAGTTCTTCGGTCCCGACGGTCAGGGTTGGCATCCGGTGCTCCTGTGGATCGATGATTGACAGCGGCATAAGGGGTTGAGTCCTGTCTAACGGATGCGGGCGCGCCGGTCAAGGGTGTAGACATGGGTAAAGCAATTTCACTGCTGTCACCGATTGGAGAGCCGATGACCACGCTGATACTCGAGGAACAGGCGCCAGGACTGATACGGGTGACGATCGACAACCCGCCTATCAACCTGTTCGATCCGCATCTCTATGCAGCCCTGAACCTTCTACTCGACCGCATGGAGAACGACGAGAACCTGCGCGTCGTCGTGATCGACAGTGCCGATTCCGACTACTTCGTGTCTCATCTCGACGTCGACAGGCTCGACGAGGTCCCCGACATTCCAGGTGCAGCGTCCCTGCCGCGCACGTGGCCGACCTTCGTACGACGGTTCGCGTCGGCACCGGTCGTCACCATCGCGTCGATCAGAGGACGTGCCCGCGGTATCGGAAGCGAGTTCGCACTTGCGTGCGACATGCGATTCGCAAGTCTCGAGACCGCGCGGCTGGGCCAGCCGGAAGTTGGATTCGGCGTCGTTCCTGGCGGGGGAGGGCTCGACTGGCTTCCCCGAATCGTAGGGCGGTCCCGCGCACTCGAAATAGTCCTCGGTGCAGATGATTTCGATGCGGCCACGGCCGAGCGCTACGGCTGGATCAACCGAGCGATCGCCGACGACCGACTCGACGACGAGGTGACGGCATTGGCCGAACGGATTGCAGGGTTTCCGCGTCATGCGATCGCGTCGGCCAAGCGGATCGTCGACGACCGATCGATCGTGCCGACGACCGACGAACTCGCCCAATCGTTTTCGGCGATCGGGGAGGCAATCGCGCATCCAGAGGCTCGGCGACGAATGGCGTCCATGGAGTCGGCGGGGTGGGGACGAGCGACGAACGCGGAGCGGGATCATCCGGCGTTGCTGGTGCAACTGGCGAACGGCGGTGACGCGCGATGATCGCGCGTGGGAGTTCGACATGGTCGGGCGATTGGCATCGGGGATCCGGGACGATTGCGACGTCGAGGCCGACAGTTCCACCGACGCCCTTCAGCTACGGAAGTCGTTTCGACGACGAGGCAGGCGCAAGCCCTGAGGAACTCTTCGCGGCAGCGTATGCCGGTTGCCTGAATCAGGCCGTTGCGAACGTGTTGGGATGGGGAAACTTCGTCGCCGAGTCGATCGAAACCGCTGTCGAATTCGAGGTCGAGCTCGGGGTGCGTGGCGGGCAGCCGGGCACGGTCAGGATTGCCCTGAAAGCCGTCGTGCCCGGCATCCGTTCCGATCAGTTCGCGGCGCTGACGACGGTGGCCCGCGACGGATGCTTGCTGTCGCGCATGTTGCGCGACACACCTGAAATGACAGCGGAGCTGGTCGGGGCAAGTGAATGACTCATCGTACGATCGAGCAATGGTTGACAGCGCGAACAGTCGCTACGGAGTGACGGCTGCGCCGGACGGACTCGACATAGTGCAGGAGCTTCTCAACACTGCCTCCGCTGGACTGCGCGACCCGACGCCGGATCTTCTCGCCGAGTCCGACACGGCTCAACGCTGGGCCGATGCTGCCCTTGTGGCTCGGGGACTTCCTCCGGCGTCTGTCGACGCCGAATCGCTTCGCGCCTTGCGAGAAACTATCCGAGCCGCAGTGTCCGGGGATACCGCGTCGATCGTGCCGCACCTGCACTCGGTGGCATTGACGCTCGACGAGTCGGGAACCGTCGTGGCTGGACTCGAAAACGATGTCGCAGGACTGGTTTTCGCGGAGATGTTGAGGGCGCAGGCTCGAGGAGAGTGGTCTCGGCTCAAGCTCTGCGCCCTCGGACAATGCAGCGTCGCATTTCACGATCGATCGAAGAACCGGTCGGCGCGTTATCACGCAGCGCGATGCGCGAATTACGTGAATCTGCGAAACTCGCGTGCCAGGAACGTGTGAGAAGGCGCGACTGCGCCACGCACACGGGCAGCGCTCAGTACAGATAATCCTCGCCACTGGCACGGACGGTGACGTCGCTGATGCTGATTCCCCACGGCTGATCGATGACGTGGACGACGGCGGTGGCCAGGTCGTCGGGCTTGATGAGCCAGTATTCGATCGAGTCGACGTCCTTCTGCTCGGGCCGAAGCGTGTCGGTGGTCGCAGCGGTCATGTTCTCGGTGAAGGTGGCGGCCCGCTGACCGGTGAGTCCGAGGATCGCGTTCTCGTTGACGATCCAGCTCGCGAGATTGGTCCCGGTGACGCCCGTCGGCTTGACCGTCGTCACCTTGATCTTGCCCTTGGCCTCGATGCGCAGTGAATCGGAGATCGTCGTGACGGCAGCCTTCGTCGCGCTGTAGACACCGGATCCGTCGATGCCTGCGTTGCCGAAGATCGACGAGATGTTGACGACCTGGCCGCGGCCCTGCGCGATCATCTGGTCGTACACCGCCGAGATTCCGTTGACGACGCCCTTGATGTTGATGTCGATTGCCTTGTGCCACTTCTGCCATGCGCGTTCGTGGTCGGCGAAATACGCGAGTGGCATGACGCCTGCGTTGTTCACCAATACATCGAGCGCGCCGAAGGTATCCACCGCGTGCTTCGCTGCTGCGACGACCTGATCCATCTCGGTGACGTCGGCCACCGCGTAGGTTCCCTGGAATCCGGCAGCGGCGATGCCGTCGAACACGGTCTTCAGTCCCTGTTCGTTGATGTCCACACCGACGACCTTGGCGCCTTGTGCCGCAACCTTTTCCGCGATGAGTTGACCGAAGCCACCACCGGCGCCGGTGATCAGAATGACTTTGTCCTGCAGGTACTGCGACATTGCTTTCTTCCTTCTCTCTTCGTGTTACACGATATCGATGGCGTCGAGTACCGATGCCACTCTCGTGTGGTCGCCGCTGAGGGTGACAGCGGAACGCCATGCGGAACGGGTTGTGCCCCAACGTAGGAAATCAGTGGCCGACGAGGTAGCCACATCCTCGGGTGCATCGCCGGTTTCGGTGACTGTGACGACGCCGTCCTCCGACGCGAGCACGACACTGCGCTCGGTGATCCCGGTGAGTCGAAGTGCGACAGGCGAAGTCAGAGCAGGAGCTACTCGCTCTCCGCACATCTGAGGGAGTCCCGCGAGCATCCAGTCGATTGCCGGGTCGATGGCCGCCTGCACATCGACATCACCGACGGGGATCGGACCGAAGGGAGCCAGCAGGTCCGACGTCAGGTGCACCAGGTGGTCGAACGAGACAGCGTCGGCGAGCTGATGGAGTTTGTACGTTCCGAGGTCCAGCATGGCGATCGGGTTGTCGCGCAGTTCTTCACCCTGAAGCGCAGTGAGCGTTGCAAGTCCGGCCTCGGACTGTTCGCGGTAGTAGTCGAGTATCTTCTCGTGTGGCCAGTCTGCGCGTTCGCGCACCGCTGCGTCGTTGAGTCGTTCGGATGTGCCGCTGGGGTTCGGTGGAAACACCAGGTTCGGGTCGGCGATGAAGTTGAAGAAGAACGCCATGTGGCCGATCAGGTCGTGGACACGCCACCCGTGACAGGCGCTGTCCGCCTCCCATTCGGCAGTCCCGAATTGCTCGGCGATCTCGACGGTGTTCGTGGCCAGTGCATGTGCACCGGTAAGTCCGTTCTGGGACATGGGTTGTCGACTCCTAGGGGGATGCGAGGAAGATGGATTTGAGTTGCTGGTACGACGCAAGACCCTCCGGTCCGAGTTCGCGTCCGAGACCACTCGCTTTTACCCCGCCGAACGGAGAACCCCAATCGAGGTTGTAGGTGTTGACGCCGAACGACCCTGTCTCGACGCGTCGGGCAACATCGATTCCGCGGTCCTGATCCGACGTCCATACCGTGCCGCCGAGGCCGTAGTCCGAGTCGTTGGTGAGTGCAACGGCGTGGTCGAGTTCGTCGTAGGCGATGATGGACAGCACCGGTCCGAATACTTCTTGGCGCGCAATGGTGCTCGTGTTGTCGACGTCGGCGAAGACGGTCGGTTGGACGAAGTATCCGACGCCTTCGGGAGCGTGGCCCCCGGTGGTGATGGTGCCGCCTTCGGACCGGGCCTGGTCGATCAACGACAGCACCCGATCGCGCTGACGCGCACTGACAAGAGGGCCGAAGAACGTCGCCTCGTCCATGGGATCTCCCACCTGGAGTCCAGCGACCATCGACGTGATCGCATCGGTGTAGACGCTTTTCTGATTGCGTGGCACCAGGATTCGCGTCGACATGTAGCAGGTTTGTCCGCTGTTGAGCAACGACGCCGTGGCAAGGCCGGTGACCGTCTGCTCGATGTCCGCGTCGTCGAGAATCAGCGCCGCCGACTTCCCTCCGAGCTCCAGTGTTGCGGGGCGCAGCAGTTCGCCACAGACCCGTCCGATGTGGCGCCCAGCCGCGGTGGAGCCTGTGAACGCGACCTTGTCGACGCCCGGATGCGCGACGAGATACTGCCCGATGTCGGGTCCACCCGTGACGATGTTGATGACACCATCGGGTAACCGAGCAGCGATCGCGGCCTCCGCGAGCACGTAGGAATCCAGTGTGGTCTCGGGCGACGGTTTGAGGACGATCGTGCATCCCGCGGCCAATGCGGGAGCGATCTTGAACATCGACAGCACCGCAGGAAAGTTCCAGGGCGCGATGGCAGCAACGACGCCGACGGGTTCGCGTCGTACGATCGTCGTCCCCGGCATCGGTTGGCTGGCGCGCTGTTCTTCGATCGGAGTCGATTCGGCGAGATCGGCGTAGTACCGGAGCAACTGGACGGGTGCTGCGCCCTCGGCGAAGCGCGCGAGCCCGATCGGCATCCCGTTCTGCGCGGTGACCGTCGTGGCCCGTTGTTCGGCGCGTTTGTCGAGTTCGTCGGCGAACCGTCGGATCGCGTTTGCTCGGTCGATAGGGGAGAGCCCGGCCCACTCCGGGCGTCGTAGCGCAGTTCGGGCTGCGGCGACGGCGGTGTCGACATCGGTTGCAGCCGATGCGGGGAACGATCCGATCTCCTGCTCGGTGAGCGGAGAGACGACGGGAATTCTGGCGGCGCTGTCCGGCGCCCTCCATTGGCCGCCGATGAAGAGTGCGTCGCGCTCGATGCGAGATGTCATGGTGTAGCTCCTCCTGGGACGGTGTTCGACACTGAACAGGCCATCTGTGTCGATCATCACTGTCATGGCCGGCTCAAAATTGACATCACACGCCATCTTTTTTACATTTCGACACATGGCCGACCTGATCAGTGCGTCGTCACTGAGTCGCGTGCCGGAGCTGATCGAGGAGTGTGGAGGCGATCCGTACGAATTCTGCGACCGGGTAGGCATCGATCCGTCGGTGATCGGGACGTATGACAACTTCGTTCCGTTCAGTGCGCTGTCGACCTTGCTCGGACTCTGTGCGCGAGAGTTGGGAGTGCCGGATTTCGCCCTGCGTCTTGCTGCCCGTCAGGATCCGGACATCCTCGGGCCGGTTGCCATCGCGGCACGCAACGCGGACACGATCGGCGACGCCGTGCGCGGCGTCGCGCAGTACGCACACGTCTACAGTCCGGCACTGTCGACTGCATTGACAGTCGGTGACGTCGAGGCGAGCTACAGCATCGACACTGTGCTGCATCGACTTCCGTCTCGTGCACACGTCGTCGAATTGGCGCTCGGGGTCACGTTGTCGACGTTCCGTATGATGGCGGGACCGGACTTCCATCCGACACGCATCTCGTTCCAGCATCCTCGGATATCCGAAATATCCACGTACACAGATTATTTCGGGTGTACCGTCGAGTTCTCGTCTGCGTCCAACACGTTGAACTTTCCGCGTGGTGTTCTGCACCGGCATCTGCCGCAGGTGGATCCTCTGGCTCACGATTTCGCGGTGCGGTACATGGCGGGTCGGGACCCGAGTACGGCGTTTCACGACGCCGTGTCCGCGCTCATCGTTCGATCGTTGCCCGCCGGGGCCGCGACCCTGCAGCAGGTGGCAGGGCTGATGGTCCTGCATCCGAGAACGTTGCAGCGGAGATTGGCGACGGAGGGCAAGACGTTCGACACTCTGGTCGACGACTCGCGCCGAGAGCTCGCGCTGAGTCTTCTCGCCAATGCCGATGTGTCCATCTCCGCTGTGTCGCGACAGCTCGGCTATTCGGAGCCGAGCACGCTGACCCGCAGTAGTCGTCGGTGGTTCGGGATGCCGCCGCTCGCCAAGCGCCGCGACCTATCGCGGCAGACTCCCAGGACCTGATTCGAGTTTCTTGTCGGTACCCCTCGGTATGGTTCGGGCCATCATCTTCACCGCGCCGGTTCCGACGCATCTCTTACAGGAGGATCCATTGACCAATCCACAGCTGTCTCTTGTTGCCGCTCTGCTCGACCGTTCGGGTTCCATGCACACCATTGCCGACGACACGAGGGGCGGGTTCGACTCGTTCATCGCGAAAGAGCGTGCGCAAGAGGGCGATACCGTCGTCACGCTTGCGCAGTTCGACGACCGATACGAGCTCGTCTACAGCTCCAATCCGATCGACGAGGTGCCGCCGCTCGTGTTGGAGCCGCGTGCGTCCACCGCTCTGTACGACGGTATCGGCCGGCTCATCACCGATGTCGGCGTCGAATTGGCTGCGCTGCCGGAGGATCAGCGTCCCGGATCGGTCACTGTTCTCGTGATGACCGACGGACACGAGAATGCCAGCCGCGAGTGGACCAACGTGGCTGTACGCCAGCTGATCGAACAGCAGGAACGCGACTACCAGTGGGACTTCGTCTTCCTCGGTGCCAACATCGATGCGGTGAACGTCGGTACGGATCTCGGTTTCGCACCCGACAAGTCGATGACGTACATGTCGACGACCGTCGGGGTCACCGCTGCCTTCGATTCGGTGGCCAGCTACCAGGACCGTAAGCGTGCGACGATCATGGGTGCGCCGCCGGCCCGGGGCTTTTCCGAGGAAGATCGCCGTCGGGCGCGGGGGGAGTGAGCGAGCCTCACCCCAACGTTCGGGCCAGGCTGCCCAATCGAGCGTCGAGGCGGTGCTCACCCTCGGCCGTGAGGTTCAGTGAAGCTCCGTGCTGTTCGCGGGCGTCGACGAACACCTGTAGCACCGGTGCGTACTCGACGCGGAGCCGGTTCCGCTTGTCGTCGTCCTCGAGGTGCTCCACGATGCCTGCGTCGTCGATGAAGTCCGACAGCTTCACCAAGAACACCCTCGGATCCACGATGGCGGTCGCGACATGATCGAGGTAAGCCCGGTTTTTCTCGGTTGTCGTGAGCCCTTCCGGCTCGATCGGATCGGTGACCGCGCGGACCACCGACGCAACCGTCGGTGAGAAGTGATCATCGATGATCGCCAGCGTGTTCTCTCGGGTCGGCGTGCGACCGGAGTCGAGAAGCGACACGATGCGGTCGGCCTGATCCTCGACGGTGTCGTGTAGTGCGCTCGCGGTGAGAACGACCTCGTCGGTGCATCCGAACCTGATGAGACGCAATACGTTTCGAAGGGGGTGAACCACGTGGGGATCACTGCCTGCGGCACCACCGAACCGTCGCTGGTACAGGTGAGCACCCGCGGCGAGGGACATGGCGTCGTGCAGCATCGGAGAGGTGAACCCGAGCTCGCGCGCCTCGTAACCGATCGTGAACGCCAGCGTGGACGCGTCCATGTCGGCCAAACGAATTCGTCTGAAATGGTCCGCGAGGATCGCATGCGTCGGAACTTGCATAGCTGAGTTCCTGGACAACCTGATGGTGATCGCGTCACCCTGTTCCTCGACGAACTTCACGAACATCCCGAGTCGACGTCCGAGATGCTCTTCCACGACGGGTGCGCAATCCACACGCGTCGATGCCACCACGTGCGTGTGGTTGGGCTGGAACTTGATGTCCGGCCACGAGTTCGAGAGATCAGCGACGGTGGCATCGACCGTGGCGGCACGCGTATGGATCGGAAACACTGCGTACAGTTCCAGTACCGGCTCGTCGTCCAACAGCCGTGCGTAGGCGACGTGCCGCCCGCTGTCGAACGGAATGTCCCCGTCGTCGTCTCGAACTGGTGTGGAGCCGGTGATCGACTCGAGCGCCCTGTCCACTTCGCCGACCAGCCTGGTCCGCACGGGGTCGAGTGTCCAGTCCTCCAACATCGATCCACTGTCGAACACAGACGTGACCGGCGCCCCTACCGAGCTGGCCGCGAGAAACGACGGGTGTGCAATACCTCGAACGTCTCTGACGAGAACGATGACCGCCTCTGCGACATCGTCCGCGTGTGCGTCCAGACCGAAGGTGCGCTGCAAGCCGTCGTCCATGTCGTATTCCTGCCAGCCCTGCTCGGCCATCAGTTCGATCTTCTCCGACGTGACTGTTGCGACGAGACGTCCGTTCATCCCTGCGTCACCTACGAGTCGATTGCCGAATCTGCCGGTGATCGTCAGGTAGAGGTCGTCGCGTTTTCGACCACCTCCTGGGCAGATGGTCAGCAGATCACCGGGCTTCATGTTCACGAGGTAGGTACCGAGGCGAGTGCGGAACTGATTCCACGCGGTCTCGATCTCCGTGTCGAAATCGTTGCGGTCCTCAGGCATACGGGCACTCCTAGGTGGCAGCTGAGCCGTTGTCTCGACTCGGAAAAAGCAGGAAGCTGTGCCTTGGTCTATTTCCTGGATGAACTGTAACGCCCTATGGCGACGGGCTTTTGCGATCTCGCGGACTTGTAGTCCATCGCTTGTCGATGAACTGCTCGGACTTGTCGACGTGACACGAGAAGATGTGTCATTCGAACGACCGACACCGACTCCGAAGCGTGCCCGTCGGGTCGGAGAGTTCCTGCAATGTGTCGGACCGGTGTGAAACCCTGGTGTCCGGTTGGGAGACGTACGAATCGAAGGGACGACGCGTGAGCGCAACCGACGAAGCCGTGGACAGACCGTTGATGGATGTCGTAGTCGAGGCCATCGACCGTGACAACGAATTGTCCGACGACGCCAAGTATCTGGTTCTGGCTGCACTCGACGGTACCGATGCGCTCGACGAACAACTCGACGGTGTTGCGCCGGTGCCGGTCCGGCGTGCTGCGGGCGCGGTCCGGGAGCAACCGGTCGGTGCCTTTCTGACGTCGATCGCCGTCGCAGGCTTCCGTGGCATCGGTCCGAAGTCGGAGCTGCGGCTACACCCAGCGCCGGGCATCACCATCGTCAGCGGCCGAAACGGGTCGGGTAAGTCCAGCTTCGCCGAAGCACTCGAATTCGCAGTCACCGGTAAGAGTTACCGCTGGGAGAACAAAGCGAAACTCTGGGCCGACACCTGGCGAAACCTGCATCACCCGTCGCCCTGCGAGGTGCAGATCGGCCTCACCATCGAAGGCAGTGAACCCACCGTCGTCGGTGTCGACTGGAAAGCCGACGTGCCGCTGCGTGAGAACACCACGTGGACGCAGGTCGGCTCCGTGAAACGTACTGCCGGTACCGACGCGTTGGGGTGGAAGTCCGCCGTCGAACTCCACCGCCCGATCCTGTCCTACGACGAAATCGGCGGCCTCGTCGAGGACAGCCCGTCGACGCTGCACGACGCGCTGGCCAAGCTGCTGGGTCTCGACGAGATCGCCGACGCCGAGAAGCGTCTCGCTTCAGCCGCGAAGACCGCCAAGGTTCCGCGTCAGCGCGCATCCGACGAGCTGAAGCAGCTCAAACGCATCTGCTCCGAATCCACCGAGGATCGCGCCTCCGCAGCCGCAACGTTGATCAAGAAACGCCTGGTCGACGTCGACGCAGTACGGTCGCTCGCAACAGGATCCGATACGACGCAGTCACCTGCACTCGTCGGACTGCGTGGCCTGGCTACCCTGCCGATCCCGCTGCAGGAGCAGGTCGATCTTGTCGCCGGCACACTGCGCACGGCCGTGTCGAACACCGTCGAACTCGCCGACGACGCACTGGCGGTCGCCGAACGTCGCGCCGTGGTGCTGTCGGCGGCCCTCGACCTGCACAGCAAGACCGGCACCATCGAGTGCCCCGTCTGCGCAACAGGAACGCTCGACGACGCATGGGCCGCGCACACCCACGAGCTGATCGACCTCGAAGATTCCAAGCTCGCGCGGTACAAGCAGGGTCGGCGGGATCTCGACGACGCACACCGCGCCGCGCTCGTATTGGTGGACGAGCTACAGGATTCACCCGGCGAAGATCGACGGGTTCATTCGAGTCCTCTCGACTCTGGCGACCACCCGTCAGGTGGTCGTGTTCTCGCATGACGATCGCCTCGCCACTGCCATCCGGCAGTTGGCCGTCGACGCGCGGTTGGTGGAAGTGACGCGGGAGACGGGGTCGCAGATCCATGTCGCGGACACTCTCGATCAAGCGACGCGATACGTCGACGACGTCCGTGCACTGATACTCGACGAGGCCGTGCCGAGTGATGTGAAGCGCCGCGTCGCACCCGGGTTGTTCCGCCTCGCTCTGGAATCTGCAGCGCAGCAGTTGTTCTACGCCAAGAGGCATCGAAGCGGGGCGAGCAGACTCGAGACCGAACAACGGTGGTCCGACGTCAAGAAGACCCGCAACAGGCTGGCGCTGGCCGTGCACGACGATCCCGACAAGGATCTGTCCGGGTGGCTTGCGCAGCGGGACGGGCGCAAGTCGACGGTGCGGATCGCGAACGCCGGAGTGCACGGCGCCGACGTCGACATCTCGTGGGGCACGGTGAACGATCTGCAGAAAGTGGTAGACGGGATCCTGACGTCATGACCACTGCGACATCGCCGGCAGTGATGCTGCACAACGCCGAACGGCTTCTCGACGGAAACGTCGGTGCCGCAGGTAGTTCCGCGCGGCTCGCGGCGTTTCTTGCACGCCAGGCGCTGGAGACACTCGTCGACGAGCGGTGTCGTGCTCTCGACGTCGATGTCCCTGGCGCGAGTATGCGATCGAGGTTGGTCGTCCTGCGGTCACTCGACACGTCCGAACGCGCCGACGCGGCCGCCATCGCCTGGAATCGACTCAGCTCTGCGTGCCATCACCATGCGTACGAACTTGCGCCGACGGTCTCCGAAGTCCGTCATCTGTGCGGGCTCGTCGCGGTGCTGGTGGGGGAGTGAATCACGTTCGGCGACAACGACACAGCAAGGGCCGCGCCATGCCAGGCGCGGCCCTCGTACACATCAGCTCTTCGAGACGCGGACGAGCTTCTTGTTGACGAATTCGTCCATGCCCCACGGTCCGAGCTCACGTCCGACACCCGAACGCTTGACGCCGCCGAAGGGCAGCCCCGGCAGCGTGGTCCCGTGCTCGTTGACGAAGGCCATACCGACCTCGAGTTGCTCGGCGACGGTGCGGGCATTGTCGAGATCGGAGCTCCACACCGAACCACTCAGACCGAACGGCGACGAGTTGGCGAGGGTGACTGCTTCTTCGGCGTTCTTGACCTTGTAGACGACGCCTGCGGGACCGAAGAGCTCTTCCTCGTACGCGCGCATGTCCGGTGTGACGTCGGAGAGCAGCGTCGGCTCGACATAGGCGCCTGGGCCGTCGATCTTCTTGCCGCCGGTCAAGAGCGTCGCACCCTTGGAGACGGCGTCGTCGATCTGTTCGATGAGCGTGTCCGCGGCCGTTTGCGACGATAGGGGACCGAGCTTGGTGTTCTCGTCGAGCGGATCTCCGGTCCTGGTCGCGGCGAACGACGCGGTCAGCTTGCCGACGAATTCGTCGTAGTAGTCCTCGGTGACGATGATCCGCTTGGCGGCGTTGCAGGCCTGGCCCGCGTTGGACAAACGCGCGCGGGTGGCGGACTTGACCGTGGCGTCGATGTCGTCGGAGTCGAGCACGATGAACACATCGGAGCCACCGAGTTCGAGGACGACCTTCTTGAGGTTGCGGCCCGCAGTTTCGGCGACGCTCGTTCCGGCGCGCTCACTACCGGTGAGCGAGACGCCTTGAACGCGCTTGTCGGCGATCATGTCGGCGATCTGCTCGTTGGTCGCGAAGATGTTGATGTAGGCGTCCTGGGGCAGGCCCGCCTGGTGGAAGATCTCCTCGATGAGCAGCGCGGATTGCGGACAGTTCGGGGCGTGCTTGAGCAGAATCGTGTTGCCCACCATCAGGTTCGGCCCTGCGAAGCGCGCAACCTGGTAGTACGGGAAGTTCCACGGCATGACGCCGACGAGCGCGCCGACGGGTTTGCGCTGCACCACGGACTCTTCGGCGCCGGGCACGTCGAGTGTCTCTTCCTCGAGGAAGCGGGGGCCGTTGTCGGCGTAGTACTGGAAGATGGCTCCCGCGAGCTTCACCTCACCCTTGGCTTCCTTGACGGGTTTGCCCATCTCGATCGAGATGCTGCGGGCAAGTTCGTCGGCGCGCTCGGCGTACAGCGTCGCGACTCGGCCGAGGACCTCGGAACGATGTTGCGGCGACGTGATTCGCCACGTCTGGAAGCCGGAGTGCGCCGACTCCAGCGCTCGCTCGACGCCTGCGGAGTCGAGTGCGTCGAACTCCTTGACGGTCTCGCCGGTGGCCGGATTGACAGTCTTGTATGTCGTCATACTTCAACAACGGGCCACGTGGGGGTTGTTGTTCCGATTCGGACAGATCGGATGCTGCATTGCAGGTCGACGAAGTGCGGCGTCGACCATCATGATCGGTACCGACGAGTAACTTTTCGCACTGGCCGGGGGGCTCGAAACACTTCGCAGTACGCGCGTAATGTTACGTCAAAGTTTAGGGTTGAAGAGGACGCACGCACACAAAGCGATGCGTCGACGGACACTGAGGCAAAGGCAGAACATGAGTGCGAAACAGCCGACCATCATCTACACACTGACCGACGAAGCCCCGATGCTCGCCACCCACGCGTTTCTGCCCGTCATCCGGGCATTCGCGGGTGCAGCCGACATCAACGTCGAATCCAGCGACATCTCCGTCGCAAGCCGCATCCTGTCGGAGTTCCCCGACTACCTCACCGAGGAGCAGAGGGTTCCGGACAACCTGGCCGAGCTGGGTCGGCTGACGCAACTCCCCGAGACCAACATCATCAAGCTGCCGAACATCTCGGCTTCGATACCTCAGCTGCTTGCCGCGATCAAGGAACTGCAGGGCAAGGGTTACGCCATCCCCGACTACCCGGGCAACCCGAAGACCGACGAAGAAGCAGAGATCAAGAACCGTTACACCAAATGCACCGGCAGTGCCGTCAATCCTGTTCTGCGCGAGGGTAACTCGGACCGTCGCGCGCCGAAGGCCGTCAAGGCCTACGCGCGTAAGCATCCGCACAGCATGGGTGAGTGGTCTCCCGCGTCGCGCACGCACGTCGCTCACATGCGGCACGGCGACTTCTACCACGGCGAGAAGTCGATGACGGTCGAAGGCGACCGCGAGGTCAAGATGGAGCTGCTGACCACCAGCGGCAAGACCATCGTCCTCAAGGAGAAGGTGTCGCTCACCGACGGTGACGTCATCGACAGCATGTTCATGAGCAAGAAGGCGCTCATCGAGTTCTACGAAGAGCAGATGGAGGACGCCTACAAGACGGGCATCATGTTCTCTCTGCACGTCAAGGCCACGATGATGCGCGTGTCTCACCCCATCGTCTTCGGGCACGCCGTCAAGGTCTTCTACAAGGACGCATTCGCCAAGCACGGCGAGCTGTTCGACGAGCTCGGCGTCAACGTCAACAACGGTCTGTCCGACCTGTACAGCAAGATCGAATCGCTCCCCAGCGCACAGCGCGAGGAGATCGTCGACGATCTGCACAAGTGTCACGAGAAGCGCCCCGAGCTGGCCATGGTCGACTCCGCGCGCGGCATCTCGAACTTCCACTCCCCGAGCGACGTCATCGTCGACGCGTCGATGCCCGCGATGATTCGCGTCGGAGGCAAGATGTGGGGCGCGGACGGTCGGCCCAAGGACACCAAGGCCGTCAGCCCCGAGTCGACCTTCTTCCGGATCTACCAGGAGATGATCAACTTCTGCAAGACCAATGGCGCGTTCGATCCCACCACGATGGGTACCGTTCCGAACGTCGGCCTCATGGCGCAGAAGGCTGAAGAGTACGGCTCGCACGACAAGACGTTCGAGGTCCCCGAGGGGGGCGTCGCCAACATCACCGACCTGGCGACGGGCGAGGTGCTGCTGACGCAGAACGTCGAAGAGGGTGACATCTGGCGCCTGTGCATCGTCAAGGACGCGCCGATCCAGGACTGGGTCAAGCTCGCCGTGACGCGTACCCGCAACTCGGGCATGCCGGTCGTCTTCTGGCTCGACCCGTACCGCCCGCACGAGAACGAGCTCATCGGCAAGGTGCGCAAGTACCTGAAGGATCACGACACCGAGGGCCTCGACATCCAGATCATGTCGCAGGTCCGCGCGATCCGCTACACGATGGAGCGCCTCATCCGCGGGCTCGACACCATCTCCGCGACGGGCAACATCCTGCGCGACTACCTCACCGACCTGTTCCCGATCCTCGAGCTCGGCACCAGTGCCAAGATGCTGTCGATCGTGCCGTTGATGGCAGGCGGCGGACTGTACGAGACGGGCGCGGGCGGTTCCGCGCCGAAGCACGTCAAGCAGCTCATCGAGGAGAACCACCTTCGCTGGGATTCGCTCGGCGAATTCCTGGCTCTCGCAGTCAGCCTCGAGGACCTCGGCATCAAGACCGACAACCAGAAGGCGAAGATCCTCGCCAACGCTCTGGATGCGGCTACGGGCAAGCTCCTCGAGAACGACAAGGGCCCGTCGCGCACCACCGGCGAGCTCGACAACCGCGGCAGCCAGTTCTACCTGTCCCTGTATTGGGCGCAGGAGCTCGCCGCACAGACCGAGGACGCGGAGCTCGCGGAGCACTTCGGTGCCCTCGCGAAGACCCTGGCCGAGAGCGAGAACGCAATCGTGCAGGAACTCAACGACGCTCAGGGCAAGGAGGTCGAGATCGGCGGATACTACTTCCCGGATCCCGAGGCTGCTTCTGCCGTCATGCGTCCGAGCAAGACGTTCAACGAGGCGTTGGCCAGCTTTACGAGCTAGCTCTGTGATCGCTTGAATGGTCCATTCATGTTGCCAGACAACATGAATGGGCCATTCAAGCAGCGGTGCGCACGCCCCGCGACTGCACCGACGCCGCGACGCACCCCGCCACCATCAGTACCGCTGCCACCGCGAGTCCGATGGTCGAGACGGTCAGCGACAGCAGCAGCGGCACGGCGAAACCCAGGTAGACGAAGCAGTAGTACACCGCGGTGGCGCTGGACAGATCACCCTCGGGTGGCGTGTTCTTCTCGACGATCACCAGGCCCGACACCAGCAGCATTCCGTAACAGGATCCGAGCAACACCGCCGCGATCACGACGAGCGCAACGGATCCGATCCCGTTGATACTCAATGCCGCTGCAGCGCAAACGAATCCCGCGCACCCGAATGCGACGCCGGTCCGCACGGGAATCATGTCGCCGCGAGTGGACAGCCGTCGGGCAGTAGGTTGGACCGCCACGCCCGTCCAGAGCGTCAGTGCCGCAATGCCTCCCGTGAATGCGATGGACAACGGCCCGGTGACGTCGGCGACATGCGGGGGCAACGTCGCGAACGCCACCGTCGCGGCCCCGAACACCCACGGTGCCCACGGCGCGACCCCAGCGTAGAACCAACGTTGCCCGATGACGCGCGGGTTCCGCCCAGAAGAAGTGTTGCGTGCCCTCGTCTCCGGGACCCTCCACACCAGAAGCCCGGTGACCGCCATCATCCCCAGGTGAACTACGTAGGGCAGCACGTCCGGCGCAGGCAGCCACTGCGCGATCAACCCCGCGAACAGTGCGCCGCAACCGAATCCAGCGGACAGCGCGACGGCAGTCCGACGTGCTCCGGTTCCCGGGTTGTCGCTCAGCTCCTTGATCCACGCGCCGCCCGCGGTGAACGCCATTCCCGACGCGACCCCGGCCAGCACCCGCCCGAGATACAGCAGGGCAGGCATGTCGGCGCCGAGAGCGAGCACGACGGTCGACGCGACGGCCACACCGATCATTGGCCGAACGACGAACCGTCGTCCTCGTCGATCCGACAATCGACCGAAATACAGCAGCGACGGAATGAGCCCCAGCGCATAACTACCCAACATCGCCGTGAACGACGTGCTCGTCAGGCCCACGGTCTCGCGATACACGAGCTGCATGGGGGCGAACTGGTTGGCGCCCCAGCTCACGGCGAACACGACGGCAACCACACGGATCCAACTCACGGGCATCCTGGTCATCCTTCCAACTGCAGCACCCCACGCATTCGGCACACATTGCCAGCGTCACCGACGATTCTGTGTCGACTGTGGTCATATGTTGCCCACCGACAGGAACCTAGGTTCGAGGTGATGAAGTCGATCGAGAGGCCCCAGGTGGACGTTCGGACGTGGGTGGGACGCTCGGCGCGGTCCATCGCCGCTGCGGTACGCGCGGGTGAGGTCACCGCGCGCGAGGTCGTCGAGGATCACCTCTCGGTAATCGACGAGCTGAACCCCGGTCTCAACGCGATCGTCACGGTATGCGGCACAGAGGCATTGGCAGCCGCCGATAGCATCGACCGCGCCAGAAACCAACGCGAAGTCCTCGGCCCCCTGGCAGGCGTCCCGTTCACGGTAAAGGACACCATCACGACGGCCGGTGTCAGAACAACGGCCGGGTCCCGCGCACTCGCGTCGAACATCCCCATGCGCGACGCGACCGCGGTGGCCGCGTTCAAGGCCGCGGGTGCCGTCCTCGTCGGAAAGACCAATGCGCCGGAGTTCGGTGCGTCGGGCCTCACCTCCAACGATTTGTTCGGGACTACCGCCAGCCCACTCATCGCCGACGGGGTTGCACGGTCACCGGGAGGTTCGAGCGGCGGCGAATCTGCCTCTGTCGCAGCAGGTATGAGCGTGTTGGGTCTCGGCACGGACTTCGGCGGTTCGCTCCGATGGCCCGCGCACTGCACCGGGCTGGTCGCGATCCGCCCGACACTCGGCCGCGTCGACACCGACGGCCAGATCCCCGGGGTCATGTTCGACGGCCATGTGCTGGCGAATCCGGTGACGGTGCACGGCGCGATCCAGACGATCGGCCCGCTGGCACGGAATCTCTCGGATCTCGAACTGGCACTGGATGTTCTGTCTCAAAAAAGCCTTGCGAAGATTGATTCCGCATCCGTGAACCCCGACACTCTCGACATCCGATGGGCACCTGGTGACGGAACCATGCCGGTCGACGACGAGATCATCGCCGCCGTTTCGGCCGCTGCTCGCGCAGTGGACGCAAAGCCATACGACGGCATTGCGCTCGAACGCGGCAACGCGCTGTTCGGAGCATTGCGTGCCACCGAGTCCCACGCGGACATACGCGCGTTGATCGGGTCGGAATCCACGGATGAGACCCCCGAGGGCCCCGTCGAACATCTCTGGGCCGACAGAGCAATGCTCATCAGGCAATTCCTCGACGAGATGGGCGACGTCCTGGTCATGCCGGTCGCGTCGATCCTGGCACCTCCGTTGGGGCTGGAGGAGTTCACCGTCGGCTCGCGTGAGCTCACGTGGATGGATGCTCTGGCGAGTTGCCGGGCGATCAGTGTTCTCGGCTTGCCCTCCTTGACCATACCGATAAGTAAGGCCCGCAACGGTTTACCGATCGGACTGCAGATCATCGCTCGCCCGTGGCGCGAGGCGGATGCCCTTGCCGTCGCCGGCCCGCTCCTGAAGTAGGAGCGGGCCCGGAGGGTCAGATGACCGCGCGCTTACGCAGGTCGACGATCTCGTCTGCACCCAGACCCAGTTCGGTGAGCACCTCGACGGTGTCCGCGCCCAACGTGATCGGCGGGGCTTTGCGTACCGAAAGCACCTTCCCGTCGACCCAGAAAGGTCCGCGCACGACTGGGGTTCGGCGTCCGTCGGAATCCTCTGTTTCCTGGACCATCTCGAGCGCGCGGACCTGCGGGTCTGTGAACACCTGATCGAGGGTGTGGATCGGCCCGCACGGGATTCCCGCGGCGCGCATCTGTTCGATCCAACTCGCAGCACCATGCACGGTCAGCAGTTCGAGTATCTCCTTCGTCAGCTGGTCCCGATGCTCAGTACGGAGCTTCCCATCCGCGTACTCAGGCCTGTCCACGAGCTCCGGCGCACCCAGGACCGAACACAGTGCTATCCAATGCTTTTCAGTGCCGGTTGCGATGGTGATCGGAAAGTCCGCGGTATCGAAGACGCCGTACGGGGTGATCGACGGATGCGTGTTGCCGTTGGGTTGCGCGACCCGACCTGTGCTGATGTAGTTCTGAGCCTGGAAGGTCATGATCGAAATGGCCGACTCCAGCAGGGAGGTCTCGACGCGTCGGCCGCGTCCGTCGCGCTCGCGGGCAGCCAAAGCTGCTGCAATCCCCAGCGCTGCATAGATTCCGGAGACCGTGTCGACAATCGGGATTCCTACCCTCATCGGTGCGCTCCCGGCGTCACCTGTCACGGACATGAGCCCGGACATCCCCTGCGCCACTTGGTCGAGACCTGCCGCGAGATGGTCGGGGCCCACCGGGCCGAATCCGCTGACGCTCATGACGATCAGCCGCGGATTCTCGCGTTCGAGTTCCTGAGGGTCGAGTCCCATGTCCGCCAACACGCCGGGCCGAAAGTTCTCCACCAGCACATCCGCATCGAGAGCCAACCGGCGCAACAACTCTCGACCCGACGCGCTTCGAAAGTCCACTGCAACGGAACGTTTCCCGCGGTTGACGGACGTGAAATACAGGCTCCGGTCGTCGTCGAACGGTGGCCACTGGCGGGAACTGTCACCTGTACCAAGGGGTTCCACCTTGATCACGTCCGCACCGAAATCGGACAGCAGGGATGTGCAGAGCGGGCCGGCGAGTGCCCTGGTCAGGTCGAGAACTTTTGTTCCGCTGAGTAGTTCGTCCATCGGTGCGTTCCTCGTTCTTCTCGTCCACCTGGGTCGAGCATTGACGATGGTCGAGGGCGCCGTTCGGCGCGTCGGCGACAGTGCACAACGAGCCGGTCGACTTTTCGGCGACTTCTGTGAGCGAACACCTCGGTCGTGCCCGTTAGCGTGACAGGCAGGACAAGCGAACGGAGAAAACGATGCGTGAGATCTCTGCGGCGGTGCACACCTGGTTCGATGCCGGCGAGTCCTTCGCGCTCGCGACCGTCACGCGTACGTGGCGTTCGTCCCCGCGTCGACCAGGGGCCGCGATGGCAGTCAGCCGGAGCGGAGAGGTCGTCGGGAGTGTCTCGGGCGGGTGCATCGAGAGCTCGCTGTACGAGACCGCGCGTGACGTTCTCGCCGACGGCAACTCGCGCATCGCGACCTTCGACGTCACCGACGACGACGCCTTCGGTGTCGGGTTGACGTGCGGCGGCAGGATCGAAGTGCTGGTCGAATTAGTCGGCCCGCGTTGGCCCGGGTTCGGGGGAGTGTGCGACCGACTTGCCCAGGACCGACCGGTTGCGATTCTGACGACGATGGTCGACGGTCATCCGTCCCGCCACCTCGTGATCGACGAGGCCAGCCACGACGGCGACCTTCCGCTGACGCGGCACGACATCGAGGACGTGCGAGCGCGACTCGGCGACTCGGAGGTGTTCGTCGCACACCGGAGCACGTTCACCGGCATCGACGACGACGTTCTCGTCGAGATCCATGCACCTCTGCCGCGCATGTACGTGTTCGGAGCCATCGACTTCGCCTCTGCAGTAAGCACTCTCGGGGCGTTCGCCGGGTACCGGGTCACCGTCGTCGATGCACGTCCTGTGTTCGCGACCCCTGCCAGATTCCCGTCGGCGCACGAGGTCGTCGTCATGTGGCCCGACAGATTCCTGGTCAGCGCGCCGATCGACTCGCGCACCGCCGTCGTCGTGCTCACCCACGACGAGAAGTTCGACATTCCGCTGTTGAACCTCGCCCTGCGGTCCGACGCCGGGTACGTCGGCGCGATGGGGAGCCGCGCCACCCATGAACGACGCGTCGGCCTGCTGCAGGAAGAGGGGATCACTCGCCATCAGCTCGCGCGTCTGCATTCGCCGATCGGACTCGACCTGGGTGCACGTACTCCCGCCGAGACCGCACTGTCGGTGATGGCCGAGGTCACCAAGACGATGCGCGCTGCGTCGGGCGAGGAGTTGCGCCACCGTCGCGGACCGATCCATGGCCTCAGTTCGTCTGCATAACCTAATGTCCTGCCGCGCGGGCCTGTGAGCGTTAGGATCGTCTCTTCGCGACCCCCCCCTTCGCGAGCTGATGAAATCCGAGGTGCCCGCCAGTGTCTGTCAGGTCCGTGTCCACACCTGTCTCCGATCCTTCGCTCACGGAACTCCTGCGGTCCTCTCTTCTGCCCTCGTCGTCGGTCGTCGTGGGGGACGTCGACGACATCGATGTGCGACGCGTCGGCTTCATGGCCGTTCCTGACATCGGCCCCTGGCTCCGGCGCGACCAACTCCTGATCACGACGCCGCGCACGCTGGGGTTGGTGACGGAGTCCGCGACGGCGTTCGTCGGCAGGCTCAGTTCGCGCGGAGTCGCCGCGCTCGCAGTGCAATTCGACGGTGACGGCTGGAATCTCGAACCCGAGTTGATCGACGCCGCGGCACAGGCTCAGCTGCCGATCGTCGCATTCCACGGCGACGGCGATCACTCACTGTCGCGCGACCGAGCACGCGTCGAATCGTCGCAGGTGTCGGCCATGTTCGAGGCCGAGCGGGTGCGCCGACTGCTCGTCGACGTCGTCATGGCCGGGGGAGGGTTGGCAGAGCTGGCCGAGGTCGCGGCCCGCGAGTTGAACGGGACCGTACTGCTGACGACGTCGGACGGCCGTGAGATCTGCCGTGCAGGCGACGCCGCAGGCCGAAGACGATTGTCGACGAGCCCTGCCCTCGACTCCACCGGGCGGCTGCGTACCGACACCGTCGAAGGCGGACTCGGACTCCACGTGTTCGACGGTCATTCGGGATCGGTCGCCGCCATTTCCGCCAACCACATCGATCACGGACGACTGGCGTTGTTCACGTGGGATCGCGAGATGACCGAGCACGACTTGTACCTCGTCGAACGCGCTGCATCGGTGTGCGCGCTGGTCGTCACGCGACAACAAGCGGTCGCCTCCGTCGAGGAGCGGCATCGAGCGAACTTCATCCACGATCTGATGCTCGGCCGGGCCGGCGACACCGAACACGTTGTCTCACATGCCAAGACGTTCGGCTGGGATTTCGACCGGCCGTTGGTCATCGTCAGCATCGAGCCCGACCCTGTTCCGGACGAAACGACCAGCGCCGCGCATAGGCTCCCCGTCGTCGACCGTCAGGCGATGGCCTTCTCGGGTGCGATCGCTCATCGAGATCCCGGCGCCGCGGTGACGGCCCTGACCGGGGAAACTGTCATCGTCATGGGCGTCGGAAACGACACCATGGCGCTCGTGCGCGACCTCGTGAGTGTGGTGAGGGGCGAAGGAGGCGGTGGCAGAAGGCCGTTCAGCGTCGGGGTGTCGCGCACCGCAGTGACCACCGACGGAGTGCCTGCCCTGTACACGCAGGCGCGGACGGCTTTGACTGTGGGGCGGCGTATTTCGGGACAGTGGTCGTTGACCAACTTCGACGACCTCGGTGTCTACCGATTGCTCTCGCTCGTCGAAGACGAGGACGAGCTCGAGAACTTCGCCCGGGAGACGCTGCGCGAACTCACCGAGGAGACCGTCGAAGCTCAGGACATGCGCAACACGTTGGAAGTGTTGCTGGCGACCAACATCAACATCGCCGAGACCGCACGGCAGCTCCACTTCCACTACAACACACTGCGTTACAGAGTCGTTAAGCTCGAGAAAATGCTGGGCTCGTTCACCGCGCAGCCGGAATTGCGGCTGGACCTGTCCCTAGCACTGAAGATAATCGCGATGCGCGGCATCAATCACTAATCCTGCCAATCCGAGGGTCTCCGATCTGTCAGATTGTCATCACGTCGGCCCCGACCGGCTGTAATAGCGTTCAGTGTCATCAAGGGCAGTTTGTGAGCTGGACCACAGCGCAGCAAGCGCCTTCCTCTGCACGAAAGGCCAGTCATGCCGATTTGGACCCTGCACGGAGATGGCAAAACGGTCGCTCCCGGCGAAGTCGTCGCTCCCGGTGAACGACTCAGCTGGGGGAGGACCATCGGACTGGGTGGCCAGCACGTCGTGTCGATGTTCGGCGCGACCTTCGTCTTCCCGATCATCATGGGCCTCAATCCTCAACTGGCCGTGATGATGTCGGGCTTCTGTACTATCTTCTTCCTGCTCGTCGTGAAGGGACGAATTCCGAGTTACCTCGGGACTTCGGCGGCGTTCGTCGGCGGTATCGCAGCGATCCGCGCGCAGGGAGGCACGTCGGCGGAAGTCACCGGTGCGATCCTGGTGTCCGGACTCGTCCTCGGCCTGATCGGTGTTGCTGTTCACTTCCTCGGTGGACGCCTGATCTTCAAGTTGCTGCCGCCCGCGGTCACCGGCGCCGTCGTGATGCTGATCGGCTTCAACCTCGCACCCGTCGTAGCCGGTCTGTATTGGCCGCAGGATCAGTGGGTCGCGTTGTTGGTCATGGTGGCTCTGATCGTGATGTCGGTAGGGCTGCGCGGCTTCATGGGGCGTATCGCGATCTTCCTCGCGCTGATACTCGGGTACGTCGTCTCGTGGGTACTGGACAAGGTGTCCGGCCCGATCACCTCGTTCGACGCGAGTGCCGGCGCCATCACCGAGCATTTCCGCGTCAACTGGGACTCGGTGTCGTCGGCGTCGTGGTTCGGTCTGCCGCCGTTCTCGGACGAGGCCAACGGGGTCGTGGGAATCCATGCGCCGTCGTTCAGTCTCACGTTCATCGTCCTCGTGCTGCCCGGTGTCATCGCGCTGATCGCCGAGAACGCAGGCCACGTCAAAGCCGTGGCCGAGATGACCAAGGACGACCTCGACCCGTACATGGGCCGTGCCCTCGCCGGTGACGGATTCGCGACGGCCATCGCCAGTGGCGTCGGCGGATCTCCCACCACGACGTATGCGGAGAACATCGGTGTCATGGCCGCCACCCGCGTGTACTCGACGGCTGCCTACTTCGTCGCCGGCATCGTAGCGATGCTGCTCGGCTTCTCACCCAAGTTCGGTGCGTTCATCTCGGCGACGCCCGGTGGTGTGCTCGGTGGAATCACCGTCGTTCTGTACGGAATGATCGGTTTGCTGGGCGCGAAGATCTGGAAGGAGAACGGCGTCGACTTCGGTAATCCGTTGAACATGATGCCGATTGCCGCCGGCCTCATCATTGGCATCGGTGACACCGCGCTGACCTTCAGCGATACGTTCTCGCTCGGCGGCATCTCGCTCGGCACGATCGTCGTCATCACGATGTATCACTTCTGCAGGTTCATCGGATCCCGAAACCCCGAGCTCGACGGCTACATCCCACGCAAGAAGGCCGCGGATACACCGCCCGCCAAACAGCTCACTTGATTGACGTTGACAGCTCACCGAGGTGACTGTTGTCACATCTCGACAGATAGTGAACGCACGATGACAGGCAGGATCGAGACATGAAACCGTCGCCGCTCACGTACCACCGGCCGACCACGGTCGAGGAGGCGTGCCGCATCCTCTCCGAGGTGTCCCACGAGGGCAAGGTCATGGCCGGTGGTCAGTCGCTCGTTCCGTTGCTGTCGATGCGGCTGGCTGCGCCCGCGCACATCGTCGACATCGGTGCGGTCCGCGACCTCGACGCGGTCACCGTGTCACCCGAAGCGGTCGAGTTCGGAGCCCTCGTCACGCACTCGGCGCTCTACGACCATGCCGAGGCCCGCGAGGTTCAGCCGCTGCTGAGCCGGGGGCTGAACCTCGTCGCACATCCGACCATCCGCAACCGCGGCACGACCGTCGGATCGATCGTGCACGCGGACCCGTCGGCCGAGATGCCTGCAGTGCTGTCTCTGCTGGGCGGGCAGGTCACCGTCACGTCGGTGCGTGGACACCGCGTCATCGACGCGAGTGACCTGTTCGCCGGTCCACTGGAAAGCACGCTCGAATCCGATGAAATCGCGCTGTCGGTCAGCGTCCCGTCGGCGCGAGAGGGTGTCGGCACGGCGATCGACGAGATTGCCCGACGCCATGGCGATTACGCGTTGGTCGGTGTCGTCGCGCAGGTCGAGGTGGTCGACGGCTACGTGCTGTCGGCGCGGATGACCTACATCTCGGCCGGCGAACTCGGTACCGTCGTCGACTACAGCGATGCGCTTGCCGGTGCGTCGGCCACCGACGAACGAGACCCACTGTGGCGTGCAGTCGGTGACATCGCCCGCGACACAATAGAAACCGACGCGGACATCCATGCGACGGCCGCATATCGATCCCAGTTGGTGTCCGCCCTGACCAGTCGTGTCGGGCTCGCAGCAGCACGGGACGCACGTACGGCTCGCGCACTCGTAGGAAGGTTGTAATGCCGAAGTCCATCGACGACCAAGTGGCCGAGCTCCAAGCCGACACCGGCGAGCACCATGTGGCGGTCACCTTCACTTTGAACGGCGTCACCGAAACCGTCGTACTCCCGTCTCGCACGCTGGCGTCGGATGCCATTCGGCATCATCTGCGCCGCACCGGAACTCACGTCGGGTGCGAGCACGGCGTGTGCGGTGCGTGCACTGTATTGCTCGACGGAAACCCGGTGCGTTCGTGCCTCGTATTGGCCGCCAGTCTCGAGGGACATTCGGTCACGACGGTCGAGGGGCTCGTCGAGCCCGACGGCACGCTGCATCCGGTTCAGCAAGCGTTCAAGGATTGCCACGGGCTGCAATGTGGTTTCTGCACCCCAGGTTTCGTGACGACCATCGCCGCATTCCTCGAGGACAACCCCAACCCGACGCACGACGAGGCCACCGACGCGATCGCAGGCAACCTGTGCCGATGCACCGGATACCAGAACATCCGAGCATCGGTTCTTCGCGCGGCGGAAATCACACGTGAACGCGCAGGCCAGTTTCCGCTCGGCGTCGACGACGAAGCGACCCGCGATGCGCTCGACCGTCAGGTGCGGGGGAGCACGCAGCCTGTGGGCGGACGGGCGGGACGGTCATGAGCATCCAGGTCGAGACCGAGCAGGCGGTGGGCTCGTCGGGAAAGTTCTTCGGCAAACCGATTCCGCGCGAGGAAGATACGCGGCTGCTCAGTGGCCAGGGCAGGTATCTCGACGACTTGGGACACGGCGCGCTGATCGCAGCGTTCGTGCGGTCGCCACATGCGCACGCGCGCATCGTCGACATCGACATCGACCCTGCATTGGAAGTGGCGGGCGTGCATGCGATCTACGTATACGACGACCTTCTCGACGACTCGGAGGAGATGGCCGAGAACCTTCCGCTGTTGATTCCCCATCCGGCGATCGTGGCTCCGCGCAACGGATATCCACTCGCTCGCGACGAGGTCAACCACGTCGGTGAGGCGATCGCGATGGTCGTCGCCGACAATCGGTACATCGCCGAGGACGCGTGCGCCAAGATCGACGTCACGTACGAAATGCTCGACCCCGTCGTGGGGATCGACACGGCGCGCACGGCGGTCAATGCTGTGCACGCGGATGTTCCGGACAACGTGGCTGCGCGTCTGCAACACGGGTTCGGTGATGTGGATGCCGAGATCGCGGCTGCCCCGAACCGGCTCACGCTGGACCTCGAGATCGAGCGTTCCGCATCGATGCCGATGGAAGGCAAGGGTGTCTACGCACGCTGGGACGGGGACGAGAACGCGCTGACGTTCTGGACGTCGACGCAGACGTCCACGTCCGCGCGTGCTGCGATCGCCGCGCGACTCGGCTTGGCGCTGAACAAGGTTCACTGCATCGCGCCGGACGTCGGTGGCGGGTTCGGCGTGAAGATCGTCCACCCGTGGCCCGAGGAGGTCATGGTGACCTGGGCTGCCCGACGCCTCGGCCGCGCGGGCGTCTCGAACGAGGTCAAGTGGGTCGAGGATCGTCGCGAGCACTTCATCTCCAGCGCACACGAGCGCGGTCAGATTCAGAAGGTGGACATCGGGTTCGACGACGACGGCCGGCTGCTGGCCTTCGATTTCACGTTCTGGCACGACAACGGCGCCTACCTGCCGTACGGCATCATCGTCATGATCAACACGGCGACACAGGTTCTGGGGCCGTACAAGCCCAAATCGTTCCGCGTCGACGCCTATTCGCTGTACACCAACACCGTTCTCGTCACCCCGTACCGCGGCGCGGGTCGACCCCAGGCCGTGTTCGCGATGGAACGCGCGATGGACGCCATCGCCGACCACCTCGGCAAGGACAAGATCGAGGTGCGTGAGATCAACTTCGTTCGGCCCGAGGACATGCCGTACGACTTCGGTCTGATGTTCCAGGACGGCCGACCGCTGATCTACGACAGCGGTGATTACCAAGCCGGCATCGACAAGCTGAAGAAACTGGTCGACTGGGACGGCTTCCCGGAGTACCAGAGGCAGGCCCGAGAAGAGGGCCGGACCGTCGGCATCGGCATCGGCGCGTACGTCGAAGGCACCGGGCCCGGACCGTACGAGGGCGCGCACGTCGTCGTCGAGACGTCGGGAAAGGTCAAGGCAGCAACGGGATTGACGACGCAGGGTCAAGGGCACCAGACGGCGTTCGCTCAGATCGTCGCCGACGACCTGGGGGTTCAGGTGTCCGACGTCGAGATCGTCACCGGCGATACTCGTCGATTCGGTTATGCCGTCGGCACGTTCGCCTCGCGTGGCGCGGTCATGTCGGGTTCGGCATTCCATGTCGCAGCGCAGATGGTGGCAGGGAAGGCGAAGAAGATCGCGTCGGGGATTCTGGATATCGATGCTCTGGATCTCGAACTCCGCGGCGGTCACGTCTGCCGAATCGGGACCGAGCCGGGCGTCGAGGGGACCTCGGTTCCGCTGAGTGTGGTTGCGGTGCTGTCGAATCCGCTGCGATATGCGTTCGATCGCGAATCCAAGCTCGCCACCGGTTTCGCCAAGGCGGACCCGGACATGACGAAACCGCCGATTCCCGAGGGTGAGCAGCCGGGTCTGGAAGCGACCGGCTTCTATTCGCCGCCGCATTCGACGTTCGCGTCGGGCGTGCATGCGGCGATCGTCGAGACCGATCCCATCACCGCCGAGATCACCGTGCTGCGGTACGTGGTGATCCACGACTGCGGCAACGTCATCAACCCGCGCATCGTCGAAGGCCAGGTCCAGGGTGCTGTCGCGCAGGGCATCGGGGGAGCGTTGTACGAGCGGATCGTCTACGACGAGCACGGGCAGATGCTCAACGCGTCGTACATGGACTTTCTGATGCCGTTCGTCACCGAAATGCCGAACTCGCTGGAGATGGACCACACCGTCACCCCGTCCGCGCTGAATCCGTTGGGAATGAAAGGTGCAGGCGAGGCGGGCGTCATACCCACCAGCGCTGTCATCGCCGCGGCCATCGAGAACGCCGAGGGCATCCCCATCACATCCATGCCTATTTCACCGTCGGAATTGTTCGAACTTCGGCTCGCACACCAGTCACCACAGGAGAATTCATGAGAATCGCCGGAACCGCACAGCTCACGGCACCCCGCGAAGAGGTGTACGACAATCTTCAGGACGGGCGCGTGCTCGCCGCGACGATTCCCGGAGTGCAGTCGCTCGAACAGCTCACCGACAACCACTACAAGCTCTCCATCATGGCGGGAGTCGCGTCGATCAAGGGCGTGTACGACGGTGAAGTGGTGCTCTCGCAACAGGATCGACCCCACTCGTTCGTCATGACCGCGTCGGGAGCGGGGGCGCCGGGCACGGTCAAGGCCGATGTGACGGTGACTTTGACCGAGAACGAAGGTGGAACGCTGCTGTCCTACGACGCCGATGCAGTTGTCGGAGGGATGGTGGGAGGCGTCGGGCAGCGCATGATCACCGGCGTCGCGAAGAAGATGGCCGGGGTGTTCTTCAAGAGCATCGACGGCGTCATCGCGAACGGGATTCCGTCGAAGGTGCCGTCGTCGATGCCTGAAAATGCCACGGAAGTTGCTGTAGGACAACAGGAGAAGGACCCTTCTCTCGGTCGAGTAGTTGCCCCCTCTGCTGGAACCGACACGCGCACCGTCCTCGTCAGTGCCGCGGCCGGTGCGGTCATCGCGCTGACCGGTGTCGTCATCGGTGGACTGTTAGGTCGCACCAGATAGCACTTCAGTCAAGGAATTTCGCCCCGAACCGCCCTGGTTCGGGGCGTTTTTCGTGGCGCTCGTGAGCGTCCGCCGAAGAGTGTCCGTCGGGTTCGGCGAATTGTGACAAAGATTCCACTTCGCGCAGGCTGTGGAATGGCTTCACACCCAACGAGCCGATCGGATCAGTTCAGGCCATCGGGAACGACTTGACGGAGGAAGCAGTGGAATCCAGGAAGATTCGGATCGGCATCGACACCGGGGGCACGTTCACCGACATCGTGGCGGTCGACGACGAGACCGGTGCCATCGTCACCACCAAGACCCCGTCGACGCCGTCCGACCCCGCAGAAGGTTTCCTCACCGGCATCGAGAAGGTGCTCGACAAGCTCGGTGAGCACGGCGATTCCATCGGGGCCGTCAGCCATGGCACGACGGTCGCAACCAACAAGCTCCTCGAGGGCAAGGTCGAGAACCTTGGCTTCATCACGACCGAGGGCTACGAGCACGTACTCGAGATCGCCCGTCAGTCCGTGCCCGACGGCTACGGCAACTCGTACTTCTGGGTCAAACCCGACCGCATCGTGCCGGCGGACCGCGTCAAGACCGTCGGTGGCCGTCTGGCATTCGACGGCAGCGAGATCCGGCCGCTCGACGAGGACAGCGTGCGGACCGCTGCCCAATTCTTCAAGGATCAGGGCATCAAGACCATCGGTGTGTGCCTGATGCACTCGTACGCCGACCCGTCGCACGAGGAGCGAGTGCGCGAGATCCTCGACGAGGTCTTCCCCGACGCCACCGTCAGTATCTCGAGCCAGGTGCTGCGCGAGTACCGCGAGTACGAGCGGTCGATCACGACTCTCGTCGACGCCGCCGTGAAGCCCAACATTCGCAACTACGTCAACAACATCGCGAACCGCTTGCGTGAGTTCTCCACCGCGGACGGCGAGTCGCGCGACATCCCGTTCTATGTCATGAAGTCCAACGGTGGGGTGCTGTCGGCGAAAGAGGTCGTTCACCAGCCCATCACGACGGTGCTGTCCGGACCTGCTGCCGGCGCACTCGGTGCTGCACTGATCGCCGACGCGGCAGGCGTCGACCAGGTTCTGACGTGCGACGGCGGTGGCACCTCGACCGATGTAACGGTCGTCGTACGCGGAGAGCCTGCGCTGACCACAGAGGGACGCGTCGGGAATTATCCGTCGAAGATCCCGATGATCGACGTCGTGACCGTCGGAGCTGGCGGCGGCTCGATCGCGTGGATGACGCCCGAGCGGACGCTGCGTGTCGGACCGCAGTCGGCAGGCGCCGATCCCGGACCGTTGTGCTACGGCAAGGGCGGTAGCGAGCCGACCATCACCGACGCCCATGTGCTGCTCGGCCGTATCCCACCGCACCTTCTGGGTGGTGAGATCCCACTCGATACCGAGCTGGCACGAAAAGGGCTGGAGCAGCTGGCATCCGAGCTGAACCTCGGGTTCGAGGAGTGCGCCGTCGGGATCCTGGAAGTGTCCGCGTGGAACCAGGCGAACGCACTGCGTCAGATCACCGTCAAGCGTGGTCTCGACGTCCGCGACTTCACGCTGGTGACGTTCGGCGGTTCCGGTTCGCTGTTGGCGTGCAAGCTGATCGACATCCTCGGTCTGAAAGACGTTCTTGTTCCGTTGGATCCGGGCAACGTCTCGGCGTTCGGGCTGCTCACCGTCGACGTGCGCAACGACTACGTGCAGACGCACGTCGGCAGGCACGATCGGTTGCAGGCGTCGGAACTGCAGGAGCTGTTCGATTCGCTCGCAGGGTTGGCCGAAGTTGCGTTGGCCGAAGAAGGATTCGACGAAACTCAGCGCAAGTACGCCCGGACCGCCGACCTTCGATACATGGGCCAGGCCTTCGAGGTGCGGGTGCCCGTCGGCGAAGGACCGATTTCCGCAGAGCTGATGGATGCTGCTGCCGAAGCGTTCCACGACGCACACCGCGAGCTCTACGGCTACGACTTCCGCGGTGACCCCGCACAGCACGTCGAGTGGGTCAACCTGCGCGTCAGCGGAATCGGGCCCATTCAGCGTCCGGCTGCGCGCACTGTTGCCGCGGGTTCCGGTGCTGCCACGGCTCGAACAGGTTCGCGTCAGGCATATTTCGACTCCTGGGTCGACACCACCGTCTACGACCGTGCGCGACTCGGCGCCGGTGACACCATCGAGGGACCGGCCGTCATCGAGGAGTTCAGCTCCACTGTGCCTGTGCACCCGGGCTTCTCGGCGCGTATCGACACCCACGGAAACATCCGTATCTCCAAGACGTCCGACTCGAACGGAGTGAAGTGATGACCAGTGTTCTGGAGGCTGCCGCTACGACTGCAGCCAAGCCGTACCGACTGACCGAGACAGACGGCGCGAGCCCGGATCCGATTCTCGTCGAGATCGTCGCGGGCTACCTTGCCAGCGTCGAGATGGAGGTCGAGACGTCGATCTCGCGGACCTCGCGCTCGCCGATGATCCGCGATGCGCACGACTTCCGCGCCGGCATCCACGATCGCAACCTGCGGAAGCTGACCGGACGCTCGTATTCGGCGCTCGTGCACCCGATCGCCAGAGACTTCCCGCTGGAGACGATGAAGCCCGGCGACGTGTATTTCCACAACGACGTCTACCTCTCCGAAGGCGGCATCGGCCACCTGCCCGACCTCTGCGTCACCGTGCCGGTGTTCGCTCGCGTCACCCCTGATGCGGAGCCGAAAGTCGTTGCGTTCGTTCAGGCATTCGGCCACCACGACGACGTCGGCGGATGCTGCCCCGGCTCGATGCCGTCCGGTGCGACGACGGTCTACGAGGAAGGCCTGATGGTCCCGCCGATCAAACTGTGGGACCAGGGCGTTCCGAACGAGGCTGCGTTGCGCATCATGACGCGCAATTCCCGCATGCCCGACGCGCTGGCCGCCGATCTGGACGCCGAATGCTCGGCGTGCCTGATGGGGGCGCGTCGGCTCACGGAGTTGTTCGAGCGGTACGGCGTCGACACGGTCGAATCCTGCTTCGACGCGATGATGGACGCGACGACGGAGACGTACCGTCGCGAAATCCTGAGCAAGATCCCGGTCGGGGAGTACACGTGGGAGGACTATGCCGAGCACGACGGCGTCGACGAGCCCATGCTGCACACGCAGCGCATCACGCTGACCAAGACGTCTCCCGAGGACGAGGGTGGCGAGCGACTGATCCTCGACTTCACCGGAACCGGTCCGCAGGCGAAGGGACCGATCAACCACTGTGGTGACTACGCGGACGGCAACTTCCTCATCAAGTGGCTCGCGCCGATTCTGCGCAACCTCGCCGATACGCCGGAGCGGATGGCCGAGCTCGACGTGAACGAAGGTGTCGTGCCCCTGATCGAGATGAAGTTCCCCGAGAAGGGCACGCTGATCACGCCGATCTTCCCGGCGCCGACGAATGCTCGTACGTTCGTGATTCTCCGACTGCTGGGAGTGCTGTCGGGTGTCGTCGCCAAGGCCGTCGACGGCAACATGCCCGCTGACCAGGAGACCATCCGGTACACCGGCGTGTACGGCGAGGATTTCGACGGCCATTCGTACCTCATGCGTGAGGTGCTCGGCGGCGGGTCCGGCGGTCGGTACTACGCGGACGGTGAGGACACGATTCACGTCGTACCCGATTCGCGTAACCTCCCGACGGAATTCAGTGAGAGCCGGTTCCCGTTCATTGTCGAAAAGCTCGGATTGGCAATCGATTCGGGCGGCGCCGGACGCTACCGCGGCGGCCTGGGTTACGAGAAGCACATTCGGATGCTCAAGGACGGGCATTTCATGTCCATCGCGGATCGTTCGATCCTGGCGTGCTGGGGTGTGAAGGGCGGTAAGGCCGGTCGACCGTTCTCGGTGACCCTCAATCCAGGCAGCCCGAACGAGCGCGAGTTCGACGCCCTCACCGACGCCGAGCCGATCAAGGCAGGAGAGATCGTCCGCATCCGCACCACGGGTGGCGGCGGCTGGGGAGATCCACTGGACCGCCCCGTCGACGAGGTGTTGCGCGATGTCCGGTGGCGCAAGGTATCCGTCGACGGTGCCCGCGAGGACTACGGTGTCGTCGTGATCGCTGGAGACGAGCCGGATATCGACGTCGACGCGACGGTTGCGCTTCGTGACCAGTTGCGGGCGGGTAGGGGTGCGGACGAGCCGTTCTTCGACCGCGGGCCCGGGTACGAGCGACTGTCCGGCGGCGACACGTCGGCTGTGTACGACTACCTATGAGTTTCGAGAATGTCCGCGGCACCGATATCGCAGTCATCGGTGCCGCGGGCAAGACCGGCAGTGCGATCGTCGACGCATTGCCGCCTGGTGCTCGTCGGCTCGTGCACACCGCGCGGGTCGACGGTGACTACGCGGTGGAGTTGGAAACGGGCGCCGGGTTACGCAAGGCGCTGCTCGGTTCCCGCGCCGTCTATTTCATCGCTCCCAATGTCCATCCCGATGAGCCACGGTTACTGCGGAATGTCTTGACTGCAGCGGCGTCCGCCGGTGTCTCGCATGTGGTGTACCACTCGGTGGCGTGGCCGTTCAGCCCGTCGATGCCGCATCACATGGACAAGGCGGTGTGCGAGGACGAATTGCACCGTTCGCCGCTGAACTGGACTGTGCTGCAACCCTGTGCGTACTTGGACAACTTCGCGTCAGTGTTCGCGGGGGAGTCGACGCGAATCTCGTTGCCGTACAGCCCGGATACGCGCTTCTCGTTCGTGAGTCTGCGGGACGTTGCCGCCGTGGCTGCTGCAGTGTTGGTCGAGGGGACGCGTCATTACGGCGCGACCTACGAGCTCGGCGGGCCGGAAGCCCTGTCGGTCCGGGAGCTTGCTGCGAGGTACTCGGTCGAGGTCGAACGGATCTCGCTCGACGAGTGGCAGGAGACCGTCGGGTCCACGATGCCCGCAGGTGCGGCAGCTCGACTGAGGGCGATGTTCGACTTCTACGATCACCACGACTTCCTCGCCGGGAGGGGCGGCTTCGCCGCTTGTGAGGGGGCTTCGCCACATGTGCACGAAAATGCATAGCCGGTTATGTATTTTCGTGCACATGGGGTGACCGCTTGAATGGTTCATTCATGTTGTCTGACAACATGAATGAACCATTCAAGCGGTCAATCAGGGGCTATACATTTTCACTCACGACGGGTAGGTCGACCGGAAACAACTGATGCCGCCCGCTCATGCCCTTGAGCTCCACCTCCCGCGGCGCACCGAGCGGAATGTCGCGGCCGAGTTTCAGACTGAGCGGCTCGCTGATGAGGATCTCGCCTCCCTCGGCCTGGCTCGCGACGCGTGCGGCCATGGCGACGTTCAGGCCGAAGAGGTCGTCTCCACGCCTCACCGAGCTGCCGGTGTGCACTCCCATGCGCACCCGGATGTCGTTCCAGCGGTCCGGCTTCTCTCGCAACGCTTCCTGCACCTGAATTCCGCACCGCACGGCTTGAGCAGGGTCGGAGAACGCGATCATGAAGCCATCACCCTGGTTCTTCACGACGTGACCGCCGTAGTCCTCGACCTGCTTCTGGATCATCCGGTTGTGTTTTTCCAAAAGCTTCAGCCACCCACGGTCGCCGAGTTCCTCGTTGCGGGCTGTCGACCCTTCGATGTCGGAGAACATCACGACGACATCGCCGTCCGCGGTCAGCCTGGCCAGATCGGGTCGCTCGACTCTGGCCCATCCGGCGAGGTCCTCGATCGAGTTGCGGACGGTCGCGCCGAACCCCTTGTTGATCAGCGAGTCCGCGGTCTGGAACGCCGTCTTGATCGCGAGCGGGGCAAGACCCCGTCGACGACGCTTGTTCTGTGTGACGCTGCGAGCCCGCTCGAGCGCGTCGCGTGTGCTCTTCAACTGCCGCCGAGACACGATGATCCACACACCGAGGCCGACGATCGCGGCCGCTTCCACTCCGGTAGCAACAATCCACAGGGTCACGCTCGACATCTTCGTCCACAGAGCGGTCTGTGTTCCAAGGCAGGGGTGATTTCGATGGCGGGCGACGTTCTTACAACATGCTCGCTCGTTTACAACGCGCGCATCTGTTGTAAACGAGTGGGGGCGTTGTAAGGCTGCCATGCTGTAACAGACCGCCCGGTCCGGCGATCTAAATCCTCGGCGCACACGCGCACGCACGAGGAAGGCATCGAGAAATGACGAAGACAATCAGCCGGGCCGCAGTGGGTCTGTTGCTCATGACCGCACTTGCCGCATGCGGCTCGGACGACGGGTCGACGACGGGTCAGGCGGTGAGCGAGTCGGCTACGACAACGACCGAAACCACGACCACCACCGCACCCACAACGACCACTGCACCCCCTACGACGTCTTCGCCCGCGGTCGCGCCCGAGCCGACGCCCGCGGTCGCGCCTCCTCTGCCCGATGTCGCGCCAGTGTTGATGCCGCCCGTGGTCTGCATGAATCTCCAAGCAGCGCAGAACCTTATTCAAGATGCCGGCGTGTTCTTCTCCCGTAGCGAGGATGCCACCGGCGCCGGGCGCGCGCAGATCAACGACTCGAACTGGATCGTCGTCGGCCAGGTCCCTGGCGTCGGAGTGCCGATCGAGGAAGGCGACGCTGTCCTGTCCGTCGTCAAGACCGACGAGCCGAACAACTGCTGAGCCTCAGGCTTGCCGCGGTAGCTCGAGTACGACCAACCGCAGGGCCGAGCGCAACAGTTTTTGTATGTGCTCGGCCGATTCCACTTCAACGCACACGTCCAGCAGGCCGAGGATGGTGTCGCGATCGTGGGTGCAGATCAGCGCGACGTCCTCGGCAGTAAGTGAGTCGGCATCGAGGTGGATGATCGTCTTCAACTCGGGCGGCAAGTCGATGTCCGACGGCTCCTGCCTGAGCTCGTCGGCGATCTTCCCAGCCTCGTCCTCGAAGAACCTCGTAAATGCGCCGAGTGCGCGTCCGACGTGTTCCTCGATGAGCGGCGAACAGTCGACGCGCTGAATCGCGACGACGTGATGATCGCCGACGTCGAATTTGATATTCGGCCATCGATGCGAGTATCCGGCGGCCAGCGCTGTCGCTGAATGGTTGTCCGGGTGCACGTGGAACACGGTGAACAATTCGATCACCGGCGCCGAGGTCGAGACCCTCAGAAACGCCGCCCGCCCGTCGAATACGAAGGGAATGTCGCCGTCGTCGTCCTTCACCGGTGGGTGACCCATGATCGACGTGAGCATGACGTCGACTTCCGCGGCGAGCTGAGTACGGGCGCTGATGGGCTCCCAGCCGTCGTCGAACATGGGTTTGTGCGGTCCGCCGTTGATGCTGCCAACGAGGAACGACGGATGCGGCACACCGCGTAGCTCGCGGAGGATGAACTCGACTGCGTCGACGACCTCGTCCGGATCTCCGATGATGCTCAGGCTCAGGGCGGTGTCCGAGATTCCCTCTCCGGACCAGCCTGCGTTGGTCAACATGATGTGGTCTTCGTGCGTGACGGCTTCCAGTAGGTCGCCCTGGACGACGGCATCCGCGCCATACGGATGTACGACGAGCGACAGTCCTTCCTGGGCCGTGTGGATGGCCAGGCGGTCGTTCTGATCCATGTCGATGTAGTACGAGCAGAGCCGACCCGAGAACTGCCGCCATGCTGCAGTCACTCGCGCGTCGAAATCAGGTTCCTCGCTCATGAGGAGCCTCCTTGATAACAGTGGCCGAAACACGATGCGACGACTGTAGCGAGGGGGTACGACAAGTTCCGTCCGTCGAATGCAGCTGCGAGGCATCCGAACTCAGGATTCATTCAAGTGAATGACGAGAATCCTCAGTCGATGATCCTCGCCTCGCGCGCGGCACGCACCCAGTCCGGGAACTCAGACAGGATGCGCTCGTACAGATCCGCGTCGGAGATGGCGTCGACGTCGTCGAGTGCGAAGAAGCCGGCATTGTCGACGACCCGCCCGCTCATGGTGTCGAGCTTCTCGAGGATGCCGTAATTCGCACGCCCCACCCCGACGAACTGCCAAAAGATAGGTGCCGCAGCCGCTTTCTGCATCAACGCGGTGATCGGTCCGCGTTTGGTGAACCCGCCGTCGGTGAAGAAGAACACCAGCGTCGGCTGACGCGGAACCGCTGTGGACAGAATGTGATTCATGATCGGCAGCTCGTCGTTCACCCCGCCGATCGACTTGTAGTCGATTCCACCGTGATGGCCGAACAGGTGAAGATAGGTTTCGGACCACTTCTCCGTACCTTCGACCGTGATGTCCGGCAGCGCGGCGTACCACGACCCGTACAGATAGGGTTCCAGCTGACCGTCGTCGTCGATTTGTGTTGCGACAGCGACCATTCGCTCGACGACACGATGTACGACGCCCCGGTCGTACATCTTCTTCATGCTGCCGGTCTTGTCGATCACGAGAATGACGCGCGCACGAAGTCCGGTGGCATTCTTGGTCAGTAGGACCTTGTGGACCTGTCGCTTGCGCATGTCGAGTTTCTCGCGTTTGACCAGCGACAGCTTCTCCTCACCCGCAACGACGCGTACCGACGGCTCGTCATCGACGGTCACACCGTGCTCACGAACCAGATCGGCGAATCCCGCATCCCAGCCCGCGCTGACGTTGCGGACCTTCCACCCGCCCGCGCGTCGGTAGATCTCGATCAGCACGGCCGCGGTCTCCGACGTCAAACCCATTGCGGGACTGGCAATGTCGGGGATCGATGCAGCAAGCGTCGGGAACTCGGCGAGCTTCCGATCGGACGCCACCGCAATCACGATCGTCTCGACGTCGTTCGGCACTCGGGTGAGGTCGACGGACAGTGTCGACGACGACGTCAGCCGCACCGCGCCCTCGGGCGACACCGGTTGATTGAAGAACACGAAATCCGCGTCGGACCGGACCTTACGTGACTCGGTGACCTGAAAGGCGAGGACGTCGACGGCTTCGGCGCCGGTCACCGACACCTCGAACGACGTGATCGGCAGGGGAGTGTTGGCGCCGCGGGCCAGGGACGTCATCGTGCTCCTTCGGGAGGTGGCGAGCGAAGCCCTATTCGATCACAAGGAACCCGAATCGGACTCGGTGTGTATCGCCCGTGTTACCCGCCGGGTCGGTTCGGTTACGGATTCGGGCAATATCCCGAAAGTGGTTCCCGAGCCCTATGGATGCAGTGTATACAACGTATATGGCTTCGAACTCCCGTGGTCCACACCACACCGATGGCGGTGATCTCACCTCCGACCTGCGCACGGCAATTGTCGAGGGCGTCTACCCGCCTGGCCATCGGCTGGTGCAGGAAGAGTTGGCAGATCGCTTCGGTGTCTCGCGCATTCCGTTGCGTGAAGCGCTTCGGACGCTGGTCGGTGAAGGACTACTCAGGTCCGAGCGGGGCCGGGGAACGTTCGTCACCGCGCTCGACATCGAGGAGATCGACGAGATCTACGACCTCCGCAAACTGATCGAGCCGAGCTTCGCCGAACACGTCGTCGAACGTGTGTCTCGACGCGACATCGCGCGCTTCGAGGACATGGCCGACGCGATGGACAACGTCGGCGACACCGGCGCCGACACCTGGTCCCGCACCAACCTGTCGTTCCACCTCGACATGTATCGACTGTCGCGGCTGCCGATGCGCTACGAGATCATCGCGCAGATGTACCACCGGCTCGAGCCGTACTCCCGCTTCTACGTGCACGGAACCAACGCCTATGAGCGCGTGCAGTGCGAGCACAAGGGCATGGTCGACGCCTTGTCCAGCGGTGACGCGACAGCCCTGGCTGATCTGATCCTCGCCCACATCGAAGGTGGCCAAACCGGTCTGCACCGCGCGTGGGAGAACTCGGCCGACGACATGAACACGTATTGGAGGGCCAAGCTGTGACCGCCGTACACATCGACACCGACATCGGCGAAGGGTTCGGCGTCTGGGGAATCATCGACGACGGACCACTGCTCGACACCGTCAGCGCCGCTAATGTCGCGTGCGGCTTCCACGCAGGCGATCCCGATATCCTGCGCCAGACGACCGAAGATGCTGCCGCGCGCGGAGTCTCGATCGGAGCGCAGGTCTCCTATCGCGATCTCGCGGGATTCGGCCGTCGCTTCATCGACGTCGAGGTGCCGACGCTCGTCAACGACATCGTCTACCAAATCGGCGCCCTGCAGGCGTTTGCGCGCATCGCAGGCACCGAGGTCACCTACGTGAAAGCCCATGGCGCGCTGTACAATGTCGCTGCCGACAACGCGGGTCACGCCAGCGCCATCGTCGAGGCAGTCAAGCTCGTCGATCCCGCGCTGCCCATCCTGTGCCAGTACGACACCGAGGTCTGGAACCAAGCGGTAGATGCCGGAATCCAGCCCATCGCAGAGCTTTTCGTCGACAGAAACTACACGTCCAATGCCCGACTGGTCAGCCGCCGTCACCCGGCCGCGTTGATCACCGACCCGGAAGCCGCCGCCGAACGCGCAGTGCAGATGGTCCAGACCGGCACAACGGTCTCCGTCGACGGCGACACCGTCCGGGTGCTGCCGTCGTCGTACGACGCGGTTGCTCTGTGCGTGCACAGCGACACCGTCGGCGCGCTCGAGATCGCAACCCACACGCGTAAGGCACTTGCCAACAACGGTTTCGACCTGAGCCCGATCGGACGGCACCCGTGATCACCCTCGAGCAGATGCATCGTGCGGGCGATCGCGGATGGCTGGTGGACATGGAACCGCACGTCATCCCAGCGTGGATCGCCGCTACACGGCGCAGTGAGTGGTCGGCGCTTCTGCAGGACCTCGTCCCGGCGGCTGCGTCGATCCTGTTCATCGCGCATCGCAGTCATGACATGCCCGCTCTGGAAAAGCACATTCAAGCCCTACTGAACGACCCCAGCCTCACCGAAACCACGGAGCAGCAACACGGACGCACGACGACCATCCCGGTCGTCTACGACGGCGAAGACCTTTCTGACGTCGCAAACGCACTGGGAATTTCCGCCCAAGATGTAGCCGCACAGCACGCTGCCGCGGTCCACACCGTCGGATTCTTCGGGTTTGCACCGGGTTTCGCGTACATCGACGGCTGCCCGGATCGGCTCGCGCTGCCGCGTCGTACCTCTCCGAGGCCGAAGGTGGCCGCGGGTGCCATTGCCATCGCAGGCACGCAGACCGTGGTTTACCCGGGTGGAACGCCGGGCGGTTGGCACATCATCGGGCACACCGACGTCGTGCTGTGGAATACCGAGTGGGACAACCCGAGTCGGCTGACCGTCGGTGACCGTATCGTGTTCGAGAGGGTGAACCGATGACCAGCGTCCTCGAAAAACCAACGCGCACAATTACTGCGTGCATCCTCGACCCCGGTGCCTCAACTACCGTCCAGGACGCCGGCCGAGCCGGCTACGCCCACCTCGGCATCACCGCCTCGGGCCCCGTCGATCGTGCTGCGGCCGCGTTGGCGAACAGGCTCGTCGGCAACACCGAGAACGCGGCGGTATTCGAGAACCTCTTCGGCGGACTGGCGTTCACCGTCACGAGCCCTCGGTACGTCGCGGTAGCAGGTGCGCCCGTGGAGGTGCGGGTCGACGGTCGAGTGGTGAGGGAGCCCGAACGTGTGTACCTTCAAGCCGGACAACGTCTTTCCCTCGGACGGCCTACCGCAGGCATCCGGATCTACGTCGCGATCTCTGGTGGTATTCGCGCCGACACCACGTTCGGATCCGCCAGCACCGACGCACTGTCCGGCCTCGGCCCCGCTGCACTGAAGGTAGGCGACGAGTTCGAACTCGGGCCGACCACGGCCGCCCCCGATGTCCCCCTCGAACTTGCACGCTCACGGTGCCCGGAAGGTACTGTGCAGCTACGCTTTCGGTGGGGTCCCAGAGATTCGCTCTTCAGCGCGGAAGACAAACGAGCTCTGGTATCGACCAGCTGGACAGTGGGAGCGGACAGCAACCGCGTCGGTGTCCGGCTGACCGGCGCTCCGCTGACCATCGGCTCCGTCGACCTTCGCAGTGAAGGTATGGCGTTGGGCGCGATACAAGTTCCTCCGTCCGGGGAGCCGATCGTCTTCCTCGCCGATCACCCGGTGACCGGAGGCTATCCCGTCATCGGGGTCGTCACGGAGGACGATCTGGATCTGCTGGGGCAAGCGACCGTCGGATCCACTGTTTCGCTCGAAGAACTACGACACCGATAGATGTCCGGGCCATCGACAGGACGGCAATCCTGCCGATGGCCAGAAGGAAACATCACCTGCTCATCAGTGTGTTCGCTCTGACTTGACCCGTCCTGTGCGAACGCCACCGACCTCATCGAACTGGAGATATTCCGTGACCACAGTACCTGGATCGCTCACTCCACCCGAGAATCACGTCAAGCCCAAGAATGCCCGACGCGCCGCCTTCGCCGCGGCAGCGGGCACAGCCGTCGAATATTACGAGTTCGGCGTCTACGGCTACCTCGCCGTCGTCATCGGTCCACTGTTCTTCCCCAGCGACAATCCGACGGCGTCGTTGCTGTCGACGCTCGCCGTCTTCGGCAGCGCATTCCTGATGCGTCCGCTCGGTGGCATCGTCCTCGGGCGCCTGGGTGACCGCATCGGCCGCAAGCCCGTCCTCATCACCACCGTCATCGGCATGGGCACCGCCACCGCCGTCGTCGGACTCCTGCCGACTGCCGAAACCATCGGCGTCCTCGCCCCATTGGCGCTGCTTCTCGTCCGACTCGCGCAAGGTTTCTTCGCCGGCGGTGAGGTCACCGGCTCGGCGACGTATCTCGCGGAATCGGCACCGACCGGGCGTCGTGGATTCTTCGGTGCGTTCACACCCGTCGGCGTGGCTATCGGTGGCGGTACCGCCGCACTCGTCGCGGGCCTGACAAGCACGATCCTGTCCGACGACCAACTGCGCGACTTCGGTTGGCGCATCCCGTTCCTGCTTGCCCTGCCGCTCATCGCCATCACGCTCGTCGCGCGTCACAAGCTCGAGGACTCGCAGGAATTCCTCGCCGTCGCCGAGCGTGAGAAGCCCGCGAAAACGCCTCTGCGCGAGGTCTTCACCGAGCACACCGCCGCCATGTTCAAGGTCATCTTTCTTGCGATCGGCTCCAACACCGGCTACTGGGTCGGTCTGATCTTCATGAACATCTACCTGACGACCTACCTCGGCTACTCGAAGTCCAACACCTTCTGGATCATGGGCGCCATCAGCCTGTTCGTCGCGACGCTCATGCCGATCTTCGGCGGCCTGTCGGACAAGGTGGGCCGCAAGCGTGTCATCACCGTCGGATTCCTCGGCTACGCCATCCTCGTCCTGCCGGCGATGATCGTCATGGATCAGGGCAGCTTCGCCCTCGCCGTCGGCGCGATGGTGGTGCTGGCGTTGCCGATGCCGATCGTCCAGTCGGTCACGTACCCCACGTACGCAGAACAATTCCCGACGCGTGTGCGTTACACCGGTCTGTCCTTCGCGTTCAACATCGGCACCATCGTGGGCGGCGGTCTGACGCCGTACCTCGCGACCTACCTGATCTCGAAGACCGACAACCTGCTCATGCCCGGGTTCCTGCTCATCGGTGCCGCAGTTCTCGCGCTGGTCACTCTCACGACCGTGCGTGAGTCCTCCAAGGAGGCTCTGCTGTGACACCGCGCGTGCTTCGAGAGCGTATCGCCTCCGGCGAATGGACCACTGCCACAGCGGGTCTGCTCGACGGCCATCAGCAGGCCAACCTCGTCGTCGTACCGGAAAGTGCCGCAGCGGCTTTCGAGGAGTATTGCGCAGCGCATCCGACCGTCTGTCCCGTACTCGCACGCACACAGCCTGGCGACCCCACCATGGTCTACCAGGACTGCACTGTGGACATCTCGACGATGATTCCGCGCTACCGGGTCTGGGAAAGCGGCACCGTCGTCGACGAGCCGAACGATCTCAGCGCCTGGTGGAAGGACGATTCCGTTGCCTTCGCGCTCGGATGCAGCCACACGTTCGACGGGCCGTTGCGTCGCGCAGGCATTTCGGTCGCCACGACCGCGCCGCCGGTGTACATCACCGATCGGATCCTCCGAACCGACGGGGCTGCAAGCATGTTCGACGGCCCTCTCGCGGTGAGCATGCGGCCGGTCGACAAAGATCTGGTCGACGACGCCATCGCCGTCACCGGTCGCTACCCGACGGGTCACGGATCGCCGGTGCATGTCGGCGATCCGGCAGAGCTCGGCATCGACGACATCACCCGCCCCGACTTCGGCGTCTTCGCTGGTGTGGGGGAGGGGCAGGTGCCCGTCTTCTGGGATTGCGGCGTCACGCCCCAGTTGGCCTTGGGGAGCGCAGGTCTCGCGTATGCGGCGACGCACTACCCGGGTCACATGCTGGTGCTCGACGCGGTCGTGTCGTGACGGAATTGCATCGCAGCGAGCACGATCTGCTCGGTGACCGCGATGTGCCGTCGGACGTCTATTGGGGCGTCCACACGCTGCGGGCACTGGAGAACTTTCCGATCACGGGAGTGTCGATCGCGAAGTACCCGGCGCTCGTGAGGTCGCTTGCGTTGACGAAAGCGGCTGCAGCTCAGTCCAACAAGGAGCTGGGGCTACTCGACGCGGAGCGTGCGGATGCGATCGTCGCGGCTTGTCACGACATCGCCGACGGTTCCCTGCACGATCAGTTCGTCGTCGACGTCATCCAGGGCGGTGCTGGGACGTCGACGAACATGAACGCGAACGAGGTCATCGCGAACCGTGCGCTGGAGTTGTTGGGGCGAGATCGCGGTGACTATGCGTTCCTTCATCCTCTCGAGCACGTGAACCTGGGGCAGAGCACCAACGACGTCTATCCGACGGCGGTCAAGATCGCTGTTCGGTCGACATTGGCGGATCTCGAAGCGTCACTGGCGCATCTGGCTGTGGCGTTCGCGGCGAAAGCTCTGGAGTTCGCCGACGTCATCAAGATGGGCCGCACGCAGCTGCAGGATGCGGTGCCGATGACACTCGGTCAGGAATTCGGCACCTACGCCGTCATGATCGGGGAGGACATTCACCGTCTCGGCGAGGCGGCGCGTCTGATCGACGAGATCAACCTCGGTGGAACGGCAATCGGGACTGGTCTCAACTCGCATCCGCGGTATGCGGAGCTGGTCCGGTCGGAATTGAGTCGTCTCACCGGTCTGCAGCTGACGACGGCGACCGACTTGTTGGAGGCGACGCAAGATGTCGGTGCGTTCGTGCAGATTTCGGGCACGCTGAAGCGCACCGCGGTCAAGGTGTCGAAGATCTGCAACGATCTGCGATTGCTGTCGTCGGGACCGCGTGCCGGTTTCGGGGAGATCAATCTGCCTGCTGTTCAAGCGGGTTCGTCGATCATGCCGGGCAAGGTCAACCCCGTCGTACCCGAAGTGGTGACGCAGGTGGCGTACGAGGTGATCGGCAACGATCTTGCGATCACTATGTCGGCCGAGGCCGGTCAGTTGCAGCTGAATGCGTTCGAGCCGCTGATCGCGCACAAGTTGCTCGACTCGATCACCCACTTGTCGCATGCTGCAAGCACTCTCGCGGATCGGTGCATACCCGGTATCAGGGCGAACGTTAACCGGCTGCGGGCGATGGTCGAGCGTTCTGCAGGAGTCGTCACGGCGTTGAACCCCCACATCGGGTACGACGCGGCCACTGAGCTCGCGGCGCGGGCGTTGGCGTCGGACAGGACGGTTGCCGAGTTGGCCGTCGAGTCGGGCTTGTTGACGCCTGAGGATGTCGCGAGACTGCTGTCGCCGCAGGCTCTTACGGGTCGACGGTAGTGGTACTGACCATGTCATGCGCAGTTGCGTGCGCATGACATGAGCAGTATGATTCTCTCATGACAAACACCATCCCCCCGTTCCACCTCGCAATCCCGGTCCATGACATCGAAGCCGCTCGCCACTTCTACGGTGACGTTCTCGGATTCTCGCGCGGCCGTTCGGACGTCAAGTGGACCGACTGGAACGTCCGTGGACACCAGGTCGTCACGCATGAGGTTGGCGGAAGCCCCGATCAGGGCGTGCGTGGGACCAATCCGGTTGACGGACATGAGGTTCCGGTTCCGCACTTCGGCCTGGTTCTCAGCGTCGACGAGTTCCAGGAGCTGGCGGGACGCCTGCAGGCTGTGGATACGAAGTTCGTCATCGACCCGTACGTGCGGTTCAAGGGTGAGAAGGGCGAGCAGTGGACCATGTTCTTCCTGGATCCGTCGGGAAATGCGCTGGAGTTCAAGGCGTTCGCCGACATCGAGCAGCTCTTCGCAGTGTGAGTGAGCAAGACTCCACCGAAGATGGAGTTCTGACACAGAGCTTCCTGAATCAGGTGGGCTCACGCATCCGCCTTCTGCGCACCGGTCGCGATATGACGGTGCAGCAGTTGGCGGATCAGGCGCAGGTCAGCAGGAGGCTGCTGACGCAGATCGAACACGGCCAAGCCAATCCGAGTCTGGTAGCGGTCACGCGCATCGCGCGCAGTCTCGGAACGGACTTCACCGAGTTGCTCAGCGACACGGTGCCGGGTGAGGCGGCGATCGAACGAGTGGCGGCCGACGAACACCTGCTGGTGTGGACGTCGCCTGCCGGTAGTACCGCGCATTTGCTCGTCTCGACGCCGGGTGTTCGCGCCGCGGACCTGTGGTCCTGGGTTCTGGTGCCGGGGGACAGCTACGGCGGCATGCCCGACCCGCAGGGGTCGTTCGAGTTGTTTCACGTGACGTCGGGTGAGCTGACGCTGACCGCCGACGACGAGGTCTCGCGCATCGCGGCGGGGGAGTCCGCGCGCCTGCGCAGTGACCGGGCGTATCGGTATGTCAATGAAGGGTCGGTGCCGACGGTGTTCCTCCGTACCGTCGTGCTGGCCAGATAGAGGTGCCCCCGTATCTACGCACACGCATATGCGTTTGCGTAGATACGGGGGACATGGAACCGTCCGACGCCCCGCCGCGTCCGAAAGGGTAGGCCTTTCCTCGGACGACGGGTGTGGTGGTGGACGTAGATCCAGAGATCTTGCGACGATTCGCAGCGGTGATGCGGGACGTGGGCGACGCTTTGCGCAGCATCGACGTTGTCGGTGCGTACTGGTCTGCGCAGAGTGCGTTACCTGGGACGGATCTGCCAGGATTGTGCAGCGAAGCCTCCCAGTGCACTGGTTCTGCTGTGCACGGAATGTCGCAGAGGATGGACGCCGTGGCGCAGTCTGCCCGGGGTTCCGCCGAGGACTACCGCGTCACCGAGGACGAGTTCGCGGCCCGCCTCCGTGCGATGAGCGGTGTCCGATGACGGCCACAGTGTCCGACGTCCGTTCGTGGAACCCGTCGTTTTTGCTCGACGCGGCCGACGGACTGAACAGGGTGCAGAGGTCCATCCGTGCTGAACGCGACAACGTCGTAGCCGAGCAGAACGTGCTGGCTGAATCGTGGCACGGCGATGCCGCGGTCGCCGCGGCCGAGCGGGTCGTATGGGAGACGTCGACGCTCGGCTCACTCGCCGATGAACTGGGCCGGATCGTAGGGCAGTTCGAGACTGGCTTCGAATCGGTGAACGTGGCGCGATCGAACCTTCTCGACATCGTCGACGACTTGCTCGACCGCGGGTTCGACGTCGACGACAGCGGAGTGGTGACGGCAGACCGTGCCATCGCGTCGTTGCGTCAGATCGCGGGCCCTCTCGCCGAGGACGCACTTCTTGCGTTGCACATCAGAACGCAGGAAGCCACCATTGCCGTCGCTACCGCGCTGAGCCAGGCAGACGCTGTGTCCAGGGGAGTGTGCGACGCGTTCAGGTCGCGGATCTCGTCCCTGCAGCAGCTTTCGGGTCGAACGATGGGCGGGGCTGTTGTCGAGACCGTAGGTGGCGGATTCTCCTGGAGGCCCGACGTGCCTGCACTGGTCGCGGGCACGGTGATCAGTGGGATGGCCGAAGTAACGGGGGAGGGTCTGAGGACTGCCGCCGCCTCGTCGGCGGACGATCTCGCGTACGGCATAGGTCGACGGCTTGGACCCGCAGGTGCGGTGCTCGGAACCATCCCTGCCATCGCGAACGACATCGAAGGCGGAATGGACCCGACGAAGGCGATTGTCACGGAAAGCGTGGGCACGCTTTCGAGTATCGGAGCCGCGGCGGGCGCGGGCGCTGTGATGGGGTCACTCGTCCCCGGTGCGGGAACTGCCGTGGGTCTGGTCGTGGGATTGGCGGCGGGTGCCATCGCTGCATACGCCGTTCCGAAGTTCGGTCAATACCTGTGGAGGTAGCAGGATGAGCGGTCCGATTCCGAACTCTGAATCATCTGCCGGAGTGACGATTTGGCGTGAAACTTGGCCGCAACGGTTCAGCCTGTTGTGGTCGGCCATGTCGGTCTTCATGGCTTTTTGGGGAGTCGTCGCGTTCGTATTCGCATGGTCGGGTGATGCGGGCAGCGTGGCTGGGTCGATCGGCGCGGCCGGCGGGGGCGCAATGATCCTCGTGTGCTCTTGGATCGGCGTGCACATGGCGGGCTTCAGGTGGGTTCGGCGGTCCCGTCGTGTAACTACCTGTGTCCGTGACGAATACGGATCCGGAGTACGGGTTGGCCCAAGCACGCTGGGGGTGAATCTGATTACGGTCATGATGCTGGGCTGCGCTGTCTTTTTCACTTGTGTGCTCCTCGTATGGCGTTGGGGCTACGAATCGCTCCTGCCGGAGTCGCGAGTTGGAGTTCACCATTACGTCATCTCGGCGTTCTTCGCGGTAGTCACTATTGGTTTGGTGCCGCTTCTTTCGATGCTTCGTTCGACGTTGGGTGTCGAGCTGTATCCGGAGGTTGTGGTCAGGACAGCCAAGCGCTCTCTGTTTGCCCGGACCGCCGGCGACGTCGTCTTGCCCTGGGCATCCATCCTCGAAGTTGCTGACGAGGTAAAGCTCATTCACCACAGGATGGGGACCACGAAGACGCCGTTGATCCGCCTGATGACGCACAGCACTGTCCCGCGAGAAGGGCGCTTTCGTTGGGACACAGACGAATACATCGAACTACCAGTGGGTGCGATGGCTGTCGAGCCGAACGCACTGCTGTCCGTGCTCCGCGAGATGCATCGGAGCGAGGCGCGTCGTCGAGAGTTGTTGTCGCTGAACCCGAGAACATTGTTCTCGCCGCCGCCGTTGCGCAAACGCCTGTGGGGTCCAAAGAAGTGACCACAATTGCGGATCGCCCCATGCAAGTGATGCACCAGCTTGAGCAACTGCAAGTGGAGTTGCAGCGCTTGATCGGAAGCCGTGTGGCGTGTGAATTAAAGCAAGAACAAATTACATCGCAAAGTCAGAAGCGTCGACACGTTGAACAATCTCACGCATGCCCTGCAAGCTACTTTTCGATGCGATCGCCCGGTCGCTAAAAAGCGTAACAGGTAGTTCGTCGTTCAGTGAGTTGAACTGTCGTATAAGTGCTTTCTTGTCTTGCAGAGTTGCAAGTCGGCGTATTCGATTAGGCATCGATTTCAAACCATTGAAAGAATTGCCGTTCTCATCTCTCTGCCACAGTTCCATCACTAGCGACAGCGGACTGGACTCTTTTAGAAAGTAGAAACGGAGTTTCGATTCCTCTATAGGCTCTAACCATGGCATATCGTAGCCAAGTCGTCGTTCTCGAACAAGCGTCATCAGCAGTTCAAGATTTGATTTTATTGATATCCACCGGTGGTTTATAACTCCTCGGTTGCCAACCGCGGTCTTGAGGTCTTCGAACGCGCTCTCGATTTCGATAACGCAATCCTCTAACCTGGCTTTCATCTCGTCATATGTCAGAGGGTTTTCTCTACCATCAACAGCATAGTCTTGTATCGCTGTGGGAACTTTACTCCAGGCGGCGATGAATTTTTGTACGGCTTCCAAGGGCTTCTTAGTCAGGTCTTCAGTTGTTAACTTCAAAACATCTACCACGATTGGATTCCATGCCGCTTGCGTAAGCCGTCGGGTCTGCTCGCGACCAGCTGACTGTTCCCGCTCCTTGGCTATTGCGTCGAGTCCAATCAGCGCGATAGGCACGGCCACGAAAAAGGCGGTAACAGACGAGTAGAGGTTGACGAAGTAACCCCACTCGCTTGGGGACCAGTTCAAAGCGTCAGCGATGACTCCCACTACGAAAAGAACCGCTGAAATGGCGAAGCTGACCAGAGTTGCAGTGCGCAGCCACTTCGGAGTCTCCAGCCACACGTTCTTCAGTCGCACTAGACTATTGGGTACCGGGTTAGTCACCTGGTCATCATCCTGTGTCAGGTCAACAGCAAGGCGAACAACACGCCGATTGCGATGAGACCAACTAGAAAAGCTGCTGCAGGTTGGATGTCGTTTGACCAGAGAAGAGAGCGAAGGTTCATTCGCTTGAATGACACCCTGGCTCGTCCATCATTCGTTTGAATGAACGCCTTCGTGATCTTGTTCGAAGCCTGAACCTCTCCCACCGGGTCGTACGTGAACAGCGCGATGCCGACCTGGTCTGCAGGTCGACCAATGCTGCGGTTATCGATGGACTCTCTGTCCTAGGGCAGGCGCCAAGTTCGGATGAACAACCCGTCAGTTTCGATCGTCGGGAAAATCACATCGCAGCGTTCGAAAACGTCTATGGCCGTCTGCCAGCGACAGGCAACGATGGTTTCTCGTTCCTACGCTGGCGAATGTCGTTGCGACTTTTAGATACTTGAGGCGAAGTGCAGCCATGGGAAGGGGAACAAGCCATTGACTCCTCGGGCTTGGCATGACGCTTTGGGAATGGTTAGCGGCCCGTACCTTCTGTTTGCACTAGTAGTGTTCAATCGGCCGATCGCTACCGATCGGTAACACCACCTCCCGTTTCGGTCCGCAGCTGCTCGGAAAGGAGAACACTCGACTTCACAGCCGATCGCTTAGGAGGAGTCGAGATGGTGGCCACTCAGAAGTCGAACGTAACCGAAGAACAGTCGAGAGCTCTCGCTGAGGAGTCGCGAACCGAAGGGTGGGACAAACCTTCGTTCTGCAAAGAACTGTTCCTCGGCAGATTCCAACTCGACTTGGTGCATCCCTATCCGAAACCGACGCCGGAGGACGCAGCGAAGGGCGAACTCTTCCTGGAGAAACTCGCCGCCTACTGCGCCGCGCTGGATGGCTCGGTGATCGAACGTGAGGAACGGATCCCCGACGAGTACGTGCGAGGGTTCGCAGAACTCGGGTGCTTCGGTCTGAAGATCTCCGAGGAATACGGCGGAGTCGGTCTCTCCCAGGTCGCCTACAACAGGGCATTGATGCTGATCAGCTCGGTGCACGCATCCCTCGGCGCGCTCATGTCGGCCCATCAGTCGATCGGTGTACCCGAGCCGCTGAAGCTCGCCGGCACGCCGGAGCAGAAGGCGCGGTTCTTGCCGCGGTGCGCGAAGGGCGCGATCTCGGCATTCCTGCTGACGGAACCGGACGTCGGATCCGATCCCGCTCGCATGGCGAGCGCCGCGGTCCCGATCGAGGACGGCGACGCCTACGAACTGGACGGTGTGAAGCTGTGGACCACTAATGGGGTCGTCGCGGAGTTGCTGGTCGTGATGGCACGTGTACCCAAGAGCGAGGGCCATCGCGGCGGTATCTCGGCATTCGTCGTCGAGGCCACCTCGCCTGGCATCACTGTCGAACGGCGCAACAGGTTCATGGGCCTCCGCGGAATCGAAAACGGCGTCACCCGAATGCACAAGGTCCGCGTGCCGAAGGAGAACTTGATCGGACGTGAAGGTGACGGCCTGAAGATCGCGCTGACCACGCTGAACGCCGGCCGACTCGCGATTCCCGCGATGTGCTCGGCAGCAGGCAAGCTCAGCCAGAAGATCGCACGTGAATGGTCAGCAGAGCGCGTGCAGTGGGGCCGACCGGTGGGCAAGCACGCGGCAGTCGAAAGCAAATTGTCGTTCATCGCGGCAACCAACTACGCGCTCGAAGCTGTCCTCGATCTGTCCGGGCAGATGGCCGACGAGGGTCGTAACGACATCAGGATCGAGGCGGCGCTCGCGAAGCTGTGGTCCAGCGAGATGGCATGGCTCGTCGCCGACGAGTTGGTGCAGATCCGAGGCGGACGCGGATACGAGACAGCCGATTCGCTCAAAGCTCGCGGCGAGCGAGCTTTCGGCGCCGAGCAGTTGCTCCGCGACATGCGGATCAACCGAATCTTCGAGGGATCGAGCGAAATCATGCGGTTGCTCGTCGCACGTGAGGCGTCCGACGCGCACCTCGTTGCGGCAGGCGATCTGGTGAACCCGAAGGCAGATCTGAATACGAAGGCGAAGGCCGCGGGCAAGGCCGGCAAGTTCTACGCCAAGTGGATGCCGCAGCTCGTCGCGGGCAAGGGGCAGCTTCCGACGTCGTACAGCGAGTTCTGTTCCCTGGCAACACATCTCAGATTCGTCGAACGCAGTTCGCGCAAACTGGCCCGCTCGATGCTGTACGGCATGGCACGGTGGCAGGCCAAGCTGGAGTATCGGCAAGGGTTCCTCGGCCGCATCGTGGATATCGGCGCCGAGTTGTTCGCGATGTCCGCGGTGATCGTCCGCGCAGAAAGCCAGCGAGTCGACGACGCCGTACAAGGCGAAGCGTCCTACGCGCTGGCAGCGGCATTCTGCGAGCAATCCACACTCCGTGTGGAGAAACTGTTCGATGCTCTGTGGCAGAACACCGACGACACCGACCACCACATCGCGTCCGGTCTGCTCGACGGCACCTACACCTGGATGGAGGGAGGTGTACTCGACCAGAGTGAGGGCACCGGCCCATGGATCTCGCATTGGGAACCAGGGGCATCGAAAGTCGACAACGTATCGAGGCCGTACTCCGTCTCGACCCCGGTCGGAGACGAGCGCGGCTAGGCGGCGATCATGTTCTGAGCCCGCTCTTCTCACGCAGCCGCTCCACTTCCGCGCGGGAGTGGCGGACTGCGTCGGTATCCGCACCTTTGTCCCGTGCGACGTCATGTGCGAGGTCGAGTACCGCGCGACGAAGGTGCTTTCGCGCACGGCGGGCCCGTCGGTCGGGGGCGGCTTTCCTGAATGCCTTACGCGCCTTCTTGGCCAGCACGCCGTCGACTTCCACGGCGGTCAGGTGTCCCGCTTCGACCTCGGGCGCGAGGATGTCGCGCACGAATTGATGCTCTCGCGGCGCTGCTCGACGAAAAGCGATGGTCAACACCGTGAATCCGAGGACGATCGACCCGAACATCGCACCGAATGTTGCGAGTCCGTTCCCGCCGCCGATACCGCCGGCGTCATCCCACGTGAAGTGTAGGAACATCCCGGTTGCCACGAAGGCAAGTCCGAGTCCGACTCGTCGAGGCTGGGCTTTGGTCCCGATGAGGTACAGGGCGCCGGCGCAGACCAGTGCGCTGAAGAGTGGGTGGGAGACGAAGCTGACGGCGATGCGCGTGAACGACATCTGGACGGCGTTGCCGACAGGGTCCGTCCCGAACTGTCCTGCAGTCGCGTTGGCCGCGTAGAGGAAGTCCTCGAAGACCGCGAATCCCAGACCGATGAACGCGCCGATGATGAGACCGTCGTTGGCTGTCCGAATCAACCGCGGGGCAAGGCTCATCAGCAGGATGAAGCCGCAGAGCTTCGCCGCTTCCTCGGTGATCGGAGCGGTGAAGCCCGCAGCCCAGTTGGCACTCCACACCTGCCCGAAGAGTTTCGGATAGATGCCGAGCATCGCCGTGTTGACCGTCATCGCGAAGGCGAACGTCGCGGGGATGGCTCCCCATAGCAGTGCGGCGAGAACGAGTCGGCCGGGCTGACGTTCCCACCGGTCGATGTGCCGGAACCACGCGAACCAGGCCAGTCCGCACAAGCCGCAGAGCACCGCCGCTACGGCGAACCCACCGGCGTAGAACCCGGCTCCCGGTGCGAAGAACGCCCAGGCTTGGAACGCCCCGACAGCGGTGAGGGCGATGAAGACCCAGAACGACAGATTGTGGGGCTTAACGAATTCGAATCTCTCACCCCACCCTGAAACCTCGATTGCCTCGGCGCGACGCTGTGCGGCACCCGTGTCAGTGTCAATGTCGGTGTCGCTCATGAGGCATTCCCGTCGACGGTCTGGATACTGAGGATCATGTCTCGAATGTCGTCGGCGGCCGCGCTCATCTGCGTCGGCCCACCGTATGCGGTGACTTTCAGTCCCGTGCCGTCGATGACGAAGGCTGCGACGATGCCGTCGCTACGAACGCTGCTGTACGGCTGAACGACACCCGTCTCGCCGCTCGTGGTGGTCAGAGTGGTTCGGTCTCCGTCGACCCGGAACGTGGGGTCGGTGGTGCGGGAGGTGACTTTCTCGGTCTGGTCGAGTAGTTCGGTCGGCGTGCCGTCGAAGGAGTCGGGCGTTACGTGGAAGGTGACGCCGTCGCCCGCGATGGTTGCCTCCCCGGCTTTCTGATCTTCCCCGACGCGGAATCCGGTCTCGACGTCCCAGCCCGATGTGGGGGTGACGACGATGGTGTCGGTGAGCGCGAGCTGTTCGCCCGCGATCACCGGGTCGTCCCATCTGATTGCCGCGTCGACCCGCGGCACGATGACGGTGAAGACGAAGAACACCGCGATGACGAACAGTGCGGGTGGCAATGTTCGACGGTCGAGGCCGAGCACCCGGTGTTCGGCAGGCACCCGCTCCCTGTGCTGTGCGGAGTGAGTCAGTGTCACGGGTTCCCCTCGGGGTCGGATAGTGCACTCGTCGACGGCAATTGGATGCTATCGCTCACTCATGCGAACCGCGCGACTTCGACGATGACCTACCCGTTGCCGAATTGCGGGCGGCGAGTTGACCGAATGCGTTCTTGAGTTCCTGTGGGTAGAGCACTTCGATGTCGGTGTCGAAGCGGTTGAGTGATGCGGCGAGGGCCACCCAGGACCAGGAGCCGGCTTGTAGGCTGCACCGGTCCTGCCCGAGGTCTTCGACGATGCCGTCGTCGGCGAAGGGGCGGACGTAGTCGGCCGGTCGGTGGAGTATCACTTTCCCGGTGCACGGCCACTGGTTGGCCTGTGGGGAGCCTTTGAATCGGGCCGAAACATATTCTGCGACATCGCCGCCGGGGATTTCTCGGGGAACGAAGCGCGGTCCGGTCGGGGTTCGGGGAGTGATGCGGTCGGCGCGGAACAGACGCCAGTCGTTGCGGTCGAGGTCCCAACCGACGAGGTACCAGCGTCCGTGGGAGGTCACCAGGTGGTGCGGTTCGACCCTGCGTGGGGGTATGGAGTCGTTCGAACCGTCGTCGCGATGGGGTGCGTAGTCGAAGCGCAGCACTTCCCGGGCGCGAGCTGCAGTCGACAGGGCAATCAGTACTTCCGGGGCTACGGTGTCGGACGGGGCGTCACCGGACCGGCTGGGCATCGTCGTGAATTCGAGCGCGTCCAAACGGTGACGGAGTCGCGACGGCATGACTTGTCGAACGGTGGTGAGAGCGCGCATCGCGGCCTCTTCGATACCGACGCCGGTGACTGTCGCGGCTTGCAGGGATACGGCGAGGGCGATGACCTGGTCGTCGTCGAAGAGCAGTGGCGGAAGTTCGCTCCCGGCGTCGAGGCGGTACCCGCCTTCCGGTCCCATCGTCGCGTGGATGCTGTAGCCCATCTCGCGGAGGCGATCGACGTCGCGGCGCACCGTGCGGGGACTGATCTCGAGTCTCTCCGCCAGTACCGAACCCGGCCAGTCGCGGCGGGTCTGCAACAGCGACAGCAGACTCAGTAACCGAGATGTGGTCGTCATGTCTCGACACTAGTTTCTGTATAGGACCGAACCTGACCTACACGGGTGCGAGGGTTGTCGTAGGCGGAGATCTTCAGGCCGCGTACTTCACACAAGGAGCACTCTTCATGTTCGACGTCTTGTCCGACATCAACTGGTTCGCCGTCATCGTCTCGACCCTCGTGTTCGCGGTCCTCGGTGGCCTCTACTTCACCGCGATCGTTGCGAAACCATACAAGGTCGCCCTCGGCAACGAGACCACCGAATTACCCAAGCCTGGCCCGATTTTCATTGTGGGACCGCTGATTTCGAGCCTCGTAGTCGTCGTCACCACTGCAGTTCTCCTGCGTGCACTCGACGTGCAAGCTCTCGGCGACGGAATCGTCTTCGGACTGATCGTCAGCGTCGGCTATCTCGTTGCCCAGACTCTGAACATCGCGATCAATCCGAACTTCCCTCGCCCACTGCTGTACACGCTGATCAACGCGCCGTACTTCATTGTCTGCACGGTCGTTTCGGCCGGCATTCTCACCGTGTGGACTTGAGTGACGGCAGCTCGTCCGCTGTTGGAAGCTGCGGACGAGCTCTCAGAACAACGTCGGCTCGGCGAGACGCCCATCCCGCGCTTCGCGGACGCGGGCGCTCCACCGCTGCACGAGCCACATCTCGACGAGTTCGGGACTGGTCCCGATATCGGTGGCCCATGACGAGAGCAGTTCGACGTACCGGTCGTAGCGGCGTCGTGTGAATCCCGTGACCGCCGGATCCTCCAGCCAGCCTTCGTGGATGAGCGTGGAGACGCCGAACTGATCGATCAGCTGGGCCCGGCCACCAGCGACCGACGCCTTGGCCGCCCACAAGAACGTTGCCATCAACGACATTCCGACACCCGGAGTATCGGGCCAGCCGGACCACGACCCGTTCGGCAGCTCAGGTACGACGCGGTCCTTGATGCATCGGTCGAGAACCGCCAGCGTCTTCGCGACGGGGTTCAGTTCTGGGCGGGCCAGGTGGGGGTCCTTGACGTCGGGGAAGCGTCGCATCGCCTTGCGGTTCTTGTGGCTGCCCTGCCATGCGGCACAGAGGAACAGCAGGCCCAGCGACTTGTGCTCACCCTCGGCGAGTTCGGTGTCGATACGAAGATCGTTGCGCTGCACCGTCGCTGCGCCGTGCGACACGATCGCGCCATCGAGGTTGCGTCCACGCAGCCGTATGTCATGCCCTGCACGCTCGAGGTGGGTGTTCCACCAGTCGAGGTCGACGAGGACGCCGTCGTCGAGCACGTGCAGGTCATAGCTGCGCAGCTGGCACCACTGCACACAGGCCTCCGGCGGCGTGAAACCTTCGTCGAGAAATGACATGCGACCATCCTGGCATCCCGCACCGACACGTCCGGACGGCAGACTCCCAGGCGCAGCTCGAGATGCGCTGGACCTGCGGCGACCAAACAGTCCGGGAACGCCGCCTCCGGCGAGCAACACGGTCGTGTCCCCAAGACTGATTCTCCACAGCGCTCGGACCGGCGAGCGTGCGAGCCGTGTAGGTCGGACCGAGGATCAACCCCTCGGTTTGTGCTGCGGTCACCAAAGTGTTCTGAGCCCATCTCGACCCGTTCGGGCCCACATATCACCGAGGAGACAAAATCGAGGTTAAGGCGTCACGTAGCGGAAGTCACGGATGTTGCGACTGCCTTGCATCAGCGTTGGGCGCATTTTTTGGAAGACTCGGATGTTGATTCACGCCAACCACCAATCGTCTCTCAATTCTTGTGAACTGCCGGAGTTGCAATGTCGATGAGCACGAGCTTGGTGAGGTGTTCCGTCTTAGCTACATTCTTGAATAGAATTGCCGTGTACCCGCCGTACTGCTCCTCTCCGATTTTGAACAGTGACTCAAACGTGCTCTTCACAACCGATCGGGCGAGATTCACGGCTTGTGTCCAGTCGTAGTCGTGGTCTTCAAGTTTTGAAGCAGGGATGCGTTTGAAGACAATGTGAGTGAGCAGGCGGTTCCCGTGAATCGCATAGCCCTTCTTCCGTGTGTTGGACGAGGCTCGAGTCGGTGCGAGTTCTGTGTCGACAACACGCAAGATCTGGACGGCTCGCCATATCCTGAGGTAGGACACCGTCGGATTAAAGAGAATCTTATAGGGTGCCTTCGATGTGTCGTCCCAGAGGCGACTGACCTCTCTCTTGGCCTGCGCGGCGAGCGACGCGGATTGCGCGCACGCAAGCGCTATGGCAGCCTCGGTGAACTCACACCCCTCCTCGGGACTCGGTCGTGTTTCACCGTTTCGTACGACGTACTTCAGTCCCTCGACAGAGAACTCGTCAGCGAGCCGTTTTTGTGTCGGGTCTAGACCTACAAAATCTCGTCCGCCTATGAGATTTTGCGTGTTTGTTGCCCGCGTCACGCGCTTTGCAAACTCATCATCTGACGCTTCCAAGGAGATAAAGCGCACCATAACTCGGACATTGTCTAGCTCTGAGGCTTTTCCGAGCTTCGCGGCGCGGTGAAGACTTCCGACGGTTTGGGCGCCATTAACCACGCTGACCCCTCGGAACTCGAAGGTTCCCTGCCGACGCTCCGTTCCGCCAACGGGGGCTTTGCCCACCGAGTCGCATAGCACGGTTATGCCGTTATTGAAGTACCAGAAATTTTTGGGGCTCTCGATAACTGTCTCGACTACCGAATTATTCACTTCGGTATCGCCGAGAACAACACGTACATTTCGCGCCAGGAGGCCTTCGCCATTGTCGGCAAGCCACGAAGCAACGGCGGCTCCACTAACGTGTCCATAAATTGCGGCAGGGGGACCCTCAAGCTTTCCCCAATCGGAAACATCAACGGTTAGATCTATATCTTTAGACAGCGTCTCCTCGATCAATAGACGGTGCAAATCCGTCTGACTTAGGTAGTTGAAAGATGCAATTTCACTCGTGTCATTCAACTCGGCAAGGTAGTCCGTCATGTGCGTGCTGACATCCTCGGACAGTGGTGGAGCGCCCATAGATGCAAAAATTGCTTCGATACGTACGTTTGGATCGTTGACAGCTTCGTCGATCTCGGCACTTCGGCTGGTTACTTTATCGTTAAAACGCGACCATCGAAACGAAACTAGGTCATCAAGGCCTCGCTGAAACTTCATCATGTCCGTCAAGCTGGCGCCGTTCTTGCCAGAGTCCGACCATTTAGACTGGACGACGATCAACCTAGGCCGCTCGGTCCCGACGATCGCGATCGCGTCGATCCCGTTGTCCCCTGAACCGTCGGTAATCGCAGCCGCAGCGTCTGTGGCCGCCAGACCGGTAACCTTTGTCAGAACGAACGCGGCAAGCGAGCGGCTGAGTCGCATCTGCTCGACGTTATCGTCGGACTGTGACGAGACGTCAGACACGTCCACATGCGGATGTGTGGTTTCATGTAGACGCCGACGAATTTGATTGATTTGAACTACGCCCACGTGCGTGTATCTCCTAGTTGTCGTGCTTACTGCTCACCAGCGTGCCACGGGGCCCGTGCAACACGCCCACTGCGACGCGCCGTGTGCTTGTGCTCCGCGGGAGTAAGCACCTCATACTAGCGGGGTGACCCTTGAAGCGAGTGCCCCATCGACCGCTGACGCGCTAGCACGCACCAGTGTGTATCCTCGTCTTCGATACATGGGGTCAAAGTACCGGTTAGTGCCCCACCTCGCGTCTGTCTTCGGCGATTTGGGCGGTCGAACCGCCCTGGACGCCTTTTCTGGTTCCGGCGTTGTCTCCTACCTGCTGAAAAGCATGGACTACGAGGTCACGTCTAACGACTTCTTGAATTTCCCGACTGTGATCGCCACGGCAACAACGGTGAATAACTCGCAAAGGCTGACAGCGGGAGATGTCGATCGGATTTGTGGCCCCGCAGTCGATGATCGACACTTCATTCAGGAGACATTTGAAGGTCTATACTTTAATGAATCCGATCGTCGATTCCTGGATAGCGCGTGGTCTCACATCGATTCAATGGTGGGCTACAAGAGATCCATAGCAATCTCGGCGTTGATTCTTTCGGCTGCACGTAGACAGCCCCGGGGGGTGTTTACGTTCACAGATGCATCGAAATATGATGATGGGCGCCGTGATCTTACGCTTTCTCTACAAGATCACTTCCGTGAACACGCAATTTCGTACAATCGGGCAGTCTTCTCGACTGGACTGCGGCACCAAGCCATCACCGGCGACGTCTTTGATCTTCCGACAGGATACGACGTAGTGTACCTAGATCCTCCGTATGCGCCACCGAGAGATGACGCTGATTATATGAAGAGATATCACTTCCTTGAGGGCCTGTCGGTGTATTGGCTCGACCAAGTTATAATGCAAAACACGTCAACTAAGAAGATAGAGAAGAAGTACACTCCATTTGCGTACAAGAGGACCGTAGTGGACGCTATGCGAAGACTTTTCGAGAAATTTGCGGACTCAGCAATCGTGTTGTCCTACAGTAGCAATGCCGTGCCGGACAAAGATACAATTGTCGGGCTTCTTAAGGAGGTAAAAAGCGACGTGACTGTCATACCAATTGCTCACACGTATTCTTTTGGTACGCACCCGACAGCGGCCCGGCGTGGGGCGTCTGAATACCTGTTCGTAGCGCGATGAGCGCAGCAGTCTCCTACGAGGAGTACAAAGCGTCACTTTCAAAGCTGAGCGCAGACACTGATCCGACGATTGAAACAGCTGACACAGTCGAAGTACTACAGGCGGCTCAGGAACTGGCGAATCTATCCGAAATCAACCGTGCGACCATTGCTCACTGGGTCGTAGGTAACGAAAATATTGCGTATGTTCTTGGGCTTAGCCTGGGCATGGGGCGTGAGCGACTAAAAAATATTTGCCGTGAGCTCTTTGGGACAACTTCTATCGCTCTACAGGCCAAGCGGGACCCGACTGGCCTGGTACGTCGGCTTGACACAGAATTCGATCTGGTCCGTATTCTATCTAAACAGCTGATGCGCGAATATACTTTCGGAGACGTACTTGTCGCCAGAGCGCGGGCTCGTTCTCGAGGAGTGGACGCGACTAAATCGGGAAGGAATGTCGAAAAGGAGATCGAGGCAATTGTCCATGGTCTTGGATTGCCATACGAAACTGGAACTACTTTTGCCGGTAAGGGTCAGAAGACCGCGCCAGCAGATTTGGTAATTCCGACAAGGAATGATGCGGTCATCGCGGTAGCCGCAAAAGGTTTTGATTCGACGGGGTCGAAACTACGAGATGCGGTACGCGAGATTCAGGAGATGGCCGAGGTCCGGCTCCCCAAACAGTTTATCTGTGCTGTGGTAGATGGCATCGGCTGGCATTCGCGGCAGGCTGACCTAAAGCGGCTTTACACGTTGTGGGACAACGATGAGATCGACGGCCTCTACACCCTCTCTAGCTTGTCTCGATTTCGAGACGATGTCGCCGAGCAATCCAGGCTACGGGGCTACAAGACCGTGTGAGATTAATGTTCAGAATCGGTTTCCTTTCGGGACTTCGGCTGAACGATACGCATTGTGCGTAATCGCGGAGATGGGGGCGGCCACTAGTTCATGGTCAGGTGGCGCTACATCGGCGTCCGAGAGGTCCACTTAGCAAGAAAATCGGGGCAGCCCCGTTCGGCGATGCAGAAGTATATGCTGAGTGTTGTTCACACGATTTGTAGCGCAACATTATCCTCCGCCTTCACTTAAATGGCTGACAGTACGTGGTCCGTATCAACAACGGCTTGCGCGATTTCTACGAAATTCGGTATGTCAAGTTTGGCCAAGGGGCAACCGAGCGATAATTGTTAGTCGGGACGTCGGTAGAACCCTCCCGGCTCAAAGTTCGAGCTTGCTTGCGGATGCAAGAATAGCCTTCTGTGCTAAGAATTCAATCAATGGGAGTTCAATGCGGACGGCGTCGTCATGATGTGATCCAGGTATTAGTCCCGCTCGCTCAGCGCTTCCATCACCCTTTGAGTGAACGATTTTGCATCGGATATCGTATATTCGATTGGCTATCATCCGTCTGAGGTCGTTTCCCCCTTTTATGGATACTTTCTCTTGTGAGATAATGGACTCTTTATCCGCCATGCTGTCGATAAGGGATGGCAGCTCTTGTAGGAATTCACGAATCTCGGCTTCCGGCGCAATCTCTTGGATTACCGTAAAAAGCTGATCTCGTTCGCTCCCCCCTCCGCCTCTTCCCGAGGACAATAATAGCTGAGTCGCTTTAGTTACATCGTCTTCGTTGTATATATCGAAACGGGGATCACGAAGCGCTCGCGACAACTTTCTTCTCGCGTCGACCATAGCGTAGGTCGGAAAGAAGTATTCGAGCACTTGATAAAATGCCCAGTATCGAATAGTGGGAGCTGTTGTTCGATCCCGCCCGCTTTTGTAAAGAACCGTTACAGCGTGCGGATAGCGGTTTTGCGGAAACTGGATGGGCATGCTTTGGTGGCGCCTCCTCGATCCCGGCTCGCGGTTGGTAGGAATGAGCTCTAGTCTGGCCGGAGTTAGTGACGACCCATACAGAAGATCGGAATCAAACATCAGCGAGTCGCAGATTATCTCGACAAGGTCTTCAACCTGTTCGTGTGTTGCGGCTACATCTAAGCCGGATAACGTCAGCGTAAGAAAGTTGTTTCTTAGGCGTAGTCCCTCGGCAAGAAATAGAATGCCGGGAAGCGATGGAGGCCCAATCCGTATCGTCTCGCTGCCAGATGGGGATGATAGGACTATTTCGTTCGGTGCATCGCCGGGTGTTGCGGCAATTCGTCCGAGCATTCTTCTCATTAGCCACCGCGGTGGAAGGCCTCGATCGCTTCTCAGTAATACTTCGGCAGTTCCTCGTACGCGAGACCAGATTCCGTTGTATCTTTGCAGAGATTCCCAACCGGGCAATTCTGCAGAGTCAAATTCTGTATCAAAATCTTTGGGAACGGCGATTCCGATACGCCGAGACTGATTTGCTCCTGGCAGCAGTACCTGGATTCTCGTATTGAGTGTGTAGTTGAGATCAGTCTCCTCCGCGGTGCATTTGTAGCCATTTTCGCAAAGGATCTGCATTAGCCGGTGGCTTTTATTTGATTCCTGCTCTGAGATTTCGTCCGTCTCCTCAAGCCCATCGCTGGGATGAGGTGTGTCAGGCACGAGCTCCAGCGTCGCGTCTGTTACGGGCGAGTCTGCGGGATTAGCGTCTTCAGTCACTAGAAGAGCGTAGCGAAGTTTCCTGCGTTTGGGAATGTTTTACGGGTCGCGCAACAACCGAGCGGTATGAGGCCAGCGTCAGCTTCATCGGTACCGGCATGGCAGGTAGGGGTTCCCGCCGGTTTCCTCGAAAGATTGGAGTACTGTGATTTGCTGAAAACGTGAACGCTTCGAGGGCGTTCGATTTCAGTTTTGTCGTCGGCGTATGGTGGCGCCTCCTTGCGATTGCACCGCCGATTGGTGACGTGCGTTTTAGCTTAAAATTGCAGTGCGAACGGCCTCAAAGAGGCTCAGTCCGTCATCAAACATAGGGTTCTATCTATCTAACTTAACTTAACACCGGGTCACGGTTTCTACTGAAGAACCGTCCATCTTCAACATCTGATAGCTTGCACTGCTGCAACCATAAGTTCCCGATACTAGGATTACCTTGAGAGTATTGATGCAGCTGCGTGCAGTAGTCGGCGGACTCGCTGGGGAGTAAAGAGAACGTCCGTATAATTGAGACAGATGATTGCTGAAAGAGACAAATGGCCAGGATTAATTATGGCGCGGACTATCACGAACCTTCCACCCAATGTGCCCATCTCGGGTCCGACATTTTGATCCGCGCCCGTGCCAACTTCCACGACCCGTATTTGTGGTAGTCGAAGTCCCAGGCTTCCGAGAGCTTGTGGTTCACGCATCCCCACAACCCCCATTTGACGTCGGCGAGGAAACTGCAGACCTGCACTCGGGAGACCATGGACCACTCCGCCCGGCCGAAGAACTCCTCGATCAGCTCCATGATCTGCTGCTCGCCGTAGAACATTTCGGTGACCAGGACGGCCAGTTCGTAGGCCCGATCGTTGTTCGACGCGAACTCGTAATCCACCAACTTCATTGGGATGCCGTCACCGATGAGAATGTTGCCCGGCATCGGGTCGTTATGGCACGCAACCAGATCCAAGCCCGACGCCAGCATCGCGGCCTTGACCTGCCGGTACTCGGTGAGGATCACCTCAGCGTCGCGCGGCAGCCGCACACCCAACTCGGCGACCTGGTCGAGGTGCTCGTCGATCATGTCGAAGATCGTCTTCGTGACACTGAGCGTGCTGCCTGAATGCAGCGTCCGATACACATCGATCATCCCCAGCGGAATCTCCGGACGCTTCAAGTCCCCGTTCGTGCACGCCCGATAGCCCTCCAAGAACTCGATCACCTCGACCCCGGTCACCGGATCGAACAACACCACCTCCGGCCCGATCCCCAACGCGCCGGCACGCCGCGCAGCCTCGTTGGCGAGCGAGCGGTCGATGAACGCGTCAGTGCCCGATCCGGGCAGCTTCATGAAGTAGCGCTTCGACTTGCCCTGGACGGTGATGCGCCAATTACTGTTCATCAACCCACCGGGCACAGGGGAGTAGGTCATTCCTAGCCCCTCCCACTCCGGGATGGACGCGAGTGCCTTCTCGACCTGCCGCTCGGCTTCGGTGCGGGCGGATCCGATCACGATGTCGTTCATGGTCACCTCAGATGTTTCGGATGCGGTCGTCGAAATGCGGGTCGCGCAAACCTGCTCGCGCGCGCAAGAACTGCCAGTCAGAGAACTTCGAATACTCATGGGTGCCGGGACGGACAGCATCGGCATACAGCCCGATCAACGCCCAGCGCAGCGAGTCCGCGATGCCATAGATCCGTGCCCGATCGAACAGCGCACTGTCGAACGACCCCCACGCCATCTCGAACACCTCACGCGCATCCGAGTCGAACGGCCGCAGCTCGGCCAACAACGCACCGACGTCCTGCAACGGATCCATCAACGCCGCGACATCCCAATCGACGAGGCGCATGCTGCCGTCGTCGAGCATCAGGACGTTCGAGACGTTGCCGTCGCCGTGGCAGGGAACAAGGTCGAAGCCCGCGGACTCGATCCGCGCCTGGGCGGGTGCGAGAGTGCGCGTGATCCAATCGAAGTCGGCAGGCAACGCGCCACCGACCTTGGCAATCAAAGCGCGCACCGTAGCCAGGTCGTCGAACACCGATGCCCGACGCGTCACACCACTCAACCCGTGCACCGACTTCCGCAGCGTCATGAGCTTCTCGACGACCGAATCATCGTCGAACAGATCGAGCGTCGCGGTCGACGCAACCCCGGTGAAGTCCTCCATCACCAGCACACCAGTCTCGGCGTCGGAGATGAATATCTTCGGCCCGATGCCAGCCTCACCAGCAGCGGTTGCCGCAGCGAACGCCGCTCCGACGTCGACGTAGTCCCGCGCATGCGGTTCCATCACCTTCACGAACGCCGCAGAACCGGCGGAGGCGTCGGGCTCAGTGGATCGAGCCGAGTACCGTTCTGAGTCCGCACCCCACCAACTCGGGCTCGCCATTGTCGTGGCGGGATCGAGAGCCAATTCGGCGGAAGACCAGATTCCTAACTGGCTCAATGTCTCTCGCACTGTCATGCGGTTGCTCCGATCTTCTGTGCTGCAACATCGGTCGGCCAAACTATGTCGAACTCGCGTGCACCTTCGAGCCACTTCGTCAGCCGGAGCACCGCCTGGTCTGCGAACCGCGGCCCGGCGACCTGAATCCCGACCGGCATGTGCTCGGCGAATCCGAAGCACAACGCGGACGCAGGCTGAGCGGTCTGGTTGAACCACGCAGTGAAGCTGCAGTGCGCCAACGGTTGTGCTGAATTCAACCCGACTTCCTCGGCGCCGAACCCGACCGTCGGAATCACTGGACTGATCACAAAGTCGAATTCGCTCGTCTTCGCCCGCATGATCTCCTGCGCACGCATCACCGCGTCGGTGTCCCGAGAGAACTGAGCTGCAGTGTAATTCGCTGCACCGGAGGCCCAGTCGGCGACGGCGGGCAATACTTCCGATCGCCGAGATTCCGGAATCGACTCCCACTCCGTTCGAGCGCGAACCTGGAACAATCGGTCGAGAGCCGGGTACGGGTCCTCGCCGAAGATCGGGGGCATCTCGGTGACGACGGCACCCGCTGCTTGCAGCTGGCTGGCTGCAGAACGGACGACGTGGAGCACGTCGTCGGACATGGTTGTGCCGTAGCCCATGTCGAGCATGACGCCGATGCGGAGTCCGGCAGGGGCGAGAGGCGCGAGTATGTCGGCGGTGTCCTCGTGCGGCAGGCCCCAGGTGTCGCGCGGATCGGGGCGGGTGATGATGCGGTACAGGTCGATCAGATCGTCGACGGTGCGGGCCATGGGTCCGGCGGACCGCATCGTCGACGGGGCCAGATGCGGGATGCGTCCCTGCGTCGGCTTCAGTGCGACGAGCCCGCAGTGCCCGGCGGGGAGCCTGACGGAGCCGGCGATATCCGAACCGACAGAAACGAATCCGATGCCCGACGCCAGCGACGCTCCCGCACCGGAACTCGATCCGCCGGTGTTGCGGGTGAGATCCCATGGGTTGCGGGTGATTCCGTAGAGGGAGCTGACGCCGGCGGCCATCATGCCCATGTCGGGCATTGTGGTCTTGCCGAGAATGACCGCGCCTGCCTCCTTCAGCCGCGCGGCCGGGGGAGCGTCGACGGTCGACATCGGCAGATCTTTGTTCGCCAATACCCCATGTCGCCAGGGCATTCCGACGGCATTGATGCTGTCCTTGATCGTCACGGGAATGCCATCGAGATCCGACAACGGACGACCTGCCTCGATGCGCTCGGTCGCACCCTGCGCAGCTCGGCGGGCGCCTGCCTCGTCGACGAACGCCATCGCGTTGATCAGTGGATTCGTGGTGGCGATGTGGTCGAGCGTGGCGTCGAGGACGTCGTTCGGCGTCGATTCACCACTGGCGAAGCTCGCACGAAGCTCCGCAGTGGACTTGGTCAGCAGGGGATCGGTCACGTGATGTTCCTTCTACGAACTGGTCTCGAGATCGCCGCGAACCAGGCGAGCGACGGTTTCGGTGAGCATGGTGACGCCGTCGAGCAGGTCGGCGTCGTGGGTCAGCTCCTTCTCGCTGTGGGAGATGCCGTCGACGCTGGGGACGAACAGCATGACCGTCGGGACGATGTCCTTCATGTTCACCGAGTCGTGACCGGCCATCGTCAGCATCGTGCGATACGACAGGCCCAGATCGGTGGCGGCCTTCTCGGCGAGTTCGACGCCCTCGGTCTGATAGCTGGTCGACGGCCGCAGCGCCGAGGTGTCGATGCTGATCTGCACCTCGGTCTCCTCGGCGATGGCGTCGAGCAGCATCGCGTGGGCCTGCTCGAGCACCTCGGGATCGGACGACCGGATGTCGATGGCCATCGTGACCTTCGACGGAACGACGATGGGGGAGTTGGGCTCCACGTCGAACTGCCCGACGGAGGCCAGCAGCAGGCCGTCGGGAAATTTCTTTGTCAGTTCCCTGGCTGCGACGACGATCTTGCTGGCACCGACGAGCGCGTCGTGACGCAGTGCCATATGCGTTGCGCCGGTGTGCGATTGCTCGCCGTGCACGGTGATCGAGTACTTCCGTGCGGCCCAGTTGGCGGTTACGATACCGATGGTCGTGCCCTCGTGCTCGAGGATCGGACCCTGCTCGATGTGGATCTCTGCGTAGGAGACGGCTTCGGGCTGTGTGCCAGTGCCGTGGAAGCCGATGTCGGACAATGCGTCTCGAACGCTGATGCCGGCGCGGTCGGTGACCTTCAGGATGTTCTCGGCGTCGAACTTGCCGATGTAGACCCCGCTGCCCATCAGACTCGGGGAGAAGCGGGAGCCTTCCTCGTTGAACCAGTTCACGGCTGCGACGTTGAATCGCGGCGTGAGAGAGCCGTCGGCGACTTTCTCCTTGATGGCCTGCACGGCGTGGGCGGCGGCGAGGACACCGTAGGCGCCGTCGTACTTACCGGCCGTCGGCTGGCTGTCGAGATGCGAGCCGACGAGGACATACGGCGCGCCGGGGACGAATTCGACTGTGCCGTACATGTTGCCGACGGCGTCGACGATGGTGGTGAGGCCGTGCCGATCGAACCAGTCGGCGAGGAACCGCCTGGTTCGACCGTCGTCAGCCGTCGCTGCCTCCCGGTCGACGCCACCTGCTGCGGTGGCGCCGAACTGGGACATGGCGTTGAAGTCGTCGATAAATTGCACTAGATCTTCTCCGGTGAGGCGATTTCCTGGATCTGGCCTTCGAGGGACAGATCGGCGGGAGCGGTGCGGGTGGGACGCTTGCCGACCTCGAACATCGCGTCGACGCGGGCCTTCTCCTCGGCCGTCGTGCCGGTGACCTTGGAGACGATGAGGAAGACCGCGAGGTTGATCGCCATGCCGACGACGCCGCCGGTGAGGCTGCCGAGTCCGGGGATGTCATCAGGGAAGATCGCGGTGAGGACGAGCGCGGCGGTGAAGCCGGAGATCATGCCTGCGACCGCGCCCTTGCCGTTGCCGCCGCGCCAGAAGACGCCGAGGAACAGCGGGATCGCGAGCTGCACGACGCCCTGGTACGAGATTTGCGCGAGGAGCTGCAGACGCGTCATGTTGAAGGTGGCGTAGGCGACGACGGCCGCGGCTGCCATGAACGCGAGCATGCTTCCCTTGGCCACCTTGGTGAGCTGGCTGTCGGTGAGCGGGCGCTTCTCGGAGTTGACGAGGTCGTTGGCGATCTGCAGGCCACAGACCTGAACGCTGCCGTCGATGTGGCCCATGGATGCGGCGAACACCATGGTGGCGGCGAGTCCGAGGAGCCAGGTTCCGCCGTAGCTTTCCGCGATGGTGAACCAGCCGGTCTGGGGTGAATCCACGACGCCGGTCATGACCGTTCCGGCGATGCCGACGAGCATGAGAAGCGAGTAGAAGACACCCGAGATCAGGACGGTGCGGATGGTGCCCGACTTGACCGCCCGGACGCTGGCCGCAGTGTAGATACGCTGGAAGCTCGTCGGCCAGCAGAGCGATCCGACGACACCGGTGAAGATGAGGGCGAACAGGTAGAACGGACCGTAGGAGTCGCCGTCACCGGGGACGCGCAGGTACTCGTCGGCGACATCTCCCAAGGTGGCGAAGCTGATCGGACCGCCGGCGATACCGGACAGCAGGATCAGGCACAGGGCCGCAGAGAAGACGTAGGCGACGATGCCCTGGAACATGTCGGTCATGATCAGGCCGCGCATGCCCATCTTGACGGTCCAGTACTGGCGGATGACGATGACCGCGAGTCCGACGAACAAGCACGTGGTGACGGACCATGCTCCGGCGCTGGCGATCTGGAATACCTCACCGAGTGCCTGCATGCCGAGGACGACCCACGGGAACAGCGAGACGATGCCGATGACGCTGGAGACGATCTTGGTGCCGCGCGAGTTGAAGCGCAGACCGAGGAGGTCGGGCTGTGAGCGGAGGTTGTACTTCGCTCCCCAACGCCAGGCGCGGGTGGCCATGAAGTACATCATCGCGACGCCGAGGCTGGAGTACGCGAGACCGTAGAGGCCGAATACTCCTGCGCCGCTGGCGAGTCCGAAGAACGCGATGAACACCGATCCAGGCCACCACGAGTTGACGTAACTCATCGCGACGTACCAGGGACCGTAGGAGCGGCCGCCGACGGAGTACTCGTCGAACGTGGGGGAGGACTTCTGCTGCGTGGTGTAGAGGATGAAGATGACGATGGCGTAGAAGATCGCCAGCATTCCCAGCATGATCAACATGTCATTCTCCAGACAGGGGTGCGGTAGCGGGGAGGAGGTCCTCGTCGAGTTCGCCGCGGATGTCCTCGACGATGTAGAGGCCCCAGAGGGTGAATCCGAGGACCAGTCCGTTGATCAGCCAGTACATGATGGCGAACGGAATGCCGAGGATCTCGAAGCGAATTCCGCTGCCCCACATGTAGAGCGGCGGGAACAGAGCGAAGAGCAGAGCGAGTGCGTAGATGCCGCCGAAGAACGTGGTGATCGTCCGTCGTTCGAGGCCGCGAATGTACTCTTTCATGTGCGTCATCCTTGGTTGACTATTTTGAGAACCGAGTCATGAACTGCGCCGTTGGACGCAATGCCGTTGCCTCCGTCGAACTCTCGCGCTCCGTCGAGCGAGGTGAACGTGCCCCCGGCCTCTTCGATGATGACCGGCATGGGGGCAAGATCGTATGCCTGCGTGGTGTAGTCGACGATCGCCTCGGCCTGGCCGCTCGCGACCATCATGTAGCCATAGGCGTCGCCCCAGGTTCTGATGACGGCGCCCGCGGACTGAAGGTCGACGATGGAATCGGGATGCCAGTCCTCGAGCCACGTCGCCATGACGTAGGCGCCATCGAGTTCCGTTTTGTCCGAAACGTGAACCTGCTTGCCGTTTTTCCAGCATCCCTTGCCGCGCTCGGCGTGCATCAGGACATCCGCGCTGGGGAGGTTGATGACACCGGCGACGATGGTGCCGTTCTCCTCCAGTGCAATCAGGTTGGCGTATAGCGGAACTCCGTGGACGAAGGACTTGGTGCCGTCGATGGGGTCGACGATCCAGCGGTATCCGGTAGTTCCTTCTGTTTCGCCGAATTCTTCGCCGAGGAATGCGTCGTTCGGATATTGCTCGGCAACCTGTGCTCTGATGTGCTGCTCGATCTCCCGATCCGCTTGCGTAACAGGGGAACCGTCCTGTTTCGCCTCGACGGTCAGGGCCGAGGTGTCGAACCAGCGGCGAGCGATCTCACCCGCCGAGCGGGCCAGCTCGACGCCGAGCGAGGCTCGGGCCGACCGGGAATCTTCCACAGTGGTGTGCTCCTTCATGCGGCTTCGCCGCCCGTGAGTGGGTAGTGACAATGGGCTGGCACTTTCCGAACACGGGTAACGATCCGCGTAGACCATTTCTGGTTTTGTTCGTCGTGTGTGAACTGCGTGTAACGCGTGGCCTGGTTGGAATGACATAGGACACCAGCGTTGTTAATCGTGCGTAAATCTGCAGGTAGATGGTCATTTAGGAGACCGAGCCAGGTTAGATTGTCCTGACGTTATCCAAGGAGGTTGGCCGGTGCTGTTGATGGAGCAGACCCATGCCGCGTTGTTGCGCCTCGTCGAGGAGCTCGAGCAACGGTCGGTTGCTCGGCTTCCGCCGGAGCGTGAGCTGGCCGAGCGGCTCGGGACGTCCCGTACGACGGTCCGCAAGGCCCTCGACCTGCTCGAACGCGACGGTGTCATCCGGCGTCTGAAGGGGCGTGCCGGCGGTGCTTATCTGACATCGGTCGCGCCCGGATCACCGTCACCGGAAAGTGCGTGGTCGGTCTGTCAAAGCCGCAGATTGCTGCGAAGCTTGAACACCGTCAAAGGTGTGCCACAGATGTTGCACGAGCAGGGTTTTCGCGACGGCACCAAGGTGATCTCGGCGCGGATGGCCAGTCCTTCGGTGGACGCTGCAAGGGTGTTGGGCGACGGGCCCGTTGTGTCGTTGCTGCGCTTACGATTTGCGGACGGCGACACCTTGTCGCTGGAGCAGATGTACCTCAGTGGTTCGATGTGCGCTCGGGTGCTGGAGACGCCCCTGAATTCGGTGTACGAGGCGCTGCGCTCTCTGCTGGGGATTTCGGTGTGTATGGCCGACGAGTCGATCGAACTGGCCATGGTCACCGCGCCGGTCGGATCGCTGCTGGGTCAGCCGGAGGGGACGCCGATCCTCAAGCTCGAGCGCATCGGGTACGACCAGTCCGAGCGGCCCGTCGAGTATTCGGTGGACCTGTTTCGCGCGGATCGGACGCGGCTGAACGTGATAAGCGCTGCGCGCATGTGAGCGGAAATACATAGCGGGCTATGTATTTCCGCGCACATGCGACGAAGTCGCCTAACAGCAGTGTCCGCCGGTCTTCGGGGTCTCCGGCGCCAGATCGAGCATCGGGTTGCCGTCGAAGAAGCCCGTTGGCTTCAGGTGCAGGCTGACGTGACTGACCGGCATGACCGGCCAATCTTCCGGGCGCACGACGTGGTGCGCGGCGATGGTCGGCCAGATGACCAGGTCGGCGTTCTCCAACGATCGATCCTGTGCGGTGTATGCGACGAGACCGTCGTGCCCGGGGTTCTGTGCGACGTATTCGCCGGCCGCGTACCGCTCACGCTCGGCGTACGGCGTCGCCCACATGTGCTTGGTCGCGAATCCCCCACGCCTCGCCTGTTGCGAACCCGGTTGCGCCAGAGGCAAAGCGACTGCTCCTGACGGTTCGATCTTGTACCCGATGTGCCCGCCCAGCTTGTTCGTCTTGTCGGCGTTGGCAATCAGCCACGTGCGCGCCTTCAGCGGATCGGCGACGCGTTGTGCCTCGGACTCGGAAGTCAGCTGTCGCTTGGTCTGACGCCACGCGTTGCCGTGCGGGTTCTCCGGTCCGACGGGGACAGCTTCCGCTTCCAGTTCGTACAGGTTGTTGCGCTCGCCGTCGACCTTCATGTCCAGTCGCACGCTGAAGAAGTGCTGGTGATGCGGCCCGTACAGGCCCGGTGCGACGAGTGTGCCGAACTCCGGAATCTGACCTTGTTCGATAGCTCCGGTCGAGATGATGCCGGTCAGCTTGATCTCGAACTCGATCGAGCCGTCGAGGTACAGGTGCCAGTAGAAGCCGTAGTCGTAGTTGCCGACCGTCGCGAAGAACGAGACGACGAGTCGACGGTTGCGTCGTACTTGCCCGAGATTGTCGCGGAAGTCGGTGTGCTTCCACCCAATGCTGTAGTCCTCCTCGTGCATGCAGATCGCATTCGGAAGCTCGATCGGCTGCCCGTCCTGATCGTTGACATACGCGTCGAAGTAGTGGATCTCGCCGAGGCAATCACAGCCCAGCTGAAGCGAATTCGCGAGCACACCGAGTCCGTACTCGCCCTCGTCGAAGACGTTCTTGTTCCACTGACTGTCGCCCGGATCGCCGTACGGGACGTACATCTCGGACAGCGACGCACGATGGATCACCGGTCGCACAGTACCGCGGTCGACGTAGTTGACGTCGTGCAGAACGAGCCCTTCACGCGGCGTGAGCCCCACGCGCAGGCGCCAATTCGCCCATTCGACGTAGTGGCCGTCGACGGTGAACGACGGACCGTCCGGTTGCCTGATGTCGATCGTCTTCATCGGTGCACGTTGCTCGGTGAATTTCGGCACGTTGCCGGGCCGCTCGTAGAACCCGGGCAGGTAGTTGCCAGGTGCCTGGGGGATCGGCACTACACCGGTATCTGCAACCTCGACGACCTCCATCGTGTCCATATCGACTGTCACGACGAGGTTTTCGACGGGCCGCGCATAGCCGTTCTCCTGCGCCTCGCTGCGTACGAACGTCAGGGGACGGGCGAGGCGTCGACCACCGGGGTTGTCGTCGTCCATCGTGTGGCCGCTGGCCCACTTGTCGACCATGGCGAGGCTGAAGTCGGTGACCCCGCGCTTGATCATCGCTTCCTGCCAGCGCGGATCGGCCTTGATGACGTCCTCGCACTGCAGGAATTCTTCGAGCGTGATGGGCGGTTGGGCGTCGGCGATTTCTTCGTAGGAGACGACCTGGTCGGTCGTGAGGGAGACGACGGCTTCGAAGGTTGCATGCGCGTGGCGGTCGCGGAGGACGATGAATGCCTGACGGTCGCAAGAGTTATCGGCGAGCTGCGTCTTGGAGGGCTCGTGCAGTTCGATATACACGAAGCGCGCCGACGACGTCAGGTTCTGCTCGCGAATCACGATCGCCGACGCCTGCGAAATCTCCTGCGGGCTCAGCGGTTCGAGCGGGTGGGTGGCGACGGGCGCGAACGTGTCGGTCATCGAAGCTCCTGCAATCGGTACGGATGAAATTCAGGCGGGATCCTGCGGGTACGGAAGAAGACAACGGCTGCGGCCAGTACGAGTTCCGCTGCAGCGATGGCCGACGCGGCGGTCATGCCAGGGTGGCTCGCGACGTGGTCGACGTGGTGGTGGCCGGCCGGGAACGACGCGTGGGCGAGGAGCATCCCGGCGCTCGACACGGCAATCATCACCCATGCGCGGTTACCCGGTGACCTCCACAGGTCGACGGCACAGAACAGGCACAGTACTGCCATCGCAACAATCACGATTCCGGCGCCGTCCATCGTGAGGTGGAGGTACGCCGACAACACCGCGAGAGCTGCGGCGATGCGATTGATCCACAATGTCGGTCACCTCCCGTTCGTTGTCCGTGTTCCCGACGGTAGGGGTAGACCATTACTGGTTTTCGCCTCTCTTGTGAGGGGTGTGTTACCCGAGCGGGGAGGAGGATGGAAGGTGGCTGAGGCGACCTTTGTCGGACCCGTCGTGTATTTGTTTCTCAGGTGATCAAACGACTCATGGGGGGAACCATGTCCGATTACGAATGCAGCTGCGCGCCGCGCACCGTTTCGACGAGCCCGTTCTGTTCGCAGTGCGGCGGTCGTGCAGAGTCAGCGGTGCCGAACGATCCACCTCCTCATGGCGATGTAACTGCGAACGATGGAGTTGCTGCGGGAGGGAGCATCTCGGTTGGTGGTGATCTGACGATCGGCCGCCACTTCGACAACATCGTCGAAACCGAGATTGTTCGGACTCGCGTTCGACGGCCGTTCTTTGCGGATAGTTGGGTGACGACGCTGTCAGCTGTCTGCACCGTTCTCGCATTTGCCTTGACACGTTTCGATCCAGTGTCGAGGCTGCCGATCGTAGTTCTCACCATGCTTGCTTTGTGTATTCTCTTCCTTGCGATTTTCGGAGTCTCCGTCTGGTTTCGGTTCCTGATGCCGGCTGACGTACCAATCCCGAGTCGAATCGCCCCCGGGATTTTATGGGAACGTACGCCGGGACGAGGGATCGAAGCCTCGAGCGCTTACGCAATATGCCCTAGATGCGCGCGGGGTTTGCGGTCGTCGACGATGACAGTGATACGAATGCCGAATGACGCAGCTGAGGCCCCGGGAGCGTTTATGTGGGTGTGCAGAAAGTATTCGAACCATCGACTTCTGTTCGATGGGGCACTGATTCCCGAGGTCCAGTAGCGAGCGTGGTGAACGGCCGCACGGCTGCTCCCCAACGCAAACTATGGGAAAGTTGCAGTGCGGCATCACCAGTCTAGAGCCGCGCACCGGCACTCGCCGAGGATGACGGTATCTCGGTGACCACGTCACTCGAACTCAGACAGGTGGGTCGCTGCAAAACAGGCGACGGCGAGTGGGTCGTCGAAAATGGTTGTGCCGTAGCTCTTGTCGGCTGTGGCGCCGATGCGGAGTCCGGCGGGGCTGCTAGCCGCGTCAGCGGACGTCGAACAAGCCTGCCACCGTATCGGCTGCTAGCTCCAGATCGAATTCCGTCGGATCGATCGTGGCGTTCTTGCGCAGCCCGAGCCACCGGCGCGACTCGGCGTGCTGCTCGTGTCCGGGGTCGGCGGCAGCAGCTAAGTGCTCGTTCCAACCCCACGGCCCACCCGAGTCTTCGAAAGGTGTCATGTTCGCGCCGTCGGTGCACCGCGCTCCGACGAACTCCGGATCGGGCGGCGCGATCGCATCGAGCGTGATCGTGTGCTCCCAGCCGTCGCCGAAATCGTATTCGTACGTCAGAGTGTCACCGGGTGTGCGGAGGAGCGCCCCGATCGGAATGTCCTGCTCGACGCGCGCGTCACCGTCCAACTCGTCCACCCACTCAGCGGGACCGTAGATCGTCTGACCGTGACCCTGTGAGCCCGACAGGAACTGATGAAGATGGGTGTCCTCCCAGCCGAACGCACGCTGAAGAACGATATGCACCTCGCCGAGCGTGAGTTCGGGATCGAGTTCCAATCTGCGCCAGACCGGAGGCGACGTCTCCAGCAGTCGGACGGTCACAACCAGTCGCTCGATGTCCTCCAACGGAATCGAGCCGGAAAGATCGACAGATTTCAGTGCCTCCAACACAGCTGGACGAACCCCCATTGGTACGTCGTAAGCGCCGTCGAGAGTGAGCCAGCCGTCGACCTCGAATTGCCGAAGCATTCCGACCAGGATCGAATGTGCGGCCTCCTCATCGGGATTCGTGAAAGCCGTCTGTGATGGTTCGCTCGGTGGGCTGTCGGTCATCGCTCCCAGAACAATCCGAGCGGCAACAATATTCGCGACGTGGAACGGGCCCATGGGGTCGTCGACCTCGAAGTAGCTGCGAACGAGATGAACGACGGCAGCACGGACGGCGGGCAGTGACGTCGTCTGGCCGACGCGAACGGCACGGGTCGACGTCAACTTGATGAGGCCGGCGCTGACCGCTGTGTCCCACAGCGTGGCCAGAGCGTGGACGTGACGTACGGTCCGGACCGTACGTTCTCCTTCGGCGAGTTCGACGCCGTCAGCGTGCGCGAACTCGTCGATGAGCGCGGGGCGAGGCACTCCCGTGCTCGTAACGGGCTTGCCGTCGCCGACCCAGGCGAGGAGGAGCTGCAGTTGTCGAACCGGTTTCAGTGCAGACAAGGCCTCGAGCTCGTGCTCGGGTGACACTGGAGTGAGTTCAATGTCGTCGGGTGTGAGTATTTGTGGCACAACGCTGTCCAGATAGCGGGCCAGGTCCTCGACGCAATGTGCGTAGTTGTCGGCGCTGCCGGTCCAGCGACCGGTCTGGTCCAGGAACGCTAGGTAATCCAAGGACATCGACACCATCGTGGAAGCGATGTCGGAGTCACCGGCTATCTCGCCGACGGACGCCAGAAGCGTGTGTGCGTCGTGGGGGAGCCACGCGGTCGGCGCGAAGTCTGTATTCGTCTCGCCGATCACGGACAGAAGTGACTCGATGATCGAAATGACCCTCGCCGGGTCCTTGTCGTACCCGGTCTCCGCGAGCCACTTGTCGAATCCGTCGAGGGGGCTGACCGCTGCATCGAAAAGCGGGATGACGTTGGCACCTGTTCTGCGGTTCTTGTCGGCGGTCACTGCCACAGCTTAGAGAGTGCGGCTTCGCCGCCCGTGCGTGAGTAGTTGGTCTCTGGCCCCACCACGCACTCACGGTTGCCGGAGCCGCATTCAGTCGTAGTAGTGTCCGCCGGTCTTCGGGGCCTGGTCGAACATAGGGTGTCAGTCAAAGCGACACGTCTACTCGAGGTACGGGCTGACGTGCGCTGCGTAGGCGACCACAGGACCTGCGATCCACGGTAGGAACCTTCAACCATTTCCCATCGTTGCCAGAACGGTATCGAGCGCCTTCCATCTGTCACGTTGGGTGGGCGTGAGTGAGCGGATGCGCCGCGCAACCTTGCGCAGTTCATCTGCGATCCGAGCCTCCTCCTCGCTGAGCAGTTCTGCATACCGCTCGTCGAGCAGATACGGGGAACGATCGCTGGAGTACATGGCCACGGCGTCGAGCAATATCTCCAGATCTCGCGCAGCGACTTTCGTGTTGTGCGAGTCCGATGCTGCGAGATAGTCGAAGTCGCCTTCCCACAGCGCGCTTCGCAATGGATCTTGTTGCAACGTAACTACTGTGCCCAATGGGCGGGTTTGATTGTTGGTCGCATTCATCGCAAGGACTTCGTGCGCAAGCCGCAAAACGTTGTCGTCGGTCATCGAAGCGCCGATTACAATGAGATGGCCTGTAGCCATGAGGGATTGCACGATCGACCCGAGCGGTCGTCGCTCGGCGTCGTAACGGACGAAATCGCGGCGACTCAAGACGATACTTTCGGGCGTCGCGATGTCACCGTGCATCTTGAGCAGCCATGCGCGATCGCCAATAGCGTTCTCACGCGGCAGAATCGAGATCGAATCAAAGCCGTTCGCGGCCTTGAACGCGTCCTCGTACAGGGAGTCGTAGTTGGTGGTAACAGCTTTCTCGACCGACAACGATGCGAGCAGACAGTGCGCTAGGGTGGGGATCTTTGTCGAATCCGCTCCTGTGGCCTCGGCGGCGCGCTGTCCGAGGGTCGGCCCTTGACCGGACTTCGACAGCAGTTGGGCCCTGTCGAGGACGCCCAATGTTGCAAATTGCCCGGAGTCCAAGTCGGGCAGAGTATCCCGCTTGATAGTTTCAAGGAGCTGATCCCAGGTCGGGAGGCCCGCTGAGATGCTGACTCCGGCGCCGAGCAGGAGAGCCGCGTCGCCGCCTCGAATCTTGGAAGCCAGGTTCGCTCCGGCCTCACGTTGAGGCGTCGACGACGAATGTTCGCGCCGAATCGACTGGAATGCAGCGTAATCCGCAGCGTTCTCGACGACGAAGACAATGTCGAAGTCCGAACCGCTGACGAACTTCATTGTCGCCGCATGGAGCGCCTCGATCACTTTGCCGCGTACTCCCTCGTACCCTCCGAGGCCGACACCCAGCGTAGGAAGTGCGATAAGCGGCCTTACTCGACCGTCGCTCGGGAACTTCGGTCGATCACTTTCGATTCGCTGTAGAAGTTCTTCGAGGCCTTCGACCAGCCGGGTGACCGAAGGATGTCCCCCGTGTGCGACTTGCAGCAGCCAGGCGGACCGGTTCTCGCCACTGTGTGATCGAAATCGACGAGCAATGTGGCTGGGGTCCCGCGGTGGTGGGGAAGCTTTGCTGATCTCGAGTACCGGCCACCAGGTTTCTCTGGGTACGAAGGTCCCATCCGTCGGAACGATGACGACATCCGATGCCACGGATTCGAGTCGGCCGCGGACTACGAAGACATGTCCCTCCAGTTCAGCTCCTGTAGCTGCGTCGTTTCGTTCCATCGAGCGCCCCGCAGGACTTGGATGCATCACGCCATCATGCTAGTTGGCGATCGGGCCTTCACCGGAGTGTCCGAATGCCTTGCGTGAACCGCCGTCGTGCGATGAATTTCGAGGACCTACTCGGTCACAGTAAGCAATACGAGGAGGACGAATGGATACGACGCGGAGTGGACTGCGCGAGCTCGAACCGATCCTGGGCCGATGGCGAACGACAGGAACCGTCCACGACTGGCGCGGCGAGATCGAATCGACTATCGAGGGCACCGATCTCTATCGACTATTGCCGGATGGGCGCTGGATCGAACATGACGTCGACGTCGTGATTGTTTCCAAGCTGACCGGATCTGGAACCGCATGGCGCTCCGCTGCGTCTAACCCAACGACGGGTTCGGGGAGGGTTCTGCATGCGGAAGTGGTTTGCCGTGCTGAGTGCGGCGATAGTGCTGGTCGGAGGATGCAGTCGCAACGTGGAGCCAGAGGCTGTCGCCGAGCAGACCAGATGGGATCCGTGCAGCATCACGCCTGAAGCAATCGCGGCGACGGGGCTGGACCCGGCCTACAGAGACGAGGGCTGGGGTGAGGGAATCGTGGTCGAGGATTGGGAGCGATGCGCGTTCAGGCCACCTGGCTCCGATGTCCTCTATGTTTTCAGCGTGAAGTCGTCGCTTGAATACTCGCTCGACGACCTCCGTCAGGACCCACGCAATTTCGAGGATCATGACGTCGTACTCGGCGACCGTGAGGCATACCAGTACCGAACGAAAGTCGCCGAGTCGGCAGTCACGTGCAATGTTGGTGTTGACCTACCGCCTGGCGTCGTCGTGTTCATGGCCAACTTCATGGGTGACATGACTGCCGAAACGGATCCTTGCGCGATCGTGTTCGCGCATGCATCAGACCTCGTATATGCCCTCCCTGCCGCCGCGAAATAGGAGGTAGTAGGTGAGTAATCCTGGCGATCCGATCACGGGGTGGGAGTCGCTTGCCATCGCGGCCGATCAAGGCCGCCTGTCTTTGAAGCCCGAGGCGGCGGAAGTATGCAGAAACGCTTGTGAGGCATACCTTGCCCAACTCGCCGAACACAGGGCAAGGGCGGTCGAACTGGCGGACGTCGACGCTCTCGCATGGATGGATGGGTTCGAATCAGGAAAGGAACTGCGGGGCAAATTTGCCGAAAAAGCTGCAGGCGGAAAGAACAATTTGGTCGACGTTCTGCAAAGTCACATCGACGTCGTGGAGAGGATGCGAATCGTGTTCGACAAGCTGTTAGCTGCGACTGCTGCTGTCGACGATAGTACGTCCATTGAAATGAGTTCCCAGGGGCCGAAATAGGAAAATTCAGTTTACCCCGCGGCCGACCGCGTTCGAGGTTCACGACTCCATGTTCTCCGGCAGCGCCGAAATCGCACTGTCGTAACAACTCTCACGTGGGATGCCCGAAAGGTCGAGGGTGCTCGGGCGTCCCGCAGTGATCGTCTCGATCGGCTACGAGTTGTCCTCTGCCTGTCCTTGGCGTCGTTCGAAGGCGAACGGCTCGGCCTCGCCGCGCTTCGCCTCCTCTAGTCCCTTGATCAACCACTTGGCGTTGGCAGGAGTCGAAAAGAGGTACAAAGTCTCCATGGTCGAGCGGTATTCGGCGGCCGACATCAGTACGACGTCGCCCGACTCCGCCGCGATCACGACGGGGTTCTCGTCCTTCAGGATTCGTGCCGACAGCTCTTCGAATCGAGCGAATGCTTCGGCAGGCCCGATGGGGTCGGGGTAGTGGTCGCGCCAGTCTTTCATTACTTCATCTCACTTCCGCCCACCCACAGTAGGAGAGCCGCTCAGCCTTTCACAGGTTCGGAGAGTTCGCGATCGGATTTACTCTCCGTAGCCGCGGGCGGGTGACGGTGTCGACGGTTACCGCAGGCTAGGGCGCTCCGAATCCGTACGTGTAGTTGCCCGTCGACCAGTTCATGGTTGCGTGGTAGTTGTATCCGCGCATGCGGCCGTCGCCGATGTCCTCTGTGGCTGCGAAGCACTGGAACACTGTGGTGGTTTCGGTCAGGTCATCGGTAGAACCGCCGCTCACTGGCGAGCATGTCACCGAGATGACAGGACCGTCGACGATGCCCTTCGTCACGTGTTCTTCCGCCATCGTCTTGACACTGCCCTCGATCCCGGATACCGACAGCGTTCTGGTCAATCGTTCGGCTTGATCCTCTTGCTCCTGCTTGGCGGCAGCAGCAGCGATGCGGTCGGCCTCTCGCTGGGCAGCGTCGTTCGCTGCAGTTTCAGCCGCCTGTTGCTCGGCTCGAACGTTCGAATCGTGGACGAGTTTGCTTGTGATACCGGCAATTCCGAGTACCGCCAACAGCACTGCTGCAATCCAGACGACCTTCTTCGACGGACGCCGCCGACGGGTCGCGGTCGGCGTGGCCGGGTTCGGCAGATCCAGCCATGCGGATCCATTCCAATACCGTTGGCCACCATCGGGGGTCGGGTACCAGCCGGGCTGTGCTGCGTGCGGTTCGTCGGACATGAGGGTTCCGTTCTCGATGCGCCTCGATGTCGAATGAAGTCATGCGATGAGGCAAGGGGGTGGGATAGTCGGTGGAGCGTGTGGAAAGTAGTGTGCGCTGGGGGTACGACAGAAACGGCCGGTCGCAGACGGGCTGTCGAGCGATAGGTGAGTGGCTCGGGGCAACTGTGCCGTCGCAGCCAGGGATATTCATTCCAACAGATGAATTCTCCCCGCCGGCGACTGTTTTCACTTCCGCGTTGACCATTCGCGCCGATAGAGCTGGGCAGACGGTGCAAGTCACCGAGGTAAGTGCTGCGCCCGCGCAGGTGTACGACGACGGTCTCGCGAAACTTGCAGTCCGATATGTCGTGGAGGTCGATGACAAGGCCGGGCCGTGGCCAACGCAAGCGTTGGCTTTCGAACCGCATACCAAACTTTAGCGGAATAAAGTTTGGTATGGTGTGGGTATGTCGAATGGTCCAACGCAGGGTGTGCCCGCCGTTGAATTCGAGACTCGGCCGTGGCACCCGTCGGCGCACGCATCCAGAACCCAGCGTCGGCTGCACGGCGGAGACTACGACGCCGCAATTCCCGCCTCGATCGGTGATGCCGAGGTTCGGCTTTCCGCTGAACTTTCCGCGGAATCCGAAGACGCCCTGCGTGAAATCGTCCGGTTCGACGAATACGCGTCGCAAAAACTCGGTCCGTCCACAGAGCTGGCGCCGATGATGTCGATTCTGCTTCGCTCCGAGAGTGCCGCTTCGTCGCAGATCGAGAACCTCACCGTCGGGGCGCGGGCTCTTGCGTTGGCCGAGCTGGGTTCGCCTAGCAGTCGTAATGCATCGATCGTCAGCGGCAACGTCCGCGCGATGGAGGCAGCCCTCGCGGCGAGTGCAACTGTGTCTGCAGAGTCGGTGTTGGCAATGCATCGGGCTCTGATGGAATCCGCGGGTGATGTCGATGCGGGCCGTTGGCGTACACAACAGGTCTGGATCGGAGGTTCGGGCTTCGGTCCGCATCGCGCCGAATTCGTTCCACCGCATCATGATCGGCTCGACTCTGTGCTGGAAGATTTCTTCGTGTTCGCGTCGAGAACGGATATCCCCGTCCTGCCCCACATCGCGATTGCGCACGCCCAATTCGAGACGATTCACCCGTTCACCGATGGAAACGGAAGGACCGGTCGAGCATTGCTCCATACGATGATGCGTCGAGCTGACGTGGTCGAACGCGTCACGGTCCCTCTGTCCGCGGGACTGCTCACAGACACAGCGTCCTACTTCTCGAGCCTTGGCGAATACCGTTCAGGGAACATGGAGCCGATAATCAGCAGGTTGAATGCCGCCACCTTTACCGCAGTAGCGAACGGGCGGACACTGGTCGACGACCTTGCAGCTGCGCGCGAGCGCTTCCTCGACGGTCTTGTTGCGCGTCGAGACTCGGTCGTCTGGAGGCTGGTCGATGCGATTGTCGCGCAGCCAGTCATCGACAATGCATTCGTCCGCAAGGCTTTTGGGGTCAGTGGCATGGCCGCGCAACGTGCGATCGACCGACTCGTCGACGCAGAAATTCTGCACCAAACGTCGAAAGGTCGACGTCACCGTGTTTGGCAGGCCGACGAGATCCTGGAGGCGCTCGACCGGTTCGCCGAACGGACCCGACGTTGTGCGACGCAGTAGCCCTTAAGCGTGGACTTTGCTCGTGAAGTTGTCAGATTGTCGTGTCGGCGGCGAACTTCTCTCGTATCTCGCGGCTGATCGCGCCTCGGTCGGCCACGACATACCCGCGTTCCCGAGCCCACTCGCGGATCACGGAGTTCGACGGCCCCGTCACGGCTGGCTTCTTGGTGGGTAGCTCGGTCGCCGACGCCATCGCATCACTGTCGCTCGAGATCCATGTCATCGCAGCTGCAAGATAGCGAAAGGTCCACTCCTCGGCGAGCTTTCGAGTCTGTGCGAACACGATCGGCACCGACGGATACCTTACCTGCAACTCGGCCAAGCCGTCGGCGGCATCTCTTGCGGAGACGAACTTCGACGACAGCATGGTCGAATACTGATCCTCGATGACGACCGCGGACCTCGGCAGCGACGCGAGATCGGCCATGGCATAACGCAACCGACCCGACGTCATGCTCGACAACAAGTCGGCTGCTGACTTTCGTTCTACCGAAGCGACGATCTTGCCGTCGGCCACCACGGCGTAGTCACCGCACGGTAGAGCCTGCTTCGTGGTCCGTGCGCGCTGTTGACTGAAGTTATAGGCATAGCGCTCGTGTGCGTCGACGACGATCTCGAGCTCTGTGATGCCCGACGCCTTGGACCGCGACGGTGCCGTCTTCGGCCGAGATTGTGTGCGCGTCCGCGGTGACTGCCAGAAGACCATGTCCCGGCCACGCGCCTTTGTGAATACGATCTGCGATCGGTTCTCTCGACTGCGGGTGGCGACGATGTCGATGGCAGCACCGCGGCGCTCACAGACTCGGAGTTCGATGCGCTCGACGATCTCGGGGTTGGCAGGCCATTCCTCGTCGGCGACCGGGTGGCAGTAGACGGCGTTGGTGCGTGGCCAGACATCGCGGGCTCGCAGGATCGGGACACCGGCCAAGGGGATGCGGAGTAGGTAGGGCAGCGACGAACCCTCGTCGGGGTTCTTGGCGATCAACAACTCCATCTTGGCGATCCTGCCACGTCCGCCTACGTCATCCAACGAAGCGAACGACGTCACAAAGTGAGGATGTCATGAAAGCGCTGTTGCGGTTGACATTCGGTGGCAACGTGGCCGCCGTTCCGAATGCCACGCAATCCGTCAGCCCTGGAAGGGTGGCTGAGGGTTGGGGTACTGCCCTGGTTGATGGGGCTGGGTGGGGAAGTGCCCGAACGTTCCGAACTGGTGACCGTTGAGGTATGCCTGGTTCTGGGCATTCGCGCTGTCGATCAGGCGCTGCTGCTCCTGCCGGGCAGCCAGTTGCTTCGCCTCATGCGAGCGGTACATCTTCACGCCGATCCAGATAACCGCGACGACGAGAAGAATCCACGGATTCGCTCCGATGAAGCCGATGAGAAACAGTACGAGGAACGCCGTCAGAATCGGGTGGCGACGCGGCCAAGACCGTTGTGGCACGACGTATCCGACGTTCGTGGTCTGGTGGATGTTGATGGTGCCGTAGTTCGGGCTGTTGTGGAACTGATTGTTCACGGGGATCTCTTCTCAGGTGCAGCGGGCGAGGTGTGCACAGCACTGTGCCATACGGGTACGACACAGGTGGTCGGTTTTCGCTTGGCGCCCGTTACACAGCGCCGGCGACCGGCAAGTGGCCGGCTCGACGCAGGCGCTGACAGGTGGCTCGGACGTGCTGGTCGTCGCGAACGGCCCAAGAGATTCTTCGATCTTGGAACCGAACGCGCCTCTGCTGCGTCGAACCTGACGAGTGCTGTGGAGGAGGTATGCGTGAGGAAGTGGGTGGTGGTGCCGCTGACTGCGGCCGTACTGGTCGGCGCATGTGGGCGAGACGTCCAACCTGAGGCCACGGCCGGCCCGACGTCGTGGGATCCGTGCAGCATCACACCGGAAGCCATCGCGGCAACCGGGTTGGACCCGACGTACAGGGATGAAGGATGGGGAGAGGGGATCATTGTTGAGGACTGGGAAATTTGTACGTTCAAACCCCTGGGTGTCAGCGTTCCGTACTTTCTTGCTGTCAAATCCTCTGTGACTCAAACGTTCGCAGACGTTAGGCGGGACTCGCTCGAGTTCGAACCTCGCGATGTCGCGTTAGGTGGCCGTGATGCGTTCACGTATCGAAGAGTGATGGGCAGGTCTGCGGTTGCCTGCAATATAGCTGTCGATCTACCGCCAGGAGTCGTGGTCTTCACCGTCAACTACGTGAAGGAAGACGAATCAGACCCCTGCGCAATCGCTCTCACGCACGCAACCGATCTGCAGTCAGCCCTCCCCGTCGCAGTCAAGTAGGAGATATAGATGAGTGCTCCAGGCGATCAGCTCACCAATTGGCAATCCCTCGCCGCCGCTGCCGAAACCGGCCACTTGTTTCTGAATGCAGAGGCTGCAGCAACTTGCAGTGAGGCATGCACGACCTACATTGCAAAGCTCGAACAGCACAAAGCGAGTGCTATGGAACTAGTTGAGGTCAACGGGCTTGGCGAGTTCGAGTCAGGCAAGGACTTGCGAGACAAGTTCTCCAAGAAAGCGTTCGGCGGCGACAACAGCCTGGTCGATGTCCTGCAGAGCCACATCGACGTCGTGGGGAGGATGCGAATCGACTTCGACAAGTTCTTCGACGCGACCAACCAGCAAGACGAAATGAACGCCGCCGCACTCGAGCAGCACGGGCCGAAGTAGGGAGTCCTGCGATCCGATCTACCGGAAGTACGAACCCGACGAAAGATCGTCCGCCAGAGTCGGTCCCGCCGGCTCCCAATCGAGTATCTTCTGCGTGATCTCGCTCGACGACGAGAGATCCATCCCGAAGAACATGCCGATGAACCCGAAGTGCTCCATCGCCTTCTCCGGCGCAATCGATTCGACAGGCAGCCCGAGCCCACGCCCGATAGCCTCGGCGATCTCCTTCGACGACACACTGCTCGCGCCGACGGCGTGGAGCCGCGCACCGGACGGCGCCTTCTCGAGCCCCAGGCGAATCATCCGCGCCGCATCGGAGCGATGAACCGCAGCCCACCCGGTCGACCCGTCGCCCACATATCCGGACACGCCCGTCGCTCGAGCCGCTGTGACGAGGTAGGAGATGAAGCCGTGGTCGCCGTCGCCGTGCACCGTTGGTGAGAATCGCAACGCAACCGGCTTCACTCCCTTCGACGCGTACTCGAAGGCCAGATTCTCGGTACCGCCGCGCGGCGAGTCCGGGCCGACGGCGGGTGACGCGTCGTCCTCGGTGCTAGGCCGACCCTGCGCGAGTCCGGCCACACCGGATGCAACGAGGAACGGTCGACCGGACCCGGCCAGCGCGTCTCCGATGGTCTGGACGGCTGCGCGTTCGGCGCGATTCGACTCGGCCATGTTCGCCCAGTCGTGCTTGTTCGCGAGGTGGATGACGGCATCGGCGTCGGACGAGCCCTTTTGCAGGCTGTCGAGGTCATCGAGATCGCCGCGCAGAACGGTCGCTCCCTTGGCCTGCAGTGAGTCGGCCGACGCATCGCTCCGAGCGAGTCCGGTGACGTCGTAACCGTGGGCGAGCAGCTCGTCGACGGTGGCCGAGCCGATCCAACCGGATGCTCCGGTGACGAAAACGCGCATGAGGTGCTCCTTGTTCAGGGCTCGTCCGATGGGCGAGCAACTGATGTCATTGACTGACATCAGCGTACGCCTACATGTCAGTCGCTGTCATCACTAGGATGATCGACATGGTCCGATGGGAGCCAGGCGCGAAAGACCGCCTGCGTGTAGCCGCGCTCGATCTGTATGCCGAGCGCGGATTCGAGCAAACGACGGCGACGGATATCGCCCGGGCGGCCGGCGTCACGGAACGCACGTTCTTCCGGCATTTCGCCGACAAGAGAGAAGTGCTGTTCGACGGCCAAGACCAGCTGAAGAACGTCTTCGTCGAGGCCGTCGCCCAAGCGCCGGACGACGCATCGGCTATGGACGTCGTCGCGCAGGCTGTTTCGTCGGCTGGAACGTTCTTCGACGACGACCACCGGCCGTACTCGCGAGCGCGTCAGACCGTGATCGACGCGAATCCCGGCCTGCAGGAACGAGAGTTGCTGAAGATGGCGACGCTGTCGCGCGCGGTCGCGTCGGGACTAATCACCCGCGGCGTGTCCGAACCGCAGGCCACGCTCGCTGCCGAGGTCGGGGTGTCGGTGTTCGGCGTCGCATTCCGGCAGTGGATTGCCGCCGACGAAGAGCGATCCTTCGAGGACATCGCCGACGGCTTGTTTCGCGACCTACGAGCTCTGACCAACTGACTTCGCGCAGGCGTCGAGTCCGGTATTTTCCCGACATGCGACCACTGCGCTATTCCATCAACGTCACGCTGGACGGGTGTATCGACCACACGGCGGTGACGCCGGACCCGGAGATGCATCAGCATTCGGCGGACATCATCGCGCGCGGCGACGCACTCATCCTCGGTCGCGTGACGTACCAGATGATGGAAGGGGCATGGCGGAACCCCGGACCCGAGATGCCGGAATGGACACAGCCGTTCGCTCAGGCTATCGGCGCGAAGAGAAAGTACGTCGTGTCGAGCACCCTCGCGGACGTCGACTGGAACTCCGAGCTTATGCGCGGGGATTTGAAAGAGACTGTGCAGCAACTCAAACAACAACCGGGCGACGGCCTGTACGTCGGTGGCGTGACCCTACCGACGGCGTTGGCCGAAATGGGTCTGATCGACGAGTACGAGTTCATCGTGCATCCCAGGATTGTCGGTCACGGGCGGACGTTGTTCGGAGGACTGCGGGAGCCTTTGGATCTCGAGCTCGTCGGGCGTCAGGACTTCGCGTCGGGCGCGGTGTCTCTGAGGTACGAGCCGAAGCGGTGAACGAGACTCAGGGCTCCCGGCGAATGACGTGTCCGTCGCTATCCACCTCGACGTAACAGCCGGTTACCCTTGTCCACGATGGACGACTACGAGGAAATCGAAGCCGCTGCCCTAGCGATCCTTCGCGAACACGGCCCACTGACTGATGATTCCTGGGCTGAGCTGTTGGTCGCACAGGGCCATGGCACATTCCGAGAGATGTTCGACCTGGTAGAAGGGTTCGAGTCAGACGAAATCGGGTTCTTCACCGACGATCGTAACCTCGTGGTGACCGGCATGCTCGAGGGTCGAATCCTGACGCACCGGCTGACCCAGCGAGAGATCGCGTCGGACATCGTCGAGGCGACCGTCGAACTGACTGCGATCGCAGGGCTGGTTCAGGCCGAAGGCGACACCACCGGTTTTGAAATCATTCTGGCGGCGCCATTCACCCCACAGAAAGTATTCGACGACCGAGGCTTCGATGACCCCGAAGCGCTGGAGGTCGGCTTGTTGTTGCCACGCGGGACTCTCGACGGGTATATCGAGGGCGAACTGATCGGTCTGTACGTCGAGCGCGGCTCGGTGCGACTACGCCGCGTGACCGAAGCAACGGTCGACGCAGTCGTGGTCGACCGGCTCCGAGCTCAGGTTCCGGATGGCACACCACAATACGTCGATTCGGTCGTGTGGCAGCTGATGTACGAAAACCCAACGGCTTTCAGGACTGCGACCCTCCCGCTCCGCGAATTGTTCTCTCATGCAGGGCTGGAGGCCGCTGTCGACCACGTCGCGCGCGAAGGAACAGTGAACTTCCTGGGCTCTGCCGTCGACGACTACGACTCCGACGAGGCTGCCGTCGCGGCTCGATTGGTGATGCTCGCCGAAGAGGTCGCCTCGTCCGACGAAGAACGCCGCACGACTCTCATTCACGACGCCATCACAGAGACTCCCGACGCGTGGAACGCCCTCGTGGAGCCTGCCGCCGCCAGTGTGGCACTGCACCTCATCATTCGAATGGACGGCGGCGCCGAAGCGTTGGCGGCAATAGCGGAAGCACTGGTGCAGGCGGACCTCGGCTTGGCCGTCGGAGCTGCCTATTGGCTGCGCGGAAAAGCGTTGGAGATATTGGAAGATCCCGCAGAAGCGGAACGAAGCTTCGAGAAGGCAATCGACCACGATCCGTGGTTCGAGCCCGCGATCCTCGAACTGGCCACATTCAAGTCACTGCGCGGCGACGCGGAAGGTGCCATCAGTTTCCTCGACCGAATGGAGACCGAACTCGGCGACGAGCTACGGGACGTCGTGCAGAACTTCGTGCCGCAGGAGCACCCCGAGCTCGGTCGCAACGACCGATGCTGGTGCGGATCGGGTCGAAAGTACAAGGTCTGCCATCTCGGGAAAAGTGAAGCGACCCTTCATCAACGGGCACTCTGGCTTTACCACAAGGCCGGCGGATACATCATCGACGGTCGTGGGCTCGCGGAGTTGGAGGAGCTAGCACGTCTCAGATACCCCGATAGCGACGACCCGTTGTCGGAAGGCTTCGCCGATCCGTTCGCCATGGACGTCCTGCTGTTCGAAGGAGGATACTTCGCGGACTTTCTCGAGACGTACGGAAACTTCCTTCCTGCAGACGAATTGAACCTTGCGCAACAGTGGTTGCTCAACGAGCGGTCCGTGTACGACATCGAGTCCGTCGATCCTGGCGTAGGTGTGTCGATACGAGACATCAGAACCGGTGACCGACTGTCCGTGGCCGAGAAGACGGCAAGCTTGCAGCTGCAGCCCGGTCAATTCGTCTGCACGCGAGTGGTTCCCATAGGCGAGGAACTGGAATTCTATGGCGGCGTCGAACTCGTGTATCCGACGCAGCGCACGGACTTGATCGCGTTGCTGGACCGCAACCCTGTACCACCCGAAGAGCTCGTCGAGTTTCTCAGTGCCCGTTTTGCGCCTCCGCGTGTGGTGACAAAGCAGGGCGACCCGATGGTGGTGTGCGAGGCGACATTCGAGTTGGGCGAAGTCGGGAACATCAAACGCAAGCTCAGCCGTCGCTATGGCGCATCCCGCAGCGGAACATGGCACTGGACTGTCGACGGCAGTCTGTTCGGCGTGCTGGAACTCGACGGCACGACTCTGCGGATCAATGCGATGTCCGAACCTCGATTCGACGAGATGGTCGACGCCGTCCGCGAGATGGCCCCGCAGGCGAAGATCCTCAGCGAGTCGCGCACCGATGCTGCCGACAAGCTCGCAGAACCTCGCGAACCGTCGAAACCTGTCGAGCCCGACCCCGAGATTCTGGCGATTCTCGACGAGCGGATCCGGCAGCACGAAGCGAGTTGGATTCACGAGTCGATACCCGCGCTCGACGGCTACACGCCCACGCAAGCCGCCGCGGATCCGACGCGTCGCGACGATCTGATTCGTCTGCTCGCCTCGTTCCCCGACACCGGGCAGCCCGGCACGATGAGTCCCAGCCGGCTTCGTGCGGCACTGGGGTTGGACGACGGCTCATCGTTCTGGAAAGCGCAGAAGCGTTAGGACTGCGTTCGCATCACGCTGATCGCAAATCTTCGCGTTGGTGCGGCGGCGTTCTACCGTGTGACGAATGGCCCGCCGCAACCCGTCCGTCTTTTTCGTGTCCTCCGAGTTCTACTTCGCGGATCGTTTCCCGCGCTGGAAGCAGGACGGCTACACCTCCGACACCGCGGAACAGCGCAGAGCCAAGGCCGCATTCGCGCGCGAGCTCGAAGACATCGGATTCGACGCCATTTTCATCGCCGACTTCGCCGGACTGAACCGGACCCAGATCAAGTACCGGGGTGCACGCTCGTTCGAGCCGCTGACCCACGCTGCGTACTTGGCTGCGCACACCGACCGGATCGGCCTCGTCATCACGCTGTCGACGCAGTTCAGCGAACCCTACACGGTGGCAAGGGAACTGACGTCGCTGGACCGCATCTCCGACGGCCGGGCGGGATGGAACGTCGTGACGTCGTTCAACGGGGAGACCAACTACGGCTACGAGACCATCCCTAGCCCCGAGGATCGCTACCGTCGTGCGCGTGAGTTCTTGAATGTCACTCGGGCACTCTGGCATTCGTGGAAACCGAATGCCGTCGTCCGGGATCGCGAAGTCGAAGTGCATGTCGACATCGACAAGGTCGTGGACATCGACTGGCACGGCGAATTCTTCTCGGTGCAGCAAGCTCTCGATCTACCGCCCGCGCCGCAGACGTTCCCGGTCCTGGCGCAGGCCGGCGCGTCGGACATCGGTATTGCTTTTGCCGCGAAAGCGGCTGAGGTCGTGTTCGTTGCCACCCCCGACATCGATGCGGGACGTTCCTATTACAAGCAGCTGAAAGCAGCCGTCGTCGCAAATGGCCGTCGGGCCGAGGACCTCAAAGTGCTTCCTGGCATTCGTATTTACCTCGGTCACACCGACGAACACGCGTGGCAGGAGTACCGCAACGAGCTGACCGATCTGGACCTGGATCGTGCCCGCGAGGCAATTCGCTATGAGGTGCCCGACCTGGATCTGTCGGATCTCGGCCTCGACGACCGTATTCCGCCGAGCCGCTTCCCGACCCAAGCCGACATCGAGAAAACCGGCCGACGCGTCAGCCGCGCGTTGATCTACCGCGAGTGGGTCACCTCCGGTGAATACGCGACGGTCCGTGACTTCCTGCTGCGATATGCGACGTCGTACGGGCATTTCCAGATCGTCGGGACCGCCGAGTACGCGGCGCGCATCATCGAGACGTGGATCGAGGAGGAGGCGTCGGACGGCTTCATTCTCTTGGGCGGTTCGAGTTTCGAACGGATCAGTCGCGACCTCGTTCCGTTGCTGCGGGAGCGGGGGATCTTCCGGGAAGAAGGTGACGAGACCTTCACGACATTGCGAGACCGTTTGGGCACGTCGACGCCGGGGTTGGCCTGACGGCCCCGTGCGTGGAAAGTTGGGCCGGGGACCAACTTTGCACGCACGGGTGCCGCAGGCGCATCAAACTTCGACGACGGCGAGCCCTCCCTCGGAATGCGTACTGCGCAGCCGCTTCTTGTCGTATTTCCCGACACTCGTCTTCGGGACCTCGTCGATGAACGCCCATCGCTCGGGCAACTGCCAATGTGCGACGCGACCGTCGAGGAACGTCTTCAGCTCGTCGGCCGTCACCGTGGCGCCATCTCTGAGAACGACTGTTACCAAAGGACGTTCGTCCCACTTCTCGTCGGGAACGCCGATGACTGCCGCCTCCCGCACTGCCGGGTGCTCCATGACATGGTTCTCGAGCTCGACCGACGAGATCCATTCGCCGCCGGACTTGATGATGTCCTTGGCGCGGTCGGTGAGCGTCAAGTAGCCGCCGGGGGAGATGGCGCCGACGTCACCGGTCCGGAGCCACCCGTCGTCGAATTTGTCCGACGCGTCGTTCCGGTAGTAACTGCCGGTGATCCACGGGCCTCGGACCTCGAGCTCGCCGACGCTCGTTCCGTCCCAAGGCAACACAGTGCCCGCGTCGTCGACGAGTCGTGCTCGAACGGCGGCGATGAATCGCCCTTGCGTGCACCGCAAGTCGAATTCTTCTTCCGGAGACAGTCCGGCATCCGGCTTACCCGAGGTGCCGACGGGCGACGTCTCGGTCATGCCCCAGGCCTGGGTGATGTGCACTCCGTGTTCCTCGTGAAACGCCCGCATCAACGACGGCGGACATGCGCTGCCGCCGACGAGGACGTCGCGCAGACACGACATGTCCACCGGGTGCTCGACCAGATGCGCGTACAGGGCCTGCCAGATGGTCGGGACCGCCGCGGCCGCCGTCGGACGCAGCGTCGCGATCATCTCGGCGAGAGGTGCGGGCTGCAGGAATTTGTCGGGCATGATGAGCGACGCGCCGACCATCAATGCTGCATACGGCAGGCCCCACGACATCGCGTGAAACATGGGAACGATCGCGAGAACCTTGTCCGATTGCGCCAATGCCATCGTGTCCGACATGCACGCCTGCATCGAATGCAGCCAGATCGAGCGATGCGAATAGACGACGCCTTTCGGGTCGCCGGTGGTGCCGGACGTGTAACACATTGCGGCGGCGGATCGCTCGTCGAGTTCGGGCCAGTCGAACTCCTCGGGCTGTCCGGCGAGCAGGTTCTCGTAGTTCAGTACCTCGATGCCGGGCGGCGCCTGCACGTCCGACGGGTCGGCCCCGACGACGACCAGATGCCGCACCGTCGGCATCTTCGGAAGCAACGGCGTCAGGAGGGGAAGGAGACTGGCGTCGGCGATGATTACTCTGTCTTCTGCGTGCTCTGCGATGTAGGTGAGCTGCTCGGGGAACAGTCGAATGTTGAGGGTGTGCAGCACCGCGCCCATCGCAGGCACGGCCATGTAGGTCTCCATGTGCGCTGCGTTGTTCCACATGAACGTGGCGACACGTTGGTCGTCGTCGATGCCGATGGACCGAAGCCCGTGCGCGAGTTGCGCTGCGCGTCGGCCCAATTCGCCGAACGTGACCGTGGTCGGGCCGTCGTCGCCCCACGTGGTGACTTCTGCCTTGGCGTGAATCGAGGTCCCGAACCGGACCAACTGGCCGATCGAGAGCGGTGTGTCCTGCATGGTGCTCTTCATGTACTTCGTGTTCCTCCGTGCTCAGTGCCGTGTGGTGCGCATCACATAACGCACACTACGTACTCGCGGTGAGGTGGCGGGTAATTTCCGGCGGACGGACCGAGAGGGTGATTCTGTCCATCACCGGAGGGTGATTTTTCGGCGCATCCCTGGCTGGTCGCACGCGCGTCGGCCACCATCCGAACATGAGGTCATTCGACACGGATGTGCTGGTGGTGGGCGCAGGCCCGGTGGGATTGGTGCTCGCGGTCGACCTGGCGCGTCGAGGGGTCGCGACCAGGATCATCGATCGCCGCACCGAGCCCACCGACGAGTCGCGCGCGGTCGTCGTACATGCGCGCAGCCTCGAGATGCTGGACGCACTCGGAGTCGTCGAACGGATCATCGATTCCGGGCGCACGACGATCGGAGTCCAGTTCCACGCCGACGGGAAGGTGCTCGCGAACATCCCGCTCGACACCGTCGACAGCCCCTACCCGTTCTCGGTGACGACGGCTCAGACCGAAACCGAGCGCATTCTCACCGACCGGCTGCGCACCCTCGGCGTCGAGATCGAACGCGGAGTCGAGCTGATCGACTTGGCGCAGGACGGTGCGTCGGTGCAGGCATTCACTTCCACAGGCACGATCACCTGCCGCTACCTGGCGGGCACCGACGGCGCGTCGAGCACCGTTCGTCATCACCTGGGCCAGAAGCTCGAAGGCTCGTTCAAGGGTGAACGCTTCCTGATGGGCGACGTCGACGCCACTTACGACCTGGACCGACGAGCCATGCACATCTTCGCGTCGACAGGAGGTGGGCCTGCGCTGATCTTTCCGATGGTCGGCGAACGGGTTCGTGTGATCGCAGAAATCAGTGAGGACGAGTCGGATCGTCCTGCCTCGATGGAGTGGCTCCAACAGGTGTGCAACGAGCGGGGACTCGGCGCGCAGATCCGTTCGCCGCGTTGGCTGACGACGTTCGAAATCCACCACGCACAGGTACCCCGGTACAGGACGGGACGAGTGTTCCTCGCCGGCGACGCCGCGCACGTCCACAGCCCGGCCGGTGGGCAGGGCATGAACACCGGAATGCAGGATGCGTTCAATCTCGGCTGGAAGCTGGGGTCGGCGGTAGCGGGGACAGCATCGGAAACACTGCTCGACAGTTACCATCTCGAACGCCATCCGGTCGCCGCGCACGTCATCACGGAAACGACCGCGTTGACGCGTGCAGCGACGATCGAGTCGAAAGTTGCTCGCGGCGTGCGGAATCGGATTCTTCACGTCGTCGGGGGTCGGGAGTTGGTGCAACACCGCATCGCCGACGAGATGGAGGAGTACTCGGTTTCCTACTCCGACAGTCCGATCGTGCGGAAGGGCCTCCACGCGCACGTGACGGCAGGCGAATCCGCGCGGGCGGTGGAAGGGACCGAACTGTGGTCGTATCTGATCAACGCGCGCCGGATACATCCGTCGGACCATGTTCTGCTCGTCGTACAGGCTGATGCACAACCGATTTCGATACCGGGGACGACGGCCATATCGGTCTGGGACGACGAGATCGCGAAGCGTTACGGCATGAACGGAATCGTTCTCATCCGACCCGACGGATACATCGCAACCGTCACCCGCGCCGACGACATCGAGGGGATCGAATCGACACTGGCCTTGGCTGTCACGAAGCAGGAGTCGGTACTCTGACGAAGTGAAGAGCTTTCGGCGCACGGTGGTTCGAGTCCTGGCAGCGGCCGTCATGGCTGTGATCGCCATCATCGCGGCCTCGACGGCATGGGTAGCGCACGCGGCATCCGGTCACGTGCACGACGTCGACGACGCACCCGAGGCTCCCGTCGTCATCGTGCTCGGAGCGGTGGTTCATGGCGGCAAACCCGGCGGATTTCTGTCCGGACGGCTCGACGCGGCGATCGCGTTGGTGGAGTCGGGCAAGGCCGAGGCTATTTTGGTGAGCGGGAACGCCGACGGCACGTCGGGCAACGAAATCGACGCGATGACCGAGTATCTCGTCGACGCCGGGATCGACCGCGACGCGATCGCCCAAGACGACTACGGAATCGACACGTACGACTCGTGCGTCCGGGCCGCGACGACGTTCGGTGTCACCAAAGCATTGGTCGTCAGCCAGCCACTGCACGTGTCGCGGGCCGTCGCGCTGTGCCGGGACGTCGGCATCGATGCCGACGGAGTCACCGCCGGCTGCGAATGCGGATGGTTGCCGAAGTGGCGCAACTACGCGCGAGAGCTGTTGGCGCGCCCCAAGGTTGCGCTCGACCTTCTGTCGGGTCGGGAGCCTGCGGTGGTATCGGAACCGGACAACTCGTTGAGTAGTGCAGTGAGCTAGATCGCGGGGGTTACGCGCGGTCTTGAAATCCGAGCCGCCGGGAAATTGTCAGTGCTCCGTCGACCAAGGCTTCGGCCAACTCGGTCCTGCGAGGCTGCTCGAAATTGGCGAGGAACCCGCCGAAGCTCAACGCTGCGACCGGCCGTCGCGCACGATCGAAGATGCAGGCGCCCAGAGCGGCCACGCCCGGGGTGACATCTTCGAGACTGATGGCATAGCCGCGAGCACGTGTGTCGGCGAGCATCTCTCGAAGCGTCGACTCGTCGACGTCATGGCCCAGCGGGGTTGTCAGCGGGCCTGCTGAAAGTAGTCGGGGAAGGAACGTGTCTTCGAGCTCGGCGAGCAGTGCCAGGGGTGCGCCGCCAATGAACAACGGGAGAGACCTGCCGACGGACAACGACATGACGCGGACGGGACGGCTGCTCTCGATCAGGTCGAGGCACACCGCTCTCGTACCGTCGGGAACGACGAGGTACACGTTCTCATCGAACCGCGCAGCCAAGTCGGACATGACGTGACTTGCTTCGGTACGTAGGTCGAAGCTGCCGAGAACGCTCGATGCGAGCTCGAAGACGCGCAGAGTCATCTTGTAGTCACCGGTCGACGTCCGTTCGAGCCAGCCCGCCAACTCCAGTGTCGCGAGGATTCGATGGGTCGTCGTCCGCGTGTAACCGCACCGCTTCACCAGCTCGCCAATGGAAAGCTCGGGTGACTCGCGATCGAATGCCTCGAGTATGCGTGTTGCTTTGACGACCGAAGCGATGTGGTTCTTCGGATCGATTTCAAGCTCGGTGATAGCAGGCATCAGCTTTCCTCGGTGTGACCGTTGACACTGTGACGACCCTGTGAGACTGTTCTCTCGGATTCCGGACAGGCTATCCGGAATCCGGACAACATGCAAGGTCCTTCGCCCACTCCGGTGGTCGACGCTCACCGAGGAGCACCATGACAGCCGTTTCAGAAGTGCCGCGCTCCATGACCGACCAGGTCGATGGCTGGCACGTGAGCCTGGGCGAGAACGCCCGTTTCGACCGTGTCGAAAACGGATCGACGATCCGGTCCATCACTGGACCCGGGCTGGCGGAGTTCGATTCCTTTGTCCACCGGTTCGCGCCGTCCAGTTATGACGATGCGGCGATCCGCAGCCTGATCGCGGACCACCTTGGTGGAAGGTCGCCTCTGTCTTACCGAGTTCCGGACCGCGCGAATCTTGGGATCCTCGTCGGAGCGTCGTACAAGACGACGATCGACGAGGTGCTCGGCGCGGTGTGGGAAGCATGCTGCAGTGCAGTGATTCGTGAAGCGATGCGAGCGGAGATCGACCAGTTCGTCGTGCACTGCAATCACGTGACGGCCGAATCGGTTGAGCAGTTCTTCGGCGCAGGCGAAAGGAAGCTTTTCGTGGAATCTATGCGTCCCGCACTCGACGATGTCGCACAGGTCGTGCGTCGTGGGTGAGCTGTCCGGACGCACGGTGCTCATCGGAGTCGACAAAGGAACCAGTTCGATCAAGACGATCGCGGTCGACGCGTTCACCGGCGAGCTTCTCGCCGAATCGGGATGCCCGACGCCGTCAATCCGAACCGGCAGTGACCGTCACGAGGAGGACTGCGAAAAGACCTGGAAGACAACAGCTCGCACGATTTCCGACGTCGTCGCACAATTACCGGCAGGTACGGCCTATCTAGCGCTCGGAGTCACCGGGCATATGGGCGGACTCTGGGCCCTCGACGACGACGGATTGCCGGTCGGCAACGCCATCTGTTGGCCGGATGCGCGGGCAACGGACGTGCTCGACGACGTGATCGGCCGCGACGCCGAAGGCACGCTCTACTCCCTCGGCGGTAACGCGATGATCCCCGGCATGCCATACCCGCTGCTCGCGTGGACGAAAGTGCACGATCCGGAACGGTACGCGCGCATCTCCACCGTGTTCATGGCGAAGGATTACGTCAATTACCGCCTCACTGGAGTGATCGCCACCGAGGAATCCGACCTGTCCTTCTGGCCGTGTGATCTTGCAGCGCGCACAACATCGGACACCATCTTCGACGCTTTCGGAATTCCCGAGGCTGTCCGCTTCGTTCCTCCCGTCCGTTCCAGTGCAGCCGTGCTGGGTCAGGTGACCGCCGAGGCTTCAGAGCTGACTGGACTGCCGGTCGGGACCGTCGTAGCTGCGGGGTGTGGGGACGCGACGGCGAACATGATCGGAATCGGTGCGCAGGGCGACGGACAGGCGACGACGACGCTCGGTACCAGTCTGATGAACGGCACGTCGAGCGCAGAACCACTGTTCGACCCGCCTGGCGTCGGGTTCAGCTTCCTCATGCCGGACGGCCGCTGGCAGCGGCAGATCACCAATTCTGGTGGGGGAACCCTGTGTCTGGACTGGGTGGTGCAGACCTTCTGTGGTGACACCGCATCCGACATAGCCGACGGCCGAACGACTTTCGGTTCGGTCGTCGAGCATGCGGCCGCGACGACGCAGCCGGGAAATAGCGGCCTGATTTTTCATCCCTATCTCAACACCGCAGGCGCGACAGCCCCGTTCGTGAACGTGCAGGCGCGCGGGAGCTTCGTGGGATTCGGCCCCGACACAAGCGGTGATCAGCTGATCCGGGCGGTGCTCGAAGGCACTGCACTGGCGATCCGCGATTGCTACGAGGCGATGCCGACGGACATCACCGAGATCCGGCTGACCGGTGGAGGCGCACGCAGCGCAGCGTGGTGCCAGGTGATCGCCAACGTGATGCAGAAGCAGATGGTCGTGCCCGACGTCGCCGAATCGGGCGCACTCGGTGCCGCGATGCTGGCAGGCGTCGCCGTCGACCACTATCGAGATCTTGCGCACGCAACGACGACACTCGTCCGTGACGGGGCTGTCTATGACCCGGATCCGACGACTTCAACCACGTACGAAGACATGTTCGCCACCTACCGCGCGCTGCTGGGACCGCTTGCACCTGCATGGGCCCGACAGTTCGCTTTCTCGCATTCCGGCAAGGAGAACCAATGATCGTCAGAACTGTTCTGGGAGATATCGATCCCGCCGAACTCGGCGTCACACTGTGTCACGAACACCTGTTCACGAATCCGCCGGCGTGGGCGACGAACGATGACCCGGACATGGTGCTGGACAACGTGGACAACGCGGTGTCGGAACTCGACGATTTTCTTGCGGTCGGTGGTTGCGCACTGATCGAGATGACCACCGCCGACTACGGACGGAACGCCGCCAAGATGCTCGCCGCTGCTTCCCGTAGTGGCGTGCATGTGGTGTCCGCGTCCGGCTACCAGAAGGGGATCTACTACCCCGACTCGGTCGAGGCCGACAGTATCGACGACCTGACCCGACGCTTCGTCGACGACGTCACCGTCGGTGTCGACGGTACGCAATTGCGCGCAGGCGTCATCAAATACGGCACGTGCCGCACCGACCACATTCGCGACGATGAGAAGAAGGTCCAGATCGCAGTCGCGCGAGCACATCTCGCGACAGGTGCGCCGATCTCGACGCACTGTCAGGCAGGCAAGCTCGGCACCGTGCAGGTTGCCGGCTTCGAGGAGCACGGTGTCGACCCGAACCGCGTCCTGATCGGCCATGTCGATCGTAACCTCGACTACGACTACATTCGCGAATTGGCATCGACGGGCGTATGGATAGGATTCGATCACTGGACGAAGCCGAAGTATCCTTCTGACGATATTCGAATGGCGTTCGTGGAGAGGCTTTTCGACGACGGATTCACGAAAATCATGGTGTCCGGCGACCTGGGACGTCCCAGCTACCAACCGAGCTACGGCGGCACACCGGGTTTTGCGGGATTGACTCGTCGGGTTCAGACGCGAATGAACGACAAACTGATCCACCAGTTGTTCGTCGTCAACCCTGCACAGTTCTTCGCATTCGACCCGGTCGAGGCTCACTGATGGCTCACGACAGCGGCATCCTGTTCGACTTCGACGGCACGTTGGTCGACTCCGGCGGTGCGATTCTCGCGGCCTATCGGCGAACGTTCGAAGAGGAGCTCGGCGTACCTCTACCCGCCGAACTCGAGGATGTTCACGTTCTCATGGCGCCGCGTCCCATCGAGGTGTTCGCGACATGGTCGGACGGAGATCCTGCCGAACTGGTCCAGGCTTACGGGCGTCACTACATCGGTGGTGCGTACGAGAATGTCCGGCCGTACGACGGGACTTTCGAGCTGATCTCCGAATTGACCTCCAGCGGAACAAAATTCGGTATAGTAACCAACAAGTCGCGGAAGCGATTGCTCCTCGATCTCGATTGGGTGGGCATCGACCCGGCTTTGCTCAGTTGCCTCGTTACCGCGGACGATTCGGTCCAACGCAAGCCCGACCCCACCCCGATCTACATCGGGATCGAACGCTCTGGCATCGATCCCGCGGGGTCCTGGTATGTCGGCGACGGCCCGCAGGACATTCTGGCCGGAAGAGCCGCCGGCCTCGGTACTGCTGGTGCGAACTACGGATATTACGGCGCGGAACTCCTGTCTCCGCACGGGCCTGATCGCTCGCTCGACACGCCTCTCGAAGCTCTGGGCATTCTCGCCTCATCCCTTCCTCACTCCTAGTCAGACACAACCGATGAGGTTGTGACAGAACGGAATCCGATATGCGATCTTTGACGATCAATTCGGTTCGGGACATCAACGATCTGATCGACCTCGAAGACATTCGAACTCGCCGCCACAAACTCCTCCTGATCCTGGGCCTGGGCGGTATCGCGTTCGAGGCCTTCTATCTCGCGGTCCTCAGTGCCGGTACCAGCCCCATGACCGAACAGCTCGGCCTCAGCGCCAACGAAGTGGGCCTGGTCAGCTCCTACGGTTACATCGCGACACTGATCGCAGCATTGACCTGCGGCTTCCTGGCAGACCGGTTCGGTCGCGTCAAATTGATGGTGGCAGCGAAGATTGTCGCCGTCATCGCGTTGATCATCATGGCAGCGGCGCCGGACTTTCTGATCTTGGTCCTCGGCCGCTGCTTGGCCGGCGCCGCGTACGGCATCGACCTCGGCGTGGCCATGGCATACCTGGCGGAATTCCTACCGAAGCTACGACGCCACCTGCTCAACTTCTGGCAGGCCCAGTGGTACATCTCGAGCTCGTTCGCGCTGCTGGTTGTTCTGGGCCTCTACAACTTCGATCTGGGGTTGAACATCTGGCGATGGTCATTGGCCGCCGCCGCGGTATTCGCAGTCATTGTCACGGTGGGGCAGATGTTCTTCATGCCCGAGAGCCCACGCTGGCTTGCCGAGAAGAACGACCTCGGTCGCCTGGAGAAATCCCTGAACCAGGTGTACGAGATCCAGCCGGTGTTCCCCGCCTCGGGAGTGCTTGCGCCCGACGTGGACCGACCGGACACCGGCAAGTGGTCGGATTTGTTCAGCAAGACGTACCGTAAGCGGACGATCCTGGCGAACGGTGTCACCGCCATGCAGGCCCTCCAGTACTACGCAGTCGCCTTCTACCTCCCGGTCATCGCGCTGACGCTGTTCGGAGGCGGATTCGGTGAAGCCATCTTCGGGTCCGTCGTGTTCAACGTCTTCGGCATCATCGGTGGCATTGCGTCCATCTGGGTGGCACGCAAACTCGGGGCGCACGGCGCGGCCATGTACGGATTTCTGGCAGTGGCCGCCATGATCCTCGTGCTCGGAATCTTTTTCGACTCGCTGCCGACGGTCCTGATGTTCCTGGTGCCCGCCATGTTCATCTTCTTCCACTCCGCTGGCCCCGGCGTATCGGGACTGACGATGGCAGCGATGGCATACCCGAGCAATCTCCGCGGCCGGGGTGGTCAAATCGCCACGGTGTCACAGAGTCTCGGAGGCATCGTCGGTCTCTACGCTTTCCCGAACATGGTCGACGCCTACGGGTTGTCCACCACCATCACGATCTTCGCGATCGTCCCACTCGTCGGTGCCGCCATCTGTCGCGCGATCATGTGGGAACCGTTCGACGCGGGCGACGCCGTCGCGCTGGAAGCCGACGCCAAGATCGGTAAGCCGCTCGAAGGGCAGTCCGCATGAGTGCACAGCCGATCACCGGCCAGCAGGTGGCTACGGTCATCTGCTCGACTGAGGACGTCGAACGCATCATCGACGAGGGTGGCGTCAAGGGCAAGATGCACTGGATCATTCTCTGTCTCGCTTTGGCGGGGTTGGGGTTCGAAGCGTTCTACACCGGAGCACTCAGCGGTGGTATGAGCGCCATCAGCGAACAGCTCGGATTGAGCGGGAATGACGTCGGGACGCTCAGTGCAGTCGGCTACAGTGCAAGTGTTCTCGCGGCCCTGACATGCGCCAAGCTGGGCGATCGGATCGGCCGCGTGCGCTTTCTTGTCATCGCAAAGGCGTTGGCCGTCGTCGGTGCGCTGACGATGATGTCGGCGCAGTCCTACGGAATGTTGCTGAGTGGCAGGCTGATCGGCGGAATCGCGTACGGCATCGACCTCGGGATCGCTCTCGCTTATCTGGCAGAACTGCTTCCCAAGAACAAGCGAAGTTGGCTGAGTTTCTCGCAGGCACAGTGGTACGTCTCGACGAGCCTCGCCCTACTTGTGACTCTCGCCGCTTACGAGTTGGGTGCAGGACTGGACGTCTGGCGATGGAGCCTCGCCGTTGCAGGTGCCATCGCATTCGTTCTGCTGCTCGCCCGGATCTGGTTCATGCCAGAGAGCCCGAAATGGCTGGCCGCACGTGGCGATCTCGATGGCGCCGCTCGGTCACTGACCCGGATACTCGGCCGCGAGGTCACCGTCGACCACGCTCGGATGGCCGAAGTAATGCCGGCACCGGCAATCAAGGTGAAGTGGGCGGCGCTGTGGGCCAGAGAATATCGGCCGCGCACCGTGCTCGCGAACATCGTCGGGTTCACCGAAGCGCTGCAGTATTTCGCCATCGGGTTCTACCTGCCGATCATCTCGATGGACCTGTTCGGATCCGGATTCGCGATGGCGATCACCGGATCGGTGGTGTTCAACCTGTTCGGCATCGTCGGCGGTGTGCTCGCCGTCTATTTCGCCCGCAGGTTCGGTGTGCGTATCAGCTCGGCATGGGGATTCGCAGGCGTGGCGTTGGCCATCTTCGTACTCGCGACGTGGTCGGACATGCCGCTGTTGGCCGGATTCCTCGTGCCGTCGTTCTTCATCTTCTGCCACGCGGCTGCACCCGGCACCGCGGGTCTGACCATGGGACCGCTGGCATACCGAAGTGAACTACGCGCCAGAGGATCACAGTTGGTTACCATCTCGCGCAGCGCGGCGGGCGTCGTCGGACTGTTCTGCTTCCCTGTCATGCGTGAAGCATTCGGTACCCCGACGACACTGTTGATCCTGATGGCTGCGCCACTCGTCGGACTGCTGGCGTGCGTGATCATCAAATGGGAACCGCTGAGCGACAAATCGGATCGCGAGTTGCACGACATCGGTGTCCGGCAAGCCCACGATCGATCGCTTCTGATCGACACCACAGACGACAGGAGTTCCTCATGACACGCACAGCACTGATCACCGGAGGAGCGCAGGGACTTGGGCTGTCGACGGCGAAGAGATTGGGAGAAGACGGGTTTCATGTCGTGGTCGCAGATATCGTTCCGGGGCTTGCCGGGGACGCCGTCGACAAGCTCACGGCGGAGGGGATCACCGCGACTGCGGCGACCGTCGACGTCACGGACGACGCCTCGGTCGAGGAGTGTCTGGAACTCGTCGACTCCGTGACCGGTGGTCTCGACGTGCTGGTCAACAATGCGGGAATCATCTCGCGATCCAACGCCGAGGACACCGAGTCCGGCCGTTGGGAACGGGAGCTTTCGGTTCATCTCGGCGGCGCAATGCGCTGCAGTAGGGCGGCTTTCGGGCAATTGGTGAAGTCATCGTCGCCGGCCATCGTCAACCTTGCGTCGGTAGGGTCGACGTTCGGACTGCCACACCGGTTGGCATACAGCACGGCGAAGACCGGTGTGGTCGGGATGACGCGGACTCTCGCGGCGGAATGGGGCAGACGAGGCATCCGTGTCAACGCCGTAGCCCCCGGATACATGGACACCGGAATGATGCAGTCGGGCATTGTCAGCGGCACGCTCGACCGCGACCGGATTCTGATGCGCACGCCGTTGATGCGCTTCGGCCGGCCCGAGGAGGTGGCGTCGGCGATCTCCTTTCTGGTGTCTGCCGATGCGTCGTTCGTGACCGGCGTGGTGCTCGAGGTGGACGGCGGAATCACCATCGACGGAACTTTTCATGCCGATGACAGTTACAAGAGTGAGGTTCACTGATATGTCCGTACTTACGACGACCGACTCGCCGGAGATATTGCGGCGCACTAGCTTTGCTTTACGGCGGCGAATGATGCACATGGCAGCCGACAAGGGCGAGGGATACATCGCGCAGGGCCTCGGCATCGCCGACGTTCTGGCTGTCGTCTACTTCCGTCAGCTACGGTTCGACCCGGCCGATCCCGATTGGGTCGACCGCGACCGTTTCGTCCTCTCGACTGGGCACTACTCCGTCGCCCTCTATGCAGTGCTGGCCGAGTTGGGAATTCTCGACGAGGACGACATCGCGACATACGGACTCAATGGCAGCGACTTACCGATGAGCACGTTCGACGAGACGCCCGGCGTCGAGATCACCGGCGGATCGCTGGGTCATGGCCTCGGCCAGGGTGTCGGGATGGCGCTGGGGCTGCGGCTGGACGGACGCGAGTCCAAGGTAATCGTCGAACTGTCCGACGGTGAACTCCAGGAGGGCTCCACGTGGGAAGCCGCGATGTCCGCGTCGAGCTTTCGGTGCGGAAACCTCACCGCGGTGGTCGACTGCAACGGTATTCAGGCGGACGGTCCGATGGTGTTGGACATGGAGTCGATCGCCGACAAGTGGGCATCGTTCGGGTGGGCCGTGGAAGAAGTGGACGGCAACGACGTCGATGCATTGTGCGCCGCGTTCGACCGGCTCGAATCCGTGACCGACAGACCGAAAGCGATCATCGCGCGGACCACACCCGGTCACGGAGTGCCGACGCTGGTGGCTCGCGAACGGGCGCACTTCGTACGCGTCGAACCTGGTGAATGGGCCTCGCTCATCGAAGAATTGGAGAACAACCATGCCTGAACTGCTGAACCGTGCCGGAGGTATGGGCGAGATCGCCGAGGTCAAGGGGCCGTACGAGTCTGCCCCGTTCGGCAACGAGCTGGTGAGATTGGCCGAAACCGATTCGTCGATCGTGGGCCTCAGCGCCGACATGTCCAAGTACTCCGACATCGTGCCCTTCATGAACGCGTACCCAGAGCGGTATTTCAATGCCGGTGTCGCAGAACAGAGTGCGGTGATGATGGCCGCCGGACTCGCGAAGGTGGGTAAGACCGCCTTCTGCGCGACGTACGCTGCGTTTCTGTCGAGGCGAGCACTGGACTTCATTGCGATTGCCTGCGCTCACAGCAAGGCGAACGTCAAGATCGTTGCGGGGTCACCGGGACTGGTCAATCCGTACGGGGCCACTCATCAGTCGCTGGAGGACCTCGTCGTGATGCGCAGTGTTCCGGACTTGACGGTCATCGACCCGTGCGACGCCGTCGAGCTTCGACACGCAGTGCGTGCTGCGGCAGCAACCCCGGGCACGTTCTACATTCGAAACCTCCGTGGCAAGGTGCCAGTCGTGTTCGACGAGACCGACTTCGAGTTCGTCGTCGGCAAGGCGCGGCTGGTTCGCGAAGGAACGGATGTCGCGGTCATCAGCACCGGGTTCATGACGGAACGAGCGATGAAGGCGTCGGATACCGCTCGTGACCTAGGCATTTCGGCCGCGGTGTTGCACGTGCCGACGATCAAGCCGTTGGACGAGGAGGCAATTGTGGATGTCGCCTCGTCGGTCGGGCGTGTCATTGTCGTCGAAAACGGATTGCGTTCGGGTGGATTGGGAACGGCTGTCGTCGAGGTAGTCCACGATCGTGGACTATCGGTGCCCGTTACCCGCATCGGATTGCACGACAGGTTCCACCCATGCGGCTCACAGGCATACAACGAGAAGGTCTTCGGACTGGATCAGGACGCGATCACCGACGCCGTTGTGACCGGCAACTGGGCCTTCTCGTGACGGCAGAATACCGGCAATTCGGCGCACCTCGTCGGTACATCCAAGGTCCGGGTGTGATCGGTAGCTTGGCGAGGGTGGTTGCCGAACACGGACATCGTCCGCTGGTGGTAGTGGACGAGTTCGTGCTCAGTACCCTCGGTTCCGAGGTCACCGGGTCATTCGCATCGTCCGACCTCGAGTACGAGGTTCTTTCGTGTTCCGGCGATGTGACCCGAGCGAACATCGCCGAACATGCTGCGCGAGTGCGAGATCGCACGCATGACGTGGTGGTGGGAATCGGTGGAGGAAAGGCGCTCGACCTTGCCAAAGGTATCGCCATCGATCTGGGCGCCGCGATGGTCACCTGCCCGACCATCGCGTCGAACGACGGCCCCACGGCTCGAATCCTGGCCATCTACAACGACAATCACGTGCTGTGCGAGGTGGAGCACCTGGATTTCAATCCGAGTTGCGTCGTCGTCGACACTGAGTTGATCTCTCGGGCTCCCGTGCAGTTCCTGATCTCCGGCATCGGCGACGCACTGGCCAAGAAATTCGAAGCCGAGGGATGCCGACTTGGAACTGGCGTAACCATGCAGGGAACACGGCCGTTCGACATCGGTGGAATCGTCGCGGCTGGGTGCTACGACGTTCTCGCCCGACACGCGGTCGATGCCGTGAAATCCGTCGAGAACGGTGAACTGAGCCCAGCGGTCGAATCGGTGGTGGAGGCCGTAGTGCTGTCATCGGGCATCGGGTACGAGAACGGCGGACTTTCCATCGCGCACTGTATGACCAGGGGTCTCATGGCTGGGCGTGGTACCAAGTCGATGCTGCACGGGTACCACGTCGCGTACGGGCTGCTCGTTCAGCTCGCGCTGGAGAATCATCACGAGGACGTGGTTCGGGACGTGACGGATTTGTTGACCGCAGTGCATCTCCCGACGTCACTTGCTGACATGGGTATGCCCGACGCGTCGGCCGACGAGATTCGCGAGCTGGCGGTGGCGGCGATGTCGGCGCCGCACATTCGCAACACGGCCGCGGTCGTGACCGTCGAGACACTCGTCGCGGCCATCGAAAGCGTCGAAGCGCGGGCTACCGCACCGAAAGTATCTCTCCTCGTGCAAGAGTGATCGCCGCATCGGCCCGTTGGGCGTCGTCGGAGTCGTGAGTCGCCATGACGACGACGGCCCCGCGCGCAGCCTCGTCGTCGACCACACTGTTGATGATCTCGCGGGCTTCCGCGTCGAGGCCGGTCGTCGGTTCGTCGAGGAGGACGAGACCGCCGTGCTCGACGAGTGCCTGCGCGAGAAGAGCGCGCTGACGCTGCCCGCCGGACAACGCCGACAGCCTGCGTGACCGGAGCTCGGTGAGCCTCAGGCGCGCGATGGCGTCGTCGACCGCTTGTCTGTCTTTTCTGCTCGCGCGACCGAGGATGCCGCGGCGCGGCCAAGTTCCCATGGAAACAACCTCGCCGACGGTGATGGCCATGCGATCGTTGACGTCGGAGCGCTGGGGGACGTAGGTGACCTGCATGCGGCGAGTCTCGACGGTTCCCGCGGTGGGCTTGACGATGCCCGCAAGTGATTGCAGCAGAGTCGATTTGCCCGAGCCGTTGTGTCCGACGAGTGCGGTGACGGTGCCGGGCCGGAAGGTGGCGCTGACGCCCGCCAGTGCGGTGGTGTTGCCGTACCGGACGGACAGGTCGCGTACGGACACCGATTCGTTCATGACAACCATTGTCGCATATGGTTCTCGGTCGTGGACTGGCTACTCGACCCTTTCGCTGTCTCGTTCGTGCAGCGCGCCCTGTGGGCTGGCATGCTCGTGTCGATTCTGTGCGCCTTGGTAGGAACGTGGGTCGTGTTGCGCGGCATGGCATTTCTGAGCGATGCGGTATCGCACGGGATGTTGCCCGGCGTCGCGATCGCGTACTTGATGAGCGCGAACCTCTTGATCGGCGCTGCCATCAGTGCGGTCGTCATGATCGGGGGAGTGGCGTGGGTGTCGCGGAACTCTCGGCTGTCCGAGGACACCGGGATCGGATTGCTGTTCGTCGGCATGCTGGCGCTGGGGGTCGTGATCGTCTCGCGTGCGCGGTCGTTCGCGGTGGATCTGACGTCGTTCCTCTTCGGTGACGTGCTGTCGGCGACGTATGCGGACCTGGTGTTTCTTGCGGTTGCAGCAGTGGTGGCGCTGGTGGTGTCCGTCGTCGCGTACCGGCCGTTCGTCGCGCTGGTGTTCGACGAACGGAAGGCGCAGACGTTCGGCTTCCGGCCTCGGCTTGCGCATGTAGTGCTGTTGGCGCTGGTGGTGCTGGCGGTGGTGGCGTCGTTCCGGATAGTCGGGACGTTGCTGGTGTTCGGGCTTCTGGTCGCGCCCTCGGCGACGGCCTACCTGTTCGGGCGTTCGATCGTGCCGTCGATGGTGCTCGCCACGCTGTTCGGGTGGTCGGCTGTGGTCACAGGGCTGCTGGTGTCGTGGCACGCGAACACAGCTGCGGGCGCCACCATCGCCGGGTTGGCGGTTCTCCAGTTCTTCGTGGTCGCGGGGGTGGGGTCGGCCGTCGGGCGTCGGGTGGGGGCTGGGTGGGTCCCCGGGTGAGCGAATGTCACATTCGGTCACTCTGAGTGACTGAATGCCGCCCTCGCTCCGGTGTATTACCCATGGTTTACTGTAACGACAATCGTTATCATGTCTGATTCAGGAGTTCGTTGTCGTGCGGAAATTGGTGTTGGCTGTCGGCGTCGTGGCGCTGGCGGTAGCTGGGTGCAGTAGTGGCGAGCCGGCCAAAGAGGCCACCGAGGAGACCGGCACCGCGCGCGCAGGAAGTGACCTGGCCGCGGAGGCCGGATCGACGGAGGTCGAGGGGGCCGAACCCCGACTCGTGATCGCCGACGCGGACTCCGGGAGGATCGAGGTGCTCGACCTGGCCGCCGAGGATCGGGTCCATTCCTACGATGTAGGTTCCGCAGCAAGCCTCACGACGATCAACGGCCGATACGTCGTCGCAACCGATGGTCGGCGCGCGACGGTGCTCGATCCGGGATCGTGGAGCATCGAACACGGCGACCACTCGCACTCGTACGTCAAGGATCCGGTCGAGATCGGTCAGCTCGACGGCGTCGAGCCCGCGCACGTCATCGCCGGTGACCGCAAGGTCGCGGTGTTCTTCGACGGCACCGGGACGGCCGACGTCGTCGACTTCGATTCGCTGAGCAAGGGCGAGTCGACCATTGCAACAAGTCTGAAAAGTAGCCCGCAGCACGGCATTGCGGTTCCGCTGTCGGACCACTTCGTCGTGTCGACCGGTGGCACGGAAGAAGACTTGCCGAACGGTCTCGAGCTGCGCGGCGGAAACGGAGACACGATTCGTGCACTCGACGGCATGTGCCCCGACATGCATGGAGAGGCAGTGTTCTCGAACTACTTCGTCGTTGCGTGCGGCGACGGGGTGCTGAAAGTCGATGCCGCAGCTGACTTCACGACGACGAAGTTCCCGTATCCGGCGAACGCCGACCGCGCATGGTCGTTGGAGCACGGTTCCCGAGGTTCGCTTGTTGCCGCTCCGACCGAGAGCGGCGTGTTGGTGCTCGATACGAAGTCGGGGGAGTGGGTCGATGCGCGCACCGCGGATGAGGCTGTGGCGTCGGGGATTTCGAGCGATGGCAAGACCGCGTTGTCGCTGCAGCAGGACGGGACGTTCCGGACGTTCGACGCAGTGACAGGCGCGGAACTGTCGTCGACGCCGGTGCTCGCGGGACCCGTCGGAGATAATGACGAACCGTCCCTGGTTGTCGCCGGAACGCGCGCTTACGTGTCCGACCCCGCGGCGAATGCCGTCGTCGAAATCGACTATCGCGACGGCGGGCGCATTGCGCGCACATTCGATCTGGACTACACGCCGGGTTCGATCGGTGTGGTCGGCGCATGAAAAGACTGATGCTACTGGCGCTTCCACTGTTGGCTGTGCTCGCAGGCTGTAGCGATGCCGAGGCGTCGGGCAAGCCGACTGTTGTGGTGACCACGAACATTCTGGGCGATATCACGTCGAATATCGTGGGGGACCAGGCCGACGTGCTGGTGTTGATGCCGCCGAACTCGGATCCGCATTCGTTCGAGATATCAGCTGCAGAGGCGGCGAAAGTCGAGTCTGCGGAGCTGATGATCGTGAACGGCCTCGGGCTCGAAGAAGGTGTCGCGAAGACGATCGACGCGGCACGGTCGGAGGGGATCGACATTCTCGAAGTCGGGCCAGGGGTGGACCCGGTGCAGTACGTGACGGGACAGTCGAGCGGGGCCGAGGACCCGCACATCTGGACCGATCCGCAGCGAATGCGGACGGCTGTCGGCTTGATCGGGGATGCCGTATCGACGGCGCTGGGTGTGAATGTCGATGCGGCAGTGGCGGAGTACGACGCCGAGCTCGCGGACTTGGATGCGCGGATGTCGGACCGATTCGCACCGATCCAGAACCGCAAGCTGGTGACGAATCATCATGTGTTCGGCTACCTCGCCGATCGCTACAGTTTCGAGGTGATCGGGGCAGTGATTCCCAGTGGTACGACATTGGCGTCGCCGAGCGCATCGGATCTGTCGGAACTCGCAGGGACAGTGCGGGATGCGGGGGTCCCCACGATCTTCGTCGACTCGTCGCAACCCGACCGATTGGCACAGGTGATGGCGTCGGAAGCCGGTGTCGAGATAAGCGTCGTGAAGCTGTTCACGGAATCCTTGGGTGACGAGAACTCCGAGGCGCCGACATATCTGGACATGATGGACTTCAATTCGACGGCGATCGCCGAAGGGTTAGTGCGCTAGCGCGCCCGTGCGTGCAAAGTTTGTCTGGAGACCAACTTTGCGCGCACAGGTGCGGAGCGCCAAACCTGTTGTGACACATGCATTTGTATGCACTACACCCTTTGACATGCGTTTACGAAGCCCTGTACTTCTGATGCCATGAAGACAATTCGCTCATCTCGCACACTTGGCGCAGCCGTCGCGCTGGGTACTTCGGTGGCCCTCCTGGCCGCCTGCTCCTCCGAAACGACAGCTGATGCATCAGCTGAATCTCCTGCAGCGCAGACGAACTCCTCGGCGACGCCTCGCATCGCCACCAGCTACGACGGCGGCGTCCTGATTCTCGACGCGGCGACACTCGAGACCGTCGACGACATCACCGGTATCGACGGCTTCACCCGGCTCAATCCAGCCGGTGACGGACGCCATGTGTTCGTCAGTGGATCGGGCGCTTTCACTGCCTTGGACGCGGGAACGTGGAGCGAGGGATCGGAGCACTTCACGTCGACGCCCGTATTGACCGACGTCAAGTTCGATGCGACCACGCCTGGCCACGTCGTGCGCCACGACGGCAAGACCGTGCTGTTCGACGACGGCACCGGCAACGTCGACGTCTTCGACTCCGCGGCGCTGCTCGACGGTGGCAAGCCGGAAGCGGAGCGCTACACGACGCCGGAAGCGCATCATGGTGTCGCCGTGGAGCTTTCGAACGGCTCGCTACTGACCACGATCGGCAACGAAGACGAGCGCACCGGCATCGTCGTGCTGGACGCGGACCGCAAGGAGATCGTGCGCAACGAAGAATGCCCGGGCGTCCACGGTGAAGCCGTTGCCGCGAACGAGACCGTGGTCGTCGGCTGCGAGGACGGTCTGCTGATCTACCGTGACGGCGCGATCACCAAGGTGCAGAGTCCCGACGCATACGGCCGGATCGGCAACCAGGCGGGCGACGAAAGCTCGCCGGTGCTGCTCGGCGACTACAAGGTCGATCCCGACGCGGAACTCGAGCGCCCGACGCGTGTGTCCCTCACCGACACGGTGTCCGGCGAGCTGACACTCGTGGATCTCGGCACCAGTTACACATTCCGCTCGCTCGGACGTGGACCGGCAGGGGAGGCGATCGTCCTCGGAACCGACGGCGCGCTGCACGTCATCGACGTGAACACGAAGGCCGTCACGCAGACGATTCCGGTCGTCGCCGCGTGGGAAGAGCCGATCAAGTGGCAGGAGCCGCGTCCGGCTCTGTTCGTCCAGGACGGGACTGCGTACGTCTCCGAGCCGGCAACCAACGAGATCCACGCCGTGGATCTGTCGACCGGTGCGGTAACGGTCTCGGCCGAGCTGGCGCAGACGCCGAACGAGCTGACCGGCGTCACCGGATAAATGCGCCTGCGGCGCCCGTGCGTGCGTAGTTTGTCTGGAGGCCAACTACGCACGCACGGGTAGCGCAGCTGCCTGATGTGTGTGTAACCTCAGTTACCAGCAAGCGTGCTTGTTTTGCGATCGATCGCCTGTGAGCACGGTAAACGCACAACCGGGACGAGGTGCACGGCGACATGGTTACAGTTACTCCCTCGAAGAATCGGCTTCCCGTCGAGGCCTATCGGGAGATGTTGGACGTGCTGTCCGAGGGGTCGGTGCGTCGCAATTTCGACCCCTACCTGGACATCGACTGGGACAGCGACGAGTTTCAGATGACGTCGGACGATCCGAGGTGGGTTCTGCCGGAGTACCACCCGCTCGGCGGGACCGGGTGGTATCGAAACCTGCCGCGCGCTCGGCAGATCGAGGTGGGTCACCACATTCAGATCAACGCGGTCAAAGTCGGCGCCGCGTTCGAGAGCATCCTCATTCGCGGAATGATGCAGTTCATCGTGGCGATGCCGAACAACTCGCTCGAATTCCGCTACTGCCTCCACGAAATCACCGAGGAGTGCAACCACATTCAGATGTTTCAGGAGTTGGTGAACCGTTCCGGTGCCGACGTCCCAGGGATGCGGAAGGACTTTCGGCTGGCGTCGCCGTACATTGGCATGCTCGGTGCGTCGTTGCCGCTGATCTTTTTCGTGGGCATCCTCGCCGGTGAGGAACCGATCGATCACTGGCAGAAGGAAGTCATCCGTCAGGGCGACGAAGTTCCGCCGGCGATGTTGCGCACCATGGAGATTCACATCGCAGAGGAAGCGCGGCACATCTCGTTCGCGCATCACTTTCTGCGTCAGCACTATCCGAATCAGAGTCGGTTCACCAAGTGGCTCGTTGCCGTGTCGACGCCTGTGATCATGCGATGGCTCGCCGGGGTGATCATGGCACCTCCGCGAAAATTGGCGTCGGACTTGGGTATTCCGCGCGCAGTCGTCAAGGAGGCGTACTGGGACGGTCCGGTCGGCAGCGATCAGCTGCAGTCGTACTTCGGCGATGTGCGCATGCTTGCCTCGGAACTCGGGATGATGAACCGGGTATCGAGATACTTGTGGAAGAAACTCCGTATCGACGGGCCCGTCTCCAGGTTCCGGGGTGAGCCGGACCGGTCGGTGCGGGACTGACGCTCCAGCCACGCAAATCGACATGCGTCGACGCAGGGTGCTGCTAGGGACGTGCGAGCTCGAGGGCGTCGGACAGGGTAGCTCGGGTTGCGTCGTCGAGAGGAAGTAATGGGCGACGGGGGACACCGGCGTCGATTCCGAGAAGCTGCAACCCGTCCTTGACCGTAGACGGCAGCCCTCGACTGACGATCGCATTCAGCAGCGGCTCGATCTGCTGAAAAAGCATTGCAGCAGAATCGGACTCGCCCAACCGCAGGCGTCGCCAGAACTCGACGACCTGTTCGGCGGCGAGACAGGGCGCGGCCGTGCACCAACCGCTCGCGCCTGCCTCGAATGCTTTGGCGGCCAAAGGATTGCTGCCGTTGAAGAACGGAATTTCTCCACCACCGAGTTCACGAATGCGATTCATGCGCGTGATATCGCCTGTCGACTCCTTGATCATCGTGATGCCCTCGACAGCGGAGACGAGTTCGACGAGAAACTCCGGCGTCATGTCGATCCCGGTGGTTGCGGGGTTGTTGTAGATCATTGTCGGAATGCCGATGGAGTCGGCAACGGTGGTGACGTGTTCACGGATCTCACGCTCGTCGAGATGCCAGTACGACGTGGGCAGAATCATCACCGCATCAGCGCCTGCTTCGGCGGCGATGCGGGCTCGCTTCAGCGCTCCGCCAGTGGTCAGGTCGGACACGCCGACGACCGTTGGAACCCGACGGTCCACGTAGGCCACTGTTTCGCGTGCAACGGCCTCCCACTCCGTATCGGAGAGATACGCACTTTCGCCGGTACTCCCGAGGGGCGCGATCGCGTCGACACCGCTCGTGATCATGGAGTCGAGCAGGCTGTGCAACGGCTTCGGATCGAACGCTCCGGTCTCGCGGTCGAATGGGGTGATCGGGTACGCGACGATTCCGCGAATGTCTGTCATGTCGATGTCTCGTTTCCTGGGAGTGGTCACCGAGCGCCGGAAATGGCGTCGGGATGGTTACGCAATGCCTTTCGGGCGTAGTACGCAAAATTGGCTTCGCTACGACGGGGCCGCAGGGTCCAATCGTGGGCTTCTTTCGCCAGACGTGGTGGCAACGGCGCTATCACACCGGCCGACATAGCGAGCAACTGCAGTCGTGCGGCGCGCTCGATCAGATGGCCGAGCGAACACGCTTCCTCGATGGTATTTCCGACGACGAGTTGGCCATGATGCGCCAGCAGGATTGCCCGCTTGTCTCCGAGTGCGGCCGAGATGATCTCGCCCTCTTCGTTACCCACAGGTACGCCGGGCCAGTCGGCAAGAAACGCGCAGTCGTCGTACAGCGGAGCGATATCCATCTGCGACACCACGAGCGGGATCTCGAGCATCGACAACGCCGTGGCGTACAGGGGATGAGTATGGACGATGCAGTTGACATCGGGTCGGGCGCGATAGATCCAGCTGTGAAACCTGTTGGCGGGATTGGCCATTCCCTCACCATCGAGGACGTTGAGGTCTTCGTCGACGACCAGGAGGTTGTCCTCGGTGATCTCGTCGAACCCCAGGCCCAAGCGCTGGGTGATAAAGGTCCCCGGCTCTTCGGCTCGGGTCGAGATCTGACCGGCGAGACCGGAGTCATGGCCCGCGTCGAACAGGGCTCTGCAGGTCAGCGCAATCTTCTGCCGCGGGGTCCAGTCGCCTGGAGTGACCTCGGTGTTCATCTGTCTCTCGGCTTCGGCCATGAGTTCGTGCTTGCTTGCGTGCATCGTGTCCGCCATCTGTTCCTCCTCGCAATGACACTCGGTCACCTACAGGACACACTGTGTCATATTGGGTCGCAGAAGCGCAAGAAGTAGTGTGGGGACACCAAGTATCGACAGAAGGATGGCGATGGCCGCGGCATTTCTACGAACTCACCGGCGTGGGGCAGGTTTGACGCTCGACGATCTGGCAGAGCGCACGGGGTTGACCAAGAGCTATCTGTCCAAAGTCGAAAGAGGGGTCAGTACACCCTCGATCTCCGTGGCACTCAAGATTGCGTCTGCACTCGATGCCGATGTGGGCCAACTGTTTTCGGATGAAGTCGACAGCGGGTCGATGACAATTTCTCGGCTGTCCGATGCTGCGCCGGGCTACTCTCCGATCGCGCCTTCGCAGGTCGGTAAAGCGATGCAGCCTTTCGTTGTTCACCCTTCGGCGTCCAAGGGTCGCAGGTTCATGGACCACCCGGGGGAGGAGTTCGTTTTCGTGCACTCGGGCACTGCGGAGTTCGAGATTCCCGGTCGGGTCACGGTTCTCGAGTCCGGTGACAGCGTGTACTTCGACGCCAACACGCCGCACCGGCTGCGCTCGATCTCGGACCCAGCGGCCGTGCTGCTGGTGGTTACCTACGACAACCCGATCGAGGGGTCTGCGCGGGCGGCCGCGCATTGTGGCGGGTCGAGGTAGCCCTTTCTTGACTTGTGTATGCGCCTTGGCTTGCGGAAAAGTTCCGTCGCTTATGTAGCACAGGTGCTACCGTGTCGTATGGACACGATCGGTCTGAAGGAACTACGACAGCACGCGTCGGACTACGTGAAGCGTGCCGAGGCAGGTGAAACCCTGCTGATCACTGTCGCGGGGCGTCCGAGCGCGGTCTTGGGGCCCACCGCCCGGAAACAATGGCAGAGCTTCAGCGATATCGCCGACGTCTTCGAGTCGGCCTCCGACCCGACCCTGTCCGACGACCTCCATGGCGTCGACGACGACGTTCAGGATCCGTGGGAGCGATGAAGTCGATTCTCGATACGAGCGTGGTCATCGGGGATTCGATCGACGAGATCGAGGGGGAACTGGCGATCAGCGCAATCACACTTGCGGAGTTGCACTTCGGTGTCCTGGTTGCTGCAACGCCGGAGCAGCGCGCGCTTCGGCTCCAAAGACTCGTAGCTGTCGAGCGAGCCTTCGAGCCTCTGGTTGTCGACGACACAGTGTCGCGAAGCTACGGTCAGCTTGCAGCGGCCGTGCGTGCGAGCGGTCGTCGACCCCAGGCGCGAGCCTTCGACCTGATGATCGCAGCCACTGCACATGCGCATGGCGCACGACTACTGACGCGCAACGCCTCGGATCTCGTCGGCATCGAAAGCCTCGTCGACATCGTGAGTGTTTATCTATAGCCCTCTATACATAAACACTCACGAGGGGCGGAGCTCCATGACCCGCCTGGCTTGCCGGGCGACGGCTTCGTCGATCAAGAAACCCCGCGAGTCGACGGCGACTCCCGTTCCAGAGAGAGCTGCGAGGACGGCTTCGGCCTCCGAGATTTGAGCCTCATCGGGCACGAACACCTCCCGCGACACTGAGACCTGCGCGGGATGGATGCACGCCCGCCCGACGAACCCGAGGCCAGCGAGCTTCCGGGTATCAGCTTCGAACGCATCCAGATCGCGAAAATTGCGCGACACCGCTGCGAGCGGCGGCTCGATGCCAGCCGCCACCGATGCCGCGACGACGTGACTCCGCGCGAACAGTAGGGAATCATCCGAACCGTCCACACCGAGATCCGCAGCCAGATCCACTTCGCCGATCTGCAGGAACCTCACGCGGGGTGCACGCGCGATCGACAGTGCGTCGAACACCCCGCCCGCCGTCTCGATCATCGCCGAAATCGCTGCGTGCGGGCTGATCTCGGCCAACAGGTCGGCAACCTCTGAGACCTCAGCAGCCGACCCCACCTTCGGCAACCACACACCCGTCAACCGAGAATGAGCAACCGCCCTAACATCCTCGAGATCACCAGGATTGACGCGCACCCAGATCTCGACGGCACCAGGCATGCACTGCGAGACCCACTCGGCGGCCGTGCGTCGGGCAGATTCTTTGTCGTTCAACGCAACTGCGTCTTCGAGATCCAGTACGACGGCATCTGCCCCGGAAGCGAGGGCCTTGTCGAACCGCTCGGGCATGGTCCCTGGTACATAGAGATAGGTCAGCGCACCGCTCACCCGATAACTCCACTACCCGCGACAAGGGATTTCGCGATGACGGTACGCATGATGTCGTTGGTACCCTCACCGATGGCCATCAACGGTGCGTCGCGGTACAGACGCTCGACGACGAATTCCGTCGAGTATCCGTAACCGCCGTGAATGCGCATGGCTTCGAGGCTCGCGGTGATCGCGGTCTCGGACGCGAAGTACTTCGCCATACCGGCTTCCATGTCGACCCGCTTGCCCGAATCTGCTTGCGATGCAGCCCAGTACGTCATCAGACGCGCGGCCTGCAGCTGGGTCGCGATGTCGGCGATCTTCAACTGGATGGCCTGGAAGTCGGCGATCGGCTGCCCGAAGGCAGTGCGCTCACGTGCGTACTGCAGTGCGGCGTCGTACGCCGCCTGTGCGATCCCGACGCTTCGGCCGGCGATGTTCAGGCGTCCGATCTCCAGCCCCGACAGCGCCTGCTGCAGGCCACGGCCTTCGACCCCACCGAGAAACGCGTCGACGGGTACGCGGATGTTGTCGAGCAGAATCTCGCAGGATTCGGTGCCCTTGTATCCCAGCTTTCCCATGTCACGCTGCACTTCGAAGCCGTCGAGCGTGGTGTCGATCAGCAGCAGACTCATGCCCTTGTGCGCGGGCGACGCCGTTGGATCGGTCTTGACCAGCACGGGCAGAACGTTCGCGTGACGGGCGTTGGTGATCCACGTCTTCGCGCCGTTGACGATGTAATGATCGCCGTCGCGCTTGGCCGTCGTCTTGATTCCCTGCAGGTCGGTGCCCGCGCCGGGTTCGGTCAGGCCGACGCCGGTGCGCCATTCACCGGAGGCCAACTTGGGCAACAAGTTCTGCTTCTGCTCGTCGGTGCCGTGCTTGTTGATCATCCAGCACGAAAGGTTGTGGCTGCCGAGGATGCCAGCGACGCCCATCCACCCGCGCGCCAGTTCCTCGTATACGAGGGTGAACGACACCTTGTCCAGGTCGAGGCCGCCGTACTCTTCGGGCGTCGTGATCCCGAACAGGCCCATGGCCTTCATGTGGTCGACGATCTCGGTGGGGTAGCGTCCGCTCTTCTCCCACTCGTTCGCGACGGGGACGATCTCCTTGTCGACGAAGTGGCGCAGTGCCTTTCGGAAGTCGAGCTGATCTTCGGTGTACGTGAAGTCCACGGCGGTAGTCCTATCGGGAGATGTCGGCGGCCAGGTCCAGCACCGCAGTGAGGTCGGGTTGATCGTCGAGAGTGAGGAGCAGGTCGGCGAGTTCTGGTGCGCTGGAGTGATTCCCGCAGTTCGAGAGGAACTTCTCGCGCAGGCCCGCGTCGTCGAGCGGGAATGCGGCACTGCCCCTGCTCCCGTCGACACGGCCTTCGAGGACGCTGCCATCGGAAAGGGTGATCAGTGCACGTCCCGGAGCCGACGCGGCGGGCCCGTCGTACGTCATGTCGGTGACGCGTACCGCGCGGGCGGTATCCAAAACCTCATGTCGTGCAATGGATTCCGGGGTGTAGGTTCCGACCGTCACCGCGCCGTCGTGCAGCAGTGCGGCGACGGACCACGGCAGGTCGAATTTGCCGTCGTATGTACTGCGCGGTGCGGCGACACCGGCGTTCGGTCCACAGACGATGGGCCTCGAATCGGGATGCACGAAGACCTCGATGTCGGTGATCTCCCCAGACGAAAAACCGGCAGCCTTCACCGCGTCGAGTGTCACGTGCATCAATTGGCAACTGGGGTAGGGCTTGATCCCGATGCGGGTGGACTCCCACGAAGTACCGAGATCGGCGGTCAGGACGGCCAGGTCTGCAGGGCGGTCGGACAAGGCGGCGTACAGACCACGCTTGCCTTCGAGTACCGACGCGGGCCCGCCGGCACCGGCGGCGGCGAGTCGGGCCGCGAGAATGCCGTTGAAACCGGCAGATCCGGGATGGAGTGACTTCGTATCGGCGTCGCTGTCGAGGAATTCGAGTAGGCCTGCACTCGACGAGCCAGCGATGCCCAACGCGTGCACGAGAACCGACGGTGACAGCCCCAACAAACGCCCGGCCACCACAGCCGACGACAACGGGCCGACGACCCCAGTCGCATGCATGCCCCGAGCATGGAAACCGTGCGGACTGACTGCGCCCAAGCGACACGCAGTTTCGAGACCGAGAGCGAAGGCAGTCAGGATCTCTGCGCCTGTGGCTCCGGTTTCCTGCCCGACGGCGAAGGCCGCTGGTAGCGACACCACCGTCGGATGTACGAGGGCGCCCGCGTGGGTGTCGTCGAAGTCGAGTGCGTGCACGAGCACCGCCGAGGCCATAGCGGCCGCCGGCGCCGACAGCGGCTGTGTGCCGGTCAGTGGCCTCGCTTCGGAGGAGCCGCCCAACGCAGTAGCCACCGACCATCCCGCCGCGCCTGCGCCGAGTCGGGCTGCAGCAACAGCATTCCCGACGCCATCGAGCAGGTGGCGTGATGCTGCGCGCCGAACCTCATCCGGTAGCTCGTCGACACTCAGTGCCCACTCGGCGAGGACTGCGGTGCTCACGCCCGAACCTCGGACGTCCCGAATGCTCCTTCGGCAGTGAGCTTCTCGATATGCTGGGCGTCGTAGCCGAGTGAGCCGACGACCTCGTCGAAGTGCTCGTTGCGTTGGGGCGCGCGTCGGTACTGTGGCTTCTCGGCGCCGAAGTTCACGGGGGATGCGACCTGGCGGATGGTGTCGTACACGGGATGGGACGTCTCGACGATGAGATTCCGTGCGAGCGTGTGCGGTTCGGTCAGTGCATGCGCGATGTCGTTGATGGGTCCGGACGGAACACCGGCCGGCCCGAGCAGTGACAGCCAGTGATCGACCGACGCCGTCGCGAAGACCTCCTCGAGAATGGGGAGCAACTCGCCCTGATTGGTGCCGCGCAACGCGAAGCTGGTGAACCGAGGATCGGCGCCCAGTTCGGGCCTGCCGATCGCGATAACCAAACGCTCCCAGAACTTTTCCTTCGCGCATCCCACGACGAGCCAACCGTCGCTCGCCTCGAAGGCCTGGAACGGAACTAGAGACGGGTGCGCCGAGTTCTTCGTGCGCACGGGCTCGAAACCTGCGTTGAGGTGCCACGTGGCGGGGTAGGTGAGCAGCGACATCGCCGTGTCGTACAGCGAGACATCGCAATCTCCGCCGACGCCGTCGCGTCGGGCAGCGTGGAGGCCGGACAGCAGGGAAATCGCGGCGACGAAACCACCGGAGTAGTCGACGAGCGAGAGACCCGACTTGGTGGGTGGGCCGTCGGGGTCACCTGTGACGTCCATCCAGCCGGCGAGACCCTGCAGAATGTAGTCGTAACCAGGCTCTTTCGCGCGCGGTCCCGTCATCCCGAAGCCGGTGAGACTGCAGCACACGATCGCGGGGTTGAGGTGCTTCAGGTCGTCGTACGTGATTCCGATTTTCTTCGGTACGTCGCCGCGCAGGTTGGAATACACCGCGTCGGCACCGCGCACCAGATCCTCGAATACGCTGCGGCCGGCGGGCGTCGACAGATCGAGTGAGAGGCTGCGCTTGTTACGGTTGAAGGTCTCGAAGAACAACGAGTCCTCGCCCTGGTTGTACGGGGGCACGTAGCGTCCGACGTCGCCGCCGACGCTCGGATCCTCGATCTTGATGACATCGGCACCCAGATCAGCGAGGTGGACGCTGCCGAAGGGGCCTGCGCCGTACTGTTCGAGCGATATGATGCGTACATCTTCGAGAGGCCTCATGCGTCCGTCTCCTTCGGTAGTTCGAGTGGACCGCTGACAGCCTCGGGGAAGTAGTTCTGCCCGATGCCGCTTTCACGCGTGGCGACCATGACGGAGCGCTTCCACGAAATCACCTCCACGCCATCCTGATTGAGGCCTCGGGTGATCATGGAGACGATTCCTGAATACGGGCGTGACTCGGACTTACGCAGCCCGGTGCAGATGCTCTCGGCGTAGATTGTGTCGCCCGCGTAGACGGGGTGCGACATCTTGATGTCGGTGAACGCGAGATTCGAAATTGCGTTCTGGCTCATGTCGAGTACCGAAATGCCCAGTACCACAGCAACTGTCAGGCCGGAGTTGACGATGACGCGTCCCTCGGTGATGGGGTTCTGCGCGGCCAGGTGTGCGTTGAAGTGGTTCTGGTTGGTGTTCATCGACAGCAGCGTGACCCACGTGTTGTCGGTCTCGGAGATCGTCCGTCCGAGGGGGTGTTGGTACACGTCACCCACGACGTAGTCCTCGAAGAAGCGCCCTAGAACGGCCGGATGGGTTGCCACCGTGTCTCCTCGTGTTGGTTCGGCGAATGCCTGCCCCTGAACCATAAACATCAGACGTTTAATGAGTCAAGGGTCACTTTTCGTCGAGCAACCGCGAAGATTCGCGTCGAAAGAGCAGATACTTACTCGGCGCGCAGTCGATCCATCTGACGATACGAGTCGCCGAGGTGGTCGAGGTGCTTGCGCATCAGATCCATTGCGGCCATCGAATCACCTGCGACGATGACGTCGAGAATCGCCCGATGATCGTGGTCGACGCACTGCCAGAAGCCGTCGGGCGCGTGATCGCGTCCGAACCTGCCCGACAACACGCGAAACACGGGCGCAGTGATGAGCTCGAGCAGGGGATTCTGCGCTGCGCGCAGCAGGACGAGGTGAAACTCCTGATTCCGCGTGTATGTTTCGGGGCCCTGTGCGCCGGTCGGATCGAACATGCTCGCCCGAAGCTGTGCGACGTGGTCGTCGGTGCGCCGGAACGCGGCGATCCCTGCCGCGGGCACCTCCATCAAGTTGCGAACCTCCATCAGCTGGTCGACTGTGACGGCCTCCGCGGCGGCCATCAGGGCGACGCCGGTTTCGAGGTGGGCGCTGATGTGCCCGACGCTTGGCTCGGCGACGAAGCTTCCGCCCGTCACTCCGCGCGTCGTGAGAATGAGGTTCTGGCTGGCCAGCGAGCGGAGCGCTTCGCGAATGGTGCTCCGGCCGACGCCGAATTCGGCGCTGAGTTCGGTATCGCCGGGAAGTCTGGCGCCGGGCTGCAACTCACCGGACAGGATGCGTTCGCGCAGGTGGCCGGCCAGAACTGCGTACGCCGGACCGGCCTTGGGCGCCGCATCGGCGGTCGTGTCGCTCACGTCGCGATCCTTCTACTCGAAAGTGCTGGGCTGAACGCGCACGAGCCTATCCGGTGTGTCGGTCTGCGTCGCGCATATCCAGACCTGTTAATCATCCGCTCTTTCGACGCCCATGTCGCATGGATCGGGCGGTTCGGGCGTCAGGGCACGGTTTTCATGCGGGAAACATCTGAGGTATTGCTTTCATCGGCGGAGACAGGCACTATGACTCGTGTCACCCCAAGCGCGGTGAGCCCGACACTTTCAGGGCCGACGAATCACTCGGTCGTCCCTTCCGCTCCTTCGAGGGCGCCGGCAGAAATGGAAGCTTGATGAAACGAATTGGAGTCGACGTCGGCGGCACGTTCACCGATCTCGTGCTGTGGTACGACGACGGCACCGTGGTGGTGCACAAGACGCCGTCGACCAACCACGATCCGTCGATCGGAACGATGGACGGCATCGGAGTTCTCGCCGAGCGCGCCGGCATCGACCCGTCCGAGATCGACATGTTCTTCCACGGCACGACTGTCGCGACCAACATCGTGCTCGAGCACAACGGATCCGACGTCGGCATGATCACGACCGAAGGCTTCCGCGACCTCCTGCACATCGCGCGGAAGAAGCGTCCGCTCAACTACTCCAACTACCAAGATCTTCCGTGGCAGAAATGGCAGCTCGTGCCGCGCCGCAACCGTCGCGTCGTCCCCGAGCGCATCGATGCCGCAGGCAACGTCCTGACGCCGCTCGACGAAGACGCCGTGCGCGAACAGGTCCGGCTGCTGAAAGATCGTGGTGTGCAGGCGATTGCCGTCGCCTTCCTGCATTCGTACCGCAATCCGACGCACGAGCAACGCGTCAAGGCAATCATTCTCGAAGAGTTTCCCGAGGTCTTCATTTCGCTGTCCAGTGAGGTGGCGCCGCAATACCGTGAGTACGAACGCTTTTCGACGGCCGCGCTCAACGCGTTCATCGGCCCGAAGACGTCGAAGTACATCGAGAATCTCGCCGACAAGGCGCGCGCTGCGCAGGTCGGTGAGGACGTCCATCTGATGACGTCGGCCGGTGGGCTCGTCACCTCGCGCAGCGCCAGCGAGATCCCGGTGTCGCTGTTGACCAGTGGCGTCATCGCCGGTCTGCTCGGTGGCTGCGCCATCGGCAAGGCGTCGGGATTTCCGAGCGTCATTACTCTCGACGTTGGTGGCACGTCGGCAGACGTCGGCGTCGCGCCGGATGGTGCGTTGCGTATGAAGCACCTGCTCGACACGCGTATCGGCGACTATCACGCGATGGTCCCGATGGCCGAGGTCGACACGATCGGCGCTGGTGGCGGCTCGATCGCCGTCGTCGACGACGGTGGCATGTTCCGCGTCGGACCTCGTAGTGCCGGCGCTGTGCCTGGCCCTGCCTGTTACAACCGCGGTGGTACCGAGCCGACGTCCACCGACGCGATGGTCATGATGGGCTGGTTGCGTGAGAACAGCTTCCTGTCCGGGACCATGGAAGTGAAGCCTGAACTGGCCCGCGAGGCGATTCAGACGCACATCGCGGACAAGCTGGAGACTCCGCTCGACGAGGCCGCGATGGGTATCTTCAAGATTCTGGCGCACTCGATGACCGAGGCGATCAGTCTGCACTCGGTACGCAAAGGCTATGACCCGCGCGACTTCTCGCTGATCGCCGAAGGCGGTGCAGGACCGCTGTTCGCGTGGCAGATCGCCGACCAGCTCGGTATCCCACGTGTGATCGTGCCCGGCCATCCCGGTATCACCTCCGCCGTCGGTCTGCTCACCACCGACATCCGCTACGAAGTACCCACGACGGTGTGGACGTCGTCGGCTGATCCGGACATCGAACTCATCGCGTCGCAGATGGATCGTCTGTCGAAGCAGGCCATCGCGCAGCTCGAAGCCGACGGTGTTGCACCCGAGCATATTTCGCTCGAACGCAGTGTCGACTGCCGCTACGTCGGTCAGGGCTACGAGCTTCGAGTTCAGGCGCCGGACGGCGCCATCGACGACGTGTGGGTCAAGACCACCGCCGAGGCCTTCCACGAAGCACACGGACGCACGTACTCGCAGCGTTTCGACGACAAGCCCGTGCAGCTCATCAACATTCGCGTCACCGGTGTCGGGGCGGTTCCGCACGTTCGGATCTCGGAGATCGAAAAAGGCGGCGCCGACGCGTCGGCCGCGATCAAGACCACCACACAGGCGCTGTTCTGGGCCGACGAGACCGCGAAGCCGGAGTGGGTCGACACACCTGTGTACGAACGGTCCTTGTTGTTGGCGGGCAACGCCTTTGCCGGTCCTGCGATCGTCGAACAGTTCGACTCGACCACCATCATCGGCATGAACCAGCACGCGACCGTCGACGCCGTCGGCCACATCATCATCGAGAGGAACCCCGCATGAGCAAGGCGCTGATGCCCAAGACCGGTGTATCCCTCGCGGGCGAAGCGACCCGCACGTGGAACGACGTCGAGGTCGACCCGATCACGTTGCGCGTCATCGGTGGTGCGCTGCAGTCGATGGCGAAGGAGATGGCCCAGGTCCTGTACCGGATGGCGTACTCCAGCCTCATCCGCGAATCCGAGGACCTCGGCGCAGGCATCTTCGACGTCAACGGACGCGAACTGTGCGAGTCGGATTCGACTCCCATGCACTGCGGTTCGATTCCCGCCTACATCCGCGGTGTGAACCGTCGACTCGCGGGAACGTACAAGCCCGGTGACGTCATCCTGCACAACCACCCGTACCACGGTGCCGCGCACTCGCCCGACTACGGCGTCATCATCCCGATCTTCTGGCAGGGCGAGCACATCGGATTCGCCGGCTGCACAGGGCATGTGTCCGACGTCGGAGGCAACTTCCCCGGCCTGTGCATGGACGTCGTCGACGTCTGGGCCGAGGGCAAGCTCATGGACTCGATGAAGATCTACGAGGCCGGAGTCCGCAACGACTACCTGATCCAGCACATCCTCGACAACGTCCGCACCCCCGAGCAGAACCGCGGCGACCTCGAAGCGCTCATCGCCTGCTCGCGCATCGGTGAGAAGAGGTTCACCGAACTGCTCGAGAAATACGGTCTCGACACCGTCATGAGTGCCGGTGAGCGGTGGATGGACTACTCGGAGAACATGCTGCGCAGCAAGATTCGGGAAATCCCCGACGGCAGCTACTCCGCGCCCATCGGCTACCTGGACGACGACGGCAAGAACCGCGGCGAGCCACTGGCCGTCGCCGTGCGTGTCCAGGTCGACGGCGAGGACATCCTCATCGACCTCACCGGATCGAACAGTCAGGTGCCGACGGCGTTCAACGTGCCGTTCGAGGGATCCGTGCTCCCGGTTGCGGTGTCGGCGATTCGCACGATTCTGCTCGATGAGGACGTCACCGAAGAATTCGTGCCGCAGAACGACGGCTGCTTCCGGCCTGTGAAGGCGTACGCCCCCGAGGGCACGATCTTCAACCCTGACTTCCCGGCGTCGTGCTTTGCTCGGTTCTCGCAGGTCAACCGTGTGTTCGACTCGATCAACCTGGCTTTGGCGCCGGTGTTGCCCGATCACGCCGTCGCAGGCTCGTCTGCTGCGCTGTGTGCGATCGCCTACTCCGGCATCGCGCCGGACGGTGAGTCGTACTGGGTCTACATCGAGATCAACGAGGGGTCGTACGGTGGCCGCAACGGCAAAGACGGTATGGACGCCGTCGACGCGCTGATGGCCAACACCCGCAACAACCCGATCGAAGAGCTCGAGCTCAACCACGCGATGCGAGCACTGCGCTACGAATTGCGTGACGAGGCACCGGCTCCCGGGCAGTGGCGCGGCGGCATCGGCAGCGTCCGCAAGTGGCTCATGGAGACCGACACGTTCCTCGGATCCGAGGCCGACAACCGGTCCGACGCACCCGCGGGTGCGCTCGGTGGGCACGACGGTGTGTCGGGATCGTTCACGCGTAATGCGGGAACCGACCGCGAAGAAGTGTTGTACTCCAAAGTGACTCAGGAAACGATCCATGCCGGTGACACGCTGGAGATCAAGTTGCCGTCGGGCGGCGGTTTCGGTGATCCGTTCAAGCGCGATCCGTTCCAGGTGCTCAGCGACGTCTGGGATGAGTACCTGACGGCCGAGGATGCGCGTCGCGACTACGGTGTAGTCGTGGACACGGAGAAGTGGATCGTCGACGAGGACGCAACTGCAGGCCTGCGTGCCGGGAGTGCAGCCTGACCGACCTCGGCGCGGTCATCACGTGGTGTGACCGCGCCGGGAATGGTTCGGGCCCGTTGTCGGGCATGAGGATCGGCGTCAAGGACAACATCGATGTTGCCGGCGTCGTATCCACGTGTGGATCGCGATTCTTCGAAGGGCAAGTGGCGTCGCGTGATTCGGTCGTCGTGACGCGGTTGCTCGGTGCAGGTGCGTCTGTGACGGCCAAACTGAACATGGCCGAATTCGCCGTCGGTGTGACGTCGCAGAACACTGCCGGGCCAGTGCCGCGTAACCCGTGGGATCTCTCGCGGGTGCCGGGTGGGTCCAGCGGCGGCTCGGGATCGGCCGTCGCGGCAGGGTTGGTCGACGCGTCACTCGGCACCGATACCGGGGGGTCCGTGCGGCTTCCGGCGTCGGCGTGTGGGGTCACGGGTCTTCGTCCGACGTGGGGAGCGATCAGCAACGAGGGCGTCTATCCCGTCAGCGAGGACTTCGACACCGTCGGGCCCATGGCTCGAACCGTCGGCGAGGTTGCTCGGCTGTTCTCGGTACTTTCTCGTGCGACGGATCTCGGGGGTGTGGCTCGGCGCATCGGAGTGCCGCGTGTGTTCGTCACCGACGACATCGATCCCGCGATTGCCGATGCGGTATCTGCTGCGGCTCGTGAATTGGAATCTCTCGGTTACGAACTCGTGCCCGTCGATGTGCCAGGAGCTGGTTCGGCGCAGGACATCGTCTACACGCTGATCTACTACGACCTGGCGCGTCGGCATCGGGAGCGGCTCGAGCAGTCTCCCGAGCTGTTTCAACCGGCGACTCTGGAACGAATTTCGTTGGGGTCGAGTATTTCCGAGAACCAAAGGCTTCTTGCTTTGGCTGGGCGGGACGAGTATCGCGCGGGGCTGGCTGGCTTGTTCTCGGATGTCGATGTCGTGCTGACACCGACAATGCCCGTGGATGTTCCGTTCATTGCCGGGGGAGCGGGAGTGGTGGAGCAGTCGCGGCGGATGGGGCAGCTGACGTACCCGTGGTCACTGCACGACGGGCCGACACTTGCTCTGCCGATCGGGTTCCATCCGTCGTCGGGTATGCCGATCGGGGCGCAGTTGACGGCTGCGGCGGGTCGCGAGAGCGTGCTGTTCGACGTGGGCGCACGGTATCAGCAAGTGACGCAGCATGAACAGGTGCCGCCGACGCTCGCGCAGCTGACGACTAGCGACATATCTGTACAGTAAAAGACTGCTGAAGCGTATGATTTGATGCGACTAATCTGTATGGTAGTGATGTGGAACAGTCACGCTATCTCGTCCGTATCGTGGACCGAGAACTCGACGACCTTATGCCCCATTTGGCCGCGATCAGCCTGGACGGCGCGAAGGGCGTCGGTAAAACGGCGACGGCGTTGCGACGAGCAGCGTCGTTCGTCGCCCTGGATCGAGGCACTGATAGAGAGCTGATCTCAGCGGATGCCGGACTTCTCCGACGCTCCGCCAAGCCGGTGTTGCTCGATGAGTGGCAGCGGTATCCGCCGTCGTGGGACCTCGTTCGGCGTGCCGTCGATGATGATGCAACTGGAGGTCAGTTCTTGCTGACTGGGAGCGCACCACCGTCCGATGCGGTGACGCATTCCGGTGCTGGGCGAATCGTGCGGGTGCGTATGTGGCCGTTGAGTATCGCGGAGCGCTGGCCGGATGCTGGTAGAGCAGTGTCGCTCAGGGGTCTGCTGACAGGTGAACGCGCTGATGTCACAGGTTCCGCCGGTGCCTCGTTGGCCGACTACGTGGACGAAATCGTGGGTTCGGGGTTCCCCGGAATGCGGAATCTCGAGGGACGAGCGCTACGCGCGGCGCTGGACGGCTATCTCGACAACATCGTCGAGCACGACTTCCCGGAGCAAGGACATGTCGTTCGCAGACCGGAATCGCTTCGTGCGTGGCTGTCCTCCTACGCTGCGGCCGTCTCTACATCGGCCTCGTGGGAGTCGGTACGTGATGCCGCCACGCCGGGCTCGGTCACCAAACCTACCCGCCAGACGTCCATCAATTATCGTGACGTCCTCAGCCGGCTTCGCATGCTGAATGATGTGGAAGCGTGGCTGCCTCAGGACAATTCGATGGGGCAACTGTCGAAAGCACCGAAACATCACCTGGTCGATCCGGCTCTGGCCTGTCGACTTCTCGGAGTGACCGCGGATACCTTGATGTCACCCGGCGGGGCGGCAGGTGTCCGCTTGGGTCACCTGTTCGAATCCTTGGTCACGCAGAGCCTGGAGGTATACGCGCAAGCGAACGAGGCGCGGGTGTACCACTTCCGAACCCGCGCTCACGAGGTAGACCTGATTGTCGAGCGGGGAGATGGAGCGTTCGTTGCGGTCGAGGTCAAGGTGTCACCTGACGTCGACGATCACGACGTACGCCACCTGAAATGGCTGCGCGACTCAGTCGGCGAACGCATGCTCGACGCTGTCGTAGTGACGACAGGCGAATACGCTTACCGACGAAGCGACGGAATCGCCGTTGTTCCCCTGGCACTGTTCGGTCCGTGAATATGGGTCGGATTGTGACGACCTGCCGGATCAGTCCTTGTAGTACACGACCTGGTGACTCGTGGCAATAAGTTTCTCGTCGCTGCTCCACAGTTCGGCCGACTGATCGAAGTAACCGCGGTGGAAGCGTCGGGCATGGGCGTGGGCGAGAACGTACGAATCATGCTGCGCTGCTATGTCTTCCGCAGTGGCGAAGTAGTGAATGGTCAATGAGATGGTGCCCGCGGGAACGTACGTCCCCCGACGCTGGAACACGCGAGGGTAGAAGATGTCGGCCATCGACGTCAGTGACGTGAAATCCAATGCGCGTGAGGGGGTGTCGCGGACCCACAGAGTGATCGTGGAGCTGTCGGATGCCTCTTCCGTCAAAGCTCCTGATGCGAAGCGCATCTCGTAATTACGGGCCCACGCGATGAAATCCGGGAAGCCGCTCTGCTCGAGTTCGGACGGGGCAGGCGCATCCGGGGGAGTGGCTTCGTCGTCGTCCCATGTTTCGCGTCGGGTGCCGAACACCGCGGTGGCAGTCGTCGCGATCTCGCCGTTCTGGCTGACCTCCAGATACCAGTGCTGGTTACTCCGATTGGTGCGCACCGCGCGGGTGGAGATCTGGAACTCGCCCTCCGTGATCGGGCCGGCGAAGTTGATGGTCAGCGATATCGGATCCCCGTGGCGGTCGGGGTGCAGTTCGATCGCGCGGATCAGCGTGGCTGCAGTCAGCCCGCCGAACGGGCCGACCATGTTGTTGTACGCAGGCGAAGTCTTGCCCAGGTAGGTGCCGGGCTCGAGGCTGGTCAGGGCCAGTGCGTCGTCGAAAGGATGGGTCGTGGCGTCGGTCATCTTCGGTCCCGTCTGCTAGGCATCTAGCCGGGATCCTAACGATCGGCGGTCGTCGCCACCCGGTCAGGGGAGCGGGATCAGTCGTGCAAGAGTCGATCCGGACATCAGGGTGTACGAACCGTCTGCTCCTTCGATGAGGGTGTCGGGGCTGGCACCGTCGGGGATCATCTTGGAGTATTCGGCCGACCAGAGCAGTTCGCCACTCAGCGAATCGAGGGCATTCAGATGTCCCGATTCGGATGCGAGAACGGTGTCTCCGTCACTGCCGATGATCGACCACCGCTCTGGTGCCCTCCAGAGTTCTTCGCCGGAATTCAGATCGATCCCGATCGTCGTGCCGTCCCGGCTGAGAAGCCCGACCTCGCCGATGACTGCCCCCAACGTGCCCCGAATACGAGGATCGTTCCACTCGTCGCCGGGATCGTCGAAGATCAGAAGGTCGCTGCGCCACAGCTCTTCGCCGCTCGTACGATCGAACGCGGCGTCGCCCAGCACTACCGGGACGGACGCATCAGTCGGATCGTCGATGGCCAGATAGTGCTCGACCGGGCCCGGGTGAGACACGAGTACATCTCCGTCGGAGGTGTAGGCCCGGGTTGCGGTGACGTCGGACGAGTCACCGGCGCAATCGAATTCGGTGGCCACCGCCAGGTCGCCCGCTGAGCGGTACTTGGCGATGACACAGTCGTCGAGGATGTCCGTCGACCAGACTTCTTTGCCTGTAGCCGCATCGAAGGATGCGAACTGGCCACCGATATCGAACTGCCCGATCTCCGTGTCGACTTTCAGGCGATCTGCGTACTGGTCCTCCCAGCCGCCCGATGCTGTGACCGGTGCACTCCAGTCGGCATCGGGGCGCTCCAGCGTTCCGCGATGAAGACGCACATCGGCATCCTCGAGGTTGCCCTCGGCGGTATACAGGCGATCCTCTGCGACGGTGATCGCGAAGGCGTCGGGCGACGACGGTACCGTGCGAGACTCACCGGACGCGATGTCGTACGTGATCAGTCCGGGGTGCGGCAAGTATGGAACTCGTTGGCACACAAGGGCTCCGTCGAGCGGTTCGTCGGCGCACGTAGCCAACTCCTGTGCGGGCGCGGTCCACCGCACCGTGCCGGAATCGACGTCGACCGCCACCATGACAGCATCCGTGTTGGGGCCGTCGCCACCGCCGACGACGGCGAGCGTGAACAACGTGTCGTCGATCCGAATCGCCCCTACGCCCCAGGGATATTCGGACCCGCTCCGTGGGTCGGAGAAAGTCGCGCCGTTCAGTCCGCTTGCGGACGCGTCCAAGGCCCAGGCCAATCCAGGGGCCCCCGGCGTCGCGTCGGTGATCCGCTTGATCGTGGCTGTTCTGTCCTGCGCCAGGAACACTGTGGCGGCCGAGACGGATACGACGGTGACGAGGCCTGCAATTGCCAGTTGCGTGCGGGGCTTCACTACTGGTCCAATCCGGGTGTGACGGCAATGCGCTCCAATTCTGCGCGTTCCCAAGGGAGTTCGGTCTGCACGGTGACACTGAGACCCGACGGCGTCTCCACCGACGCCATTGTGCCGCTCGCGTACAGTCCGGGGTCGGGTGCAGGCGCATCCCCGACCGAGATCGTCAGCGTTCCCGCGGCACTGTTCACTATTTGGCAGAGCCCATCGCCCCATGCGCTCGGACGCAACGCGCCCAGCGCCGGAGAGGGAGCCAGCGTACCGACGGCGGCATTCGTCAACGCCGAGTTGAGTGCCGCGATATCGGTTCCGGTGAACTTTCTGGTCGACTCGTTCCGTCCGAACGGGCTGCATTCGGAGATGTTTCCCGGCGTTCCTGGAGGTGCACTGCTCGACGTCCTCAACCCCGACGCGGTGACGACGGAGACGAGTTCGTCGACCGACAGTGGTAGTGCGTTTTCGCTGTCCGGGGCTGCCGAGTAGGCCGAGATCTGCGACCCATCGAGGTGGTAGGCCGTCACGCTTCGCGCGTACGTACGGTCGCCGTTGACTTCGCGCCAGGTGGTCAAGGCGTCGACGACGGTTCCGTCGGGCATCGTCGATCGTTCGTCGAGATCACCCGCGACGCACGGTTCGACGCCTCGAGTGCTTTGGGAAACAGCGACGCTGAGGGACCCGGTTCCCGTATCGGTGATGACAGACCCGTATGCGTTGGTCGAGTCGACGGTCACCTCCTCGGGTGCACCGTTGTAGACAGGGATCGGATCGAAGTAGGGAACGCCGTCTTCGAACGAAATGTGGGTCGGTAGTGCCGAAAGCAGTGCTTCGGACATGAGTTGTGCCTTCGGGCCACTGAACCACGGCGCGATCGGGTTGTCGTAGCTCTGGTCACCCATCGTGATGAAGGAGGAATAGCTGTCCTCCACAGGGGGATCGACGTCGTCGCATCCAGGAATCGATGTCGGATACTCCACTTCTGGCGTGACCACCACGTACTCCTCAGGAGGAGGAGTCGGGGCTTCCTGCGTCGGAGTGACGGGTTGGACCGTCAGCGCGGGTTCTTCCGGCGCCGCGGTCAGGCCGGCGACGACGATGCCTGCCGAAACGATCGATGTGATGACCAACGCGGTCATCACCTTGTCGTGCAGGCGCGACGCCTTGTCGTCCATGACCCTCGTTCGTGTCCACGTCGTCGGCGGCCGTCGCCGAGATGTGTAATTTGTACCATTCGTTTGGTTAACGAGAGAGTGTGGCTGCGCCACACGTGCACGAAAATACATAGCCCGCTATGTATTTTCGTGCACGTGGCGGCGAAGCCGCCCTAATCGGCGCTGGTGGTCGCCCCCAGCAGATCACGGACCCTATTGGCGACGGACGTGAACTCCGGCTGCTCCATCGTCGGGCTGTAGTCGCGTTTGGCGGGCAGGTCGACGTCGAGGATCTCGACGATGCGGCCCGGCCGTGGGCTCATGACGACGACGCGGTTGGCGAGGTACACGGCCTCGGCAACCGAGTGTGTCACCAACATGACCGTCGTACCGGTTTCGCGCCAGATACGGTGGAGCTCGACGTTCATCTTCTCGCGGGTGAGTGCGTCGAGCGCACCGAACGGCTCGTCCATGAGCAGCACCTCCGGTTCGTGCAGCAGCGCCCGGCACAGCGAAACACGTTGCTGCATACCGCCGGACAGCTCGTGCGGCAAGGCGTTCTCGAAGCCGGACAGGCCGGTCATCTCGATGAGCTGGTCGGCCTTGGCTGCGGTCGTCTTCTTGCTCATGCCGCGCATCTCGCCCTGCAGCAGGATGTTCTTGCGCACAGTACGCCATTCGAGCAGCGCTGCCCGCTGGAACACGTAGCCGATGCCTCGCTGTGGGCCCTTCACTTCACGTCCGCGAAGGCTGACGCTTCCGGAGCTGGCATTGGTCAGTCCGGCAACGACTTTCAGCAGCGTCGACTTACCGCATCCCGACGGTCCGGCGATGGAGACGAATTCGCCTTCACGAACCGTCAAGTCGACGTCGCTGAGGGCGGTCACCTCACCGCGCTTGGACGAGAACCGAACGCTGAGGTTGTCCACGGCGACGGCGGTGTCGGTTGTCACGGTCTTGGGGCGATCGAATGTGGCAGTCATGTCAGGCCTCACTGCTGGTGAAGGACGAGTCCCAGTACTTCGACGGATCTTCGGCGCTCTCGAGCAATCCTGCGTCCGACAGCACGGCGATCGTGGACACCCAATCCTCCTCGGAGTTGACGCCGGGGGCATTGCCCTCGGTGTTGGGCGTCGTCAGGAGCGGGATGGTTTCCTGCCACTGCTGCAGCAGGACGGACTCGGGTGGAGTCTGCGGGTCCTTGCCGACCATCGAGGCCACAGCCGCCTCGGGATTGGCGATGGCCGCCTCGAACGACTCGGTGGTGGCGTCGACCATGGCTTGGACGAGTTCGGGGGACCGTTCGATCGTGGACGTGTTGGCGATCAGTCCGTTGCTGAAGAAATTCAGGCCCGCGTCCGAGTACTTCAGGTACCGCATCTCGCGACCGCTCTTGTTCGCGATGTTGGGGCCCTGATCGTGTGCGAAGCCGATCAAGCCGTCGACCTGGCCGGACAGCATCGCGGCGACCTTGCCCGCAGAGTCGAGGCTCTGCTGTGACACCGAGTCCTCGGCGACGCCGACTGCATCGAGGTACGCCGGGAAGGTCGTCGTCGGCGCATCGCCTGCGGAGACGGCGATCGTCTTTCCTGCGAGGTCTGCTGTCGACTGGATCGGTCCGTCGGCGTAGACCTGCACCGCGGACGGCGTGGTCTGCAGGAACACGCCGACGCTCTTGATGCGCACGCCCTTGTCGATGTTGCTGAGTACCGCGGCGGAGTCGGCCCAGCCGAAGTCGGTCTGATTGGACCCGGCGGCCTGCGCGGTCTTGGTCGAGCCCTGGCCTGCGGTGATGGTGAGGTCGATGCCGTGTTTGGCGAAAATACCTTCTTGCACGCCGTAATAGAACGGTGCGTGCTCGCCGTAGGGATACCAGTTGAGCATGAGGGAGGTCGCGGTGGTTTCGCCGTCCTCGCCGGGAGCCTTTTCCGATGCGCCCGCGCCGCTACAACCGGCGAGCACGAGTGACGATGCAGCGGCAGCCGCGACTACGAGAGTTCTGAAATTCATTGGTGTCTCCGTTGTTTCAGACTGCGGACGCGGATGCAGTGGATCGACGCGACGCATGCCAGGGGATGAGGAACTTCTCTGCGATCTCGATGATCATGAAGAGGATGATGCCGAGCGCCGACATGATGATCAGAGCAGCGAACAGCATTGCGGTGTCGATGTTTCCGTTGGCCTGGAGGATGACGTAGCCGAGTCCTTCGTTGGCTCCGACGAATTCGCCGACGACCGCACCGGTGACAGCGAGTGTGGCTGCGATCTTCAGCCCGGACATGAGCTGGGGCAGGGATGCGGGAAAACGGACCTTGGCGAACGTCTTCCACTTACTGGCGCCCATGGTGGAGGTGAGCTCCAGAATCTCCGGGTCGACCGACCGCAGACCTGCCATGCCTGCGATCACGATGGGGAAGAACGCCATCAACACGGCGACGAGGATCTTGGGGCTTGCACCGAATCCGAGCCAGACGACGAACAGCGGCGCAATGGCGATCTTCGGGATGACCTGCGCGAACAGGATCAGTGGATACATCGTCTTCTCGATGGACGACGAGTAGATCATCAGAACCGCTACCGCCTCGCCCACGATCGCGGCAATGACGAAGCCTGCAATGGTCTCGTACGTCGTGACCCAGGTGTGGCCGGCGAGGTAGGACGCGTTCTCCGTCATCGTGGACCAGGTGTCACCGGGAGACGGAAGGATATAGGGCGCAACCAGTTCGGATTCGGTGACGGCCCACCATGCTGCGATCAGCACGGCCACGAGGGCCAGGGGCCGCCAGAGGCCGGACCATGTGTTTCGGAACGAGGGCAAGGTGGCCTTCGAGCTCCGTCGTCGATTCGTCGGCGCGGGAGTGGACGCCGCCGGGTCAGCGGAACGGGTCTCGACCGACGTTGTTACCGCCATGTGGAGTCCTCAAGCTAGTAGTGGTGCGGGCCAACTGCATTTCCTGGCGCCGCCATTGGAATGCGCTTTCCGAAGCTGGTGCCGAATGTAGTGTGACCGCGCCCACACTGTCAAGGGTGGGTAAAAACTACCTGTTCAGAGCGCTGCTGGCGCGCAGAACTACTGTCCCGGGCGCGTACTCGTGCACGTCGGCCGGTGTGTCCAGTGCGAGCCGAACTGCCCGTTCGCCGATCTCGACGAGTGACAGTGCGACCGTCGTGAGGCTGGGGAAGTGGTCGCGCAGGGTCGGGATGTCGTCGAACCCCGCGACGCAGACATCCTCGGGAACCCGCAGGTCGAGGCCGCGCCACGCGGCGATGGCACCGATCGCCATGACGTCCGTGACCGCGAAGACGCAGGGGGGCATGTCACTTGGGTCGCTCCGCAGGCTCCGCTCCTGTCCGTGGTCGGGATGCAATTCCAGCGCCGCGGCGAGGCGTCGGGCAGCGCTGTATCCGCCGTCGCGCGAGAAGTCGCCTGCCACTTCGATTTCCGGGGCAAGCCCGTGCCGGCTCAGGGCGTCGACGAATCCGTTCCGGCGATCGACGGACGTACGGATGTTGCCTGGCCCGCCGATGACGGCGAAACGTCGATGGCCCTCGCCGATCAACGCCTCCGCAAGCTGCGCCGATGCCGTGAAATTCTCCGGTTCGACGGCGGAACCGAACGGCAGCGGTTGCCCGATGACCACGACTTTTCCGTCGTTCTTGCGATACGCGGCGAATTCTTGTTCGAGATCCCGATCGAGATCACCACTTTGTCGCGAGCCGGCCAGAATGATCGCGTCGGCGCGGTGCGAGATGAACGTGCTGACCGACTGACGTTCGATGTCGAAGTCACGCTCGGTGCTGGCCAGGAGCACCAATTTTCCGGCTGTGCGGGCTTCGTTCTGCACGCCGCGGACGATCGAGGAGAAATACGGGTCGGCGACGTCGTGCACCACGAGTCCGATCAAGCCCGTCGACGACCTCGCCAGCGCCTGGGCCTGGGCGTTCGCGACATATCCGAGGTCGGCGGCAGCGGCACGAACGCGGTCGGCGACGCCCTCGCCCGGGATGCGGGAGGAGCCGTTGAGCACGCGCGACGCGGTGGCCTGCGAGACTCCCGCGGCTGCCGCGACGTCGCTCAATCGCACTGCTGCCATAACTGCTCCTTCTCGATATCGCTTGACCAACCGCTTCCGACAGCATAGCTTGGAAAGCGCATTCCGAAGCTGAGTTCATTCGCTCGACGCGTGCCGATCTTTCCGATCCATTCCCCAGAAAAGGCAACCTTATGCCCAACTCCACTCGCACCCTGCGCATCGCCATGAACGGCGTCACCGGCCGCATGGGCTTCCGGCAGCACTTCCTGCGTTCCATCCTTCCGATCCGCGAGCAGGGCGGCGTTCTGCTCGACGACGGAACACGCGTTCAGGTCGAGCCGATCCTCGTCGGCCGCAACGAGGCCAAGCTTCAGGAACTCTGCGCGCAGTACGGGATCGCCGAGTACAGCACCGACGCCACCTCGATCATCGACGACGCCAGCATCGACATCTATTTCGACGCCCAGGTCACGTCCCGACGCGCGGAAGCACTCGCGTCGGCGATGAAAGCGGGCAAACACATCTTCACCGAGAAGCCGACGGCGGAGACGCTCACCGAAGCCATCGAACTCGCACGCATCGCCGAGAACGCAGGCATCACTGCGGGCGTCGTGCACGACAAGCTGTACCTGCCCGGGTTGGTGAAGCTCAAGCGACTCGTCGACGAAGGCTTCTTCGGCCGTATCCTCTCGCTGCGTGGTGAATTCGGCTACTGGGTGTTCGAAGGTGACGGCCAGCCCGCGCAGCGGCCGAGTTGGAACTACCGCTCCGAGGACGGTGGCGGAATCATCATCGACATGTTCTGCCACTGGAACTACGTGCTGGAAGGCATTCTCGGCAAGGTCGAGACCGTTACGGCGAAAGCCGCGACCCATATTCCGACACGCTGGGACGAGGAGGGCCGTGAATACGCGGCTACTGCCGACGATTCCGCGTACGGCATCTTCGAGCTCGAGAACGGCGTTGTCGCGCAGATCAACTCGTCGTGGGCAGTCCGGGTGTTCCGAGACGAGCTCGTCGAATTCCAGGTCGACGGAACGCACGGGTCCGCTGTCGCAGGCCTGCGCAAGTGCGTCGCACAGCATCGCTCGCACACGCCGAAACCGGTGTGGAACCCGGATCTTCCTGTGACGGAACCGTTCCGGGATCAGTGGCTCGAGGTGCCCGCGAACGCCGACCTCGACAACGGCTTCAAGTTGCAGTGGGAGGAATTCCTGCGCGACGTCGTTGCCGAGCGCCCGCATCGATACGGACTGCTGTCCGCCGCGCGCGGCGTGCAGTTGGCCGAACTCGGTCTGAAGAGCTCTGCCGAGGGCCGTCGTCTCGATGTTCCGGAGATCACGCTGTGACGACTACAGTGTCAGACCCGTCGATTGCGCTGCCCGGCAAAGGTGTTCATGTTCTGGGCGAGCCGGGGGAGTGGACCAAGCCTTCGGTGCCATTCACCTCACGCATCGTCTACGCGGCCGCGCACGTCGTTCCGCGGGTGACGGCGGACAACACACCTGGTGCCCTCGCCGACATCGACTGGGATGCCACGCTGGCCTATCGGCGTGAATTGTGGTCGTACGGGCTCGGAGTCGCCGACGCGATGGACACCGCCCAGCGCGGCATGGGCCTGGACTGGGCGGCGACTGCGGAACTGATCCGTCGTTCCGGTGCCGAAGCGAAGCGAGTCGGCGGATTGTTGGCCTGTGGCGCTGGAACGGACCAGCTGGACCTGGGTGCGTCGCCCAGTCTTTCCGAGGTGCTCGACGCCTATCGCGAACAGGTCTCGGTGGTCACCGATGCCGGTGCCAACGTGATCATCATGGCGTCACGCGCCCTGGCGCAGGTCGCGTCGTCGCCCGAGGACTATCTGTCCGTCTACTCGACCTTGTTGAACGAGGTCGACAGTCCCGTCATCCTGCATTGGCTCGGAACCATGTTCGATCCGGCGCTGGAAGGGTATTGGGGCAGTGTCGATATAGACGCAGCCACGGCAACGTTCCTTCAGCTGATCACCGAGCATGCGGACAAGGTCGACGGCGTCAAGGTGTCGCTGCTCGACGCGAATCATGAAATCGCCTTGCGCAGAGCGCTTCCGGACGGTGTGCGGCTCTACACGGGAGACGATTTCAATTATCCCGAGCTGATCATCGGTGACGAGCAGGGCCACTCGGATGCACTGCTGGGCATCTTCGCCGGGATCTATCCGGCTGCGTCCACGGCGTTGCAGGAGCTCGATCGTGGGAATTCCGAACGTGCAGAAGAGATCCTGCGATCCACGCAGGAACTCGGACGCCACATCTTCGCGGCACCGACGTACTACTACAAGACCGGAATCGCGTTCCTGTCCTGGCTGAACGGGAAGCAATCCGGATTCTCGATGGTGGGCGGGCTGGCGTCCGGCCGAAGCGTCGAACATCTGACGGAACTGTTCGTGCTCGCCGATCGCGCTGGGCTGCTGCTGGATCCGGCACTGGCCGTCCATCGTATGGGGCTGTTCCTGGAGTTGAACGGGGTGACGTCATGAACCCCTACGCCGCTTTGTCTTTGAACACCAAGACAGTGAACTCGTGGACGCTGAAACAAGCCGTCGACGGAGCGGCACGGGCGGGTCTCGGAGCAATCGGCCCGTGGCGAGATCGAGTACAGGAAGTCGGCGTCGCGCAGGCGGCGAAGATGGTGTCCGACGCAGGACTTCGCGTGTCCAGTCTCTGCCGCGGCGGATTCCTGACGGCCATCGACGACGACGGCTTGGACGACAATCGTCGCGCGCTCGATGAAGCGGCTGAACTGGGTGCACCGGAACTCGTGATGGTGATGGGTGGAATTCCCGACCGCGACCTGATCGGCGCCCGCGCTCGTGTCGAGGAGCGGTTGGCTTCACTGGTGCCGTACGCGCTCGACCGCGGAGTGCGCATCGCGTTGGAACCGTTGCATCCGATGTACGTCGCAGATCGCGCCGTGATTTCGACACTGGGACAAGCGCTCTCGATGGCCGAGCCGCATCCCGCGGAGGCCGTCGGAGTCGTCGTCGACACGTTCCACGTCTGGTGGGATCCGGACCTCGAGAGCCTGATCGCGACGGCGGGTGAGCGCGGTCGGATCAGCTCGTACCAGGTGTGCGACTGGTTGGTGCCGATGGAAGCCGACCCATTGCTCTCGCGCGGAATGATGGGGGATGGCGTCATCGATTTCGGCTCGATCGGTAGCTGGGTCCGCGACGCGGGGTACCGCGGCGACATCGAAGTCGAGATCTTCAACGAAAAGGTCTGGGCGACCGACGGAGATCAGGTCATCGAGACGATGAAGCAGCGGTATCTGGATCTGGTGGCTGCGCCACATGTGCACGAAAATACATAGCCCGCTACGTATTTTCGTGCACATGGCGACGAAGTCGCCCTGCCTTGGCCACCAGAAACTCCCGCTCGCGCTCATTACCCGCCAGCCTGGCCGCGTCGAGAAGCTCCGCACGAGCCTCCTCGACGCGGCCGAGTTGGGCGAGAAGGTCACCGCGGACACTGGGGAGCAGATGGTAGTTCGCGAGCCCGCCTGCGGCGACGAGTCGGTCGACGTACTCGAGACCTTTGGCGGGACCGTAGGCCATCGATACCGCCGCCGCGTGGTTCAACGCCACCACGTAGGAGGGCGCCAACTGTTGTAAAGCCTCGTACAGCAGCACTATTCGCTTCCAGTCCGTGTCGGCGAACACCGCTGCACTCGCGTGGCATTCGGCGATCGCTGCCTGCAGGCTGTACGGCCCGCGACCGCGGCCCAGTGCGTCGGCGCGTGCGAGAGCGGCGATGCCGCGTGTGATCTGCCCGCGATCCCAGCGGGTTCGGTCCTGGTCCGACAACAGAATCGGCGTTCCTGCTGTGTCGGTTCGCGCTCCGAACCTGGATGCGTTGAGCTCCATCAACGCGACCAATCCGTGCACCTCGGGCTCCTGGGGAATCAGTTCGGCAAGGATGCGGCCCAGCCGCAACGCCTCGGCAGTGAGATCGGCACGTATCCACTGAGTACCCGAGCTTGCCGAATACCCCTCGTTGAAGATCAGGTACAGCACGCTCAGAACGCCGCCGAGCCGGGTCGCGAACTCGTCGCGACCCGGAACCTCGAACGGCACCTTCGCAGCGGTGAGCGACTTCTTCGCGCGCACCACGCGCTGCTGGACCGTCGCAACCGGCGTCAGGAACGCCGCTGCGATTTCCTCGGTCGTGAGACCGCCGACCACACGAAGTGTCAACGCCACCTGACTCTTTCGGTTCAACACCGGATGGCACGAAACGAAGATGAGCCGCAGGATGTCGTCGTCGATATGGTCTGGATCCCAGCTGACGTCCTCGAACCGGGACGCGTCGGTGGCCAACTCGCGAGCGATATGGGCATACCGCTCGTCGAGCTTCTCGCTCCGTCGCCAACCGTCGATCGCGCGCTTGCGTGCCACCGTCGTCAACCACGCCGCAGGATTGCGGGGTATTCCCGAATCGGGCCACTGTTGAACTGCTTCGACCAGCGCCTGGCTCGCGAGATCCTCGGCCAGATCGAGATCGCCGACGGTACGGGCGAGCGTCGCGATGATCTTGGCGGACTCCACGCGCCAGACCGCGTCGACCGCCCGTCGAACGTCCTCGGACATGGCCTACGAGCTGACCGGGCGGTCGTGGCCGAGCTCGTCGCGCCAGCCTGCTTCCTTTTGCACCCACTCGTTGGTCTGGTCGAAGTCTTCCAATTCGGTGACGCGTCGGACTTCGAGCTTGTTGCCCGGGCCGAGAGGGCAGCGCTTCGCCCATTCGGCGGCTTCGTCCTTCGTCTTCGTCTGGATGATCCAGAAACCGGAGAACAGTTCCTTCGTCTCGCCGTAGGGGCCGTCGGACACGATGGGTGTCTCCGCATCGAAGTCGACGATGAAGCCTTCCTCCGGGCCGGCGAGGCCGTCGCCACCGAGCAGGACCCCTGCCTTGATCAGACTCTCGTTGTACTGGCCCATCGCGGCGATGATCTCGTCGAAGTTCATGTCCTTCGATGCTTCGATGGCCTCGTCGGTGGTGCGCATGATCAGCATGTACTTCATGGGGTTTCCCTCCGTCCGGGGACCTCCTTTTCGGTCCCTCTGCCTACTCGTCGAACGAGCCGCGCGTGGATCGACACTCGGCGAAAAGAAATTTACAGAGGTTTTCGCCTCGTGCGCGTTTATGTGTAGCCCGCTATACATTTTCGCTCACGTAGAGTTGGCCCTCCCGCCTATCACGTCCCAGGAGCGCCGAAGTTGAGCTGGATCCGCATGAACGATGTCGCCAAGGGATACGACGGGAGGGTGATTCTCCGTGAGGTGTTCTTCCGCCTGGCAGACGGTGATCGCGTCGGGCTCATCGGCCGCAACGGAACCGGCAAGACGACGCTGCTGAACCTGCTGCTCGGTCGCGAGGCACCGGACACCGGAACCGTCGATACCACCGAGGGCGCCCGGATCGGTTACTTCTCGCAGTTCTCCGAACTCGACGGCGAACGCAGTATCCAGAACGAACTCGAATCGCTGTTCAGCGCGGTGCACGCACTCGAGACCGAACTGGCCGAGGTCGAAGCAGCGCTCGGCGGCGACCTCGACGAGAAGCAGATGTACAAGCTCGTCGATCGCCAGGCCGAACTTCTCGACGCGATGGAGAACAGCGGCGGCTGGACGTATCACCAGCAGATCGACACCGTGCTGTCGATGCTGGGTTTCAACGCCGAACGACGCGATCTTCCGGTGGGCAGATTGTCCGGCGGCTGGCGAAACCGCGCGGCGCTGGCCAAGATTCTCCTCGAGGCGCCCGACGTCCTACTGCTCGACGAGCCGACCAACTTCCTCGACGTCGCCGGCATCGCCTGGCTCGAACGGTGGTTGCGAGACTTCCGCGGCGCGCTGCTCGTCGTCTCGCACGACCGGCATTTTCTCGAGCAGGTCGTCACGAACATCGTCGAGATCGAGAACCACCACCTACAGATGTACGACGGCTCCTACTCGGAATACGTTGTGCAGAAACAGTTCCGACTCAAGAACCTCGAACGCGAGTTCAGCAGCGAGCAGCAACTGCTCGCCTACGAGCAGGAGGCGATCAACGATCGCAAGGAGGCGGTCAAGAACCCGAGTGGGGTCCTGAAACGTCGCCTCGCGAACATCAAGAAGGCCAAGAACCCTCGCCCTGTCGATACCGTCGTCACCGCGATCTACGGCGGCTTACACGTGCACGACAACCTCGCCGAGATCCACGAGATCTCGAAAAGTTATGGCGAACAACCGCTGTTCGACGGCGTATCGTTCGAAATTCATCGGGGCGACCGGATCGCGATCACCGGGCCGAACGGCTGCGGCAAGACCACGCTCGTCGACATCCTCACCGAGTCCGAGCAGCCGGACAGCGGCAAGGTGAAGTGGAAGACCAAGGCGCCGTCGTTCATCTACTACAACAAGGTGCTCGCGGATCTCGATCTCGACGACACCGTCACGCACGCCGTCAATGCCATGCCCGGCAGCCTCGCCTTCAGTGCGACGAAGAAGGAAGTCAACCGCTTCCTGACGTTGCTGCAGTTCTCCGAGCTGGACCTGAAGTCGAAGATCGGCACGTTGTCGGGTGGTCAGAAAGCGCGCGTCGCGTTGGCACAGTGCCTGCTCTTCGGGGCCGGAGTCATCGTGCTCGACGAGCCGACCAACCACCTCGACCTCGGCAGCACCCAGGTCCTCGAACGCGCGTTGGCGGCATTCCCCGGTGCCGTGATCCTCGTCAGCCACGACAGGTTCTTCGTCGAGAAGGTCGCGTTCCGTCAGCTGGCGTTCGACGGGAAGGGCGGCGTCGACGAGATCGCTGGAGTACAGATGTAGCTCTAACGTGGTGACGAACTGCGAAAGGAATGCACATGCGACGGTGGACATTGCTACTGCTCGTGGCGCTCTTCTGTACCAGCTGCGCCCAGTTGGACCGATTCCTGAGCGGGTTTCGAGCTGATGCCGATCGGTACTTCGACGACAGTCGTGTCGTGGAACTCATCCACGCCGCAGCCGACGGTGACGCGGACGAACTGCGTCGAATGATCGCCGACGGCGCCGACATCGAGTCGCTCAGCAACGATCACGACTCGAAGCGCGCGGCGATCACACCGCTGATGTGGGCCGTCGAATTCGCGTCACCCCGGGCGGTGACGACGTTGCTGGAAGCCGGCGCGGATCCGCTGGCTGAAACGAGCGGCAAGTACAACGCCGTCAACTACGCAGTTCTGAGGGACAATGTCGGCTCGATCGAGGCCCTGCTCGATTTCGATCCGGAACTCGCGAACGCACCCGACAGGTTCGGGGGCAACTCGCTGCACAGCATCGCCCTCTACGGCCGCGACGACATGCTCGAACTCTTCGTCGACCGCGGTGCAGATCTGAACACCACTCAGACGGTCAGCGGGCAGACACCGCTCTTCTCGGCCGCCAACGTCAACAATGTCGCGATGTGCTTGAAACTCGTCCGAGCCGGTGCCGACGCGGGCATACGCAACGACCAGGGCCGGACGTTTCTCACGACATTGTTCGACACCAACGACAAGGTCATGAATCGCGAATTCCTCTCGGGGCGAGATGATCTCGTCGACGAGCTCCGAAAGCGCGGATTCCCCGTCGAAACCGGCCGCTGAACTACCGTCGAGGGAGGAACAACGCGGCGACGAACCCCACCAGCCCGATCACCGCGAGCACGATCATCGCCAGCGCGTAGGACCTCTCCGGAGTCGCGAGCCCGGCCACCAGAATTGTTCCTGCGACGGCCGTCCCCAACGACGAACCCAAGTTGGAGATGCACCGCGACAGGCCCGAAATCTCACCCTGTCGATCATCGGGAAAAGCAGATTGCACGACGTTCACCGACGGGGTCAGCATGGCTCCCAAGCCCACGCCGATCAGCAGCAATCCTGGCGTGAACGCCCACGCGCTCGGCCACTCGCGCACGAGAAACAACAACACGAGGACGCCGGCAAAAGTGGTGACGAATCCGGTGAGGATCAACGTGCGCTGCGGATAACGCGCCGCCAATCGCTCCGCGAACAACGATGCGCCCAGGATTCCGGCCGTCGACGCAGTGAAGACGACACCCGTCTGGATCGCGTTGTACCCCCGAACCACCTGCAGGAAAGCCGACACCACGAACGCGATGCCCATCAGGAGAAGCCACTGAATGTTCTGAGTGACCAACGCGAGATTCGACGTTCGATTCCGGAACAACGCGATCGACAGCAGCGGTACTTTGCCGTCGCGCTCCCGGGTTCGGACGTGGACGAAGAATCCGATCAGCAATACCGCCCCGGCTGCGACGAGAATCGCCGACGCCGTGACATCGTTGTCCACCTGCAAAATCCCCATCACCAACGAGACCAGGCCGGCCGCGGACAGCAGCGCGCCGACGCCGTCGAACGGTTTGGTCGGATCCGCAGGCAAAGGGTCCTCGATCCGCCGACTCATGAGCACGACGGCTCCGACGATCAACGCTTGGAACACGAACGCGGCCCGCCAGTCGATCGCCGTCGTGATCAACCCGCCGATCAACGGGCCTGCCGCCGCACCGATGCCGCCCATCCCGGTGATCACGCCGAATGCTCGCGCACGAGACTTCATGTCGGTGAACAGAACCGTCGCGAGAATGTAGACCGGCGGAATCAGCAACGCGGTCCCGACGCCTTCCAGAATCGAATTGCCGAGAAACAGAAGCCACAGACCGGGAGAGAACGCGCTGAGAAGGGCGCCGACGCCGAAGAGCGACAGACCGAGAACGAAACATCGCTTGCGTCCCCACAGATCGGTCACCGTCCCACCCGGAATCATCAGTGCAGCCATGACCAGCAGAAACGCAGTGATCGTGGTCTGGACGCCTTGAACCGTGGTGTCGAGATCGACGCTGATGTCGTTGATCATCACGTTCATGTTGGACCCGGCGAAGCTGCAGACGAACTGTGCGAGCGCAAGCGGAATCAACATCCGTCGCAGCGATGCAGGCGGCCGTGAGACGTCGGGTTCGTCGGTCATCTCGCCCCCACAGATGTGCTCGACAGTTCCTCCGGTCCCCATTGTGCGCGTCGGGCATGTCGCAGAAAGGGTGAATCGACAGCAGAACCTTGACCGTGTTCGACGCCGCGGAGCAGCATCGAAGGATCTGCACTGCACGCACGGGGGTGTCGCGGAATGCGTATCGAGGACTACGGCTTCATCGGTGATCTACAGACGTCCGCGCTCGTGGGTGCCGACGGGTCCGTCGACTGGCTCTGCCTGCCGAGTTTCGACTCCGCGTCGTGCTTCACAGCGTTGCTCGGCGACGAGACACATGGGCACTGGTCGATCGCGCCCGACGTCGAGATACTGGGCGTCACCAGGCGATATCAGCCCGGGACGCTGGTGCTGGAGACCGATTTCGAGACCGCCGACGGCGCTGTCCGTCTGATCGATTTCATGCCGCGACGCGGAGACGGGCCGCCCCGGCTGGTGCGCATCGTGGAGGGTCTTCGTGGCCGGGTACTGATGCGACTGAGTCTGTCGGTGCGGCCGGACTACGGCTCCATCACCCCGTGGGTCGAGATCGTTCCCGACGGCGCACTCGCCACCGCCGGACCGTCGTCGTTCCATCTCTGCACGACGATGCCGCTGCATGTCGACGCGGGCACGATCGACACGGAGTTCCTCGCGACCGCGGGGGAGCGCGACTATTTCACGCTCGGGTGGCACCCGTCGTTCGAACATGCCCCGCTCGTCGAGGACGCGGAGTCGGCGCTCGCACGGACCGCGACGTGGTGGCGTGAGTGGACCGATCGCTGCACCTACGACGGGGCGTACCGCGACGAGGTCCTCACGTCGCTGGTGGTTCTGAAGGCGATGACCGACGAGACGACGGGTGCGATCGTCGCGGCGCCGACGACGTCTCTTCCCGAAGCGCTCGGTGGGGTCCGCAATTGGGACTACCGCTACTGTTGGCTGCGAGATTCCGTCCTCGCACTCGAGGCGCTGCTGGCCGGCGGATACACCGACGAAGCCGTCGCATTCAGGGATTTCATGTTGCGAGCCGGAACAGGTGACCCCGCCAAACTGCAGATCATGTATGGCATCCGCGGGGAGCGTCGGTTGACGGAGTTCGACGTCGAACATCTTCCAGGATACGAGAATTCGCGTCCGGTCCGCGTCGGGAATGCTGCGTCGGAGCAATTTCAACTCGACGTCTACGGTGAAGTCCTCGGTGTCGCACACAAGAGCGCGGAGGTCCTCGGCGCGATCGACACTCGCCTCTGGCCGCGGTGGCGCGCCGTCATCGAGTACACCGAGAACATCTGGGAGTTGCCCGACGACGGTATCTGGGAAACACGTGGTCCCAGAAGGCATTTCACGCAGTCGAAAGTGATGGCGTGGGTGGTGTTCGACCGGGCGGTCCGTCTCGCAGAGCGGTTCGCGCTCGATGCGCCCGTGGAACGCTGGCGCTTGACCCGCGACCGCATACACCAGGAGGTGTGCGAGAACGGATTCGATTCGGCGCGAGGAACATTCACGCAGTACTACGGATCCGAGGAGCTCGACGCGAGTGTACTGCTGATACCGCTCGTCGGATTTCTGCCGCCGACGGACGAACGGGTCACGTCCACGATCGACGCCGTTGCCAAGGAACTCGGACGCGACGGTTTCGTCTCGCGCTACTCGACGGCCCACACCGACGACGGCCTCCCCGGGGACGAGGGGCAGTTCCTGGCATGCTCGTTCTGGCTCGTCAGCGCACTTGCGATGAATGGTCGTGTGACCGAGGCTCGCTCGTTGTTCGAACGCCTCGTCGGTCTCTCCAACGACCTCGGCCTGCTCGCCGAGGAGTACGACGTCACGCACCAGCGGCAAGTCGGAAATTTCCCGCAGGCGTTCTCTCACCTCACGCTCGTCGGTGCTGCAGTCGCGATCACTGCAGCTGCATCTGCCGGTTAGATTACGTCCGTCGGCGAGTCCATCCGAGTGACGACACCGGTGGAGGGAAATGACATGGCCAAGCTGTTGTACTCGGCGACGATGTCGCTCGACGGATTCATCGCGGGACCAGGCGGTGACATGTCCTGGTTGAGCGAGTACGTCGGCGAGCAGAACGACACCGCCGACCGCTTGCTCGCGCAGGTCGGCGCGATTCTGTGCGGCAACGTCACATTCGGTGGCGACGACCCCAACCGAGGCACCGACAACGAAGGCGCCTTCGGTGGCCAGTACGACGGTCCCGTCGTACTGCTGACGCACCGACCCCCGGCGGAACCCCCGGCAGGGGTGACCGTCGCCACCGACTTGCCCAGTGCTGTCGACGCGGCGCGCGACGCCGCCGGTGAGAGGTATGTCAATGTGCTCGGCGCCGACGTCGCGCGGCAATGCATCGAGGAGAAGTTGCTCGACGAGATCCTCGTGTTCACTGCACCCATCCTGCTCGGCGACGGGGTCAGGCTGTTCTCGAGGCCGGGCGGTGACAGCGTGCGGCTCCGCCGGTTGTCCGGGGAAGTCGAGCACTGGTACAGCGTCGAGTATTAGTTCCAGGGCCTCGACGAACGTTCGACGACTGTGATTTCGGTCGTCGAACGTGCTTTGTCCCGATTCTCGGGCACAGTGGATCGGGTGACTCTCGATTCGACGCGTATACCTCGGCCGGCCTCGTTGGGGGCTGCCTCGATCGTTCTCGGAGCCGTCGTCGTGCTCGTTCTCGATCTGCACACGGCGTCGAACAATCCCGCGCACCTACGTCGCACGATCAGCGAATACGGCCTCGGTGCGCAGCAGTGGGTGTTCACGATCGGAGTGTTGCTGTTGGCTCTTGGTTCGGCCGCAACGTTGGTGGCTGCCGTGCGGAGTGGGCTCGCGAGGGCGTCGTCGGTGGCTGCAGGCGCGATGGTTCTGTGGACGGTGGGACTCGTAGCAGTCGTCGCCGTCCCCAAACAGGATTGGAGCAACGACGCGACCCTGGGACTCGGGGGAGCGATCCATCGCCTGGGCGCCGCGGTGGCGTTCGTCAGCATCCCCGTCGCAGTGATCGCGTTCGCGCTGCCGTGGATTCGTGATGTGCGGTGGCGAGTGTGGGCACGCGTCGTGCTGGGATTGGCTGCGCTGTCCGTGCTTTCGCTCGCGCCGATCGTGTACGCCCTCGTCGTCGGCATGACGACATCGACGCCGTGGTACCGGGCCGTCACCCTCGGGTACGTGGAACGACTGCTCGTCGTCGCCGAAGTGATCGCACTGATCGCGTTGGCGTTCTGGGTCCGTGTGAGGGGCTTCGCCCATGTGCACGAAAATGCATAGCAGGCTATGCATTTTCGTGCACATGGGTAGTGTCGGCTCATGGCCGAGAATGCACATCACCGATTGAACTATGTCGAGCTGTCGGTCACCGATTTGTCGGCGGCTCAGGCGTTCTACAGCGCAGCCTTCGGCTGGCGCTTCAACGAATACGGACCGGAATACGCGGGCGTCATCGGTGCCGATGGGGACGAGGTGGGCGGGTTGGCTCAGGTGTCCGAAGCGGCCTCCGCGGGCGGGCCGTTGGTGTTGCTCTACTCCGACGACCTGGATGCATCCGTCGCTGCGGTGACCTCGGCGGGCGGGTCGGTGGTGAACGGTCCGTACCCGTTTCCTGGTGGGCGTCGATTCCACTTCACCGATCCGAGCGGCAACGAGCTGGGGGTGTGGGCAACGTCCTGACGGCGCCAGGTGTTCGCGTAGTCGGCGCGGGCACCGACTACGCGAACACCGTGACTACGCTGCAAGGATGGCGTCGATCTGGCCCATCGCCAGACCCATACCCTCTTCCATGCCCATCTCGATCAGCTTCTGCATCTGGTCGGCGTTCTCGAAGGTCGCCGTCGTCGTCATCCGCGTGCGGCCGTCGATGTCCTCCAGTGCAACGGCAGTTCTGGTGACACCGAGGTTCTCGACCGGGTCCCAGTTGTCGTCGGCGAAACCGTCGTCGAACGCGAGCCGGCGAGGGGCGTCGATCGACGTGATACGCCACCATCCACGCGCTTTGTCGCCGTCCGGGCCGGTCATGTAGTAGTGGGCTTTGCCGCCCTCATGGAACTCGAGCGTTTCGAACGTCGCCGGCCATGTCGGCGGACCCCACCAGCGCTCGAGCTTCCGCGGGTCCTCCCAGATCTGCCACACGCGTTCGACTTTCGCGTCGAACTCGGCCACGATCGTGAAATTCAGATCCTGAACACTCTTGGTCGTGCTGATGACAGTCATCGTGTGTCTCCCTCTTCCTCGTCTTCGTCGAGAATGTCGGAAATCCGGTCGACGCGTTGCCGCCAGATCAGTTCGTACTCATCGAGCAGGCCTCGCGCTTTTCTTATGGTGTTCAAGTGAATTCGCACGATCTGCTCCCGTCCACGCTTCTCCTTCGTGACGACGGAGGCGCGTTCCAAGATCGCCACATGCTTCTGCACCGCGGCGAAACTCATGGCGTAATGAGCGGCCAATCCCGAGACCGAATGCTCGCCGGTGATGACCTTCGAGACGATGTCCCGACGGGTCGAGTCGGCGAAAGCCTGGAACAGCCGGTCGATGTCCTCATCTACAACCATGTGGTTGTACGTTAGGCGTGATGTGGGACGACGTCAAGGGTCAGCGCGACAATCCGTCGCATCGTGACGCCAGTAGATCGCCCAGTCGACGCGTCGAGCGCTCGTCGAACCCTATGGAAGGACGTTATGCGTGCGTTCGCAGGCTCAACTGCTGAGCACGCCGACGGTGTAGGGATCGGCGACGTCAGCCAATGTGGCCCAGGGGATGGTGACATCGACGAGCCCGATCGCATGTGGGCCGACCTGGTAGTCACCGAATCGGATGTTCATGCCGCTGGCGGAGGGCACCCAGTTGGCGAAGTTGCTCTCGATCGGTTCGATGCCGGTGCGTTCGAAATCGTCGCCCGCGGCTGTGTTCGGCAAGAGGAGCGCAGACTGCTCGGACAGTCGTTGCAGGCCCGCTTGCAGGTCGGGGAAGAGATCCTCCAATGTGACCGGGGTGGCGTTCTCGGTGTTCACCGTGACGGTCGCGATGATGTAGGTCGGGTGCGCGCCAGGGGGATTCGCGTCCCAGGATGTGTTCAGTACGGCGGCGACGACGCTGTCGCCCACGTAGGTCGGCCCTGGCCGGGCGTCGGACAAGGTGAAGCGCGATTGGCCGTAACCGTCGATCTGATCCTGCAGCGCAGCGCGCATCGACTCGTTGAACTCGGCGACGACGGCATCGTCGCCGCCTGTGATCTGAGGGATGTTCACGTCGTAGTCGACGCGGTCGGTGGACCCGGAAACCCGTGCGGCGGTGAAGGCGTACGGGGTGGGCTGTGGGGTGGTAGTGGCCTCGGTTCGTGACGGCTTGGCCTGTGAGGTCTGAACGACCGACGTCGGGGTTGCATCGTCGGAGGCAGTCGCTGTGCCGTCCGTGGTGCATCCTGCAGTTGTCGACAACGCCATCGACGTCCCGATTGCCGCCGCCACCATTCGCCACTTCGTCATACGTCGTGCATATCACCCGGCCTCGGCGATTTCGGTGAGTTCGGCCAATTGTCGAGTGACCGTTCCCCATCCGTCGTAGAAGCCGAGCTCACGGTGGGTAGCCGCGTCGGCGGCGTTCTTGTGCATCACCCGTGCGATGTACTCGGTGCCGTCGGGGTGGTCGGCGAACGTGAGGGTGGCGGTGATGAATGGATCGGTCGCCGGACGCCACCCGGCGACTAGTGCGGTGGTGAAGACGATTCGCGCAAGGGCTAAGTATCAACACTTACCTGGGCCCCTCCGTCTCGTCGAGCTGCTCGCGGCCACCGGTGATGTCGGCACTCTCTGCGGCTTGTCTGCCATATCCCCATCCGCTGGTGTTCGACATGGACGTGCGGGTGGTTTTCAAGTTGGGAAACAGCTCGTCCACCATCGACGCCACGGCCTGATCGCGCTTCTGGAACAGAGGGACGAGGGCGGTGCCGTAACGCTCGCTTGCACTGTTCTGAGCTCGTACACGCGCCTCGTTCAGGCGTTCCCGGATTCGATCGGCATAACCGAAGAGAAACGATCGTCGAAATCCCTTGGACCGCAGGCCCGAATGCGTCCCCACGCGCTCGAGATCCTGAGCTGACTGAACCAGCAGCGACGTGTACAGCAACTCGGACAGTTCGATATCGACGGGCATTCCGATCACCGCAATGAGCCCTAACCGCTTGTACCAGACTGTCCTCACTCCGTTCGGGCCCGCGACCGAGGACAAAAGCTTCATCTTGGCGTCGACGTAGGGATTGGACACCGTGAATCGTCGTGTGATGACCCCGTCCGCAGGATCATCGCCGCGCTGGCTCAGGACGGCCGTATCGATGGAATACTCCGTCATCAGCTCTTGTGCCTTGGCCGAGAACGTCTCGCGTTCCGCTGAGAACGTGGATGATTCGGCTTTGGCCAGCAGCGCGCGAATTCGGTGCAGTACCTTGGCGTCGGCACCTTGCGATGGGGGCTGCGATTCGCCCCACCGGGACGGCGGGGGACCCACCTCCACCATGTCGCGTAGGCGGCGCACACTGGCCAGAAGGCGGAACAGGCTCGTCCAGAAAGTACGTGGATTCAAGCTGCTGACTGCGCGAAACCGTGCGAGATCGGTTCCTGGGTCGACGCCGAGCTCCAGCAGTTGTGCCTTCCATTCATCGGGCGCAGTGGACATGGCTCGCGTCCGGCGAGCGTGCTCTGCGATGAGCGAGACAGCCATCTGTGGCGCGGACTTGACGGTGCTGCGGCCGAGGACGTGTACCAATTCTGCTGGCTGCCAACCGCGCTCGAATACCGCGTCCAAAACTTCCACGGAGTAGGCGCCACACTCGGAGGTCAGGAGCATGGACGTCATGTTCGATTCGAGCCGAATCATTCGGTCGACGAACGCGGACAATGCGCTGTTCGTCGTCAGCGGGTCCGAGGCGAGCTGAATGCCGGACGCCATCAATGTGTCGATGTCGATGCTGCGGCGGTGTTCGCGAGGCAACGTCGCGGTGCGGGTGATGTCGTGGACGCCCATGTGATTCCCCTCGTAGAGATGCTCGTCGACGCCAGTGAGGGGCTGGAGTCGGTGTCGGGGAAGTTGTATCAGTGGGCACCGACACATTCGTGACCAACGGATCTCGCCTGCTGCACTTCTGCCGTGTAGATCCGGCTGTCGTGGGTACTCGAGCAGACGTACTCGAAGACGAACGGAGATAAATCACGTGAGCGTTGTACCCACCATCACCTTGAACGACGGCAAGACCATTCCACAGCTCGGGTTCGGTGTCTTTCAGATCGACCCGGACAAGACGGCCGCAGCAGTCCGGACGGCGCTCGACATCGGGTACCGGCACATCGATACCGCCGAGATGTACGGCAACGAGAAGGAAGTCGGGCAGGGCATCCGCGACGCGGGCGTCGACAGGGCAGATGTGTTCGTCACGAGCAAGCTGAACAACGGATTTCACGCGCCCAACGATGCGCGTCGAGCATTCGACCAGACCTTGAAGGACCTGGGTACGGACTATCTCGATCTGTTCCTCATCCATTGGCCGCTACCCACCCGATACGACGGAGACTTCGTGTCGACATGGAAGACGTTGGAGGAATTCGCGAAGGACGGCCGCGCACGGTCGATAGGCGTGTCCAACTTCCAACCGGCGCACCTGGAGCGGCTGGCGAAGGAGACGGAGACGGTTCCGGCCGTCAACCAGATCGAGGTGCACCCGTACTTCGTCAACGAGGAAGCGCGAAGCCACAGCCGCAACAATGCGATCGCCGTGGAAGCGTGGTCTCCGATCGCGCAAGGCAAGGTGCTCGACGATCCTGCGATCGAGAAGATCGCAGAAGCTGCAGGCAAGTCGACTGCGCAGGTGGTATTGCGGTGGCATCTGCAGCGAGGGGACATCATCTTCCCGAAGTCGGTGACCCCCGACCGAGTGAAGTCGAATTTCGACATCTTCGATTTCGAGTTGGACGAGTCCGACATTTCCGCTATCACTGCACTCGATCGTGGTGAGGACGGGCGCAACGGCCCGAACCCGGACACGTTCGACATGATTCCGGACTGAGCCATTACCCCTCGTGAGTGGAAATGTGTACCCCTCTATACATTTTCACTCACGAGCGGCGGAGCCGCCACCGCCGAGGCGTCGCGCTCACATCGATGTCGCGCAGGCTGCCGTCGTTGAAGTCGTCGACCAGGTTGCGAACGGTTTCCTGTGCACACGACTTGTTGGTACCGATGAAGCCGGACGGGCCGCGTTTGATCCACCCGGTCACGTACGATCCCGAAACCGTTGCGCCGCCGGGGGAGTCGAGGACACGCCCGCCGTCGTTGGGAATGACGCCGCGTCGGTCGTCGAACGGGACACCGGGCAGCGCGACGCCGCGGTAGCCGATCGACGTGAGAACGAGCCCGGCGTCGATGGACTCCTTCTCGCCGGTGACAATGCTGAGCACAGCGCCGTTCTCGTCTGTCTCGAGCGTCATGCGGTCGAACTCGACACCGGTGACGGCCGTGTCTCCGAGAATTCGCGTGGGTGACAACAGGTATCGCAGTACGATGCGCTTGTTGTCGCTGCTGGAGGAGTCGTCGACCTGTCTGAGAAGCTGCAGTTTCTGGGCGACGGCGTGAGGCAGATCGTTGGTCTCGGCGAGCCTCGTGGTAGTCGCGTCGAGCATGATTTCGTCTCGGTGGATCGAGAGGTCGATGCCGGGAGTGCTGAGCAGCCCAGCGAATTCGGGGACCGTGAACGCCGACTGTGCGACGCCGCGTCGTCCCACGACGAGTACTTCCTCGATGTTGGACTCGCGCAACGCCTTCAGGACATGACTGGGGACATTGGTGCCGACGAGCCTCTCGGGATCGATCGTGAGAATGCGTGCGACGTCGAGTGCCACGTTGCCGTTTCCGATGACGACTGCGCGCTTGTGCGATAGGTCGTAACGGCGGTGCGAATGATCCGGGTGACCGTTGTACCAGGCGACGAAGTCGGTCGCCGACGTGCGTCCTGGCAGATCGGCACCCGGAACGGTCAGCTCACGATCGCGCGAGGCACCGACCGCATAGACGACAGCGTGATGCGTCTCGAGCAGTTCGTCGTGCGTGACATCCTTGCCGACCTCGACACCGAGGTGGAACTGGAAACCGGGCTGAGCCGAGATCTGCTCGAACAGTCGCGACACCTGCCGCGTCTTCTCGTGATCAGGCGCAACACCCAGACGGGCCAAGCCGTGCGGCTGCGGAAGTCGATCGTAGACATCGACTTTCACGCCCGGTTGCGTCAGCAACTCGTCGGCCGCATACATCGCCGACGGGCCGGATCCGACGACCGCAACCCGCAACGGCTGCCGTTCCCGGGTGACGGCCGGTGCCGGAGAGACCGGTGCGAGAAGAGGCCTCGCCGGCCGCTCCTGCTTGTAGAAGTCGGCATTGATCGTCAGGAACGGAAGCTGCTTGTCGGTCAGCTTCGACTTCGGGACGATCGCATCGACGGGACACGCCGACACGCAAGCGCCGCAGTCGACGCACGATGCCGGGTCGATGTGCAGCATTTCTGCCGTCAGGAAGTCGGGTTCGTCCGGAGTCGGATGTATGCAGTTGACGGGACATGCGTAGACGCACGACGCGTCGCTGCAACATGACTGGGTGACAACGTGGGGCATGACGATTCCTGACGGCAGGCGCTGCTGTGGAGAGAACTGGCGCTGTGAGAGACGGGGAGGATCAGGCGGCGAACTGGCTGGAGCTGCGGTCCGGCTCGCTGCGGAAGCGCGATGCCCTGCCGTCGATGCCGCACAGCTTCCACATCAGCTTCGCCGGACGGCTCATCATCTTGGTATCGGTAGCCAGCATGCGCACGTCACCGAAGTAGTCCTGCAGCGTGTGCTGCGCAGCGTCCGACTCCCAGAACAGGTCCTTCTTGACCTGGGTGGGGATGTCGAACTTCTTCCAGAATCGCTTCGGCGGGATCACGATGGCGTCGCACAGGACGCGCATGACGATCGGGAACGCGAGCGACAACAGGAAGCGGCCGACCTTGGACATCTTGGGGACACGACGGCGAAGCAGCTGGTGCGCGAACGAGATGTGACGGGCTTCCTCGGCGACGTGAATGGCCATGACGCCCTGCATGATCGGGTGAATTTCCTCGCCCGAACGCAGAACGGACTTCTGGATGTGGTCGATGGGCTCTTCGCCGGCGAGCACTCCGACGAAGAAGAGCTCAGGCGCGATCGACGCGAACAGCGGGATGATCGGCGACAGCATCTTCATAGGCCGGCTCATGCCAGGGGCGTCGTCGTCGACGCGGTTGACCATCTCCTGGAACATCAGCGTGTGGTTGCACTCTTCGATGGATTCGTGAGTACAGTATCGCGCCTCGGCAGAGCCGTTGGGCAGCGAGAAGACGTACTGCATCATGCCGCGGATCAGGATGTTCTCGAACTGCAGACCGACCTTGGCCACGTTGGCCTGACGCCACATGCCAATGGCGATCTGCTTGTCCTCCGGCAGCGACTGGTACCAGGCGTGACCACCGATCGGATCGGTCTTGGTGGGAAGAATCCAGCGGCGATCGTTCTCGGTCACCGCGAACTCGGCGGACTCCCAGTCGATGTCGACGTAGGGATCGAAGTGCTTGTGCACCGACCCCTCGGACAGAAGCCGCAGAGTCTCGTTGTACTGCTCGGTCTCCGCGTCGGGGTCGATCGAGATCGTGCCATCTTCTGACGTCAGTGTCATCGCTTCCTCCTACGTGGGGCGAACATGCTTTTAATGTAACTCGAAGTATCAGCAAATGGAAGCCGCGAGCGTGATCGATTTCTCAGTAGCGGTCTGGCCTGCGTATATGCCGAAAAATTCGTGCGGCGAGTATGTGTGTCTGCGTGGGAGGGGTAGTGGTTGACGCTTTGCGCGAAGTCGCGCTAAGGTAAGCGCAGAAACGAGCTAAGGAGAACGAATGAAGCTGACGTCGGAGCAGAGTGACCGCGCCGCAGGTGTACTTCTGGCGACCGCCGCAGGTGACGCGCTGGGCGCAGGGTACGAATTCACCCATCCCGCGCCGGGGACAGTCGTCGACATGATCGGCGGCGGCACCTTCGATTGGGCACCAGGGGAATGGACCGACGACACGTCGATGGCTGCGGCAGTTGCGCTCGCTGCTCGCGACTCCGACATCGGCACCGCCGCCGGGCTCGACGCGATCGCAGCGAACTTCGTTGCCTGGTACGACACCGATCCGGCCGACGTCGGCATTCAGACGCGCAAGGTCCTGGGCTACCGCAGCCCGTCGGCGGCCGACATGACGGCGAAGGCCGCGGCCTTGACTGGGCGCACCGGAGGAAACGGTTCGCTGATGCGCACAGCGCCCGTAGCGCTTGCCTTTCTCCCGGACGCCGACGACTGCACCGCAGCCGCCAAGGCCATCAGTGCACTGACGCACTCCGATCCGCAGGCCGGTGAAGCGTGCGCGATGTGGTCGTTCGCGATCCGCCACGCGGTGCTCCACGGGACCTTCGACGGCGTACGGCTGTGGCTGGACACCGCAGGGGACGCCGCGAACTTCTGGCGGGAGCGACTCGACGAGGCGGAAGCCGGTCAGCCGTCGGACTTCGACAACAACGGCTGGGTGGTGCACGCGGTTCAGACGGCGTGGTGCGCGATCACACGGGCCGACCAGGACGGACCGGGGCATCTCGTACGCGCTCTCGAACTGTGCGTACTCGCCGGCGGCGACACCGACACCACCGCGGCCATCGCAGGTGGATTGCTCGGAGCCCGCTGGGGAGCGTCGGCCGTTCCCTCACGGTGGCGCTCGATGCTGCACGGATATCCGAACCTGTCCGGCGACGACCTCGTCGCACTGGCCGCCGATATCGCAGGAGCACGCCCATGACCGTCATCGACGTCGTTCGCGGCGACATCACCACCTTGCGTGTCGACGCCATCGTCAACGCGGCCAATTCCACCTTGCTGGGCGGAGGGGGAGTCGACGGCGCCGTTCATCGCGCAGGCGGGCCGGACATTTTGGCGGAATGCAAGACGTTGCGGAACACTTCGCTGCCGAACGGACTCGCGGCCGGGGCCGCCGTTGCGACGACTGCAGGCCGTCTGCCGGCGAGATGGGTCGTTCACACTGTGGGCCCGCGGTATTCGGCGCACGAGGACCGGTCGGCAATTCTGCGGTCTGCATACGTTCGCAGCCTCGCTGTCGCGGATAGCGTTGGTGCCAAGACTGTGTCGTTTCCGCTGATCTCCGGCGGGTCCTACGGGTGGCCGGTGGATGATGCTGTGGCGCAGCAGGTTGCCGCCGTGGCCGGTGCCGCAACGCGCGTCGAGGTGGTCACTCTGGTTGCGTTCTCCAGCAGAATCGCAGCACTGACGTCAAGGTTGCTGAGCTAACTCCGAAACAACGCCGAGGCCGACTCCGGCAGACGTGGCTCCGGCGTGCGTCGGTACAGCTCTGCCGGTCGGCCGCCACCGGCGATGGACGTCTCGCCTGTGCCTTCGAGTGCGCTCGTGACATGCCGTCGAAAGGTGTCCTTGGCGAATTCGTTGTCGAACACGACTTCGTAGAGGCGCCGAAGTTCGAGCAACGTGAACGTGTCCCCGAGCAAATGCCCGGGATCGATGCTCGACGCGTATCGCCGACGCAGGTCCTCGACGGACAATGCAGTCATGGCATCGTGGTCGAACGCCAACGGCCTTGTCGGAGAACCGTTGTGCACCTCCACCAATGCGACGCTTGTCGTAAGTGAGCCCGGCGCGACCGTTGCACCATGTGCCATCGACAGGACCCAGCCGCGCTCGTCTCGGTCCGGGGCGTCGAACATGCCGATCTGATGGAAATCCAGGCCGCCGAGGCCTGCTTTGGTTCGCAGAGCTCGGTCGGCGGCATCGGCGAGTCGTTCGCCCGGATGGAGAAACGTTCCGGGGAGGGCATCACCTCGCGGAGACGGAACGACCACCACCTTCAGGGCATCGTCGTGCACCGTCAGGACAGCGACGTCGACGGCGACCGACGGCCTGGGGTAGTCGGTCAAAGCTTTGTCCGCGATCTGGTCCGTCTCCACCCGCCGAGCTTAGCGCATTGTTGAGTTATCTGACTCAGAGATCGAACAATGCGGGTTCTTCCATGTGGTCGAACAATGAGATCTGTTGCGGCTTGGGCGGTGTCGGCGGCCGATGAAAAGCGCGGCTCAGACTGTCCGCGACGTACGTCCAGCTGACGGCAAAGGCGTCGCACATCACGGCCGCCCGGATCCTGCGCTCGTCGCCTAGTCGGTGTGCATGATCGCGGAATCGCTGCGCCGAGAACTCGGCGCGCTCGATGAGCTCGCCGATGTCCTGCTTGCGGCACAGGGCTTCCACGGTGGCCGCGTCGACAGGACCCCGTGTCAATTCGCATGCAGCGCGGAGTGTTCCGAGCGTGCCGCTGTCGTCGGACCACGAGACGGTCGGTACCGGCTCGGCGTGGCGGTGAGTGGGATCGTAGACGGTGCCTTCGAGTTCGGCGGCGAACGCGGCGTCGACGGAGTCCACGAACAATCCCAGGTGGTAGAGCATCGACGTCACATGTCGGGGCACGTAGGTCTGCGTCACGACAGAACTGTCGGCGAACAGTTGATCGCCTGCGACGACGAACGTGATGTGCCGCCATCGGGTGTTGAGCCAAGACAGCCTGCGCGACAACGCAGTCGACATGACGACGCCGCTGACCAAAGGGGCGTGCAGACGCACGGAATTGGCGTCGGGACCGAAGCAGATGTGCACCGGAAGAGCGAAACCGTCGATACGGATGTCGCCGTTGGTTTCTCGCGAGACGTCGATTCCAGGTGCGTCGACGACGGTGTCGAGAATGATCGCCCGCAGATGATCGATGTCCAAGGGTTGCACCGCGGTGGTGTCCGGAAGTCGCCGGTCCGTAGCAGTGCGGAACTGACGCTTGTCGCGTGTGTCGGCGTCGGACGACAGGAACGCCGGATGCGGCACCGCCCAGACCTCTCTGAACAACCGCACGATCCGCTCGGCGAATTCCGTTGCGCCGCTTGCGGGTCGAGTCATCAGTCTGGTGACAAGCCCGGAGTGCTCGGTATGTTCGCCCGGTTCGGTCCAGCCGAGTTGGACGAGCAGGTCGTCGTTGCCGACGGCCGGTTCGACGCCGTCGTACAGGTAACCGGCAAGTACGGCCGCGGACTCCAGGGCGTCGTCCGTGCGCTGCACGTGAACCCACGGTGCATCGCCGTCACCGCGATCGAGCCCGGACTCGGCGACGATGCGCATGCTTTCCCGTGAACGCAGGGTGGGGACGAACGTGGCCAGCTCTTCGGTGTACGAGGCCCACGCACTCTCGATGGAACCCTGGAGTCGGTCGTTCATGTGGATGCCCTCCCATCGATGGGCGGCTGGATCCGCCCGTCGTGAATGACAGTAGTGATGGGGTCCGACAAGAAGGCGGCTCCGCCGCACGTGCACGAAAATACATAGGGGCTATGTATTTTCGTGCACGTGGGCACTTGCTACTCGCAGCCGACGCCGTCTCCGTCACGGTCGAGCTTGGAGCTGTACCCGGGCTCGCCTCGGTAGATCGGAGCGGCTCCTGCGGCCCTGACCGCTGCGCAGTTCGCGTACGACACGTACGACGGTGCCTCGGCAACCACAGGCGCAGGCGGGACGTACACGGGCTCCGGCTCGGGAACGTAGGCCGGGGCGGGCGCGGGGGCATACTCAGTCGTCGGCGGCGGCACGTAGACGGGGACGGTTTCCGGCGTCGGAGCCACAGTCGTCGGCACGGTCGTCGTGGGAGCCACGGTCGTCGGTGCAGTAGTCGTGGGAACCGTCGTCGTCGGACGTGCGGTCGTCGTCGAGACGTCCGCGATGGCAGGTGCCGCGAATGCCGCCGCTGTCGGCGTCTCCTCGGGTTCGGGCGTGGGCGTCGAGATTCCGAACGCGATCAGCGCCGGGAGAGTGGCGATCGCCGGCGTCGCCCAGACGATGCGACCCTTCGACGGATCGGCGAACAGGTACAGGCCACCGGCGGCGGCCGCGCACAGCCCTACGACCAGGCCGGCGAAAGAGAAGTCGATCAGGGACGCCAGTACGAACAGGACGCCGACGACGAGCGCGACCCACCCGACGATCTTGCCGAGTCGAGGTCGTGAACGCTTCGGGCGGTCGGCGCCGGGGAAGACGTAGGGCTGTGAGAATGGATCGGTCATGAGGGGTCCTCGAATCGGGCTGGTGATGCGGCGCGTGAGCACCGCAGGTCCACCGAGATCGACCGAGGGGCTCGAAGCGGGAGGTCGACTGCCGAGGGCTGCTTCACGGCTATTCTTCGAATTCCGAGCACCATGTCGGTGAAGACGCCGCCACCGTTACAGACCGATCATGATGCTTCCGACGGGTCCTCGTCTCCGAACGGCTCCGCGAGTTCGACACCTGCAAGAACGGCGCGACGAAGAGCGGCCGGAACCTCCAGCGAATCGCCGTTGCGGGTGAGGATGCCTTGCTCCTGGAGCGAACGCACGCGGTAGTCGATCAGCTGGGCGGTGCGCAGGTCCTCGTCTTCCAGGCCCTCGTAGTCCTCGTCGGCATTGTCGAGAGGAAGGTCGTCCGTCATCGCTGCCAGCAGTGTCTGCACGGCGAACGTGTTGGCCAACCCCATCGACACGTCCTCTTCGCTGAGCGTGAGCTGGTGTCGAATGTGATGCGTGAGAAGGTCGCGCAAACTGTCGGTCTGACGCGAGCGGAACCCTTCGATGCTCGGCCCCCGTGTGACGTCGCTGCCGTCGACCGCCAGGATGTCCGACGCGAACGCGACGGCCCAGTGATCGAGGGCGGTGATGTCCGCGGGACCGGCGTCATGGGAATCGAGGTCGTCGAGCGCCGCCGACAGTTCCGGCACATCCGACACCGCTACGCCCGAACCGACGCGTTCGACGAGTGCATCGACGCCGGCGACGAGCGGCAACGCGAGCAATGCCGCCGACTCGTCCTCGACGGACACGTCGGGCAACTCGATGTCTTCCGGGTCCAGGACATCGGGGTCGTTGTCGATGAAGTCGGTGAGGTCTTCCATGCAGTGCGAGAAGTCGTCGTCGGATCCGGTCCACGCGTCCGTCTCGTCGAGGAACGTGAGGAATTCGAGGACCGTCAGAACGATGTTGGTTGCCGCTGCGGCACCGTTCTCGGCATCGGAATCCTCGATGCGCTCGACTGCGTCGACGAGGAAGTGTGCGTCGTTGGGTGTCCACGACGTGACCGAGAAGTCCGGGTTGGCCTTGAGCATCTGAGACAACGTGGTGCGGAGAAGCCCGACGACCCTGTCCGCGTGTTCGGCCATCTCGCCGTCGTGGAGCCAGACGCTGAAGTCGTCGAGGACGCCGGACGGAACGGAGGGTGTGCGTCCCACGGGGGTCTGCTGGCGGCGCTGACGTGCCTTGATCTTGGCTGCGCGCTTCTGTCCCCGACTTGCCGGTCCCTTGGATCCCATGGTGGTCAGCCTATCCCGGCGGTGAATACGAAGCATCGATGGCCCGCGGCAACGTTCGATCGGTTGCCGCGGACCATCGATGAGGGGGAATTCTGTTGACTACCTTGCCAACTCGGCGTCGGCTGGAGTGACGTCGTCATCAGCGAACGGGTCGCCGTTGCGCGGACTGTTGTAGCGAGCCTCGTCGAGAATCCCTTCGCGCTTGGCGACGATCGCAGGCACGAGCGCCTGTCCGGTGACGTTGACTGCCGTGCGGCCCATGTCGACGATCGGTTCGACGGCGAGGAGCAGTCCGACGCCGGCGAGCGGTAGTCCGAGCGTGGACAGTGTCAGCGTCAGCATGACGGTGGCTCCTGTGGTACCTGCCGTTGCGGCCGAACCGATCACGGATACGACGATGATCAGCAGGTAATCGGTGAACGTCAGTCCGACGCCGTAGAACTGGGCAACGAAGATGGCCGCGATCGCGGGATAGATTGCCGCGCAACCGTCCATCTTGGTCGTTGCTCCCAGCGGAACGGCGAAGGACGCGTACTCACGCGGGACGCCGAGATTGCGCTCGGTGACGCGCTCGGTCAACGGCAGCGTGCCGATCGAGGAGCGTGAGACGAAGCCGAGCTGCGTGGCAGGCCATACGCCCGAGAAGAACTGACGGACCGAAAGACCATGAGCCCGAACGATGATCGGGTACACGACGAAGAACACGATCGCGAGGCCGATGTAGATCGACACCGTGAACACGCCGAGGGAACCGATTGCGTCCCAGCCGTACGTGGCAACGGCATTGGCGATGAGTGCGGCCGTGCCGATGGGTGCGAGGCGGATGATCCACCACAGGACCTTCTGCACGATCGCGAGGAGTGATGCGTTGAACGCCAGGAACGGCTCCGCCTTCTCGCCGATCTTCAACGCCGCGATTCCGATCGCGGCAGCGATGACCAACAACTGGAGGATGTTGAAGCTCAGCGAAGTGGTTGCGGTGCTTGCGAATCCGTCACCGGCGGCCTCGGTGGTCACCGACGTCTTGGATCCCAGGGCGAAGAAGTTGTTGGGCACCAAGCCGGTCAGGAACGACCACCAGGAACCGACGCTGCTGGGATCCTTCGCCGAGGTTGCCTCGACTCCGGTCCGTGAACCGGGCTGTGCGACGAGCCCGATCACTATGCCGATGATCACTGCGATGAACGCGGTGATCGCGAACCACAGCAGCGTCTGAACTGCCAGCCGTGCCGCGTTGGCGACCTGGCGCAGGTTGGCGATCGAGCTGACGATCGCGGTGAACACCAACGGCACGACTGCGACGGTCAGCAGCTTGACGTAGCTGGATCCGATCGTTGCGACGGTCCCGACGAGCCAGTTCTCGTTGCCGTCGGCGGCGTCGGGCATCGACCGCGCGATCAGGCCGATGACCACGCCCAGGACGAGGCCGGCGACGATCTGAGGCCCGAACGACTTGGCCCAGGCGGGCACGCGTGAGGGTTGGGTAGCGCTGGGCGCAGACATGCAGAATGCCTTTCGAAAAATGGAGAGAAACCGAGGAGAGTCCTCGAATCAGAGAAGGTGACGCCGGGATGTACCGGTCATCGACAGATAGCGCTCGCCTGCAGACGGAGATCGACATAGCGTCGACTGGTCAGGAGCGGCATCACTTACTGGAGATTACCCCTAGGCTCGAACGCCGCCCCGAGCGCCCGGGCCAGGGAATCACTCGCGACCGGTGATCTCGGAAGTTCCAACGGTGGACTGCGCGCCCCATACGAACGGCGGAGGACCACCAGGTAACGGAACCCACCGACACGAACCTGTGAAAAGGGCTGCGCGAGAGTAAAAGTCAACGTTTCAATAGTTGACCCGGAATCCGCCGATGAGGGTGATGACATTGCCGTCGGGATCCTCGATCGCCGACAGTCGGACGCCCTTGCTGGCGTCGACGATGTCGCCGGCGACGATGCCACGCGTCGAGAGTTCCTCGATATGCTTCTCGAGATCGTCGACGGCGAAGTTGAGCATCGACGAACCGGCACGGTCGGCGTCGAGTGTCACCTGAACCCATGCGCCAGTGATGACCTGCCATTCGACGAGGGTCGGCATCGGATTGTTGTCCGCAGGCCGGGAGAAGAACGCCTCGTAGAAGGCGTTCGCCTTGTCGAGGTCCGAGATGGGGACAACTGCGAGGACATGTGCGAGGGCCATGATTTCTCCGATCGGGTGGGATGCGGTCGGAGAAGACGACCGTTGCGACGCGGGGAAGTCATCGCATGTGCACGAAAATACATAGCCCGCTATGTATTTTCGTGCACGTGCGGCGAAGCCGCCCTCAGGCGAACGTCTTCTTCAGATGTGCGAGAACGCCCTCGACCGTGGCGGGGGACTCTCGGTGGCTCAGGTAGCCGTCGGGACGGACGACGAACGCCGACGGGCCGTCGACTCCGTACGCTTTCGCCAGCTCACCGTCCGCATCGTGGATCACCGGAACGACCGAATCCGTCGGACTCGAGACGACGAGATACACGTTCAGCTGCCCATGGGCCGCGTCGACCGCCGCAGACGCCAGATCCTCCAACCCGCCCGTTGCGCCGTCCGCGTAGAGCAGAAGCGTGTGCTTCACGGTCGCGAGAAGCTCGAACAGACGAATCGGGTAGGCCACCGAATCTCGGCGCAGACCCCGCGCATCCGGGGCACGTTCGCCGGGTTGGACCGACGTCGCGGTCTCGTCGACCGGAGCGACGATCGGACTGCCTGCATAGAAGATCAATAGTTGCGCCTGCCTGCGCATCGCCGTCTCCAGCGAGTTCTCACCTGCGCCGATGCCCTCGCGAGCATTGCGGACCGTCATGCCCACGATCTCCTCGCCGACGGGTCGGCGCTCGGCGTCGTACGTGTCGGTCAGTCCCGGCGCAGCGATGCCGCGGACCGCCAACGCCACTTTCCATGCGATGTTCTGCGCGTCCTGAATGCCGGTGTTCATGCCCTGCGCGCCGGTCGGCGGGTGAATGTGCGCGGCATCGCCTGCGACGAAGACCCGGCCGCGGCCGTAGGCGTTCACGATGCGGTGACTGATGCGGAACACCGAGGACCAACGCAAAGTCGACGCGGTCGTCGGCTCCGGCGACAAGCGATCGAGGACGGCCTGGATGTGATGCAGTTCTGGCGCCTTCGTCCCGGTGAAACCGTGTTCGACGGAGTCGGCGCTGGGAGGCGCCGCCAGCTCGTCCGGGACGAGCATCGACATGCGGTAACGCTTCCTGCCCGGCAGCGGGATGGCCACCAAGAGGTCGTCGGTGGTTCCGTCGTCGGCGACATGCATGCTTCTGACGCCGTAACCCGTGGGGACGGACCAGTCGACCTCGACGTCGCCGAGCATGTAACTCTCGGCGAACGCACCGCCCTCGAACGTCAGGCCGAGTTGTTTACGTGTGACGCTGTGCGCGCCGTCGCAACCGATCAGATACTGGGCATGGACGGTCGAACCGTCGCTCAGCGTGGCTACGACCCCGTCCGCGTCCTGCTCGAACGAGGCGAGTCCGACCCCGCGCTCGACGACGCCACCCAGTTCGGAGTGCCTCTCGGTGAGGATGCGTTCGGTCTCGTACTGAGGGAGTCCGACGAAGAGGTACGGGACGTCGGGTGGCAGGGACAGTTCGATGCGACCTGCTTCCTCGCCGTTCCGATACGCGATCTGCCCGCGCATCGGGATGGACGCGTCGAGCACCGCTTGTGCGACGCCCATGTTCTCGAACACTTCCAGCGTACGTGGCTGCACGCCAACGGCTTTCGCGTACTGCGGTGGTTCGATCAATGGATCGACGACGCGGCAGCCGATGCCGCGTCGTCGTAGCTCGATCGCTGCCGTCAGGCCGATCGGTCCGGCTCCTGCAATCAGTACATCGACACCCATGTCGCTACCACCCGTCTCGCCCGGCATTTGCCCAGAATTATCGGGCGACCGAGGTGCATCGAGGGGCGGCAACGTCGGAAGTCATGCTTTACGGGTGAGGAACCGAAACGCCTCAGAGCTCGCTCGTGATGCGGTGGTAGATACCGCCCGAGGTCAGGCCGCCGTCGACGACCATTTCGGTGCCCGTGATGTAGCGGGACGCTTCGGACAGAAGGAAGGCCACGGATTCCGCGATCTCCTCGGCGTCGGCGACGCGGCCTGCAGGGACCGAGCGAAGGCTCGTCTCGACGAACTCGGAGGAACCCGAGTGCAGTAGGGGAGTGTCGACGAGCCCGGGATGGATGGAATTGACGCGCACACCGTGCTCGGCGAATTCCAGTGCACCCACTTTCGACAATCCGCGGACGCCCCACTTGCTTGCACCGTATCCGGCCGCGAAGTAACCGACCATGCCCGCGATCGACGAGACATTGACGATGGAGCCGCCGTCGTCCTTCTTCAGAAGGGGCGCACAGGCTTTCATGCCGAAGAACACGCTGGAGAGATTGATGTCCATGACTCGTCGCCAGTCCTCGATCGAAGTGTCCTCGATTCCGAATCGGTGACTGACGCCTGCATTGTTGACGAGCCCGTGCAGGTTCCCGTCGGCCGAGTCGATGCGCGAGGCGAGTTCGTTCCACGAGGCAGGCTCGGTGACGTCGAGCTGGAAGAATTCCGCATGTCCGCCGGCCGAGACAATCTCGTCGACGACGGACAGACCTGGGTCGACTGCGATGTCGGTGACCCAGACCTTGGCGCCCCGACGCGCCAGCATGGACGATTCGACCCGTCCCATTCCGCTGCCCGCGCCGGTCACCACGATGGATTTGCCGTCGAAGTTCATGGCTCTACCCGGTCTTCAGCTCGGTGCCCTTGGTCTCCGTGACGAAGAAGACCGTGACGAAGGTGAGGATCGCGCAGAAGACGAAGTAGCCGGCGGGAGCAAGTGCATTGCCCGTCAACGAGATCAGGTAGGTCGCGATGAACGGTGCGGTTCCACCGAGCAGCATGTTGGTGGTGTTGTTGCCGAGTGCGAGACCGCTGTAGCGGACCGACGTCTTGAGCATCTCGACATACGTGACGTACGACGCGCCGTTGACGACCGAGACCGCGATGAACAGAACGGACTGCCCGACGACGGCCTGCCACAGGCTTCCGCCCGCCATCATCATGAACATCGGCACACCGAGAACGATGGACGCGAAACTGCCACCGAACAGCACCGGCTTGCGGCCGTACTTGTCGGCCATGTATCCCGCGATCGGGAGTGTGATGACACCGAGAACGAGAGCAAGCGACGTGGACAAGAAGGCCGCCTGGGCGGTCTGGCCGCCTTCGGTCTTGAGATAGGTGGCCGCGTACACCGAGGCGATGTAGTAGCCGCCGGTGATGAGGGCACCGAGGAAGATGATCTTGACGACGCTTCCGCGCGAGGTGCTCAGCAGCTCGGAGATCGGCAGTTTCTTCGTCTCGCCCTTGTCCTCGAGTTCCTTGAACTCCGGAGTGTCGTCGAGCTTGCTACGGATCCAGATGCCGACGCCACCGATGACGAGGCTGAGCAGGAACGGAATTCGCCATGCCCACGACAGAACCTGCTCTTCGGTGAACACCGTGTTGAGTGCCAGCGCGCACAGCGATGCCAGGAGCGATCCGATGTAGGTGCCGGTGTTGACCATCGATGTCTGCGTCGCACGCCAGCGAGTGGGTGCCGACTCGGAGACGAACGCGTTGGCGCCGCCGAGCTCACCGCCGGCCGCGAAGCCCTGCAGGCAGCGGCACAGAACGAGCACTGATGTCGCCCAGACTCCGAGGGTGACATATGTGGGCAGGAGGCCGATGCCCGCAGTGGCGATGACCATCAGCAGGATGGTCCAGGACAGCGCGTTCTTACGGCCGTACTTGTCGCCGATGTGGCCGAAGAAGATGCCGCCGGGGACGCGGAGGAAGAACGCGACGGCGAACGCGGCGAACGTGCCGAGCAGCGCTGCCGTCGGATCCTCGGAGACGAAGAACAGCGCGGCGATGGTCGTGGCCATGTAGCCGTAGATGCCGAAGTCGTAGTATTCGACGACGGTTCCGACGACTGCGGCTCGAATCACCGTCAGCGGGGATTGCTTGACGGTGCTCGGCCCGTCGGACTCGGGGGTGCGCTCGGGGTGCACGGCGCTCTCGTTCGTGGTCATGAGTGGTCCTAAATGGTCAAGGGTAGGGGAGTGCTGAGGTCGGAGGGCACGCGCGCCGCGTTGCGTCCGGCGATGCGGCCCATCGTCAGTGCATTGGCGACGGCGTTTCCGCCGCCGACGTATCGGAGGCCCAGGACGCCAGCTCCTGCTTCGCCTGCCGCGAACAGCCCGGGAATGGGGACGCCCGTCGTGTCGAGTACAGCGGCGTGTTGATCGATCTCGAGGCCGGCGTGGGTGCAGACCAGCTCGGCGGGCAGGATGCGGGCTGCGTAGAACGGACCTTGTGCGATCGGGTCCGGGTTTGCGGTGCTGCCCTTGTTCGCGAGCGTGCGGTGACGGAGGAAGTCGGGGTCTTCGCCGTGGGGCAGATGCGCATTCCATCGGGCGACAGTGGCGTTCAGCGCATCGGTGGGAACCTGCATGAGTTCCGCGAGTTCCTCGAGAGTGTCGGCGCGGAGAGTGCGACCGGCATCAGCTTCCTCGGCGACGCGTTCGGCGGCCCAATCGACATAGCCGACAGGCAGATTCGCGCGAGCGTTCTCGTCGAACACGATCCACGCAGAGCCACCCTGATGATCGATGATGCCCGTCGAGACCGCGTAGGACGCGTCCTCGTCCATGAACCGTCGTCCGGCAGCATTGACGTAGACGCGTGATTTCGGCGGGAAGCCCGACTGCCAGTGGTGATAGCGCTGGAAGTAGACGGTCGGGAGCATGAGTCCCCAACCATCGCCGGTGATCGACGCGTCGACGGCGTCGGCGAAGCGCAGATGGTCACCGCGGCTGCCTTCGGCGGCGACGACGAACAGTGAATCGCCCGCCTTGTTGGCGACGGGGTAGTGGCGATCGACGAACGTCGGATCCTGAGCGAAGCCGCCGGAGGCGACGACGACTGCCCCGGCGCTGAGTGCGACGTCGTCGGCGATGACCCCGACGACGCGGCCGTTCTGGGTGAGCAGGGACTGCACGCGCGTGTCGAGTACGACGTCGATGCCGTGCTTACGGCGGGCGGCGTCGAGTACCTGCACGAGTCCGTAACCCTGATCCTTCGGCACATGCCCACGCCAGACGTCCTCGACGCCTGCCTGGCTCAGGCCTGGCTGGTGGGCGTTCCCGGAGACTTTGGCCGGGATCTCGACGCCCAGATCGATGAGCCATTCCAGCGTCGGTCCTGCGTTCTCGCAGAATGCACGGATGAGGCCGGGCTTCAGCATCCACTGGTTGAGATCCATGTAGTGCTGGAAGTACTTCTCGGCGCTGTCGTCGATGCCGAGCTCGCGCTGAACGGACGTCCCGGCAGCGGTGAACAGGCCCGCCGACAGTGCAGTGGATCCGCCGAGTTCCTTGAGCGCCTCGAACAGAATCACCGACGCGCCGTTCTCGGCTGCGGTGACGGCTGCGGCGAGTCCTGCCCCACCACCACCGATGACGACGACGTCGTAGTCGGTGTCAGACATGGCGCGAACCACCGTCGACGGCGATGCTGTGGCCCGTCACGTAACGCGCGCTGTCGGACAACAGGAACAGCAGTGGGCCGAAGACCTCTTCCGGTGCGCCCAGGCGGTGCAGCGGAACCGAGTCGAGGGCCTTGGCCAGAGCCTCGGGGTCTTCCTGAACCCAGCGCGTCATCTCGGTGTCGATGTAACCGGGAGCGATGGAGTTGACGCGAATGCCGATGTCGCCGAACTCGACTGCGAGCGACTCGGTCAGATGCGCGACGGCAGCCTTCGACGTGCAGTAGGCACCACGGCCCTTGCGGACACGCAGCGCAGACACCGAGGACATGTTGACGATGGCGCCGCCTTCGGTCATGTGTCGAGCGGCCGCCTGAGCGCCGAACAGGACTCCTTCGACGTTGACGCTCAACGTCGCGTTGATCTGCTCGGGCGTGATGTCCCCAGCCAGGGCGAACGGGAAGATGCCTGCGTTGTTGATCCAGAAGTCGATGCGTCCGAACTCGGCGAGTGCGGTCTGCGCGAGGGCTTCGTGATCGTCGGCGACGGTGACGTCGATGCGTGCGCCGACGACCGTGCCGGGCTCGGCGACGAGGGCATCCGTGGCCAACTCGGTGTTCAGCTGCTCGGCGGTGTCCTTCATCTGCGCGTCGTTGATGTCGGCGCCGACGACGTTCACGCCACGAGCCGCGAGGCCCTTGGCGAACACCGAACCCATTCCGCGAGCGGCACCGGTGACGACGGCGACCTTGCCTGCGAGTTCCGGGTACACGGCGGTCATCGTGCGGTCGACGACGCGTCCGGGATTGGTGCTGGTCATGAAATCTCTCCTTGCGAAAAAAATGTTCTCGATCGGGCTGACCGGAGTAGGGCTTCTTGCGGTGGCCCGAGACTGTGTGCGATAATCGCACGCAACGTGCGATTCACAACGAACTGTAGGTGGTCCACCTCACAGACGTCAATAGGGGGCGACTCATGACTCAGGTCCAACTGGATTCCGGCATGTCCAAGACGCTGCATCACGGCATCACGGTGCTGGAGTTTCTGGCCGAGCATCCGAACGGTCTGTCCATCACCGAGATCGCCGACGGCATCGGAGTGCATCGCACTGTCGCGCATCGTCTCGTACGGACGTTGGAGGCGCACCACCTGTGCCGTCGTGACGACTTCAAGCGAATTGCGTTGGGGGCCGGGCTCGTCGCGCTGGCTGAGCCCGTCGAACAGGATCTACGAACGGTTGCGCGTCCGGTCCTGGAGGAGCTCGCCGATCAGGTGGGTGCGACTGTGCACCTCGTCGTACGCGAGAACGACACGGAGGTAAGGGCATTGATGGTCGTCGAGCCCCGCGGTGCGAAGGTGCACGTGGCGTTCCGCGGTGGCCAGGTGGACCCGATCGACCGCGGGTCGGCCGGGCTGGCGATGCTCGCTGCGCTGCCTGCACGGGAGGGGGAGCGCGCAGAAGTGACCCGGGCCCGCGCCGTTGGCTATGCGGTCACCCAGGGTGAAGTAATTCCGTCTGTAGGTGGTGTGTCAGCAGTGATTCCGGGACGCCGCGGCGACGCGCTGGCGAGTCTCGGTGCGTCGGTCTTCGAGATCGACGACGAGAAGGGACTCGGTGCAGCGGTCGTCGCGGCGGCGGATCGGTTGGGGCGGTTGCTGCGCTAGCTCGTGATCTTTCCGCGGACGTCACCGAAGCCGATGCTGGATCCGTTCGGGCCAGGAGCGCTGGCCGCGATGACGACCTCGTCGCCGTCCTCGAGGAACGTGCGAGTCTCGTCGCCGAGCGTCACGGGTTCCTTTCCGCCCCAGGTCAGTTCGATGAACGCGCCGCGCTGGTGCTTCTCGGGTCCGGAGATGGTGCCCGATGCAAACAGATCACCCGTGCGTGACGTCGCGCCGTTGACCGTTTCGTGCGCGAGCATCTGCGCCGGCGACCAGTACATCTCTTTGTATGGGGGCCTCGACACCTCGTGCCCGTTCCACGTCACGGTCAGATCGATATCCAGTGCCCAGGACTGTGATTCGCGCAAATAGTCCAGTGGTTCGGGATCCTGGACCGGGGTCGAGGTCCGTGCGGATTCGAGCGCGAGAAGCGGAACCACCCACGGCGAGATGGACGTCGCGAAGCTCTTGCCGAGGTTCGGGCCGAGGGGGACGTATTCCCATGCCTGGATGTCGCGCGCAGACCAATCGTTGACGATGACGGCTCCGAACACGTGCTCCGCGAATCGATCCGGGCTGATCGGCACATCTGAGGGCACGCCGACGACAAATCCCATCTCCGCTTCGATGTCGAGTCGGGTGCTCGGGCCGAATGTCGGGGACGACTCGCTGGGTGCCTTGCGTTGGCCGTTGGGGCGCGCGATGTCGGTGCCGGACACGACGACGGTTCCGGACCTGCCGTGATACGCGACCGGCAGGTGTTTCCAGTTGGGCAGCAACGGTTCTGCGTCGGGGCGGAACAGCCGGCCCAGGTTGCTTGCGTGATGTTCCGAGGCGTAGAAGTCCACGTAGTCGGCGACGTCGAATGGCATGTGCATCGTGACCGAGTCGATCGGATGGGTGACGATGGGAGATCCGCTGGTGATCGCGTCGACGATCGCAGTTCTCACCTCGATCCACCGATTCAGGCCCTGGGCCATGAACGGGTTCAGCGAGCCGGTCGCGAAGATCGGATCGTTCAGAGTTGCTACCAGATCGATCACGTTGTCGCCGAATCGAACTCCGACGCGCGGGTCCGAGTCGGCGGTGGAGAACACGCCGTACGGGAGGTTGTCGAGTCCGAACTCGGAATCGGCGGGAATGTCGATGGTGCTCAAGTGGGGCTCCTTCGGAGCATGTGCACGAAAATACATAGCCTGCTATGTATTTTCGTGCACATGGGGTGGGATGAGGCCTAGCGAAATCAGGTCGTCGAGCGGTTCTCGGATACTGCAGGTACCGAAGGACAGGAATGCGCGCTCGGTTTCGATCGACGCGACATGTGCCGCAACGACATCGGGATCGCGGATGGCGAGGATCTGCTCGAGCTCGCGTGCGCGAGCACCGCTGTGCGCAGCCTGTGCGGCAAGGAGCACGTTGAGGTACCCGTGCTGCTCGAATCCGGTGGCTTCAGCGGTATTTCGGATCGCGTGATGCAGCCCGGCGGTGGCTTTGAACGGGATCTCCCGACGCGCTGCCTCGGCAATCGCGGCCGCCAACTCGGCTTCGTCCGGGTACAGATCGGCCGTGACACCGCCGGTGCGGAACTTGGCGCGATAACCGCGCTCGTCGACGACGTCGAAGATCTCGGCACGACGCGTCCCACGGGGAATCTCGACGTAGATGTCGATACTACGGTCGAGGATGCCGAGCACGTCCAGGCTCGTGCCCTCCGGTACCGCGATTTCGACAGCCACGACGGTGACGCCCCGGATCGACTGTGCTGCACGAATTCCTGCGGCGACCGTATCCGGTCCGCCAGGCGCGGTGAGCGACACGTCGATCGGGGAGGGGACCGACGTCAGTTCGTCCAAGCGGAGAATCGGAAAGACGAAGGGCCCGACGAGATCTGCAAAGGCGGTGTCACGGTACGAAACATGCTGCGGCAGCGCGTCGTCGAGAGGGGCGTTGCCGGGTGGGAACAGGGCCGCGTCGTCGCACAGGCCCTTGAAGAGGGCGGGGATCACGATGCCGGTCCTCGGCCCGCCCACGTCCAGGCGTAACCGGGGTCCTCGCACGCGAGTGCGCCTTCGCCGAGTTCGAGGGGCCGGAACGTGTCGACCATGACGGCCAGTTCGTCGAAGAATTCGGCGCCGATGCTGCGCTCGTATGCGCCGGGCTGCGGGCCGTGCGCGTGGCCGCCGGGGTGAATCGAGATCGAACCCTGTCCGATGCCGGATCCCTTGCGTGCTTCGTAGTCGCCGCCGACGTAGAACATGATCTCGTCGGAGTCGACGTTGGAGTGGTAGTACGGCACCGGGATCGACAATGGGTGGTAGTCGACCTTGCGGGGCACGAAGTTGCAGATGACGAAGTTGTCGCCCTCGAACGCCTGATGGGCGGGCGGCGGCTGATGCACTCGGCCGGTGATCGGCTCGTAGTCGGAGATGTTGAACGTGTACGGGTACAGGCATCCGTCCCACCCGACCACGTCGAACGGGTGGTTCGGGTAGACGTAGCGGGTTCCGACGATGCCGGTGGAACCGCGGTGCTTCACAAGCACTTCGACGTCGGTGCCGTCGGCGAGCAGAGGTTCTGTCGGCCCGTGTAGATCGCGTTCGCAGAAGGGCGCGTTCTCGAGCAGTTGACCGAACTTCGACAGATAGCGCTTGGGCGGCACGATGTGGCTGTTCGCCTCCATCGCGTACGCGCGGACTTCGCCGTCTGGCACCCAGCGATGCGTCGTCGCGCGGGGGATCAGCACGTAGTCACCTTGGCGGGCCTGCAACGCGCCGAACACGGTTTCGACTGTGGCGCTGCCGGATTCGACGTAGACCATCTCGTCGCCTGTCGAGTTGCGGTACAACGGCGATGCCTGCGCGGCGACGACGTACGAGATGCGGATGTCGGCATTACCGAGAATCAGTCGACGCCCGGTGACCACGTCGGTCTGTGCGACGGCCTCCGGTGGGAAGAGGTCGTGCAGCTTCAGGTGTCGCGGCTTCAGCGGGTGATTGGGCGTCGTCGACTGGTCGGGCAGCTCCCAGACCGTGGCGTCGACGATCGCCGACGGGATGTGGCGGTGGTACAGCAGCGACGAATCCGACGAGAAGCCTTCCTCGCCCATCAGCTCCTCGTAGTACAACCCGCCGTCGGGAGTGCGGTGCTGAGTGTGACGTTTCGGCGGTACCGAGCCGAGTTGCCGGAAGTAGGCCACGGGAATCTCCTAGCTGTGTCCTGAACTGATAGTAAACACATTAACTAGTTATGAGTGACCTACGCAACCCTCCGGAGTCAATTGCGTCCTCGTACGTCGAACTGGCTGCGATTGGTGATGAGTTTGTTCAGCAGCATCACGAGAATCCGCTGTTCGGGCTCGGTCAACACGCTCGCCCATGCGTTCTCGCGTTCGTTCTGTTCGGCGAAGGACTCGACCATGCGCGCGAGGCCGTCGTCGGTGAGGGCGAGTCGGACCGAGCGACCGTCGGTCTCGTCGGGGGTACGGGCGAGCAGGCCGTCGGCGATGAGGGTCTTCGACAGATTCGACACCGCGGCACGGCTCATGCCGGTCAACTCGGCTGCGCGTTTCGGTTCGATCGGACCTGCGAGCCACGTGACGAACAGCAGGCGGAACGACGACCACGACCATCCGCGGGGGCGGTGAATCGACGCTTCGAGGTCGTACGTGACGATGTTCGACGCACGGTTGAGCGTCAGAAGTACCTCGGTGGCGAGCTGGTGCTCGAAGCCGTACTCGGTCGAGAGTTTCGTGTTGGCCGTGTCGATGAACGACCAGAAATCGGGTTCGGCGGAATCGGTCACCAGCCCACTGTAGTCAGAGCGAGATGATAGTTAACGAATTTATCAATTATCGTCGCGGGAGATGGCGCGCCGGGCGATGAGCCAGTGGCCGTCGACCCGGACGACGCGATCGCGGACCGTCGTGAACCGAACGATGCGAGTCTCGCCACCGAGCGGCGTCGCCATGATCTGCAAGTAGCAGTCGACGGCCAGTTCGTCGTCGGCGACTCGCTCGATCCCGATATTCGTGATGACGTGACGACGCTTCTCCTGGGCGGCCGTTGCATCGTCGAAGAAGCGCTGAGCGAACGCGGTCAATGCCTCGGTCCCGACTTCCGGTTCGGGGTAACTGGGGGAGTCGAAGACTCCGTCGGCCGTGAATGTCGCGGCCCATTCGCCTGCCCGTCCCGAGTCGATCGAATGACTCTGGCGGCCGTACAGCAGTTGAACGGCTACGGCGGTGTCGGTATCGACCATCGAGTAGATCCCCTTGTGCGATAAACACACGCATAGTGCGATTGAGTGCATCGAGAATATGTCGGTGGCTCGAGTAGGGTCAAGTGACCGAATATTCGGAAGAAGCGAGAAAAGGGGAGCGACGTTGGTGCTGAGGGTTCATCGCGCCGCACGGTCCAGCGCGCTTGCCTCGGGATTGGTCGAAGTCTTGTCCACCCCGCTCTCCGATCCCTTCGCCGCCGAGGTCGTCTCGGTGCCCGCGCGAGGCGTCGAACGGTGGCTGACGCAACGGTTGTCGATGTCCTTGGGGTCCTCGGCAGCCGACGGCATCTCTGCGAACATCCAGTTCCCTTCTCCCTCAACACTTGTGGATTCGACGCTGTCTGCGGCGGACGGTATCGACCGGAATGACGATCCATGGTCCCGAGGCCGAATGTTGTGGACGATCCTGCACCTCGTCGACGAGTCGCTCGAGGAACCGTGGTGCTCGGTTCTCGCCGCTCACCTCGGCCACGGCGTCGACGAGGATCGAGCAGGCAGGCGGTGGTCCACGGCCGCGCATCTGACGGACCTGTTTCGCAGTTACGCAGCGGACCGGCCGTCGATGCTCGTCGACTGGGCTGCCGGCATCGACTCCGACGGGTTGAAGGCTCCGCTACCCAGCGACCTTCAGTGGCAGGCGGAACTGTGGCGATCGGTCCGCGCGCATATCGGCACACCCAGCCCGGCCGAACGTCTGGACGCGAGTTGTGCGGCGCTCGTTGCCGATCCGTCGTTGGTGGAGTTGCCGGAGAGAATCTCACTGTTCGGCCCGACGCGGTTGACCACCGATCAGCTCCGGGTGATCGCCGCGATCGCCGAGCGACGCGACGTCCACCTGTGGATTCCGCACCCCAGTGCATCGATGTGGGACGTACTCGATGGTCGGGAGCGGGCAGTCCGCCGCCGCGACGATCGTTCGGGTGTGACGGTGTCGCATCCGCTGCTGTCGAGCCTCGCCCGCGACGTGAGGGAGCTGCAGGGTCGACTGTCGAGTCTGGGTGTCGTCGTCGAACATTCCGTCGTGGCAGACGAGCCTGCGGCAGGCACGTTGCTCGGCCGGGTGCAGTCGGACATCGCGCACAACCGAACGCCGACGCGCGGAGGCGAACTCGACGGCACCATCGAGGTGCACGCGTGCCACGGCGCACCGCGGCAGGTCGAAGTGCTTCGCGAATCTCTGCTCCATCTGTTCGACGCAGATCCGACGCTGCAGCCGCGCGACGTGCTCGTGATGTGCCCCGACGTCGAGACGTACGCGCCGTTGGTGCGGGCCACGTTCGGGCAGCGGGGGCTCGGTCACCCCGGGCACGAACTCAGGGTGCGTCTCGCCGATCGTGGCTTGCGACAGACCAATCCGTTGCTTGCAGTCGTCGCGACGGTCCTCGAACTGGCAATCGGACGGGTCACGGCGAGCCAAGTACTCGATCTTGCTGCATCGGATCCGGTGCGTCTGCGCTTTTCCTTCGGCGACGACGACCTCGAGCGGCTGCGTGAATGGACGCAGACTTCGGGCGCGCGCTGGGGCATCAACTCGCGTCAGCGCTCGCGATTCGGTCTGGGGGACTTCGGGCAGAACACGTTCAACTTCGCGATGGACCGACTTCTGCTCGGTGTGGCAGCGGACGAGACCACACACGAATGGCTCGATCTCGCGCTCCCGTTGGACGACGTGGACGGTAACGATATCGATCTGACGGGCCGACTGGCCGAGTTCGTCGACCGACTCGCCGTGGTGTTGCGGGATCTGCAGGGTCCACAGACGACCGCCCAGTGGCGAGCAGCGCTCGTGAGGGCGTTGGACTTGCTCACCGACACCAGCAGTTCTCAGGCGTGGCAACGCGCACAGGCGCTTCGGGAGCTGCACGACGCGACGAGACACGGTGAGGAATCCTCTCTCCGCCTGTCCGATGTGCGCGCGATGCTCACCCGTGCACTGGCGGGTCGGCCGTCGCGGGCCAATTTTCGAACCGGTGAGTTGACGGTCTGTACGATGGTTCCGATGCGGTCGGTGCCGCACCGAGTCGTCGTGCTTCTCGGACTCGACGACGAGGTCTTCCCACGTGCGGGTGGGATCGACGGTGACGACGTCATGTCGAGAGACCCCGCGCCCGGCGAACGCGACGTGCGCAGCGAGGACCGTCAACTGCTGCTCGACGCGGTGATGTCCGCGGGGGAGAAGCTGCTGCTGTTCTACACCGGCGCCGATCCGGTGACCGGGATGGTCAAGCCTCCCGCCATTCCGCTGAGCGAACTGCTCGACGTCGTGTCCACGACGGCCGGGGCCGACGTGGTTCGACGACATCCGTTGCAGCCGTTCGATCCGCGTAACTTCGATCCCTCCGCGCCGTTCAGTTACGACCGCGCCGCTCTCGACGGAGCCCGAGCGGCCGGACGAGAACCGGAGTCCCCACCCGCATTCCTGACGGGTCCGCTGCCGCACCGCAGTCAGGACGACATCGAACTGAGCGACCTGATCGCGTTCGTCGAACATCCGATCGCCGCATTCCTGAAGCAGCGCATCGGAATTCGAGTTCCCGACATCGACGACGATGTCTCGGACTCCCTGACGGTCACTCTCGACGGCTTGCAGAAGTGGGACATCGGCGACCGAATGCTGGCCGAGCGGCTTGCGGGCACTCAGGTCGCAGACTTCCGCGCGGCGGAGTGGCGCCGAGGTACGTTGCCGCCGTTCGCTCTCGGAGAGACACAGCTCCAGGACATCACGCGGGGCGTCGACGCACTCGTCGAGGTTGCAGAGGACGTGCACAGTGGCGATCCGCAGGTCCTCGACATCTCCATCCGTCTCGAATCCGGTCGGCGAATCACGGGCACCGTCACGGGGATTCACGGCACGACGATCGCCCGGACGTCGTACTCGCGCCTGGCGCCGAAACACCGACTTGCCGCGTGGGTTCGAGTTCTCGCAGCGCAGGTCCAGGACGATTCGCGCCAGTGGGAGGCCGTCACGACGGGTCGAGGGCCGGGTCGGCGAGCAGCGTGGAGGTCGACGATCATCGCGCCGATGGATGCACTCGACCAGCTCGAGAGGCTCGTTCGGCTGCGTGATGCCGGACTGACCGCACCGCTACCCGTCGGGCCGACCGCATCGGCGACCTACGCGGAGAGGCGTTTTCGCGGTGCGACACTCGTCGACGCGAGGGAAGCGGCCGAGAAGTCCTGGAACGACAAGTTCGGCGACATCACCGACAAGAGCATCGCGTACGTATACGGGCGCAGTGTTCCGTTCGCGACTGTCGTCGATGCCCCATCGGGTCCCGAGATTCCAAAGTGGGGTGACGAAACCACGGCGTTCGGGGCAGTCGCGTGCCAGCTGTGGAGTCCGTTGTTGGACGCCGAGACGGAAGGGCAACCGTGAACGACTTCGACCTCCTCGGGCCTCTACCCACCGGCACGACCGTTCTCGAAGCCAGCGCGGGGACGGGAAAGACCTACGCGATCGTCGGTCTCGCGACGCGGTACGTCGCGGAGGGAATTGCGGAAATCTCGCAGCTTCTACTCGTGACCTTCTCGCGTGCAGCGACGCAGGAGCTACGGGAGCGGACCCGCAATCGGTTCGCCGAAGTCGCTGCAGCGCTCGGTGATTCATCTGCTGCAACCCACACGGATGCACTCGTGCGGTACCTGGCAGCGGCATCGGCGGAGGAGGTCGCGGCCCGCCGGCTTCGGTTGATCCGAGCACTGTCCGACTTCGACTCGGGCACCATCGCCACGACGCACAGCTTCTGCCAGCGCATGCTCGACGGTCTCGGTATCGCCGGCGAACGCGAACCCGAGGCGACGCTCGTGGAAGCCGTCGACGACATGATCGCCGAGGTAGTCGACGACATCTATCTTCGTCGCTACGCGCGATCCGAGTTCGATCCCCCGATCGGACCGTCCGATGCCCGGCAAGTCGCCCGAGAAGCCGTGCGCGACAGGCAAGCTCGACTCGTCCCCGAAGCGGGGGAGGATACCGAGGCCGGGCATCGAGTGTTGTTCGCAGAGGAGGCGCGCACCGAAGTCGCGCGGCGCAAGCGGGCTGGAGGCGTGCGCGACTTCGACGACCTCCTCGGGCTGCTGCACGGCGTTCTGGTGGATCCGGAGCACGGCGAGGCTGCCTGCGCACGAGTGGGGGAGCGATTCCGGGTGGTGCTCGTCGACGAATTCCAGGACACAGACCCGCTGCAATGGGACATCCTACGACGCGCGTTCCACGGGTCGTCGACGTTGCTTCTGGTCGGTGATCCGAAGCAGGCGATCTACGCTTTCCGCGGTGCGGAGGTGCTCAGCTACCTCGACGCGGTGGCCGTCGCGGATCGCCATCTCGAGCTGAAGACGAACTGGCGCAGCGACTCCGGGCTGCTCACCGCGCTCGAGACGGTGTACGCGGGTGCGGCACTGGGCCACGACGACATCGTCGTACATCCTGTCGGGGCCAACAACGACGGCTCGCGCATGGCTCAGTCTCCACCACTGCGGGTGCGTTACCTGCCGAGGACGGGCGCAGGCCCGCTCAACAGATCCGGCTTTCCTGCTGTCGGGGTGTTGCGCGATCGCGTCGCGGACGATCTGGCCGCCGACATCGTCGAACTGCTCGAATCCCGAACGCAGTTGACGCTGAACGGGGCTGGGACCGATGTCGCGCCTGGTGACATCGCGGTTCTGGTGCGTACTCGTTCTCAGATCGCTTTGGTTCGTGACGCACTCGACCGCGCGGGCGTCCCGTCCGTCCTCGCCGGTGGATCGAGCGTCTTCGAGACTCCGAGCGCGACGCAGTGGCTGTGGTTCCTTCAAGCCTTGGAGCAGCCCCATCGCGCAGATCGCGTCCGCCTCGCTGCACTGACTCCGCTGCTCGGCTGGACTGCACAGATGCTCGACGACCGTGGCGACGATGCAGTCGCGGACATCAGCACCCGGCTGCGTGAATACGGACTGTTGTTCGCCCAGGCCGGCTTCGCCGCAGTGTTCGAGAAGGTGTCGTCGGAGACCCGTCTCGAGGCACGTCTGCTCGGACTCCGTTCGGGTGAGCGGCATCTGACGGACCTGCGGCACGTCGCGCAGTTGCTCAACCGCGCCGCCGTCGAGGAATCGTTCGGGCCGAGTGCCCTGACGCGATGGCTCACCGACCGGATCGAGGATCCGGCGTCGGGCAGCGTGACCGATCGAAGTCGACGCCTGGACAGTGACGCCGCAGCGGTGCAGCTGGCCACCGTCCACGCCAGCAAGGGCCTGGAGTTCCCCGTCGTCTACATCCCGTACGCGTGGGACGCGTCGAAGAACCCGTACCCGAGCACCCTGTTGTTGCACGACGACGACGGCGCACGCATCCTCGACGTCGGTGGCCGCACGGGACATGGCTACGCAGCTCGAAAACTGGTGTCCGACAAGGAGGAAGCGGGCGAGGAGCTGCGCCTGCTCTACGTCGCGCTCACCCGTGCGCAGTGCCAGGTGGTGCTGTGGTGGGCACCGTGCTTCTCGACGGCAGCGTCCCCGCTCCACCGTTTGTTGTTCGCGCGTGTGCCGGGTATCGCGCAACCGGACGAGAAGTCCACAGTGCCCGACGACGCCGTCGCGGCACGGCAACTCGAATCCTGGGCCGGCCCAGCCGGCGGGCTGATCTCCGTCGAGGCCACCCGAGGGGCGGTTCCGCGGCCGATCCGAACGTTGTCGGACGGTTCGAGCGTCGAACTGGATGCCGCGACGTTCCGCCGCACTCTCGACATGCTGTGGCGTCGGACGTCGTACTCGGCGCTGACGGCGTCGGCCCACGATGCACCGGGAGTGTCCAGCGAACCGGAACAACCCGTCAAGGACGACGAGCCAGAGGAACCGACCCCGATCGACGATGAACTGGACGGTATCCCGTCTCCGATGAACGGGCTGCCCGCGGGCGCTGCGTTCGGAACGCTGGTCCACGAGGTACTCGAGCATCTCGACACGGCTGCACCGGATTTGGACGCCGAAGTACTGCGCAGGTGCACCGACGCGATCGACGAGCGGCTCGCCGAGGTGGAACCGCGGGCGTTGGCCGACGCCCTGGTTCCGGTTCTGCACACGCCCCTCGGGTTCGGCACGCTCGCGGACGTTCCACCGTCCGACCACCTCGCCGAGCTGGACTTCGAACTTCCGCTCGCCGGTGGGGACGATCCGGTGTCGCACACGGTCACGCTTCGGGGTATTGCGATGTTGCTGCGGAAGCATCTACCTGCCGACGACGCGCTCTTCTCGTACGCCGATCTGCTCGAACACGTCGACTCTTCCCCTCTGCGTGGGTATCTGACCGGCAGTATCGATTCGGTGCTGCGCATCGCCGGTCCGCGGTACGTCGTCGTCGACTACAAGACCAACAGGCTGTCGCGGGGAGATCTGACCGTCATGCACTTCACCCGCGAGCGTATGGCCCAGGAGATGTTGCGATCGCACTATCCGCTGCAGGCGCTGCTGTATTCGGTTGCGCTGCATCGTTATCTGCGGTGGCGTCAGCCCGGTTACGATCCCGCGCGACATCTGGGTGGGGTTCAGTATCACTTCGTGCGGGGAATGGTCGGCCCGGACACGCCCGCGGGGTGCGGTGTGTTCGACTGGGATCCACCTGTCGAACTCGTGACGGCTGTGTCCGATCTGCTGGCAGGAATCGAACGATGATCGACGCGCAACTCGTGCAGCGTGCCCGAGGACGGCTGCGCACGTTCAACGAGGCCGGAATTCTCGCTGCCGCCGACGTGCACGTCGCACTGAGACTTGCCTCGCTCGGCGGAGAGACGTCCGACGACGTCATGTTCGCGACGGCGCTCGCTGTGCGCGCAGTCCGGTCCGGTTCGGTGTGTCTGGATCTGCATCGTCTCCGCGACATTCCGGTCGACGAGGAATCCGACGTCGACGTCGAAGCTCTGCCGTGGCCGGAGCTCGCCGACGTGCTGGCTGCGCTGCGTGCCAGCCCGCTCGTCGTGGGCGGGGACCGTGGTCCGCTGAGACCGCTGAGGCTGGTCGACACCGACGAAGGTGAGTTGCTGTACCTCGACCGGTATTTTCTTCAGGAGCGCACCATCCGGCACGTCCTCGACAGTCGCGGACTCACACGTCCGGACGTCGACACAGATACTGTTCGGCAGCAACTGAATTCGTTGTTCGTCGACGACGAAAAGCAGCCAACATTGGCTCCTGACCGCCAGCGCATCGCTGCCGCGTTGGCCGCGACGCAGTGGACCGCGGTCATCGCCGGTGGTCCCGGCACCGGTAAGACGCACACCGTCGCGCGTGTGCTGGCGATGTTCGTCCGGCAGTTGGGGCCGTCGATCCGAATCGGACTCGCAGCTCCGACGGGCAAGGCCGCCGCGCGTCTTCAGGAATCGGTGACCGAGCAATCGGAAGAACTGGGCTTGCCCGACGGCCTCACTGCGATGACTCTGCACCGACTGCTCGGCTGGCAGCGCGGCAGCAAGAGCCGTTTCCGGCACAACGCGTCGAACAGGCTGCCGTACGACGTCATCGTCGTCGACGAGACGTCGATGGTGTCGCTGACCATGATGTCCCGACTGCTCGAAGCAGTGCGCGCCGACACGCGGCTGATCCTCGTCGGCGACCCCGATCAGCTGACGTCCGTCGACGCGGGTGCGGTCCTGGCCGACCTGGTCGCGAGGCCGGTACGCGGCACACTCGGACCGGATCTCGAGACCCTGATCTCCGCCGATCTCGACGCTCGGGACGACCCGCACGAGGCTGCACTGTCCAGCGCCGAACGCGACCGCCTCGGCAGCGGCGTCGTCCGACTGAGTCGTGGACGACGGTTCGGCGGTGCCATCGCCGAGCTGGCCGTGGCAGTGCGAGACGGCCGGTCCGATCGGGTCATGGAGCTGCTCGACGGCAACGACGAGCAGTTGTCGTTCCATGCACCCACCGACCTCGACGCGTTGCACACCGACATCCTCGGGACCGCCGCTGCGGTCACGGCAGCCGCGCGCGTCGGCGACGCATCCGAGGCGCTCGCTAAGCTCGAGACCCACCGGCTGCTGTGCGCGCACCGACAGGGACCGTTCGGCGTGCAGGACTGGGCTCGCCGGGCGATGGAATGGGTCGGGGAGGCGTCGGGTGCCTTCCTCGACCCCAGCCGCTGGTACGCCGGCCAACCGTTGCTGGTGACCGCCAACGATCACGAGGCACGGATCTACAACGGCGACACCGGTGTGGTGGTCGACGTCGGTGACGGTGCGCTGATGGCAGCATTCCAGCGCGGATCCGAACCGCAGCTGGTGCATCCGAACGTGCTGTCCTCGGTGCAGACGGTGTACGCGATGACGATTCACCGTAGTCAAGGCAGTCAGTACGACACCGTCTCGGTCATGCTTCCTGCCCAAGCGTCGTCGCTGTTGACTCGTGAGCTGCTGTACACCGCGATCACGAGGGCCCGGCACCACGTTCGGATCATCGGTACCGAGGCCGCAGTGCGCGCGGGAGTCGAGCGTCAGGTGTTACGAGCCAGCGGACTTCGCCGCACTGTCCGGCCCTGACGGGCGTGCGCCACTCTCGGGCTCCGACGGACGTGTGTCGCCGCCCGCTCGCAGGCTGTCGGCGGTGTGGAGCCACGACCTGGCCTGGCGTCGCCACACCCTCGACGAGATCTCCGACCCGGCTGTGCGACAACGATCCGCGTGTTCGGCGCAGTCGCGCGCGTGTGCGCGGGCGATGACTCGAAGTTCGCCCAGATCGGCGGAACCGCACACCGACAGCACCGTCGCGGCGTCGACGCGGTGACCGATGAGCTCACAGAACGTGTGCAGCGATCGAAGTTCGGTCGGCAACGAATCGGCCGACGGGGTGGACGTGCGCGGCGTGACCGAGCGCGGCCGCTCGTCGACCGTGACGTGTGCGAGAGCGACCGGGCCGCTGCCCGACTCACCAGGCCCTACCGTCCACGCGCTGAGGAACGACGGGTGTGGCACGTTCCAGACCTCACGGAACGTCGCGACCGCGACAGTCGCGAGGAGATCTGCTTCGTCGCGGACGCCGTCCAGCGTGTAATCCATGACAGTGCCGTCGACGGTCGGTTTGCCGGGCTCGGACCAGCCGAGGCCGTGAAGCCGCCGGTCGAACGAGATGCGGTCGGGATCCTCCGGGTACAGGTAGGACGGTAGCGCGGCGACGCAGACCATCCGCTCGGCATCGACGGCGACGAGGTCGACGTACGGGCGTTGCCCCCGCTGACCGTGGGACGCCTGAGCCGACGTGATGGTGATGTACGTGCCCTCCGGCATGGTCGCGACGTGCACCGCGAGGTTGCTCTCGAAACGATGCCACGCATCCGCCAGTGTTGCGTCGAACCCCGCCGGATCCAGCTCGTCCCCGTACCCAGCACCCACATGCGCTCCTTCGTCGATCACCGTGTGCACTCTCGAAGTTCTGCGAAAGGAAACATAGCCGCTGGGTCCGACAAATTCGGTGAGGCGCACGGCGCTACAGCGAAGCCACGACCTCTTCCCAGACTCCGGCGACCACGGCGTCGGTCGCGCCGGTCTGCGTGAACACCACAGAGCAGTGTCCGCGACGGTCGTACATCTCGATCGACGACGTCGGGCCCCACACGCCGGACGTGACGGTCGCCCAGCAGGACGTCACATGGGCGAGGTCGACCATCATCCGGCACATGCCCGACGCCAGGGTCAGATTGCCGCCGGAGAGCCGGGCGGCGATCAGGTGATCGTGGTGGATCTGCATGCAGCCCGCGCCTACGGTGACCATGGTCATGGGCAGTTCCAGATACGCGAGGTGTTCGAGCGCGCCGGAGATGCGCGTCGGATCTATCTGTCGGTACCTCAACGACGACAGCGAAGGAAGCGCTGCGTGACGCGTGACGCCGCCGTCGCCGAGGATCGAATCGAACTGTTCGATCTGGTCCGCGCCGGACCACACGGCCAGTGCTTGCTCGGGGGTCGACGGTGAAGCAGGCACCTCGAACGGATCGGTTACCGGCGGAGTGGTCAACTGCCGCAGCGCTTCGAATGCGATGCGATCCGATCGCGGTGTCAGGTACGTCGCGTGGGCGGCGAATCCGCTCGTGTCGAACAGTCTCAGTGTCGGTGGAAGATACTGATCCGGCTCGGTGGCGACGGCGCAGTTCAGTCGGGAAAGGTTGAGACGCAGAGAAATTCGGCTCTTCGACGTCCTGATCGGGCCGCCCATCACCGTGGGCGGCTCGTAGTGTCCGACGTCGTTCATCACCGCGGGGCCGGACACCGTGATCGCGACCGATTCCTCCAGCAGCGGAAGGAATTCCGTGACTCCGGCGGCACCGCCGCCGATCATCTCGCCGGCGAAGTCCGGCTTGTCCAGTAGGGATTCGAGATCTGTCTTACGGGAAGAAGTGGGAAGAGCTGCAGCACAACGGCATTCGCTGTGGCGCCCGCATGGGCGAGAAGCGCCTGCAGGCATCGCGCTCGGACCAGGATTCGGCCGATTCTGCTCGTCTCCGCCTCCGCCCTCGGAAGGAGGGGTTGGCATCTGGGGTTCTCCTGAAAAGTCAGTAGACGTCGCGCAGGTAGCGCTTGCTGCGCTTGAGTTCGGCCACGTAGTCCTCGGCCTGATCGGACGTGCGTCCACCGTGCTCGGCGACGACGTCGTGCAACGCAGCGTCGACGTCCTTCGCCATGCGTGTGGCGTCGCCGCATACGTAGAAATGTCCGCCCTCTTCGAGCCAGGCGTACAGCTCCTTGCCATTCTCGCGCATCCGGTTCTGCACGTAGACCTTCTCGGTCTGATCACGCGAGAACGCGAGATCGAGCTTGGTCAGCACACCGTCGCGGGACAGTGCGTCGAGCTCGTCCTCGTAGATGTAGTCGCTCCCGCGGTGTTGGTCACCGAAGAAGAGCCAATTGCGTCCCGACGCGTTGCGTGCCCGACGCTCGTGCAGGAACGCTCGGAACGGCGCGATGCCGGTACCCGGTCCGACCATGACGACCGGCGCGTCGTCGTCGGCGGGAAGCCGGAACGACTTGTTCGCGGACAGGAACACACCCGCCGACTCGCCCTGCGCAACTCGATCGGCGAGGAACGTCGAACAGACTCCGCCGCGGTCGCGTTCGGCCGACCGGTAGCGGACGCTCGCGACCGTCAGATGCACGGTGCCCTCGTGGGCGAGCGGTGACGACGAGATGGAGTACACCCGATGTTGCAACGGACGGAGGAGTCCGAGCAGTTCCGCGGGGTCGAACGCGAGCTTGTCGTCGAGAGCCAGCACGTCGAGGACGTCCTTGCCCCACGTCCATGCGTCGAGAGCCTCGCGGTCGCCCGTCGACAGCACGTGGACGAGCTCGTCGTCGCCGGTGCGTTCGGCGACGGCCTCGACGAGGTCCATCGACGGCACACCGATCTCGTAGGAGTGTGTCAGCAGTTCGTCGAGTCGCTGCTCCGAGCCCTTGACGGTGACCGTCGAGTCCGGTGCCACTCGCAGACGCCCGATCAACGCGTCGACCAATTCGGGGTTGTTGACCGGCTTGACGCCGAGTCCGTCGCCCGCCTCGTAGCTCAGGCCGCTGTCTCCCAGGGAGAACGCGTAGTGGCGTACTTCCTTGGCGGACGAGGGGCCGGACAGCACCCGGTTGGCCAGCACGGTCGCCCGGTATGGGTTCTTGCGGTTCCACGGCGAGCGCTTGGATGCAGCCTTTGCAGGCTTCGCTTCCGGAGCAGGCGCTGCGGCAGCGGGAGCGCCTCCGTCGACAGCGGCGAGGGCGGGAACGGTGGCTGAAAGCCAGGTCGCGGCGGCGTCCTCGTACTCGACGTCGCAGTCCAGACGGTCGGCCGTCCGGGTTGCCCCCAGTGCTTCCAGTCGTGCGTCGATGTCTCGTCCCGCCTTACAGTATCCGTCGTAGCTGGTGTCACCCAGCGCCAAGACCGCAAAAAACAACCCTTCCAGTGTAGGGGCTGTATCGGCAGCGACGGCATCCCAGAACAACTGTGCGTTGTCCGGCATCTCGCCCTCTCCATAGGTGGACGTCACAATCAGCAGCCGTCGCATCGCCGACAACGCATTCATGTCGACTGCGTCGAGCGACGCCACGTGCGGATCCAACCCACTCTTCCTGGCCAGGTCGGCGGCGTCCTGAGCGAGGCTTTCGGCGTTGCCGGTCTGGCTGCCGAACAGAATCTGCAGCGGGGCCGACGCCGCAGCCGGAGCCGCGTCGGATTGCGTTGCCGACCCCGTCGGCATCGCCATGCGCGAGTGCAGACCGGCGAGGAAACCGGACAGCCAGGCTCGTTGATCGCCGGTGAACGGCGCGTCGTCGGGAATGTAGGGAATCAGCACGTGCTTCTTCTTTCAGGACTCTAGGACACCAGGTCAGGGACGGCACGCACAGCGAACAGCTCGTCGAAACTCGGCAGGGATCCGAGCTTGCCGCGGTTCTTGGCGTCCTGGAACATGATCCAGCCGTAGGTGGCAGGACTGTCCGTCGATCGAACGTTGCGGGCGGTGAGAGCCTGCTTGTAGTCGTCGACGCGTTTGGCCCCGATCAGCGCGGCCAACTGCTCGTCCTCGTAGCCGGCGAGGACGTCTTTCGCGTACTGGACAAGGCGCTGGACCAGCGCGAAGTCTTCGGTCAGCACGAGATTGCGCGCAGCCTTGTGGACAGCGGGGTCGTCGTGCGTCGTGGCCCCGGGGATTCGAGTGAGCGCGACCTCGTGTGCGTAATGCAGCACCGTGTACTGGTTCAGCAGCGCGTACACAGCGGTGGTGTCGGTTTCGCCGTATCCCGGTACCGCGCCGCCCAGCACCGGAGTGCTGTCGCGCAGACTCAGCTTGTAGGAGCGGACCTGCTGCACCGCGAGCGCACCTGCGAGCTCGTCGAGCAATTCCTTGCGCGACTTGGCTGCGAGGATGGCGTCGCTGTCCTGATAGAGCAGCAGAGCGCGTGGCATCGCATAGACGAATCGGTGCTGTTCGACTTCCCAGTTCTGCAGCAACCGCGTCGCCGACGCGGATCCGGTGGCCTCGACGTGCCACTCGAGCAGCATCCGCACGGCCAGGTTGTGGATCTCGGCGAATTCGTCGTCTCCGGTGATGGAACCCAGAACGATCGAGTCCGCGCTGGCACGCAGCGGGAGCAGGCGGGACGGGTCGTACTGGTAGAAGAACCCGCCACTCATGCCGTTGCAGACGCCCTTGCCGAAGCCGCCCAGGTTCAGGATCGCGCCGCCCGTCATGTATTCGCACGCGAAATCGCCGACGCCTTCGACGACGGCCGTTGCACCCGAGTTGCGGACTCCGAAGCGGTCGCCCGATTCACCTTCGACGAATGCCCTTCCACCCGTTGCGCCGAACAGTGCGAAGTTGCCGATCAGAACGTTCCCGCCTGCCTCCGGCGAGCCGCCGCCGGGGGAGCGGACGATCACTGTTCCACCGCTCATGGACTTGCCGACGCCGTCGTTGCACGTGCCGCTGTGGTCCATGATCATGCCGTCGTTGCAGAACGCGGCGAACGACAGACCGGCGGCGCCGTACGTCCGCACGTCGACGGTGCCGGGGGCGAGGTAGTTGCGGCCACGGTCGTCGGTGAGCACCGACGGCAACTCCGCCGTGTCGGTGAGCTCGTAGTTGAGAATCCGCTCGATGTCGACCGCGAGCTGACCACCCACGCTCTTGTTCAAGTTGCCGAGGTGGGTCCGATCGCCCGGTGCCACCGTCTCCGCGCGCTCGTCGAGGAGTGCAGTGCGAACCTCGTCGAGCAGCATGTCGTCTATGCCGTACTCGCGTTCGAGATAGACCGGGTCGTCGACGACGGTTTCCGGCACGACGGTGAGCATGCGGCGTACGTCCAGGACACCGACAGTGGCGTGGTGGTCGAGCACATGGAGCAGGTCGACGCGGCCGCGTGCCTCGGCGAGCGATGTCAGGCCCAGTTCGGCGAGCAGTTCGCGGACGTCGTGGGCGATGTTCAGCAGGTACTGCGCCATCGAGCGCGGGTCGCCGTCGAACACCTCCGGATTGGTGGTGAGGCCGGCGGGACACTTGACGTTGCAGTTCTTCGCCATGACGCAGCCCATCATCATCAGGGCAGTCGTGCCGAACTCGAAGCTGTCGCCTCCGAGAAGTGCGGACGTGAGTACATCCTTGCCGGTCTGGTGCGCACCGGAACACCGGAGCACCACCTTCTGTCGAAGACCGTTGGCGCACAACGCCTGATGTACTTCGGCGAGTCCGATCTCGGCGGCGCGGCCTGCGTACTTCAGGCTCGTCACCGACGCAGCTCCGGTTCCTCCGGTGTTGCCCGCGATGTTGATGACGTCGGCGCCCGCCTTCGCCACGCCCACGGCGATGGTGCCGATTCCCTCGGACGACACGAGTTTGACGATCACACGAATGCGCGCGGCCTTGCAGTCGTGGATCAGCTGCGCGAGATCCTCGATCGAGTACGTGTCGTGATGTGGTGGGGGAGAGACGAGTTCGACACCGGGTGTGCCGCCGCGAGCGGCGGCGATGTCGACGGTGACCTTCGGCGCCGGAAGCTGGCCGCCTTCACCGGGTTTGGCGCCCTGACCGATCTTGATCTCGATCTCCTCGAGCATCGGATCGGCGAGGTAGCCGGCCCAGATGCCGAAGCGTCCCGACGCGAACTGCTTGATGCGCGACGCGCGGACGGTGCCGTACCGGGAGATGTGTTCTCCGCCTTCACCACTGTTGGACATCGCACCGACCATGTTGGTGCCGTGCGCGACTGCCTCGTGGGCATTGGCGTTGAGCGCTCCGTGGCTCATCGCGCCGGACGCGAGAAGGGGAGTGATCTCGCTGGCGGGCTGCACAATGTTCAGCGGAATGCTGTCGCCGCCGAAATCGATGGCGAGCACGTCACGCAACGCTGCGGGGCGGCGCGATCGCTCCTCGTTCATCGATCGTACGAACGCCCGGTAGTCGGACGTGATCGCGAAGGTGTCGATCTGCTCGGCGGTCAATCGATCGAAACTCGTCGATTGGTACGCCCGCGCGTCGAGGCCGAACGCGTCGCCCAGTTTCGTGATCGTCAGCAGGCGAAGTGCGTCGGTGTGCGCCTGGTCGGATTCACCTCGCGCATCGGCGAATTCGATCTTCTCCTTGGTCAGGTCGACGAACCCGCGTACCGAGGCCGCGCCGAACGAGTGGCCTGCGCCATCCGCCCGTTCCTTGAACAGACCCAGATTGGGGAGGTCGGCTTCGCCCGACGCGGTGCGCGCGTGGGCGTGCCAGTGTGCGACGCTAGCCGCGATCGCCGGGAACCCGACGCCTCCCACCGGTGAGACCATGTTCGGGAACCACTGTGTCAGAACAGCATCCGAGGTGTCGAGGAAGTTCGGCTCGAAGAATTCGCCGCCGATGTAGCTCTCCACTGTGCACAATCCGACGCGACCCATCGTCTTCATGAGCGACTTCTCGGCAGCCTTGACGAACTTCGCGAACGCCACGTCGGGGTCGCCCGCGTACTTCTCCTCCGCACGCAGACGGACCGTCAGAGGATGCACCGCGGCCGCGCCGAATCCGAGCACCGCGGCGACGTGGTGCGACGACGAGATCTGACCGCTGTCGACGACGAGTGAAACACGCAGGCGTACACCTGCAGCGATGAGCCTGACGTTGACGTAGGACACGACGGCGATGGCAGGGAGTGCAGCCAGATCGCGAGTGATCCCGCGGTCGCTGAGGATGGCGATACCGCCGCGCCGAGCGAAGCGGACGACGTCGTCGGCGAGCGCGGACATGGCGTCGGCGAGCGCTTTCTCGTTGGTCGCACTGTCGCCGTCGATCGCAGGAAAGAGCATGTCGAACCGTGCGACCGGAGCGTGAGTCTGCTCGGCGAGTGCACGCAGATCCGACTGCGACAGAAGCGGACTGGGGATGACGATCTGGCGCGACACCGGTCCGCCGACATTGGGCTTGGAGCCCAGCGCCACTCGGAGGGTCATGCCGTCGGCTTCTCGGATGCTGTCGAGCGGGGGATTGGTGACCTGAGCGAAACGCTGCGAGAAGTACTTGGCGATCCCGCCTTCCCTGTCGGTCAGCGCGTTGATCGCGTTGCCGTAACCCATTGCGGACACTCGCTCGACACCGTGTGCGAGCATCGGGTCCATCAGGAACTTGAAGCTCTCCTGATCCAGCGAATACGCAATGTAACGCTGGTGGCGTTCGAGATCGCCGGCATAGGCGTCGTCGATCACCGTGGCGGGCGCGAGATCGTCGAGACCGATCCGTGCGTCTGCGAGCAACGAGGCGTAATCGCGCTCTGCGGCAAGCTTTTCGAATGCCTCACGGGTGGTGTAGGTGTGCTTGTCGCGGTGATCGAAGTAGATCATTCCGCCTGCCTCGACGCGACCTCGGTGCGTGATGGTCTCCGGTGGGAATCGGACCTGGCCGGCTTCGGAGAACGCGCACAGGTACTCGCCCGTCTCCACCGTGCGCAAGGGGCGGAGTCCGAGACGGTCGAGTCGTGCGCCGATGACGGTGCCGTCGCCGAACACGAGTGCAGCCGGCCCGTCGTTCTTCTCCTCGTACAGCGAGAAGTATTCAAACATCGCGCGGACCTGCGGAGAGAGCGTGTAGTCGTTCTCCCACGCAGGCGGCATCATGGACACGACGGCCGTGACGAGTTCGACGCTGTCCTCGACGACCCGCGCCTGCAGTGTCTGGTCGAGGCGACAACTGTCGGATTGGCCGGGCGGGCGGACGATCGCGCGGCGCTTGGCGCTGGCGACGGCGGCCTCGGCGAGTCGATTCTTCTTGTCGGTGTTCAGTTCTCCGTTGTGCGCCATGAATCGGAACGGCTGCGCCATCGTCGGATGCGGATCGGTGTTGGTGGAGAAACGCGTGTGGAAGAAGATCGTGTGCACCGAGTGCGCCGGATCGACGAGATCACGGAAGTACGGGATCACCTCGTCGGAATTCAAGCGCCCCTTGAGAACCTGCGTGCGTGCACTCAGCGACAGCGGATAGAGGCCGGCGAGCGCCGGCGACGTGTAGGCGATCGATTCGATGTGCAGCAATGCTTCGTGGATCAAGCGGTCGATGTGCGCGGGCTCGGGGCGAGGGCGCGGTACCTCCCAGATCCACTGGCGGACGGCACGCTGGTACTCGACGGCGGCGGGGCGGATGGCCGAATTGTCGATCGGCACCTCGCGCACGGTCAGCGGCGTGAAACCGCGGTCGATCATCGCCCGGTGGATCAATTCGATCGCGCGGCCGTGCTGCGACTCGTCGTCGGGCAGAAAGAAATTGCCGACGCAGAAGCGTCCGAGCTCGAGATCCCGACGCTCGGTGATCCGGCGGAAGAACTCGAGCGAGAGGTCGACGGAGACACCGCCGCCGTCGCCGACTCCTTCGGCGGACATTCCGCCGCGGTGGGGGACCGAGCACAGCGCTTCGCGCGCCTTGACCAACACATCGCGGGACTGAACGCCGTCCTTGCGCGTGATGAATCCGACGCCACAGCTGTCCGAATCCAACGACGGGTCGTACAGACCGACTACTCCATCGTGCATGTATCGACCTCCTCCCTGTCCAGGCGTGCGCGGACAGGTCTCACCGCCGCACGCGATAACGACGGTGACGACCGTCAGGGCAGGGCGTCGCTGCTTCGATGAAGCGGCACCCGGAGGTGTCAGACTACTAAGATAAGGCTAGCCTTTGTCAATTCCCCTGCGTCAGGGGCGTGACGCGCTGCAGAACTTCGATTCCGTTCGACTCGGAACTGATCACGTAACCCGACGCCAACGCCGCGTCGACAGCCTTGGTGTCGCCCGCCTCGTCGGCAGGCCACCCTGCGGGGTCGGCGCGATTTACGACGATCCAGTCCGGGGTGGTCGTGTCGGTCGAGCGCTGCGGGAATACCGACACGTCGTGCGTGGCGACGAACTGCGGAACAAGATTGTTCGACGCGGCGATGGTGTCGCCGTCGGGAATCCGCGTCGCGATCGCGGCCGTCTCGGTCGCCTGAGGATCGGTGCGCCAGCCGTCAGCGGTGACGAGCCGGGCCATCGGCAGAAACGGCAGAGCCACGAGTGCGACGACGGCAACCGCAGTGAAGATGGTCCGTCGGCCACGCTCGGTCAGTTGCTGGTGTCGCCTGCTGCGAGCGACGGCGTCGATCAAGGCGGCGAAGACGATCACCATCAGGATGGCGTTGTAGTGGTAGATCGGCTTCCAGAAATTGGAGTTGTCGCTGAGAAACCGCCAGGCGACGGTCGGAACGACGACGAGCACGAGCGGTGAGCGCAACGCCGCGAACGCGGTCACGGCGAGCAACAGGAATGCCGTCGCTGCGCGCGAATCACCCGCGACGAAACCGTGAGCTGTGTCGGCGATGCCCGACCCCAGTGGCGGCATCTTCGATCCCTGCCCGTAGGAGTCGTTGCTGCTGAGCAGGGGAATGATCACCTTGACGGCGAGAAGCAACCACCCGAGACCCCAGACGATGGTCAACAGTCCGAGCACGCGGTTTCGGCCCACGGTCACGAACGCGACCAGGGCGCCGATCGCTGCGACCGTAAGACCCATGTCCTCCTTGACGAACACGAGGGGAAGTGCCCAGAGCAGCGCGGGTATCCACCTGTTCTGCCCGAGCGCCACCATCGACATCGCCAACAACGGCATCGCGAACGCGATCTCGTGGAAGTCGAAGTTCAAGGCTGCCTGCACACCCCACGACAACCCGTACGCGACGGCGACGACGACGCCGACGAGTGTGCCGAACTCTCGGACCGCCCATCGCGTCAGTGGCACGGCCGCGGCAGCGAACAGAACGGCCTGTGCGATCAGCAGCGTCTCGGGAGACGGGAACAGCCGATAGACCGGTGCCAACAGTGCCGTGATGGGAGAGAAGTGATCTCCGAGGGTGTTGTAGCCGGTGCCGAGAAGGTTCGACGTCGGCGCGCGCAACTCGGCATACGACGAAATCTGCTGAACGAAGATTCCGAGATCGAAGCCGGACGTGCGAAGTTGCCGGTGTCCCATCACCGACAGCACTCCGTACAGCGGCGCGAGCAGCGCGAACGCTGCGGCCGGTACGACGCGGTCGGCGGTGAAGAACCGTTCGGGCGCCTCGGCGGTGCACTGAACGTGTTCTGATTCGGCCGTCGTGAGCTGGGGTGCTTCGGTGGCTGTCACAGAAGATGGTGTCTACCGCATCGACCTAGGACGAACCTGAGAATCCGTGGTCGGTGCAGTCGATTGGTCCAGCATGTCCAGATCGGTCACCACCCGATGAAAGATGTGTCACTATGGCGCGGAGAATCCGGGCCGGTGGGGAGTCGGCGGGGTCGTACGGAGCGCACGGGTAGGGCGGGGGCGGATGAACATGGATCTGTTTCAGATCGTCGTGATCACCATCGTGGCGGTGGTGTCGGCGTCGGTGATCGCTGGTTTCGTGGTGATGGTCGTCGGCAGCGAGCGTCGTGCGACGAACGGGCGGGCCAAGACATCGATTGCGCCTGGCTGGTATCCGGACGCACACGACGAGACGTTGCTCCGCTACTTCGACGGCCGTGTGCCCACGCAGAAGACTGCCAAACGCGAAGTGATCTGATCCTCGCGTCTGTTTCGGACGCGTCAGTCGTCGGTGGAGTGCGACGCGAGATCGGCCTTGCGTCGTCGTCTCCGCGACCTCCGGGACGGCGGTTGCGACGAAAGATGGTAGTACAGGGCATCTTCGGTGTCCTCGACCACCACTCGAACCACGTCGTCCACCTCGAGATAGTCGTCGACGCTGATGCGGTCCTTCGCTCCGATGACAGCCTTGACCGAACGCGCGGGAATGAGTCCGCGCCTACCGTCGGGACCCACGGCGAGCGCATAGCGTGGCCCCGTCCGAGTCACGCGTGCCGCGATGATCTCCGGATCCTTGGGCACGAGCTCGGCCTCGGAGTTCTTCGAGTCGGCGGTCTGCGAATCCAGTTGTGCGGCAAGCTCGTCGGCCATCAGGTCCACTTGCAGGAGAAGTTCGGCCATCTGACGCGCGCGATCCATGTGTTCTCGTGACGGCTTCAGCGCCTCACCCGGTTTGTACATGTCCTCGTGGGTCAGTTCGCCCCACGCATCCTGAAGGCGAGTCTTGACCTGTACCTCGACCTTGACGTCGAGGTCGCCCTGGTGAGTGGCCACCCTGACCAGCAACACCGCGTGATAGGCGCGGTACCCGCTCGGCTTCGGGAACTCGACGTAGTTCATCGGATCCTTGGCGAACCGTACCGAGCACGACGGGTCGTGGCACGCACTGTCCAACGCGTCGACGAATGCGTGAAAATCGCGGGGGCTCTTGCACAGAACCTTGATTCCGATCAGGTCGCCGAGCGCCTCGACCACGTCGTCGACGTCGTTCGGCGGTGCGATGCGCCCCTCGGCGATCTTGCGGCGCAGCTTGTCGGCGGCACGCACGGGGTCCTTGATGCGTGCCGTCTGTGCGTTCAGACGATCTCGGTCGACGTTGTCGAGGAGTTCGTCGGCGATCGTCTCGAGGAAATTCTGGGCCGTCACGAGCGCGGCCTGCCACGCTCGTCCGCGTTGCAGATAGAGCTCGTCCACGAGTTCGTCGATGGTCGTCGGGGCGGTCACGGTGATGCCTTCCCTCGGTGGTGCGGCGGCACACGAAGGCTAGCTCAGCGGATGCCGAAACAACCGCGCACGTGTCGGTCCGGCGCACTAATGTGTTCGTACATGACGGCCACGGTTGCTGAGGGTGACGCGTTCGTTGCACAGTTCGACCCGTATCGGCGCGAATTGCTCGCGCACTGCTACCGCATGACGGGGTCGATCCACGATGCCGAGGATCTACTGCAGGAGACGTACATCCGTGCCTGGCGCGGGTACAGCAAGTTCGAGGGGCGCTCCTCGATGCGCACGTGGCTGTATCGGATCGCGACCAACACGTGCCTGACCGCGCTGGAAGGCAAATCGAAGAGGCCGTTGCCGACCGGACTCGGCGCGCCCAGTTCGGATCCCGCGGACGATCTCGTCGAGAGACACGAGATCGCCTGGCTCGAGCCCATCGCCGACTCCGAGTTGAGCGATTCCGGTGATCCGGCGTCGATCGTCGTCGGGCGCGAGTCCATTCGGTTGGCGTTCATCGCTGCGCTGCAACATCTTTCGTCCCGACAGCGGGCGGCGCTGCTGATGCGCGAGGTGTTGCAGTGGAAGGCGTCGGAAGTAGCCGAGGCGCTCGCGACGACGACGACCGCCGTCAACAGTCTGCTGCAACGTGCTCGGGCGCAGCTCGACGACATCGAACCGTCCGAGGACGGCGTCGTCGAACCCGCGTCGGCGCAGACGCAGGAGTTGCTGAAGCAGTACGTCGACAGTTTCGAGAACTACGACATCGATCGACTCGTCGAGTTGTTCACCCAGGACGCGGTGTGGGAGATGCCGCCCTTCGTCGGCTGGTACCAGGGCGGGGAGAACATCGGTGCACTCATCCGAGGCAATTGCCCTGCGAAGGGTCCAGGCGACATGCGCATGGTGCCGACGTCGGCCAACGGCCAGCCGGCTTACGGGCTGTACATGCGGGACGCGTCGGGGACGCATGTGGCCTTTCAGCTACACGTCGTGGACATCACCCTCGGCAAGGTCTCACACGTCGCGTGCTTCTTCGACCTGACTCTGTTCGAGCGATTCGGGCTGCCGAACCGCCTGTGACGGGGCCTCGGGGCTCGGTCAACCCCGAGGCATCCATCTACTCCGACGGGACTGCGCTGGGATCCATCCACATGACCTCCCAGACGTGGTTGTCCAGGTCGCGGAACGCGCGGCCGTACATGAAGCCGTGGTCCTGCGGTTCCATCCACTTCGAGCCACCTGCTTCGATGGCGCGATCGACGAGCGAGTTCACTTCCGTGCGGCTGTCCGCCGAGATACACATCAGTACCTCACGCGACTGCGTGGTGTCGGTGATGCTGTCGGAGATGAAGTCCTTGAATCGAGTTTCCGAGAGAAACATCACCGTCGTCTGATCGTTGACCATCATCGATACGCAGTTCTCGTCGCTGAACACTTCGTTGAACCTCGAACCCGAGTCCCGCGAAGAACGATTTCGTGGCTGCGACGTCCTTGACCGGCATGTTGGCGAACAGCATTCGTGCCATGGTGGGTAACTCCTCGTGGGTGTCGGTATCGGTGAGAACCTCGACGAGGCCTCGCTCGTATGGACAGGGCCCGAATCGAAAACTCATCGCATTTCGGACAAAGGAACTTTTCACTGCATTCGGCCGAGCGATCACCGTGTAGCAAGATGGTCGTCGGGAACGAGCTGACGGCACGTTCCCTTTGTTCGTCGAAGAGGAGATTTCATGGATTTGGGACTGTCGGGTAAAGCGTTCGTCGTGACTGGCGGAACCGAAGGACTGGGCTTGGCCAGCGCGCGCGAGCTTCTGCGCGAAGGTGCCAAGGTGACGGTGACGTCCCGGTCTCAGGACAAGGTGGATGCCGCCGTCACCGAACTCGGAGCCCACCGGCCCAATGCAGTACACGGAATGGCAGCCGACAACGGACATCCGGCCACCGCAGGACTCGTCGTCGACTCGGCCCTTGCGCACTGGGGCAAGGTCGACGGCCTGGTCGTCAGTGTCGGAGGTCCGCCGCAGGGGACCGCACTCGAATCCGCGGACGCCGACTGGCAGAACTACTTCGACTCGGTGTTCCTCGGCGCTGTACGACTGGCTCGCAGCGCCGCCGCAGCCATGACCGAGGGCAGCGCGATCGTGTTCGTCCTGTCGAGCTCGGCGAAGACCCCCATCACCGGATTGGGTATTTCGAACGGCCTGCGCCCCGGACTGGCGATGGTGGCCAAGGACATGGCCGACGAGCTGGGTCCTCGCGGCATTCGCGTCGTCAGCGTGCTTCCCGGCCGTTTCGACACCGCACGTGGCGGCGAGATCAGCGCCGAGGCAGCCTCACGTATTCCGCTGGGACGCGTCGGCGATCCCGAGGAGTTCGGGCGGACGGTCGCGTTCCTGGCGTCGCCGGCCGCGTCCTACATCACGGGGTCCACGGTGGCGGTCGACGGCGGCGCCCTGCGCGCGCTCTGACGGCAGTCCGCGTCCGAGAAACAGCTCGGCCCCGGAATCGACTACTGCGTCGTTTCCGGGGCCGAGCTGTACACGAAGGAGGGGGATGAGGGGGTGTGACGACGCTAGCGGGCCACTGAGGCGATCCGGCCGAGCATTCTCTTCAGAACCGAACCGTCGGTTCCGAGGTCGTCGAACGTTGTGGTGCCGGCCAGCTCTGCCTCGTCGGCAGTTGCGGCGGCAAGCTTGCGCGCGAGTGCGCTGCGAAGTTCGATCGCGCCGAGGATGTCGGCGTCGAGAGTAGCTACCTGCGCATCAAGCTTCTCGATCTCCATCGCACCCGACTGAGCTTCGTCGGCGCTGACATCGAGTGAATCGATCTGCAAAGTCACATCGTCTCCTTTGGTTCGCGTCCTGGGGAGTGAGTCGCTCTGCCCCTCGGAACTGTTACATGGTCGCTCTATGTGTCAACGATGTTTCGTGGCCCTTAACAACATGCCCAGTGGGATGGCCTGCGCCAACCCTTCGAGGGTGTGATGCTGCCAACAATCCCGACCGGGACGGTGCAACCGGGCCCTCGACACCCCACTCCCACAACGCACCGAAGGCACGGAAGTAATCCCGTGCCTTCGGTGCAAGAGCGTGTCCACGATATTCATTCGGAGCCAGGGGCGATGAGGATCGCATGTGCACGAAAATACATAGAGGGGTATGTATTTTCGTGCACGCCCTAGCCGCCGGAGGCGGCTTTCAGATGATCCGCTGACACCGCCTTCAGGTGCGTGAGGTCGGATGCGACCGTGGCCAGGGTGTATCCCTCGGACAGGCGCCGAGCTGCGACGTCACCGGACGGCGTGTGGATGCCCGCGGCGATACCTGCCGCGGCGGCAGCCTTCTGGACCCGGACGAGCGCGGCCTCGAACTCGTCGTCCACGGAGGTGTCGCTCGGTGACGCACCACCGACGGCGAGGCGCAGGTCGGACGGACCGACGTAGACACCGTCCAATCCGGGCACCGCGCAGATCTTCTCGACGTTCTCGAGGCCCTGTGGGGTTTCGATCATCGCGAGAACGACGGTGTCGCGATTTGCGTCGGCCGGCGTCGGTCCGATGCGCAGCTGCGAACGCATGGGTCCGTACGACCGAATGCCCGCGGGCGGATACGTCGCGGCGGCCACGGCTGCCGCTGCGTCCTCGGCGGTGTCGACGAGGGGAACGATGACGCCCGCAGCGCCGGCGTCGAGTGCTCGGCCGATCGGGGTCGCGTTGTTCGATTCGACGCGTACGAGTCCTGCGGGTCCGTTCGCCGCGTCGATCGCGGTCAGGCCCGCGAGCATTCCGGAGTATCCGATGAGACCGTGCTGCAAGTCGAGCGCGATGTAGTCCCACCCGACGTGCGCGAGCCACTCTGTCGAGACCGGGCTGTCGATGACGGACCAGTAACCGAGAATGCGTTCCCGGTTACGGACGCGGGCGGCGAATTCCTGTGCGGTCATGAATGTGAGCCTTTCAGCGGTTGTAGTTCGGCATCGGACCGCGCAGCGCGGAACCGACCTCGTCACATGCGGCGACGACGTCGGCGTCGAGTGGACCCCTGCCGATGGCGGCGATGTTGGCGACGAGATGGTCGACCTTCGAGCCACCGAGGAGGATCGGACCGGTGGCGGGCTTGGAGACGAGCCAGCGCATCGCGAGTTCGGTCATCGGCACTCCCGCATCCTCGGCGATCTTCGTCAGCTGCGCGATCGCGTCGAAAATTGCTGTGTTCCAGTACCGTTCGCGGTACATCGCCGCGAGCCGCGAATCACCGAAGCGGCCGTCCGTCGGCTCTGCCTCGAAAGAGTGCTTGCCGGTGAGCAATCCACCGCCGAGCGGGTTGTAGACCATCGTGATCAGCCCGGTGACATCGGCGAACTCTGCATACTCCTCTTCGATGCGTCGTGCGAGGAGGTTGTACAGCTGCTGCGCGACGACCGGCCGCGGGGCACCGACCTCGTCGGCCACGTGGTTGACCTCGCTGATCTGCCAGGCCGCGAAGTTCGAGACGCCCAGCGCGCGAATCTTGCCTTCCTCGACCAGGTCCGCGACGGTGCCGAGCGTGTCCGCGATGGGAGTAGCGCGGTCCGGCTGGTGCAGATAGAACAGGTCGACGTAGTCGGTGTTCAGTCGCTTCAGGCTGGCTTCGACGCTCAGTCGCAGTCCCGCGGGGGACAGTGGGCTGTTGTCGCCCGCGTCGGGATTGGGCATTCCGGCTTTGGTTGCGACGGTGACCTTGTCGCGTCGCGTCGCCAACAGGTCGGCGAGGATCTTCTCGGCTTCGCCCCCGGCGTAGCCGTTCGCTGTGTCGATATGAGTGATGCCTGCGTCGAGTGCGGCATCGACCATCGCCGCGGCACCTGCCGCGTCGACGGTGTCGCCGAACGTCATCGTGCCCAGGACGAGAGGCACCGTGCCTGACGAGAACAGGTCGAGCGAGGTCATGAGGGAGCTCCTACGGGGGTCTGGGCGAGGCGTGAAACGATGTGGCGCGGTTTGATTCCGCGCATCTCGGCGGGATCGAGTGCTGCGGCCCGCAGTGCGCGAGTGTACGGCTCTTTCGGACGTGCGAGCACCTCGTCGGTCTCGCCTGCTTCGACGATGCGCCCCTTCGACATGACGACGACGGTTTCGCTGATCTCGCGCACGACACCGAGGTTGTGCGAGATGAACACGTACGTCAGGCCTGTGTCCTGCTGGATCTCGCGCAGCAGGTCGAGCACCTGAGCCTGGACCGACACGTCGAGTGCACTCGTGGCCTCGTCGCACACCAGGATCTCGGGACCGGCGGCGAGCGCACGCGCGATGCCGATGCGCTGACGCTGCCCACCGGAGAACTCCACCGGTCGACGGTTCAGCGCGGTGTTGGGCAGTCCGACCCGATCGATCAGTTTCGCGGCCTTCTTCGCTCGCTCGGACTTGCTGCGAATGCCCTTCAGGCGCAACGGTTCACCGACGATGTCGACGGCAGTCAGGTGCGGGTCGAGCGAGCCGTACGGATCCTGGAACACCATCTGCACGCGAGATCGGAACGGGCGCAACGACTTCTCGGACAGCTGTGCGATATCGGTACCGTCGACGACGATCTTGCCCGACGTCGGTGTCAACAGGCGGACTATCGACTTCGCGATCGTCGACTTGCCGCACCCCGATTCTCCGACGACGGCGAGCGTCTTGCCCTTGTCCACGGAGAAGCTGACGGAGTCGACGGCGCGGAAAACGCCGTCGCCGACCGGGTATTCGACGACGAGATTCTCGACGGACAGCAGTGGTTCGGTCATACTGCTACCTCTCTAGGTGCGGCGCGGACAGGGGATGCGTCCCACGACCCGAGGTGGGGGATGGCGTCGAGGAGCTTCTTGGTATACGGGTTCTTCGGCGCGCTGACGAGCTCCTCGGCGCCACCGTCCTCGACGAACACGCCGCTCTTCATGACGTAGATCCTGTCGGACACGAGTCGTGCCACGCCGAGATCGTGCGTGATGACGAGCATGCCGATGCCGGTGCGTTCCTGCAGTTCCAGCAGCAGGTCGAGGATGCTGGCCTGCACGGTCACGTCCAACGCGCTGGTGGGCTCGTCGGCGACGATGAGTTCGGGGCCGGACGCGAGTGCGCTCGCGATGAGGACACGCTGAAGCATTCCACCGGACATCTGGTGCGGGTACTTCTTCAACTGCGTTGTCGGATCGGGGATTCGAACCTGTTCGAGCAGTTCGACGCAGCGCGCCGTCTGCTTTGCCTTGCCGGACACACCGCTGTGGCGGACGGCCTCGGCGAGCTGACTTCCGATGGTGTGTACCGGAGACAGGGCCGTCATCGGATCCTGCGGAATGAGGGCGATGTGCTTGCCGCGAATCTTGCAGAGCTGCTTGGTCTTACCGAGGATCTCGGCGTCCTTGAACGTGACGGATCCGGACAGAACCGCGAGGTCCGGCGGCAGCAGTCCCAGCAGGCCCATGGCCGTCGTCGACTTGCCCGATCCCGATTCGCCGATGATCGTGACGGTCTCGCCTGCGTCGATGCAGAAGGAGACGCCGTCGACTGCCCGGACGACACCCTTGTCGGTGACGAGTTCGATCTGCAGCTCGTCGACCTTCAACAGATTGCCCATGTCATGCGCCTTTCTTGAAGCGGGGAAAGATGCCGAATCGGCCGAGGCCGGCGGGGCGGTCGCGCAGACCGTCGCCGAGCAGGTTCACACCGACGACGAGCAACACGATGACGAGGCCGGGAAGTGTGACGAGCCACCACGACGTCGTGATGTAGTCCTGGCCGTCGGAGATGATGCGGCCCCACGTCGCGAACGGGCGTTGCGGGCCCGCGCCGAGGTAGCTCAGTGCGCTTTCGAGAAGAACCGCCTGGGCGAGCAGAAGCAGTACGACGAGTGATGCCTGCTTGAAGATGTTCGGGACGACGTGGCGCAGCAGGATAGCGATGCGGCCGAGTCCGAGTACTCGCGCGGCGGCGACGTACGGTTTCTCCCGTTCGACGAGCACCAAAGATCGTGTCAGACGGGCGATCTCGGGCCACTGGGCGATCGCGATGACGAACGTGATGACCGGGATGGACGGTCCGAACAACGCGACCACGAGAAGCAGCATCATCAGCAGTGGCAACGACAGCTGCGCTTCGAGCAAGCGGGAGACGACGGTGTCGACCCAGCCGCCGAGGAAGCCTGCGAGAGAGCCGAGCACGAGGCCGATCAGGCCGGACACGACGACCGCCAGGATGCCGACGGTCAGCGACACCTGGCCGCCGTACAGAACACGTGAGAGCAGATCGCGTCCGAGTTGGTCGGTGCCGAACAGGTGACCGTCGGTCAGCGGTGGAAGCCGGCGCTTCGCGAGGTCGGTCGCGTCGGGTGAATCGAGGGGAAGCAACCGCGCCAGCGCGACGGGCAGAATCACGGCGAGAGCGCACACCGTGCCGATCCAGATCTTGACGCGGCTGTCGCGGCTTCGGCGGGTGGCGCCTGCCGACGCGAAATCCTTCGCGGTGACGGCGCTGGGGCGTGCCTTCGGGGTGTCGACGACGGTCATCAGTTGGCTGCCTTCCCGAGTCGGACGCGGGGGTCGAGGAGTGGGTAGCAGAGGTCGACGACCAACTGCACGAGAACCGCGAGCACTGCGGTGACCAACACGGTCGCCTGGATCAGCGGGTAGTCGCGGGTTTCCAGTGCACGCACGACGAGTGATCCGACACCGGGCCACGCGAACACGACCTCGACGACGACGACGCCGTTGAGCATCGACGCGAATCGGGTACCGAGGGCGGTGACGACGGGGATCGACGAGTTGCGCAATGCGTAACGCCAGGTGATCTCACGTTCGGAGACGCCGCGCGAACGAGCGACGGTGACGTACGGCGAGCTGTACGCGTTCACCATCTCGCGTCGAACCATGCGGGAGATCAGCGCGATCTGTAGGACGGCGACGGTCAGTGCGGGCAACAGCAAGCTCGACCACGTCGTGAAGCCTGCGGCCGGAAGCACTGGAACCAGTACCGCGAAGAACGTGAGCAGCATCAGTCCGGTCCAGAAGTCCGGCATCGACTGACCTGCGATGGTGATGACGTTGGCGCCCAGTTCGCGACGGGTGTCGGCGCGGCGTGCCATCCAGATTCCGAGCGGAATCGACACGACGGTCGTCAGCAGGATCGCGGCGAGCGCGAGCGTGACGGTGTAGGGAATGCGCTGCAGGACGACCTCGAGTGCGGGTGCCTGGAAGGAGTAGGACGTGCCGAGGTCGAGGGTGAACAGACCCTTCAGGTACAGCAGGTACTGGGTGAAGACCGATTGGTCGAGTCCCAGGTTCACGCGAATCTGGGCGAGGTCCTCGCTACTCGCCAACGGACCGGCCATGGAGTAGGCGGGATCGCCCGGCGCCATGCGGATCAGTACGAAGACGGTGGTGAGGGTCAAGAAGATGGTCAGGAGGCTCTGTCCGAGCCGGCGAACCACGTACCGGAGTGTCGGCGCGGTGAGAAACGCCGGAAGCGCGGAGTCCTTGCGGGACTTGGCCGCAGGAACGCTCGGCGGGGTGGCCGTGAGCTGCGTCATCTCCACACCTTCGTTCCTCGAATTGCCTGGGTCATCGTCGACCTTTCGATAACTCTTCTGCGTTCGAATGCGATCGAGTGGCGCGTGCGCCGGGTCCGATCGTTTGTAACTCAGCTCACAATGTCACTGCTGCGCGTTTTGTGCAAGTCCGAATCTTTTTCTGCGTATTTCGAGCAATTCGTAGTACAGTTCTGTTGTGTCCACGATCACTTCTGTCGAGTCTGCCCCTGTGGCATCGATTCGGCACCCACATCTCGATGTGACAGTCACGAGGGGTCAACGATGACCGAAAGCTTTGTCAGCCAGCCGTTTTCGCGACGGAACCTGTTCCGGAGTGGATTGATACTGGGAGCGGGGCTGTCCTTGGGCGGCGGTCTGACCGCGTGCGCAACACCCACCGGCAAGCCCGGACCCGACACCGTCAGTCTGGCGATGAACCGATCGATGGTCAGTCTGGACAACAAACTCCTGCAGTTCGACGCGGCCCTGACGGTCCAGAGGGCCGTGCGGGAGGCATTGACGACCATCGACACCTCGCTGAAGGTGCAGTTGGTTCTCGCCGACAGCTTCGAGCTCGTCGCCCCGACGCAGTGGCTCGTGCACCTGCGCCCCGGTGTCACTTATTCGGACGGCAGCCCTGTTCGGGTCGAGGACGTCGACACAGCGCTGCGTATGTACAGCCAGGTGAGCGGTTCGTTCGTCGGCGGATTCTTCCCCGAGTGGCCCACCGTCGGCAAGATCGACGAGTCGACGTTCACGCTCGACACCGAACGCCCCGTTCCGGTCCTCGACTACCTGATGTCGAACATCTTGATCACGCCCGCAGCGCAGAACGTGCCGGAGGATCTGCAGGACGGTGTCGGCACGGGGCCGTACGTCGTGACCTCGGCCGATCGCGGCACCGGCAATTACTCGCTCGCCCGGAATGCGAACTACTGGGGCGCGGCGCCGTCGGTCGAATCGGTCAGTGTCCGGTTCGTTCCGGACGAGTCGAACCGCGTCGTGTCGTTGCGCAGCGGCGAGGTCGACGTCATCGACGCGATCACGCCCGATGCGGCCGACCAGCTCGCCGGGCTCGCAGGTGTGACGGTCGAACGCGTCGACGGTGTCCGTCTGAACCAGCTGTTCTACAACTTCCGGAAGCCGGCGGGCCATCCGCTCGCCGACCCGCGCGTCCGAAAAGCGTTGAGCTACGCCATCAACGGCAACGCGCTGATCGATCAGGTGATGCAGGGTGCTGCGACGCCGTCGCGCGGAGTGGTACCGGGGATCCTGACCGGGGCGATCGAGACCGGTGAGTACACCTACGACCCGCAGCGCGCCCGGGCCGAGCTCGACGCGCTCGGCGTCAAGGATCTCGAAGTCAAGATCATCTGGGAGACGGGCGAATTCGCAGCCGACACCGACATCATGGAATCGGTGCTGCAGATGCTGTCTGCGGTCGGTGTGCGCGCGACTCTGCAGCAGTTCGAACCCGGTGGTGACATCTCGACGTGGCGTCAGGGCAAGGCGGGGGACTGGGACATCCTCGGTAACGGCTACCCCAGCCCGACGGGACTGGCCGTCACGATCATGCAGGGCATGTACGCAGGCACGGCAGCCAAGGAAGAAACCCGAGACACCTACCACGGGTACATCTTTCCCGAGATCGCTGCGCTCATCGCCAAGGCGTCCGAGGATCCGAACGAGGCGACGCGCAACGACACACTCGCTCAGGCTCAGCGGCAGATCTGGGAGACGTGGCCATGTCTGTGGTCGTTCGTTCCCAAGACCGTCATCGCTCGCCGCAACCGCATCGACGGAATCGGTCTGAGGCCGACCAACTCCTACGACATGGCTGCCGTCACCCTCCGATCCTGACCCGGAAGAGAAAGAAGAACATGAGCGACACGAGCTTCCTCACACCCGGCGACCTCCTCGCCGACGGAAAACTCCGCAGTACCGACACCGACGGGCGTTCCGACGCGTTTCTGCCTGCCCCTCAGGTGCAGAACCACGCCGCGAATCTGGCTGTCCTGCCGGATGGTTCGCTGGCCTGTGTGTGGTTCGCAGGTACTCAGGAAGGCGTGCCCGACATCGGTGTGTGGTTCTCACGGCTCGCGTCGGGCGCGACGGAATGGAGTATTCCGGTTCAGCTGTCCGACGACCCGAAGCGCTCCGAGCAGAATCCCGTTCTCTTCGTGCGTGATTCTTCGGTCGTGTGGCTGTTGTGGACGTCGCAGCACGCGGGCAACCAGGACACCGCGCGGGTTCTGCGCCGCATCTCGACCGACGGAGGTGTCAGCTGGGGTGAGCCGCACGTACTGATTCCCGAAACGGATGCGGGCGGGGTGTTCGTTCGGCAGCCTGTCATCGCGTTGCCGTCCGGGCGACTGCTGCTGCCGGTCTTTCATTGCGTCAAGATCGAGGGTCGCAAGTGGGTCGGCGACCGCGACTACAGCGGCGTCATGATCTCCGATGACGACGGCGAGACCTGGCGTGAGGTCGTCGTGCCCGAGAGTCTCGGCTGCGTGCACATGAACATCGTGGTGGCGTCGGACGGTTCGCTCGTCGCGTTGTACCGAAGCCGCTGGGCCGATTTCGTCTACCGCAGTGTCTCGACCGACGACGGCGACACCTGGAGTGCGCCCGCGCCCACCGAACTGCCGAACAACAACTCGTCGGTGCAGGCGGTGGCGTTGACGGACGGCCGACTCGCACTGGTCTACAACCACTCCTCGGCGCTGGATGCGACGTCCCGCCGGACGTCGCTGTACGACGAGATCGACGACGACGGTCTTGCCGAAGGGGGTTCGGCCGACGGCACCGCTGCCGTCGAGGCGCCTCTCGACGACGGCGATGCGCGCGCAGCATTCTGGGGCGCACCGCGCGCTCCGATGACGCTTGCGATCTCGGCCGACGACGGTGCCACCTGGCCGATTCGACGCAACCTCGACGAGGGCGACGGCTACTGCCTGACCAACAATTCACGTGACGGCTCGAATCGTGAGTTCTCGTACCCGTCGATCACCGAGGGGCCGGACGGGCGAATTCATATCGCGTACACGTACTTTCGGCAGGCCATCAAGTACGTGCAGCTCGATCGAGCGTGGGCCGGCGAGCAATGAGCGCGACGCCGCACGCCATCGTCACCGGAGTCAGCAGCGGAATCGGTGCGTCCATCGCGCGGACACTGCTCACCCGAGGGTGGCGTGTGACCGGACTGAGCAGGACTGCTCCTCCCGACGGATTCGACGGCGACTGGGTGGGCATCGATCTGTCCGACACGGCCGCCGTCTCCGAAGTGGCCCAGGCACTGGACGACCCGACGGCCGTGATTCATGCGGCCGGTGTTCAGCGCTCAGGCAGGCTCGGTGCGCTCGATCCTGCGCACAGTGAGCAGATGTGGCGCGTCCACGTCGCTGCGGCCGAGGTGCTCGTGAACGGATTGGCGGACAGGATCGCCGACGGCGGTCGCGTCGTGCTGATCGGGAGCCGGACCATGACGGGTGTGGCGGGAAAGAGCCAGTACGTCGCCACCAAGTCGGCGCTGGTGGGCATGGCTCGATCGTGGGCGATGGAGCTGGTCGGTAGGGGGATCACGGTGAACGTCGTCGCTCCCGGCCCGACGGACACGCCGATGCTGAACGATCCCGGGCGCAAGAGCACCCCGCCGGTGACGCCACCGCTCGGGCACTTCATCGATCCCGACGAGATCGCCGAATTGGTCCACTTTCTGCTGTCTCCGCACGGACGCAGCATCACGGGTCAGACCATCGTGCAATGTGCGGGAACGTCGTTGTGACGAACATGCTGCGCGAAACACGCAAAAGTGTTACCTTTAGGTGCGCGAAAAGCGCAGAATTGGAGGGGAGGTTCCGATGAACGCACGTCCCGACCTCCTGATCCTTGCCGACGACCTGTCCGGGGCCGCGGAATGTGCAGCGGTCTTCCTGCGTCGAGAGGTCGACCTTGCGATCGACATCGACACTCTGCAATCCGAAGCCGACGTTCGTGTCGTCGATCTGGGCACGAGGATCATGTCCGGCGCCGACGCGTCCGCTCGCCTCGCCGCGACCCTCGACGGTCTGCCTGCACGCGTATCGGTGCTCAAGAAGATCGACTCGATGCTGCGCGGCAACATCGGACCCGAGGTCGAGGCGCTCGCCGCAACTGGTCCCGTCGTCGTAGCGGCTGCTCTTCCGGTCCTGAACAGGGTCGTCGTGGACGGCGTGCTGCATATCGACGACGTTCCCCTGCATCTGAGTGGCCGGTGGGGAATGGAACTCGCGACGCCGCCGAAGTCCGTCGGCGACATGTTCACCGGCGCAGCGACGGTGACGCTCGCTGCTGGTGTCGGTGAGTCGGAACTGCGAGCCGCGCTCGCATCCGGTGCCATCGCTGTGTGCGACGCGTCGACCGACGCCGACCTCGATGCAGTCGTCGCCGCGGCCTCGGCCGTGCCCGGTGTGCGACTCGTGGGCACGTCGGCACTGGCCGCAGCTGTTGCTCGAACGTTCCCCGAGGCGTCCACGGATACCTCGAACCGCGAACCCGCTCCCGCGCTCGTCGTGGTCGGAACTGCGGAAGCTGTTGCCGTCGAACAGGTTCGACGCCTCGAACGTGCCGGCGCCTGTCACGTCCAGGTCGACATCGACGACCTGGTGAATGCGCGTACCAATCCCGACACCGTCCGTTCGGCACTCGCCGACGGCGTCGCCGTTCTGACGGTGTCGGGTCCCGTGGATCCGAGCAGGGCAAGCTCGGTGGCCGCAGCCCTCGGCGACCTCGTCGCAGCGGTGGTGCGCGGACGCTCGGTCGGTCTCGTCCTTACCGGAGGCGAGACCGCCCGACGCGTCATCGACGCCCTCGGCGTCAGCACGATGGAACCGATCGCCGAGGTCCATCACGGGGCCGTGGTGTCCCGGACTCCCGACGGTTCCCTGATCGCCACGAGGCCCGGGAGCTTCGGCGATCACGACAGCTTGATCTCGATGAGCAATTACCTGCGTGGCATCGACAACTCGTTTCTTCTCTCTCACAGTGAGGCATTGGCATGACTACAGCACTCCCGCCCTACATCGCGGTGACCATGGGCGACGGCGCCGGAATCGGCCCCGAGGTGATCGTGCCCGCCATGATCGATCCGGCGACGCTGGAGCGGTGCCGTCCGGTCGTCATAGGGGACGCGAAGCGCCTGCGCCTCGCTGCCGAGGTGCTCGGTATCGACGTCGACATCGCGGTCGTCGACGCGGTGGCCGACGCCGAATTCACGCCGTCGCGCATCAATGTCATCGACCTCGATCTGCTGCCCGACGATCTTGCCTGGGGCGAGCTCTCGGCAGTCGCGGGAGATGCTGCGTACCAGTACATTCGGGTGGCCAGTGAGCTCGCGGTCCGCGGCGAGGTCCAGTCCATCTGCACGGCGCCCCTGAACAAGGAAGCACTCCACGCGGCGGGTCACATCTTCCCGGGACACACCGAACTGCTCGCGCACCTGACCGGCACGGAGGAGGTGTCGATGATGCTGTCGACGCCGAAGCTCAAGGTCATTCACGTCACGACGCACATCGGACTGCTCGACGCGGTCGCGAAGATCGAGCCGGGCCTGGTCGAGCGCACCATCAAGCGTGGACACGAAGCACTCGTGCGATCCGGTGTCGCGAACCCGAAGATCGGTGTCTGCGGCATCAACCCGCACGCCGGTGAGAACGGCCTGTTCGGCTACGGCGAAGAGGATCTGAAGATCGTTCCGGCCGTCGAGAAGCTGAAGTCCGAAGGCATCGACGCCGTCGGCCCGCTGCCCGCCGACACCGCGTTCTTCCTCGCCGGCCGCGGTGACTACGACCTGATCGTCGCGATGTACCACGACCAGGGGCACGGACCGGTGAAGGTGCTCGGCATCGAGGCGGGCGTCAACATCACCGTCGGGCTTCCCGTGATTCGCACGTCCGTCGATCACGGAACAGCTTTCGACATTGCAGGTAAAGGAATAGCCGAGGCCGGTAGCATGGTCGAGGCATTGCGGCAGGCTGCCGAATTGGCAACCAGCCCAGCGCTACTGAGCTGATGGGGGTAGGCGTTGAGGGAATCGGAGATCAGGCGCACTGAGATCGTTCGGCTGGCCAAGTCGGGGGGACTGACGAGCGTCGACGAGCTGTCCTCGTTGTTCGAGGTCACGGCGTCGACCATTCGGCGCGACCTCAACCACCTGACCGAGCGCGGTCTGCTCGCTCGAACCTACGGCGGCGCCATCGCCCTCGACGGGCATCACGAGGCGTCGATCAAGCAGCGGTCACTCGAGGGATACGACTCCAAGCGGGTGATCGCGGAGTGGGCAGCCGCGCAGGTGCAACCGGGGGAGACGGTGCTTCTCGATGCAGGCACCACCGTCGGTGCGATGGGCGAATTTCTGCGAGGCGCGTCGGACCTGACGGTCATCGCCGCGGGCTTGACCGCGCTCGAGGCGCTCGCCGACGCCGACTCGGTGCACGTCGAATGCATCGGCGGCACACTGCGGCATCTGAGCCAGGGGTTCGTCGGGCCTCTGGCCGAGGCGTCGCTGCAGCGGGTGTCGTTCGATCGCGCTTTCCTCGGCGCCGACGCAGTCACCGCCGAATTCGGAATCTGCGAGGCGGGATACGACCAGACTCGGCTGAAAGAGCTGATGATGGAGCGAGCAGGCAAGGTCTACGTGCTGGCGCATTCGACCAAGTTGGGCCAGAAGCCTTTTCACGCGTGGGCACCGATTCCACCGGGTACGACGCTCGTCACCGACGCGGGAGCGTCGCGCGAGCAGATCGAACCGTTCGAGAAGGCATCGATCGACGTCGTGATTGTCTGACGCGCATCCGGGGTAGGCAGCACCAGTTGTCTACTGCAAGGAGTGCACGATGCGTTATGACTACCTCATCGTCGGGGGCGGTATGGTCGCCGACAACGCAGCACGCGGTATCCGTGAGAAGGATACTTCGGGGACCATCGGAATTCTGAGCGCCGACACGGACGAGCCGTACACACGGCCGGCCTTGTCGAAGAAGCTGTGGACGGACAAGGATTTCGGGCGCGATCAGGTTCCGCTGAACACGGTGGCCGACACTGGAGCGGAGATACACAATTCGACGCGGGTCAGCTCGATCGACCGCGAAAAGCGCACCGTGACAACAGAATCCGGCGAATCCTACGAGTATGGTGAACTTCTGCTCGCGACCGGTGGCGCGCCCGTGCAACTCGACGTCGCGCCCAGTCCGCGCGTCATCTACTTCCGTACTTTCGCCGACTACCGCGCGCTGCGCGATCTGTCGAAGACCGCCTCGCACATCGCCGTCGTCGGCGGCGGATACATCGGGACCGAAATCGCGTCGGCGCTGTCGTTGAACGGGGTGAAGGTCACGCTCGTCACGTCCGACGACGTGCTCGGAAGTCACATGTTCCCCGAGGTCCTCGCCGCAGCATTCGACCAGGGCTTCACCGAACACGGCGTCACGGTCCGGCGCGGTGTGAAAGTGTCCTCCGGGGCCGAGGCGTCGGCGCGCGTGCAACTGCAACTCGACGACGGAACTTCCGTCGAGGCCGACGGCGTCGTCTTCGGTCTCGGAGTGCGTCCGAACGTCGAATTGGCCGAGGCTGCAGGACTGAAGGTCGACAACGGCGTCGTCGTCGACGAATTCCTGCGCACCGAGGATCCCCACGTCTACGCAGCGGGCGACGTCGCGAACTACCCGGACGCGATCCTCGGGCGTCGTCGAATCGAACACGTCGACAACGCCAACGAGATGGGTAAGGCCGTCGGACGGATCATGGCTGGAGGCACCGATCCCTACACCTACACCCCGTACTTCTACTCCGACGTCTACGACGACGGGTACCAGGCCGTCGGGACCGTCAGCACGTCGCTGAAGACGGTGGAGGACTGGAAGACCAAGCCCAAGGAAGGCGTCGTCTACTACGTGAACGACGCCGGTGCGGTGAACGGTGTCCTGATGTGGAACGTCTGGGAGGGGCTCGACGAGGCGAAGCAGCTGATCGCCGACGGCGCGAAGCCCCCAACGGGGGAGTAGACGGCGTTCGCGGCACGCGGCTCGCAAATCTGGGACAGTGGATGAGGTCGAAGACCCAGGAGCCGAAGATGACCGAACATCCCGCACTCGGAAGTGACCGCGAACGCGTCGAAGAGAAGGTACGACAGTGGTGCGATGCCGGCCGCCTCGACGGGCGTCGGCCACCGTTGTCCGACGGTGCGGCCGTTGCCCTCGCCGCAGGCAGGCTGGACGAGTCGACCCGTGTGATCCTGGCTGCACGACGCCGCGCAGGAAAGACGTTCCCGTCGATCGGCGGATTCGCGGCCATACGAATACTCGCCGACGAGCGGGAGCGGTGGCTGGCGAAAGACACACGGAACAAGCCCGGATCGGCAGTCGTCTACCGTATGCGGGCTGCCGAGCTGGCCAAGCGTCTGGATCACCTACGCACCACGGTCGTCATGTCGAACAAGCATTACGCCAACGGCGTCAGGGCCGTCCGACGCGAACGACGCGACGGCCTACATCTCGACCTGGACCAACGAGACGCCCTGTTCGACGCTCTGCGCCACACTCCCGTTCCAAAAGCAGAAGCAGGAACCGTCGTCGAACGAACGGGATTGTCGGTCCTCGACTCGGCCGCCGATCGGGTGGCCGACGCGTCGAAGAACACTCGATTCCGAGAATTGGGCGATCGCGCGTCCAGTCTCATCGCGCAGTTCGCCGATCGACGCGACGACGTCTTCGCCGACAGATACGAGGCCCTGCTGTTCCTTGCCGGCGCGTCGTACGACCGCGTGCAGGCCTCACCCGCGTGGCGGTCCGAGCACTTCATGGTGCAGCGGACTCAGCTCGATCTCGCCGACGAGTTGACGCAGGTGGCCGTGGACGCCCACTCGCTGCACGAGATCAACGACGAACTCGACGGCATCGCCGCCATGATGTTCGACGACGCCACCCGCGATCAGGTCGCAACCCGACGGCGAGCTCTCGACGCGGTATGGGCGCAGTTGATCGACCGAGTTGCGGCGTTGGTGCGCGTCGCCGATCTGGTGACCCGGGCCGAGGGGGAGTTACGCACGATGGACGTGGTGCAGAAGGCGCACAGCCTCGACGATCGAATCGACGGCCTCGTGGCGCGGGCCGGGAACCGTGAATTGTCGGCAGACAATACGCATTTCGTGGGAGACCAACTGTCGTGAGTGAAAATGTATAGAGGGCTATACATTTTCACTCACGACGGGGTCAGGCGACGATCGCGAACAACACCGCCGCCACCGCGAAACTGACCACCGACAGGATCGTCTCGAGCACGGTCCACGTCTGCAGCGTCTGCTTGACGGTCATGTTGAAGAACTTGGCGATAATCCAGAAGCCGCCGTCGTTGACGTGGCTCAGAATGATCGACCCTGCGGCGATGGCCATCGCCACCAGCGCGGTCGCCATCGGCGAATAGTCCTGCGCCGCGACGAGCGGGCCGACGATGCCGCCCGTCGTCACAATGGCCACCGTCGCGGAACCCTGCGCGATGCGCAGCGCACAACTGATGACGTACGCGAGCACGATGATCGGCAGGCCGGCAGCGGCCATCGCGTCGGCAAGCGCGGTGCCGATTCCCGTCGCCGAGATGACCTTGCCGAAGAATGCGCCCGCGCCGACGACGAGAAGCAGCATGCCGACGGGTCGTAGTGATTCGCCCGTCAGTGTGCTCAGTTCCTGCACCGTCGACCCGCGGCGGATGCCGAGCACGTAGAACGCGATGAGGACGGCGATCAGCAATGCGACGGCAGGAGTGCCGAGGAAGGTCAGAACCTCGAGCAGGTTGCCCGGATCGAGCAGGATGCTGCCGAACGTCGCACCGAGAATGAGCACCAGTGGGACAGCGATGATGGCCCCGATGACTCCCACGGACGGGGGAGTGGTCACGACGGGGCGTTTCGTTGCGACAGATGTTCCGCCGCCCGCGCCGTCGCCGTTCTCGTCTTTGTCGTTGATGAAGTCCTCGGGCACGTCGACGATGACGCGCTTACCGATCCAATTGCCCCAGACCAGGCCTGCTGCAATGAAACCGGGGATGCCACAGACGAATCCCATGAGAATGAGCCAGCCGAGATTGACTTCCAACAGACCACCGAGCGCGACGGGCCCCGGGTGCGGCGGCAGGAACGCGTGCGTCATCGACAGGCCCGCGAGCATCGGAAGTGCGTACAGCACCAACGACTTTCCGCCTTGACGTGCGGCAACGTAGACCAACGGTGCGAGGACGAAGATGCCGATGTCGAAGAACACCGGGATACCGAAGATCAGTCCGAGCAGGCCCATGGCGATCGGGGCGCCGCGTTCGCCGAAGACACCGAGCAGCTTCGACGTCAATGCCTGTGCGCCGCCCGATCTTTCGAGAATGGCGCCGAGCACGGTTCCGAGGCCGATGATGACGGCGATGTGCCCGAGGATGCCGCCGAATCCGGTCTCGAGGAGCGACTCGTTGCTCTTGATCGCCGTACCGACGATCTCCGACACCGGTAGGCCGGCTGCGAGAGCCAGGCCGAGCCCGACGATCAGCAGCGCGACGAACGGTTCCAACTTGACCTTGATGATCACGACGAGAAGTACTGCGATGGCGAGGCCACACAGTACGAGAAGGCCAGGGGTCGACGTCCTGAGCCAATCGACGACGCTACTCATGGGTTGCCTTTCGATAGAGGCCTGTAGGTCAGGCCCTGAGGGGAGGAGCTCACTGCTTCGGGCCGAGTGATTCGACGAAACGTTGTGCACGCGACGCGATGTCGTCCCAATCGCTCGCTGCCACGCTGCCGGGAGGTACGACGTCGGTGCCCGCGGTGACGGCGACGGCACCGCTGTTCAGGAACTCGGCAGCGTTCGACGCGTTGACGCCTCCCGACGGCACGAGTCGCGCGTCCGGAAGTGGACCCAGTAGGTCCTTGAAGTGGGCAGGCCCGAGCGCGCGGGCGGGGAAGATCTTCACTGCGGCGGCGCCGAGATCGATCGCATCCATGACCTCGGTGGGTGTCAGCGCTCCCATCATGACGGGGATGCTGTGTGCTGCAGCGACTTCGGCGACTTTCGGGCGAAGACCAGGAGTGACGAGGAACTGTGCGCCCGCGTCGATCGCGGACCGAGCCTGCTCGTCGGTCAGAACCGTTCCTGCGCCGATGACGGCTCCCGACTCGGCGGCGGTCCGAAGCAGCTCCAGCACACCGGGTGTGGTGAACGTCAGCTCGACGGCACGAATCCCGCCGCGGGCCAACGCGTCGGCGAGGGCCGTGGGGTCGGAGATGGACGGGGCTCGTACGACAGCGAGCGCCCGGTCGTCGAGAATGGTCTGCAGTGCGTTCATGGTGCTCGTTTCAGAGAGTGTCCGGCGAGGTTGCCGGTGGGTTTGCCGTCGTCGATCGCCAGCGAGCCGTTGACGACGACATGCGAGATTCCGGCGGCTTGCTGCTTCGGTTTCTCGAAAGTGGCTGTGTCTCTCACGGTCTCGGGATCGAAGAGGACGAGGTCTGCGGCGTTGCCCTCGGCGATGGTTCCACGATCGGTCAAGCCCAGGCGCGCCGCGGGTCTGCCGGTGAGGTGATTGATGCAGTCCTCCAGGCCGAGGAGCTTCTCGTCGCGTACGTAGTGGCCGAGATACCGCGGGAACGTTCCCCAGGCGCGCGGATGCGGTCGCTCGCCGACGAGAATCGCATCGCTGCCGCCCATGTGGTGCGGATGGGCCATGATCGCGCGCACGTTCTCCTCGTGCCCGACGTGCTGCAAAATGGTCGTCGCGAGTTGGTCGCGCTGCAGGATGTCGAAGAACACGTCCACCGGCGCCTCGCCTCGGTCGGCGGCGATGTCGACCATCGTGCGCCCGACGTACTCGTCCAGTTCCGAGTTCGCGACACCACTGAGCTGAATGGTGTCCCATTCGACGGTGACGCCGTGGCAGCCGTCCGAGCCGTTGACATCGACGTCCTCGGTGATCCGCGCGCGCATGTCGGGATCCGCCATACGGGCCAGCGCCTGGTCCGGCCCACCCGACATAGCCCAACTCGGCAGCAGTGCCGACAGTGTCGTCGCGCCGGGGAGATAGGGATAAGTGTCCAGGGTGACGTCGCATCCATCGGCGATGGCCGCGTCGACCATGTCGAGGAATTCGCCTGCGCGGCCTCGATTCACACCGAAATTCATGGTCGCGTGGGTCAGGTGCAGTGCGCACCCGGTGTCACGGGCAAGATCGAGCATCTCCTTGTAGGCCTCGAGAGCACCTGCCCCGTAGGACCGCGTGTGCGGTGCATAGAAACCGCCGAACGTCGCGACCACCTCGCACAGTGCCCGAAGTTCGCTCGTATCCGCGTACATGCCGGGGGTGTAGGTCAACCCGCTCGACATCCCGACGGCGCCCTCGCTCAACCCCTGCGCGAGAAGCTCACGCATGTGGGCGATTTCGCGTGCCGTCGCCGGCCTCTGGTCTCCGCCGACCGCGAGGTAGCGGAGCGTGCCCTGAGGCACGAGATATGCAGCGTTCGGAGTGATCCCCTGGTCGAGGCGCGCCAGATACTCTGCGACGGAACGCCACGAGAAGTCCAGGTCCGACGGGTTCCCGTTCCACCCCGCGATCTGGCGACGCACGATGTCGAGGGTGGCGTCGTCGATCGGTGCGTAGGCGATGCCGTCCTGACCGATCACCTCGGTCGTCACACCTTGGCTGATCTTGGGGAAATGGCCGGGGTCGGTCAGCAGTCGCAGGTCGGAATGCGCATGCATGTCGATGAAGCCGGGCGACAACACATGCCCTGGGTGCGCGTCGACGATGCGGTCTGCATCACCGAGAACTCCTGGCGCGGAGACAGATTCGATTCGCCCGTTCTTCACGAGCACATCGCGTCGTACACGTGGGGAGCCGGTTCCATCGACGACGTCGGCGCCACGAATCAACAAGTCGGTCATCGTCATTCCTAGAAGAAGGTGTGGACGAGGTCGACGACGCGGGGATCGTCGGCATCGGCGTCGTCGATCACGGGTATCAGGCGCCACTTGTCGAACGCCGTACACGGATGAGACAGACCGAGCCGTACGACGGTTCCCACCGGCGCCGTGGCGTCGTCGTCGGGGAAGCGGAGGAAGGCGTGCTGATCGTTCAGTGCCGTGATCTCGGCGTCGTCGATCGACTGTGGCGTCGGCAGACCTTCGTCGAACGGCAGGTCGCGTTTGCCCGCGTCGAGTAGGGCAAGTCCCGATTCGGGCCGTGACACCACGCGCGCCCATCCGTGCATCGCCGACGTCAACGGATCTTCGGACCGGCTCGGGATCATCGGCGAAATCTGCGAGTAAAAACCGTCGTCGTGGATGATGTACGCGCCGGATCGCAGTACCACCGACGTGGGGACGCCGCGGTCGCCCTGCTCGTCGGCGAACGACGCCAATCGCTCGACGACGAGATCCTGATAGGCGCTGCCACCTGCGGTGATGATCGCCGCCCCGGAGTAGAGGCCTGCCGATTCGAGGTCCCGATGCAGCTGCCCGACGGCATCGAGATAGTTGCGTACCGCTGCCAGTCCCTTCTCGGAGCGGTCGTGGCTGAGGGCACCTTCGTAGCCGCCGACGCCGACCAGGTTCAACCGAGGTGATTGCGCGACGGCCTCCGCAACGGCCCGTGCCTCGTCTTTCGAGCGCGCCCCGGTGCGTCCGTGTTCACCACCGAGCTCGACGACGATGTCGACGGGCCTGGTCGCTCCGGCCTTGTCGAGGATGGCCGTCATCGCGCGAACGGTGTCGATACCGTCTGCCCAGCACGTGAATTCGAACTCCGAGTGCTCGTCGAGTTCACGCGCCAACCACGTGAGTCCTACGGGATCGACGAGAGCGTTGGCCAGCATGATGCGTTCGACGCCGAAACTGCGGGCAATCTGCGCCTGCCAGACGGTCGCCAAGGTGATCGCCCAGGCACCGGCTTCGAGCTGCCGCCGCCACAGCACGGGTGCCATCGTCGTCTTGCCATGCGGTGCGAGCTTGACGCCGGATTTGTCGGCCCACGCCGCCATGACGTCGACGTTGTGTCGCATCCGGCCGTCGTCCACCGTGAGTAGTGGTGTCTGGAACTGGCTGAGCCGCGGATGTTGTGCCAGGAATTCGTGTATTTCCTTGCCCCAGGCCGAAGGTGGAACCGACTTGTGTTCGGGCCCGAGCACTCGTGTGCCGAGGGCGTCGACGGCGTTCTTGTCGATCAAGGCGAAGACCTCCAGGTCTTGCTTCGCATGCGTTGCGTATTTTGCAACGCATGTTGCGCAAAATGTTTGTGGTTAGTAGTGTGCATCCAACAGGGGGAAAGTCGCAAGCATTCGAAGGAGATCGATGTGACGTCGCCGCGAGCGATCTGCGTCGGTGAGGGGTTGGCAGTTCTCGTAGCAGAACCGGGCCCACTCGAAAATTCCGACAGTTTCACCAGGTCAGCCGGTGGTGCGGAGGCCAATGTCGCGCGGGTGCTCGCCCAGTTGGGTGTGTCGTCGTCGTGGATTTCCAGGGTGGGCAACGACGGGTTCGGGCGCTACCTCCTGACTCAGCTCGACCGAGCGGGCGTCGATGTGTCGGCGGTGGTTCTCGACGACACTCGACCCACCGGGATGTATGTCAAACAACGCGGCGGGGGGACAGGCGCGGACTGGGACCTGCCCGACGGCGACAGCCGAATGACGTACTTCCGAACCGGTTCCGCCGCAAGCGCTTTGTCGCCCGACGATGTCGACGAGGGTGCCGCACGCGACCTGATTCGGTCCGCGGAGGTCGTGCACTTCTCGGGAATCACTGTCGCACTGTCGGAATCGGCGGAGCAGATGACACGTTCTCTTCTCGCTTGCGGCACCACCGTGAGCTTCGACCTCAACTATCGACCTGCGTTGTGGGCGAACAGGATCGAGGATGCGCCTCGTGTGCTCGCCGACCATGTGCGGGGGAGCGACGTCGTGCTGATGGGCGCGGACGAGGCGCGCGTCGTATTCGGAATCGACGACCCAGCCGAGCTCAGGGCGAAATTTCCCGAGCCGCGGCACCTCGTCGTCAAGAACGATGCGCATGTCGTGACGGCGTTCGACGGCGACGTGCGTGTCGACGTGCCAGCGCTCAGGCTCGCCGTTCTCGAACGAATCGGTGCAGGCGATGCGTTTGCCGGTGGCTTCCTCGGAGGCTTGTTGAACGGGGCGTCGCCGGTCGAGCGAGTCCGCCTGGGTCATCTGTGCGCGGCGGGAGCGTTGACGGCGCACGGGGACGTGGCGTCGATTCTCGACTCGTCGAGTCTTCTTTCGGCCGTGCGTCTTTCGGACAACGACTGGCGCAGTGTCGACTACGGGGAGTTGGTGGGTTCATGAGCCAAAGTCTGTCCCGTGCACTGACGATTCTCGGGTTGCTCGGCGCTGAAGGGCGTTCGCTCGATCAGCTCGCCACCGAACTCGGTGTGCACAAGACCACGGTGCTGCGTCTGCTGCGGACGATGGAAGCGGACAGATTCGTGCGACATGATTCGGATCACCGATACATGCTGGGATCGCGCTTCTTCGAGCTGGCCAACCATGCTCTCGAGCAGCGCGACGTGCGGACCGTCGCCCGGCCACATCTTGCGGCGCTCAATGCATCGACGGGTCAGACGATTCACCTCGCGACCTTCGAAGGCGGCGAGGCGGTCTACATCGACAAGTTCGATGCGAAACAGAGCGTGCGGATGTACTCGCGCGTCGGTAGGCCCGCTGCTTTGCACTGCACGGCAGTCGGCAAGGTATTGGTGTCCGCCAGACCCCGCGCGGAGCAGATAGAGATCGCCGAGGGCCTCACCTACACCCCGTTCACCGACAACACCATCGATACGGCCGACCGCTACCTGGCCGAACTCGAGCTCGTTGCACAGCAGGGTTATGCGGAAGACCACGAAGAACACGAGTCCTTCGTGAACTGTGTCGGAGTTCCCGTCCGGAACGGCGCAGGCGACACCGTGGCAGCAGTATCGATGTCCGTCCCTGACATGCTGCTCGACCACGCCCAGGTCTTGGCGACGTTGCCGGACGTTCTTGCCACCGCCGCGGCTATCTCAGCGGACCTCGGCTGGGGTCCTGCACCAGAAACTTCGACTCCCGAAGACAAGACGATCGTGAAAGGAAACCGATGAGCGAGAAGATCGCAGTTCGTACCGATGGAGCCCCCGCGCCGGCGCATACCTTCTCTCAGGGCGTTCGCAAGGGCCCCTTCGTACAGGTGTCCGGCCAGGGACCTGTGGACCCGAAGACCAGCGAGTATCTGTACCCAGGTGACGTCGCAGCGCAGACGACACGGACGCTCGAGAACGTGCGTGCCATCGTCGAGGCCAGCGGAGCGACGTTCGACGACGTCGTCATGCTGCGCGTCTACCTGACCAAGCGCGAGGACTTCTCGATCATGAACGACGCGTACGGCGAGTTCGTGCAGAAGTACACGAAGGGTGACGTTCTGCCCAGCCGTACCACTGTGTTCACCGGACTTCCTCGTGAAGAAATGCTGGTGGAGATCGACGCGGTGGCCATCGTCTGACCCTTCACGCGTTGTCGAAGAACGCGACGGTTCGAAGCACGAGGCGCAGTATGGACACTATTCGGTCCCATGGAACCGCCTCGGCTTCGCATTCGGACATCGTGTCGACATCGCCGCGCTCTTCGGCATCGCGGGCGCACTCACGCCAGGTCCTCGCCTGTTCGGAACAGAACGACTCGTATGAGGCGATCTTCTCTCGATCCGGTCCACACACCGAGACGACGACTTCGACGTCGACAGCTCCATCCGCCACGGAGTCGAGTTCCAACAGCGTCATGAGTTGGGGCGGTACGTCGTCGTTGTTGTCGCCCGCGTAGGTGACGGAGCCCGCCGCTGGTGCTGCGACCGCACCGCATGCGATTGCCCCTCCCATGTGGTCGGCGAACTGTTCGTCGACGCGCCCGACGAACTCGGCCACTCTGTGCAGCGCGTCGTCCAGATGCTGGGGGACGAAGGGGCTCGCATCGATACTGACCGTGACGTGCACTCGGTCGTCGACGAGAAGGAACTTCAGACGAGGGTGTCGACGATTGAGGTCGGACACCAATTCTGCGGCACGCGTGCGTCCTGAAATTCGCTCGACGATCGGAGCGTGCACACGCACTTCCGTGCGATCGGCGACATACACGTAGGCCGTGATCGTTCCGAGCGAGATAGCGAAGTTGCCATCCGGCGACACCTCGATGTCGCTCCCCGTGACTGCGCGCAAGCACTGACGCACGATGCGTTCGAGGTCGGATTCGTGGGCGGCGGTGACGCAGGATGTGGCGTCGTAATCGTCGGCGTCGCCCAGGCGCATCTCGGGGGCTCGGTCGAGGCCGGCCAGGAAGGCGGGGTGAACCACGTTCCAAGTGCCGCGCAGCTCGGCGACGGCCAGTGCCACCAGGTGGTCGACCCGTGCGGTCGACTTCTCGATGGTGCGCGTGTCCGACGCTGTCGTGATCGTGCACTCGATCGTGTCCGCCGACGTGCGGCGGAACCGTATTTCACGCGGCGGAGTTCCGGAAGGAGAAAACGCGGGATCCAGCACCACGTCGTCGCTGTCGTCGATCAAATGGTCTGCCAGCCGACTGGAGAAGGTCCGCCAGTCGTCATCGGTCGAGCGGTCCAGTTCCTCTGCCTCGAACGTCGACATCTTCTCCCCGTTTCTCGCCGCGAAAGGACTTTCCGAACGGGTGGGAAGGTAGCCGGGGGTACCGACAGGTTTTCCGACTGTCAGCGAAGCGGTCGCACGACCAGGGCGGGAACGAGCAGCTCCGCCGATGTCAGCGAGCCGTGATGGCCGTGAAGAACTGCGGCGATGGACTCGGCGTCGGCGCGCACGACGGCCGAACGATCGTTGGCGAGTGCCAGCAGGTCACCGATGCGGGCATACGCCACATCGGACACGGAGGGTCCGAACCACCCGCTGTCTAACGCCTCGTCTCTCGTGACGACGGTGAAACTCGCGCCGAGAGCCCCGCGCCACGCGTCGCTGACATCGGTCGTCGCGCCACGGCGGGTGTAGACGTATCTCATCCGTGCCTCGCCGCCGAGCTGCCGAACTCCAGCGCGGAGCGTGGGTGAGGAGTCGTAGTCGACGCGATCCCCGACCTCGACCATGCCGTGGTCGGAAACGACGACAAGCGCGCCATCCGGGGGAAGCTTATCGGCCAACGATTGTGCAAGACGATCCACTTGGCGCAGTTCGGCGCGCCAGGCTGGTGAAGCGGGGCCGCGGACATGCCCGACGAGATCGAGATCGCCGTAGTAGGCGTAGGCAAGGGTGGGGCCAGGCTCCGCGAATGCGTCGGCGACATTGCCGACGACGTCGCCTGCGGTGATCGATGTTCGGAACGACGCACCTCGTAAGGAGGCGCGTGTGAGTCCCGACCCGTTCTGCAGCGCCGGTCCGATGTGAAACATCGAGACGCCGGTGTCTCGTGCGTGTTCGAACGACGTCGCGTTCGGTTGGAATGTCTCGGGGACGAGATCCGGCGGGAGCTCGTCGGACGACGACGCGCCCTGCATCTTCCACTTGAGGGAGTTCATCAGCCCTTTGTGGCCGGGTGGCGAGACCAGATAACCGACTATCCCGTGTTGCCCCGGCGGTAGGCCGGTACCCAACGAACTCAGACTCGTCGCTGTCGTACTGGGGAAGCCGGCAGTGATGGTTCGAGACGTGCGCGAGGACAGGAATGGGGCATCCGAAGCATGAGCGTCGAGCTGATCGGCCCCGAGGCCGTCGACAACCAGCAGGCAGACGCGGCGTACACCGTCGAGATCGAAACCGATGGTGTCGTGCGAGTCCGGAACACCGAGATGAGCCAGCAACGACGGGACGACGTCGGCCAGAGAAGCCGATCCGTACTGCGGTTGGAGAAGCATGGGACCACCGTAAGGCCGAAGAGTGACGATCCGCAGACTGTTGTTAACAGTTTCAACTCGCTGACCAGGCGATTTGCAGAAGTGTTCTCGTTGGCGTAACTTTTGTCGAGTCAGAGCGACACGGACACCAACCCGAGCCGAGAGGCGCGGGACACGAGGTTGTACGAGGTTAGCACTGACGCCCCCGGATAAGGTGAGAAAGCCGCCGCGTCTGGGATACGAACGTGTAAGCCCCTGAGTAACTGCGCAAGCGGGAGCGACGGTGTGCACGTGTTCTTTGAGAACTCAACAGTGTGTCGATGAATGTCAGTGCCGAATGTTTTTGGTGCTCATGCCTTTTGGGGTGTGGGTGTGACATCTTCTG
>NZ_FZOW01000019.1 GCF_900188125.1 Rhodococcoides kyotonense | reverse complement strand
CCTGTGCCGCTACCACCACTCCCTCAAAACCATGGGCGCCTGGCATCCGACCATGCTCGCCGGCGCCATCGAATACTGGCAATCGAACTCCGGCACCACCGCAGTCACACTCCCCGGAAACACCATCGGGACAACCGACCTCACCGGCCACACACTCGCCCCACACATCCCACGCAAACGCCGACCCAAACACACCACCGAAACAGCCGACCAGATACCCACCGATCAGAAACCCGCCGATCAGAAAACCACCGACGAGAACAACACCGACGAGAAACCCACCGACACCGCGCAGACCGATACCGAACAGAAAGACAACGAGACGAAGACAGCAGACACCGCGTCGACCACAACCACCGCCACCGCGACGACCACCAAGCCACGCCCCACACCCACCACATGCTGGAGCTTGAAACTGTCACCCAGCGAAAGGGCAGACGCCGATGACCCTGCACCCTACTGAGCAGGCCGGTATCCGTACCGCAGGCGAAGTGGATGCCGACGCAACGAACGGCCGGACCGTCGACCGTCGACCGTCGTAGCGAAATCCCTCGCGGCGAAACCAGACGCGGCGAAACCAGACGCGGCGAAATCAGATTCGGCGAAATCCGTTGTCGCCGTGTGGCTTCGGTGCGTGACGCGTCAGTGCGGGCGATCGCCGATCAACCGCTCGCGCAGGGCCGCGCGGTCGAGTTTCCCAGGCCCGCGTACGGGCAACGTGTCGACCAGATACAACTCCCGGGGAGCCGCGGTGGAATCCAAGGTCTGCTCGACGTGCTCTCGCAACGATTCCAACGTCACCGGCCCCGACGCGACGACGGCAGCCACGACCCGTTCGCCGAGTCGCTCGTCGGGCAACCCGAGGACCGCGCATTCGCGCACGAGCGGGTGCGTCACCAACGCAGCCTCGACGACCTGCGGCACCACCGTCAGCCCGCCCGTCGAGATGGCTTCGTCGAGCCTGCCCTGGATGGCGAGAACGCCGTCGGACACGATGCCCGCGTCGTCGGTGCGAAACCACCCCGGCTCGGCGAACGCAGGATGATCCGGCATGCCGCGGTAGCCGAGTGCCACCGTCGAACCCCCGAGCACGACGCGTCCTGCGTCGATGCGGATCGTGACCCCGTCCAGCGGCACACCGTCGTAGACGCAGCCACCCGCTGTCTCGCTCATGCCGTAGGTGCGGACCAACGTGATACCAGCGGCAACGGCCTTCTCGCGCAACGGAACCGGAGTCGCAGCGCCACCGAGCAACACCGCATCGAACGACGCGAGTGCCTCCGTTGCGGCAGGGTCGTCGAGCACCTTCACCAGCTGTGTCGGAACCAAGGAGGTGTACCGACGGCCCGACATGCGGCCGACCGCAGCAACCAACCGAGAGGGATCGAAACCATTCGTGACGTCGAGGATCACCGGATCGGTTCCGGCGAGGACGCTGCGCAACAGCACCTGCATACCGGCGATGTGGTGGGCAGGCAACGCCAGCAACCACGAACCCGGGCCGCCCAACCGCGTGTACGTCGCGGTCCCGCTGGCACGCAGAGCCGACGCCGACAGCATCGCGCCCTTCGGCGTTCCCGTCGTACCGGACGTAGCAACGACGAGGGCGGCCGCGTCGTCGATCTCGGTGCCCGGCGCGAGTGCGTCGCGCAGTCGCGCAGTTTCACGCAGATCCGAGGAAGGCACCGGAAGCACCGCGGGGGAGTCACCGTCCAGAACCGAGCGAAGCCGCGGCAGGATATCTGCCACGGCTTCACCGGTCGGAATCTTCAATTCTTCGAGCACATCTCGAGTTTAGAGCGCGAATGGATCCGCGAGCGGCCACCCTCCGGACGCGAGCCGCGCCCGCACGCGAGAGATGTCCTCCTCGCGCGGCATCTCGTTGGTCACCTTCGTGATCGTCACTGCGATACCGGCCTTGTCGGTGGGTATCTGCCCGTCCGCGATGAGCGCATCCATCACGGCCTGGACCTCGTCGTCGGACAGTCGTCGCGCGAGGAGAGCGAACAGCGGAACGTAGTCCGAGTCCGGCACTCCTTCCGGGTAGCCGACGCGAAGCCACCCGAGAATCGACGAGAGGAACTGGGGTACTGCCATCTATTTCAGTGACGTCGGATCTGCGAGGGGCCATCCACCTGCCGCGAGCCGAGCAGAGACACGGGTGATGTCGTCCTGGGTCGGTTCGTGGTCGACGAGTTCACGAATGAACGTCGTGATCTCGTCGTTGGTGATGGCACCGTCCTCGAGGGCACCGCCGACGGGGGAGACGAGGTTGAGCACGATCTCGTGTACCTGCGAATCGGTCAGTTCTGCACGACGCAGCAGCGCGACGAGCGGAAAGCGATCCTTGGGCGGGACGCCCTCCGGGTATCCGGCGCGCAGCCATTGGAGTACGGAAGTAGGGAACGTGGTGGTCTCGGTCATGATGGTGGCCCTCTGTGGGTAAGGAGTGCGACGGGCTAGAAGACGGAGATTCCGAACGTGCTGTCGAGGAAGTCCTTCATGATAAAGAGAATTCCGGACACGATCGCGAGGACGACCACGGCGAAGCACAGAACAGCGGCTGCGGTGGCCACTGCGGGCCGTGCCGTGGTGACAGTGCTGCCGTCGTCGCGGGCTTCACCGACGGCGAGCGCCCTGAGCCCGAACGCGAAGATGGCGGGAAGACCTGCACCGAGCAGGAGTCCGACGAGGACGACCTGCCACAACGAGTCGAGCGTGTGCGTGAGGGTTTCCATTGTCCGCTTTCCTAGACCGTGGTGGGGGACTTCTCGTCGGCCGGGATGAGGCCGCCGTCCCACTCTTCGTTGACGTTGTTCGGGTCGATCGGCTGACGACGCGAGCGGATGTACATCAGGGCTGCCAGTGCGACGAGGATCGCGAAGACGACCAGGATGCCCGGCAGTCCGCCGACGATGTGTGCGAGGTACCAGCAGACCGCGCCGACGATGCCGGCCGACGGCAGCGTGATGACCCAGGCGACAGCCATGCGTCCGGCGACGCCCCAGCGCACGGCAGCGCCCGGCTTGCCGAGGCCCGAACCGAGGATCGAGCCCGTTGCGACCTGCGTCGTCGACAGCGGGAGCCCGAGGTGGCTGGAGGTGAGAATGATTGCAGCCGAGGAAGATTCGGCTGCCATGCCCTGAGGTGACGCGATCTCGACGAGCCCCTTGCCGAGGGTGCGGATGACGCGCCAGCCGCCGAGGTAGGTGCCGAGCGCAATGGCAAGAGCACACGTGACCTTCACCCACAGAGGCATCTCGGAATCGGGGGTGACGGTGCCGTAGGCGACGAGTGCCAGGAAGATGACGCCCATCGTCTTCTGCGCGTCGTTGGTGCCGTGAGCGAGCGAGACCAGCGACGCCGATCCGATCTGGCCCCAACGGAATCCGCGTTCCTTCGACTTCTCCGGAACGGCATTGGTGATGCGGTAGATGCCCCACGTGCCGACGGTGGCGACCAGGCCTGCGACGACCGGTGCGAGCACGGCGGGAAGAACGATCTTGCTCCAGACGCCGTCCCAGACGACGCCCGACGTGCCGAGCCCGGCGATGGTCGCGCCGATCAGGCCGCCGAACAGGGCGTGCGAGCTGCTGGATGGAATGCCGAGAAGCCACGTCGCGAGGTTCCAGAGAATACCGCCGACGAGGCCGGCGAAGATGATCGTCAGGAGGTCCTGACCTCCGGTGTCGCCCAGGTTGACGATGCCCTTCGCGACGGTGGCGGCTACCTCTACGGACAGGAATGCGCCGACCAGATTCAGGACGGCGGACAAGGTGACCGCAACCTTGGGCTTCAATGCGCCTGTTGCGATCGACGTCGCCATGGCGTTGGCGGTGTCGTGGAAACCGTTGGTGAAGTCGAAGGCGAGTGCCGTGACGACAACGACCAGAAGTACGAGGAATTCTGCGCTCACGACTGAAAGTGTGCGGCCTCGCGATCCAGATTCGATAATTTCGTTCGAAGTGTTCTTCTTGGGTTCCTGGAAGACCCTGTGCGTTCACCTTCTGTTCAACTAATTGCCTTATATGTCCGAATTGTCGGCGGCCCCCGTCACAGCCGTCGAAGTTTGTGTGTCGGTCTTCTGTGGGACAGTGAAAACATGGATTACGACGCGGCCCCGGGCGGCGAGCGACCCGGCGGCGGGCACGGTGTGGACGAGGCCGTCGCCGCTGCGTTGTCGTACCTCGATTCCGTCGATCCGGCCACCGCTGCCGATGCTCGGACCGGTTGGGAAGGGCTGAGTCTCGTCTCGCCGGTGGCGGGCCCGACTCAGAACTCGCTGCAGACATTTCTTTGGTTGCACCTGCGGGTGCTCAGTGAGGACTTCGACCGTGCGTGGGACATCGCGCAGGCGCTCGCCGACCTTCTCGACCGACTCGGTCACGGGCGCTATGCGGACATCGCGCGGAGCTCACGTACTCACGAACTCCTGGTCGCTCCCGACGACGAGACATGGCATCGGCGCTACGGTGAGGCCGTCGCGGATTCGGGCATCGGTGCCGAGGACACCGAGCTCGTGTCGTGGCAGGACGCACCGGAGGGGGCGGAACGCGCGATCGTCGAACTCATCGGTGAGACTCTCGAAGTGGCAACCGTCGCAGGCGAATTCGCGCCGAAGCGTCTGGGCGGTCCGCCTCTGCGGCCGTCGACTCTTGCAATGAGGCGACGCGGAATCACCGACTCGGTACTGCGGTCCGAGCGCGCGGGCGGTGTGCTGCTCGAGCAACTTCTCGACCATCGGATCGTGCTGTGGACTCAGTACAGTCCGCCGCGCGCCGAGCTGTACCGGGATCTGGCCGGGCAGTTACACGACTCCGCCGAGCCGGCGTACGGGTGTGTGCGGAAAGTCGAGGGTCTGCTCGCGGCCGTCGGCGACGGCGTCACGACCGCCGAATCCGCTGGTCTGCTGCAACGACTCGGGCTCGTCAGGAAACATCGTGGTCGTCTCGTGCCCACCGCTCGAGCCCGCGACATCAGTGCCGATCGAATGTGGACCACACTCGTCGGCAAGCTGATCGGCACCGAATACCACCCCGACGCCGTCGCAGCCGAGGTCGTGTTGGCCGAAGTCGCGCGCGGCACTCGGCCGCACGGCACGGCGATGTTGACCACCGCTCTGTTGCGCGCCGAGGGATGGACTCACGACGCCGCCGCGGACGAGCTTCTCGACGACCTCACCGCCGTCGGCGCATTCTCTCGCGACGGAGAACCGTCGCCGGACGGCATTCGATTGGCCGCGGCCGTGCTCCGACACCGTTTGCTCCACACCCGGCTTGATGGCTGTGTGATCCCGCCTCACGGCTAAGCTTGCACCGGTGCGTCCCGCCGGGGCCGGTAGGAACGTCGTTGGGAGGTTCGGATGGAGCACGACGCCGTCGAACCCAATCGGCGCTCGCAGGCTCGACGTCAGAGCGACTCGGCTCGTCGATACCTCGATCTCGAAGCCACCACTCCCGCCCTGCGCGCGACCGTCGAGCTGGCAGCACGCACCGTCGGATTCGCGATCGCACAGCTGAACGTGCTCGACGAGAAGACTCAGTACACGCTGGTGAACATCGGCGGACCGCCCGTGTCCACGGTCGATCGGTCCACGACTCTGTGCGACGACGTCGTCCGCAGCGAGAAACCTGCCGTCGTCTCCCGCACACGCGTCGACGCCACGGTGCGACAACGCAACATCCTCGACGAAGTCGGCGTCGCGGCATACGCGTCGGTACCGCTGAGGGGCCGCGAAGGTCTGGTGATCGGCACGCTGTGTCTGCTCGATCGGATGCCCCGCGAATTCGGCGACGGCCAGTTCCAGGAGCTGGAGCAGTTCGCGTCGATACTCGAGGAACAGCTCGATCTGCATCGACGCGTCGGATCCAGCCCGACACGACTCGACAGCGACTACGACCTCGCCGGCGCGCTGGACGCAGGACAGATGGTGCCGTGGTTTCAGCCCATCGTCGACATGCGCACCGACGAGACGGTCGGCTTCGAGGCGCTGGCACGCTGGCACCATCCCACCCGAGGTCTGGTGTCGCCCGCGGATTTCGTGCCGTTCGCGGAATCGACCGAGCTGATCATCGACGTCGACCTCGAAGTGATGAGGCAGTCGGTCGCAGAAGCCGAGGCGTGGCACACGGTGCGACCGGATCTGAGACTCAGTGTCAACCTGTCCGGTCGCCACCTGAAACACCCTGATGCCGTCGCACAACTGCAGGCCGCGGTCGCAGCGTCGTCGGTGTCCCCCTCGATGATCTCGCTCGAATTGACCGAAACGACATCGGTGTCCGACGGGCCGCTGATCCGCCGCCACATCGACGACGTCCACGCGCTCGGATTCAGGGTTCTGCTCGACGACTTCGGATCCGGCTGGTCCTCGCTCGAACGTCTCGTGACACTGGAGCCCGACGGCATCAAGATCGACGGCCAGCTGACCAGATACATCGACACCGAACGTGGTCGTGCGCTACTGCGCGCGTTGTCGGCCGTCGCGCAGGATCTCGGAATCTCGATGATCATCGAAGGGGTCGAAACGCGGGAGCAGGCGCAGATCGCACTCGACCTCGGTTGTACTCTGGCACAAGGGTTTCTGTGGTCGAGGCCGAAATCCGCCAGTGCCGTCAAACGAAGCCTCGGACTCGATCAATCACCACGGACGTCGCGTCGCAGCGGATGATCCGGCGGAATCTCGACGAGCACGATCGGAACGCCGTCGGGATCGCGTAACCACATCTCGATCAGCCCCCACGATTCCTGCTTAGGATCCCGCTCGATGACGACGCCGCGCTCGCGCAACTCGGTCGCGGTCGATTCGATGTCACGAACCTGGAGCCACAGGGCACCGTCGAACGTGCTCGGTGACGCGGACCCGCCGTGGGCTGCGATCTCGATGAGGCTCTGCCCGGCGAAGAACACGGTCCCGGCGCCGTACTCGCGGTGCACGGCAAGCCCGAGGCTGTCGCGGTAGAACGCGAGAGTGCGGTCGTAGTCGGCGGGGCGCAGAATCGTTCGACCGCTCAGAATCTCCACAGCACATCGATACCACACATATCGGACCTCAGGGGGTCGCCTCGTGCCCCGGCTTGCCATGGGTGCGGCGTGATTCCTTCATCTCTGCCTCGAAGATGTGCCGCTTGCCGTCCTGGAGTTCGTCGCGGACGCGCTGCTCGTGGCTGCGAAATTCCGACCAGTACAGGTCGTCGAAGTCCTCGACGATCTGAAACGACCACCGGCCGTCGATCACATTGCGGCCTACCATTTCTGTCTCGAGTCGATCCGCCTGCTCGGGATGGCCCGACTCCCGTAGCGCGGTGACGGCCTCACCGAGTTGCAGATCCGCATGTCCCATCAATTGATGGAACGAGTAGAGGCGTCCGCGGGCGCGCTCGATCGTCTCGAGGGCCTCGGAGACCTTGCCGACTGCGGCGACGGTGTCGTCGTCGACACCGTCCGGTCGGCGATGCTGCGGTGCGGGAGTCTGGCGGTCTTGGCTCATGTCCGGCGGATGCCCAGGCGAGAAGAAATCGAACCAGCGGAGTCGGATCAGCTCGGTCGCGACGCGGTTCCCACCTGCTGCATGTCTCGGAGAATTCAGATCAGCTGGATCGCGACTCGGTTCCCACCTGCTGTCTGTCTCGGAGATCTCGAACCAGCGCAGTCAGATCAGCTGGGTCGCGACTCGGTTCCCACCTGCTGCCTTGGCTTTGTACATCATCGAGTCCGCGACGCGCGACGCAGTCTCCACGGTGTCCGCGTCGGTCGCCCACAACTCGGAATCCGCATAGAGAATCGCGGCACCGACGCTGACCGTCACCGGAATCGCGTCGTTCTCGCCGTGCAGTGCGCGTCGAATTCCGTGAATCAGGGCATCGATGTGCAGACGGGACGTGACGACGGCCGCGAGATACTCCTCACCGCCGGTGCGTCCGAGGATGCCGTACCGCGCCACGTGCGCCGTCAACCGCTCGGCAACGCGGCAGATGACCGCGTCGCCCTCGTCGTGTCCGTGAATGTCGTTGACGGACTTGAAGTTGTCGATGTCGACGACGATGACGGCCGCACATCGACCCTCCTGCCTGCCCTGCTCCCACAGCACTTCGAGTGCATTGTCGAGGCCGCGTCGGTTGAGCAGGCCGGTCAGTGGATCGAGCACCGAACTACGCGCGTCGGCCGACAGCGTCGTCAGAAAGATGTGCGACGTGACGGGCACGCTCATGATCCCGAGCAGGACCACGTTGGTCTGCACGAACAACGTGATGACGTCGACGTCGCCGCGAAAGTAGAGGGCGACCGCGAACGTCACCGTCGTCGCCGACGCGAACAACAGATGCGCGACGACCCAGCGCGGGCTCAGGAAGAACGTCACGAACGCGCCGATGACGGCGAACAGCACACACCCCAACAACGCGTTGTGCCAGTCGAACACACTGAGTTCGGCGGCAACGCCGATATCCGCGTACAGCGCGAACGCGACGACACCGATCCTGCCGGGGAACGGAAGCAGCAGCCACATCGCCGCGATGACGATGTTGGCCGTGCTCAGCGTCAACGTCAGGGCGGTTGCTGCCGTGCCGGACGGGCCGCCGGCGGCGAACAACGACAGGAATGCCATGAGGCTGATGTTGACCATCGACAACGCGACGATCGTGCGGACGATCTTGCCCGACGGATGCGAGTTCTGGAACTCGGTCATCCACTCGTAGTCGTGGCGCTGAAGGAACCACTGCATCACCGACTCCCACACACCGCCGGGGCGAGGGCTCCGACGGCGTGTGAGGGGGTCACGGGAGAGGGACACTGCAGCGCTCGACGTCAGAAGTAACGAGGGAACGGCGACCAGTCGGGGTCACGCTTCTGCAGGAACGAGTCACGGCCTTCGACAGCCTCGTCCGTCATGTAGGCCATGCGCGTCGCCTCCCCGGCGAACAGCTGTTGGCCGACGAGACCGTCGTCCTGAAGATTGAACGCGTACTTCAGCATTCGCTGAGCCTGGGGCGACTTCGAGTTGATCTTCTTCGCCCAGTCGATGGCCACGTTCTCGAGCTCGTCGTGATCGACGACGCGGTTGACGGCGCCCATGTTGTGCATCTCCTCCGCCGTGTACACCTCGCCGAGGAAGAATATCTCGCGAGCGAACTTCTGGCCCACCATCTTCGCCAGATACGCACTGCCGTAACCGCCGTCGAAGCTGCCGACGTCGGCGTCGGTCTGTTTGAACCGTGCGTGCTCGCGGCTCGCGAGAGTCAGATCGCAGACGACGTGCAGGCTGTGTCCGCCGCCTGCGGCCCAGCCGTTCACGAGACAGATGACGACCTTGGGCATGAACCGGATCAGTCGTTGTACTTCGAGGATGTGCAGTCGGCCTGCTCGTGCTTTGTCGACCGTGTCTGCAGTTTCTCCTTCGGCGTACTGGTAGCCGCTGCGTCCGCGAATGCGCTGATCTCCGCCCGAGCAGAACGACCACACACCGTCCTTGGGTGCAGGTCCGTTGCCGGTGAGCAGAACGGTCCCGACGTCGGAACTGACCCGCGCGTGTTCGAGCGCGCGGTACAACTCGTCGACGGTGTGCGGACGGAAGGCGTTCCTGACCTCGGGTCGATCGAACGCGACGCGCACCGTGTCGTCGGTGACGTGACGGTGATAGGTGATATCGGTGAGATCTTCGAAGCCGGGAACGGGTTGCCACAGAGAAGGAGTGAAGGTCACCCCCGCCACGATAGATTGCGCCGGCCGGTCGGTCGCGGATACCCGAGATCCAGCCACGGGTTACGGTGCTGGAATGACGGAGATCGCAGGTAAAGACGAGTACGAGCATCACGGCGGGTTCCCTCGCTACACTCCTGCGGACGTCGGACCCGAGTACGGCAGGCTCGTCGACGCGCTGCGCACGCTGCAGGATCTGGCCGTCAGCACGAACCCGACACCCGAGGTGACGACGGAAGCCGCCGAACGAGTCGAGGCGCTCGTCGAACTCCTGCGGCCGTTCCAGGTTCCCGAAGGGGAGCAGCCCGCAGGCCGGGCCATCGCGTTGCCCGGCCGTGGCTCACTGTTGATGCTGCCGTGGACGATCGAGAAGTTCGACGCCGAGGGCGTGCGCAGCCGCGGAGTGTTCCGACGCTTCCACCTCGGCGGCAACGGTGCAGCACACGGCGGCACACTTCCACTGCTGTTCGACGACCTGTTCGGCATGATCCAGCACGCATACGGCCGCCCGATCAGCCGCACGGCGTATCTGCACATCAACTATCGAAAGATCACGCCGTTGAACGTCGAACTCGTCGTCGAAGGCAGCGTCGACAAGGTGGAAGGCCGCAAGACGTTCATCAGCGCGGTTCTGAAGGACTCCGAGGGCACCGTTCTCGCCGACTGCGAGGCCCTGATGGTCCAGCTCCTTCCGGGGCAGCAATGACGCCGACCGTCGACGAGATCCTGGACGGCTCGCACGTCCTGTCACTGCCGATGCGGACCAAGTTTCGCGGCATCACCACCCGCGAGGTCATGCTGATCCGCGGTCCCGCAGGCTGGGGGGAGTTCTCGCCGTTCGTCGAATACGACGACCAGGAGTCCTCGGCGTGGTTGCGTTCGGCGATCGAGGCCGCATGGGACGGCCCGCCCGAGCCGTACCGGCAGCGGGTACGCGTCAACGCGACGGTGCCCGCTGTAGCCGCTGAGGACGTCCCTGCGATCCTCGCGCGGTACTCGGGCGTCGACACGGCGAAAGTGAAGGTGGCCGAGAAAGGGCAGTCGCTCGCCGATGACGTCGCACGGGTGCGTGCTGTTCGCGCTCTCGTGCCGCGCGTCCGGGTCGACGCCAACGGTGGATGGACCGTCGACCAGGCGGTGGAGGCTCTGTCGCGGCTGAGGGAAGACGGTGAACTCGAGTATGCCGAACAACCATGCGCGACGGTTCCCGAGCTCGTCGAGGTTCGTCGTCGGCTGCCCGGAGTCCGCATCGCGGCCGACGAGAGCATCCGGCGTGCCGAGGATCCGCTGCGCGTCGTGCGCGCCGGGGGAGCGGACGTCGCCGTGCTCAAGGTCGCGCCGCTCGGCGGCATGCGGGCTCTCCTCGAATTGGCAGGCGAGCTGGGGGACTACGGCGTCCCCGTCGTCGTCTCCAGCGCGCTCGACTCGGCCGTAGGAATGGCGTCGGGACTCGCGGCGGCGGCAGCGATCCCTCGGCTCGAGTTCGCGTGCGGGCTCGGCACGGGGAGCCTGTTCGAGGCCGACGTCGCCGATACGCCCGGTTCGGTCGACGGGACCCTTCCTGCCGTATCCGTCGAGCCCGACCCGGAGCGACTGCGCGCGTTGGCCGCGCCCGAGGACCGGCGCCGGTGGTGGCACGATCGAGTTCGGCGGTGCCACGGCGTTCTGGGGTAGTCTTCCGGCGGTTACATGCTGACATGGAATTTTCTGGGAGGAATGTCGAAGTGGTTGCTGCACTGAAGGAATCGTTGCTCGACGAGTCGAAGCGCGATGTTCTGCTGCCCGACGTCATCGCACTGATCGACGCCGAGGTCTCGGACAAGAAGGGCGCGAGCGGCCTGGCCGTCAAGGGCGGTTACGGTGCCGTGAAGAAGGTCGGACCGTCGTACATCGAGCGGGCCGTCGAAGCTCTGTGGCCCGACTTCGTCGACCAGCTCGATCCGTTCTGGCAGGCGTACAACGCGGCGCCGACGGGAACCTTCGCGGACTACCTCGTCGCGAACTCCGACCAGGTGTCGAACGCGCTGCTGTCCGTCACGGACTCGCGCATCGAGGAGACCGACAAGAGCGTCGTCAAGAAGTTCTACGGCAGCCTGCGCGGCTCGGCTCAGAAGAACGTCGCCGAGGCGCTGCCGCGTCTGGGTGCGTTGGTCACGAAGCACGCTTAGCGGCTCCGCCGCTCGTGAGTGAATATGTGTAGCCCTCTATACATTTTCACTCACGAGGCGGCGAAGCGGCCCTTCCTGACAGCCTCGACCAACAACGCGTGATCGGCCTCGGTCTGATCGGCGTACAGCCGCGCGAACCTGCTGAGCGCGATGTCCACGGCGTCGGACTTCCCGAGATATCCCGCGATCATCGACGCCCCACTCGTGCGGGCATGCCCCTTGGCCAGCAATCGGCCGACGACACCCGCATAGTCCACGAGCGCAGGCGCGTCGATGGACCCCAGGTCGATCGTGCCCTTCATGTTCCTGAACTGCCGGACGTAGTACTGACGCCCGTCGATCGTCGTCCACCCCAGTAGCGGATCGCTCACCGTCTGCAGGTCCTGCTGATATTCGACGACGCGTTGGCCCTGATGCGCGTGCCACGCCGACTCACCATGGACATACGGCGCCAACACCGAACGTCGAGCCTGCTTGAGCTGCAAGAACACGACGTCGTCCGGGCTCGAGCCCTCCAGCAGCGCGACGTACGCCCGCAGCCCGACGCTGCCCACACCCACGACCCGATGCGCGACATCGATCAGCGTGTAGCCGCCCAGCACCCGACGCCAGTGGGGTGACAGCGTCGTCAAATACTCGTCGAGGCCCTCGGCCAGCAGGTCCTCGTCGCGCGCCGAGATGCGCGTCGTGATCGGCGGCTCCTCGACGAGTCGCCGCTTCCCCTCGTGTTCCTCGGTGAACTGAGGCAGCACGCGGTCGCTCGTGCGTCGTCGCGCCTTCTTCGTCGCCCGTTTGATCTCCTTGCGCAGCGAGCCCTCGGTCGCGTCGGCCTCCAGGCGGTCGGCCGTCAGACGCTGGAACGACCGCGACATCAGCGGCTCGTCGGCCAGGCGCGACACCTCCACCCGGTACGCCCGAACACACGCGACGACGGCCTCCTCGCACTGCTGCTCGGTGCGTCCGTTCTGCCGGCCTGCCACCCAGATGCTGGCGGCGAGGCGTCGTAGATCCCATTCCCAGGCGCCGGGGTGGGCCTCGTCGAAGTCGTTGAGATCGATGACCAGATCACGTTCGGGCGATGCATAGAATCCGAAGTTGCCGAGGTGCGAGTCGCCACTGACGACGGGGGTGATGCCCGTCGACGGCAACATCGCGACGTCACGGGCCATGACGATCGCAGTGCCGCGCAGGAATCCGTAGGGCGACTCGACCATGCGCTCGGCGCGGACGGGAATCAACCAGTCGATCCTGCCCTCGTGTGAGATCTCGATCTGACGAATCGGATCGGGGCGGTCTGCCGGAGGTGTCCAATCGCCCATGGATTCACGAGAAACCTTGTCGCGCAACTGCTTTCCGAGTCGATACCGTTCCTCGCGGGGGACCGGTCGAGCTCGCAGGCTGGCGAAGGATCTACTGTCCACGTCACCGATCTCGGGGACGACGGTGTGACCTGAACGCGCTTGGTGCATAGGTGAACTGTAAATCTTGTGCGCGCGGTGACCGAATGTCACCCTCGCTCACTCCGAGTGACCGGATGCCGCCCTCGCTCACTCTGAGTGACCGAATGTCACCCTCGCTCACCCCGGGCCGAACCCGGACGACCCAGACCCCCCACCGGGCGGCCGACGGTACCGCCGGACCACCTTGGCACCCACGGGTACCGCGAACAGCATCATGAACACCCGGATGACCTGTGCGGCGACGACGAAGGTGACGTTCGCACCCGTCGACGCGGCGATCGCGAGTACGGCGTAGACGCCGCCCGGAGTGGTCGCGAGATAGCCCTCGTACGCGTTCAGCTGAGTCGACGCGGACAGCCACAGACCCAGCACCGCGCAGCCTACGGTCACGCCGACGATGAGCAGCAAGGCCGTCGGCAGCACCCGGGAGATCGAGCGCAGACTCTCCATCGTGAACCGCAGCCCCGCCTGCCACCCGATGCCGATGTACGCGGCCGTCAGCAGCAGCGACGGCACGCCCGCGTCCATGGACAGGCCGAGCAGATCGAGGGCCGTCGCGACGATCAGAGGCCCCAGCAGCCCCGGCGCGGGCAGTCGGATCAGCCGGGCCAGCACGATCCCGACTGCCGAGCACCCGGCGACGAAGAGCAGGTCCAGGTACCAGGGCGCCCCGTCGACAGGGACGACCGCGACGTCGGATCCACGAGCGGCGAAGACCGTCGTCGCGACGAGAGGCATGGTCGTCGTCACGAGCACGACACGGAGATACTGCACGACGGCTACGACACGTTCGTCACCGCCGAGTTCGTGTGCGATCGCGACGAGTCCCGACGCGCCACCCGCGACGAGGGCCAGCGCGCCCGTCAGGGAATCGACGTCCTTGCGGAGTCCGAGCAGTGCACCTGCGGCGATGGACAGCACGAGCGTCCCGACACACGCGAGTACGACGGGCAGCCAGTCGTCGCCCAGGGTCGAGAGGGTGTCGCTCTGCACGAGAGTGCCGATCTCGACGCCGAGAACGGCCTGCGCGGCGACGCCGAGGCGTCGGGGCATCCCCGACGCGGGCGCCCATCCGGCGAGCGCGAACACGACGGCGACGAACAACGCGACGAAGAGTCCGGCCGAAGGCACCCCGAGCCGTGACGCCAGGACCGTCAGAAGAACGGTCGCCAGCGTGAGCGAGAGCCAGCGCGTCAAGAAGGCGTGCCGGGACGCTCGATCGACTTCACCTCGGGCGGCAGTCCCCACTCGGCACGCCCGAGGCGACTCAACGGCGCGATCGCCTCGAACGACGGCAGTCCGTCGTCGGCCAGGAACTCGGGACGGACGGCGACCGCGACGACGTCGCCCATGACGACGAACGAGTTACCGACCTCGACGATGCGGTGCAGCGTCGCCTCGATCGCGATCGGTGACGCCGCGACGCGTGGAGGCGCCACCTTCTCGCTCGGCTCGCTCGCGATCCCGAGTTCTTCCAGCTCGCTGACGCCGTGCTCGTAGCCGGCCGACGACGCGTTGACCTGTTCCATCAGCGGCTCGGTGGCCAGATTGATCACGAACTGACCCGTCGCCTCGATGTTCTTCAGGCTGTCCTTGCGGCCGACGGACGTGAATTGCACGACAGGCGGGTTCGCCGACGACACCGAGAAGAAGCTGTAGGGCGCGAGATTGGCGACGCCGTCGGCCGACACCGTCGACACCCAGGCGATCGGACGCGGCACGACGGACGCTGTGAGCAGGGGATAGAAGGCGCTCGACGGCAACACGGCCGCATCGAAGACAGTTCGCACACATCCATCGTGTCAAACTGCGGCGCGGCGGGCCGACTGAGGCGTCCGGCCGAGAATCTGACAATCTGAACTGGTGAATCCGTCCAGTGCTCAGGCCGCAGCCGTCGTCGACGAGCTGGTTCGTGGTGGTGTCCGTGAGGTCGTGCTGTGCCCTGGCTCGCGGAACGCGCCGCTGGCGTTCGCGTTGCAGGAAGCCGATGCCGCAGGCCGGCTGCGTCTGCACATGCGCATCGACGAGCGGACCGCAGGCTTCCTCGCGATCGGTCTCATCCTGGGCAGTGGCCTTCCGGTTCCGGTCGTCATGACGTCGGGCACGGCCGTCGCGAATCTCGGTCCTGCCGTTCTGGAGGCGAACTACGCACGCGTGCCGTTGATCGTGCTGAGCGCGAACCGGCCGTACGAGATGCTCGGGACGGGCGCGAACCAGACCGTCGAGCAGCTCGGTTTGTTCGGAACCCAGGTGCGCGCGACGGTCAGTCTCGGCCTCGCCGAGGACGACGCGCGTCAGAACAGCCAGTGGCGTAGCGCGGTGTGCCGCGTGCTTGCGGCCGCGCGCGGTACCCGCTCCGGCAACGCGGGTCCGGTGCATTTCGACATCCCGCTGCGTGAGCCGCTGGTTCCGGATCTCGGCGATCCCACGCCTGCGCCACACGGCCGCGACGGCGGCGCCGCATGGACGACGACCCAGCAGGCGACCCTCGACGTGCCCGTCGACGTGGATCTGTCGTTGGACACGATCGTCGTCTCGGGCCATGGCGCTGCGCTGCGGCCCGAGCTCGCAGGCCTCCCGACGGTCGCCGAGCCGACCGCGCCCCTGCACGGAACGCCGTTGCACCCGATGGCCCTGTCTCAGCTGAAGCCGCGGCAGGCCATCATCACCGGCCGCCCGACGTTGCACCGCCCCGTGTCGAGCCTGCTCGCCGACCCGGCCGTCGACGTCATCGCTCTGACGACGGGTCCGCGCTGGCCCGACGTCTCCGGCAACGTGCTCGCGACGGGCACCCGAGCGGTCGTGTCCGGCACTCCGCGCGACGCGTGGCTCCACCGCTGCGAGGCGTTGAGCGCGAAGGCGGATCTCGCGGTTCGCGATCAGCTAGCCTCGCACCCGAAGCCGACGGGCCTGCACGTGGCCGCGACGGTCATGTCCTCGCTTCGCGACGGCGACCAACTGCTCCTCGGTGCGTCGAACCCCGTGCGCGACGCGGCCCTGGTGAGTTATCCGACCCCCGGCGTGCGAGTGCTGTCCAACCGCGGCGTCGCGGGCATTGACGGAACCGTCTCGACGGCCGTCGGCGCAGCGCTGTCGGGGGGAGGGCGCACAATCGCGCTGCTCGGTGATCTGACCTTCCTGCACGACGCGTCGGGCCTGCTCATCGGATCCGGTGAGCCGAGGCCGAACGATCTGACGATCGTCGTCGCGAACGACGACGGCGGCGGCATCTTCGAACTGCTCGAGCAGGGTGATCCGCAGTACGCGGGCGCGTTCGAGCGCGTGTTCGGCACCCCGCACGGCATGGATCTCGCGGCGTTGTCGGCGGCGTATCGGATCGAGCACCGAGCCGTCGACGTCACCGAGCTGGCCGACGCCCTGCAGAGCAGTGCGGAAAATTCGGGTCATTCCGCAGGCTCCACTCCTGGCGGGATGCGCGTGCTCGAGGTGACGACGGAACGCTCGGGCCTGCGCGAGCTGCATGCAGGAATCCGGGCGAGGCTCTAGCCCTCTTCCTGCTGGGAAGCCCAGTCGTTGGTCTCCTCGGTCTCCTGCTCGACCATGTCCTTGATCATGTCGTTGATCAGCGATTCGATCTTGCCGCCGATCAGCGGAATCTTGACGGTCGAGGTGCCCTTGACCGTCAGCAGCGCACCTGTGCCCTGGGGGCGCAACGTGAGAGTCCCGTCGACGGACGCGGGGATCGCGGACGTGCCGCCGACGAGTGTGCCGTCGGCGCGGTCGCCTTCGAGCGGTCCCCACGAGTCGGTGCGCGTCACGAGCAATGTGCCGCGCACGACCTTCTTGACGAAGCCGGGTAGCTCCGACGTGCCGATCTCGTCGGTGATGTCGACGGTCAAGCCGCCGTGCTCGTGCTTGGTCAGCGTGTAGCCGTCGGTCTTCTGCGCCTTTTCGAACCGGGCGAGCCACTGCTCTTCGCTGTTGAGGGCCTCGTAGACCTCCTCGGGAGTGTGTTCCGACGAGACCGTGAACTCGAAGTCGCGAGACATAGCTGCAGAGGCTACCGGAGCACCGACGTCGTCGGCATCGCAAGTAACGTCTACCGACGTGGCATCCGAAGACAGCGACGACGGCACGTCGAAGGCCTGGCGCCGAGCACGAATCTCGGTGATCGTGGTCGCGACCGGGATCTCGGTCCTCGCGTTCCTGTTGGTCGTCGCTGCCTGGCAGAACGACCGAACCATCACGTCCGACGAGGGCACCGCGACGGCCGAAGTCCTATCCGCGGGAAGGCTGCGGTCGGCCGTCAGTTTCGTGACGCCCGACGGCATCACCCACAACCCACAACTCGGGGTTCTGTATCCGACCAACCTCATCGCGGGCCAGCGGATCGATGTCGAGTACGCCGAATCGGATCCCGATCTCGTCAGGGTCTCCGGTCGTGACGCCAGCGTCGCGATCATCCCCGCCGGATCGGTCGTCGTGGTGACGTGGGCCGTCGCGGTGCCGGTGTTGCTTCTACTCAAGCGTCGGGAACGCTGAACGCTGTACTTTCTCACAGTAAAGACAAACCTGTGTTTTGATTTTCCCCATGACCGCAGTGGACGGCGTGACCGTTCGACTCGTGGGCGAAGTGTCCGTCCGATGCGGCGCGCGGATCGTCGATCCGCGGACCGTCGGCGGTCCGCGCTGTGCGGAAACGCTCGCCTACCTGGCGGTTCACCGACATCGGGACGTTCCGATGGCCGAGATCGCCGGGGTGATCTGGCCTCGAACCAGACCCAAGTCGTGGAACGCCGCGCTGCGTGGAGTCGTGTCGAAAGTGCGGGAGACGCTCGAAGCGGCATCTGTGTCCGGTCACAGTCTCAGATCGCGGAACGGATACGTCAGCTTCGCATTGCCCGCGGGGGTCGAGGTCGACCTGGAAACCGTCAGAGAGCAGTGCAGGCCGTCCGACGAGTCCGCTGCGGTGCGCGCGGACAGAGCGCGGGCAGCCCACCTTCTTCTCACCCGCCCGGTCCTGCGCGGCGTGGAGGGACTGTGGGCGGACGATCTCCGGTCTGAGGGCGAGGACCTGAGGAAACAGGCTCTCGAGATCGACGCCGTCGCGTCGTACGACATCGGTGCGTTCGATCGCGCGGTGTCCTGTGCGGAATCGTTGATCTCGCTCGACCCGTTGCGTGAGCGGGCCTACCGCATCGCGATGCGCGCGTACCTGGGGCTCGGTGACGGCGCCCGCGCACTCGAGGTGGCCACCCGGTGCCGCGTCGCACTCGCCGAACACCTCGGAGTGGATCCGTCGCCCGAGACCGAACGCCTGTTCCTCGACGCGCTGAATCACACGCACCCGAGCGAAGACGCCGCGGATACGGCGTCGGGACTCCCGAGAAATCACGATCCACTCGTCGGACGAGATCGAGAACTCGCACTCGTCGCACAGGCCTGCGAGAAGGCAGCGCGCGGGACAGGTCAGTGTGTGGTCGTCACCGGGGATGCCGGATCGGGCAAGACGACCCTCGTTCTCGAGGCGATGCAGCGCGCGTCGAACGACGGTGTCGACGTCCTGTTCGGCCGCTGCAGCGAGGACGCGATCGTCGCGTTCGAGCCGTTCGCCGAAGCGGTCGAGCGCGAGTTCGTCGCGTGGGGACCGGCAGGTGCGCGACGATGGCTCGACGACAACGGCCCGGACATCCTGAGGCTGATTCCCCACGTCGCGCATCGATTCGGCGAGTATCCCCCGTCCACAGCGAGTTCCGACGACCGTTCCCACGTGGTCACCGCGGTTCATCGGTGGCTCACGTCGTCGTCCAGGTCGAGCTCCACGATGATCGTCGTCGACGATCTGCAGTGGGCGTCGAGCGCGACGCACGCGCTACTGCGTTACCTGCTGGCTGCGTCGTCGTCGAGCACGGTGTGTGTGGTTCTGACGGCCCGCACCGAATCGCTCGATCTGCCGGACGTGACGCGCACGATCAACACCGGCACTCGACTGGGGCACGTGTGCCGTATTCCATTGTCGGACTTGAGTATCGACGATGTCCGGCAACTCGTCGAAGTCGGCGGGTCCTCGGTCGACCCGGCCGCTCTGCACCGTCGAACCAGTGGCCACCCGCTGTTCGTGGCGTCGCTGCTCGCCGCCGAGTCGACCGAACCGCCTGGCTCGCACCCGATGTCGATCGTCGAGTTCGTTCGTCGCCGCGAACACAGCCTCACGCCGATCGCGCTGTCGCTGTTGCAACTCGGCGCAGTGATCGGTATTCCAGTGTCGACGCAGGTGCTGCGGATGGCGGCGCACGACATCGACGACGCCGACTTCTCCGACGCGTTGGACGAGCTGGTTCACTCCCGAATGATCACCGTCGCAACGGAATCCGATCCGATGTGGTTCGACGATCTGGCGATGCGCCATCCACTGGTTCAGGAGGTCGTCTACTCGTCGATCGCACCGGGCAAGCGGGCGTCGCTGCATTCGAAAGTCGGTCGCGCATTTGCGGAGTGGTCGAGCGAGACTCGGTCGGACCACTCGGCGCGCGTCGCCTATCACTTCGGCCGAGGCTCGAGTTCCGACCGAGCCCTTGCTGCAACGTATTCGCAGCGTGCCGGTGACAGTGCTTCCGTCCTCGGGGCACACGAGGACGCCGTCGAGCATTACGGGAACGCGCTGGGTCACCTGCCTCCGAACGAGTTGTCGCCGACGCGATGTCGCCTCCTCATCAGTCTCGGGCGTGCGCGTCGAGCACTGCGTGATCCGGATGCTCGCGCCACCGCGATCGCCGCGTTGGACATGGCGAGAACTATCGGTGATCGGGATCTGCAGATCGAAGCGGTGTTGGCCAGTGAACGCCGCGGCATGATGTTCGCCCAGAGCTACGTCGCCGACGCCGAACGCGTGGCACATATCGAGACGATGTGTGCGGAGATGCAGCAGGCCGGGCAATCTGGATCCGCGGAGTTCGCACTTCTGTTGTCGCAGTGGGTGATCGAGCATGCATGGAGTGCCGACTACGAGAAGCGAATGGACATGATCGCGTCGGCGACGCGCATCGCTCGTGAACTCGGTGACGGGCCGCTACTCGCGAGGGTCGGGATCGCGTCGCTCATCGGTACCCGTATCCCGCATGCCGCAGATGCCGCGAACAGTGCACGCGCCGATCTCGACGACCTGGTCGACGCGAGACACGAACTGCTGCAGGATCCCACCACGGCTGTATGGCTGTTCCGCGCTCGGCTTCAGTCGGGGGATCTGACGGGGGCACGCACCGCGCTCGACGCCGTCAACGCCGCGCACATCGACGCCGACCCCGAATTGGCGTGGCTGACCGAATACGGGCGATTCGGAATCGACCTTGCCGCAGGTGATCTGCGTGCCAGTGAAGACCGACTGACAATTCTTCGAGCCATTCCGACATCGCCGACCGACGCGAGTTACTACGGACGTCTGCTTCCGGTGTCGACCACACTGCGTACGTTGCGCGGGGACATGACGGAGATCCTCGACCAATCTGCTCTGCTGCGTGCGAATGTCGATCTGCTGCCGATACTGCGGCCGACCCTGGCTGTCGCGCTCGTCGATGCCGGTGAGCGCGTCGCTGCGGCGGACCTGCTCGAGTGGTTCACACCGGAGGCGTTGGCCGGGATCCCGGCCGATCCCATGTGGCTTCCGACGCTCGCCCTGGTGTCTCGGACTGCTGCCGACGTCGGAGCAGCGTCGCTGTGCGAACGGATCCACGGGCTCCTCGAAGGCCACGCGGACAGTACGGTGCTGGCGTGGGCCGGGATCTACGGTGTCGTCCATCATCACCTCGCACACCTGGCGCTGGGTTTCGGTGACCTCACGGCGGCCGCCCGACATATCGCCGACGCGCAGCGGGTGCACGCCGAACGGGGATTCGCAGCCTGGCTCGCCGAATCCGACTACCTGGCAGTGCGGATCGACGTAGCGACGACGGGCGTTCTGGACGACGCGGCCCTCGCGCGGGCCAGGCAGCGCGCAGCCGATCTGGGTGCCACTGCCGTCGTCCGACGCGTCGACGCCCTCGCCGAAACCATTCGTGTGAACTTCGCCCGCCCGTAACGAAACCGAAGCCGGCTGGCCGGAGACGCTCCTCACACTGAGGATCGTGCGAGTAGCCATCGTTGCGGAATCGTTCCTACCCAACATGAACGGCGTCACCAATTCGATTCTCCGAATGCTCGAACACCTGGAGCGAAACGGGCACGACGCCATGGTCGTCGCGCCGGACAACCCGGCAGGCAAGCCGCGTGCCGACGTACTGCACGGCCGCATCCCGGTTCACCGAGTACCCGCCGTCATGGTGCCCAAGGTCAGTTCCCTTCCCGTCGGCGTCCCCGGTCCGGGACTGACGGCCACGATCCGTGAATTCGAGCCCGACGTCGTGCATCTCGCGTCGCCGTTCCTGCTCGGTGCGGGCGGACTCGCGGCGGCGAACCGGCTGAACGTTCCGGCTGTGGCCGTCTATCAGACCGATGTCGCAGGCTTCGCCGAGAGCTACGGTCTCGGCCTGACGTCCAAGGCTGCGTGGCGCTGGACCAGGCGCGTGCATCGAGGGGCCGCGCGGACGCTCGCGCCGTCGTCCTCGGCGGTCGAGGCGCTGGAGAGCCACGGCGTTCCGCGGGTGCATCGCTGGGCGCGAGGGGTCGACGCCGTGAGGTTCGCACCGTCGGCGCGTCGGGAATCGGTGCGACGCGAGTGGTCATCCGACGGGAAGCTGATCGTCGGCTTCGTCGGACGGCTCGCACCCGAGAAGCACGTCGAGAGGTTGGCCTCGATCGCCGACGACGTGCAACTCGTCGTCGTCGGCGACGGGCCCGAGCGACCCGCGCTCGAGAAGCTGATGCCGTCGGCGATATTTCTCGGTCAATTGGGCGGCGACGAGTTGGCGCAGGCCTACGCGAGTTTCGACGTGTTCGTGCACCCAGGTGAGCACGAGACGTTCTGCCAGGCGGTGCAGGAAGCACTGGCCAGTGGGATTCCGGTGATCGGACCCGACGCAGGCGGCCCGCGCGATCTGATCTCGCATTGTCGCAACGGATACCTGCTTCCCGTCGACCGCTTCGCCGAGCTCCTGCCGAGCGCGGTGGCTGCATTGAAGTCGCCGGTGGCGCGTGCCCGATTCGGTGAGGCGGCGCGGAAGTCCGTTCTGCACCGCACCTGGCCTGCGATCTGCGACGAACTGCTCGGGCATTACGGCGACGTCCTCGGCTGGGAACGGCACCGGACGCTCAGAACTGCCTGACGGCTAAGCTCGAGGCCGTGCCAACAAGTTCGCGTGCAACGCTCGAGAAGGACCCACACGAAGTCGCGTCGATGTTCGACGGCGTCGCTCGCCGTTACGACATCACCAACACCGTTCTGTCCTTCGGCCAGGACCGAAGCTGGCGGAAGCTGACTCGGGCCGCGCTGAACCTGAAGCCGGGGGAGAAGGTCCTCGATCTCGCCGCAGGCACCGGAGTGTCGACCGTCGAGCTGGCCCGCAGCGGTGCGTGGTGCGTCGCCACCGACTTCTCGAAGGGCATGCTGCACGCAGGCTCGGGCCGACCCGTCCCCATGGTCGCAGGTGACGCGATGGCACTGCCGTACGCCGATGCGAGCTTCGACGCGGCCACCATCTCGTTCGGGCTCCGCAACGTCTCCGACTTCCGGGCCGGGCTGCGCGAGATCGCCCGCGTCACCAAGCCCGGCGGACGGCTCGTCGTGTGCGAATTCTCGACGCCCGTGTTCGGCCCGTTCCGAACTGTCTACATGGAGTACCTGATGAAGGCGCTCCCCGCCGTCGCGCGGGCGGTGTCCAGCAATCCCGACGCGTACGTCTACCTCGCCGAATCCATCAGGGCGTGGCCGACGCAGAGGCAGCTGGCCGTCGACATCGCGGAGTCCGGATGGTCGAACGTCCAGTGGCGCAACCTCACCGGGGGAGTCGTCGCGCTGCACCGCGCGGTGCGCTGAGTGCGCTGACGCGCCCGTGCGTGAAGAGTTGGTCTCTGGACGGACTACGCACGCACGGGTGGCGAAGCCGCACTACGTGAACGGCGGGCGGGAATCGATCTTCAGCGACGCACTTCCCGACGCCCGCCAGGCGCGCGCGACGAGATCGGAATCCGCTTCGGTGACAAGGTTTCCCATCACGCGGACGGCTACGGTCATCAGTGCGCGAGAACGCATTCCGATCGGACCGGTCGCAGGCAGGAACCGCGGCACCGTCAGGAGTCCTGCGAGGCGTCGGGCAATGGAGAACGCTTGACCGTAGTGCTCGCGCAGGAGAGTCGGCCACACATCGGTGAGGTCACGCTCGTCCAGTAGATCAGCGACCATGCGCCCGCCCTCGAGCCCGTAGTCGATACCTTCGCCGTTCAGGGGATTGACGCAGGCGGCCGCGTCGCCGATGATCGCCCAGTTCTCACCTGCCACGTTGGACACGGCCCCGCCCATCGGCAGCAACGCCGACGCGACTGCCCTGAGCTCGCCCGTCAGTGCCCAGTCGTCGCGGCGCTGCGAGGTGTAGAGGTTCAGTAGCGGCCGTAGCGCACCAGGTCCCGGCCGCTTGGCCGTCGCCAGCGTGCCGACGCCGATGTTCACCTCGCCGGTACCGAGCGGGAAGATCCAGCCGTAACCCGGCTGTACGGTGCCGCCAGAGTCACGAAGCTCGAGGTGCGACGAGATCCAGGGGTCAGTGCTGCGTTCCGAGCCGATGTAGGCGCGTGCGGCGACACCGAACGTAGTGTCCCGATGCCACTGCCGGCCGAGCTTCTTGCCGAGGGTGGAGCGGACGCCGTCGGCGATTATCAGTGTGGAGCACTGTATTTCGTCACCGTTCTCGAAAACGACCGAGGTGACACGGTTTCCGTCTCGTTGCACGTCGACGGCCTTGAACCCCTCCAGCATCGATGCGCCGGATTCGATTGCCGCACTGCGGATTCTGTCGTCGAGCTCGGTGCGCGGGACGGCACTACCGACCGAGGGGAGCGAACCGCCCGGCCATTCGAGTTGCAACTCCTGGCCGAACCCGGTCAGCCGCAGGCCGCGGTTCTCCGCGCGCCCGCGCGCCCATTCGCCGAGCCCCAGTCGGTCGAGCTCGGCCATCGCTCGCGGCGTCAAGCCGTCGCCGCACGTCTTGTCGCGGGGGAAGGTGGCAGCGTCGGCGAGAACGACGTCTCGGCCCGCGCGCGCCGCCCACGCTGCTGCTGCGGAACCGGCCGGACCTGCGCCGATGACGAGGACGTCGGTGGATCGGGGAGCGGTCACCTGTCCAGTAAAGCAGCGGCGCGCGGGACGAACGAAACTCCCGGCCATGGCCTACGACACCTTCCATCTGTGTCACCTACTAGGTTCACTACGGTAGAACCAGGTAGGTCGGGGGACCCGAAGAGTATCCGCGGACGACGAAGAGGACAGGACCAACAATCGTGAGCACAGACGACACGGCCGGAGTGGAGCCCGCGGAACGACCCAGTCGGTCCGTTGGATCGACGGTCGTTGCCGGGGTGGATCTGGTCGATCCGGAGCTTGCACGAACAGTGGCCGCAGGACTGACGAGTGTCGAGGATCTGATGATCGCCGAGCTGTCCGACGGCGAGGACTTCCTCACCGAGGCCGCCTTGCATCTCGCGAAGGCAGGCGGCAAGCGATTCCGTCCGCTGTTCACCGTTCTGACCGCCCAGTTGGGGCCGGATTCGTCCAACGAGTCGGTGGTGACCGCGGCCACCGTCGTCGAACTCGTCCACCTCGCGACGCTCTATCACGACGACGTCATGGACGAGGCCAACATGCGACGTGGCGCCGAGAGTGCCAACGCGCGCTGGGGCAACAGCGTCGCGATCCTGGCGGGCGACTACCTGTTCGCACATGCGTCGCGCCTGGTGTCGACGCTCGGGCCCGAGGCCGTGCGCATCATCGCCGACACCTTCGCCGAACTGGTCACCGGTCAGATGCGCGAGACGATCGGCGTCAAGAAGGACCAGGATCCCGTCGCGCATTATCTTCGGGTCGTGTGGGAGAAGACCGGCTCGCTGATCGCGGCCTGCGGTCGATTCGGCGGCACGTTCTCTGGGGGAGACGCCACCCACGTCGCGGCTCTCGAGCGTCTCGGCGACGCCGTCGGCACCGCGTTCCAGATCTCCGACGACATCATCGATATCTCCTCGGTGTCCGCACAGTCGGGCAAGACACCCGGCACGGACCTGCGTGAAGGCGTTCACACTCTTCCCGTTCTGTTCGCGCTCCGCGAGGAAGGCGCCGACGGCGACCGACTGCGGGAACTTCTCGACGGGCCCGTCACCGACGACGATGCAGTCACCGAAGCGTTGACGTTGCTCGACCGGTCGCCTGGCATGGCGAAAGCCAAGGAGACGCTGTCGGAATTCGCCGCCAAAGCGCACGCAGAACTCGCGACGCTGCCTCAGGGTCCGGCGAACGACGCGCTGGGACGGCTCGTCGACTACACCGTCGAACGGGTGGGCTGACGCAGTCAGTGGTGGGATCGAGCGTCGCTGGGCTGACGAACCGGGGAACCTGGGTCGGTGTCGCGATCGTTGTTCGTTGTAGGGAACAACGACACGAAGGAAGTTACGACAGATGAGTTACGCCAACGGTGCCAAGACATTCGGGTTGCTCGTGGGCATGTCGGCGCTCATCGTGTTCATCGGGTCGCTGTTCAACAGCCCCGGGATCCTGATCGCGTCGGTGGCACTGGCCGTCGGCATGAACGGGTGGGCCTACTTCAACAGTGCGAAGCTCGCGCTGCGTTCGATGCATGCGCAGCCGGTCACCGAAGTGGAGCAGCCGGCGATGTATCGCATCGTCAGAGAGCTGGCAACGACGGCTCACCAGCCCATGCCTGCGCTGTACATCAGCCCGACCAACAATCCCAACGCGTTCGCGACCGGGCGTAACCCGCGCAACGCGGCGGTGTGCTGCACGACGGGCATCCTGCAGATCCTCGACGAACGGGAACTGCGTGCCGTCCTCGGGCACGAACTATCCCACGTGTACAACCGCGACATCCTGATCTCGTCCGTCGCGGGCGCGATGGCGGCGGTGATCTCCGGCCTCGCCAACTTCGCGATGTTCGCGTCGATGTTCGGTGGACGCGGCAACAACGGCGCCAACCCGATCGCGTTGCTGCTGGTCTCCTTGCTGGGGCCCATCGCCGCGACGGTCGTCAAGCTCGCCGTATCGAGGTCGCGGGAGTACCAGGCCGATCAATCCGGCGCCGAGCTGACCGGAGATCCGCTGGCTCTGGCGTCGGCGCTACGGAAGCTGGAACGTGGTGTCCAAGCAGCGCCGCTACCGCCCGAGCCGCGTCTGGCGGCCGAGTCGCATCTGATGATCGCGAACCCGTTCCGCGCCGGCGATCGCGTCGGGAAGCTGTTCTCGACGCACCCGCCGATGGCCGAGCGCATCGAGCGGCTTGAGCGGATGGCGCGCGGCGGGTAGGCAGCCGGCGCCGCTCGTGAGTGTTTATGTATAGAGGACTACACATAAACACTCACGAGGTCGTTATCTGTAGTTGACGTACTGCAGCGCGATGCCGAAGTCCTCGGCCTTGAGCAGCTGCTGAATCGCCTGTAGGTCGTCGCGCTTCTTGCTGCTGACGCGGAGCTCGTCACCCTGGATCTGAGCCTTGACGCCCTTGGGTCCGTCGTCGCGAATCTTCTTGGAGATCTTCTTCGCGTTTTCGGCGGTGATGCCCTGGACGAGCTTTCCGGTGACTTTCCACACCTTGCCCGACGGCGCCGGGTCGTTGGTCTCGAAGGCCTTCAGCGACACGTCGCGTCGAATGAGCTTCTCTTTGAAGACGTCGAGTGCTGCCTTGACCTTCTCCTCGGACTCGGAGGTGATGACGATCACCTCGGATTCCCCGCTGCCGGACCACTCGATGGTGGTGCCCGAACCACGGAAGTCGAAGCGCGTCGCCAACTCCTTCGCAGCCTGACCGAGAGCGTTGTCGACCTCTTGCCGATCGACCTTGCTGACGATGTCGAAGGAAGAATCTGCCACTGAAGAACTCCTGTGTCGTATCGAATGTTCACGTGCTTCGCACCCGACGTTAGCCGCTCCGCACCCCCGCTATCCACCCGGTTTGCGTTCCGGGGGCACGTTCGTTGTATTCTTTTCAGCGCAACGGAGAGAGCATGATTCTTCGACAAGCACCCGGCAGATTGCCCGAGCGGCCAATGGGAGCGGACTGTAAATCCGTCGGCTTATGCCTACGTAGGTTCGAATCCTACATCTGCCACCCGAAGGGACCCCAGCGAGTTCGTCTCGCTGGGGTTTCTCCGTGAAGAGGAACCGCAGCGAACGCGCTGACCACGCAATTTGGTAGTCGGCGCTGGAACTGTGTAACCTCTTGAAGGCTTCGGCGCACGGGAAACCGTGCGCAGGAGAGTAGCTTGCGGAACGACCAGGATTCGCAGGCAACGCCCCCTTAGCTCAGTCGGTAGAGCGTTTCCATGGTAAGGAAAAGGTCAACGGTTCGATTCCGTTAGGGGGCTCGCTGGATTGGATGGTTCGCCCAGGCAATTTCTTCGACGAGGAACCCCTCGAAGATGAGAAGGTGTAGGGGTGAGCAACCTGAGGCGGTGTAGCTCAGTTGGTAGAGCAAACGACTCATAATCGTTGCGTCGCCGGTTCAAGTCCGGTCACCGCTACACAAGAAAAATGCACAGTCCTGATTCACCGGATCAGAGTTACCTGAAAGTAGGCGTCCAGTGGCCTCCTCCACCGATGTGCGGCCCAAGATCACCTTGGCCTGCGAGGTTTGCAAGCACCGCAACTACATCACGAAGAAGAACCGTCGTAACGATCCCGACCGCATCGAGCTGAAGAAGTTCTGCTCCAACTGCGGAACGCATCGCGCGCACCGCGAGTCTCGCTAGTCGAGTTTCTCGGCCGCTGGTTCTCGTTCGAAGTCGACGCCGCGCGTTAGGCTAACTTCTTTCGCCCTAACGGATCTTGCGTCCTGGGTAGAAAAGGTTCGAATTTCGCGTGTCTGATACTGATTTCATCGTGACCGCGACGGCGCAACCTCTTGCGCCGTCGCCGGATTCCGATTCACCGCAGGACCCCGCCGCACATGCCGCGACGATGGTCGGACACCACTACAAGGTGGACCACCCGTACGAGGTAGGCCGGGAGAAAGTGCGTGAGTACGCGCGTGCAGTCCAGGACTGGCACCCTGCTCATCACGACGAAGAAGCCGCGAAAAGCTTCGGCTACGACGGCCTTATCGCTCCGCTGACCTTCATCTCCCTCGTCGGCATCATCGCGCAATCGCGGATGTTCAAGGAGTTCATCACCGGGTACGACCCGAGTCAGATCCTCCAGACGGACCAGCGGTTGCAATTCCACAAGCCCATCCAGGTCGGCGACGAGCTGACGTGCGAGGTCTTTCTCGAGTCGTTCCGTCAGATGAGTGGCAGCGACATCATCACGACGAAGAACATCGTGACCGATCAGAACGGCGAGCTGGTGCAGACCACGTGGACCACGTTGGTCGCACGGACCGGCGGAGAAGTCGACGAGAACATCGCCCACGCAGTCAAGGAAGTGATCATGCATGGCGCTTCGTAGTTTCGCGGACGTATCGGTCGGCGACGAGCTCCCCGAGCGCGTCGTCAAGCTCACTCGTGGCGATCTGGTCAACTACGCCGGCGTGTCCGGTGATCCCAACCCGATCCATTGGAGCGACGAGGTCGTCAAGCTCGCCGGACTGGACAACGTCATCGCGCACGGCATGCTGACGATGGGCCTCGGTGCAGGCTTCGTCACCTCGTGGCTCGGCGATCCCGGTGCTGTCACCGAGTACAACGTCCGTTTCACCAGCTCGGTCTACGTACCTGCGGATTCCGCGGCGTCGGTCGAGTACACCGGCAAGGTCAAGTCGGTGGATCCGGAGTCGAAGTCGGCGGTCATCGCGATCACGGCCAAGTCCGAGGGCAAGAAGATCTTCGGTCGCGCCACGGCGACCGTCCGCCTGGCCTGACCTGCTGGTTTCAAAGTTCCATAGCCTGTGCAGTACACTGAGATTTCTGGGGTAATTCAGCGCTGCGCGCTGCCTAGGCTCTTTTCTTGAAGAGTGCTTCGGGTAGCGCGTATGTTGTGTGACCGCAGGACGGTCGGATCCACTTGAGGATCGGACCGAAGGGGCGTAGCTCAATTGGTAGAGCAACGGTCTCCAAAACCGTAGGTTGCAGGTTCAAGTCCTGTCGCCCCTGCCCATGTTGTACATCCCTCGCCCCGGCGAGGGTGTACGGCAATTTCGGCTACTGAGAGGAACGACGGTGAGCGAGGAGCGCGGTAAGCGCGACGAGACGTCGGAAGATGTCTCCACGTCGGACTCGTCGACGTCCGACAACGCTGCGTCCCCCACCGACGATGCAGCCGGTGCCGCTACGAGCACCGGCGGTAACGACGCACCGGCCAGGCCGACCGGTAAACGGACGACTCGGCGCACACGCGCCGTCTCCATCGAGAAGACGCCGGCTGCCGCGTCGGCCACCAAGGTTGCCTCTCGTTCCGAGAAGCCGCGCGAGCCGAAGCGTATGAACGTCTTCAAGCGTCTGCGCAGGTTCTTCCGCGAGGTAGTCGCCGAGCTCCGCAAGGTCATCTGGCCGAATCGCAAGCAGATGGTCACCTACACCAGCGTCGTGCTCGTGTTCGTGGCCTTCATGGTCGCGTTCATCAGCGGCTTGGATCTGGCGTTCATCAAGGGTGTCGGCTGGCTGTTCGGCTGACCGAGAGAACGAAGATGACCGAATCGAGCACGAAACGACAGAAAGGGTGCCTGCTGTGAGCACGCCGCACAACGACGCCACCGAAGTGGCCGCATTCGACGCCGATGTCGAGGCGACCAAACAGGGCCTCGAGGCGGAGCAGGCCGCTCAGGACCGCGAGACCGACGAGGCCATCGCCGATGCCGTCGCAGAACAAACTGCGGACGAAGACGCTGCCGATGACGACGTGACCGAAGAAGCCGTCGCCGAGACCGAAGAGGTCGAGGCTGTGGAGGTCGAAGATCCCGTCGCTGAGCTGAAGGCCGCGCTGAGACGCGCCCCCGGCGACTGGTACGTCATCCACTCCTACGCCGGGTACGAGAACAAGGTGAAAGCCAACCTCGAGACCCGCGTTCAGAACCTCGACGTCGGCGACTACATCTTCCAGGTCGAGGTCCCGACCGAAGAGGTCACCGAGATCAAGAACGGCCAGCGCAAGCAGGTCAACCGCAAGGTACTGCCGGGATACATCCTGGTCCGCATGGATCTGAACGACGAGTCGTGGGGCGCAGTGCGCAACACACCCGGCGTCACCGGATTCGTCGGCGCCACGTCACGCCCGTCGCCGCTGACGATCAACGAGGTCGTCAAGTTCTTGATGCCGCAGCCCGGCGAGAAGAAGGACGCCAAGGCTGCAAGTGCAGGCACCGATGCCACCGCAACGGAGAGCACCGCGAAGCCCACCATCGAGGTCGACTTCGAGGTCGGCGAGTCGGTCACCGTCATGGACGGGCCGTTCGCAACCCTTCCGGCGAGCATCAGCGAAGTCAACGCAGAGCAGCAGAAGCTCAAGGTGCTGGTGTCGATCTTCGGCCGTGAAACTCCGGTCGAGCTCGGCTTCACGCAGGTCGCGAAGATCTAGCGAGCCGAACAACAGAAACTTGCAGTAGTAACCGCAAGAAACCCGAGCGAATACAAGGAAAACGAAATGCCCCCGAAGAAGAAGAAGCTAGCCGGGATCATCAAGCTTCAGATCCAGGCAGGACAGGCCAACCCTGCTCCTCCCGTCGGCCCCGCATTGGGTCAGCACGGCGTCAACATCATGGAGTTCTGCAAGGCGTACAACGCAGCGACCGAGTCGCAGCGCGGAAACGTCGTGCCGGTGGAGATCTCGGTCTACGAAGACCGGACCTTCGACTTCAAGCTGAAGACCCCTCCGGCTGCCAAGCTGCTGCTCAAGGCTGCAGGCGTCGCCAAGGGCTCCGGCGAGCCGCACAAGACCAAGGTCGCCAAGGTGACCATGGATCAGGTGCGCGAAATCGCCAAGACCAAGGCAGAAGACCTCAACGCCAACGACATCGATCAGGCCGCGAAGATCATCGCCGGAACTGCTCGCTCGATGGGCATCACGGTCGAAGGCTGATCCTCAGCTCCCGTACGACCTCCGTGGTAGGGCCGGCCAGGCCCGCGAACCACACTGAACTCACGATTGGACAGTAAGACATGGCAAAGCGCAGCAAGGCTTACCTCGAGCAGGCCGCAAAGGTCGATGCAGACAACCTGTACTCGCCCCTGCAGGCAGCTAAGTTGGCCAAGGACACCGCGTCGAGCAAGTTCGACGCAACCGTCGAGGTCGCCGTTCGTCTCGGCGTCGATCCTCGCAAGGCAGACCAGATGGTGCGCGGCACCGTCAACCTTCCCCACGGCACCGGCAAGACCGCTCGGGTCATCGTTTTCGCCGCTGGTGAGAAGGCTGCAGAAGCCGAAGCAGCAGGAGCCGACGTCGTCGGCGCCGAGGATCTGATCGAGCGCATCCAGGGCGGATTCCTGGACTTCGACGCAGCGATCGCCACCCCGGACCAGATGGCCAAGGTTGGCCGCATCGCCCGTGTCCTCGGACCGCGTGGCCTGATGCCGAACCCGAAGACGGGCACCGTCACCAACGATGTGACCAAGGCCGTCAACGACATCAAGGGCGGAAAGATCAACTTCCGCGTCGACAAGCAGGCCAACCTGCACTTCGTCATCGGCAAGGCATCGTTCGACGACGCCAAGCTGGTGGAGAACTACGGCGCCGCTCTCGACGAGATCCTGCGTGCGAAGCCGTCGTCGGCCAAGGGCCGTTACGTCAAGAAGGTCACCGTCTCGACGACGACCGGACCTGGCATCCAGGTCGACCCGAACCGCACTCGCAACCTCCTCGAGGACGACGCAGAGGCGTAAGCACTCAGATCGGACGAAGCCGGCCCCCACCTCGGGGGTCGGCTTTCGTCGTGTTCGGGGGGTGGGGTGGTGGTGGCCCGGAGCGAGGGTGACATTCGGTCACTCAGAGTGAGCGAGGGCGGCATTCGGTCACCTGGGGGTGGGCCTGGTCACCATCCAGGACGCCCGAGGATCGGTACGACGAGGAAGCTCGGCTCGTCGGCGTCGAGCACGATGTCCTGTCTGCACCCCCTGGTGCGCAACAGGTCGGGGAGTATCGGCATGAAACGTGGTGCGTCCGTTGCGAAGACGTCGACCCGGAGCCTGTGGCCTTCGTCGACGCGAGCCTCGGTGGTCAGCAGGTCGATGTCGAGCGTCAGAGTTTCGCCGACGGGTACGGGGAGCAGCGATTCCTTGCTCAGGGGGTGGTACGGCCTCGTGTAGTCGCCGTTCGGCGCGAACAGTGAGAGCTCGTCGTCGACGGCTCGTCTTGACGTCAGCAGCGCGCCGTTGGTCAGAACCGTCGGCCGCCCGGACGGGTCGACGTCGCACACCATGACCGCCCACAGTGCCTCCGGAGCATGGCAGCGGACGCGAAGGTGCAGGTTCATCGGACCCGACAACACCGTGTCCTCGTGCGCCGCGCCGGTGGTGAACGTCAGCGCGCCCTTCTCGGCGAATCGGTTGTCATAGGTGAATCCACCCCCGAGCGCGGCGGGAACACCAGCGAGGACCTGCGTGGTGTCGCGGGAGATCACGGATCGCAGGGTCGGTCGGACGGAGAAGTCACCGCTGCTGCGGTCGTGAGTTCCGAGCAGGCTTCCGTCGGCAACGGCGTGCGGTGCTGTGCCCGACGACGCAGCCGACAGATAGAGACGCGTCGGGAGCGCGTGTGGTGCGGGGAACCTACCGTGTGCGGTCCAGTCGCCGCCCTGCTGACGCAGGGTGACGGGACCGAAGTGCTCGATTCCGTTGTTCTCGTCGCGAAGCCACCGATCGAACCATGCCCGTTCGAGGACATCGAGTCGCGGCGGGAATCCATGTCCACCGAAACCGATTCCGGGGTTGCCGTGGTAGCCGTCGCCGACTAGGAGTTGCTTGCGCCCGCGTTCGAGCGGCAGTCGGTTGTAGATGTCGGGTGCAGAGCCGCCGAAGATGTCGTGCCAGCAGCCGTACAGGAATGTCGGGACGTCGATGTCCTCGATGACGGGATCCCGGGCGTCGTAGTAGGCGTCGTCGTAGATTCGTGGGTCGCCGCCGGTCAGGAAGCCCTTGGCGAGATCGAGCATGTTGGTCGCGGGGGAGCGGAGTCGATCGGACAGCCAGGTGGTGGCATCGAGATTCCGTAGTGACGGCGTCCACTTGAGTCCGTTGACAGTGGCGAGCCACAGGGGGATGAACAACGACGGGGCGCCGCCAGTCGCGAAGATCTCACGGACGATGTCGACGGACCCCTCGACCGCGAAGATCGCCTCGAGGCCGTCGGGACGCTTGGATGCCGCCTGTAGTGCGTTGATGGCCGAATAGGAGATGCCCGTCATCCCGACTCTGCCGTTGCACCAGGCCTGGGAGGTGATCCAGTCGACGACCTCGATGGAGTCCGACTGTTCGCGATCGCCCAGGATGTCCCACTTGCCTGCCGACGAGCCCGTGCCTCTGGCGTCGACGATGATCTGGACGTACCCACTGCGGATGAGATGGCGATTGACTGCCAACAGATCCGCGGCGCCGCCGTCGACGATTCGGGTGAGCTCGGTGATCCCGTCGAACGGGGTGTCGGTGAGGTCGAATCTGCGCGAGAAGCTGCGGATCGCTCGGCCGAGGACGGGCGTTCCGAGCACCGCGTCGATGCCGGTGATGAGCTTCTTGTTGTACGGCGTGATGTTCAGAACCGCAGGCAGTTCGACCGGGACGGCACGACCGGACGCGTCGGCGGGACGCAGTACGTCGGCGCGCAGCACGGTCCCGTCGCTCATCGTGACAGGAACGTTCTTCAGTCTGGCGATCTGCGGAAATACGGGCGGAGCCTCGACGAGTCTGCGCCATGCTTCGGCGATGTCGCCGCCGCTGGGGTCGCGGACGTGGTCCGGAACAGGGAGCCCCGGACGGAGCAGGGGGCGTGGCTGCGCTGCCGTCATACACTTGATTGAACCTTCGAAGTGCGTGGTTTGTCCTGCGGTGACGGTTTATTGACCCCAGCTGACAGCCGTCGACGGCACTTTTCGTGGGCATTCACATGCCGATCAGGTGCGTGGCACCGCGGCCGCGGCCAGCACGGAACCGTCGGACGCGCGGATCTCGATACCGCTGACGTTCTCTCGCAGGACGGCGGCGTTCATCCGGCAGTCGATGGTGACGGAACTACCGAGGAACGTGCCCGACGCCCGAGCCGCACCGGACTGTTCCAGCACGAACACCTCGTAGGCGCCCCGGTCCGGTACACCCTCCATTTCGAGAACGGTTTCGGTGCCCCACGTGTGCGCGACGAGACCTCCCTCGATGTCGATGCCCGACGGCACTCCCGTGAACGCGATTTCCTCGAACGCGCCGAGTGTTCCCGGCGGTCCGGTGACCGGTCTGTCCGTTGCGGCGCCGATTCCGAGAACGGACGCGGCTCCCACGGCGATGCCCGCGACGGAGGCGGCGGCAGCCCAGAGGAAAGGGCGCCCGCCGGTGCGTCGAGTGGTCGTGTCCGGGCCGAGCACTCGTTCGCGAAGAGAATCGGACGGGCCGACCTCGGCCCAGGGGAGCGACACGGACGCGTCGGACATCCGGGCCGCGACGCGGCGATACTGGTCGATCTCGGTGTCGACGGTGGGATCCGCTGCCGCCATCGCGCGTAGCTCCGCGCGTTCGGCGTCGGTGAGGTCGTCGGCGACGGCGGCGGCGATCAATTCGGCGCGACGACCTGCGTCTGCGCTCATCCTTCCTCCTGGCTTTCGAAGTGGCCCCGCAGAATTCGCAGTGCGTAGTAGGACCGCGTGCGCAGAGTGCCCGCAGGCACACCCGTCGATTGTGCGAGCTCGGCGTAGGTCGCGCCGGCGAGGTGGACGGCGACGACGACCTGACGGTGTTCGGGAGACAACAACGCGAGGGCTTCGGCCACACGCATCTTCTCGACCGTGTCCGAGGCGGAGTCGCGGTTGCCGTGTATGTCGTCGTCGACCTGGTTCGACGCGATCGTCGGCATCCGTGCGAGCGAGCGCTGCACGTCGATGATCACGTTGCGTTCGATGGCGAACAGCCACGTTCTGAGTGGGCCGCGCGCGGGATCGAAACCTTCGCGTGCCCGCCATGCTCGAAGGAACGTCTCCTGGACGCAGTCCTCGGCAAGAGCCCTGTCGCGCAGCAGGTTCACTGCGAAACCGAGCATGGACGACGCGTGTTGGTCGAAGGCGGTCGGCAGATCGAAGTCACCGACACGAGCGGCTTCGCGACGTCGGCGCCGAAAGTCCAGCGTGATCACACTCCCACCTCGGCCCCGGCAGGGCTCGTCGGCCCACTGTGCTTCGCTCACGGAAGTGGATACGTCCGCGGTCACGAATCCGTTCGATTCGGAAATTCTTTACTTCCGCTTGAACATTACCGATGTCGTCGACGTATCACCTTCGACGGGCGCATCGGCCCGACGTCGACGGAAGGTTTCTCGCCATGACCACAGCACGATCGATCGCACTCGCCGGAGGGGCTGTCGCCGCGGCATCCATCATGGTTCTCGGCGCGGCCCCGGCCAGCGCAGAGACACCGGTCGAGCCCCCGGCCACCTTCACCAGCGCGTTCACCGCCATGGCCACCCCGGATCAGGTCTTGAACGGCGACGGCGCACCGACGCCGGGGCAATCGGGGGCCACCGGAAGCTTCACGTTCCGGATCAACTCCGACCTCGACATCATCTGCTACGACATCGAACTCGACGGTGTCACCGGCGATTACATGAGTCCGGCCAAGACAGCGACGCACATTCACCAAGCCGCGTCGGGAGAGGCAGGACCGCCACGACTGGCGTTCGAGAACCCGACACCGATCGGCGACGGCCCGCGAACCTCCAGCGGGTGTATTCAAGGTCCCTTCACCACCGGGCTCGCACCGGACGGGACGGACACCGGCACAGGATTCAGCCTGACCGAGATCGAGGCGAACCCGGCAGGGTTCGCGGCGGACACACACACTGTCGACTTCTCGGCCGGCGCGGTGCGTGGGCAGTTGACCCCGATCCCCGTCGGTGGCGTCGCGACCGGCGGTGGCGGATCGGCGATCTCGACGGCACCGGTCGTCGCAGGTGCATCGGTCTTCGGCGTCGCTGCGCTCCTCGGCGCTGCCGTGGTCGTACGGCGACGGAACGGCGCATCGTCCTGATCGTGCGTCGGTTCACGGGTGCTCTGCTGATGGTCGTGGTGGTACCGACGGCAGCGTGTGCGCCGTCGGTACCACCGACATCGGAATCGACGTCGTCTGCGCAGCCCGCAGTGCATACGACGACCGGGATCCCGGTTCCGGAACGTGTCGCCATCCAGGCGATCGGACTCGACGAACCACTGGTCGAGCTGGGGCTCCTCACCGACGGCCAGATGGAGGTGCCGTCGGACTACGACGATGTGGGCTGGTTCGCCGGAGGTGGACGGCCAGGCGGCCACGGCCCGAGTGTCCTTGCAGGACATGTCGACTCGACAACGGGCCCAGCGGTATTCGACGGATTACGACGCCTGTCCTGGGGAGATGTCGTGGCGATCACGAGCGCTGCAGGGGAGGAGGCGCACTATCGTGTGACGTCGACCGGTGAGTTCTCCAAGGACGACTTTCCGACGGTCGACGTGTTCGGCGCGACAGCCGCCGATACTGTTCGCCTGATCACCTGTTCGGGCGATTTCGATGCCGCGGTGGGTAGCTACGATCGGAATTACGTAGTCTTCGGTGAGCGCATCTGACTCGTTTTGGAGAAGCAGCCCAGCTCGAGGTAGTGTTGCCGACGGTTCTGATGCAGTCATGAAGTATGAATGCACTGGATCCACCCAATCGAGTTCTACCCAAGACCGTTGGTCACCGCCTTCTCTCAGGGAATGCGGTTGAAGGTCCGAGATGCTTCGGACGGCCCACGCAGGAGGACGAGGTCAGGGACCTGTTCGACGGCTTTGTTCGCAGTGCCGCCTTCATGTCTACGCCCCGTGTGCTTCTTGCGCCGGGGCGTTCGTCGTTTCTACAGGACCTCTCGCGATCGACATTACTTCCCACGAGAGGAGGCGAAGTATGGCAAAGCCCGAAAAGGTCTCGGCAGTTTCCGAGATCACCGAACAGTTCAAGGGTTCGACGGCTGCCGTCGTCACGGAATACCGTGGCCTGTCGGTATCCGGTCTGACTCAGCTCCGGCGTGCGCTCGGCGAAGGTGCCACGTACTCCGTCGCCAAGAACACCCTGGTCAAGCGCGCTGCTGCCGAAGCCGGCATCACTGGGCTGGACGAGTTGTTCGTCGGACCGACCGCCATTGCATTCATCAAGGGCGAGCCGGTCGACGCTGCGAAGGCCATCAAGGCGTTCGCAAAGGACAACAAGGCCTTGGTCGTCAAGGGCGGCTACATGGACGGCGCAACGCTGTCCGTGGACGAGATCAACAAGATCGCGGACCTCGAGTCCCGCGAGATCTTGCTGGCAAAGCTCGCAGGTGCCATGAAGGGCAACCTGTCGAAGGCTGCTGGTCTGTTCAACGCTCCGGCGTCGCAGGTTGCACGTCTGGCTCAGGCGTTGGCGGACAAGAAGGCCACCGAAGCACCGGCAGCTGCTGCTGCCGAAGCACCGGCAGAAGCAGAAGCTCCCGCCGAAAGCTGATCCGCACTCATCAGCGAACAGCTACACACCACCAACTGTGTCGCGGATCAGCGACTCGGTACTAAAGGAAGGACCGCCACCATGGCGAAGCTCAGCACCGAAGAATTGCTCGACCAGTTCAAGGAGCTCACCCTCCTCGAGCTCAGCGAGTTCGTGAAGGCATTCGAGGAGACCTTCGAGGTCACCGCAGCTGCTCCCGTCGCAGTCGCAGCAGCCGGCGCAGCCGGTGCTCCGGCTGAGGCTGCCGAAGAGCAGGACGAGTTCGACGTCGTCCTCGAGTCGGCCGGCGACAAGAAGATCCAGGTCATCAAGGTCGTCCGTGAGGTCGTTTCCGGCCTCGGCCTGAAGGAAGCCAAGGACCTCGTCGAGAGCGCTCCGAAGGCCATCCTGGAGAAGGTCGCCAAGGACGCAGCCGAGGCTGCCAAGGAGAAGCTGGAAGCAGCCGGCGCGAAGATCTCCGTCAAGTAGTTCTCGCCGGGCCGATCACGGTCCGACGGTTTCAACGAGAGAAGGCCACCTCCCATCAGGGAGGTGGCCTTCTTTTTTTGTCGGTACCTCTGTCGTAGGTGTCCGCGGTTGTTGCTGCGGAGATGCCGGTGCCGCAATAGTCTGTGGTCTGTCACAGCGCCGTGGCGTTGGGTTTTGTCACAAATCGGGCGAGTCGCCCGCGTGTTGCAGTGACATGGGCCACACTGATCAATGGACGGCAGCCCGCGTCGGGGATTTTATTACTGGGCAGTAAGCTCCTGTGTCGGTGCGGACACTCGCGTGCGATAGAGTGACCCAACCCACATCCGGTGATGTGCACGAACTTGGAGGTCAGCGTGGGAGTCGAGGTTTCGGTCGAGGGTCTGACCAAGTCTTTCGGTGTTCAGAAGATTTGGCAGGACGTGTCCCTGACGCTGCCGTCGGGTGAGGTCAGTGCGCTCCTCGGACCGTCCGGCACCGGCAAGTCCGTGTTCCTCAAATCGTTGATCGGCCTGCTGCGTCCGGAGCAGGGCAAGATCTTCATCGATGGAACAGACATCTTGCAGTGTTCGTCGCGTGAGCTGTACGAGATCCGAAAGCTGTTCGGGGTGCTGTTCCAGGACGGCGCGTTGTTCGGGTCGATGAATCTGTACGACAACGTCGCGTTCCCTCTGCGCGAGCACACCAAGAAGTCCGAGTCGGATATTCGCAAGATCGTCATGGAGAAGCTGGAGCTGACCGGTCTGATCGGCGCCGAGGACAAACTGCCCGGTGAGATCTCCGGTGGTATGCGCAAGCGCGCGGGCCTGGCTCGTGCCCTCGTTCTGGACCCCGAGATCATCCTCGTCGACGAGCCGGATTCCGGTCTCGATCCGGTTCGCACCACGTACATCTCGCAGACGTTGATCGACATCAATGCCGAGATCGATGCGACCATTCTCATCGTGTCGCACAACATCAACCTGGCACGCACGGTGCCGGACAACATCGGCATGCTCTTCCGTCGACAGTTGGTCATGTTCGGTCCGCGTGAAGTCCTGCTGACGAGTGAGGAGCCCGTCGTCAAGCAGTTCCTGAACGGCACCATGATCGGGCCGATCGGTATGTCCGAGGAGAAGGACGAGGCGCAGATGGCTCACGAGCAGGCGCTCGTCGACGCCGGTCACCACGCAGGCGGTGTCGAGGACGTCGAAGGCATCGTGCCGCAGATGAAGGCGACGCCCGGAACCCCTGTCCGACAGGCAGTTGCGCGTCGTCAAGAACGAGTCCGACGCATCATGCACACGTTGCCGCACAGTGCTCAGGTCGCCATCCAGGAAGATCTCGATTCGACCAACGCGTCGGAGCAGGTCCCGGCCTACGCCGGACAGGGATACGACGACGGCACCGGCTATCAGCAGGCGGGCTATCAGCAGGCCGGTTACGAGCAGACCGGCTACGAGCAGACCGGGTACGACAACTCGGGTTACGACACCGGATACAGCGATCAGGGCCACGGCTCTTCGCAGGGGCGGGGACAGTGAGGGCTATGGGGGGTTCCAAGAAATCCGCGCTCGCTCCGGCTAGCGCAGCGCTGACGCAAGCCGGAAATATCGTCGAACTGCTGGTCGACGTCGTTCGAAACACCTTCCGACGGCCGTTCCAGCTCCGTGAGTTCATCGAGCAGGCCTGGTTCATCGCGAGTGTCACGATTCTCCCGACGGCACTCGTGGCGATCCCGTTCGGCGCGGTCGTGTCGTTGCAGACGGGATCGTTGATCAAGCAGCTCGGTGCCGAATCGTTCACCGGCGCTGCGAGCGTGCTCGCGGTCATCCAGCAGGGCAGTCCGATCGTGACCGCGTTGCTCATCGCAGGCGCGGCAGGGTCGGCAGTCACTGCAGACCTGGGCTCTCGCACCATTCGCGAGGAGATCGACGCGATGCGGGTGCTCGGTATCGACCCCATCCAGCGCCTCGTCGTTCCGCGAGTGCTCGCGATGATTCTGGTCGCTCTGTTGCTCAACGGCCTCGTCTCCGTCGTCGGAATCGCGGGCGGTTACTTCTTCAATGTCGTTCTGCAGGGCGGAACTCCTGGTGCCTACCTGGCGTCGTTCTCGGCGCTCGCACAGCTACCGGACCTGTACGTGGCGGAGTTGAAGGCCGCGATCTTCGGACTCATCGCCGGCATCATCGCGTCGTACAAGGGGCTCAATCCCAACCCCGGCCCGAAGGGGGTCGGTGAGGCAGTGAATCAGACGGTCGTCATCACGTTCCTGTTGCTGTTCTTTGCCAACCTCATTCTCACTCTGGTGTATCTCCAGATCGTGCCGGCGAAGGGAAGCTGACCCGCAATGACCATCGCCAAAGGTCGGGGCGACCGTACTCTCATGCGCGCGAAGCGAATCGCGAGCGCGCCACTGTCGGTGCTCGACAGCGCCGGCGAACAGATGTCCTTCTACGTCCGGGCGATCGGGTGGATCCCGCGCACGCTTGTCCACTACAAGAAGGAAGTTCTTCGCCTCCTCGCCGAGGTCACGTTCGGCAGCGGCGCACTCGCCGTCATCGGCGGCACCATCGGTGTCATCGTGATGATGTCGGGCGCAACGGGTGTCGTCGTCGGGTTGCAGGGCTACGCAGCTCTGGAACAACTCGGTAGCTCGGTGCTCACCGGCTTCCTCTCCGCCTACGTCAACACTCGCGAGATCGCGCCGATCGTTGCGGGTCTTGCGCTGTCCGCCACCGTCGGAGCAGGCTTCACGGCGCAGCTCGGTGCGATGCGTATCTCGGAAGAGATCGACGCGCTGGAAGTCATGGCGGTGCCGAGCGTTCCGTTCCTCGTGACGACGCGCATGATCGCCGGATTCGTTGCCGTCATTCCGCTCTACATCGTCGGTCTGTTGGCGTCGTACGTCGCGTCGCGCGGTATCAGTACGTTGTTCAACGGCCAATCGGGTGGGTCGTACGACCACTACTTCAATCTGTTCCTACCGCCCGAGGACGTTCTCTATTCGTTCTTGAAGGTGTTGATATTCGCCTTCGTGCTCATCATGATCCACTGCTACTACGGATTTCACGCTTCGGGCGGACCTGCGGGAGTCGGTGTCGCAGTGGGTCGTGCCGTGCGGACCGCCATCGTGACGGTCGCTGTTCTGGACTTCTTCCTCAGCCTTGCCATCTGGGGAACCACCACCACAGTGAGGGTTGCCGGATGATCGACTCGCCGTCGCGCCTCAGGCGACTTCTGTTGGGTCTCGCTTTCTTCTTGGTTCTCATCCTTTTTCTCGGGTGGTCCATCACGTCCTACAACAAGACGTTCAAGAAGGTCGTCAGCATCGACCTGGTCACCGATTCGGTCGGTAATGCGTTGCCGGTGAACGCCGACGTGAAGGTGCGTGGGTTGATCGTCGGTGAGGTGCGCTCGGCGTCTACCGTCGACGGAGTCGTCACCGCCCATCTGGCGATCGATCCGGACAAGGCCGAGCAGATCCCGTCGAACGCCACCGCACGCCTGCTGCCGAAGACATTGTTCGGTGAGCGCTACGTATCGCTGATCGTTCCCGAAGGAGATACCGCGTCGCCGATCACGAACGGCACCGTGCTTCAGCAGGACAAGAGCGGCAGCGCGATCGAGGTCGGCGAGTTGCTCGACAACTTGCTGCCGCTTCTCGAAGCGATTCCGCCGCAAGATCTTGCGAACACGCTCGGTGCGTTGGCGCAGGGGCTCAGCGGCCGCGGGTCGGAACTGGGATTGACGATCGATCGACTCGAACGCATCTTCGGTGGCTTGAACACCGAACTGCCCGACATTCAGGAAGGTCTGCGCGGTCTTGCGGACTTCTCGCAGACGTACTCCGACGCTGCGCCGCAGTTGGTCGATGCGCTCGACAATCTGACGGTCACGGGTAACACGTTGGTCGAACAGCGTCCCGCCGTCGACACGTTGATCGCGTCGCTCACGTCGACGAGCTCGACGACAGCGGACTTCCTGCAGACCAATTCGAGCAACCTGATCAACATCGCCGCGGATTCACGTGAGGCGTTGGAACTTCTTGCCAAGTACTCGCCGTCGTTCGGATGTACTTTCGCGCAGTTCGTTCCGACGGTGCAGGAAGCGCAGAAGGTGATCGGCGTCGGAGACGAGTACCGCGGCATCAACGTGTCGGCGTCGTTCGTCAACCCGAAGGGCCGCTACCTGCCGAACCAGGACGAGCCGCGACTCTTCGACAACCGCGGACCGAAGTGCTACACGCCTGCGGACACCGCAGCGGGAGAGTTCTTCCCGCAGTATCCCGGCGGCTCGGCAAACGACGGGTCCTATCAGGTGCCGTCGAGAAACCCTGGGCCACAGGATATTCCGGACCTACCGGCTCCCCAGTTGTCCGGCGTGCCTGCGGCAGCGAACGGCGCTGGGACGGGCACGGACGCCACGCCCGCCTCGTACGAAGGGTCGGATTTCGAGCGTGACACCCTTGCCGTGATCTACGGCGAGGCCGGGGGCGTCGGCCCCGACGAGATCCCGTCGTGGACGACGACTCTCGGAGCACCTGCATTGAGGGGAGCGGAGGTGACCATCAAATGAGGGGACTTCTGGCTCCGCTCGTCAAACTGATCGTGTTCGCGGTGGTGACCATCCTGGCAACCGGGACATTGGCATTCTCCATCGCGAACGTCAGCGGTGGTGGCGGTGAGAAGTACAGCGCGATCTTCAGCGACGTCGCATCGCTCAACAAGGGTGACGAAGTCCGTATCGCGGGTGTGCGCGTCGGCGACGTCAAGAACATCGAGATCGTCAATCAGCGTGAGGCCCGAGTCGAGTTCACGGTCAACGGCCGCGACTGGTTGCCGTCGACGGTGACCGCGAATCTGCGCTACCGAAACCTCGTGGGCCAGCGCTACATCGCGCTCGAGCAGGGGGCGGGCGAGCAAGGCGGAAAGATCAACCCCGGCGGGGAGATTCCGCTCTCGCAGACCAAACCTGCGGTCAACCTGACAACGCTGTTCGACGGCTTCCGTCCGCTGTTCACGACCCTCAGCGCCGACGACGTCAACAAGCTGTCGTACCAGATCATCCAGGTGTTCCAGGGCGAGGCGGGAACGATCTCGGATCTGGTGCGCAGCACGGCAAGTCTGACCAACACGGTTGCGGACAAGGATCAGGTCATCGGCGCCGTCATCACCAACCTGAACACGGTGCTCGAGACGGTGAACCAGCACGACCAGGACCTGGATTCGTTGATCGTCAACACTCAGCAGCTCGTGTCGGGGCTGTCTGCGGATCGTGACGTCGTCGGATCCGCGGTGACGTCGCTCGCCGGCCTCACCGATGCCACGTCGGATCTGCTGGAGCCGACACGGCCGTCGATTCAAGGATCGGTCGCCGCGTTGAACACGCTGGCGACCACGTTGAACAGTCGCGAGGAGGACTTGACCAAGGTCATCCAGACGTTGCCGAAGAAGCTCGACAAGCTGATTCGTACTGCGCAGCAAGGTTCTTGGTTCACGTTCTACCTGTGCGGCATCGACATTCAAGCCGGACCGGGAACCTCGCCGAACCTGAATCTGCCGACAGGACTGCCGACTGTGAATCAACCGCTGTACACGAACGCGGCCGAGCGGTGCAAGGCTGGGGGGATCAAGGAATGAAAAAGCGTAGCCCGGTAGTGGCCGGCGCGCTCGGCATCATGATCGTGCTGCTGGCGACCGTCGCAGTCTTCTTCCTCGATCGGCTGCCGATCCTGGGAGCAGGCTCCACGTATACCGCGGAATTCTCCGAAGCCGCAGGACTGAAGCCCGGCAACGAAGTTCGTATCGCCGGCGTCAAGGTCGGCAAGGTGGATTCGGTCGAACTCGCCGGAGACAAGGTCAACGTGGAGTTCCGCGTGCAGGATGCGTGGGTCGGCAACAACTCGTCGGCGTCCATCCAGATCAAGACGTTGCTGGGTCAGAAGTACCTGGCGATCGATCCCCGCGGCGACGAGGTCCTGAAGCCGAAGGATCCGATTCCGTTGGAGCGCACCACGTCTCCGTACGACGTCATCGACGCGTTCTCCGACGCGGCGCAGACCATCACGGACATCGACACCGATCAGTTGGCGTCGAGCTTCCAGACGCTGTCGCAGGCGTTCTCCGAAACTCCCGACGACATTCGGGCATCCCTCGACGGAGTCAGTCGACTGTCGGAGACCATCGCGAGTCGAGATGCGGAGTTGCAGAGGCTGTTCGAGGCGACCGGCAAGACGTCGAAGGTCCTTGCCGACCGCAACGAGGAGTTCAACCGCCTCATCACCGACGCCGGACCGCTCCTCGAAGAACTGAACAACAGGCAGCAGTCGATATCGCAGTTGCTGACGGGAACGCAGCGGCTGTCGACCGAACTGACCGGACTGGTCCGCGACAACGAGGAGCAGATCAATCCGATGCTCCAGCAGTTGAACGGAGTCATCGACATCTTGAACGAGAACAACGACGCACTGTCGCGGGCGCTCGAGCTGTACGCACCGTTCGTGCGTCTGTACGCGAACGTCACCGCGAACGGTCGCTGGCTCGACATCACTCTCGCCAACCTGACACCGCCCGGTCTGCCGCTCATCCCCGGCTACCGTGAGCCCGCTCGCGACCTCGGGGGCAACTGATGACCGACATCGCAGAGAACGACAAGAAGTCCGGGATCGGCAAAGCGGTCATCGCCGGAATCGTCATCGTCGCGTTGGTCGTCGCCGCAGGTCTGTGGTGGCTGTTCACCCGTGCGGGCTCGACCGACATCACCGCGTACTTCGACAAGTCGGTCGGCATCTACGAAGGTTCCGACGTCCGAGTCCTCGGTGTGGAGGTCGGCGAGGTCACGTCGGTCGTGCCGCAGGGCGACCAGGTCGAGGTGAAGATGCGCGTGCAGCGTGGCGTCGACATTCCCGCAGACGCGAAGGCCGCACAGATCACTCCGTCGCTCGTCTCCGACCGGTACATCCAGCTCGCACCCGCTTACAGCGGGGGCGAGACGATGGCGTCGGGCACGGTGATTTCTCGCGATCGGACGGCGACTCCCGTCGAGGTCGATCAGATCTACGCGAGCATCGACGAACTGTCGACGGCGCTCGGGCCGGACGGTGCGAACAAGGACGGCGCACTGACCGACCTGGTCAACACCGGCGCCGCGAACCTCGACGGCAATGGCGAAGCGTTGGGCGAGACCATCACTCAGCTCTCCGACGCGTCCCGCACGCTCAACGAGTCACGCGGCGACCTGTTCGACACGGTGAAGAACCTGCAGACCTTCGTGTCGGCCCTCGCGGCGAACGATCAGCAGGTTCGCCAGTTCAACAACCAGCTGTCGGATCTGACGGGCTTCCTCAACGGCGAGCGAGAGAATCTCGGGGCCGCGTTGAATCAGCTGTCGATCACGCTCGGTGACGTCGCCGGGTTCGTCGCGGACAACCGAGATCAGTTGGTGCAAGCCGCGGACGGTCTCGTCCAGCCGACTCAGACGTTGGCCGACGGCAAGGAATCGCTCGTCGAAACGCTGACGCTGCTGCCGCTCGCGATCAGCAACCTCGTCAACTCGTACGACGCGGAATCGGGAACGCTCGCCACTCGCGCGAATCTGCAGAACGAGACGCAGGATCCGCTCGGGACGTTGTGCCGACTGATCGACCTCGGCAAGCTCGTGCCGGGAGATCCGCGCTTCGAACAACTCGGTGCGCAGATCCAGCCGATCATCGATCGGTGTGGCGAATTCACGACGTTGATCCAAGGCCCGGTCCGCGATTCCGGTGTGGTTCTTCCGTTCGGCGTTCTCAGCGGTACGACGGAACAGAACCAGGCAGTTCCGGGCACTGTGCCCGGAAACGTCTCGCCGCGTCTCGGCGACAACAACACGTTGCCCGGTTTGCAGCAGTCGTTGGGAGGGGGACAGTGATGCGCATGCGTCCGCTCGTCGCGATCGTCGGTGCAACGGTCGTCGGTCTGTCGGCGACGGCGTGCTCACAGGGCGTCTACGGCATTCCGCTCCCGGGTGGTGCTGACACCGGGAGCAACCCGATGCACCTGACCATCCAGTTCCAGGATGTTCTCGACCTCGTTCCGCAGTCGACCGTCAAGGTCGACGGTGTCGAGGTCGGCCGCGTCGATTCCATCTCGGTGCCGAACGGGGAGTGGACGGCCGACGTCGACGTCGTCGTCAACGATTCGGTGGATCTGCCCGCGAATGCGCTTGCAGCAGTGGAACAGACGTCGATTCTGGGTGAGAAGTTCATCCAGTTGACGGTCCCGACCGACGACGCCGATCCGCAGAAGCTGCAGGACGGCGACACGATTCCGCTCGATCGGACTCGGTCGACGACCAACATCGAACAAGTGCTCGGTGCGTTGTCGCTCGTGCTCAACGGCGGTGGCGTCGGCCAGCTCGCTCCCATCGTCAAAGAGCTCAACGCGGCATTCGACGGGCGGGAAGGCACGACGCGAAGTCTGTTGGAGCAGGCGAACACGTTGATCGGCGGGCTGGAGGAGCAGCGCGACGACATCACCCGCGCGCTGGACGGTCTCGACGTTCTGACCACCGAAGTGAGTGGACAGACCGAGAAGATCGATCGTGTGCTCGCGGACCTTCCGATCGCGACCGACGTTCTCGAGCAGCAGCGGCCGCAGCTGACGCAGATGCTGGGTCAGCTCGACCGGCTCGGCGCGGTGGGGACCGACGTGATCAACCAGTCCAAGGACAATCTGATCGCAGACCTTCGTGCTCTGCGTCCGACGTTGCAGGCTCTCGCCGGCTCGGCCGACGACATCGTCACGACGCTCCCGCTCATCCCGACGCTTCCGTTCCCGGACGGCATCGAGGAGATCACGCAGGGCGACTCCGCGAATCTGTACCTGTCGCTCGATCTGTCGATCGGCACGACGCTGCGCAATCTAGGTGTCGGCGAAGGAGATCCGGTCTACATTCCGCCGAAGTACGGTGACACGTTGCCGCTGGTGGATCCGTCGAACCCGTACTACAACGGCAACGGCCCACGTCCCGGATGGCCGACCATCTCGTTGCTGCCGCTTCCGCCCATCGTTCCGAATCCGTCACCGCCGCCGGGAGTTCCGGTGGCGCCGGGTACGGAACCCGTCGCTTCGCCGGTGAACGCACCGACTCCGTTCGCTCCGTTGAACGACCTGCTCGAACAATTCGGAGGTGGACTGTGAGGTCGCGGCTGGTCAGGATTCAGCTGTTCGCTTTCATCGCCGTCGCGGTGCTCGGCATCGTGTACGTCGGTGGCAAGTACGTGCGTATCGACAATCTGCTCGGTTTCGGGCAGTACGACGTCAACGCCCAGTTCGCCGATTCCGGCGGCATCTTCACCAACGCCGAGGTCACGTATCGAGGAGTTCCCGTCGGTACCGTCGGAGCGTTGTCGCTGACGTCGGACGGAATCAACGTCGAGCTGCTTCTCGACAACGGTGGACCGAACATTCCGTCGTCGGCGAAGGCAGTGGTGGCCAACCGGTCCGCCATCGGTGAGCAGTACGTCGATCTCCAGCCGACGAGCGACGAAGGGCCGTACCTCGAGAGTGGTTCGATCATCGCCACCGCGGACACGGCGACGCCGGTGCCCGTCGAGAACGTCCTCGCGAGCGCCAATCAGTTGGTCAGCTCGGTGCCACTGGAGAACCTGACGACCGTCGTCAAGGAACTCGGCACGGCGTTCAACGGCAAGGGTGACGATCTGCAGGTCCTGCTGGACTCGCTCGGAACGCTGACGCAGTCCGGTGACGAGGCGTTGCCGCAGACTCTCGCGCTGGTACGGGACAGCCGGACGGTTCTCGACACACAGTCCGAACAGTCGTCGGCGATTCGTCAGTTCAGCACCGACCTGAACAACGTGACGGCCCAGCTGCGCAGCAACGACCCGGATATACGACGCCTCATCAACACGGGCACCGCGGCCAGCGATCAGATCGGTGCGCTGATCGACGAGGGCGGTCCGGCGCTGACGACCGATCTGAACAACTTGAACGAGGTCGTCACGTTGGCAGCGCCGCGCACACTCGCGCTGCAGCCGCTGCTCATCTTCCTGCCCGCGTTGGCGGCCGGGTCGGGGACTCTGACACCGGGCGACGGCACGATTCACCAGGGTCTGCTGCTCGAGACCAACAATCCGCCGCCGTGCACCGTCGGTTACGAGGGCACGCAGGCGATCTTGGCGGAGGAGAAGGCCAAGAACCCGAACTTCGACATGACCGAGGAGAACTACCCGCTGAACCTGCAGGCGAACTGTGCGACGCCTCAGGGCAGTGTGACGGGTGTTCGGAGCTCCAACCGCATCGTCTTCGCGGATCCCGAGACTCCGCAGCCGTGGGATTCGATCCCCAAGGTCGATCCCGACAAGCTCAACCTGAATCCGATTGCGACACAGCTTGCACCGCTGATCGGGGTCACCCCGAAGTGATCGAAGTCGGGTGACGAAGTTACCGAGTAGTAGGGTGTCAGTGTGACGTCAAACACCGAAGCTCAGGAGCCGACTTCCGACGCTCCTGGGCCGAAGAACTCAGCGAGGCCGGTTCTGATCGGCGTATCCGTCGTCGCGGTCGTGGCTCTCGTCGCGGCCGTGTGGTTCGGAATCGGATGGAAGAACGCGCTGTCCGAGAAGTCCGTCGCGGACACCCGCGAATCTGCGCTCACGGGGGCGCAGCAGGTCGCGATCAACCTCAACACCGTCGACGCCGCGAACATCGACCAGTCGTTCGAGGACATGAAGTCGTCCATCACGGGCGACACGATGCTGAACGATCTCGACGCGACGCGGTCGCAGATCGACGACACGGTCCGCACGTCGGGCGCCAAGAGCTCGGCGGAGTTGATGCATTCCACTCTGACCGAACTGAGCGCCGACGAGGGTACGGCCACCGCACTGGTCGTCATCGCCGGGACGACGACGTGGCCCGACCGTCCCGAGCAGAAGGTCAAGCTGACGATGCGTCTGTTCATGGAAGATGTGGACGGTACGTGGAAGGCCAACAAGGTCGACCCGATCGGCAGCCGTATCGCGCTCGATCCGTCCGGGGGAGAGGCCGACGCGAACGCGCTGCCGCTGGACCCCAACGGCGCGCCGGCGCCCGCCGAGCCTGCCGATCCGAATGCCACTCCGCCCGCGAGCGAAGAGCAGGCACCTGTTCCCGACGCGACCGGCGGGGAGTAGGCAGCGTCTTTCCGGACCGTCGGCCCAGTTCTCGTACATTTCAAGGAGTTGTCCGCATTGCCTCCTCAGCGTCGGAAGATCGTTCCACCCACCACCACCAGCAAGGCTCGCAAGAAGATCGCAGGCAGCAACCGCAAGGCTGCGCCGGAGGGCGTGACGCCTGACAGTGCTACGCCTGACACTGCTGCTACACCTGACACCGTTGCTACACCTGACACTGCTGCTACACCTGACACCGTTGCTTCTTCCGACGCTGCTGCACCTGGCGAACCGACTACAGCCGATGTCGCGGATTCGACGACGCCCGAGGCCCCTCGGGCCACCGAGTCCGACAAGGTCGACCTCGGGAAGCCTGCGCCCGCAGTGGCAGCGGACGCTCCCGAGGCCGCCCCGGTGTCGACGCCCGTGCCCGCCGACCGCCCGAAATGGACACCCGTGATCGCAGTGGGTGCTGTCGCGGTGGTGCTCGGAGCCTTCGCGGTCGTCGCCGCGATCAAGCCGGGAGTGAACGTCGACAACGCGGCGTGGGTGGATTCCAACGCCACGTCCGAGGTCACCGGTGCCGCGACCGACGCGTTGACGACGCTCTACACGTACAGCGACGCGACTATCGACGAGGATTTCGACAAGGCACGCGCTGTGCTGAATCCCGACATGCTCGCCGAGTTCGATCGCGTGGCCGACACGACGAAATCGGCTGTCCGCCAGACACAGACGGCGACGCAGGCGGACGTGTCGGACATCGGTGTCACGCGACTCGAGTCCGACAATGCGGAGCTTCTTGCGGTGCTCAACGTCAGTGCCACGCAGGCAGGCGTAGCGCAGGGCAATGCCGAGGGCCCGATCGTGGTCAACATGGAGAAAATCGACGGAAAGTGGATTCTTTCCGCCATCTCCGATCAGTAACTTGTGACGTTGGTTACGAGTCGGTCCGCTCGACGGCGGTGAAACCGACCGTAAGTGCGGTGAAAGTTGTTTATCCATACTTCGTGTTCGAATTGTCATCTGTTCTCCACATGGCAGCCGGTTAGCATCGCGAATGCGTCCTGCTGTGGGGCGAGCTCTGGTTGCACCCTTCGGTCGCCGGCGGCGCGCAGGGTGGCCAGGGGTGAACTCTCGAGAACACGGAGCACTCATGACCGACATGGCTTTTCGACGTCCCGAGACTGAACCTTCAGTCGGCCGGGACGGGTATTCGACTTTTCTCAATCCCGAACTGTTCGGCCTGCTGAGTGCCGTCGACCTCGACGCCGAATACGTTCGCGGCGAGGGAACGACGTTGTACGACGCGTCGGGTGATGCGTATCTGGATTTCGCGGGTGCCTATGGCGCGTTGCCGCTTGGGCACAATCCTGCCGCGGTGTGGCGCGCGGTCGACGGTGTGCGACGGGGCAGTGAGCCCGCCTTCGTACAGCCGTCGGTTCTGCCGGCAGCGGGAGAACTCGCGGCACGATTGGTCGACGTCGCACCGAGCGGCCTCGGCCGCGTCACGTTCGTCAACAGCGGCGCCGAGGCGGTCGAGATCGCGATCAAGATCGCCCGGTCGGCCACCGGTCGGCTGGGAATTCTCAGCACGCGCAACAGTTTTCACGGTAAGACTCTCGGTGCGCTGTCCGCGACGGGCAACGAGAAGTACCAGGTGGGGTTCGGTGCGCCGGTGGCAGGGTTCGACACGATCCCCTTCGGGGACGCCGACGCACTCGAGCAGGCCTTCGTCTCGGCGCCGGACCGGTTCGCGGTGTTCGTCGTCGAACCGATTCAAGGTGAGGGCGGCGTCGTCACTCCACCTCCGGGGTATCTGACGCGGGTCCGCGAACTCTGCACTGCACACGGGGTTCTGATGGCCGTCGACGAGGTACAGACCGGTCTCGGCCGGACCGGCCGCATGTTCGCATGCGAGCACGAGTCCGTCGTACCCGACATCCTCGCCGTCGCCAAAGCTCTCGGCGGTGGGCTCGTGCCCGCGGGAGCTGTGCTCTGCAGGCCCGACTTGGTCGGAGAGAGTTTTGCATTGAGGCACACCTCGACGTTCGCGGGTGGCGCGTTGACGTCACGCGTCGGACTCGCGGTACTCGGCGAGCTGACCGAGAACGGGCAGCATTTGATCGGCCGGGTGCGCCGACGCGGTGAGCTACTGAAGCGTGAACTGCAGCAGGTAGCGAGTAAGTACCCCACGGTCATCACCGACGTGCGAGGTGAAGGGCTGCTTCTCGGTGTCGAATTCACCGACGACGTCAACTTCGTCGGCGCTCAGTCGCTCATCGGTTCCATTGCCGATCAACAGAATCTGGCCGTGATGATCGCGTCGTACATGTTGCGCGTCGAGGGGGTCAGGATCGCGCCGACACTGTTCGGGGCACGGGTTCTTCGAGTCGAGCCGCCGCTGACGGTCACCGAGTCCGAGTGCCGACGTCTCGTGGCGGCCTTGGAACGCGCTGTGGCATTCGCTGCGGCAGGTGACCTTGCCGGATTGATGGGTCACCTCGTCGGACATGCTCCGAAGTCCGCGCCGACGGTGTATTCGACGCCCGGGCGCAGGCTGCCACACGTCGTGCCGCACGAGACCGATCACCGATTCGGATTTCTCGCGCACCCGCTCGATCTCGCGGTCTTCGGGGCGTTCGACGACGCACTCTCCGAATTCAGCGAGCCAGAACGCGGTGAACTACTCGATCGATTCGCAGGCGCGACATCGGAACTCAATCCCGCACCGATGGTCATCGGAAGTGGCCGCGTCGTGCCGACGGAGGGCGCCGCTGCGCATGGCAGCTTGATCGGGATTCCGTTCACGTCGTCTGCTCTGCTGAAACTGCCTCCGCGCGTGGCGGTGTCGGCGGTCGCTGCTGCTGTGGACCTGGCGTTCGACCGGGGAGCCGAGGTGGTGGGACTCGGCGGATATTCGTCGGTGATCACCGGCAACGGTCTCGCGCTCGGCACACGCGCTGGTGTGCTGACGACGGGCAACTCGTTCACCGCGGCAGCGAGCATCCGCGCCGTTCGTCGTGTGTGCGCCGAACGTGGAATCGACCTGGCGGACATGAGGGTCACCGTCCTCGGTGCGGCGGGTGCGATCGGCAAGACGATCGCACGTGCGTTGGCGTCCGACGTCGGCACGGTGTCTCTGGTCGGCCGGCCTGGGGAGCACGGCAAGATCGCCCCGAAGTTGTGGACCGCGGCGGGTGTCATCGTGGAGGGCGCACGAGGCGGGGCAGGGCGTTTCGCCGACGCGGTCCGGCTGTCGAGCGGGTCGATCGACGACCTGATCTCGTCGGGCCGTCTCGAGTTCTTCGACGACCCGAGAGCCGGAGTGGCGCGGGCGGACATCGTGATTGCCGCGACGTCGGCGCCGCATTCTTTGATCGATGCGGAGGATCTCGGACCGAACGCCATCGTGTGCGACGTCGCTCAGCCACCGAACATCTCACACGACGTCGGCCGTGTCCGACCGGACGTGACGGTGTTCGACGGCGGAATCGTCCGCTTGCCCGAGGGGTCGGACTTCGGGCTCACGTTCGGTCTGGCGCCGGGGCTGACGTATGCGTGCATGGCAGAGACGATGCTCCTGTCCCTGTCCAGGGAGTTCGAACTTCGCAGTATCGGAACGGAATTGGTGACCGAGAACGTCGAACGACTCGGTGAACTCGGTGACCGGTACGGATTCGAGCTGGCCGAGGCGACGCGGTGGCGTGAAGTGAAGTAGCTGGGTGGACGGGCGGGCTACGGCCCGCTCGTCACCTGTGCGGGTGGTCGATTCATCCGATACACGAGAGGGCCCTTGGGGCCGATGGTCGTCGATCCCGCGGGAAGAAACCCCATCGCACTCCAGAACGGGATGTTGCCCTCCTTGCAGATCCCGTACGTCGTCCGGCCCTGGCGGTCCATCCGGTCGAAGAACGATCGAGACAGTAGGCGTCCGACACCCGACCGATGAAGCGACGGCTCGACGCCCAGATACACCCACAGCACTGCCTCCTCGTCCGGTGCGCCTGCCAGCAGAGTGCGATCCATCTGGATTCCGGGGCGAACGCCGCGACCCATGGCCCACAGAAGATGAGGCCCGCTGATTGCCTTGCGCCACCACGGTTCCGGCGGGGAGTCGTGTGGATACCACAGGCTGACGCCGACGATCGTGTCGTCGATGGTGGCGACTTCGGCTCCGTCGATGGGGAGGTAGCGATGGCGTATCAGCGCAGCCATCATGCGTCGCTGCTTCTTCGGGCGTTTGCTGTCGTCGGGAAAGAAGTAACCGCTGACCGGGTCCTCCACCTGGAATGCGCGTGCCATCAACGCGGACATCTCACGAATGTCTGCCTTCGACGCGGGTCTGATGTCAACCGACATTCTCGTTGTCCTTCTCCAGTGGTCGTGAAACCTGTTCGGGGACTGTCTTTCTGGGGTGCAACCACCAATTGGCCTCGCCCATCAGTGCGACCAGCGCGGGTACGAGCAGCATGCGGACGACGGTGGCGTCGAGTATCAGTCCGATGATGATGCCGATTCCGACGAGGCGCATCATCGCGAGTTCGGACAGCGAGAAGAAGGCGGTGACGGTGATCAGCAGCAGAGCGGCAGCAGTGACCACTCTGCCGGTGCGGGCGGCGCCGATCTTCACCGCCTCGCGCGTCGTCGCGCCTACGTCGTGTGCTTCGACGATGCGTGACAGCAGGAAGATCTCGTAGTCGGTGGACAGTCCGAACACGACGGCCATGATGAGGATGCTCATCGTTGCCTGGAGTGGACCGGGGGTGACTCCGATGATTCCGGCGCCGTGACCGTCGTGGAACACCCACGTCAGCACACCGAACGTGGCTGCCAGGCTGAGCATCGCCATGGCAATTGCTTTGGCGGACAGTACGATCGATCGAAACGCCGCAGTGGTGACGACGAACGTCGCCGCGATCATGATGGCGAACATCCACGGAATCGTGTCGTAGATCGACGTGATGCCGTCCTGGCTCAGTGCCGTGGCTCCACCGATCCGGATGTCGGTGCCCTCGGGCGCTTCGACGGCACGCAGACGCGTGACGGTGTCGAGCGCACCCTGAGTTCGATCGGGCGAGGTCAGGATCGCCCTGATGACGCCGTAGTCGTCGGCGCTGCCCGACGGCAAGGCGGCCGCGATGCCGTCGACGCGTCCCATCTCGGCCGCGAGTTGCTGGACCACGAGGGCGTCGGGTGGACTCCCGTTCTCGGACTGGACCATGATCGTGACGCCCGAGTTGGCGAGCGGAAAGTCGGCGAACAGCTTGTCCGTCGCGATACGAGCCGGTGCGTCGGGTGGTAACCCCGTGTGGTCGAGATCGCCGAGTGCGACGCCCGCGATGGGGGCAGCGAGCAACGCCAGAAGCGCGAAGATGGCAGTTGCGACGACGACTGGCCGTCGCATCACACGTTCGGCCACCGATCCCCAGAATCGTTCGGCACGAGCGTCTCCGCGGTCTGCAGCGCCCGCTCGCCAGCTGAGCGAGTTGATCCGCGGACCGAGCAGGGCGAGCGTCGCGGGCAGAGCCGTGAGCGAGACGAATGCCGAGACGGCGACCGCCGCCATGCCGCCGAAGCCGAGGGATCGAATCATCGCTTGCGGGAAGATCAGCATGCCGACGAAACCGCACACCAGAAGCAGTGCCGAGAATGCCACCGTGCGGCCCGCCGTCGCCATGGTGCGGTGGACGGCCTCCTCGGCAGACGCGCCGCGTCGCAGTTCCTCCCTGAATCTGGTCAGGACGAACAGGCTGTAGTCGACGGCCATGCCGAGTCCGACGAGCGTCGCGATGTTGGTGGCGAAGATGCTGACTTCGGTGAAGTTCGCGAGGACGCGCATCACGGCCAGCGACGCCAGGATGCTGAGGCCACCGATGCACAGCGGTACGGCAGCAGCGGTGACGCCGCCGAAGATGACGAGCAGGAGCACCATCAGGATCGGGAACGTGATGGTCTCGGCGCGGATGAGATCGGCCCGAGCCTCGGTGTTGTAGGCGTCGGCGATGGTCGCGAAACCGCCGAACTGGACGTCGACGCCGTCGATGGCGAGGTCGTCGCGAATATCGAGAAACGTCTTGACCCGAGCATCCTCGTCGCCGTTCATCGTGAGAACCGCGAGCGCCGATCGACCGTCGAACGACTTCAACCCTTGCGCGATGGCCGGCGGCATGTTCCAGTACGACACGGGATCCCGAGCGAGCAACGACGCATCGACGTCCGACAGGTTCTGCTCGACGTCACCGCGAATGTCGTCGACCGTTCGACCGTCCGTCGGCGTGTAGAGAATCGCGACGTCGGGAACCTGGCGGCCGAACTGGGCTTCGACGATCTCGTCGACCCGTGCTGCCTCGCTACCCGGGTCGGAATAACCGCCGAGGCTCAGGTCGTGCAGTACTCCGAACCCCCATATGCCGGCGAGAACGATGACGACTACACAGGAGGCGACCACCAGGCGGGCACGGCGAACGACGAACTGCGCAAGCCTGTTTCGGCTCGCAGTTCGATCCTCACGTGTCATTCCCGCGTCCCCCCGATGACCGCGCAACATCTTCGAATGCACGCGAGGTTACACCCATCGTGTGGGGTAGTCGACACTGTTCGCGAAGTCGGAGTGCTGATACCGTCCATCGGGTCGAATGTGGCCTCCTGCTTCACTTTTCGGTTCGAGGCTTTGTCAACAATTCAACTTGTCCATCGACGATGGGGAGAAGCATGGATGCCAGGAATTCTGCGGTGACCGTCCGTCATTTCGCCGACGCGCTACCGGATCGAATGGTGTCCAACTCGGAACTGTGCGCCACAGTCGATTCGAGCGACGAGTGGATCAGGTCAAGAACCGGCATCGAGTCTCGACGGTTCCTGGAGGACGGCGCCGCTGCATCGGATCTCGCGCTTCGGGCTGCGCGTTCGGTTCTGTCCGAGAGTGGTCTTCCTGCAGTCGATGTCGATGCGATCGTGCTCGCGACGGTGAACCCCGATCAGCCGTTTCCATCGACGGCGTTGACGGTCGCTCAGGCGCTGGGTGCGGTGCGCGCCGTTCCGATCGACCTCACGCAAGCAGCGTGTTCCGGTGGATTGTTGGCGATCGAGATCGCTGCATCGATGATCGGCGAGCGTTACCGCAACATCCTCGTTCTCGCCTCCGAAGTTCTGTCACGCCAGATGAATCCCACCGATCGGACGACACGGATCTTCTTCGGCGACGCTGCGGGCGGTGCTCTCGTCTCTGCCGAGCGAGCAGTGGGACGCGGGATACGGTCGAGCGTCGTCGAATCCGAACTCGACATGTCCGTCGGGATTCGAGACGGTGGATCGAGGCATCCGCTCACCGCCGACTCGGTCGCGCACGGTCGGCATTACGTCTTCATGGACGGGCCTCGCGTGTGGAAGTTGGCGACCACGATGCTGCCCACTGTCGTACGTAGAGCTGTCGACGAGGCCGGGTTGGCATTGGACGACGTCGACCACTTCGTTTTTCATCAGGCCAACCGCAACATCGTCGAGACCGTCGTCGACTCGCTCGGTGTTCCGCGGGACAAGGCACCGATCACTGTGGACAGGCTCGGAAACACCGGTGCTGCCAGTATTTTCACGGTTCTCGCCGAGCTGGAGCGAGCGGCGCTCCTACGGCCCGGCACGGTGACGGTCATCGCCACCATCGGCGCCGGGTTCATCTGGGGAGCACTGGTTCTGGTCCACTGACACCCCTCGTGAGCGAAAATGTGTAGCGGGCTATACATTTTCGCTCACGAGCGTGAAGAGCCTATGACAGGATCGCGGCGAGAGTGGTCAGCGCGGTGTCGATCTGTTCTCGCGTGTGTTCACTCGAAACAAAGAACCGAAGGCGCTCCTCGCCGAGTGGCACCGACGGGTAGGTGATCGAATTCGCGTTGATGCCGGAGTGCAGCAACCCGACACCCGCCATGACTGCCTTCTGTGTGTCGCCGACGATGATTGGGAGGATCGGCGTCCCTTCTGCAAGTCCGGTGCGAAATCCCAGCGATTGACACTGCGCGAACGCATACGACGCATTGTCGCGAAGGCGCGCAACACGTTCCGGTTCGGCATCGATGATGTCGAGCGCAGCCAGAGCGGCGGCGATCGATGCCGGTGCCGGCGCGGTGGCGAACATGCTCAGTCCTGGAGCGGAGTACTTGAAGGCACGAATCAGTTCGCGCGATCCTGCGAGGAAACCTCCGACGCTGCCGAGCGCCTTGGACATCGTGCCCATCCAAACATCGACGGCGTCACCGGGAAGGCCGTACAACTCACGGATGCCGTGGCCACGTTCGCCGAGAACACCGAAACTGTGCGCTTCGTCGATCATCACCGCGCAGTCGTACTTGCGTGCCACGTCGATCAGTTGGGGAAGCAGCGCGACGTCGCCGTCCATGCTGTAGTGGCTTTCCAGAATCACCAGCGCTCTCCCGAAGCTGGCTCGCGACATCTTCAGAATCGCCTCCAGCGCGGCGGGATCGTTGTGCCGGAACGTGACTCGTCTACACCCCGCCCATTCGGTGCCGGACACGATGCTGCTGTGTACCAGTGCGTCGCATATCGCGAGATCGCCCTGGCCCAACAGATATCCGACGGCGGCAGCATTGGTCAGGTAGCCGCTCGTCGTGATGACGGCGTCGTCGACGTCGTAGGTGGCGGCGATTCTGGATTCGAACTGCGCGTACAGAGGAATCTGGCCGGACACGATCCGGCTCGCCGACACCGACGTGCCGTACTCGTCGATCGCAGCCTTCGACGCCTCGGCGACTCGCTTGTCCGCGCTGAGGCCGAGGTAGTTGAAGCATCCGAAGTTGATCATGTCGCGGTCGAGTTGGCGGATGGTCGCACCGCTCGTTCCGTCGTGCGGCAGATACAGCGGGTTCGGCAGGTTCAACCCTGCGAACATCTGGTCGACGCCGTCGAACTGGGCCACCGTTGCGACGATGTCCGGGTGATCGAGCAGGCCGCGGCCCACGGGAGCTGCCCCCGTCGGTGGCACGGCCCTGGGTACCGCGGGCGTCACCTCGGCGGAGGCGTCGACCTGCACCGTGGAATAGCCGGTGCGAGCGAGCAATTGACGCGCGATCTCTCGGGAATCTGTGGTCACGACGCACTTCCTACGGATTCGTGTGACTTCGGTGCAGGCATGACATCGACGGCGATGGGAGCAGGTGCAGGGGCTGCTGCAGCGCCTTCTGCTCGGGCGGTGAGCGTCGCAGCCAGCTTGGCGCCGATGGCCGACAGACCGTGCCCGCGGCCGAACTCGAGCACCGACAGTTCCAGCCCGACGGCCTTGCCGACCCGGGCCGCGAACTCGACGGCCATGAGCGAATCCAATCCGAGCTCGGGCAACGGTGTCTGGACGTCGACTGCTTCGGCGTCGATTCCCATCACGAGTGCCAGTTGCTCCGCGAGGACGAACGTCATGACCTCCGCGCGCTGCTCCTCTGGGAGAGCGAGGATCTCGGCTTGCAGAGCCGAGATGCCGGAGCCTCCCGTGCTGGCCGCGGCGATGTGGGCGGCGAAGCGCGGATTGGTCGTCGACGCAGGGTTGGCGACGCCCCACTGTTCCCAATCGATGCCGACGAGCGCGACGTGCGGGATGTCGAGCGTCAGGCATTCGCGGAGATACAGCGTGGCGGCGTCCATGTCGATGTTCCTGAACCCGAGCATCTCCAGGTACCGCACCACTTCCGGCTGCGCCTCCGCCATCCCGCCGCCACTCATCGATCCCCAGCTGACGGTGAACGCGGACTTGCCACGGTTGCGCCGAGACCAGGACAGAGCGTCGAGCACCGAGTTGGCCGCCGAGTACGACACTTGCGGCGCACCGCCGGTAAGGCTGCTCATCGACGAGAACATCACGAAGAGGTCCGGATCGACACCCGCCGCGTCCAGCGCGCGATCGAGGTTGACGGCGCCGGTGACCTTGGGAAGGAACACACTGCGTAACGAGTCGTCGTCGATGTCGTTGACTGCGTGGTTGTTCACGACGCCCGCCGTGTGGAAGACGCCGCGCAGCGGGTGTGTGGTGCCGATGCGATCGATCATCGATGCCACGGCGTCGTAGTCGGCGATGTCGACCAGTTCCTGTGTCACGGAAACACCTGCAGCCGAGAATGATTCGAGGGTCTCTCGCGCGCGGTCCGTCGTCGCACCGCTCCGGCCGACCAGGACGAGGCGACGAGCACCCTCGTCGACGAGCCATCGCGCGATCGCCGACCCGAAGGCGCCGAACCCGCCCGTCACCAGGTACGTCGCGTCGGAATCGATGTCGACGGTCGGAATCCGCGGCCGCACGACCGGCGCGTCCCCGTCGAGGCTGAGAACGACGCGTCCTGTGTGCGACGACCGGACGACGGCGTCGAATGCCTCACCTACGCGATCGAGAGGATAGGTGGTGTACGGAAGGTGCCGGTAGTCACCGTCTTTCATCTTGTCGAGAACCTCACGGGTGACCTGACGCGCCAGCTCCGGTTTGAAGTTGAACATGCGGTCCATGTCCACGGCGTAGAACGACAGGTTCTTGTCGAACGGCTCGAGGTCCATCACACCACCGAAATAGATGTCCGCCTTCCCGATCTCGACGATCCGGGCGAATTCGGCTGCCACGTGCAGGTTCTGGGCCATGATCTCGCCGGGGGAGGAGTTGAACACGACGTCGACGCCTCTGCCGTCGGTGAGCGTCAGGACGTCTTCGGAGTAGTTGAGCGATCGTGAGGCGAGGACGTCGTGCGCGCCGGCCTCACGAGCGATCTCACGACGCTCCTCAGTGCCTGCCGTTCCGATCACCCGCGCGCCGAGCAGTCGCGCGACCTGGACGGCGGCCATGCCCATGCCTCCCGCTGCGCCGTGCACCAGAACCGTGTCGCCCGGCTGCACGCGAGCGAGATGCACCAGCCCGTAATGCGCGCACAGGAACGGCAGAATCGACGAGCACCAACCCGCTTCCCAGCCGTCGGGAATGGCCGTCGTGCCGCCCTCGTCGATGCCGACGGTGACATAACGACGCATCATGTCCCTGGCACACACGCCCATCTGGTCACCGGGTGCCACTTCCGTCACGCCCGGTCCGACGCGGGTGACGACTCCCGCACCTTCGAGGCCGAGTCGCGTTCCGAAGTAGGTGCCCGCGAGTTCCTTGTCGGTCAGGACTCCCATGACCTTGAGCGGATCCTTGTAATTGAGTCCGATGGTCGACATTCTGACTTCGACCTCGCCGGGGCCGGGTGCGCGACGGTCGTTGGCGCGGAAAGCCAGGTCCGACAACAACTTCGACTTCGGTACTTCGACGGCGAACGACTGCTCGGGATTGCGCAGGACCGTCGGCTGGTCGCGAACGGCGAGGTGCTCGTCGAGGTTGCTCTTCAGCGTGATCACCCACCGCGAACCCTGCCGCAACGCGACCTCGTCGACGACGTCGGAGGCGAACGAACCGGACGCGAACGTCTCGGTGACGAGTTCGGACAAGGTGGTCGTCGGTTCGGAGTCGATGAATCGCCACGCCGCCGTCGATTGTTCGTTTCTCAGCGAGCGACGTGCACCGACGAGCCCGGCATGCGCCAGGTCGGCACCGTCCACGTCGCCCGGCATGCAGAAGGCGCGTTGGGTGAGCACGACGGCCGACACCGAAGCGGGATCGACGGCAGGGCCGGTTTCGTCGCCGTAGACGGCGACGTGGACGGCGCGGGCGACCACCAGTAGCGACGCGACCGCGTCGGCAGGCTCGGTGAAGCGACCGGCGACTGCGACGACGGTGACGTGTTCGACGCCATCGCGTGAGAGGCCTTCTCGTAGTGCGGTGACGACGTCGACGTGAGTCGACGTGTCGGCATGCAGAACAACCGATTCCCGTCGCGATGCCGTGATCGCGTCGATCCGGTCCGTCGTCGAGGCCTCGGGCTGACCGAGCACGACGACGAGCGCGAAGTCTCGTGCTTGTTCCGTGACGGTGGTACCGGGATCGCGGTTGTCGCGCAGCTCCCACACCGGTTCGTAGAAGACCGAGGACATCTGCGCGTGGAGACTCTGCGGTGGTGCGATGGGCCGGAATTCGACGCCGTTCAACGTGACCGCGGCGCGTCCTTCCTCGTCGGTGACGGCGATGTCGGCGCGCATCGGGTCGGTGCCGGTGCGTCGTACGACGACGGTCGCACGATCGGGTATGGGGCCGTAGCGTCGAACCGTCTTCATCGCCGCGGGTACGACGGCACCCGTCGCTGCGGTAGGGGCCGCGAGCGTTGCGACTGCCTGCAGAGCGGTGTCGAGGACGGCCGGGTGCACGAGGTGGCCGGAGCCGGACTGCGCGAATGCGTCGATGGACGCGACGACGACGTCCGAGCCGATGCTCGCCGATTCGATGCCCTGGAACGTGGGCCCGTACTGCAGCCCGGCCGCGTGGAGTAGCGGATACAGTGCCTGGCCGGTGACCTCGTGGATCACGTCAGGAGCGTCCGACGCGACGAACGGCGCATCGAACTGACCTTCCACGAGCCGGCCGATCGCGTGAACCGTCCAATTCGACGACGCCGCAGGCCTTGATCTGATGACGAAGCGTCTCGTGCTGTCTTCGACGGAGACCTGCAGCACGGGTACGTCGTGCTTGTCGACGACGAGGGGTGCGACGAACTCGACGTGTTCGAGACCGACCTCGGTTCGTCCCGAGCGCACCGCGGCGGCGCTGAGTGCAGCATCGAGATACGCGGTACCGGGAAGCAACACGATGCCGTCGACCACATGGTCGTGCAGCCACGGGAACTGGGATATCGCGAGTTCGGCGTGCCATTCGCTGGCCGCCGCGGCGGTGCGGTCGCCGAGCATCGGGTAGACGGTCGACGACCCGAAACGGTCTGCGACGGACGCGTCGTCCTCGCTCCACACGCGGGTGCGCTGCCAGGGGTACGCAGGCAGCGCGACGTGCGGAGATGCGACGGCGTCGCCGGGGGAGTAGATGTGTCCCTCGAACGTGCCCGCTGCGTACAGGCTCGACAGCGTCGCCGCCAGGCTCTCGGCGTCGTTCTGCTTGCGGACGAGAGTGGGGATCGACGTCCCGGGATCGCCGGTGCGGATGAGGATCTCGCGAATGTTGCCGGACAGCACGGGGTGCGGCCCGACTTCGAGGAACAACCGGCGACCCTGCGCGATCAGTGCGGTCATGGTGTCGGCGAAGCGGACCGGCTTGCGGACGTTGTCGCACCAGTACGCTGCATCCCAGCCGGCCCCGGTGACCTGCTCCGCGGTGACGGTCGAGAAGAGCGTGAGCTCGGGTGTCCGTGGATCCAACGACGCGAGCGCCGACGACACCTCGCCGAGAATCGGATCCATCAGGTGGCTGTGGTACGGCACCTCGACCTGTAGTCGCTTCGCGAAGATACCTGCGTCCGTGAGGGATTCGGCCAACGTGGTGAGATGGTCGACGTCACCTGCGAGGGTGACCGCAGTGGGGCTGTTGACGGCCGCGACGGATACATGGGAGCGCATGTCGTCGCCCGCCTCGGCGATGCGGGCCAGGGCGTCGGCCTCCGACAGCCCGACGGCCAGCATCGATCCACTGCCGGCCGTGGTGGCTTGGAGGCGCGCGCGGTGGCAGCTGACGAGGAGAGCGTCGTGCAGGCTCAGTGCACCGCTGACATAGGCAGCGCTGACCTCACCGACACTGTGGCCGACGACGGTGTCGGGTTCGATGCCCCGGGCCCGTAGCTCGGCGACGAGTGCCACCTGCACGAGAAAGTTCGCGGGCTGCGCGACCTCGGTGTCGGTGACACGTGACGACTCCTCGTCGCGCGTCAGTTCCTCGATGATGGACCACCCGGCGATCTCGGTGAATGCATCGTCGACAACGCGTGCTTCGTGCGCGAACACTCCACCCTCGTTCAGGAGGTCGCGAGCCATGCCCCACCACTGCGGGCCCATGCCGCTGAAGACGAAGACCGGTGCGCCTGCGCCGTCGATCGTATGCGCGGATTGACCGGTGCCCGAGGCGAACTCGCGTAGGCCGCTCAGAAGATCGGAGGCGCCGGTGAAGCTCAGCGACGCCCGCAACGGGTGATGTGCTCGACGCGTCCATGCGGCCGATGCGAACGCGGTCGCGACGTCGTCCGCGGTCTCGGGGACCGCCGAGTCGAGCAACGACTCCAAGCGGTCCGCGAGGGTCGACGCGACCTCACGCAGCGCGGCGTCGGTACGCGCGGACAACGGGAAGATGCGGGGGCGTGGTGTGGACCGGGGGACCGCTGCCGACGCGGGTGCGTCGTGCATGATGACGTGCGCGTTGGTGCCGCCGTAGCCGAAACCGTTGATGGCGACGACGGGGCGATCGTAGGTGTTCGGGAACGGCTCGGCGTCCACCGGAATGCGAATCTGCAGTTCCTCGAACGGAATCGCCGGGTTCAGTGTGTCGAGCCACGCCTGCGGAACGATGGTGCGGTGATGGATCGACAGTGCGCTCTTGATGACGCTCGCGATGCCCGCGGCCGCTTCGGTATGCCCGATCGACGCTTTGATCGATCCGACGACGAGCGGTGTCGTTCGCCCGGCGACGGAGCCGTACGCCCCGCCGAGTGCCTCGATCTCGAGCGGATCGCCGACGGCGGTACCCGTGCCGTGCGCTTCGACGTACCCGACCTGGCTGGGGTCGATTCCGGCTTCGGCGCACACTCGCTCGGCGAGGCTGCGCTGCGAGACGGGGTTGGGTACCGGAATGGCGATGGTTCGACCGTCCTGGTTGACGCCGGAGCCGCGGATGACCGAGTAGATGCGGTCGCCGTCACGTAGCGCGTCGGCGAGCGGTCTCAGCAGCACCATGCCTGCACCCTCGCCGCGACCGTAACCGTCGGCGGTGGCGTCGAACGACTTGGACCGGCCATCGAACGCCAGGAAGCGGCCCTTGCACATCGAGACGAACGTTTCCGGCCTGATCATCGTGTTCACGCCGCCCACCAGGGCCATCTCGCATTCACCGCGATCGAGAGCGCGGACGGCTTCGTGCATCGCGACGAGCGACGACGAGCACGCAGTATCGATCGTCATCGACGGGCCGACCAGGTCCAATGCGTAAGAGATACGGTTCGACAACAGAGTGTGCGACGAGCTGGTGGCACTGTGAGCATTGATGTACGGCCGAACCGAAGGCGAACCACGAAGTCCGGCAGAGTCGTTGGTGAAACCGCCGACGTACACGCCGATGGGTGAGCCGGTGACGCGGCCTGCATGCCCTGCATCGTCGAGAGCTTCCCAGGCGACCTCGAGCAGGAGTCGCTGCTGGGGGTCGGTGACGGATGCCTCGCGTGGCGATATGCCGAAGAACTCCGGATCGAACTCCCACAGCGACTGCGTCAGGAACCCGCCGCGACGGGTGTACATCCGCCCGGGTGCGTCCGGGTCCGGGTCGTAGAACCTGTCGGCATTCCAGCGGTCGGCCGGAATATCGACGATGCCGTCGCCCTTCGCGAGCATGAACTCCCAGAAACTCTGCCCGTCGTGAACCCCGCCCGGGAACCGGCACCCGATACCGACAAGAGCGATCTCGACCATGAATCTCCCCCGATTACTAGTCCGACTACCCACCAGAGGTGTGAGTTCGGTATCCCCCCGAAACGCCTCGTGCGCGCCGGGAACCCCCTGCGCGTGAGGAGAATACAACCAGACTCCGACACGAACCGCCATAGGAAAGTCGGAGCGTGCACCGATGTCTCGATATCCGTTGACAAGGTACAGATTTCAACTGTCCCCGATGTTCGGGGAGTGGTGGAATGCGGGATGGTGCTGCGAAACATGGTGCAGTGCACTGTATTTCGCTGGTCACAGGGATGCGTTGTCGCGCAACGAATTCCGACATTCCTGGCTGGTCGAGCGGCTTCGGGTGGCCTAGGGTGGCGCCCGGGGTGACCGAGGGCTTCCTTCGGGGTGACCGAGGGCGTCCTTCGGTAACTCCAAGTGACCGGATGGGGCATTCGCTCTGGATGTGTGGGCCGCCCTGGGTGACCGCCGGGTGGCCCTCGGGGTGACCGAGGGCGTCCTTCGGTAACTACAAGTGACCGGATGGGGCATTCGCTCCGGATGTGCGGGCCGCCTGGGTGACCGCCGGGTGACCCTCGGGGTGATCGAGGGCGTCCTTTGGTCACTTCAAGTGACCGGATGAGGCATTCGGTCCCTAATCCCGGGTCCCTGAGCCCGGTCCCTGAGGCCCGGTCCGTAAGCCCAGACCCGCCCGGCCCCGCCCGGGACGCCGTCGGTTCGACGTCCGGAGCGCGAACCGACCGGTGCCGATGTTCGTGTGCGGATCAGGTGGGCTCGGCTATCGGTGGGTAAACGGTTTGCCGTCCCTCTTGACGCACGCGCGCGCAGGGGTCACTCTTGTCCTCGAAAGCACCCCGCAGCGATCGGGAGGACCGATCTCGCAGACCCGCGACACGCCGCTCTCGAGCGCCACGCAGGTTTCCATCTCGGGTGCTACTTTTGATGCCCCTGTTGCGCTCTGCGCCGATGTGGGGTACCTTTGGACGTTGCGCTGGCTGCCTCCTGTCCACCTCTCGATTGCTGTGTCTGCGAAGTGAAAGCTTCGAAGAGATTGCGGTGGGGATTCGGTCTGGTTGTGACCAGCGAATTCGCCCCACATATAGCAAGCAGATACAGCGGCGGTCGCACTGCACGAGCGGCCCGCGTGAGGTGCTGGAAGGACGCATCTTGGCAGTCTCTAGCCAGACCAAGGCAGTTGTCGGAACACCGGGAGCCCCGAGGAGGGTTTCGTTCGCGAATATTCGCGAACCGTTGGAGGTACCCGGTCTCCTCGATGTACAGACAGACTCTTTCGAATGGCTGGTAGGCGCGCAGAGCTGGCGCGACCGTGCCGCCGCGCGCGGTGACGGTGAGGTCTCCGGTGGTCTCGAGGACATCCTGACGGAACTTTCTCCGATCGAGGATTTCTCGGGCTCCATGTCCCTGTCTTTCTCCGACCCACGGTTCGACGAGGTCAAGGCCTCGCAGGACGAGTGCAAGGACAAGGACATGACGTACGCAGCTCCGCTGTTCGTCACCGCCGAGTTCATCAACAACAACACCGGTGAGATCAAGAGCCAGACGGTGTTCATGGGCGATTTCCCCATGATGACCGACAAGGGCACGTTCATCATCAACGGCACCGAGCGTGTCGTCGTCTCGCAGCTCGTTCGTTCGCCCGGCGTCTACTTCGACCACACGGTCGACAAGACGACGGAGAAGGACCTGCACAGCGTCAAGGTCATTCCCGGCCGTGGTGCATGGCTCGAGTTCGACGTCGACAAGCGCGACACCGTCGGTGTTCGTATCGACCGTAAGCGTCGCCAGCCCGTCACGGTGCTGCTGAAGGCTCTCGGCTGGACCACCGAGCAGATCACGGAGCGCTTCGGCTTCTCCGAGATCCTGATGGCCACGCTCGAGAAGGACAACACTGCCGGTACCGACGAGGCACTCCTCGACATCTACCGCAAGCTGCGTCCGGGCGAGCCGCCCACGAAGGAGAGCGCACAGACGCTCCTGGAGAACCTGTTCTTCAAGGACAAGCGCTACGACCTCGCTCGCGTGGGCCGTTACAAGATCAACAAGAAGCTCGGACTCAACTCCGGCCAGCCGATCGTGGCGTCGACCCTCACCGAGGAAGACATTGTCGCGACCATCGAGTACCTCGTGCGTCTGCACGCAGGTGAGACCTCGATGACGGCTCCCGGTGGCGTCGAGGTTCCCGTCGAGGTCGACGACATCGACCACTTCGGAAACCGTCGTCTGCGTACCGTCGGCGAGCTGATCCAGAACCAGATCCGCGTGGGCCTGTCCCGCATGGAGCGCGTCGTGCGCGAGCGTATGACCACTCAGGACGTCGAGGCGATCACGCCGCAGACCCTGATCAACATCCGCCCCGTCGTCGCTGCGATCAAGGAGTTCTTCGGAACGTCCCAGCTGTCGCAGTTCATGGACCAGAACAACCCGCTGTCGGGCCTGACGCACAAGCGTCGTCTGTCGGCTCTCGGCCCCGGTGGTCTGTCACGTGAGCGCGCCGGCCTCGAGGTTCGTGACGTTCACCCGTCGCACTACGGCCGCATGTGCCCCATCGAGACCCCTGAAGGCCCGAACATCGGCCTGATCGGTTCGCTGTCGGTGTATGCGCGGGTCAACCCGTTCGGCTTCATCGAGACGCCGTACCGCAAGGTCGTCGACGGCCAGGTCACCGACGAGGTCGATTACCTCACGGCCGACGAAGAGGATCGCCACACGCTCGCGCAGGCGAACTCGCTCGTCGACAACGAGGGTCGCTTCATCGAGGACAAGATTCTCGTCCGTCGTAAGGGTGGAGAGGTCGAGTTCGTCTCGTCCGCCGACATCGACTACATGGACGTGTCGCCTCGCCAGATGGTGTCGGTCGCTACCGCGATGATTCCGTTCCTCGAGCACGACGACGCCAACCGTGCCCTCATGGGCGCGAACATGCAGCGTCAGGCCGTCCCGCTGGTGCGAAGCGAGTCGCCGATCGTCGGTACCGGCATGGAACTGCGTGCCGCTGTCGATGCCGGTGACGTCGTCATCACCGAGAAGACCGGTGTCGTCGAAGAGGTCTCCGCCGACTACGTCACGGTCATGGCCGACGACGGATCGCGCAAGACCTACCGCATGCGTAAGTTCGCGCGCTCCAACCAGGGCACGTGCGCCAACCAGCGTCCGATCGTGGACGAGGGTCAGCGCGTCGAGTCCGGTCAGGTCCTCGCCGACGGCCCGTGCACCGAGAACGGTGAGATGGCGCTCGGCAAGAACCTGCTGCTCGCGATCATGCCGTGGGAAGGCCACAACTACGAGGACGCGATCATCCTGTCGCAGCGCCTCGTGGAAGAGGACGTTCTCACCTCGATCCACATCGAGGAGCACGAGATCGATGCCCGCGACACCAAGCTCGGTGCCGAGGAAATCACTCGCGACATCCCGAACGTCTCCGACGAGGTCCTCGCGGACCTGGACGAGCGCGGCATCATCCGTATCGGTGCCGAGGTTCGTGACGGCGACGTGCTGGTCGGAAAGGTCACGCCGAAGGGCGAGACCGAGCTGACCCCGGAAGAGCGCCTGCTGCGCGCGATCTTCGGTGAGAAGGCACGCGAGGTTCGCGACACGTCGCTCAAGGTTCCTCACGGCGAGAGCGGAAAGGTCATCGGCATTCGCGTGTTCTCGCGCGAGGACGACGACGATCTGCCTCCCGGCGTCAACGAGCTCGTTCGTGTGTACGTCGCGCAGAAGCGCAAGATCCAGGACGGCGACAAGCTCGCAGGCCGCCACGGAAACAAGGGCGTCATCGGCAAGATCCTCCCGCAGGAGGACATGCCGTTCCTGCCCGACGGCACCCCGATCGACATCATCCTGAACACGCACGGTGTTCCGCGTCGTATGAACATCGGCCAGGTCCTGGAGACCCACCTCGGGTGGATCGGCAAGACCGGCTGGAACGTTCAGATCGCAGCGGACGGCACCAAGCCGGATTGGGCCGATCGTCTGCCGGAGGAGATGTTGGCGGCACCTGCCGACAGCAACATCGCCACTCCGGTGTTCGACGGCGCCAAGGAGCACCAGCTCGCCGGCCTGCTGGAGAGCACCATCCCCAACCGCGACGGCGAGCAGATGGTCGGACCCGACGGAAAGGCCACGTTGTTCGACGGCCGCTCCGGCGAGCCGTTCCCGTACCCGGTGTCGGTGGGCTACATGTACATCATCAAGCTGCACCACTTGGTCGACGACAAGATCCACGCTCGTTCGACCGGGCCGTACTCGATGATCACGCAGCAGCCCCTCGGTGGTAAGGCTCAGTTCGGTGGTCAGCGCTTCGGTGAGATGGAGTGCTGGGCCATGCAGGCGTACGGCGCTGCCTACACGCTGCAGGAGCTCCTCACCATCAAGTCGGACGACGTGGTCGGCCGCGTGAAGGTGTACGAGGCCATCGTCAAGGGCGAGAACATCCCCGAGCCCGGCATTCCCGAGTCCTTCAAGGTTCTCCTCAAGGAGCTCCAGTCGCTGTGCCTCAACGTGGAGGTGCTGTCCTCGGACGGCGCAGCCATCACGATGGCCGACGGTGACGACGAAGACCTCGAGCGTGCAGCAGCCAACCTGGGAATCAACCTTTCCAGGAACGAAGCTGCGACGGTCGACGACCTCGCCCAGTAGTTCTTCGGTCCCCGGGCCTGCAGTGATGCAGGCCCGGGGGCGATAGTTCTTGTTTTCGATTCGGCACAACACCCATCACGGGGAAAGGAAGTTACGTGCTCGACGTCAACTTCTTCGATGAACTCCGCATTGGCCTCGCCACTGCAGACGACATCCGTCAGTGGTCCTACGGCGAGGTCAAGAAGCCGGAGACCATCAACTACCGCACGCTCAAGCCCGAGAAGGACGGCCTCTTCTGCGAGAAGATCTTCGGCCCCACTCGGGACTGGGAGTGCTACTGCGGTAAGTACAAGCGCGTCCGCTTCAAGGGCATCATCTGCGAACGCTGTGGTGTCGAGGTCACTCGCGCCAAGGTTCGTCGTGAGCGCATGGGCCACATCGAACTGGCTGCGCCCGTCACGCACATCTGGTACTTCAAGGGCGTCCCGTCGCGCCTCGGCTACCTGCTCGACCTGGCTCCGAAGGATCTCGAGAAGATCATCTACTTCGCTGCCTACGTCATCACCACGGTCGACGACGAACTCCGTCACAACGAGCTCTCGACGCTCGAGGCCGAGATGGAGGTCGAGAAGAAGGCCGTCGCAGATCAGCGTGACGCCGATCTGGAGGCTCGCGCGCAGAAGCTCGAAGCCGACATCGCCGAGCTCGAGGCGGAGGGCGCGAAGTCCGATGTCCGTCGCAAGGTCAAGGACGGCGGCGAGCGCGAGATGCGTCAGCTCCGTGACCGCGCGCAGCGTGAGCTGGATCGTCTCGAGGAGATCTGGAACACCTTCACCAAGCTGGCTCCGAAGCAGCTCATCGTCGACGAGCTCATCTACCGCGAGCTCATCGACCGCTACGGCGAGTACTTCACCGGTGCCATGGGCGCCGAGTCGATCCAGAAGCTCATGCAGACCTTCGACGTCGACGCCGAAGCAGAGATCCTGCGCGAGACCATCCGTAGTGGCAAGGGCCAGAAGAAGCTTCGCGCGCTGAAGCGTCTCAAGGTCGTCGCCGCGTTCCAGGCCGGCCGCAACTCGCCGATGGGCATGGTCCTCGACGCCGTTCCGGTCATCCCGCCGGAGCTTCGTCCGATGGTTCAGCTCGACGGTGGACGTTTCGCGACGTCCGACCTCAATGATCTGTACCGCCGCGTCATCAACCGCAACAACCGCCTCAAGCGACTGATCGACCTCGGTGCTCCCGAGATCATCGTCAACAACGAGAAGCGGATGCTGCAGGAGTCGGTCGACGCCCTGTTCGACAACGGCCGTCGTGGACGTCCGGTCACCGGGCCGGGTAACCGTCCGCTGAAGTCGCTGTCCGACTTGCTCAAGGGCAAGCAGGGGCGTTTCCGTCAGAACCTCCTCGGCAAGCGCGTCGACTACTCGGGCCGTTCGGTCATCGTCGTCGGCCCGCAGCTGAAGCTGCACCAGTGTGGTCTGCCGAAGCTGATGGCTCTCGAGCTGTTCAAGCCGTTCGTGATGAAGCGTCTGGTCGATCTGAACCACGCGCAGAACATCAAGTCGGCCAAGCGCATGGTCGAGCGTCAGCGTCCGCAGGTGTGGGACGTCCTCGAAGAGGTCATCGGCGAGCACCCCGTGCTGCTGAACCGTGCACCTACCCTGCACCGGTTGGGCATCCAGGCGTTCGAGCCGCAGCTCGTCGAGGGCAAGGCCATCCAGCTGCACCCGCTCGTGTGTGAGGCGTTCAACGCCGACTTCGACGGTGACCAGATGGCTGTCCACCTCCCGCTGTCCGCCGAGGCACAGGCCGAGGCACGCGTGCTGATGCTGTCGTCGAACAACATCCTCTCGCCTGCATCGGGCCGTCCGCTCGCCATGCCGCGTCTGGACATGGTCACCGGTCTGTTCCACCTGACGCGCCTCGATCCGGGTGCCAAGGGTGAGCGTGCCGACGCCACCAACGACGAAGCCGAGTTCGGTGCGTACTCGTCGCCGGCCGAGGCTCAGATGGCCGTGGATCGTGGCGCACTCACCGTGCAGTCGCAGATCCGTGTGCGGTTGACCGCACAGCGTCCTCCGCGCGACATCGAGGCAGAGCTGTTCCCGAACGGCTGGAACCGTGGCGACGGCTGGACCGCCGAGACCACCCTCGGACGCGTTCTCTTCAACGAGCTGCTCCCGGCGGACTACCCGTTCGTCAACGAGCAGATGCCGAAGAAGCGTCAGGCAACGATCATCAACGATCTCGCCGAGCGCTACCCGATGATCGTCGTCGCACAGACCGTCGACAAGCTCAAGGACGCAGGCTTCTACTGGGCCACGCGTTCGGGCGTCACCATCTCGATCTCCGACGTGCTCGTGCCGCCGGAGAAGCCGCAGATCATGGAGACGTTCGAGGCTCAGGCCGATCAGATCGAGAAGAAGTACCAGCGTGGTGCTCTCGACAAGGTCGAGCGCAACTCGGCTCTCGTCAAGATCTGGCAGGACGCGACCGAGCAGGTCGGTAAGGCCATGGAGGCGCACTTCCCCGACGACAACCCGATCCCGATGATCGTGAAGTCCGGCGCAGCCGGAAACATGACTCAGGTTCGGTCGCTCGCCGGCATGAAGGGTCTGGTGACCAACCCGAAGGGTGAGTTCATCCCGCGTCCGATCAAGTCTTCCTTCAAGGAAGGCCTGACGGTCCTCGAGTACTTCATCAACACGCACGGTGCTCGTAAGGGTCTGGCCGACACGGCGCTTCGTACCGCCGACTCGGGCTACCTGACGCGTCGTCTCGTCGACGTGTCGCAGGACGTCATCGTTCGCGAGGTCGACTGTGGCACCGAGCGCGGCATCAACACGACCATCGCCGAGAAGCTCGCCGACGGCACGATGATCCGTGACGCTCACGTCGAGACCAGCACCTACGCTCGTACGCTGGCCGCCGACGCAGTGGACGAGGGCGGCAACGTCATCGTCTCGCGTGGACACGACCTGGGCGACCCTGCCATCGACGCACTGCTCGAAGCAGGAATCACACAGGTCAAGGTCCGTTCGGTGCTCACCTGCACCACCGGCACCGGCGTCTGCGCAACCTGCTACGGCCGTTCGATGGCTACCGGCAAGCTCGTCGACATCGGCGAGGCCGTCGGTATCGTCGCCGCACAGTCGATCGGTGAGCCCGGTACCCAGCTGACCATGCGTACCTTCCACCAGGGTGGTGTCGCCGGAGATGACATCACCGGTGGTCTGCCTCGTGTGCAGGAGCTGTTCGAGGCACGTGTGCCGAAGGGCAAGGCTCCCATCGCGGACGTGTCGGGACGCATCCAGCTCGAGGACGGCGATCGTTTCTACAAGATCACCATCGTCCCGGACGACGGCGGCGAAGAGGTTGTCTACGACAAGCTCTCGAAGCGTCAGCGTCTGCGTGTCTTCAAGCACGACGACGGCACCGAGCGCCTTCTGGCGGACGGTGACCACGTCGAGGTCGGCCAGCAGCTCATGGAAGGTGCTGCCGATCCGCACGAGGTTCTGCGCGTGATGGGTCCTCGCCAGGTTCAGATCCACCTGGTGAACGAGGTCCAGGAGGTGTACCGGTCGCAGGGTGTGTCGATTCACGACAAGCACATCGAGACGATCGTGCGCCAGATGCTCCGTCGCGTCACGATCATCGACTCCGGCTCCACCGAGTTCCTGCCCGGTTCCTTGACCGAGCGCAGCGAATTCGAGGCGTCGAACCGTCGCGTCGTGTCCGAAGGTGGCGAGCCCGCAGCCGGACGTCCGGTCCTGATGGGCATCACCAAGGCATCGCTGGCAACCGATTCGTGGCTGTCGGCAGCGTCCTTCCAGGAGACCACTCGTGTGCTCACCGATGCGGCCATCAACACCCGCAGCGACAAGCTCATCGGTCTCAAGGAGAACGTGATCATCGGTAAGCTGATCCCCGCTGGTACCGGTATCAACCGTTACCGCAACATCACGGTTCAGCCGACCGAAGAGGCACGTGCCGCGGCGTACGCGGTGCCGTCGTACGACGATCAGTACTACAGCCCGGACGGCTTCGGCCAGAACACCGGTGCTGCAGTGCCGCTCGACGACTACGGTTTCTCGAACGAGTACAGATAAAGCCCACGTGAGTGGAAATGTATAGCGCTCAAGGGTCGTTCCGCAGGCTCCACTCCTGTCCGCTATACATTTCCACTCACGACCGAAAGCCCCGCATCCTTCTGGGATGCGGGGCTTTTCGCGTCAGGAGTGGTGACAGACCGCCTCGAGATCGATGCCGTTGAGGTCTCGGACGAAGGCGCCATAATACTCCGCGTGGTACTCCGGCTGCAGGCCGGGCGGACGGAGTTCGACGGCCCCGGCGGACACAGCTGCCGCGTGGAAGGCGTCGACCTCGTCGTGGCTCCCGGCGGTGAATGCGAGGTGCGTGTGCGGGCCGATCCGTGAGCCCGGTGCGTCGACGATCCAGAAGAACGGCTTCCGGTCTGCCCAGCCGAACGCGATCATGGTGAGCTGATCGGGCCCCGGGGGTACACGCATGATCTCGGTGATACCGAGCGGTGCGAGTGCCGCACGGTAGAAGTCGGCGCTGGCATCCAGATCTGCGACGCCGATGTTGAGGTGGTCGATCTGAGATCCCGAATGGTCTGGTGTGGTCATGGAGCCATAGTGCCGTCGATTGCGGACAACTACGGCCCTTCGTGATCGGTTCATGTGTAAGTCTCTTCGATGACGGCTCACGTTGACCGCGTCGGGAGACCCTCGAACGATGGTGAGACGAGGAAACGACATAGCCATCGGCTCGGACATCTCCCTCCGTGGGGGATCGACGCGCCGGCAATTCCTGACGTGGAGTGCGCTGGTCGGCGCGTTGGCGTTCACGCCTGCACTGAACCCGGCCAGCGCATCGGCGCAGTCGGTGGTGCCACCCGACTATCCGTTCCGGTTGGGCGTCGCGTCGGGCGATCCGCTTCCCGACTCGGTGGTGCTGTGGACGCGACTGGCAACGAATCCCTTTGCGCCGCTGGGTGGTATGACTCCAGGTGTGGTTCCGGTGCAGTGGCAGATTGCGGCCGACGACCGATTCGCGCGCATCATCACGCAAGGCGTCGAGCTTGCAACGGAATTCGACGGTTGGTCCGTTCATGTCGATGTCAAAGGCCTCGAGCCCGGGCGCGAATATTTCTATCGTTTCCTTGTCGGACCCCATGCCAGCACAGTCGGACGCACGAAAACCGCTCCAGCACTTGGTCAACCGCTCAGCAGGCTGGACTTCGCCTGGGCATCGTGCCAGAAGTGGGAAGACGGATTCTTCGACGCGTACAAGGACCTGGCGTCGTCGAATCTCGATGTCGTGTTCTTCCTCGGTGACTACATCTACGAGTACGCGATCAAGGACGAGGGTGCTCGCGCTGGACAGCCCAGAACTGAGTCTGCGGCGCGAGAAACCATGCAGATCAACGACTATCGTGATCGATACGCGATGTACAAGGCCGATGAGAACTTGGCCGCTGCACACGCGTCGGCGCCGTTCGTCACGACGTTCGACGACCACGAAGTCGACAACAACTGGGCATCGCAGATCAGTCAGGACGACGACGACCCAACACAATTTCTTCTCCGAAGAGCGGACGCGTTCAAGGCCTGGTGGGAGAACACCCCTGTGCGCGCGAACCTCCGTCCGAACGGGCCGGACATGAAGGTCTACCGTCGGTTCAGCTTCGGCGATCTCGTCGACTTCTCCGTCCTGGACACCCGCCAGTATCGCAGTGATCAGGCGAACGGCGACACGGAGCACGCCCAGAACGCCGAGACCGCAGACCCGTCGCGCACCATCACGGGCGCCGAGCAGGAGCAATGGATCCTCGACGGGTTCTCCTCGCCGTCGAAGTGGAAATTCCTTGCGCACCAGACGGTCATCTCGGATCTCGCACGGGGGCTGGATGCGGACAGGAAGGTGGGCATGGATCCGTGGAGCGGCTACGAAGCGTCGCGTCACCGCATCCTGGACGGAGCCAAGGATCGCGGCACTACGAACGTGGCGTCGATCGTCGGCGACATCCACCGAACGATCGTGTCCGAGCTACGGCGTGACTACCAGGATCAGGTCTCACCGGTCGTCGGAGTCGAGATCGCGACGACGTCGATCGCGTCGGGCAAGGATGGTGCCGACGTGGACACGACAGGTGCCGCCATCGCGAACGGGTCGCCGCACGTGAAATTCGGCAATGCGCGACGCGGCTACCTGCGTGGAACGTTGACTCCGAGTGAATGGCGTTCGGAGGCAAGGGTTCTCGACGCGGTATCGACGCCGGGGCACCCCGTCCGCACCGCAGCGACCGTCACAGTTCCCGATGGCAGGCCCGAAATCCAGTTGGACTAGCGCCCGTCGGCGATCATGCGGGCGACGTTGCGCTCGGCCAATGCGGTGATGGTCAGTGACGGGTTGGCGGCGCCCGTGCTGCCGGGGATCAGGGCGCCGTCGACGACGTACAACCCGTCGTGACCCTTGACGCGCCCGTAGGAGTCGGTGACGTCACCGAGCACAGCACCGCCGAGCGGATGCGCGGTGAAGGTGTCGTCGACGTCGCGGGTGAACGGCTCCGCGGATACGACGGTTCCGCCGGCGTCGGCCATCCGATTCTGCACTGCGCGAAGGGCTTCCACGGTATCGCGGCTGCCTCCCTGCGGCCAGGACAGCGACATCGAATCGGTTGCGGCGTTGTACGAGAAGTTCGCGCGCAGTGGGTCGATCGTCATACCGAGCGAGCCGAGGAACCCGAGATCCCACGGAACGCCTGGGACGTACCAGTTCTCGACGGTCAGGGGGAGCCCGGACTCGTCGACGATGCGCGACGCACACGGCACACCCTGCGGGCCGCCGTTCGCGGGACCGAGTGACCGAGTCATCGACGCATCGCCGTTGGTTCCGAAGCCGCGACCGACGAATTCGTTCAAATTGCCCAGCGCGCCGGTCGCCTGCGCACGCAGCAGCAGTTCGGTGGTGCCGATGGACCCTGCGCCCAGGACCAGCTTGTCGCACGTCAACGTCCGAGTCTCGACGACGTTGCCCTCGGGGTCGACGCGTCGGACCTCGACGCGGTAGCGACCACCGGATTCGGTGCCGATCGCGGCGACCTCGTGGCTGTGCGCAACCAGTGCGTTGCCGGTGCCCTCGGCTTGCGGGATGTAGTTCTGCGTCAGGTCATGCTTGGCGCCGTTGCTGTTGCCGAACGTGCTGGCGCCGACGGTCGCCGACGGACGCGACCGTCCGGACATCTCGTCGCGCAGGACGTTCCAGTTCCAGTTGCCGTCGACGGCTTCGGGCGAGAAGCCTGCGCGTCGGGCATGGTCGTCCCACGTGCGTGAATGTGCGAAGTTCGGACTGTTGTAGATATCGGCGGGGATGGTCGACGGCAGCAGCATCGAGCGTGCCTTGGGGTACCAGGTGGCGGCCATCTCGTCGTACGACAGGCGGCCGCCGAAGGACATGTCGAAGAAGCGCTTGTCGGGGGCGATGGTGACGCCGGTGTAGACGATGGATCCGCCACCGACGGCAGCGCCGCGCCACACCGACAGATTCTCGAAGCGCGTCGTGTCGAGGACGCCACCGAAGTGGTCGACGGGCCCGACTGGCAGACCGGTGATGTTGGTGAACGACCCCTGACGCCACAGACCGCGGCCGTCGGCCGTCATGTCCGCGGTGAAGATCTCGCGCCACGGGTCGCGAGGCCAGCGGAGACCGCGCTCGAGAACGGTGACCTGACGGCCTGCCTGAGCGAGCCGCAGCGCTGCTGCACTTGCTCCGAAGCCCGATCCGACGACGATGACGGACGAGTGGTCCGGCGGACGAGGCGGGTCGGCGAACACCTCGGGAACGAGGTTGCGGATCGAACCGATGCCGATGGGGATCGCTCCCGCGCGCGACGCCGAAACCAGAGGCGGCGCGGCCAACCCGACCAGTCCCGCTGCTGCCAGTTGAAGCAGTTGCCTGCGTTTCACTTCGATTCGTCCCCTGCACTCGTCCCCGACCCGACGGACATTCTTCCCTAAGTGGGGGACAAAAAGCGACCACAGGTTCGGAAACACCGCCCTCCGCAGGTCATGGGTGCTTCGGCAACTCCTGCACCGCCCACTTGTTGCCGTCGGGGTCGGCGAAGAACACGAACTTCCCCCAGCCCATGTCGACGACGGGGTCGATCTCGAGCCCTGCCGCGACGAGGTGATTGCGTGCCTTCTCGGCGTCGTCGACTACCACCTGCATGCCTTCGACGCTGCCCGGTGTCGCCTTGGTGATGCCTTCGCCGATCGCGATGGAACACGCCGACCCGGGCGGTGTCAGCTGCACGAAGCGGATTCCGTCCATCGGGCGCTCGTCGTAGTCGGCGTTGAATCCGATGCTGGTGTAGAAATTCTTGGCCCGGTCCACGTCGGTTACGGGAATCATGATGAGTTCGATCTTGATGTCCATGGCGTTCTCCCTCGATCGGTTCGTTGTCGAGGTTCAGTCTGATCCGAATCGAGGACACATTCGGTCCGCTTCACGAAAATTCGATAGGCGCTGCGCGCACGTGCATGGAAATACATAGCCTGCTATGTATTTCCATGCACGTAGGGGCGAGAAATATGCCCGACGCGTCCCTGGTTGGGAGTGGTGTGCTTCCGTCCATTCTCGATCGCTCCCGAACCCGCGAGGGATTCGCCGACGCAGATGCCCTGACCGCGACGATCGACCGTGCCATCCACGCAGAACGGCTCGGCTTCCACCGATTCTGGGTCGCGGAGCATCACGGTGTTCCCGGTATCGCGAGTGGGGCGCCGCCGGTGCTGCTTGCTGCGATCGGGGCTCGCACGTCACGGATCCGGCTCGGGTCGGGCGGCGTCATGTTGCCCAATCATCAGCCGTTCGTGGTCGCCGAGCAGTTCGCGATGCTCGAAGCCCTCTATCCCGGGCGCGTCGATGCGGGCCTCGGCCGGTCGCTCGGGTTCACCGAACCCGTCCGCGCAGCCCTCCGTTCCGGTGCCGCGGACACTTTCGCCGACGACCTGACAGAGCTGCGCGGTTACCTGGCCGGCACCGGTCCGGTCACGGTGAGGCCTGCGGTGCCGCCGCCGCCGATCTACGTTCTCGCGACGGGGCAGGGACTGAAGGTCGCGGCCGAGGCCGGGCTGCCCGTCGTCGTCGGCGGCCCTATCCTGCAGGGGGACGGCACGGCACTGGATGCATATCGGCGTCATTTCCGTCCGACCGAGGACAATCCGGCGCCGACGGTCATCGTGTCTCTGGACATCACCATTGCCGACACTGCAGAGAAAGCCCGCGAACTGGTCCTGTCCGAGGCATGGGCCTTGGCGCAGTCACGACGAACCGGCGAATTTCCGCCCCTGACGAAACCGTCGAACATCGATCTCGACGCGGCCCCGGCGCGCATGCGAGACCGCGTCGAAAAGTCTCTATCGGCGGGACTGCACGGCACGCCGGATATGGTTGCGACACAACTCGATCGACTGATCGAGAGAACCGGCGCCGACGAGATCCTCGCCTCCACGTCGACCTACGACCGACAAGCGCTGTACGACGCGGATGCCGCCCTCATGACGCTTTTTCAGGCCTCGCTGTCGAGCTGAGCCATCTGGGCTTCTGCGTATCGGGCTCCGGACACCGCGTCGGCGGGTACAGCCTTCTCGATGCGGGACACTTCTTGGGGCGACAGGGAGACATTCAGCGCCGCAAGCGTTTCGGACAAGCGTGCGACGGTCCGCGCTCCGATCACCGGAACGATGTCGTCGCCCCGGCTGAGTATCCACGCAATGGCGAGCTGTGCAACGGACACCCCGCGCTCGTCGGCCAGCGTCGCGAGCACCTCCACCAGCGCGCGGTTACGCTGCAGATTCTCACCCTGAAAGCGCGGGCTGTGCGCGCGGAAATCGTCTGCAGCCAAAGGCTTCTCGCTGCGGAAGGTATCACTGAGCAACCCGCGTGACAGAACGCCGTACGCCGTGATTCCGACGCCGAGTTCCCGAGCCGTCGGCAGAATGTCCGCCTCGATACCGCGAGACACCAAGGCATATTCGATCTGCAGGTCGCTGATGGGATGTACCGCCGCGGCGCGGCGTAGTGTCGCGCTGCCTATTTCGGACAAACCGATATGCCGCACGTATCCGGCGTCGACCATGTCCTTGATGGCGCCGACGGTGTCCTCGATCGGCACGTTCGGATCCAAGCGCGCGGGCCGGTAGATGTCGACATGGTCGACGCCGAGGCGCTGCAACGAATAGCCGAGTGCGCTCTTCAATCCTTCCGGGCGACCGTCGAATCCGAGCCAGCTGCCGTCGGGACCGCGCAGCGCGCCGAACTTGACCGACAACGTGACATCGTCGCGGTTCCGTTCCTTCAGCGCACGCCCGATCAGCATCTCGTTGTGGCCGGCTCCATAGAAGTCGCCTGTATCTATCAGGTCGACGCCCGCGTCGATGGCGGCATGAATCGTGCGAATCGATTCCGCTTCATCCGATGCGCCGTACGCGCCGGACATGCCCATGGCGCCGAGGCCGATGCGCGAGACGGTGGGTCCACTTTTTCCGAGTCGTGTCGTGTTCATGCGGTCCACAGTTCTCCGAAAGTCGTCCGCGCGGCAGAGAGCGCTTGTCGTGGGACTGCCGATCCCTGGCTGGGCCCGTCCGAGAAGAGCACACTGAACCACGTGGAACGAGACCAACTCGCAGACTTCCTTCGCCGACGCCGTGAACTGCTGACGCCCGCCGACGTCGGTGTCGCGCCCGGGGTACGGCGGCGGACACCCGGGTTACGACGCGACGAGGTAGCTCTGCTGGCGGGGATGTCCACCGACTACTACACGCGGCTCGAGCAGGGGCGTGGTCCGCACCCGTCGACACAGATTCTGGGGTCGCTCGCCCGGGCACTGCGATTCGACGACGACGAGCGCGACCACCTCTACATTCTCGCCGGTCAGGCGCCTCCGACACGGGTCGGCGGGGACAAACACGTCGGGCCCGGTCTGATGCATCTACTGACCAAGCTCGACGACACCCCGGCGTTGGTGGTGACCGACCTCGGCGAGATTCTCGCCTACAACGCCATGTTCGACGCGTTGTCCGGTGGCGTGCCGGACTACACGGGCTTGGATCGATTCGTGGTCTGGAGGTTCTTCATGGATCCGACGGCCCGGCGGGGCTTCGTCGAGGACGACTGGGATGCCATGGCGCACAAGCATGTTGCCGATCTGCGTGCGGTGTCCGCGCGTCGGTCCGGTGAGGCGGAGATCGTGAACCTCGTGCAGCGGTTACGTGCGGAGAGCGAGGAATTCGAGAAGGTCTGGAGCGAGCATCGAGTCGCGTTCAAGGCGTCGGCGGTCAAGCGATTCGTGCATCCGGACGTCGGCGTCGTCGCGGTGCACTGCGAAACCCTCGCGACGCAGAAGGAAGGCCAGCACCTCATGGTCTACTCGCCGCTCCCCGGAACCGATGCCCGCGAGAAGTTCGAACTGCTCAGGGTCATCGGCACGCAGGCATTCAGCTAGTCGACGACTGCTCGTTCCTCCTGCCTCGCACCCACAGCGGAGCGGTGACGAACCAGATCGCCGTGATGATGCCGATGGGTTGCACGACGTCCTTCAGGGCTGCGGCCTGCTCGTCGTCGGCGACGGTTGCTGCGAGGCCGAACGTGATGACGAGTGCGATCGCCGCTGCGCCGAGCCATTTCACGAAACTTCTTATCTCGCGACTGTATGCGGCGGGACCCTGCTTCGGTGGCTTGATCGGAGCAGGCCCGCCGGCGAATCGGTGCGCGAAGCGGACGTCGAGCCAGGTGACGGTGGAATGGGCGAACATGATCGTCCATCCGAGGTAGATGCCTGCCAGACGGTGCGCGAAGCCGACCTCGCCACCTCGATGCAGGTCGAGTGCGACCGCGACGATCAACACGATGTCGAGCACCGGTAGGAGTGCGAGTACGAACGTGCTGGTCCGCCGTAGTCGGGCGAGGTATCGCAGGGCCAATCCGCCCAGCACGATCACCCAGAAACCGACCTCGCACACCGCAATCGTGATCAGTACGGGATTTCCCGGATCCAGTTCCTGTCCGTCCGCAAGCAACAGTTCCCCCTTCGCGCATGTGCCGTCAGGTCCGAAGAGCAAGGATGCCGCACATGTTCCGTCGGCACCAGTTCTTCGCATGCGCGCTACTGTGAAGAACCAGGACAAATCAGTCGCAGGAGAGGTGCTCGACATGGCAGGCAAGAAGCTCGACCGCGTTCATGCTCAGTCCGCGCTGGAGACGGTGCGTGAGAGCCCTGGCATTGCTTTGATCGCCGCAGCACCCGCGCTGGTGATCTTCGCGCTGGTCTGGTGGCTCGCCGGTTTCGGCACCGCGCTGTTGCTGCTCATCGCGCTCGGCGTCGTCGGTTTCGTCGTGGCCAAGCTGAAGAGCTGACCTACCTCGGCACGTGGAAGTTCGTCAGCTCCCCGGTGCCGCGGCCGAGTTCCGACCACGGTGTGTCGAAGGTGATGACCGCGATCGCCGACGTCGGGAATTTGCGGCCGATCTCGATCGCGGCCTGCGATCCGGTGGCTTCGCCCAATTCCAGTGCAGTGAACGGTATTCCAGGAGCATGCCCGACGACCAAGAGCGTCGACACCGCGTCGTCGGTCAGCGCGATCTCGTCGATGATTTCCTCCGGTGACGCCCCGTACAGGCGTTCCTCGTAGGTCACCGGTGCGTCGATCTTCGTGGCCGTGAGGGTCTCGCGTGTGCGTGTCGCCGTCGAGCACAGCACTGCGTCGACCGTGCCGATGTGCTCGGTGATCCACTGCCCGGCCAGCCCGGCTTCACGTTGTCCCCGCTCGGCGAGCGGCCGATCGTGATCCGGGGTGCCCTCGGGGTATCCGGATTTGCCGTGCCGCATCAGGACGATCGTTTTTGTCATGGTTCATAACGTATCTGCGTTCTCCTGACCGTGTCGGTGGCCTGTTCTAGTGTGTCCCGCGAGCGAGGGGGAGACATGCGGAGACTTGTGTCTGTGGCAGTGGGAACGGTGCTGTTGTTCGTAATGGGAAGCGTGCCCGTGGCGGCGGCGCCGACCAGGTCGGAGTCGTCCGTCGAGTCGAGTTCGCCTGTCACCGATGTCGCGGCTTCGGTGGTCTCGGTGTTCGCCCCGTTGCCTCCTGACTCACTTCCGCACCCGCCTGAGTGCGACTATCTGTCCTACCTACGCTGGCGCTCGGTCGACGGGCCTGCGGATTCCGCAGAGGCCGATCGAATCCTGGTGGCGCAGCCCGGCATCTTCGAGGGTGCGGGTGCGTTCGAATCGGTCGCGCGCAATACGGTGTCGGCGGCCGCGGCGGCGGGTTCGCACATCGAGTTCTGGGCGCTGGACCGGCGGTCGAATTGCCTCGAGGACCATACCGGTACGCAGGCCGCGCTGGCGGCGAACGATCTGTCGGTCGCGTCGGACTACTACTACGGCGGCTCCGAGATCGAGGGCCGAACGTTCGCCGGTTTCGCCGACGGCGCCGCGACAACGTGGCTCGCGAACCAAGGCCTCGAACAGACGCTGCGCGACCAGTACGACCTGCTGAGGATCGAATTGCCCGACCAGCAGGTGCGCAAGGAGAAGGTGCTGTGCGGCGGTCATTCGCTCGGCGGTTTCGTGACGGGCTATTTCGCGGAGTGGGATTTCGACGGTGACCCCGCGACTCTCGACGACGCCGGATTCAACCAGTGCGCAGGATATTTCGCTCTCGACACCATCGTGAAAGCCGGGACGCCGCCGGTGGTACGTGGCATCCCGGACCTGGAACTTCCGGCGGCGATCGCCGATCCCCTCGCGGACCTCACCGGTCGCCTCGACACGGCTCTGCCGGTACTCCGGTTACCTGCAGTGATCAATCCCGAGACCACCAATCTGCTCGCGTTGGCGGGTGTGGCTGCCAGGATCGATCCCGACGGAGTGAACGGTCTCGTCGACGTACTGCCGCACAACACGAATATCGATGCGACACTGAGGGTTCTGTTGTCGAAGGATGCGGCGATGGCGGCGACGGGCAGCCCGTCGGTTCGGTCGCTGTACGCCACCAACGACGCCGTACTCGGGGCACTGCTCGACGACAACTCGCAGCCCTTCGGGTTCCTCCAGGCGAGTGTGGGATTCATCGGCCCACAACCTGTGGTGGACAAGGCTTTTCCGACTCTCCCTGGCATGGAGTCGCTTCCCGTGATCGGCAGCACTCTCGGCGATGCGCGCAAGGCGGCGCCTGCGGTGTACGGCGATCCGAACGTCGTCTACACCTGGAACGACTACGACAGACTGGATGCATCCGAGCAGACACTGCGTTACACCGATCCGAGCAGCGAGGTCACGTCGATCTCGCAGCTCGCTCGAAGCCTTGCCGAGCCGCCGCTCGACTTCACGGAGTGGTATTTCCCGACGGCACTGACGTTCGACCTCACACAATCCGGGTCTACCGCGATTCGTGAACACCGGCTGCACCGCGACGGCGTGGACCGCAATCCGATTCTGACGTTGCAGGGCAGCGGCGGCATCGACCTACCTCCGTCGGGCCATCCAGGTGACAGGCCGATCGTCGTGCAGGGGTACAACCATCTCGACGTACTTCACTGCCGCACGCGAGCAGAACAACGGTCTACCCGAGGTCGTCAGCACCGAGCTCGCGCGGTTCGCCGCTGATCCTGCTTCCTGATCCGCGCCGCGACCTGCTACCTTGAACGCCGTTCAAGTTCGCATCACGAGGAGTGATCATGGCAGGCGCACAGGAGTCGACAGTGGCCGGTTCGAAGTTTCGTATCTCGGCTCGCGACATGGCACAGATCGCCGTGTTCGCGGCACTGCTCGCGGCTCTCGGGTTGCCCGGTGCCATCACCGTCGGATTCAGTGGCGTGCCGATCACGCTGCAAACGCTCGGCGTCATCCTCGCCGGCGCGATCCTCGGTGCTCGCAAGGGCACGGCGGCGGTCGTCGTGTTCATCGCGCTTACGTTGATCGGTCTGCCGCTGCTGTCGGGCGGACGCACGGGCCTGACGGCTCTCGCCGGACCCAGCGCCGGCTACCTGATCGGCTGGATCCCGGCGGCCTTCGTCATCGGCCTGCTGACGGCACGGATCCTGCCGAAGTACCCCGTCGTCCTCGGCCTGCTGATCAACGCCCTCGGCGGCATCGTGATCATCTACGTCTTCGGCACGATCGGTCTGCTGCTGCGCACCGACATCGGAGTCTGGGGTGCCATCTCCACCAACTTCGCGTTCCTCCCCGGTGACGCGCTCAAGGTCGTCATCGCCACCGTCGTCGCGAAGAGCGTGCACCGGGCCTACCCGGGCTTGATTCGTCCGTGACTCTCGTTCTCGGCGGCGCCGGTGATCAGCCGGCTTTCCGCTGGGCAGGCAGAACGGTCACCTACGCCGAATTCGACGACGCGATCGACGAGTGGCCCGAACAGCCCGTGTGCGACGCGTCGGAACTCGACGTCCCGACGGCCCTCGTCGCCGTCTGTGCGGCTGCCCGCCGAGGAACGGCAGTACGCGTCGAGAATCCCGATGCGAGACCTCACCGCGAAACAATCGCCGACGCCTGGCTGCTCGTCGCGACGTCGGGATCCACCGGCCGCCCGCGCCCGCTCGCTCGGACAGTCGCATCCTGGGCCGACAGTTTCGACGAATTCACGGCAATCACGGGCTTGAAGCCCGAGGACCGGATTCTGATCACCGGCCCGTTGCACGCGACGATGCACCTGTTCGCCGCAGTCCACGCGCTGCACATCGGTGCGTGCGTCACCGACGATGCGGAGTCCGCGACGGCCGCTCACGCCGTGCCCGCGGTGCTGCGCCGCCTGGTCGAGCACTCGGGAAAGCTGCGAACCGTCGTCGTGGCGGGTACCGCGCTGGACTCCGGTGCTCGGGACAAAGCATTCGGCGTCGACCTCGTCGAGTACTACGGCGCCGCCGAACTGTCGCTCGTCGCTGCGCGCAGAGTCCCCGAACCGTTGAGGCTTCTCGACGGCGTGGATGCACGAATCGAGGACGGTCTGTTGTTCGTCCGCAGTCCGTATGCAGTCCTCGGCACGCCGGAGTGGGTGAGCGTCGGCGATCTTGCGGAACTCGGGCAGGACGGCACGCTCACCGTGCACGGCCGTGGGGACGCCGCGATCGACGTCGGCGGCACGACGGTCCTCGCGGAGGAGGTCGAGCGGATTCTAGACGGTATCGACGGCATAAGAGCAGCAGCAGCAATCGGCACACGTCACGACGTGCTGGGGGAGACCGTGACGGCAGTGATCGAGCTGGTCGGCGACCTCGACGCGGTCAAGAAAGACGCACGCCGACTGCTGCAGAAGGAAGCCGTGCCGCGGCGTTGGGTCGTCGTCGACGAGCTTCCACGCACGGGCAGTGGGAAGATCGCGCGCGGCCGGGTGAAAGACTTGATTCCATGAGCTCGATGCCCGTCCTCGTCGCGCCGTGGCGGACACCCATCGGCAACGCCGGGCACGGATTCAAGGACCTGACGACGACGGATCTCGCGGCGCCGGTGTTGTCCGCGGTCGTGGCGTCGCTGCGTGAGTCGGGCTGCTCCGAAAACGTCGACGACGTCGTGCTCGGCAACTGCCTCGGCCCCGGAGGTGACCCGGCTCGTATCGCGGCACTGCGCGCGGGCCTCGGTGTCGACGTGCCGGGTGTGACCGTGGACCGTCAATGCGGTTCGGGTCTCGACGCGGTCGTCCAAGCGGCGATGCGAGTCCGCAGCGGCGACGACCAGCTGATCCTCGCCGGTGGCGTCGAATCCGCCAGCACTGCCCCGTGGCGATTCTGGCCACCGGCACCCGAACAAGATCCCGTCCGTTACACCCGCGCCCCGTTCGCGCCGGAAGGCTTCCCGGACCCCGACATGGGCGTCGCCGCCGATGATTTGGCACGGAAGTTGGGAATCGATCGCGACCGCCAGGACGCCTACGCGGCCCGGTCTCACATGCTGGCCGCGGCAACGGATTTCGCCGACGAGGTGGTCTCCGTCGCAGGTATCGAGAGAGACGAACGTATTCGTCCGAACATGACTCAGCAGCGACTCGCGCGACTGCGACCGACGTTCACCGCCGATGGCACCGCGACGGCCGGTAATTCGTGCGGAATCTCCGACGGCGCAGCCGTTCTCGCGGTGACGACAGAGGCCATGGCGAAAGGTATACCAGCGCTGCGGGTTCTGGGATCGGCTGTCGCCGGTTCGGATCCGGCTCTGCCTGGACTCGGCCCGGTGCCGGCGATCGAGAAAGCGTTGCGACGCACCGGCGTCGGGCTGGGGGACATCGGGATCGTCGAGATCACCGAGGCGTTCGCGTCGGTCGTGCTCGCGGTGACGGACACTCTCGGCATCGACGAGGACATCGTCTGCCCGCAGGGAGGCGCCATCGCGATGGGGCACCCATGGGGCGCGTCGGGCGCAATTCTGTTGGTGCGCTTGGCGAAACAGATGCTGAAGGACGACGGCCCCGATGTGGGCCTGGCCGCGTGTGCCATCGGCGGCGGCCAAGGTGTGGCAATGATCGTGGAGCGTGCGTGGTGAGCGACATAGTGTTTCGAGGGATCCGGCATTCGTTCGGCGAGCGAGAGGTGTTGCGCGGCATCGACCTGCACATCACCGAACGTCGGGTCGGCATCGTCGGATCGAACGGTTCGGGCAAGTCGACGCTGGCGCGCATGATCAACGGTCTACTGACGCCCACGTCCGGCACCGTCACCGTCGACGGCGTGGACGCGGCGAAGAAGGGTGCGCAGATTCGCAAGAAAGTCGGGTTCGTGTTCACCGACCCCGACACCCAGATCGTCATGCCGACGGTGTCCGAGGACCTCGCGTTCTCGTTGCGCCGGTCGGGGTTGAGCAAGGCCGAGATCGCCGATCGAGTGCACCAGATCCTCGTCAGATTCCGGCTCGACGGGCATGCCGACCATCCGTCGCATCTGCTGTCCGGTGGGCAGAAGCAGCTGCTCGCCATCGGTGCAGTGCTCATCAGGCGTCCCGAGGTCGTCATCGCCGACGAGCCGACCACGTTGCTCGATCTGCGTAATGCACGCGTCGTCGCCGACGCGTTGGACTCGATGGATCAGCAGGTGATCGTCGTGACGCACCAGTTGGCCTTGCTCGACAGCTTCGAGCGGGTCGTCGTCATCGACAACGGCCTCGTGGCGTTCGACGGCGCGCCGGACGACGCCGTGCCTGCGTACCGGGAGCTCGTCGGATGATCGGGCTGTACCGCCCGGGGAACTCGGTGCTGCATCGTCTGCCGTCGGGTGTGAAACTGCTGCTGCTGATCGCCTCGATCCTCGTCGCAACGATCACGGTCCGCACGCCCCTGGAGGTCGGGATCGTGGCCCTCGTGGTCGCAGGTCTGTTCGCCGTTGCCCGCATCCCGGCCAAAGTTGCTCTCGCACAGCTCCGTCCGATCATCTGGATGCTGCTGGTCATCGGTGTGTTCCAGGTGATCATCACGTCGTGGCAGCGTGCGCTCGTCGTGTGTGGTCTGTTGCTGATCTCGGTCGCGCTGGCAGCACTCTTCACGTTGACGACGCGAATCAGCGACATGCTCGACACGGTGGCGCGAGCACTCGGCCCTCTGCAGCGATTCGGTGTGAACCCCGAACGCGTCGGGTTGATGCTGGCCCTCGCGATCAGGTGTATTCCGTTGCTCGCCACCATCGTTCACGAGGTGGCCGAGGCGCGGAAAGCCCGCGGCCTGCAGTGGTCGATGACGGCACTGGCCACTCCGGTGATCGTGCGAGCGCTGCGGACCGCCGACGCGATGGGTGACGCCCTCGTCGCCCGCGGTGTCGACGATGACTGAGCTACTGGCTGAGCGAATTGCGACGCAGGCGAGCAGTTCTCTCGCCGTCGTCGACCGTCGAGAATCGCTGAGCTACCGCGACTTCTGGACCCGCGTGACCGGCACGGCTGCCGGGATGCGCGGGATGCGTCGTGCAGCAGTTCTTCCGACGTCCGACGTCGGGTCACTCGTCGCGGTCACCGCGGCAATGCTGTCCGGAACGTCGGTCGTGTTGCTGCACCGTCATTTGTTGCCCGAGCAGTTCGCGCGAGTTCTCGCACTCACACGACCGGACGTAGTCCTCGCCGCACCGAGCCAGCATGCGCGACTGCGGAAGCTCGGGTGTACGAACCCCGTCGACGCACTGCACGCCGATGGTCCACACGACACGGCAACCCCTGACGACGAACTGCTCGTCGGCGTCACGTCCGGTACGACGGGGGAGCCGAAGCTGTTCGTACGCAATCAAAGATCCTGGGCGACGACGCTCGATCGGTCGGATGCCACGTTCGACATCTCACCCGGGGACAGGGTTGCCGCGCCCGGCGTACTCGATCACACACACTTTCTATACGGGGCGTTGCACGCGCTGACGAGGGGAGCGTCCGTGGATCTGCGCCCGGCTCTCGATGCGCTGAAAGATGCTCCGACACATCTGTATTCGGTGCCGACAATCGCGTGGGACATCGTCCGTGCAGGTATCCGCGCGCCGACCGTCCGCGAAGTGCTCTCCAGCGCTGCTCGCTGGCCGTCTCCCGGGAGGCTGGCGCTGCAGGAAGTCCTGCCGAACGCGTCGCTGGTCCACTTCTACGGTGCGTCCGAGCTGAGTTTCGTCTCCTACGACCGCGGCGTCGATCCGGGGCCGGGAACACTGTTCGACGGCGTCGACGCCGAGATTCGTGACACGCTGGTTCATGTCCGCAGCGACATGCTGTTCGACGGCTATCTCACCGACTCGGGTCTGGTCGGAGGCCCGGTCGACGGGTGGATGACGGTGGGGGACAGGGGAATTGTCGACGGCCGGAAGCTGACGCTGTTCGGCCGCGACAGCGACATGCTGATTCGCGCGGGCCTGAACGTCGAACTCGCGCCGATCGAGGCCGTGCTCACGGCGATACCGGGAGTCACAGAGGCCGCGGTGATCGCTGTACCCGACGTCAGGATGGGTGAAGCGCCCGCTGCTGCAGTGGTTCTCGGAACAGACCCGCCGGCGACGGCCGAGATCTGGCGCAGCCTGCGCGCGTCGCTGCCGAGCCCCAGCATTCCGGTGCAGCTACTGGCGGTGGAGGCTCTGCCCCGGACGCCCCGTGGCAAGCTCGACCGTGACGCTTTACGTGCGCTGCTCAGCCGAGAACGTGACGCGCCTTCATCCCGTCGAACACCGGGCCGACCTTGACGACGTCACCGAACGTCGGGGCATGCACCATCTGGCCGTTGCCGATGTAGATCGCGACGTGGCCCGGGCCGCCGGACTGCCAGTTGCCGAACAGCAGGTCGCCCGGCTGCGCCATCGACAGTGGAACCTCGGTGCCGACGTTCCACTGTGTCTCGGACGTGCGCGGCAGTTTCACCAACCCGTTCGACGCCTTGTAGATCGCGTACGACGTCAGGCCCGAGCAGTCGAATCCGCCGCCCGACGGCCCGTTGATGTTGCCGCCGCCCCACACGTAGGGGAGGCCGAGGTAGTCCATCGCGAGTTGCACGGCGCGGCCACCGAGGCCGGAGAGGTTCAGCGCCGAGAATGGTGTCAGCAAGGCTGCGAACTGCGGTTCCATCGCGCGGATCTTCGCGACGTAGGGCTTGGTCTGATTCTCGTAATCCGGTGTGCCCGAAGGCATTCCGCCGGACCTGAGAACAGCGCCCGCGCCTGCGTTGTAGCCGGCGATGGTCAGGTCGAGCGTGTCGCCCGACACGCGCCCCTCGTCTTTCCATTTCGACACTTGAGAGTGGATGTCGCACAACAGGTTTCCCGACGCCATGACCGAGTCGGCGATGCCGTTGATGTCGGCGACGCCGTCACCGTCGGCGTCCTTGCCGTACTTGCGCCACGTCGACGGCATGAACTGCCCTGGCCCGCGGGCGCCTGCGCTCGAGACCGGGGCCGTCGGGCCGTATCGAAATCCGTTCTCGGCTGCGTACAGTGCGGCGATGGTCGGTGCGTTCACGCCGTCGCAGATCGCGCCGGCGCGCGTCAGCCACGGTACGAATGCGGTGATCGCGCCGATGGGCGACAGTGACACACCGGTGAAGGTCGCGGGCATGCCGGGGAAGAGTGCCCGGCGAACGGCTTCGGCTGCAGGCATGAAAGCCGTCTGGTTCGTGAGTTCCGAGAGCGAGAAGCTCAGCGATCCGAACTGCATGGCGCCCGCGCCCGACGGGAAGATCGACGGCGCGAACGTGCTCGGTGTGACCGGAACGCTGGCTGCCAGTGGCGTGACGGTAGGCGCAGGTGCATCAGCAGCAGGAGTCTCGACAGCGGCGGCTTCGGCAGGTTTCTCCGGCTCGGGCGGTTTCTCCGGCAGCAAGGGCTCGGCGGCGGATTCGAGCGCCGCGGCCCCGTTGTCCAACGCGGTGGATGCGGCGTCCCGAGCGGGCTCGGGCATCGTCTTCAACATGTCGTCGAGTTGCTGGGTCAGTCCGGCTGCACTGTTCTCGGCTGCTGCGGCGACGCCTGCGGCTGCGTCCTGAACGGGTTGGGGGAGATCGGTTCCGGCGACTGCGCCGGCGGCGGACACTATGACGGCAACTATCACCGCGATTGGATCGCCTGCCATGTACAACTCCTGGTGCTCGAGCTCTCCCCGACATGCCACGCCAACCCTCCGCTAGTGAGCTGACTCACACATCATGCCTTGCCGAACTGATTCCATGGGCCGAAACGGCGACGGATTCCAGTACAGCCGTGCCGAAATCGTGCACGCGATAAAGTCGTCACCCGAGCACTCGAGGAGGTAGTCCCATCGACAAGTACGTGCTGTCACCGGACACCGTCTGGGATCCCGGCTCGCAGTTGCTGTCCCAGTGCGTCGTCGTGGAGAACGCCTCGCGCACGCTGTATCTGTCGGGGCAGACCGCGATCACTGCCGACGGACAGTTCGAGGGCATCGGCGACATCGACGCGCAGATCAGGCTGTCGTTCGAGAACATTCGGCTGATCCTCGACGCGGCGGGCGGAACGCTGGACAACGTCGTGAAGCTGACGGTCTATTTCGCCGACATCAGCACCCTCGACACGTACACCGGAATTCTCGGTGAGCTGTTCCCGCAGACGCGACCGGCGCAAACCGTCGTCGAAGTTGCTCGTCTCGCGATGCCGGAACTACTGATCGAAATCGACGCCGTAGCCGTCCTCTAGATCAGCGTGGCCCAATAGTCCGAGAAGCGAATGCCGATCAGCACGATCACGACGGCGTACCAGACCGCGAGGATGGTCCAGCGCCATTCGAGCAGCAGTCGCGGCACGGTTCCTGCGTGTTCTCGATCGACCAACTGCGACAGCGCGACGACGAAGATCGGCATCGTGACGGCCCAGACGACCATGCAGTACGGGCACAGTGCGCCGATCTCGTACAGGCTCTGGTAGATCAGCCAGTGGATGAACACCTCGCCGAGCAGGGTGCCGAGGGCGAGACCGAGCCAGTACCAATGCGGCAGTGCCACCTTCGCGAGCGTCAAGATGCCGGTGACGACGACGATCGTGAACGCGACGATGCCGATGATCGGGTTGGGGAATCCGAAGACCGCGGCCTGTTCCGTCGTCATGACCGAGCCGCACGACAGCACGGGATTCAGGCTGCACGACGGCACGTACGACGCGTCTTCCAGCAGCTTGATCCGCTCGATCGTGAGAGTCAGTGCGGCGAGCAGTCCGAGCGCGCCGCCGATCGACAGAACCCAAGCGGTTGTCCTGGCGGGTCTCACTGTGCGGCAGCGATGGCGGCGCGCAGACCGTCGGGCGTTGGGTTGGAGACGACGGTGCCGTTGACCGAGACGGTCGGGGTGCCGGTCACGCCGTCGGCCAGGACTTTCTGGGTCTGGCTGGTGACGTAGTCGGTGTAGGTGCCGTCGGTGACGCAGGAAGCAATATCGACGCCGACATCGGATGCGAGGGAAATCAGTTCATCGTCACTGAGTCCAGCCCCACCCTCGGCAGGCTGCTGCTCGAACATCGCCGTGTGCCATGCAGGCCACGCCGAGATGTCGGCGTCCGCGACGCACATGCTCGCGTTGGCGGCGCGGGTGGAGTAGTTCGTCGACGACATGCGGTCGAGGATCGCGATCGGCTTGTAGTCGACGGCGATGGTGTTGTCGGCGATCAGGTCGGACAGCGTGTCACCACTGATGGCCTCGAACTGCTTGCAGGCAGGGCACTGGAAGTCCTCGACGGCGGTGACGACGACGGCAGCATTCGGGTCGCCGATGCGGATGGCACCGTTCTCCGTGACCGACGACGGCGTCGCGGCGGGTGTCGCGGTGGTGTCGTCGGAATTCTTCGAGGCGATCGAGAAACCGATGACGGCGATGAGCGCGATCAGCACGACGGCGACACCGACCTGGATCAGCGTGCGGCGCTGCTTGTCCTTCTTGCCCTGCAGTGCTGCGGCTGCGGCCTGTGCCTTCTTCTTGCTGTTGCTCACTGGTTCCCTCGCTCGCCCGAAAAATCCTTCGACCAGGATAAGCGCGCAAACCTGAGCGCTACGTAAGAGCGACGATGCGTTCGACCGCGTAGCCGTACCCCGCGATCCCGAGCCCGGCGATGACGCCGCTGGCGATGGGGGACACGAACGAGTGGTGACGGAACTCCTCGCGGGCATGGACGTTGCTGATGTGCACCTCGATGATCGGGACCTCGGGGATGACGAGGGCGTCGCGCAGTGCGACGGACGTGTGAGTGAGACCACCGGGGTTGATGACGATTCCCGACGCCTGTCCTCGTGCTTCGTGGATCCAGTCGATGAGCTGGCCCTCGTGGTTGGACTGCTCGGCGCGGACGCTGCGCCCGTGGGCCGCGGCTGTCTTCTCGCACAGTGCCACGACGTCGGCGAGTGTCTCGTTGCCGTACACCTCGGGCTGACGCGTGCCGAGCATGTTCAGGTTCGGACCGTTGAGCACCAAGATGTAGCCGGTGGTCATGTGATTGCTCACTTTCTGCTAGCCGCACGCTGCCGGGTGCGATCTTCCCACAGGGCACCGGGCAGAATGTTCACAGTGAAAACAGTGTGGGTGGTGTGGGGCGTCGGTGTCTTCGCCTACATCATCGGCATTCTTCACCGCACTGCCTTCGGTGTTGCCGGGCTCGAAGCCGCCGATCGATTTTCGGTCAGTCCGTCGCTGCTGTCGTCGTTCGTCGTTCTTCAGGTCGTCGTATATGCGTCGATGCAGATTCCGTCGGGCGTCCTGCTGGACCGTGTCGGCTCGCGCAAGATGATCGCCCTCGGCGCGCTGGTGATGACGACGGCTCAGATCACGCTCGCCGTCACGGAGTCGCTGCCGGTGGCGGTGGGAGCACGCGCGCTCGTCGGGATCGGCGACGCCCTCACCTTCATCGCGGTATTGAGGCTGGTGCCGAGGTGGTTCCCGCCGCGTCAGGTGCCGATCGTCTCGCAGTTGACGGGTCTGCTCGGCCAGATGGGCCAGATCCTGTCCGCGGTCCCGTTCCTGATGCTTCTGCACGGTCCGGGGTGGACGTTCGCGTTCGGTAGTGCAGCGTCGCTGGGGTTGCTGGCGTTCGTGTTGTCGCTGGCGTTGATTCGCGATTCCCCGCCCGGCGTCGAGGTACTCGATACGAAGAGTTCCCTGCGTGAGGCGTTCTCGACGATCGGCCAGGTATGGAAGCGTCCGGGCACGAGGCTCGGCTTCTTCAGCCATATGGGCACTCAGTTCTCGATCACGGTGTTCGCGTTGCTGTGGGGGATCCCGTATCTGACATCGGCGCAGGGTCTGTCGTCGTCGACCGCTGGTGCGTTGTTGTCGATCTCGGTGATCTCGGCGGTGTTCTCCGGTATCGGGCTCGGGATTCTCACGGGCCGATATCCGATGCGACGGTCGTGGCTGGTGCTCGCCATCATGATCAGCAATGCCGTGATGTGGGCCGTCGTGCTCGCTCTTCCCGGTCCGGCCCCGCTGTGGTTGCTGGTCATGCTCGTCATCGTGATCTCGGTCGGTGGCCCGGGGTCGGTCATCGGATTCGACTATGCGCGCACGTTCAATCCGAGCGCGAACCTCGGCACCGCGCAGGGGATGGTCAATATCGGCGGCTTCACGGCGTCCTTGCTTGTCATCGCCGCGATCGGGTGGATCGTGCAGGCGATGGGCGGCTACACCTTCGATGCGTTCCGCGTCGCGTTTCTCGCGCAGTATCCGGTGTGGATCATCGCGATCACGGGTGTTGTGCTGACGCGTCGCAAGACCCGGCAGAAGTTGGCCGAAGAGGGGATCTATCCGCACACGATGCGTGAGGTTCTGCAGCGCTTCCGCGATCGCTGAAATCGCTTTGCTTTCTTGTTCCGCCGAGCGCATGCTGGTGTTCGCAATTTAGTTGCATGACGAAAGCAAACAAAACGTAAAGGTGTGACCAAGCGGTGGTATCTCAACCTGACGTGACGGCATCCGACTCCGGCGAGTACAGCCACCGGGAGATCATGACGATTCTCTCCGGGCTGATGCTGGGCATGTTCCTCGCTGCGCTGGATCAGACGATCGTCTCGACGTCGGTGCGCACCATCGCCGACGACCTGAACGGATTCTCCGTTCTCGCGTGGGTCACGACGGCCTACCTGATCACGTCGACGGTGTCGACGCCGCTGTACGGCAAGCTGTCCGACCTCTACGGCCGCAAGCCGTTCTTCATGACGGCCATCTCGATCTTCGTCGTCGGCTCGATGTTGTGCGGTATCGCGACGTCGATGTACGAGCTCGCAGCGTTTCGAGCCGTGCAGGGACTCGGCGCCGGTGGCCTGATGTCGATGGCGTTGGCGATCATCGGCGACATCGTTCCACCACGTGAACGGGCCAAGTATCAGGGTTACTTCCTGGCGGTGTTCGGGACGTCGAGTGTGCTCGGGCCCGTCATCGGCGGATTGCTCGCGGGCCAGTCGTCGATTCTCGGTATCACCGGGTGGCGCTGGGTCTTCTACATCAACGTTCCGCTCGGCATCATCGCGCTCGTCGTGGTGTGGCGGGTGCTGAATCTGCCTGTGTTTCGGCGTGAGGCCCGCGTCGATTGGTGGGGTGCGGCCCTGCTGTCGGTCGGTCTGGTCCCGTTGCTCATCATTGCCGAGCAGGGTCGCGTCTGGGGGTGGAGCTCGCCTCGCGCGTTGGCGTGTTTCGCCATCGGTGTCGTCGGCGTCGTGCTGTTCGTCGTGGTCGAGATCAAGATGCGCGACGACGCCCTGATCCCCATGCGCTTCTTCCGCAATTCGCTGTTCTCGCTGTGTATCGCCGTCAGTGTCATCGCAGGCGCGGCGATGTTCGGTGGTATCTCGTTGCTGCCGCAGTATCTGCAGGTGGTGAAGGGCTCGTCGCCGACGCTGGCCGGCTATCAGACGCTTCCGCTCGTCGGTGCGTTGATGGTCAGCTCGATCGTGTCGGGTCGGATCATCTCGAAGACCGGTCGTTACAAGATCTTTCCGATCATCGGCACTGCGTTGATGGCGGTCGCGATGTTCACCTTCCATTACGTGCACGCGGATACACCGCTGTGGCAGACGATGGTCGTGATGGCGGTGTTCGGCATCGGTCTCGGCTCGATGATGCAACCGCTGACGTTGGCCATTCAGAATGCGATGCCGCCCAAGGACATGGGAGTGTCGACGTCGGCTGCGACGTTCTTCCGGCAGATCGGTGCGACGCTCGGTGTCGCGGTGTTCCTGTCGATGCTGTTCAACCAGCTCACGCCGAAAACCACCGATGCTCTGGTGACGGCCAGTTCCGATCCCCAGTTCCAACAGGCGGTGAAGTCGGCTGCAACCAGTAGCGACCCTCTGGAGTCCGGTTTCGCGAACGGGCTCATCACGCAGGATCCCTCGGTTGCCGGCAGTGCGCTGACGGACTCGTCGTTCATCCAGAAGATCGATTCGGTTCTGGCCGAGCCGTTCCGGATCGGGTTCTCCGACGCCATGGATTACGTATTCCTTGCCGTGTCGATCCTGATGGTCCTCGGATTCGTGCTGGTGTTGTTCGTCAAGGAAGTGCCGTTGCGGACCATGTCCGGGCTGGCTGCGGCGCGTGCCGAACGTGAAGCCGAGGCTAAATCGGAGCAGGAGTCTTCGGGGCCGTAGTAATCGGGGCAGGAGCGTCGTACGTTGCTGTTCATGGCACACAACGAACGAGAGACGATCGACGACTTCTTCGCCCGATACACCGGCTATCTGTCCGACGGCGACATCTCCGGTCTCGCCGACATCTACAACTATCCAGCGCTGGCGGTGTCGCCTCGGGGATGCTTGGCCGTCACGGATCCGCAGCAGACGCGCGACTTCTTCACGCAGGGACAGCAGTTCTACCGTTCCCGCGGAATCCACGCGGTGCGCGCGAAGGACATCGTGACCGATATCGAGGTGGGCGGCATCTGGGTAGGACACCTGGTGCTCGAGAATCTCGATGCCGCAGGTGAGCCGGTGGGTGTCGAGCGCAACGCGTATCAGGTGGTGATCGACGCCGGCGGCCGGCGACGCATCGCCGTGACGACTCCGCTGGACGGGGTCTGACCGACTCTCCAGGCTCACAGCTGTCCTCGAGCTTGCTCCCAGGCTGACCGAGGGTGGCGCGGTCACTCTGGTACTCGACATCTTCGATGGAGGACCAGCGTGACTACAACACTTCTGCCACCGCGGCATTCGAGTTCGAGCCCACAACCCCGGCACCGCCGGGGGCGACGTCTCGCACTGAACCGCAATCATGCTCTGTTGGCTGCATTGCTCGCGGCGACAGCGGTCCTCTATCTGTGGAACCTGACTGCGAGCGGCTATGCCAACACCTTCTATGCGGCTGCGGCGCAGGCGGGTTCGAAGGATTGGACGGCGTGGTTCTTCGGATCGCTCGACTCCGAGAACTTCATCACCGTGGACAAACCGCCCGCTTCGCTGTGGGTGATGGGCCTGTCCGCGCGCATCTTTGGATTCTCCAGCGCGAGTCTGCTTGTGCCGCAGGCGTTGATGGGCGTCGGTGCGGTGGCGACGGTGTATGCCTCGGTCAAGCGGGTCGCGAATCCCACTGCCGGGTTGTTGGCTGGAGCGGCTCTGGCGTCCGTTCCAGCTGCTGCGTTGATGTTCAAGTTCGACAATCCCGATGCGCTGCTCGTGTTGCTGATGTCGGTCGGCGCGTATTTCGTCGTACGGTCGCTGCAGACTGCGGCGGGTCGTCGTGCTGCGATGTGGTTGGCGTTCGCCGGTGTCGCATTGGGATTTGCGTTCCTGACGAAGATGCTGCAGGGGCTGCTCGTGTTGCCTGCGTTCGGTCTCACGTATCTCGTTGCGGGACAGTCTCGTCTGCGTGCACGACTGCTGCATCTGGTCGGTGCCTTCGCGGCATTGATCGCCGGGGCTGGCTGGTGGGTGTTGACGGTTGCGCTGTGGCCTGCCGATGCGCGTCCGTACATCGGTGGTTCGACGGACAACACGGTGATGGACCTGGTGCTCGGCTACAACGGGTTGGGCCGCATCTTCGGTGGTGACGGCAATGGCGGCGGCGGTGGCGGCGGCATGAGCGGTGGCGCTGCGGGATCGAGCTTCGGTGGTTCGACCGGGTTGGATCGGTTGTTCGGCAATGAGATGGGCATTCAGATTTCGTGGCTGATTCCGGCTGCGCTCGTTGCTCTGGTGTTCGGGTTGATATCGCGCGGTCGAGCTCCCCGGACGGATCTGTTGCGGGCGTCGCTCGTGTTGTGGGGCGGGTGGTTCCTGGTGACGGGGCTGATCTTCAGCTACATGTCCGGCACCATTCACCCTTACTACACGGTCGCACTGGCTCCGGCGATCGCAGGGCTGATCGGAACCGGTGGTTACGCGTTGTGGCTGCGCCGCGAATCGATCTGGGGCAGAGCAGGTCTCGCGTCGATGATGGTGGCTGCTGGAATCTGGTCTTGGGTTCTGTTGAATCGCAACGCGGATTGGCTCCCTGCGCTGAGGTGGGTTCTGTTGGTCGGAACTGTTGTCAGCGCTGTGCTGTGGCTTGCGGCCGGACGATTCCGTCGGTTGGCGGCGGTGGCGTTGATCGTCGGTGCGCTCGCCGGCCTGGGCGGTGGGGCGTCGTACGCCATTGCGACGGCAGCGACCGCGCATGGTGGTTCCATCCCGACCGCTGGTCCGACCGGTGCCGTCGAGGACTCCGGAATGGGCGGTGGCGGCATGGGTGGCGGTGGTATGGGCGGCAGCATGCCCGACGGCCAGCCGCCTTCGGGTGGCGAGATGCCGTCCGGTGAGGCGCCCAGCGGCGAGGTATCCAGTGACCAGGGTGGCTCGCAGTCGGGTGGACCAGGTGTCTCGGAGGCCGGTGTCTCTCAGCCCAGCGGCCAGGGCGGTTCCCAATCCAACGATGAGCTGAACGAATTGCTCGAGTCCGCGGACACCACGTGGTCCGCTGCGGTGAACGGATCGCAGTCTGCTGCCACTTATGAATTGGCGACCGACACGGCTGTCATGGCCATCGGCGGGTGGAGCAGTGATCCGGCTCCGACGCTCGATCAGTTCATCTCCTATGTCGCGGACCACCAGGTCAAGTACTACATCTCCGGTGGTCAGGGTGGAGGCATGGGAGGTCAAGGTGGCGGTATGGGTGGTAGCTCGGACAGTACGTCGTCCGAGATCGCCGAATGGGTCGCTGCGAACTTCACCGCAACAACTGTCAACGGCACGACCGTCTACGACCTCAGCAGCTACACCGGCTGAGCAGCTCGTACCAACTGAGCTGCTCATACGGACTGAGCACCGCGCTGACTGATTCCGCCGACGATCCCCTGTCTTTCCACTGCGGTGGGGCAGGGGATCGTTGTCAGTAGGGTGCCGGGTCATCGGCGTCTGCCCTTTCGCCGGGGGACAGTTTCATGCTCCAGCAGGTGGTGGGTGTGGGGCGTGGCTTTGTGGTCGTCGCGGTGGTGGTGGTGGTGGTCGACGCGGTGTCGGCCGTCTTCGTCTCGTTGTCTTTCTGTTCGGTATCGGTCTGCGCGGTGTCGGTGGGTTTCTCGTCGGTGTTGTTCTCGTCGGTGGTTTTCTGATCGGCGGGTTTCTGATCGGTGGGTTTCTGGTCGGCTGTTTCGGTGGTGTGTTTGGGTCGGCGTTTGCGTGGGATGTGTGGGGTGAGTGTGTGGCCGGTGAGGTCGGTTGTCCCGATGGTGTTTCCGGGGAGTGTGACGGCGGTGGTGCCGGAGTTCGATTGCCAGTATTCGATGGCTCCGGCGAGCATGGTCGGATGCCAGGCGCCCATGGTTTTGAGGGAGTGGTGGTATCGGCACAGG
>NZ_FZOW01000022.1 GCF_900188125.1 Rhodococcoides kyotonense | reverse complement strand
AAGGGGGAGATGATGCCGACGGGTCCGAGGGGTTGGCGGATGGAGTAGACGTCGACTTTGGTGGAGGCGTTTTCGGTGAAGCCGCCCTTGAGCAGATGGGGGATGCCGCAGGCGAATTCGACGACTTCCTGGCCGCGGGAGATTTCACCCAACGCGTCGGAGAGGACTTTGCCGTGCTCACTGGTGATGATCTCCGCCAACTCGCCTTTGCGCTCGTTCAAGAGTTCGCGGAATTTGAAGAGGACCTGGACGCGCTTGGCCAACGAGGTGTCGCGCCAGGCGGGGAAGGCTGCGGCGGCGGCGTCGATGACGGTGCGGGCGTCGTCGAGGTTCGCCAAAGCCAACTGTCCGGTGATTTCGCCGGTGGCGGGGTTGGTGACCGGGGCGGTGTTGCCGGAGGTGCCGGCGTATTCCTTGTTGTCCAACCAGTGGCTGATAACGGTGCTCATACTCGTCCTTACTTCTTGAATTTGGTGATGTAGTCGTTCATCGTCTTCAACTGGTAACGGGAGACCTCGTCCGCGTTCTCGTCTTCACCGAAGACGCTCGACACCATGACGGTGTCGTCGCGGTCGTAGAAGCCCAATTCGCCCAGGCCGCCGAAGAATTCGTCCCAGTTGACGTCGCCGTCACCGATCTTCAGGTGCTGGTGCACGCGCACCGCGTTGCCCGGCGGGTTCGTGATGTAGCGCAGGCCGTGCGAACGATGGTGGTCCATCGTGTCCGCGACGTGCACCAGACGCACGAGATCGCCTGCGGTACGGAGGATTCCGGGAAGGTCGCCACCCATGTGGAACTGGTGGCACGCAACGACGGCCATGCCGAAGTTCTTCGAATTGATGCCACGGATGACACGAATGGCAGCCCGACCGTCCTCGACGAAATCGTCGGGATGCGGGTCGATCCGGACGTCGATGCCTTCGCGCTCGACGATCGGAACGAGCTCCTCCATCGAACGGTAGAACGCGCGCTCGGACTCTTCTGCCTTCTCAGGACGTCCGCTGAACTCGGTGTTCATGACGTTCACGCCGAGGTCGACGGTGATCTGGATGGCGCGCTTCCAGTACCGCACTGCGGCTTCGCGAGCATCCTCGTCCGGTCCGGACCAGCGCAGCACGGGCAGCACCGACGCGATGCCGACGCCAGCGTCCTTGCAGGCCTTCTTGAACTTGGCGACCAAGTCGTCGTCGGCCTTCGGGTGATTGAAGAACGGAATCATGTCCACGTGCGGGGTGAGCTGCAGGTACTCGTAGCCGAGGTCTGCCACGACGCGGGGCAGCTCCAGTAGCGAGAAATCGTGGTGGAACGGGGTGGGATCGAGTGCAATCTTCATGAAATCCCCTGGGGTCAGTTTCCGGACGGACGGAGGAACGGGCGCTGGATCTTCTTCCACTTCTCGTACGTGGCGTACGCGGTCTGTGTCGACTCGAGCGTCGAGGTCGCGCTGACCGGAACGTCCCACCACGACTCGGAGTCCGGAGCCGCGATCAGCGGGTCGGTCTCGACGTGGATGACGGTGCTGGTCTCACTTGCCTTGGCTGCCTTGACCGCATCGGTGAACTCGGAACCGTTGTTCACACGGACGACCTCGACGCCGAGACTCGCTGCGTTCGCCGCGAGGTCGACGGGCAGGATGCCTCCCTGCAGGCGTCCGTTATCGGAACGGTAGCGGTAGTCGGTGCCGAAGCGCTGCGAGCCAAGCGATTCCGACAGCGAACCGATCGATGCGAAACCGTGGTTCTGCACGAGGATCATGATGATCTTGACACCTTCCTGCACGGCGGTGACCAGTTCGGTCGCCATCATGAGGTAGGAGCCGTCACCGACCATGATGAACACGTCGCGGTCCGGCTCGGCCATCTTGGCGCCGATTCCGCCGGCCACCTCGTAGCCCATGCACGAGAAGCCGTACTCGACGTGGTATCCCTTGGAATCGCGTGTGCGCCACAGCTTGTGGAGATCGCCGGGCATGGAGCCTGCAGCGCAGACCACGACGTCGCGGGGATCGGAGAGCGTGTTCGCCAGGCCGATGACCTGGTTCTGGTTCAGCGGCGCCGACGAGTCCTCGATCTTGTAGACCGACGACACGGTGTCGTCCCACTCCTGCGCGAGTTCCGCAGTGCGAGTGCGGTACTCGGCGGGAACCTCGTAATCGGACAGCTCGACGGCGAGTGCCTCCAGAGCTTCACGAGCGTCGGCGACGACGGAGATGCCGCCCTGCTTCACCGAGTCGATCGACGCGACGTTGATGTTGACGAAGCGCACGTCGGGGTTGTTGAACGCGGTGCGCGATGCGGACGTGAAATCGCTGTAGCGCGTACCGATTCCGATGATGACGTCGGCGTCGGTCGCGAGGGCATTGGCAGCCGTCGTGCCGGTCGATCCTAGTGCACCGACGGACTGCGGGTGGTCGTATTTCAGCGAGCCCTTGCCTGCCTGGCTCTGGCCGACCGGAATTCCGGTCTTCTCGCACAGAGCTGCGAGCGCCTCGGTGGCGCCCGAGTAGATGACGCCGCCGCCGGCTACGATCAACGGCTTCTGTGCGGATCGAATGACCTCTGCCGCACGGGAAACGACGGACTTCTCGGGCAACGGTCGTGCGACGTGCCATGTGCGAGGCGCGAAGAAGGACTCCGGCCAGTCGAAGGCCTCGGCCTGAACGTCCTGCGGGATGGCGACGGTTGCGGCGCCGGTCTCGACCGGGTCGGTCAGCACGCGCATCGCACCGAGCAGGGCGCTGGGGAGCTGCTCGGGACGCCACACGCGATCGAAGTAACGCGACAGTGGCTTGAACGAGTCGTTGACGGTGACGTCGCCGCTCGACGGGAGCTCGAGCTCCTGCAGCACGGGAGCGCTCGCGCGGGTGGCGAACGTGTCGGCAGGCAGCAGCAGCACGGGCAGACGGTTGATCGTCGCGAGGGCAGCGCCGGTCAGCATGTTCGTCGAGCCGGGGCCGACGGATGCGGTGACGGCCCAGGCCTGCAGGCGGTCCTTCTGGCGGGCGTACGCGACGGCGCTGTGCACCATGGCCTGCTCGTTACGTCCGAGGACGTAGGGGAGTTCGGGCTCGACTCCGGCTTCGACGGCCTCGATCTCGGCCTGTAGCAATGCCTGGCCGAGGCCGGCGACGTTGCCGTGTCCGAAGATGCCGAACGCACCTGCGAAGAACTTGGTGCGGACACCGTCGCGCTCGACGTACTGGTTCGCCAGGAACTTCACGGTTGCCTGGGACACCGTCAGATGTACTGTGCCCTCGGTGTTTTCGGTCTTGCTCGCCGAGATCGGCGCGGTGGACACCACGATCATGCTCCTTCGGATGCGGTGTGGAGTGGAAGACGGGGATCGACTGCCTGATCTGCCCAGGTGCCGCGGATCCAGGTGTGTTCGGGGTCGTCGACTATGTTCCAGGCGCGCTCCTTGCCTGGTCCGGCCATGACGTTCAGGTAGTACATGTGGTAGCCGGGAGCTGCGACGGACGGGCCGTGGTAGCCGTGCGGCACGAGGACGACGTCGCCGGTGCGTACCTCTTCGAGGACCTCGATCGGACGCTGCGGAGTGCCGTAGACGCGGTGATAGCCGAATCCGTTGCTGTTGTCCGGGCCCGGCGCGATCTCGAAGTAGTAGATCTCCTCGAGTGCGGACTCGGTCGGAGTGTTCTCGTCGTGCTTGTGGCCGGGGTACGACGACCAGTTGCCGCCGGGGGTGATGACCTCACAGGCGATGATCGAGTCGGCCTCGAACGTGTCCGCGGTGCCGAAGTTGTGCACCTGACGGCTGCAGTTTCCTGCGCCGCGCAGTTCGACGGAGATGTCGGCTGCCGGAACGTAGCGGAACGGCAGCTTCTTCTCGGCGCGAGCGCCGCACAAAGCGAAGCGGCCACCGTCGACGCTGGCCACGGTGTAGGCCGAATCCCTACCGACATACGCGAAGTCGGACGGACCGTCGAACACGGACGCGCGTCCGGCGAGATCGAATTTCGTACCGTCGCTGGTGACGGTCGCCGAGCCGGAGAGCGGCACGACCATGATCTCGTCCTGGCCCGACTGCAGGTCCACGGACTGGCCTGCGGCGAGAGTCAGTGTCCAGAGGCTGGATTCGGTCCAGCCCGCGGACTCGGGCGTGACGACGACGTCGAAGCCGTCCTTGGCTCCGTCGCCTGCTGCGATGTAGTACTCGGAATTCATGTGTCACCTCACCATGTTCACGGCGGTTGCGACGGCAGCTGCGACGTCGCCGTCCTTCGGGTAGAGCAGAGTGCGTCCGACGATCAGGCCGCGGACGGCCGGAATCGCGAGCGCATTCGCCCAACTGGCGAAGGTCTCTTCCGGAGCGGTCTGCGGGTCGCCGCCGAGCAACAGCGTCGGGAGCGTCGTGGCGTCCATGACGCGTTCCATGTCCTCGACGACGGGTAGCTTCATCCACGTGTAGGCCGAGGTGGAGCCGAGGCCCTGGGTGATGTGGATGGACTTGATGACGGCGTCCGGGCTCAGGTCGTTCTTGACGCGTCCGTCGACGCGGCGTGACAGGAACGGCTCGACCATCGCGATGAGCTGGTGTTCTGCGAGTTCGTCGATGGCCTGGGCGCATGCCGTCATGGTCGACAGCGTGCCCGGGTCGTCGAGCGCGATGCGGGTCAGCATCTTCGCGCCGTTCATGCGCGCCTTGGCGGTCGACGCGGCGGTCGCGCCCGTCATCCGGTCGTCGAGCTCGAACGATGCGCCCGCGAGGCCACCGCGGTTCATCGAGGAGAACACGACCTTGTCCTCGAGAGCGCCGAGCAGGACGAGGTCGTCGAGAATCTCGGGCGATGCGAGGACGCCGTCGACGCCGGGGTTCGCGAGTGCGGTGCGCAACCGGTCGAGCAGTTCGGTGCGGCTGTTCATCGCCGTCATGTTGGATCCGACGGACAGAGCACCGCGTGCCGGGTGGTCCGCGGCGACGATCATCAGACGGCCGTTGCCGCGAATCGTCTCGCGCGTGGTGCGCGTCGCCCATGCACGTTCGATGGCCTGCGGATCGCTGGCGCGGATCGCGGTGACCTCGGCGTAGCTGGATGCGGCGGGTGCTGGGGTCAAGGTGGTCTCAGACATTCACGGACTCCGTAGCTGCTGTGTCGGCAAGTTCTGCGACCTCGGTCGCGGTGGGCATAGCGGTGGAGCATTCCAGGCGCGAGGCGACGATGGCGCCTGCCGCATTGCCGTAACGCAGGATCTTCTCGAGCGGCCACTCGGCGAGCAGGCCGTTGCACAGCGATCCGCCGAAGCTGTCGCCTGCACCGAGGCCGTTGACGACGTCGACGAAGTTCGGCGGGACAGTGACGGTCTCGTTCTTGGTCTTGCCCATGACGCCCTTGGGGCCCATCTTCACGATGGCGAGCTCGACACCGAGGTCGAGCAATGCGTCAGCAGCCTTGTGCGGGTCGGTCTCGCCGACGGCGACCTCGCACTCTTCCTTGTTCCCGACGGCGACGGTGACGTGCTGCAGCGCCTTCTGGACCTGCTCGGTCGCTGCGGCCGTGGTTTCCCAGAACATCGGACGGTAGTCGAGATCCAGGACGGTCAGCGGTGCGCGGCCGCGCGCTTCCCAGGCGGTGAAGTGTGCACTGCGGCTGGGCTCCTCGGACAGACCGGTGACGGTGGACCAGTACAGCCGGGCGCTGCGGACCGCGTCGACGTCGATGTCCTCCGGGCGGATCTGCAGGTCCGGTGCCGACGGCTTGCGGTAGAAGTACAGCGGGAAGTCGTCGGGTGGGAAGATTTCGCAGAACGTCACCGGGGTGGCGTACTGGGAGTCGGTGACGACGAAGCGGTTGTCGACGCCGAGGCGTGCGAGCTCGCCCGCGACATACCGTCCGAAGGGATCGTTGCCGACGCCGGAGATCAATGCCGACTTGCGTCCGAGGCGGGCCGCAGCGACGGTCACGTTCGCTGCGCTGCCTCCGAGGAACTTGCCGAAGGATTCGACGTTCTCGAGACCGACACCGGTCTGCAAGGGGTAGATGTCGACGCCGCTGCGCCCGATGGCGAGGACGTCGAAGGCCGTGGTGGTGGCATCGGCTGAGGTGGTCAAGATCGACTCCAGAGGGTGATTGGTGGCTGACGGTCGAGAGGGTCTGACGCAAGGCCTGTCATCTATTACTGTGCTGCAGACCACACGTTCGTGTCAATACTTTGTCCTGACATTCTTACTTCCAGTCATGCAGATGTTAGTGTTCGCCTACACTTCCGATCAAGCCGGGCTGTAGATTTACCGCCCCCGAGGAGATACGGAGCCGGAGAAGTGACTGCCTTCAATGCGTCGACGTCGGATGCGCCTACGAGCGGTTCGAGTTCGACGGTGGCTACGCCCTTGTCGGTCGAGCTCGACCGAGGCAGCCCAGTTCCTCTGTACTTCCAGCTGGCCCAGGCGATCGAGTCCGCCATTCTCGGTGGACAGTTGGCGCCCGGCGATCGTTTCGAGAACGAACTGGCACTTGCCAAGCGGCTCAATCTGTCGCGCCCGACGACGCGTCGTGCCATCCAGGAACTCGTCGACAAGGGTCTGCTGGTCCGTAAGCGTGGCGTCGGTACCCAGGTCGTGCAGAGTCCGGTGCACCGTCCCGTCGAACTCACCAGCCTGTTCGACGACCTGGCGCGGGCAGGTCAGAGCCCGTCCACCAAGCTGCTCGACTATCACGTCGGGGTGCCGTCCGAAGAGGTTGCGCGCGAGCTCAACATCTCGGACGACACCGAGATCGTGACGATCCGCCGACTCCGCAGCACCAATGGGGAGCCGTTGGCGTTGATGGCGAATCACCTACCGTCGTCGATCGCGCCCGATCCCGACGAGCTCGAGCATCACGGTCTGTATCAATCGCTCCGGACCAGGGGAGTGCACATCCGCCTCGCACGTCAGCGAATCGGAGCCAAGGCTGCCGACCGCGACGAGGCGCTCCTGCTCGACGAGAAGTACAAGGCCCCGCTGCTCACCATGCACCGCACGGCATTCGACGACTCGGGTAGCGTCGTCGAATTCGGTTCGCACGCGTATCGGGCTTCGCGGTACTACTTCGACACGACGGTCGTGGATCGCTGATTCAGGCGGGCGGCGCCGTCGACCCGCGGACCTGAATGGTGGGCGGTAGCAACGTGAGCGAGCCGGGGCGGTCCGGGTTTGCGATGCGCTCGACGAGCGCTGTCGCGGCTGTTCTCCCGACCTCCGCGGTCGCGTTGTCGACGCTGGTGAGCCAGACGTGACGTAGTTGCGCGATGGATGTGTTGTCGTATCCGACGATCGACATGTCCTGTGGAATGGTCACGCCGAGTTCCTGACAGGCCGTCATTGCGCCGATCGCGACGATGTCGTTGACGGCATGAATCGCGGTGGGGCGCGGCTGCGTACTCAACACTCTCGTCGCAGCGTCGTACCCGGCTTCCTCGGTCATACCGCCCTGTTCGACCCGCATGTACCGCTTCAGTCCATGTGCGGTCATCGCGTCGTGATAGCTCTGCGCTCGGATGTCGGCGACGGCACCGATTCCACCGATGTGAACGATACGTCGATGACCTTGCGCCACAAGATGTTCGACGGCAAGGCGCGTGCCGAGTTCGTCGTCGTTGGCGACGACGTCCACGCCAGGAAAATCCAGATCGCGGCTCGCGACGACGACGGTGGGCAGCAGTGCCGCGGCCTCGGCGATCGCCGGCGTCGGCATGCGGGTGCCGACGAGTGCGAGGCCGTCGAGTCGGAGATCCATGAAGCTCTGGACGAACGATTCGTCCGAGCTGCGGTCGAGTCGACCGTCGGCGAGAAACATCTTCAGGTCATGCTGCTGCAGAACGGAATTCATGCCTTCGAGGCAGTCGACGAACCACGGGTTGCGCAGGTCGTTGAGCAGCACGCCGACGATGTGCGTGCGTTGCTGCGTCAGGCTTCGTGCGCTCAGATTGGGGCGGTAGCCGAGTTCCCTGATGGCGTCCTCGACGGCCGTTCTCTTCTCGTCGCTCACCGAGGATGATCCTCGGAGGACCAGGGAGACAAGCGATTTGGACACGCCGGCATGTGCCGCGACGGTGCGGATGGTCGGCTGTGGCACCTGGCGGGTCCATTTCTCGAGGAGTTCTGTCGGCAATCGAACGCTAGCAGTGTCGGTATTGACACGTCGGCGCCCGGTGACGCACACTCTAAAACAGATTGGACCGGTCCAAAACCTACGGTTCACTATTCGTGAGGAGATCTTCCAGTGAGTTCAGCGCAGAACATCCGTGTGGGTGTCGCCGGTTTCGGTTGGATGGGCCGCGTGCACACGCAGGCCTACGCCCGCATTCGGCATCACTACCCCGAACTGGCGCTGGCGCCCGTGCTGGCGTCGGTTGCCGACGAGGTACCCGGCCGCGCCGAGGAAGCATCCGCGCAGTTCGGATTCGAGTCTGCGACCACGGACTGGCACGACATCGAGAACGACGCTGCGATCGGCGCCGTGTCGATCACTGCTCCGAACTTCCTGCACCGCACCATCGGCACCGCGATGGTGGACGCAGGCAAGCACATCTGGATCGAGAAGCCGGTCGGATTGTCGGAGGACGACGCGCGCGCCGTCGCCATCGCTGCCGACAAGGCGGGCGTCCAGACAGCGGTCGGCTTCAACTACCGCAACGCCCCGGCCGTCGAGGAGGCCAAGGCTCTCGTCGAGTCCGGTGAGATCGGTACCGTCACGCATGCTCGTTTCCGCTTCTTCAGCGACTACGCCGCGCATCCCGACGGCGCGCTCAGTTGGCGATTCGAGCGCGCACGCGGCGGCAACGGTGTGCTCGGCGATCTCGCGTCCCACGGCGCCGACCTGCTCTGGTACCTGTTGGGAGACATCGACTCTCTCGTCGCCGACACCGCGATCTTCGTGCCGCAGCGCGCGAAGCCCACGGGAGCGACCAGTGGGCACGCGTTGGCAACGGGAGGCGAGCTGGGTCCCGTCGAGAACGAGGACTACGTCAGCAGTCAGATTCGTCTTGCATCGGGTGCACGCGCGACGCTGGAGGCCAGCCGCGTGTCCGTCGGTGAGCAGAACGCGTACGGCTTCGAGATCCATGGCACCAAGGGCGCTGTCTTCTGGGACTTCCGTCGCCTCGGCGAACTGGGTCTCAGTGTCGGCGGTAGCTACCAGGACCAGCCGGTGTCGACGATCTACGTCGGTCCGAAGCAGGGCGAATACGGTGCCTTCCAGCCAGGATCCGCGTCGTCGATGGGGTACGACGACCTGAAGGTCATCGAGGCGAAGCGCTTCCTGCAGTCCATCGCGGAGGGTAAGCCCGTCGGCGCGACGATCTGGGATGCCGTGCGCAGTGCACAGGTCCTCGACGCCATGACGCGCTCTGTCGAGTCCGGCGCATGGGTGAAGCCCGGCGCCTGAGGTTCCTCCACCCACGCGCGCACATCCCGCCCCGTACGCAAACACATATGTATTTGCGTACGGGGCGGGATCGGATCTAGCGCGGTGACATACCTGCTGCGCGATACGCGTCGTCGATCAACGCCATGTTGGCGACGGCGTCGTCGGGGCCGATGGGCAGTGGAGTCCCGTTCAGCACGTGATCGGCGAATGCCTCGAGCTGATACGTGTACGACGAGCGCCTCCCGAGGTGCTCGACGGTGGTGTCCGAGCCGATCGTGATACTCACACGGTCGTCCTGGTTCGGCTTGATGTGGTTGTGCGCGAACGCCTCACCCTTGGAGCCGATTACCTTCAATGTGAACAGGTAGTCCGGATCGATCATCGAATTGTACGAAGAACCCGTTGCGCCGCTGGGGAATTCGAGTTCGGCATCGAAGGACTCGTCGACACCGGGGAAACGCTCGACAGCCTTCGCGGATTCGATCGAGGGTGCGCCGCCGGCATATGCGCCGAACTGCCGCAATGCATGCAGGCCGTAGCAGCCCAGATCCATCATCACGCCGCCCGCGAGATCGAGCGACCACCGTAGGTCACCTGGCTCGGGTGCGGGCATGCGCATGACGACCTCGACGTGCCGAAGCTCGCCGAGAGTTCCGTCCGCGAGCAGTTGGTGCAGTCGTTTCGTGACCGGGTGGAACAGGTAGTGGAACCCCTCCATCACAACGACATTCGCTTCCCGTGCCGCCTCCGCGACGGCAACTGCCTCGGTGCGATCACGCGCGAACGGCTTCTCCGTCAGCACCGGCTTGCCCGCCTGCACGGCCGCGAGGTTCCACGGCGCGTGCAGGGAGTTGGCGAGCGGGTTGTAGACCACGTCCACTTCTGGATCGTCGATGACGGCCTGGTACGAGTCGAGAACCCGTTCCACGCCGTACTTCTCGGCGAAGACCTGGGCCCTGACCTTGTCGCGCGCAGCGCACGTGACAAGGCGGTGACCCAGAATGTTCGACGGTTCGACTATCGCTTCTTCGGCGATTCGTGATGCGCCGAGCACCCCGATCCGTACTGCGTTCATACCGTGGACGATACCCGGGCGTCCACGACGCTTCGGAGGTACGCGACGCTGGCGATGACGTCGGTGACGGGGCCCGCATCGGTCGGCTCCTCGGCGAGGATCGTGTCCTGCTCGAGCACGAACCAGCCGTCGAAACCGGCGTCGAGAAGCTCGTTCACGATCTTGCCGATGCCCACGTCACCGGTGCCGAGTGGGGTGTACATCCCTTGGGCGACAGCCTCGGTGTAGGTGAGTTCACCGGACTGGACGCGCGCGGCGAGGGCGGCGTCGACGTCCTTGAGGTGTGCGTGCGTGATGCGCGACGCGTGTGCTTCCACCAATTCCAGCGGGTTCGTGCCGCCGATGAGGAGGTGGCCGGTGTCGAGGCACAGCGGGATCGACGAGCCGTTCAGGACGCGGTACACCTCGTCGCGCTTCTCGATCATCGTGCCGACGTGGGGGTGCAGCACGGCGCGGATGCCACGCTCGGCCGCAGCGGCCTGCAGGCGATCGAGGTTCTGCAGCAACGTGTCCCACTGTGCGTCGTCGAGCTCGGGACGCGAGTCGTAGCCGTCGCTGCCGGTTGCCGCGGCGAGGACGAGAACCTCGGCGCGCGAGGCGATGAACGCGTCGAGCAGCGGTGCGATGCCGGGTACGGGATCGTGGTTGGCGTGGTGCAGCAGGACCGGTGCGAATCCGCCGACCGACTTCAGGCTGTACTTGTCGAGCGTCGCGGCGAGCTCGTTCGGATCCGCGGGGAGGAAGCCCTCGGGACCGACCTCGGTCGCGGTGAGTCCCGCGTCGCGCATCTCGGTGAGAACGCGGTCGTTGTCGATCTGGTATCCCCAGCCGGGGACCTCGCAGACGCCCCAGGAGATGGGTGCGCCGGCAATACGAATGTCGGTCGTGGTTGTCACAGTCTTACCTCGTCGATTCGCACCGGGCGGTGCTGTTGCAGGGACAGGGTTGCAGCCTCGGCGATGTAGGCCACTTCGAGGGCATCGCGTGCGGTGCAAGGGGATTCGATTCGGCCGGCGGCGACGTCGGCGAAGGCGCCGAGCTCGACCTGGTACGCCGACGTGAAGCGGTCCATGAAGAAGCTGTGCGGTGTTCCGCCGGGGAAGGTGGTCGCGGCTTCGAGGTTGCGGACCGGAACCTGCTCGTCCCAGCCAGCGACGACGGCGTCCGCGGATCCGTGGACCTCGAGGCGGCAGTCGTAGCCACGCGCGTTGTAGCGGGTGTTCGACACGACACCGATGGTGCCGTTCTCGAAGGTGAGCGTCGTGGTGGCGGTGTCGACGTCGCCGTACTCGGTGAACTTGGGGTCGCCCTGGTTGGACCCGGCCGCGTAGACCTCGGCGACCTCGTGGCCGACGATCCAGCGCACGATGTCGAAGTCGTGGACGCTGCAGTCACGGAAGATGCCACCGGAGACGGCGACGTAGTCCAGCGGCGGGGGAGCCGGGTCGAGCGTGGTGGAGCGAACCGTGTGCAGCCAGCCGAGATCACCGGATTCGACGGCGACCTTGGCCGCGGCGAACGCGGGAGCGAAGCGGCGGTTGTAGCCGATCTGCACCTGGACACCGCTCGACTCGATGCCCTGGACGACGGCGAGGCTCTCACCAGGAGTGGCGGCGAGCGGCTTCTCGCAGAACACGGGGATGCCGGCGTCGACGCAGGCCAGCACGAGTGCGGCGTGGGCCGGGGTTGCGGCAGCGACGACGACGCCGTCGACACCGGACTTCAGAAGCGCTTCGGCGCTGTCGACAGCTTTGGCTCCGAACTTGGCGGAGACGGATTCGGTGACGGCCGGTCTCTCGTCGGTGACGACGAGACCGTCGACACCAGGCAGGGTGCTCAGGGTTTCGGTATGGAATGCGCCGATGCGGCCGAGGCCGACGACGCCGATGGTTACGCCCATCAGTGTGGTCCTCACAGGGAAGAGAAGAAATTCGGGTACGTCGAGTGTGACGGTGTTCTGCAGTACTATCAACCAGCATTTACCATCAAAAACGCCTCAGGGAGACGGTAGTGGCGCATCGGTACAAGGTTCGCGAGATCGCGCAGCAGTCCGGATTGAGCGAGGCGACCGTCGATCGCGTGCTGCATGAACGGGCAGGAGTTCGTGACAACACGAGGGCCGAAGTGCAACAAGCTATTTCGGACCTGGACAAGCAGCGGTCGCAACTGCGGCTGAATGGTCGGAAGTTCCTGTTCGATGTCGTGATGCAGACACCGGCACGGTTCTCGGCGGAATTCAGGGCTGCACTCGAAGCGGAACTGCCGATGCTCGCACCCGCGGCAGTGCGGTGCCGCTTTCACTTCAGGGAGATCGAATCCGTGACGGCCATGGTGGACACGTTGAGCAGGTTCACCGCCCGGAGCTCGCACGGGGTCATCGTCAAGGCGCCCGACGATCCGGACGTCGTCGCTGCGATCGATCGGCTCGTCGACCTAGGGATTCCTGTCGTCACCTATGTGACCGACGTGCCGGACAGTAGGCGGCTGGGGTACGTCGGGATCGACAATCGCGCGGCCGGGGCGACGGCGGCCTATCTGGTGGACAGCTGGCTCGCGGACTCCGACGCCACCGTGTTGATCATCCTGACGAGCAACATCTTTCGCAACGAAGGCGAGCGCGAGATCGGCTTTCGCAGCACGCTGCGGGCGCTCGGCGCCGAACGCGGCGATCCGGGTGGGCGACGCGTCGTCGAGATCACCGACAGCGAGGGCCTCGACGAGACCGTCGAGAAGCTCGTCGAAGCGGCGTTGATCGAGCACGTGGACATCGAGGCCGTGTACTCGATCGGCGGCGGAAACACGGGCGCGGTGCGTGCGTTCGAGCGGGTGGGTCGTCGTTGCCGGGTGTTCGTGGGGCACGACCTCGACAGCGACAATCGGCCACTACTGCGTTCGGGGGCGCTGTCGGCAGTGCTGCATCACGACCTGCGTGCCGACGCGCGCCGCGCCTGCCGGGTGCTGATGCAGGCGGGCGGCGGATTGGACGGCATGGTCGACGAACGTGCGCAGATACACGTTCTGACGCGTTTCAACACCCCCTATGTGCACGGAAATACGTAGCCCGCTATGTATTTTCGTGCACATGGGGTGTCAGTACTCGATACCGAGCTGCTCGCGGATCGAGTCGATGATCGCCAGCGTTTCGACGGCGTCGGCGATGGTGTGTACCGACGATTCCGGGCGCTCCTCGGAGATCGCGCGCGCTGCGTCGACGGCGGCGAAGTGCAACCCGTCGACCTGGAGGCCCTTGTCCTCGCGGTAGACGATCGTCTCGCGGCCGCGGAGGTCCAGGGTGAACGATCCGGGCATGAAGAACGGTCCTTTGATCTTCAGCGTTGCGTCGCGTCCACAGATCGATGCGACGGTCGGGGTGTCGCTGAGAATCGTCGTGTTCATGACAGCGTGGTTGCCGTCGGCGTCGGTCAGGATCGCCGACACCTGGCCGTTCAGTTCGTCGTTGGCAGGCTGCCCGACGGCCGTGACCGACGTCGGAGCGCCGAGTACGAAATGAATGAACGACGCGTCGTACGTGCCGAGGTCCAGCAGCGGTCCACCGGCCAGCGTGGGGTCGTAGATGCGGTGGTCGGTGGTGAAATGCTCACCGTGGTCCACGAGAACGGTGTGGATCGGACCCAGTTCGCCGCTGTCCAGAATCTGCTTGATGACGTCGAATTTCGGCAGGAACTTGGTCCACATCGCCTCGCCCGCGAACACACCCGCCGCTGCGGCTGCAGCACCGATTTCGGCGGCGCGAGCAGCGTCGACGGCCAACGGCTTCTCGACCAACACGTGCTTGCCTGCAGCGATTGCTGCCAGTGCACATGCGTGGTGCTCGGTGTGCGGCGTCGCGACATAGACGATGTCGACGTCCGGATCCGCGAGCAGTGCGTCGTAGCTTCCGAAGGATTTCGGCACGGAATGCTCGGCCGCGAACTCGTCGGCGCGTCCCTGATTGCGCGACGCGACCGCAACGACCTGCTGTGTCGAGTACTTCTTGAGTGATTCGGTGAAGCGGTGGGCGATCCATCCCGGCCCGAGGATTCCCCAACGGAAGGAGGGTGCGTCCATAGGATCGGGGACGCGTGACAGCGGCATCGTCATCTGCAGAACCTGTTCTCGCGAAATGCTTCTTTGTTAGGACATTCTGATGTCATACTCAGAGCATGACTGTACGCGTTGGAATCATCGGGGTCGGCGTCATGGGTGCCGATCATGCCCGCAAGATAAACGGCCAGATCTCGGGTGCTGAGGTGTCCGTCGTCGCAGACTTCGACACCGATCGCGCCAAGTCGGTCGCGAGCGAGTTACGCGACGCTCAGGTAGCCGAGGACGGCAAGGCGCTCATCGAGCGCGACGACGTGGACGCGATCATCGTGGCCTCGCACGACTCGACCCACGCCGAACTGGTGCACGCCGCGCTCGCCGCGAACAAGCCTGTGCTGTGCGAGAAGCCGCTCGCTCCGACGGCCGCGGAGTGCCGCGAGATCATCGCCGCCCAAGGCGACCGCAACCTCATCACCGTCGGATTCATGCGTCGGTTCGACCCGGCGTACAACGAACTCAAGCGCGCCGCGACGCCCGAGCGCATCGGCGAGACGCTCGTCGCGCATTGCATCAGCCGCAACGTCACTGCAGGACCGGGGGATTCGGCGGCGACGATCACCAACTCCGCGATCCATGAACTCGACGTCATGCCGTGGCTGCTCGGTTCGCCGATCACCGAGGTCAGCTGGCACGCCGGGCGCACCTCGAAGCATTCGGGACCGCGTCAGGACCCGCAGATCATGTTGCTGCGCACCGAGTCCGACGTGCTGATGACGGTCGAACTGTTCGTCAACGCTCGCTACGGATACGACACTCGCTGTGAGATCGTCGGTGAAGAAGGCATCGCGCAGTTCGCGATCCCTGCGCACGTCATCGTCGACAGTGAACTGAAGCGTTCCATCGAATACCCGGTCGACTGGGTTCCGCGCTACGCCGAGGCGTACCGTCTCGAACTGCAGGAGTGGGTCGACTCGATCGCCGAAGGACGTCCGTCGACCCTCGCCGACGCCGACGCCGGGCTGCGCGCAGGTTTGGTGGCCGACGCCTTGGTGGTATCGATGAACTCGGGCGGCCGTACGGTTACCGTCGAATACTGATCGAAAGAGGCTTCATGACACCGACATTCACCCTCAGCGACGGCACCTCGATTCCTGCACTCGGCCTCGGGACCGTCAAGTCCGAGGGCGAGGACATGGCTGCGACGGTGGGATCCGCGCTCGACGCCGGGTATCGCCTGATCGACACGGCGCTCCGGTACGAGACCGAGGGTGGTGTCGGTGAAGCCGTCAGGGCGTCGAGCGTTCCGCGTGAGGACATACTCGTCACGACGAAGATTCCCGGCCGGTACCACGGGTACGACGAGGCCAAGGAATCCGTGCAGCTCTCGCTCGAGGGCCTTGGTCTGGACCACATCGATCTGTTGCTCATCCACTGGCCCCTGCCGAAGGTGGACAAGTACGTCGACACGTGGCGCGCAATGATCGACCTGCAGAAGGACGGCGTCGTCACGTCGATCGGCGTCTCCAACTTCACCGAGGCGCACCTGGACCGGATCGTCCGGGAGACCGGCGTTGCTCCCGTCGTCAATCAGGTCGAATTGCATCCGTTCTTCCCTCAGGCCGACCTGCGTGCCTATCACGCCGAGCACGGCATCGTCACCGAGAGTTGGAGCCCCCTCGGCCGCGGATCGGAGCTGTTGAAGGCGGCTCCTGTCGCCGAAGCCGCTGCTGCACACGACGTCTCACCGGGCCAGGTCGTACTCCGCTGGCACCACCAGTTGGGTGCGGTGCCGCTGCCCAAGTCGTCGAACCCGGATCGTCAGAAGCAGAACCTCGACATCTTCGACTTCGCATTGACCCAGGGCGAGGTCGACGCCATCTCCTCACTCGAACGTGGCCGGATCTGGGATCAGGACCCCGACACTCACGAGGAGTTCTGAACGCGCAGGTCTTCCCGCGGGGACTTGCGTTGCTCGTCGCGGGTGGATTGTTCATGGAAATCCTCGACGCGACCGTGATCGCGACCGCCGTCCCCGCGATGGCGGATTCGTTCGGAGTGGAGGCCGTCGATGTCGGCATCGCGATCTCGGCGTACATCCTGACGCTGGCCGTGCTGATTCCGGTCAGCGGATGGATGGCCGACCGCTTCGGTGTCCGACGCGTATTCCTCGCCGCCATCGTCGTGTTCACCGTCGCATCGATCGGGTGTGCGCTCAGTCCGTCGTTGCCGGTGCTCGTCGCGATGCGGGTGCTGCAAGGAGTGGGCGGGGCGATGATGGTCCCCGTCGGGCGGCTCGCGGTTCTGCGCGCGACGTCGAAGTCCGAATTGGTCCGTGCCATCGCCTATCTCACGTGGCCCGCGCTGACGGCGCCGGTGCTCGCGCCCGCACTCGGCGGGGCGATCGTCACGTATTTCTCGTGGCGGTGGATCTTCCTGATCAACGTGCCCTTGGGCATCGTCGGATTTCTCGTCGGGCTCAGGCTCGTGCGTGGCGTCGACGGGACCGGCCCGACGCGGCCCTTGGACTGGCGTGGCTTCGTTCTCACGGCGGTCGGGATCGCGGCGTTGATCGTCTCGCTCGACAGCATCAGGACCGAAGGAACGCCGTGGGTCGCTGTGGGCGTCGGACTCGCGGTGGCAGCGGTGGTGTCGACGGCGGCCGTCGTGCATCTCCGACGCGCCGAGCATCCCCTGCTCGATCTGACCGTGTTACGCGTCGACACGTTCAGGAACACGGCGACGTACGGGTCGTTCTATCGCATGGTGATCACCGCTGTGCCGTTCCTGTTGCCGTTGATGTTCCAGCTCAGGTTCGGGTGGTCGCCGTTCGTATCGGGATTGATGGTCATCGCGTTGTTCGTAGGCAACATCGCCATCAAGCCGACGACGACGCCGCTCATGCGGCGCTTCGGAATTCGAACCGTGATCATCGCCGACGGCGCACTGTCGATCCTCTGCTTCGGCGCGATCGCTCTCGTCTCGGTCGACACCCCACCCGTCGTCATCGCGGCGATTCTCGTCATCAGCGGTGCGCTCAGATCCATCGGGTTCACGGCCTACAATTCGCTCGCGTTCGCCGACGTCGACTCGGACCGCCTCACCCATGCCAACACCTTCAACGCCACTGCGCAGGAACTGTTCTCCGGCTTCGGTATCGCGCTCGGCGCGATCGCATTGACGTTGTCGACGGCGATCGTGCAGTCGTTCGACCGACCGTCGGGGGAGGCGTTCTCGATTTCCTTTGCCGCGCTGGGTGTTCTGATGGTCGTCGTCGTGATCGGTGGCCTCGTTCTGCGGAAGGATGCGGGCCGGTCAGTGACGGCTGTCGCGCGCTGATTCCCTCCCGCGCGGGGATGAGAACAGCCTCATCTTCGCTTCCTCTGTGTCTCACTTTCGGCCGTCATCGTTGTGGTGTCAGGGAAACGACCGAAAGGAACATCATGAAGATCGCAGCCAAATTTGCCGCCGCCGCAGCGGCCGCCACCGCGTTGACCCTCGGTGGAATCGGTGCCGTTGCCATGGCCGACGACGCCGACCGCACCCAGCGTCCCTCGTCCATCTCGGTCCAGCAGCAGCAACCTCCCGCTCCCGCCCCTGCTCGTGCACCGGACGCGGACGGAGCTGCACCACTCGTACCGGCCCCGCCGGCCTACTACGACGACGACTGGGACGATCGTTACGACGATCTGGACGATCGGCATGACTGGGACGACCGTCACGATGATCGGGACGACCATGACGACTGGGACGATCACGACGATCACGACGACTGGGACGATCACGACGACTGGGACGATCGCTACGACGACTAGGAGTCTGCGCCCGGTGTGAGCGGAATCCGCTCGCGCCGGGCGCTTTTCACGCCAAGCGATAACCCATGCCCCGGACGGTTTCGATACGCTCGCTTCCGAATTTCCCGCGCAGATACCGGACGTACACGTCGACGACGTTGGAGCCCGGATCGAAATCGTATCCCCACACCTGTGACAGCAGTTGTTCACGGCTGAGTACTTGACCCGGATGGCGGAGAAAGGCCTCGGTCAGCGCGAATTCGCGAGCCGACAGATCGATCGACTTCTCACCTACGTGTGCGCGTCGAGTGCGTAGATCCAGCGACAGGTTACCGGAGGTCAACACCATCTGCTCGGGCACTCGTGCCGAAGCGAGCCGTAATCGAATGCGCGCCAGCAGTTCTTCGAAGCGAAACGGCTTGGCCATGTAGTCGTCGGCACCGTTCTCGAGGCCGGACACGACGTCGCGCACACTGTCCCGAGCGGTGAGTACGATGATGGGAATCTCGACCATCTCGCCGCGCAATCGTTCCAGAACCTCGAATCCGTCCATGTGTGGCAGGCCGATGTCGAGCACCATCAGATCGAAGTCACCACTGCTCGCGAGGTCGTAGGCAGAGGGGCCGTCGGCCACCGTCGTCGTCGTGAATCCCTTGGCGCGCAATCCTTTCTGCACGAACGAGGAAATTCGGGGTTCGTCCTCTGCGATGAGAATTCGTGCCATTACTGGTTCTTTCCTGCGCTGACGGGAACCGTGATGGTGAAAGTGGATCCGTGGCCGAGCGAACTGCCCACGACGACGCGGCCTCCGTGTGCCCGAGCGATGGCCGTGACGATCGACAACCCGAGCCCAGCGCCTTCGCTGCGCCTGGTGCCGTCGCGACCACGCGCGAAGCGCTCGAAGATGCGCTCGCGGTCCGCCTCGGCGATTCCGCTTCCGGCGTCGGTGACCCAGAAGCGAATGTCGCTGTCGGACAGTTGGGATCCGATTCCGATGCGATCTCCCGGTCGGGTGTGATGCGTCGCGTTCTCGGCGAGTGCTACGACGGCTTGTGTCATTCTCTGCTCGTCGAGATGCGCGTTGACGGGTGCCGTCGTCTCCAGAACCCACTCGCGGTCCGCGAGCCGGTGGACTTTGTCGAAGATCGTTCGGGTCAGCTCGCTCACGTCGACGTCGGTGGGTGCCACGAACGACGTCTGTTCGGCGCGTGTCAGCAGCAACAGGTCCGCGACGAGTCGGTTCATCCGCTCGAGTTCGTCGTCGACCAGCGTCACGGTGTCGCGGACATCGTCGGGATCCGACGTGTCGAGGACGTCGAGGTGCCCGCGCACGATGGTGATGGGGGTGCGCAGTTCGTGTCCGGCGTCGTCGAGGAATCTGCGCTGAGCAGCGGAACCCGCTTCGAGTCGGTCGAGCATCGCGTTGATGCTGTCGACGAGCGTGCCCATCTCGTCGGTGCGCCTACCCGAACTCTCGTGCGGAATGCGCCTGGACAGATTGCTGTCGGTGATGGCGGTGGCCGTGTCGGCAATGTTCTTGACCGGCATGAGAATTCGGCCTGCGACGATCCATGCACCTACCGCTGCGACGACCGAGGCTCCCGCGCCGACGAGCAACATCAGCACAGCGACATCGTCGGCCGGTTGACGTTCCTGGTCGGCGAAATACGCGGCGACGACGACGGCAGGCGTCGGGTCGCCGTCGAGCGCGACCGGCACCGCGAGATAGACGACCTCTCCCGACGCGCTGTCGTAGCTGCCTTCGGTCGGAACGGTCGTCGTTCCGACGAGGGCGGTGAACGCGGCGTCCTCGGAGATCTTGATCGGTGCTTGCTGCCGGCTCTGAAGCTCGAAGGTTCCGTCGACATAGCCGAGGAACTTCTCGTTGGGACGCGCCAGGTTGTAGGTGATCACCACACGGAGAACATCGGTGACGGTGCTGAACGGTGCCCCGGTTGCCGGATCGACGCCTGCCTCGGTGAGCGTGGTGAATTCGGCGATCTCGGTGCGCAGAGATTCGCGCATGCGATTGTCGGCGGATCGGATCATCAGAAGCCATGTCGTGACCGTCACGATCGCCAGCGATCCGAGTACCAGCGGAAGTACCCAGGCTACGACGCGCGCGCGAGCGCTGTTCGGCCGGAGCCAGGTCGTGCGAGGCCTCATCGAGTGGAACTAGTCGTCATCGTCGTCGTCGAACCCGTCGTCGTCCCAGTCGTCGTCATCGTAGGGGAGCGGGGGCGGTTGGACCGATCCGTCGGATGCAGGAGGCGGCGGAGTTGCGGGCGGTGGTGACAACGGCTCGGGTGACGGTGCGGCGGGTGCGGTGATCGGCGCAGGGACTGGTGCTCCCGCATCCGCCGGTCGCGCCACGAGATACACCCCGGTGAACACTGCTCCCAGGAACGCGAGCGTCACTGCAACTGCCGCAAAGATCTTCACCGTTACACCGTGCCGTCAGCGCATGGGACCGGGATGAGAACGGGATGAGAGAACTCTCATCTGCGCGATTCCCCAACGTAAGAATGGCGCTTTCATACGATCAGATCGTATGAAAGCGCCATTCAAGCGGTAATGGTGAAAGACCTAGCGAGCGAACAGCAACGCGCGCTTGACCTCTTGGATCGCCTTGGTCACCTGGATGCCACGGGGGCACGCGTCGGTGCAGTTGAACGTCGTGCGGCAGCGCCACACACCTTCGACGTCGTTGAGGATGTCGAGACGCTCGGACGCACCCTCGTCGCGGCTGTCGAAGATGAAGCGGTGTGCGTTGACGATCGCAGCCGGTCCGAAGTAGCTGCCGTCGCTCCAGAACACGGGGCACGAGGTGGTGCAGCATGCGCAGAGGATGCACTTGGTCGTGTCGTCGAACCGGGCACGGTCGGCCTGGCTCTGGATCCGCTCACGCGTCGGCTCGTTGCCGCTGGCGATCAGGAAGGGCTTGACGGCGCGGAACGCGTCGAAGAACGGCTCCATGTCGACGATGAGGTCCTTCTCGACCGGGAGACCCTTGATGGGCTCGATCGTGATGGTCAGCGTCTTCGAGGAGTCCTTCGGCAGCATGTCGCGCATCAGCACCTTGCAGGCGAGACGGTTGACGCCGTTGATGCGCATCGCGTCCGAGCCGCAGACCCCGTGTGCACACGAGCGGCGGAACGTGAGGGTGCCGTCGAGGTAGCCCTTCACGTACAGCAGCAGGTTGAGCAGACGGTCCGTCGGAAGGGTCGGGACCTGGAAGGTGTCCCAGCGCTGGCCGTCGCCGTCCTCGGGGTTGAAGCGGGCGATCTTGAGGGTCACCATGACCGCGCCGTTGGGCACGGGCGGCTCGGAGGCCTGGTTCGGCTTGTCGAGAGTGGGGGCGCTCATGTCAGTACTTCCGCTCCATCGGCTCGTAACGGGTCTGGATTACCGGCTTGTAGTCCAGACGGATGTCGGTGAGCAGGCCAGTGCCTTCCTTGTAGGCCATGGTGTGCTTCATGTACTCGGCGTCGTTGCGGTTCGGGTAGTCCTCGCGTGCGTGGCCGCCGCGCGATTCCTTCCGGTTGAGTGCTCCGACGACGGTGACCTCGGCCATCTCGAGCAGGAAGCCGAGTTCGACGGCTTCGAGGAGGTCGCTGTTGTAGCGAGTTCCCTTGTCCTGCACGGTGATGTGGTTGTACCGCTCCTTGAGGGCGCGAACGTCCTTCAGTGCGGTTTCGAGGCGCTCCTCGGTGCGGAACACCGACGCGTTGTTGTCCATCGACTGCTGCAGCTCGGTGCGGATGTCGGCGACGCGCTCGTGTCCGTGATCGGACAGGACGAGTGCGAGCCACTCCTCGACCATCTTCGCCGGCTCCTCGGGGAGCGGGGTGAAGTCGACCGAGTTGGCGTACTTGGCTGCCGCGATGCCCGAGCGACGTCCGAAGACGTTGATGTCGAGCAGCGAGTTGGTGCCGAGACGGTTGGCGCCGTGCACCGAGACGCATGCGCACTCGCCTGCGGCGTACAGGCCGGGGACGATGTCGTCGTTGTTGCGCAGGACCTCACCGTTGATCTTGGTGGGGATGCCGCCCATGACGTAGTGGCACGTCGGGTAGACGGGCACCGGTTCCTTGACCGGGTCGACACCGAGGTACGTACGGGAGAACTCCATGATGTCCGGGAGCTTCTCGTCGAGAACTTCCTCGGGGATGTGCGTCACGTCGATGTAGACGTAGTCCTTGTTCGGACCGCCGCCGCGTCCCTCCAGTACCTCGAGGACCATCGAACGCGCGACGATGTCGCGAGGCGCGAGATCCTTGATGGTGGGGGCGTAGCGCTCCATGAAGCGTTCACCGGACTCGTTGCGGAGGATACCGCCCTCGCCACGGACCGCCTCGGAGATGAGGATGCCCAGGCCCGCGAGGCCTGTCGGGTGGAACTGGTGGAACTCCATGTCCTCCAAGGGAAGTCCCTTGCGGAACACGATGCCCATGCCGTCACCGGTGAGGGTGTGCGCATTGGACGTCGTCTTGTACATGCGTCCCGAGCCGCCGGTCGCGAAGACGATCGACTTGGCGTGGAAGACGTGCAGTTCGCCGGTCGCGAGCTCGTAGGCGACGATGCCGGTCGCGACGGGGCCGTTGTCGGTCTCGGTAAGGCAGAGATCGAGTGCGTAGAACTCGTTGTAGAACTCGACGTCGTGCTTGACGCAGTTCTGGTAGAGCGTCTGCAGGATCATGTGGCCGGTGCGGTCGGCGGCGTAACACGCACGGCGAACGGGCGCCTTGCCGTGATCACGCGTGTGCCCACCGAAGCGGCGCTGGTCGATCTTGCCTTCGGGCGTCCGGTTGAACGGAAGGCCCATCTTCTCGAGGTCGAGAACGGCGTCGATGGCTTCCTTGGCCATGATCTCGACCGCATCCTGGTCGGCGAGGTAGTCGCCGCCCTTGACGGTGTCGAACGTGTGCCACTCCCAGTTGTCTTCCTCCACGTTGGCGAGTGCTGCGCACATGCCGCCCTGTGCCGCACCGGTGTGCGAACGCGTCGGGTAGAGCTTGGTCAGTACCGCCGTGCGGGCCTTGGGCCCGGCTTCGATGGCGGCGCGCATGCCGGCGCCACCTGCGCCGACGATGAGCACGTCATAACGATGTTCCTGCATGAATGCTTCAGTTCCCTTAGCTCGCCGAAATGTTCGGATCGAAGGTGAAGATGACGTACGTGCCCAGGCCCATGATGAGAATCATCGACAGGACGAGCAGTGTCGTCAGCCAGAATCGGGTCGAGTCCTTGCGCGAGTAGTCCGCGATGATCGTCCGCAGGCCGTTGCCGCCGTGCAGTTGAGCCAGCCACAGCATCGTCAGATCCCAGAACTGCCAGAACGGGCTCGACCAGCGTCCGGCGACGAACGCGAAGTTGATGCGGTGCACGCCGTCGTCGAGCATCAGCATGATGAACATGTGGCCCAGGACGAGGACGACGAGAGCCAGTCCGGAGAAGCGCATGAACAGCCAGGCGTACAACTCGAAGTTGCCGCGCGACTTGCGTCGCGGCGAACGAGGGTTGTCCAGGCTGGCCGGACGGTCGTAGGTCTTGCCGAGGGACTTGGCCTCGGATCCGTGTGTCGTTGCCATCAGTGCCCGCTCGCTGTGAACATGTTGTAGAAGATTCGGCCCGCTCCCGGAATCATGACCACGATCCAGATCGCGGCGATGACCCACAGCATCAGCTTCTGGTACTTCGGTCCCTGCGACCAGAAGTCGACCAGCATGACGCGGATGCCGTTGAGTGCGTGGTACAGAACAGCTGCGACGAGGCCGATCTCCATGAGGCCGACGAGCGGCGTCTTGTAGGTGTCGATGATCGCGTCGTAGGTCTCGGGATTGACACGCACCATGGCGGTGTCCAGAACGTGGACGAACAGGAAGAAGAACGTCAACACGCCAGTGATTCGGTGAAGTACCCAGGACCACATTCCCGGATCTCCGCGGTACAACGACCGCTTACGCTCCTTGGCCGGAGCGACTTCCGTCGTGCTACTCATCGAGTGCAAAGCCTCCAACGTCATTGGTGGACGCGTCGAGCCTGGTAGCCGGGCTGTTCCTGGCTCGATTTGTCGAACTCCGGCTCCACCGGTATTCAAAGAGCCGCCGTCTTTGAACTCTAAACCCAACGGAAAGCCGGAACTAATTCGACTCGAGATTCGTACCGCGATCGAAATACGACTTAGGTTTGCCTTTCCAATTCTTCGTGATCGGTTCAGTCGAGTGTGGTGCACAGTCCTCGAAGCCGTGATTGGATGGTGCGTATGCCCGAAATCGACTGGAAAACGTTGCGAGACAATGCTCATCGCGTTATGAGGCAAGCCTATGCGCCCTACTCGAACTATCCGGTGGGTGCGGCCGCGTTGGTCGACGATGATCGAATTGTCACGGGATGCAATGTGGAAAATGTCTCATATGGTTTGGGCCTGTGCGCCGAGTGCGGTCTCGTGTCCAACCTCCATTCCACCGGCGGTGGCCGGCTCGTTGCTTTCACGTGTTGCGACAGCCGCGGACAGCGGTTGATGCCGTGTGGGCGATGCAGGCAGTTGCTGCTCGAGTTCGGCGGCGGTGATCTGCTCGTGGACACCGACTCCGGACCGACTCGACTGTCCGAGCTGCTTCCCTCGGCCTTCGGCCCCGACGACCTGGAGACGGGCCGGGTGAACAGCGATGTCTGACGCCGTATCCATCATCGCCGCAAAGCGCGACGGCCACGAGCTGACGACCGAGCAGATCGACTGGGTGATCGACGGCTTCACCACGGGCATCGTCGCCGACGAGCAGATGTCCGCGCTGGCCATGGCCATTCTGTGGCGAGGGATGTCGCGGGCCGAGCTGAGCGCATGGACGTCGGCGATGATCTTCTCGGGTACCCGCATGGACTTCTCGTCGCTGGCCAGGCCGACCGTGGACAAACATTCCACCGGTGGTGTAGGTGACAAGATCACGCTGCCTCTGGCGCCGATCGTGGCTGCGTGTGGCGCGGCCGTTCCGCAGCTGTCGGGTCGGGGTCTCGGCCACACCGGCGGCACCCTGGACAAACTCGAATCCATCCCCGGTTGGCGTGCAGATCTGAGCTCGGAGGAGATCCACTCGATTCTGGCCGATCCCGCCGTCGGTGCCGTGGTGTGTGCTGCCGGCGCGAATCTGGCACCCGCGGACAAGCGGTTGTACGCGTTGCGCGACGTCACGGGCACTGTCGAGTCGATTCCGCTGATCGCCAGTTCCATCATGAGCAAGAAGATCGCCGAGGGAACGGGCGCGCTGGTACTCGACGTCAAGCTCGGTGCAGGCGCGTTCATGAAGAACATCGACGACGCCCGTGAGCTGGCCTCGGCGATGGTCGATCTCGGAACCGACGCAGGTGTGCGGACGGTCGCGCTGCTGACGACGATGGACGCTCCGCTCGGTTTCACCGCGGGCAACGCGCTCGAGGTGGAGGAGTCGCTCGAAGTCCTCGCAGGCGGAGGGCCTGCGGACGTCGTGGAGCTGACGGTGACACTCGCGCGGACGATGCTCGTCGCGGCAGGAATCGAAGGCGTCGACCCCGCGGACACGCTCGCCGACGGTACGGCGATGGACCGGTGGCGTGCGATGGTCGAGGCTCAGGGCGGCGATCCGGGCGCTGCGTTGCCGGTGGCGAAGGAATCGCAGACGGTCACGGCCGATCGTGACGGTGTTGTGACCGAACTCGACGCGATGAAAGTCGGCGTGGCCGCGTGGCGACTCGGCGCGGGCCGCGAGCGTCAGGGTGAGGCGGTGCAGGCTGCTGCCGGTGTTCGGTTGCACGCCAAGCCCGGTGACCGTGTGACGGCCGGTCAACCGGTCGCGACGTTGTACACCGACACTCCCGAGAAATTCGCATACGCGGCCGAGGCCGTCGCAGGCGCGTGGACGATCGGTGACAGTGCGGTCGAGGTGCCGCCGATCGTGCTGGAGCGGGTCGGGGACCAGTAACCCGGCGAGGGGAGGATCGGCGCGATACCGTTCGGAACATGAGTACCGCCGATCCTGTCTCCCCATCGAACAGCGGCGCGACGCCGCTCGATCTGCCGTCCATCACCACCGCCCCGAAAGCGCTTCTGCACGATCATCTCGACGGCGGACTGCGCCCGAGAACCGTGCTGGAACTCGCGGGGGAATGCGGCTACGACGACCTCCCGGAAACCGACGCCGACGCCCTGGCTCAGTGGTTCCGTAACGCCGCCGACAGTGGTTCGCTCGAGCGCTATCTGGAGACGTTCGCGCACACGGTCGCGGTCATGCAGACCCCCGAGGGTCTGTTCCGTGTCGCCCGCGAGTGCGCCGAAGATCTGGCCGCCGACGGTGTCGTCTACGCGGAGGTGCGCTTCGCTCCGGAGCAGCACCTCGAACGTGGATTGACACTCGATCAGGTCGTCGAACATGTTCTGGAGGGCTTCCGTGCAGGCGAGTCCGCAGCACGGGTGGCAGGCAAGCGAATTCGGATCGGATGTCTGCTGACGGCGATGCGCCATGCGGCGAGATCACGGGAGATCGCCGAGCTCGCCGTGCGGTTCCGTGACCGAGGCGTCGTGGGATTCGACATCGCCGGCGCCGAAGCCGGATTCCCTCCCAGCCGGCACCTCGACGCGTTCGAATACATGCGAGCGGCCAACGCGCACTTCACCATTCACGCGGGTGAAGCATTCGGTTTGCCGTCCATTCAGGAAGCTGTCGCGTTCTGTGGCACCGACCGCCTCGGACACGGAGTCCGCATCGTCGACGACATCGCCGTCGGCTCCGACGGCGAGCCGACGCTCGGGCTACTGGCCGCGTACGTCCGAGACAAGCGGATGCCGCTCGAACTGTGCCCCAGTTCCAACGTGCAGACCGGCGCCGTCGACAGCCTCGAGAAGCACCCGTTCGACCTGCTCGCCCGGTTGCGTTTCCGCGTCACCGTCAACACCGACAACCGGCTGATGAGCGATACGACGATGAGCCGCGAAATGTACAAGCTGGTCCAGACATTCGGCTACGGCTGGAGCGACCTCGAACGGTTCACGATCAACGCGATGAAGTCCGCGTTCATCCCGTTCGACGAGCGTCTCGAACTGATCGACGACGTCGTCAAACCGGGATACGCGGTGCTGCTCGGGTAGAGATCTACTGCTTGCGGAGGCGGGCCTCGAACTCACGCTCGAGTGCTCGCCACGCTTCGGCCTCGGCGTGGAACGGGGCGCTCGGTGCGAGACGGTTCGGGTCCGGTTCGAGGGTGTACGAGACGTACCAGCCGAGCGGCGTCGACGTCGCCAACGCCGTCTCCACGGATTCGTCTCCGGCGAAGTCGGCTGCGTCGGTGAACAATTCGACGGCCAGGTCGAGTTGGTCCACGTCGACAGCCGTCGGCCCCTCGGACAGGTCGTCGGCGAGACCGGGGAGTACGTAGACGTTCTCGTCGGTGACCTCGATTTCGAGTGAACCGTCGACGGCGGCCGTCTGGACGTCGGCGTACGTGCTCACCTTGGCGAGCTCGTGATCGTGGTCGTCCGCGAGGTAGCGGGCAAGTGAACGTTCCGAACCGAAGACGGTGATGCTGCCTGCACGGCCCAGGAAGATCGGCTCGTCGTCGATGTAGCACCGCAATGTGTAGACGGTGTCGTCGGACGTGATGATCCTGATCGGGTCGATCCCGACGGTGGTCCAGAACCCGTCGTCCGCTGCTGCTTCGGCGATGGGGTCGACATCGACGTCGTCCTCGTCGCTATCTGCGTCGTCGCTGTCGTCGTCGCTGTCGTCGTCACCGTCGCTGTCGTCGGACACGTCGTCGACGTCCACGATGTTCTCGGCGGCAGCAAGCAACTCCGCCTCGGCGACCTCCACCGCGTCGGCGTCGACGTCGGGCGTCTTCACGACGGAATCGATCGCGTCGACGACGTCGTCCCAACTCTTGGCGACAGCCGATCCGATGCGATCCCACAACGCCTGGCCGTCCTTGCCGAGGAATGCCTCGACGCCGACCCCGACAGCGCCGAGGTGCGGGTTTCCTGCGAAAAAGGATGTGACAGAGGGTAGTTCGCAGACATCGCCGAGTGTCTGCACCATCTCGAAGGCGGCGTCCAGTTCGGCGAGAACATCGGAATCGGGTTCTTCCGCGACCAATTCCGGGACACCGACCAGGTCGAACCGGTGCAGATCGTCGGGCTCGAGCTCGTTGGCTGCGAGTGCCGACACGACCGTCCACGACGGATGGTCGACGAGGTCGTTGTCGGTGTCGTTTCGGATGAACGCGGCCAGCTGCGCCACCGCTTCGAACCCGTACAGATCGTCTTCGTGCCCGAGGAATGCTTCCCATTCGTCGTCGCCTTCGCGCCACTCGGGAGCCCAGAGGGTGACGAAGTCGCCGCGGGTGAGACCTAGTTCGATCGGAATGATGTCGCCAGCCATGGCCGGAAGCCTATCTCAGGTCTCTGTGAGTGAAGTCTGCATACTGCGGAGGACATCCTCGCGTGCGGCGAGGGCGTCTCGCGCCGCCGCCGTCGCTGTCTGCACGACGAGCGTCGTGAGGCGCTCTGCCGATTCACGCGTCAGGTCGTCGGCCAGTTCGAGTCCGATGACCGAGCCGTGGCTGTCCACCTCGACGGTGACGAGGCCGTCGGTCGATCTCCGCACGACACGCAACGCGGCAAGCGCCTCCGACGCGTCGTACATCGAGTCCAGCGCCCGGTGTCCGCGAGAAACCAAGGCGTTCAACGGTTCGTTCACACCGACCTCAACCAACTGGTCGGTTCGACCTCGTCGGCCATGTGGCGGTTCTCCGAGTCGGCCACTGTCTCCTCCGTGGGAAGTCCGAGGCGGTCGAGGACATCGGCTGGTACCCCGTCGTCCGCGAGGAGTGTGCGTCGGTGGGCCTTGGCTGACTCTGTAGCGCGCTGGCACAACTGCAGGATTGTCGCGGCCAATTCGGAACCGGCGAACCGCAATTCACGTGGATCGACCTGCAGGCCGACGAGGTGGCAGTGTTCGGTGGCGCGGACGCGTATCGACTCGCTTCGGGTTGCGGCGACTGCCGTCATGTCCTGCGCGGTCATGCCGTCGGCCTGTAGAATCCCTGGAAGCCCATGCCGCTGTTGGTGGTACGAATTGCACTGACCTGCACGGGATCTCCTGCCTCCACGAATTGACCGTTTCCGATGACCATCGCAACGTGACCGTCCCAGACCGCGAGGTCGCCCGGCATCAGGTCGTCCTGACTCACCTGCGTGCCGATGTCCTGCTCCTGTGCGAGACGGGGCAGTTCGACGCCCTGCTCGCCGTACGCCCACTGCGTCAGTCCGCTGCAGTCGAGGCCACGGCCAGGTTCGGTTCCGCCCCACACGTACGGGACTCCCTGCTGGGTCAGCGCGCTGCGCACCGCGCCGGCAGCCTGCTCGTTCGGGGCGACCGCGACGGAGCCGTCGGGAAGGGCTATTTCGACGCCGCGGCCCTGAGCGCCCACGGCAGCAGACTCTCGCTGCGGTGCGAACGTCGACATCTCGCGGTCCGATACGGCCGCCGCAGGCGACGTCGGTGCGTAGGTGTGCGTCTCGGGAAGCGACGGCGCCGAGACCGACTGCGCGAAGTTCCGCAGGAACTGTTGCCCGGGATCACCTGCGGGTGCAGGCTGAGTGGCCGCCGGGGCAGTGACAAGGCCTGCAGGTTCGGGAACAGACGGCGGCGACGCCAATGCCGTCATCTCGCCCGCGTGCACGGCGAGTTCGGCGCGCACACGCGCGACGACGGCCAGAGCTCTCTCGAGGTGCTCGATGGCTGCCGCGATGATCATCGTCTGGCCAGGAGGTGTCAGGAGCATCGGAGCGGCGGACAGGGCGATCGAGACGAACGACTGCACGATGGCCTGCAGTTCGACGACTCCGGCCTCCACCTTCTCGCACGCTCGGTCGATGATGGCGGCGATGTCGTCACCGTGGTCAGCGAGACGCGTCGCACTGATGTGTGCTTCACCGGCGAGTTCGACGGCGGCGGCAGCGGCGGGCCCGCTCCACGCCGACGCGAGGTCCGACACCGCGCTCTGGCCGATGCGCTGTACCGAATCGAGTGTGCGGGACGACGCACGAAGGATGTCGGCGGGGCCACCGGTGGGGATGTGGCCCGAACCGAACGCGCCGAGCAGGTCGACGATGGGCTTGGACAGCAGGTCGATCACGCGAGAGTCTCCGCAGTGGCACTGTCTGTGAGCTCGTAGCCGGCGCCTGATCGGGCCGTCGCCACTCCGATGCTGCCGAGGGCATCGGCGAGCCGAGCGATCGCGGCGGTGTGTGCGGTGTGGACTCCGACGGCGGCGCCGAGAAATTCGGTTCCGATCAGTCCGAAGACGGGGGTGAGGACAGCCGGTCCGGCGGCGGTGGCTGCGGCAGCCGCACCTGCCACTTCGGTGGCCAGAGCACCTGCAGACGCCGCATATGCCTGGATCTCGGCTGCTACCGCTGATATCTCTGCCATCGGTTCCCCCGGACTGCCTGTAGAAGTGGCTTCACGGGTTTCGACGCACGTGCGGCTCGATCGGTTCCCGCACTTACTCTTGTTCCTATGGAAACTCACGTGGTCGAACATCCACTGGCCGCCGCCCTGCTCACGACGATGCGTGACGAACGCAGTGACAACGCAACATTCCGGTCCGCTCTCCGCCAGCTCACCCACATGCTGGTGTACGAGGCCACACGCGATGCACAGATCGACACCTTCGACGTCAAGACACCCGTCGCCGTCACCCAGGGCACACGTCTGGCACGCCCACCGCTGCTCGTTCCGGTGCTGCGCGCGGGACTCGGCATGGTCGAGAAGGCCAGTGGACTGATCCCTCAGTCTCGGGTCGGGTTCGTCGGCATGGCGCGTGACGAAGAGACGCACCAGCCGGTTCCCTACATGGAATCGCTGCCCGACGACCTGTCGCAGACCCCCGTCTACGTCCTCGACCCGATGCTCGCGACGGGAGGCTCGATGGTGCACACGATCGAGCTGTTGGTGGGACGCGGCGCTGCCGAAGTGACGGCGATCTGTGTCGTCGCGGCACCCGAAGGCGTCGCGGCACTCGAGAATTCGGGGCTGCCCGTTCGGCTCGTCGCGGCGAGCATCGACGACGGGCTCAACGACGATGCGTTCATCGTCCCCGGTCTCGGTGACGCGGGTGACCGTCAGTTCGGGCCGCGCTGAACGCCTCGCTCGTTCTCGGGGTCACCTGGCCAGCCAGCGAAGGTGACCCCCGATTACGCGTCGTCGACACCCGGACGCGCGTCGTGGAGTACGTGGAATTGCGTGGTGCGCGAATCGGGTTCGCCGCGCTCGGTGCCGAACGGTGGTGCACCGGCCGAGTCGCGTTCGGCAAGAACGGTTCCGAGTACGTTCCGTGCCCGACACAGTCGCCGGCCGAGGTCGGATCGCAGTGCGAGGTGTGCGAGTCGAAGGATCCGTTCCGGTTCGTGCACACCGTGCATCGGGGTGGGTTCGTCTCTCGCGACCTCGAAGCGCATGTGATGCAACCACATTGGTTGTACATCGCGACGTTCGCGAACGGTGTGCACAAGGTGGGTACCGCGGCGAACACGCGGAAGTGGGGTCGTCTGGCCGAGCAGGGTGCTATCTGCGCGCAGTACGTCGCCTGGGCCGCCGACGGCAAGGTGATCCGTGTGCTCGAGGACCAAGTCACCGAGGTGCTGCAGGTCCGTCAGGCGGTGCGGTCGTCGGCGAAGGCGGCTGCGCTCGCAGTACCCGTCGACACGGCGCGTCTGGAGTCCGCGACGGCCGCGTTGGCCGAGAAGGTCCGCGCCGTTCTCGGGCCGGGGGACGACAGCTTCCGCGTCGTCGACGAGGCGTGGCGGGTCGCCGGATTCCGTGACCTCGCGTCGGGAAACAGGGTCGCGTACCCGAACGAACTGACCTCGGGGACACACGGATTCACTGTCGAGGCGTGTATCGGTCAGACGGCCGTCGTCGAGATCGAGGGTGAGTCGTACGTCGTGGATCTCCACGAGCTCAAAGGGCGGCGCGTGCGATTCGGTGATTACGACTCGACGCTGGAAGCCGTGCAGTCGGCACTCTTCTAACCCTCGTGAGCGAAAATGTATAGAGGGCTATACATAAACACTCACGAGGGATTGTCGCAGCTCGTCGAGCGTGGCGTCAGCTGCCGCCCGGGCGTCGGGTAATCCGGCCCGATCGGCAACGGGCACAACGACTTCGAGGTACGCCTTCACCTTCGGCTCGGTGCCCGACGGACGCACGATGACGCGTATGCCGTCCCCGGCCAGTTCGACGGCATCGGTACGCAGCGGTCCCCGCTGCTCCAGCAGGTCGGTGAAGCGGACGTCCCGGCCCGCCAGTGAATCCGGAGGCGTCGCGCGCAATGTCCTCATCATCGACGCGATGTCGTCGAGATTGCTCACTCGCTTCGACACCTGCGTGCCTGCATGCACTCCGAATTCGACGGCGAGGTCGTCGAGCAGATCGAGCAGAGTGCGTCCGTCGATCTTGCACTGAGCAGTCATATCTGCGAGCACGACGGCGGCCGAGATACCGTCCTTGTCGGTGACGTTCCGAGGATCGACACAGTGGCCGATCGCTTCCTCGTACGCATAGACGAGGCCTTCACCCGCGCGTACGAGCCACTTGAAGCCGGTGAGGGTGCGCGCGTATCGAGCGCCGCGTGCAGGTGCGAGGGCCGACAGCAACTGCGACGACACGATCGTGTTGGCGACCAACGAATTCGGAGGCGCAGTCTTCAGAATATGGTCGGCGAGCAGCGCGCCCGTCTCGTCGCCGCTGAGCATCCGCCATCCCAACGGACCGGGCACGCCGATCGCACAGCGGTCCGCGTCCGGGTCCAGTGCGATCGCGAGGTCGGCGTCGATGTCGGCGGCGAGTGTCAGCAACGCGTCGGCAGCGCCCGGTTCCTCGGGGTTGGGAAAGGCGACGGTCGGGAACTCCGGGTCGGGCTCGAACTGGCTCTCGACGACGTGCACATCGCGAAAACCCAAGCCGCGCAGCGCAGTCAGGGCCAGGTCTCCGCCGACCCCGTGCATTGGCGTCAGCGCGATCCTGATGGTGCGGCGCGGTGATCGGGCGAGCGCAGGCAGTGTGTCGAGATACCCAGCTGTGACGTCGGATCCACCCGGTGTGACGTGAGTTCGTGGTAGGTCGACGGCTGGCCCGACGGCGGCGATCTCGGCTTCGATCTCGCGGTCCGCAGGAGGAACCAGTTGGGCGCCGCCGCGCAGGTAGACTTTGTATCCGTTGTCGGCGGCGGGATTGTGCGACGCCGTGATCTGTACTCCGAGATCGGCACCCCGCGCTCGCACCGCGAAGGCGAGGACGGGAGTCGGCAGCGGTCGCGGGAGAAGCACGACCGAGAATCCTTGCGCGGCAAAGGTTTCTGCAGCGGCATTGGCAAACGCTTCGGATCCGTGCCTGGCGTCGCGACCGACGACGACGGTCGACCCGCCGAGGCATTTCTTCTGCAGCCACGACGCGATTCCGGCGGACGTTCGTATGACGACTGCAACGTTCATTCCGTTCGGTCCCGCCCGTACCTCACCGCGCAGACCTGCTGTACCGAACGACAGGGGAGCGCGGAATCGTTCTGCCAGTTCGGTATCCGTCAGGTCGGCCAATTCCTCCCGCGTCGACGGGTCGGGGTCACCCTCGATCCATGCGGCGACCTGGGCGGCCAGTTCGCTCACAGGGATGTCACCAGTCGATGCAGCAGATCACCCATGCGCGACGCGGATGCCTTTCCCGCGGCGAGAACTTCGGCGTGATTCAGGTGTTCGCCGGTCATACCCGCTGCGAGGTTGGTGACGAGGGAGATGCCGAGCACACGGGCCCCGAGCGCACGGGCGGCGATCGTCTCGTGCACGGTCGACATGCCGACCAGGTCCGCACCGAGGGTGCGCAGCATGCGAATTTCGGCCGGAGTCTCGTAGTGCGGGCCGGGCAGACCGGCGTAGACGCCGTCCTCGAGCGACGGATCGATGCCGCGGGCGAGGTCACGAAGGTCGGACGAATATGCGTCGACCAGGTCGACGAATTCTGCGCCCACCAGCGGAGATCGGGCCGTGAGATTGAGGTGGTCGGAAATCAACACCGGCTGCCCGACGCTCATGCCGTCGCGGATCCCGCCTGCCGCGTTGGTGAGGACGACGGTCTTCACGCCCGCGGCTATCGCCGTCCGCACCGGGTGGACGACGCGTCGGAGATCGTGCCCTTCGTACGCATGTGTTCTGCCCTGCAGCAGCAGGGTGTGCGTGCCGCCGACGTTCACCGACGTGATCGTTCCCGAGTGTCCCGACGCCGACGGTGCGGCGAACCCGGGGAGGTCTGCCATGCGGAGGGTGGCCGTCGGCGTACCGAAAGGCTCTGCTGCTGCTTGCCATCCGGACCCGAGGACGATGGCGACCGAATGTTCGGCGACACCTGTCGCGTCGGCGATCGCGGCTGCGGCGGCCGACGCCGCGCCTGTCGGGTCGACGGTCGGATCTGCCTGCTGCGCGTCTGTAGTTCCCACGGGCCCAACCCTAGGAGATGCGATCGTTTTCGTCAGGGCCGCATCGCGCGGCGGCCGCGAGACCTTCGACGACCCAGCCCTCGTACTTCTCGGGTGTCCATGCGCGATCGTCCACGAGCAGGGTGAACATCTCGGGGCTGAGCAGCGCGAGTCCGACGTCGACGCACGTGTCCACGTCCATCCCGGGGACCTTCGTCGCGAGAGAGTCGTGATGATCTAGTGCTTCACTCCAGGGAGGAAAGTTTCATGACAGTTCTCGTACTCGGTGGTTACGGCGCGGTCGGACGGCACATCGTCGGGCGTCTTCGCGACCAGGGGATCGACGCTGCCGCAGCCGGTCGGGATGCTCGGCGAGCAGATGTGACGCTCGATCTCGCCGAGCCCGCATCGTTCGCCGCAGCGCTCGGCGGGGTGGATGTGGTGGTGAACGCGTCGGGATCCGAGGACATCCGGCTGGCCGAGACAGCCGCTGCCACCGGAGTGCCGTTCATCGATATCTCCGCGACGAGCGAGTACACGGAAAAGCTCGAACACGTGCGCGGACCGGTGCTGATCGGCGTCGGAATCGCTCCCGGACTGTCGGGCATGCTCGCCCGAGATGTGTTCACGACGTCGTCGTCCTCGGTCGATGTCGCAATCGGCCTCGGTGCGGGGGAGAAGCACGGCGCAGCTGCGACCGAGTGGACGTACGGGCTGATGGGAAAGAAGTTCGTCGATCCGGACGGCGCGGCCGTCGCCAATTTCACTGGAGGGAAGGTCATCGACTTCCCCGTCGAGTCCGGGTACCGCCGGTTTCCGTCGTACCGAGCCGATTTCGCGGACCAGCACAGGCTGACCGACGAGTTGGGCGTCCCGGTGCGGACGTACCTGCGGTTGGACTCGCGGCTGATGACGATGGGACTCGCGACGCTGACGCATGTGCCGTGGCTCGCGCGGCTGTCCCCGTCGTCGATGCCCGGTGGTGACCGATGGGCGATCGTCGCACGCGACCAGGACGGGCGTTCGTCGTGGGCGACCGGGCGAGAGCAGTCGGTGGCGACTGCCGTCGTCGCTGCATGGGCGGCGCAGCAGGTGGCGTCCGGCGAGATCGACTTGGGCGGCCCGGCGTGGTTGCACGGCGCCGCATCGCTGTCCGACATCGCACCGACCTTGTCGGCTGCGGCGTTCGAGAGTGGCGCAGCGCATATTACTGCCGAGTAGGTAGTATCCGGAACATGCCATATCTCGAACGCGACGGCGACGTGCACGTCCTCTTTCTCGGTACGAAGGATTCCACCGAGGACACGGAGAACCGCTTTCACCCCGACTGGATCGACACCGTGCATGCGCTGCTCGACGAGGTCGAGTCGTTCACCGGGCCGTCGGCGTTGGTCACGTCGGCGACCGGCAAGTTCTTCACCAACGGTCTCGACACCGACTGGGTGTTCGCGAACCTCGACAAGATCACGTCGTACCTCGACCGCGTGCACACCCTGTACACGCGTCTGCTGACATTTCCGATGGCGACCGTCGCGGCCGTTCAGGGGCACGCGTTCGGTGCAGGTGCCATGCTCGCGACCGCACACGACTTCCGTGTCGTCCGCGGTGATCGAGGCTTCTACTGCCTGCCCGAGGTGAACCTGAACATGCCGTTCACGGTCGGTATGTCGGCGCTCGTCACGAGCAGACTGCCGAAGCAGGTCGCCATCGAGGCGATGACCACCGGTAAGCGGTACGGGGGAGTCGACGCCGTTGCCGCGGGAATCGCCGACGCCGTCGCCGACGCGGATCAGGTGCTGCCGGAGGCTGTTCGCCGTGCGGCCGCGGTCACGAGCACCCGCGGGCCGAACCTCGCGGGCATCAAGCGCGGCATCCACTCCGACGTCCTGGCTGCCCTGAACACCCCGACGGACGAGAGCAACTTCAGCTTCGGAAGCCAGTAGTGACAGACTGGATCGGTGATCGATGAGACCGATGCAGGTGTGCACAGCGCTGCAGGCGACCTGATAGAGCTCTCGCACTCGATTCATTCCGAGCCGGAGTTGGCGTTCGACGAGCATCGAAGTGCCGCCAAGGTGATCGACCTCCTGCGGTCGCGCGATTTCGAGATCGAGACCGGTGTCGCAGGCATGCCGACCGCGTTCAGCGCCACCTACGGCGCTGGTGAGCTGGTCGTCGGGATCTGCGCGGAGTACGACGCGTTGCCGGAGATCGGTCATGCCTGCGGGCACAACATCATCGCGGCGTCTGCCGCCGGTGCAGCACTTGCGCTGGCACCCGTCGCCGACGAGCTCGGTATCACGATTCGTGTACTGGGCACGCCTGCCGAGGAGACCGGCGGCGGCAAGGTCCTGATGCTCGAACGAGGAGTGTTCGACGGCATCGCCGCGGCGATCATGGTCCATCCAGGCCCGTTCGACATCGTCGGCGCGACGTCCTTGGCTCTGTCGGACATCGCAGTGTCGTACACCGGACGCGCGGCGCACGCGTCGGCTGCTCCTGAGTGGGGAATCAACGCGGCCGACGCCGTCACCGTGAGTCAGGTGGCAATCGGTCTGCTGCGCCAGCATCTGTCGCCCGGGCAGCAACTGCATGGCATCGTCAGCGACGGCGGCCTCGCGCCGAACATCGTCCCCGGTCATGCCGAGTTGCTGTACTACCTGCGTGCCACGACGTCGGAGTCGCTCGAGAAGCTCACGTCCAAGGCATATGCATGTTTCGAGGCCGGAGCGATCGCGACCGGCTGCACGCACGAGATTCGAACGGTCTCACCGACCTACTCGGAACTGACACCCGATCCGTGGCTCTCGGCCGCCTACCGCCGCGAAGCAGAGTCGATCGGCCGCACACCGCTGGCACCCGAGTTGGAAGGATTCCGCCCTCTGGGCAGTACGGACATGGGAAACGTGACGAATGTTCTACCCGGCATACACCCGATCATCGGACTCGATTCCGGTGGTGCCGTGACGCATCAACCGGAGTTCGCGGCCGCGTGCGTCACCGCGTCGGCCGACGCCGCCGTTCTCGATGGTGCTCGCTTGCTCGCACGAACGACGGTACGCGCGGCGTCGGACGCCGACGTGCGCGCGCGTTTGCTGGGTGGCGTCGACTCACGGGCGGCTCGGCGATGACCGAGAATTTCGCGCTCGTCGACAAGTGGATTCTCGAGCACGCCGACGACCTGTCGCAGTGGCGACGCCACATCCACGCGAATCCCGAACTGGCGCATCGGGAATTCGCGACGACGGCGTTCGTCGTCGAACAGCTCGAGGCCGCCGGATTGTCGCCGAAGCCGTTGCCCGGGGGTACGGGACTGATCTGCGACATCGGTCCCGACGGCCCTCGCATCGGTCTGCGCGCGGACATGGATGCACTGCCGTTGCAGGAATTCACCGGTGCCGCTTACTCGTCGACCGTTCCTGGTATCTCGCACGCCTGTGGCCACGACGCGCATACGACGGTGCTGCTCGGTACCGCACTCGCGTTGGCCGCGCTGCCCGACCTGCCGTTCGGAGTACGCCTGATCTTCCAGCCGGCCGAGGAGGTCATGCCGGGAGGCGCGTTGGACGTCGTCGCGGCGGGTGCTTTGAACGGTGTCAGCAAGATCTTCGCGCTGCACTGCGATCCGCGGCTCGAGGTCGGCAAGGTGGGAGTGCGCGTCGGCGCGATCACGTCGGCTGCGGACACCGTCGAGCTTCGGTTGGACTCGCCGGGAGGGCACACGTCACGGCCGCACCTGACGACCGACCTGGTGTACGCACTCGGCACGGTGATCACCGGATTGCCGGGCATGCTGAGTCGTCGCATCGATCCCCGGACGAGCACGGTCATGGTGTGGGGCGCGGTCGTCGCAGGTCAGGCGCCCAACGCGATCCCGCAGACCGGCATGCTCACCGGAACCGTGCGCACCGGTGACCACGACACGTGGGCATTGCTCGAACCCATGGTCCGCGAAATCGTGACGGGGTTGCTTGCGCCGACCGGGGTTCAGTTCGAATTGCATTACCGACGCGGCGTGCCACCGGTCGTCAACGACGAAGCCGTGACGCGCGTGTTCGAGAAGGCGATCCATCGCGTCGGGCCCGCAGCGTTGGCCGACACCGCGCAATCCGGTGGGGGAGAAGACTTCTCGTGGTATCTGGAGGAAGTTCCTGGCGCCATGGCACGGCTGGGAGTGTGGTCCGGAAACGGCCCGCAGCTCGATATCCACCAGCCGACGTTCGACCTCGACGAGCGAGCGCTCGCCGTCGGAGTCAAAGTGATGACGAGTATCGCGCTCGATCCGACGTAGGGGGCTTCGCCCATGTGCACGGAGATACATAGCCCGCTATGTATTTCCGTGCACATCAGGTAGTGCCGGGACCCACGTTTCGGCTGTTCCTGGTCCGCAGTCCGCGCACGTAGTCGGCGGGCGCACCGGCGATCTCGGCGGCGTCGGCCATCACACCCAGGTAGCGCGCCGACGGCAGACCGCCCTCGTAAGCGTCGAGCACGTACAGCCACGCCAGCACCGGACCGTCCTCGGTGTCGATACGCAGGCGAACCTTGCGGTGAATTCCGAGCTCGGAACCCTCCCAGCGGTCGAGGCGCTCCTCGTCCTCGACGGGAACGTCGTACAACACGACGAAGACCTTCGAATCGGCATCCTCGACGACGGTGGCCAGAGCGCCTTCCCATCCGATGTCGCCTCCGCCGAACGTCAGCCGCCACCCGTGCAGCCACCCGGTTCCCGAGATCGGCGAATGCGGGCAACGCTGCAACATCTGCTCCGGATGCATGTTGGATCCGTAAGCGGCATAGATCGGCACGTCGGCAAGCCTAAACCGTCGGGTCGTCCGTTCATGCGTCGGAAGCCCCGAACGTGGCGTTTCGGCAGGTCGAGAGCAAGTGAAGTAATCCTTACCGATGCGAAGGCATGTCGACTGGAATAGGTTTGGGGCACCAACGCTCGACATCGTCTCCCACAAGGAAGAGGCTCAATGACCCGGATCGTGATCATCGGTGGCGGACCCGCGGGGTACGAGGCCGCACTGGTGGCAGCGCAACACGGGGGAACTGTCACTCTCGTCGATTCGGAAGGGGTCGGCGGCGCCTGCGTCCTGTGGGACTGTGTGCCGTCGAAGACCTTCATCGCGTCGACCGGCATCAGGACGGAGATGCGTCGCGCGACCGATCTCGGCATCGCGCTCGATCCGTCGAAGGCAGCCATCGCGCTTCCGCAGATCCACGAGCGCGTGAAGAGCCTCGCTCAGGCTCAGTCGGCGGACATCGCCGCACGGGTGCGCTCGGTCGGAGTCGAACTGATCTCCGGACGCGCCGAAATGATCGACAGTCAGGTCGGAATGGCAGCACACCAGGTGCGCGCGACGCTCGCCGACGGCAGCGAGCGCATCCTGAACGCAGACGTCGTGCTGATCTCGACGGGTGCGAGTCCGCGCATCCTGAAGGGCGCCGAGCCCGACGGTGAGCGCATCCTGAACTGGCGTCAGCTGTACGACCTGGACGCTCTGCCCGAGCATCTGATCGTCGTCGGTTCCGGCGTCACCGGTGCCGAGTTCGTGTCGGCGTACACCGAGATGGGCGTCAAGGTGACGGCCGTGTCGAGCCGCGACCGCGTGCTTCCGCACGAGGACGAAGACGCAGCTCTCGTGCTCGAAGAGGCGTTCAACGAGCGCGGTGTGACGCTGGTCAAGCACGCGCGCGCCGAGTCCGTCCAGCGCACCGACACCGGTGTTCTGGTCACGCTGGCCGACGGCCGTACCGTCGAGGGCAGCCACGCGCTGATGACGGTCGGGTCGGTGCCGAACACGTCGGGCCTCGGTCTCGAGAAGGTCGGCATCGAACTCGATCGGGGCGGCTACCTACGCGTCGACCGCGTTTCGCGTACGTCCGTGTCCGGCATCTACGCCGCAGGTGACTGCACCGGTCTGCTGCCGCTCGCGTCGGTCGCTGCGATGCAGGGCCGTATCGCGATGTATCACGCACTGGGAGAAGGCGTCACGCCCATCAAGCTCAAGACGGTCGCGTCGGCGGTCTTCACGCGCCCCGAGATCGCGTCGGTCGGCGTCAGTCAGTCCGCGATCGACAAGGGCGAGGTTCCTGCCCGGACGGTCATGCTGCCGCTCAGCACCAACCCGCGTGCCAAGATGTCCGGCCTCAAGCGTGGTTTCGTCAAGATCTTCTGCCGTCCCGCTACCGGAGTGGTCATCGGCGGTGTCGTCGTCGCGCCGACGGCTTCGGAACTGATTCTGCCGATCGCCATGGCCGTGCAGAACAACCTGTCGGTGAACGATCTGGCCGCCACGTTCTCGGTGTACCCGTCGCTGACGGGGTCGATCACCGAGGCCGCGCGTCAGCTCATGCGTCACGACGACTTGGACTGACGTTCCACGGTTCCCACATCATGGGAACGAAGTTTCATGGAATGGATTTCTCTGTCATAGTGGAGTGAGCCGACCACCATCCGGCTCACTCCACGCCCCAGACGATCCTCGGGTAGCTCTCACATCCGTATGTCGTCGCTGGGAGATTCTCATGACTGCAACAATTCCGTCGCTGGCCCGTCGTCTCGACTCCGTGCAGAGTTCGGCGATCCGTGACCTGCTCGCTCTTACTGCGCGCGAGGACGTCATCAGTCTCGCGGGCGGGCTCCCTGCCGCGGAACTCATTCCAGCGCAACGTGTTCGGGAAGCAGCAGCCGCCGTGTTGTCCGAATCCAGTGCTGTTCAATACGGCGAGACACCGGGATGGCGAGGCCTGCGGGAAGTCATCGCCGCACGCGAATCCGCCTCTCTCCGGCGCACTGTCGATCCGGCCGAGGTCGTCGTCACGCACGGATCGCAGCAGGCCCTGACCTTGGTGGCGCAGGCCCTGGTGGACCCGGGTGCCGTTGTCGTCGTCGACGAGCCGGCGTACACCGGTGCGCTGCAAGTGTTCTCGATCGCCGGTGCAGAAATCCACGCACTTCCCATCGCCGACGACGGTATGAACACGGGCGAACTCGAACAACGATTGCGCGACGGCCTGAGGCCGGCTCTCGTCCATACCGTCTCGAACTTTCACAACCCGCGCGGTGTCACGCTGTCCGACGTCAAGCGCCGTCATCTCGCCGAATTGGCCGCCCGATACGGCTTCTGGATTCTCGAGGACGACCCGTACGGCGAAATCTGGTTCGACGCGCCGCCCCCGAAGCCGATCGCAGCGCACTCGGATCGGGTCATCAGGCTGTCGAGTGCGTCGAAGATCCTGGCACCGGCGCTGCGAGTCGGCTGGATGGTCGCGCCGAAGAGAGTGTGCGACGCCGTGGAACTGCTCAAGCAAGGTGCCGACCTGTGCGGTTCGTCGATGACGCAGCAGATGACGGCGAACTTGCTGTCCGACGACGCCTGGCTCGAAGTGCATGTGGACGGTCTGCGGGCCGAGTACGGCCTGCGTGCAGACGCGCTGCGCGGCGCCCTCGATGCCCGGTTCGGTGACAGGATTTCGGTCTCACCGGCAGACGGAGGGATGTTCGTGTGGCTGACCTTCCACGACGGCACGGATACCACCGCGATGCTTCCGAAGGCCCTGGACAACGGCGTCGCCTTCGTGCCCGGTCGGGCGTTCGCGGACACGGCCGAGCATGCGGGAGCGGCGAGGTTGTGCTTCGCCAGCTCACCACCCGCAATGCTGGAAACCGCTGTCTCTCGGCTGTATTCGGCTCACACGCTGTCGTAGGTACGTTCGACCGCTCGGTTCCACGTGGCGTACATCTCCTCGCGTACGTCGGCGTCGAGATCGGGTTCCCACGTCTTGTCGGCAGTCCAGTTCGCGCGAATGTCGTCCTCGCCGCTCCAATAGCCGACGGCCAGACCCGCGGCGTAGGCAGCGCCGAGCGCGGTGGTCTCGTTGACTTCGGGCCGCACGACAGGCACACCGAGCACGTCCGACTGGAACTGCATGAGCAGCTCGTTGACGACCATGCCGCCGTCGACCTTGAGGGTGGTCAGCTCCACGTCCGAGTCGGCGCGCATCGCGTCGATCACTTCACGCGTCTGAAAAGCTGTGGCCTCCAAAGCAGCTCGCGCGATGTGTCCCTTGTTCGCGAAGCGTGTCAGTCCGGAGACGACGCCGCGGGCGTCGGGCCGCCAGCGCGGCGCGAACAGGCCGGAGAACGCGGGAACGAAGTAGACACCTCCGTTGTCGTCGACGGTGCCCGCCAGTTCCTCGATGTCCGCCGCGTCGCGGATGATGCCGAGGTTGTCGCGGAGCCACTGCACGAGCGAGCCGGTGACCGCGACTGATCCTTCCAGTGCGTAGACGGTGTCGGCGTCGCCCAGTTTGTAGCACACGGTGGTCAGCAGTCCGTGCTCGCTGCGCACCGGTGTCGTTCCGGTGTTGAGCAGCAGGAAGTTTCCGGTTCCGTACGTGTTCTTGGCCTCGCCCGGAGACAGGCACGCCTGCCCGAACGTCGCGGCCTGCTGATCGCCCAGAATCCCCGAAATGGGCACTCCGGCAAGAACACCCCGTCGCCTCACCTCTGCATAGACCTCGGACGACGTCTTGATCTCCGGCAACATCGACGTCGGAATGCCGAAATCGGCGCAGATGTCCTCACGCCATTGCAGCGTCTCGATGTCCATCAACATCGTGCGCGACGCGTTCGTCACGTCGGTGATGTGGATGCCGCCGTCGGTACCGCCGGTCAGGTTCCACAGCACCCACGAGTCCATCGTGCCGAAGCACAGTTCACCGGCTTCGGCGCGCTCGCGTGCACCGTCGACGTTGTCGAGGATCCAGCGGACCTTGGGGCCGGAGAAGTACGTGGACAGTGGCAGGCCTGTGATGGCCTGGTAGCGGTCCGCGCCCTGGTCGCCTGCCAGTTCCTTGCACAGTTGATCGGTTCGGGTGTCCTGCCACACGATGGCGTTGTACACCGGTTTCCCGGTGCTGCGATCCCACACCAACGCGGTCTCGCGCTGGTTGGTGATGCCGACGGCGGCGATGTCCTGCGCCTTGACGTCGGCGTTGCCCAGCGCTGCGCCGACGACCTCGCGCACATTGACCCATATCTCCTCGGCATCGTGCTCCACCCAGCCTGCACGCGGAAAGATCTGCCGGTGCTCCTTCTGGGCCGATCCGACGGGCTTCCCGTCATGCCCGAAGATGATGCACCTGCTCGAAGTGGTTCCTTGGTCGATCGATGCGATGAAGGTGGTGGACGTCACCAAAGCTCCCTTGTTCGGCCGGATCTGTGACTTTTCGATCGCGCGGGTATACGTGACGAACGGTAGCCTTGCTGTGCATCTTGGAAAAGAGTGGGCGATGGTAGAAAAGCACGCCTGCTGAGAAACCGACGGCGACACGGGAGCGAGTTCTTGAGCAACAAGTCGAAGACCACATCCCTGGGGCCGCACGCACGCGAGAAGGCGTGGGAGCAGCTCGGGTCCGAGCAATTCGACGTCGTTGTCGTCGGTGGTGGTGTCGTCGGCGCGGGTGCGGCACTCGATGCGGCGACGCGTGGCCTCAAGGTCGCCCTCGTCGAGGCGCGTGACTTCGCCTCCGGCACGTCGAGTCGGTCGTCGAAGATGTTCCACGGGGGTCTGCGCTACCTCGAGCAGCTCGAATTCGGTTTGGTCCGTGAGGCTCTCCACGAACGTGAACTGTCGTTGTCGACTCTCGCGCCCCATCTGGTCAAGCCTCTGAAATTCCTGTTCCCGCTGACGCATCGTGTCTGGGAGCGTCCGTACATCGCGTCGGGAATTTTCCTGTACGACAGAATGGGCGGCGCCAAGTCCGTTCCGGCGCAGAAGCACCTGACACGATCCGGCGCGCTGCGCATGGCTCCTGGCATGAAACGCAAGTCGTTGATCGGCGGAATTCGCTACTACGACACCGTCGTCGACGACGCCAGACACACGATGACCGTCGCGCGGACCGCGGCACAGTACGGGGCCGTCGTGCGCACGTCGACGCAGGTCGTCGGCTTCCTGCGTGAAGCGGATCGGGTATCGGGCGTCCGTGTTCGTGATTCCGAGAGCGGCGCGACGACCGAGGTGCGTGGCCACGTCGTCATCAACGCGACGGGTGTGTGGACGGACGAGATCCAGGCATTGTCGTCGCAGCGGGGCAGGTTCCGTGTACGCGCGTCGAAAGGCGTTCACATCGTCGTTCCGCGCGACCGCATCGTCAGCGAGGCCGCGATCATTCTGCGCACCGAGAAGTCGGTGCTGTTCATCATTCCGTGGGGCGCTCACTGGATCATCGGCACCACCGACACCGATTGGAAGCTCGACCTCGCGCATCCGGCCGCGACCAAAGCCGACATCGACTACATCCTCGGCGAGGTCAACACCGTCCTGGTGACGCCGTTGACCCACGAGGACATCGACGGCGTCTACGCCGGATTGCGTCCGTTGCTGGCTGGGGAGAGCGACGAGACGTCGAAACTGTCCCGCGAGCACGCGGTCGCCAGAGTTGCGCCGGGGCTCGTCGCCATCGCAGGCGGCAAGTACACGACGTACCGCGTCATGGCGAAGGATGCTGTCGATCTCGCGTCCGACGACATTCCCGCGCGGGTCGCGTCGTCGATCACCGAGAAGGTGCCACTGCTGGGCGCCGACGGCTACTTCGCCCTCGTCAATCAGACCCATCATCTTGCCGAGAAGTACGGCCTGCACCCGTATCGCGTCACACACCTCCTCGATCGCTACGGCGCCCTCATCGACGAGGTGCTCACGCTGGCGGCCGACAAGCCCTACCTTCTGCAGCCCATCACCGACGCACCCAGCTATCTGCAGGTCGAGGCCGTGTACGCGGCGGCGGCGGAAGGTGCGTTGCATCTCGAGGACATCTTGTCGCGTCGTACACGCATTTCGATCGAGTACTCGCACCGCGGCGTCAACTGTGCGGGGCAGGTCGCGGCGTTGGTGGCCCCGATACTCGGATGGAGCGCCGCCGATGTCGACCGTGAGGTGGAGACGTACGCCGCGCGTGTCGAGGCCGAGGTGAAATCACAGATGCAACCCGACGACGAGTCGGCCGATGCACTGCGCGTCGTAGCGCCCGAGGCGCGGCAGGAAATCTTGGAACCGGTGCAGCCCGGTAAGGCCTGAGTGGTCAGTGCGTCAGCACGATCTTGATGAACACGATGATCGCTGCGGCGCCGGCCAGCGCGATCGAGCCGAAGAGCGTTCCACGAGTGGGCTTTTCGCCGCGTAGACGACCGATGACGAAATTGGTCGACGCGATGCGTCCGATGATGATCACCTCGGCGGCGATCTGACCGATGGCGGGATCGAGCAAGCCCCACCAGCCGATCGCGAGCAGTCCGGCGGGCAGAACTGTCGCACTGAGGATCGGTACCGAATCGCGTAGCTGTTCGAGGCGCTGACTGCGCGACAGGTGACTTCCTGTGCGCACGGACTCGCCGACACTTTCGGCGAAAGCATGTGCGACGAAGGTCGACAGACCGGTGCCGACGACGATCGCGAGGCCCTGGAAGGTGTGCTGCTCGGGTGTGGTGAGGGGGATCAGCGCCGCGAGGATCAGGATGTTGCCGTAGACATAGGCGCTGATCCGGCTCGCGGTGTTGGTGGGGTCGAGTGGCTCGTTCCGCGATAACAGTGGGCGGTGCAGCAGATCTCGCAGGTTCGGCGTCATGCTGTGGAAGCCTAACTGCCCGGCCCACGCTCTCACCCGAAAAGAATGACGACGGTTGGCCTCTCGCCGTCTTAGCGTGTTGCGGGTGACGGGTCTGCGCTGGGAGTGGAACTCCGCGGCGCTCGGGCTCGTGTACGCCCTGCCGGCATCGGTGGTGGCCTACTCCGATGTGTCCCGGGGCGCGGCGTTCGCGGTCGGGGTGATTCCGGCGGCGATCGTGGGGTTGGCGCCGACGCGGCGAGGTCGGCTTCGCATCGCAGCCCTCGGCGTGCTGACCGGTGTGCCGCTGTTGATCGGGTCGCTGGTCTCCGCGGTCCCGTGGCTCGCGGTCGCCACGGTGTTTCTGCTGTCCCTCGGTGCCGTTCTGTTGGCACGCGCCGTACCGGCCGGAGCGATCGCTCTTGTGTTGCCGCTGCCGATGGTGGCCGTCGGACTCAGTTACGGCGATCTGTCCACGAGCCTCGAACTCGCTGGACTGCTCGTGGCAGGCTCCGCGTATGCAGCGCTCGTGTCGTTGCTGTGGCCGACGCATGACGCCATCCCCGCTGTACCGAGCGAACCACCGACGATCGACTACGGCGTCCGCCTCGGCGCCGCGGCGGCGATAGCAGCCGGTGTGGGATTCGTGTTCGATCTGGAGCACGTCGGATGGGCTACAGCAGCAGTGTTGCTCGTCATGAGACCCGGTAGCGAGCAGACGACGTTGCGGACCGTCGGGCGAGTGGCATCCGTGTTCGTCGGCGCGGGCGCTGCCGTCGTTCTCGTCGGCACCGATGCGGATGCCTGGGTCTTGTCGGCGGCGATCGCGGCGTGCGTTGCAGGCGCGGCCGCGACTCACGCCAGTCGTTGGTACGTCACGTCCGCGTTCACGACGTTCCTCGCGTTGCTGTTGCTGCTCTCGCCTGCACCGGAGGACGCAGGCTTTCGATTCACCGAACGGCTGACAGAGACTGCAGTGGGAGTCGGTCTTGCGTGGTTGTTCGGAGTGGGATTGCCTGCTGTTCTCGGGTTCGGACCAGAGACCTCGGAGCCCGCGCCGCCAGCGGCCCCGAAGCGGCCATCACGACCAGAGTGAGTATCGCCAAGAAGATCATGCTTCGATCCTGACGGCCGAAGCTGTGGATCAGCTGGGACCGGGCTGGCAATACGGGCAGTAATAGATCTGGCGCTCCTCCAGGGGATTGTCACCCAGCAGACCGAATTCGACGGTAGTGCCACATCGCCTGCACGGCTTTCCCTCACGTCCGTACACCCAGAAGTGGCGCCCCGCGCGTCGGTCGCCAGTGGTGACCCTCTGGTTGCGGTCCTTGTTGGCGACGATGGTTCGGTAGGAGAGGTCGACGAATTTACCGATGTCGCCGGCCTCGCGGACCGGAGTCCTCGGGTCGACGCCTCGCAGAAAACAGATCTCGTTTCGATAGACGTTCCCGAGTCCGGCGAGGTTCCGTTGATCGAGCAACGCAAGACCGACTGCCCGATCGGGGTCCGAGGACAGATTGTTTACGGCAACGCGCGCGTCCCAGTCGGCTCCGAGCAGATCGGGTCCGAGGTATCCGACGGCATCGTCCTCGTTCTCGAGGATCTCGAGTACTCCGAGTTCGAACCCGACTGCAGCCGAATCAGCGGTCTCGAGAACCGCGCGTGCCTTGAACGCGGGCTTTCTCCACTTCTCGCCGCGAGCGTAGACCTGCCAGGTGCCTTCCATCTTCAGGTGGCTGTGAATGGAGTACCCGGCCACCCGAATGAGCAGGTGCTTGCCCCTCGATGCCACCGAGTCGACCGTCTTCCCGGTGAAATCGACTGTGGCATAACGGGGTACGCGAATATCGCAGCGCGTGAGGACTTTGCCCTCCAATGCTGCGCGTAGCCGGTTGGCAGCGCGATAGACGGTGTCGCCTTCGGGCATCGTTTATCCCCGCAGCCTGAGTCCGCGCGGCGTCGCGGAGAATCCGGCAGCGACGAGAGTTCTCGAGAACGCGGTCCCGTGAATGTCGTTGCCGTCGACGCGTTCGACGAGCAATTTCTCGACGCCACCGCGTTTCACCGTCGCAGCCAAAGCGTGTGCGGCCGTCGCAGTGACCTCGTCGTCGTCGGAGAACGTCAGCACGGTCTTGCCGCCGCGCTCGACGAACAGGACGAGCTCGCCCTCGTGCAGTACGACGAGAGCGCCCGCCTTTCGCCCGGGGCGGTGCCGAGGTGTGTCGACGTCGTCGTCGGGTTTGGGCCACGGCAGTGCGGCACCGTACGGGTTGGCCGGATCGCATGCGGCCAGGACGACGGCGCCTGTCTTTTCGCGCTCGTCGTAGGTCCGCAACCGGTCGACGACCTCCGACGTCGAGAACTGCGCGCCGCCGAGCGAGTCGACGAAGTACCCGCGTCGGCTCCTGCCCGAGTCCTCGAACGTGGTCAGCACCTTGTACATCGTCGCGAAGCCGCCCGGGACGCCCTCGTTCATGACCGAGCCTCGGGTAACGACGCCGTAGCGTTCGAGCAGTACATCGGCGGTGGCATGTGCGCGGATGGTCGGATCCGGTTCGAGTTCGGGAAGCCTCGACCACCGACCGCCTGCTGTCGGCGGCCCGCTGCGGGTGGGGAGCGTCGGACGTTCGTAACGACGGTACGACCTGAGCCGGGGTGTGCGACGCGGTGCGCGGTGACTCGGCGCGGACCGCGTCGTGGCATTGAGCAGTGCACGCAGAGGGGCGAAAGTGTCGTTGCTGAGTTGCCCGGCCCACACCAGCTCCCACAGCGCGGCGACGAGACTGTCGTCGTCGGTGCTCCCGACGGTATCGGACAGCTGGCGGAAGAAGTAGGCACCGCCTGCAGCGACCGCGTCGAGTACTCGCAGCTGTAGATCCGACAGGTCGGCCTCGGCGGGCGGGGCTAAAGTCAGGGGAGCGGTGTCCGCCATGTGCAGACACACCCAGCCGTCCTTCGATGTGATGGAGCCCTGCCCGGACCACACCACCTCTCCGGTGGACGTGAGCTCGTCGAGCATCGCAGGTGAGTAGTCGCGCACGCGCGACGACAGAACGAGCGGTTCCCACGCCGACGCCGGGATCGGAACACCGGCTAGCTGCTCGACGACCGACGCCACGCCGTCGATACCGCTGAGCTGGCGGCTGTCCACGTGTTGCCACGCAGGCAGGAATCGTCCGAGCGTGGCGGTTCCGACAGGTTCGACTTCCTGACGGGCGGCCGCCAGAGACCGTCGGCGGAGCCTGCGCAGCACCTCGGCGTCGCACCATTCGCTGCCTGTCTTCTCGGGCCGGAACTCGCCCTCGATGACACGTTTGTCGGCGCCCAGGGTCGCGAGAACTCCGCGGGCCACCGCAGGGCCGATACCGAATCTGGCTGCCAGATCGTCGACGGAGAACGGGCCGTGCGTGCGCGCGTAGCGGCTGATCAGGTCGGTCATCGGGTCGTCGACCGGTTCGATGAACGCGTTCGGTGTCCCGATGGGCAGCGGTACGCCCAATGCGTCGCGCAAGCGGCTGGCATCCTCGATCGCCGCCCACCATGTCCGGCCGGCGTAGGAGACTTCCAATGCTCTTCTGGCCGAGACCAATTCGTCGAGCCATTGCTGAGACTCGTCGCCGTGGGTCCGAGCCGCGACCTCGTCCGCCGTCAGTGGGCCGAGCATCCTCAGAAGATCGGCGACGCCTTCGATGTCCTTCGCGAAACGATCCGGAATCAACCGTTGGAGTTCGAGTTCGGTTGTGTCGATGACGGATTGATCGAGCAGCTCCCGCAGTTCGACGCGTCCGAGCAACTCGGCGAGCAACGCAGAATCCAGTGACAATGCCTGCGCGCGGCGTTCGGCGAGCGGACTGTCGCCCTCGTACATGAATGCGCCGACGTAGTTGAACAGCAGCGAGTTCGCGAACGGTGACGGAGACGGTGTCTCCACCTCGACGATGCGGATCTGGCGGCGACCGATCTGCGCGAGAATCTCCTCGAGCGCGGGCAGGTCGTAGACGTCCTGCAGGCATTCACGCACGGTCTCGAGCAGGATGGGAAACGACGGGTACTTGCGCGCGACGTCGAGGAGCTGAGACGCGCGCTGCCTCTGCTGCCACAACGGCGCACGCTTGCCCGGGTTACGCCGGGGGAGAAGCAGTGCGCGAGCGGCACATTCGCGGAAGCGAGACGCGAACAATGCCGAGCCGCCGACCTGTTCGGTGACGATGTCGGCGATCTCGTCCTTTTCGAACACGAAGAGATCCGCGCCGGGCGGGTTGTCCTCGGTGTCGGGCAGTCGGACGATGATGCCGTCGTCGGATGCAGTGGGTGCCGCGTCGATGCCGAACCGTTCGATCAGCCGCGCGCCGATCGCGAGCGCCCACGGCGCGTGTACCTGCTGGCCGTAGGGCGAGTGCAGTACGAGCCGCCAGTCGCCGAGCTCGTCGCGGAACCGTTCGACGATCATCGTTCGGTCCGTGGGCAACTGGCCCGTGGTGTCCTTCTGCTCGTCGAGCAGCGCGATGAGATTGTTCACCGCGTACGGGTCGAGCCCGTCCTGACCTAGGCGCTCCGGCAACCCTTCGCGTTCGGACGTGCTGCGGAGGAATTCGCCGAGTGCACGCCCGAGTTCGGCCGGACGGCCGAGACCGTCGCCGTGCCAGAACGGCAACCGGCCCGGTTGACCGTAGGCGGGACTGACCAGCACACGGTCGTGCGTGATCTCTTCGATTCGCCAACTGGTCGCGCCGAGGGCGAACACGTCACCGACTCGGGACTCGTAGACCATCTCCTCGTCGAGTTCGCCTACACGAGAGGCTTTCTCGCCGACCATGTAGACCGTGAACAGGCCACGATCGGGAATCGATCCGCCGGATGTCACGGCCAAACGCTGCGCGCCCGGCCGGCCGGTGAGAGTGTTCGCGTCGCGATCCCAGACGAGCCGGGGCCGAAGTTCGGCGAACTCGTCGGACGGGTAGCGGCCGGACAGCAGGTCGAGGGTCGACTCGTACGCCGACCTCGGCAGTGTCGCGAAGCTTCCGGTGCGACGAACCGCGTCGAACCAGTCATGAGCGTCGATCGGTTCGAGCGCACACGCCGCGACGGTCTGCTGGGCGAGAATGTCCAACGGATTGGCAGGAACGAACAGTGCTTCGATCTTGCCCGTCGTCATACGTTCGACCGTGACCGCACAATGGATCAGGTCGGTGCGGTGCTTGGGGAACAGCACGCCCTTCGATATCTCGCCGACCTGGTGACCGGCACGCCCGACGCGCTGAAGCCCGCTGGCGACGGACGGCGGAGCTTCGACCTGTATGACGAGATCGACTGCGCCCATGTCGATTCCGAGCTCCAGGCTACTGGTGGCGACGACGCATCGCAGACGCCCGGTCTTGAGGTCGTCCTCGATCAAGGCGCGTTGATCTTTGCTGACGCTGCCGTGGTGGGCGCGGGCGAGCAGTGCTTCGGCGCCATGGTTGACCTCACCGGAACTGCCGAGCAGCGATGCTGGACCGTGCGTGGTGTCGACGCCGTCTCCGAGACGTTCGGTGTATACCTCGTTGAGCCGGGCCGTCAGACGCTCCGACAGGCGTCGAGAATTGGCGAAGACGATGCACGACTTGTGGTCCAGGATGAGATCGACGATCTTCTCCTCGACATGCGGCCAGATGGATCCCTGCTGCGGCGGCGCCGACGCGTCCCCGTCGGCCGCCTCGGTGACCCCCAGCTCGGTCATGTCCTCGACCGGGACCTGAACCGTCAGATCGAACGTCTTGGGCGCGGGCGGTGCGACGATCTCGATGGGTGCGGATCCGGTGAGGAAGCGACCGACTTCTTCGTGTGGCCGGACCGTCGCCGACAGGCCGATCCGCTGTGCCGGCTTCGGCAACATCAGATCGAGGCGTTCCAACGACAGCGCCAGGTGAGATCCACGTTTGGTGCCTGCGACGGCATGGACCTCGTCGACGATGACGGTGTCGACGAGGGACAGCGATTCCCGCGCCGCCGACGTAAGCATCAGGAACAGCGACTCCGGGGTGGTGATCAGGATGTCCGGCGGTGTCTTGATCATGGCCCGACGGTCGGCCGGGGTGGTGTCGCCGGACCTGACACCCACCGAGATGTCCGGAGGTTCGAGGCCGAGGCGCTTGGCTGTCTGCGTGATGCCGACCAGCGGAGCGCGCAGGTTGCGCTCGACGTCCACGGCCAGCGCCTTCAGCGGCGAGATGTACAGAACCTTGGTTTTGCGTTCGGCCTCGGTGTCGCGCGTGGCCAGCTGATCGATCGACCACAGGAACGCCGACAGCGTCTTGCCCGAACCCGTCGGAGCGACGACCAGCGTGTGCTTTCCGCTGGAAATGGCATCCCATGCTCCGGCCTGCGCGGACGTGGGGCTCTCGAAGGCGCCGGCGAACCACTCCTGAGTGGGCGCAGAAAACCGCGCGAGCGCTGCGCTCGCGTCTGGTGCAGAACTCGATTTCCGGGCCACCCGACCATGATGCCCCGAGGCACCGACAAACAATCCCGGTGTGTCGATCGGTCGCCTAGCGGGTAGGCGTCATCGATGACCGACGACCAAGAGATCATGCAGAAGATCACGGCGAAACTCGACGCTCGGCTCGGCCGTCAGACCGAGGGCCTGCAGAACGAGGTTCCGCCCGGCGACAGTATCCAGCAGGACGACGGTGAACGCGGTCCGCTGGGCCGTGACTATCACTTGGCCGCGAAGTATTCGCAGGCCCTGGCCATCGGAGAGCCGCAGCTCGTCGACCGTGCTGAGTTCGACCGCCTCGTCGCCGAATACGGCTGAGTTCCGGGGCTACTCACGACGCCTCCGTTCGCTTACAACGCACGCCAGCGTTGTACGCGAGCGGAGGTGTTGTAAGACAAGCAAGATCACGAAACGAGACCGATTTCCCCGTTCCCTGCGAAAACCCTTTACTATTCGATGGGTCGAAACGGGAGCGGGGTTTTTGTGTGCTGACAGTGTTCATCGTCTGCTTCGTCGTCGGCATCGTCGGTCTACTGGGAACATTCACGGTCGGTGAAATCTCGGACTTCGGGTCCGGTCATGGTGAGGGCCTTCCGTTTCTGTCGTTGACGACTGTCGCGACGGCAGCGTTCGGCTTCGGCGCAGGTGGTTGGATCACGGCCGCGTTGTCTTCGTCCGACTTGGCCGCGTCGGCGGTCGGCGCAGCACTCGCAGTGGTCCTCGTCATCTCGACGCGAGGCCTCCTCATCCCGTACATGCTTCGCCAGCAAGACAATTCACACATTTCTCGTACGTCCTACATCGGTCTTCTCGGTACCGTCACCCTTCCTGTCGATGCGGAGGGGTGGGGTGAAGTGTCGTTCGCAGACGCGGAGGGCAACCGGGTCGGGGCACGCGCGATCAGCTCGCAGGGCACGTCGTTGGCTCGCGGCATCACGGTCTACATCGCCGATGTGGACGACACCTATCTGCACGTCGTCCCGGTGGGCGACGCGATTCGAGGACTCGATACATGCTGACTTCCATAGTGATCGGCGTCGTGGTGGCGTTGATCGTGTTCGTCGTCATACCCACGGTCTACGTGAAGAACTACATCAAGGTGCCGCCCAACGAAGTTGCGGTGTTCACCGGACGCGGCAAGCCGAAAGTGGTGCGCGGCGGAGCGCGGTTCAAGATTCCGGGCATCGAGCGTGTCGACATCATGTCGCTCGAACCGTTCAACATCAGTATCAATCTGCAGAATGCGCTGTCCAACGACGGCGTGCCCGTGAATGTCGAAGCCGTCGGATTGGTTCGCATCGGGTCGGCCGACGAGGCCGTTCAGACTGCGGTGCAACGCTTTCTGACGTCGGACCTGATCGAACTGCAGCGCCAGATCAACGACATACTCGCAGGAAGCCTTCGAGGCATCACCGCGACGATGACCGTCGAAGATCTGAACTCCAACCGAGACACGTTGGCGCGCAGTGTGATCGACGAGGCCGGTAACGATCTCGCCCGCATCGGCATGGAGGTCGATGTCATCAAGATCGCGGGAATCTCGGACAAGAACGGCTACCTGGAGTCGCTGGGTCAGCGGCGCATCGCAGAAGTGAAGCGCGATGCTGCGGTCGGCACGGCCGACGCCGAACGCGACGCTCAGATTCGATCGGCCAAGGCACGACAGGAAGGGTCCGTCGCGCAGGCGGAGGCCGACACCGCCATCGCAACGGCGAATCAGCGTCGTGACGTCGAACTGGCCCGTCTGCGTGCCCAGACGGAAGCGGAGAACGCCGAAGCGGACCAGGCCGGTCCGCTTGCTCAGGCAACCGCGGAGAAAGCGGTCGGTATCGCTCGCGAGCAGGCCGAAGCAGCGCGGGTCGAAGCGCGGACCGAGGTCGAGCGCAGGCGCTCGCAGCAAGCCGAGGCTGCTCTGCAAGCAGATGTGATCGCTCCGGCGGAGGCCGAACGGCAAGCGGCGATCGCACGTGCCGAGGGTGAGCGTCGGGCAGCAATTCTCCGCGCCGAGGCGCAGGCGGAATCGGCGCGTCAATCGGGCGCGGCACAAGCGGATTCGCGCAAGCTCGTCGCCGACGCGGTTCGTTCGGAGCAGCAGGCCGACGCCGACGGTCTGCGGGCGAAGCTCGAGGCGGAGGCAGAGGGCCGTAAGGTCGCGGCCGATGCGCTGCGCGCCGAGCAGCAGGCCGAGGCAGACGGTCTACGGGCCAAGCTGGAAGCCGAGGCCGCGGGCAAGCGTCAGATTGCCGAGGCGCTCAACTCCTACACCCCGCAGGCAGCAAGGCTGCTGACCCTGCCCGACGTCTTGGCCGCACTCGTCGAGGCCACGGAGGCGGCAGCGAAACCGGTCGGCGACATCGACCGAATCTCCATCATCGGAGGGTCCGACGGCGCACAGGGGTCGATCGGGTCGCTTCTGGGAATCAGCCCGCAGGTCATCGCCGGAGTCATCGAGACTCTGGAGAGCTCGGGCGTGAACGTCACGAGCCTGCTCAACAACCTCGACGGCAACTCCGACACCGTTCCGGCCCGTTCCAACGGTGAGGCCAAGCCCGAACCTGCACTCTGAGCCCGCCCCTCGTGAGTGTTTATGTATAGGTGGCTATACATAAACACTCACGAGGGGGTCTAAGGCTGACCCGTGAAGTAGTCGAACGCCGCCGACTGCAGCGGGTACCCGCCGGTGTTGATCAACCCGATGACCCCGCCGGCTGCTGCGCCGACGAGAACCCCCGGGATGCAGCCGACGAACACGCCGACGACACAGCCGATCACCAATCCGATTCCTGCGCCGATGGCCGCGCTGACCCCTGCACCGAACGACGCCTTGTTCAGCTCGTCGAGGAATCGTGTCTGCGAGTTCACATCGGTGACGGGCAGAGTCGAACGAGCGACTTGGGTGGCCAGCGCAGGGTCGGTCTCCGGCGTGAGCGTCAACCGCCTGTCGTCGAGACCGATGAGCGGTGCGATGGAGAATTCCTGGTCCCCGACGCGGTATGCGAGCGGGATGGTGGCGATGGAGGCTCCTGCGGCGTCGATCACCTCGACGGTGTTGCTGGTGCCGTCGAGCCGGAACGTACCTGTGTCCAGAATGGTCGTCACACCGGTTCCGTCTGCGGTGGTGGTGGTGCTGTAGCCGACGCCTTGATCCTGGCCCGACACCAGTGGTGGCGTCGGATCGGCGTGAGCGGTTCCTGCCGCTATTCCCAGGGCAGCGATGCCGATCACGGCAATCGTGCTCGTTCTGGCAAATCGAGCCAACTTCATGAGACTCCCCGTGTCCGATGTAGCGATCGAAGTAACGCGAACGCGAGCACTGTAACGGGAATCGGTCGTTTCCGGCATCATGATGCTGTGACGGAACGAAAGAAGTACGGCGTCACCTTCGAGTCCTTCGTCGACAAACAGATTCGAGAAGCGCAGGAGCAAGGTGCGTTCGAGAACCTGGAGGGCGCCGGGAAGCCGATTCCGAAGGGAACCGGCCCGAACGACGAGCTGTGGTGGATCAAGGGTTATCTGAAGCGGGAGAACCTGTCCACCGACGCGCTGCTGCCCGAGTCGTTGCAGCTCCGCAAGGAAATCGAGAAGCTACCGGCGACTCTGATCGAGATGCGGTTCGAGGAGTCCGTGCGCTTACATCTGCAGGATCTGAACGTGCGCATCGTCGCGTGGATTCGCATGCCCTCACCGCCGTTGATCCCGATCGCGGCGGTCGACGTCGAAGAGTGGGTAGCGCAGTGGCGGACCAACAGGGCCGCGGCCGACGAGCACACTCGAGCAACCCGGACAATTACTTCCGAGACCCCGCTGCCGAAGATCCACCCGAGCTGGTGGCAGCGCGTGCGTGGCCTGTTCGGGCGATGACGTCGTCCACCGTCCGAGCCTGAAGGTACGTGGTCGTCGAGACCTTTCCTCGCGTGCGTCGAGGGGTCAGCGGGTCCTCGGAATTCGAACGCAGACCCTCGATGTCGACCACCGACAACGGTGATCCGAACGTGCGACGTGCGAACGAGGTGGCTTCGGCGACGGCGGCGTCGAACTGCGTCTGGTCGACGCGTCCACGCGGGCCGGTGCTGAGACCGTGCCCCGGCGGATCGACGAGTACGACGCTGTAGCCGCGATCGTTCACCTCGCGGGCCAATGGCGTCAGATATCGAGCATGAAGCCCGGGACGCGCAGGCATGACGACTGCGCCCGCCTGCGAACCTCGGTGCACCTCGAGGTGCACGCTTCCGGTCGTGGTGCGTACCTGAACGTGCTCACCGGCGGCGACGCCGACGACTGCCGTCGCAGGTTCCAACGCGGCCTCGCAGGCATCATGGCTCGTGAGTGCGAATTCGGACTGCAGAATCGGTCGTCCCTGCAGCAGTACCATGATCGCCGCGCATTCCTGCGACGTCAGTGTCGGCGTCCATCCCGTCTTCTCGTGCAGGGCAGTCGAATCGACGACGGGTTCGCCCGCGGTCACCCATTGCCCGGAGAACGGTGTGAGGCCAAGGCGAAAGGCGACGTTCGCGGCTCGGATTGCAGGTCCCTCCGGCACGTCGAACAGCCACTGCCCCTGCATCTTCGCGAGTTCGCGCACGCGGGTCCAGTCCTGCGGTCCCACGTTGAACGGCCCGACGAGGTCCTGCTTCACGGCCCGGTGGAAGGCGTCCGCGAGATCACGCTGGTGCAAGAACTGGTACGACGCCCGATCGGCCTGCGGGAACGCACCGATCTTGCCGGTGAACTGGTCGATCCCGTCGTTGGAGAAGTCGGGCCCGATGATGTACGTCGGACGAAGCATGCTGACGGCCATCTCGCCGGGATGCCGTCGTAGCCACCACTCCGCGTAGTGCTCGACCTCGGCCTTGTCGTGGAAGTAGTACCGGTCGGGATCTCCTGCAGGATAATCGTTCTCGGTCAGCGGCTCGTCGTGAAGCTCGGCACCGTACGCGTTGATGCTCGACGCGATGACGAACCGTCGCACGCCTGCCCGATACGCCGAGTCCAACACGTTGCGTGACCCGCGCTGGTTGATGTCGTGAGTCTCACGCTTGTCCCGAAGTTCCTCGACGATGAACGCCAGATGCACGACGACGTCGCATCCTCGAAAGATGTTCTCCAACTCCGGAGATCGAATGTCCGACCGGACGGAACGCAACTTCGGGTGTGTGAGAGAGACGTCCCGACGTGCCACCCCGATCACCGATTCGACCTCGTCGTCCGCGAGCAGAGCCGGGAGGATCGCCTTGGCGAAATCGCTGGTCGCACCTGTCACCGCGACACGAAGCGTCACGACGGCAGCTCCGCAACCGTTTCTGCAATGGTCGAGATCGCGGTCCGAATCTGGTCGTCGGTGTGCGACGCCATGGTGCACAGGCGAAGCAACGCACCGTTGCGAGGGACCGCAGGGTGCAGCGCGGCACTGGTGAAGATGCCCTTGTCGAACAGCTTGCGCCACAAGTCCATCGCGACGAGATCGTCGCCGATGTGCAACGACACGATCGGCGACGCAGTGTCGCCACCGGGTATCGGTGAACGTTTGCCGACATCGAGTCCTTCGGCCACCAGCCCGCTGCGGAGTGCTTCCGCGTTCGCGAGCACTCGGCTGGCACGCTGGCGGCCTTCCTCGCTCCGGATGAGCCGGATCGACGCGAGCGATGCACCTACTGCGGCAGGTACTCCCGACGTCGTGAAGAGGAAGGCGCGGGCATGAATGCGCAACGTGTCGAGTAGGTCGTTCGATCCTGCGATGAATCCGCCGGTCGAACTCGGACTCTTCGACAGCGAGGCCATGCGGATGTCGGTGTCGTTCGCGGTCCCGAACAGTTCGACGGCACCGGTGAGCTGCTCGCCGTAGATGCCGAGACTGTGCGCCTCGTCGACCATCAGTGCGGCGCCGTATCGGGTGCATAAGGCAGTGATCTCGCCCAGAGGCGCAAGGTCGCCTTCCATCGAATACAACCCGTCGACGATGACGAGGACTGCGCCGTCCCCGTCCACGGGCTTGCGCAGCTGCTCTTCGAGATCCTGCAGATCGTTGTGTGCGAACTTACGAATCTCGGCGCCGGACAGCAGGCTTCCGTCACGGATCGACGCATGCGCTGCCGAGTCGACCACGATGACGTCCTGCTTGCCGACGACGGCACTGATCGTGCCCACGTTCGTCTGGTAGCCGGTGGTGAACACCATGGCGCCCTCGGTGCCGTGCCATTCGGCGATCTCGTTCTCGAGTTCGAGGTGCAGGTCCATCGTTCCGTTGAGCAGTCGGCTACCGGTCACTGCGGACCCGAACGTGTCCAGAGCGTCGCGGGCGGCGTTCTTGATGTCGGGGTGGTCCGCGAGGCCCAGATAGTTGTTGGAGCCCAACATGATCTTGTCGTGGCCTTCGACCTGAACCACGGGTGCTGTGGCCGATTCCATGACACGGAAGTACGGGCTGACGTCGGCTTCACGGACGGAACGCAGCAGCTCGACGCGGTCGTCCCCGTCGAGCCTCTTGATCAATCGATTTACGGTCATCTTTATCCCTGGTCTCCTAGGGCGTCGGGGGTGCACGGAAAAATTCGATTGCGGTATTCGACGGTCGTGAACTCATTGGTTTATTCGGTGCGAGGCGGTGGTTCGGATGGGTCGACCGCCGAACCGAGTTCCGTGTTTCCTGTTTTCGCTGCTCGAAACCCACGAATATTCGAAAACAAACCGAGAACCTGATTCTCGCGGGTGAAAAATAATCAAAGTTCGGATGTTTCAGCTGGTAGGGGTGCGGGTAGTCCGCGGTTCGGTCGCGAATTCGATTCACCCACAGTCCGTTCAGCCATGCCGATTCACGTGTCGAAGGAGAAACATGACTGCATTGATGGTTCGAGAACGCGAAACTCTGGAGAAGTATCTTCCCGGATTACTGGATTATCTGGACAAAACGCCTTTGGCTGATCTGGAGAGCCGAGACGGTAAAGCTATTGCCAAATTTCGTGAATTCGGCGGCACCGCACTGATCGTCCCCAAAGACCTGGGAGGTCTCGGCGCGTCGGCGGTCGATGCCGTGCGGGCGCAGCGTGCCATCGGATCTCGCTCACCGTCACTCGGCGCGGCAACGACCATGCACCACCTCTCGATCGCGTCGCTCAACGAATTCGCGCAAGGAGCATCCGACGACGACCGCGCGCTCATCGCATCGCTCGTCGAGCAGAAGGCTGTCATCGCATCCGGGTTCTCGGAAGGAAATCCCGGTGGAAGCGTCTTCATCCCGACGATGAAAGCGAAGAAGCAAGGGGACATCTTCGTCATCAACGGCAGCAAGAAGCCGTGTAGCTTGTCGGGTTCGATGGATTTGCTCACTGCCAGTGTGGAAGTCGAGGGCGTGGGTGAGAAGGACGGTGAACGTGCGGTCGCGCTGATTCCCGCCAATCTCGACGGATTGTCCGTCACGCAGTTCTGGGACACGGACATCCTGGCCGGGGCGCAGAGCGACGAGGTGAAGCTCGAGAACGTCGAGGTACCAGCCGATTTCGTACTGCTCAACAGTGACGACGACCCCGACGGCATCCACGAGATGACGGGCTATCTCTGGTTCGGCATGTTGATCACGGCCAACTATCTCGGCGCCGCCACCATTCTGCTCGAGAAGCTTCTTGCTGCGGACAAGGGTGATTACGAGGGATACACCCGCGCTGCAGCGGATATCGAGAACAGCATGGCGGCACTCGAAGGCATCGCGTGGGCGTTCGACTCGGGCGAGCGCGGCCAGGATCTGTCGGCTCGACTGTTGTTCTGCCGCATCGCAATTCGCGACGCGCTGGTTCGGGCGAGTTCGGCGGCGATGGAATCGTTGGGCGGGATGGGTTTCATCAAGTCTCCCGACGTCGGTTATCTCGCGGCCGCGATACAGGCCTACGCGTTCCATCCGCCGTCGAGGCGCTCGATTTCGGAGACGCTCGCCAAGTACCACGGCGGCGACGACTTCGCCTTCGTGTGAACGGGGCTACTTGTCCTCTTCCTCGTCCGCGAGCTTTTCCTCGCCACGGTTGCGGAAGAACTTGAAGCCCGGGATGCCGATGACGGCGCGTCGGACATCCTTTGTGACAGCGAGCAATTCGTGGATCTCGGGGGAGACGGTATCGAGGGTCGCCAGGATGGGGATGACCGCCTCCATGTGTTTCACGAGGCCAGGCAGCTGGTCGACCATCTCGATGGCGGCGTCGACCTCGTCCTCGGACAGGTGGTCGACGAATTTCTGCGCGAACGGCGCGGACTTCTGTGCGATGGGGTCGAACAATTCGACCAGTTCCAGAGCGGTCGCCGAGGTCTTCGATGCCGATCCGACGACGTCGTCGGCTGCGCGAGTGGTCGCGGCAGCGCCGTTCACGACGACATCGACTCTGTCTATGACGCCTTCGGTTCGATCGATCAGGCGCTGCGCGGCGTCGACGACCGCATCGATCCGTGCGACGAGCACGGCTGCTTCGTCGAGGAGGGCGTTGATTCGACCCGGTAGTTCGAGTGCGAATATCGCGGAATCGCGCGCCCAGCGCACGCCCGAACTGACGACACCCACAGCGAAGGAATCGGGAAGTCGCACACCTGCAAGCACCAGTGCCATTCCACGACTCTGCCACAGGGCCACTGACCGTCCACCGCCAACCGATCAGCGGCACGCCAGTGCGCCCGCTAGCCTCGAGTCATGACAGTTCTCGTCACAGGCGCGAGCGGTTACATCGGGTCCCGGCTGATCGCTGCTCTGCTGGCGGCCGGAGATTCGGTGTGTGCCGCGTCGCGGACCCCCGAGACGCTCGACGCATTCGACTGGCGAGGGCAGGTCGACGCCGTCGCGTTGGACGCGGCGGACCCAGCCTCGCTGCGCGCTGCATTCGCGGCGGCGGGCCAGGTCGACGTCGCCTACTATCTCGTCCACGCCATCGGCGAGAGCGACTACCGCGTTCAGGACACGAAGGCTGCCCGCCAGTTCGGTGAGGCGGCGTCGGAGGCCGGCGTCCGCCGCATCGTCTACCTGGGCGGGTTCGTGCCGCCCGACGAAGAACTGTCGGAACACCTCGCCGGACGTGCCGACGTCGGGGATGCATTGGCCGTCGGTGACATCGACGTGGTGTGGCTGCGGGCAGCAATCGTCATCGGTGCAGGCTCGACGTCGTACGAGATGCTTCGCTACCTCGCCGACCGACTCCCGATCCTGCCCTTACCGGATTGGCTCGACAACCCGGTTCAGCCCATTGCCGTCGACGACGTGCTGTTCTACCTGCTCGCCGCACGAAAAGCAGTGCCACCCGGCGCCTACGACATCGGTGGCCCCGACATCGTTCCGTACCGAGATCTACTGTTCGCCTACGTCGAGGCGGCCGGACTGACGCGCGTCGGAGTGCCGACACCCGGTGTCCCGACGGGTCTCGCCGGCCGAGTGATCGGCAAGATCATCCCTATTCCCGACGGGTTGGCCGAGGATCTCGTCGGCTCGCTGCACAACACGATGACGACGTCGGAAAGCCGGATTCGCGACATCGTCGGCGAGCCCGACGGCGGTCCGACGACGATCGAGAGTGCGATGAGGCGCAGTGTCCAGGGCAGCGTCGGGACACCGCCGGGGGTGTCGGCACTCAAAGACCCGTTGCGCCTCGCCGTCACCGATGCGGCGTGGAGCGGCGGCGACGCGCTCGGCATTCGTCGATACGGGGTCGCGGCGTCGTCGCGGCAGACGTGGGGGCTGGTCGAAGCGCTCGGAGCCAGGGCTCTGCTGTACTCGTGGCCCGTCGCAGCCGTCGTCCGGACCCACCTCGATGTCGCCCAGAGTGTTTCCACTCGGGCGAGATCGGTAATGCGGCGCGTGTTCCTCGACCGAGCGGGGCACGATCGAGCAGGGGAGGTCTGATGCCGGCCTGGCAGTCCAGTGTCGTCGATGTGATGCGTTCCGCGCTCGTCGACAAGGTCGACCGCAACCACGACGAATCCGACCGAGCTTTCCTGCGGCGACGCGTCGTCGTGGCTGTGACCCTCGTCGTCGGCGCGACGCTCCTCGGGGTGTCGCTGTCGGTGAGCCCGGGGGACAGTGCGTTCTATCCGCTGACTCTCGGTCTGGCGGCCGCGTGGATCGTCGGCGGTTTCGCGTCGGGACCACTGCACCTCGGCCGAATCCGGTTCAACGGATCGATGAGGCGCCCGATCATCACTCCCATCGTGATCGGGCTGCTCGCCGGTGGTGTGTTCGTCGTCGGCGCCTTGATCGTCCGGCAGATTCCTCCGCTCGCCGACTTCACCGAAAACGTGCTTGCACATGCCAGATACGGTTCGCTGGCGCTCATCGTGTTCATCACGTTGCTCAACGGCGTCGCCGAGGAGATCTTCTTCCGTGGTGCGTTGTTCGCAGCGATCGGCCGCACGAAAGCAGTTCTGATCACGACGCTCGTGTACACGGTCGTCACGTTGGCCAGCGGTAATCCGATGCTGGCGTTCGCCGCGATCACCCTCGGCTTCGTTCTGGCGCTGCAGCGGCGTGCGTCGGGCGGAATTCTGGCCCCGATCATCACGCACGTGACATGGTCGACGGTGATGGTGTTCGCGCTACCGCCGCTGTTCGCCTGACAGCCCCTCCAGCAACGCCGACTTCATCTCGGGTCTGCTCGCGGCGACGAGGGTGAACGTGGCCTCGCGCATCAGGCGCTCCGCTGTCCCGTGCCCCACCAGCGCGCTGCTGCCGGTGGCCGCGACGAGCGCAGCAGCAGTCCGCACAGCGAGCTCCGACGCCTCGGCACGGGCCCGGAACATGTCGTATCGGCCGGCCAGGGCGTCGTCGAAACGGGCCCGGGCGTCGGCGTGCAGGGACCGGTAGTCGTCGACGTCCACGCCCAGTTCCTCCATCTGCTGGATGCAGCGTCGAGCAATGCCCATCGCCATGCAGCCGTTGATCCACGACCCGTACAGCTGGCCGGCCTGGAACTGCGCGTCGCTGACGACGGAAGCCACGGATGCGTCGTCGACGACGACGCCCTCGAACCGCAGCCGCACCGTGCTCGACGCGTTGGCCGCAATCAGCGACAGCGGCTCGACGGTCAGCCCGCTTGCGGCCCGAGCAGGAACGACGGCGTGGACGATCGAGTCGTCGAACTCGTCACGGGCCGACAGCTGAACCACGTCGATGATGCCCCACCCCGTCACGAACGGAGCTGAACCGTCCAGAACGTACCCGGTGTCGTCGCGTCGCGCGTACAACTTCGGTGGTCTCGGTATTGCACCGGCGAAGGCGACGCCCGCCCTGATCGAGCCGTCGACCAGCCCGTCGAAGTACTTGTTCTTCAGCCCGTCGTTGGTCGTGTTCGCCAGCGACATCACGACCCCGGCGTGCTGCATCCAAGTGAACGCCGTGGAAAGACAGGCGCCACACAATGTTTCGACTATCTCGGAGAGTTCGCTCATGTCGGGTCCGTCGTCTCGTGCCGCGAGGCCGTAGAAGCCTTCTGCAGCAAGGGCCTCGAAGTGGCCGGGCGGTATCTCTCCTGCCGCGTCCACCGCGTCGGCTGCGGGAAACAGCACCGTGTCGGCAATGTCGCGGGCACGCTCCGGCCAGGAGGTTTCGTGTCGATCTCGAACCGACGTCACACAGCGCATCGTAAACCGATCGGCGCGTTCTGAGCTAGATTTGCGCAGGTGAGCGAAAACCTCGACCGGGTGGACCGGTTGATCATCGACGAACTCGTGTCCGACGGCCGCGCCACTCTCGCGACTCTGGCGGAGAAGGCGAGCCTGTCGGTGTCCGCGGTGCAGTCGCGAGTTCGTCGCCTCGAGTCTCGCGGTGTGATTCGCGGCTACACCGCGCAGGTGGATCCTGAAGCGGTGGGCAGGCCGTTGTCCGCCTTCGTGGCCATCACGCCGATCGACCCTGCTCAGCCGGACGATGCCCCGGCTCGGCTGAAGCATATTCCGGCGATCTACTCGTGTCATTCGGTGGCAGGCGAGGAGAGCTACGTGCTGCTGGTTCGCGTGGATTCGCCTCGGAGCCTCGAGCATCTGTTGCAGGAGATTCGAGCGACGGCGAACGTGCAGACTCGCAGCACGATCATCCTGCAGACGTTCTACGACCGATGACCGCCCTGAGCCCGAAGCGTTCCGGCGTCGGGAAGATTGTGTCGGCGGTTCTGTCCTACGGAGTCGTCGCCGTCGTCATGTGGCTGCTCTACCGCTCGGTCGGGCACTCGGGCGCCGTGTCCGACGCAGTGGGTGCGATCACGGTGACCGAGGTGGTGGTCGTCTGTGCGCTCGGACTGCTGTATCTGGCCTCGATGCTGAAGCCCATGATGTACACACTTCCCGGACTGACTACGGCGCAGGCAGGCGTCGCACGCACTGCGTCGCTGGCGTTGGCCAACACCGTTCCCGAAGGTGGCACTGTCGCAACCGGTTTGACGTTCGCCATGTACCGGTCGTGGGGGTTCGGTTCCGTCGACAGCACCACGTCGATCGTCGCGATCGGCATCTGGACCAACCTGTCTCGGTATGTACTGATGTCGGTCGCGTTGGTGATCCTCGTCGTGTTCGGTTCCGGCGCAGGGTCTCTCGTGTGGGTCGCCGTCGGCTCGTGTGTCGTCGTCGCAGCAGTGTGTCTGTTGATCGCAGCGATCATCGTCGACGACGGGTTCGCCCGTGGCGTCGGAAGAATCCTCACCCGAGTCAGGTCCGTTGTCGCCAAGCGATTCTCACGCGTCCACCCGAGGGACATGGAGCAGGTCGTCTCCGACTTCCGTCTGCACGTAAAGAATCGCGTCCGTACGTGCTGGCGGTCGTTGACAGCGACGATGCTGGTGTCTCAGCTACTCGGAGCGCTCGTGTTGGGTGTCGCGGTGCGACTGTGTGGACTCGGACAGGACGAGATCGGCTGGGATCGCATCGTCGTCGCATTCGGCGCGATGTGGCTCGCCGCCTTCGTCGCGCCGACGCCGGGCGGGCTCGGAGTAGCCGAAGCCGCGTTGATCGCCGTGCTCGGAGTCGGGCTCGCGGCGAACGATCAAGCTCACCTCGTGGCTGCCGTTCTGCTGTTTCGCCTCGCGACGTGGTTTCTGCCGATTCCGATCGGCCTGATCTCCTACCTCTACTGGCGTCTGACGAAGAATTGGCGGGTGCCCTCTTCTCAAGTCCTCGACGATCGCCAGACGCGATCCGAGGACAGGGGCAGCTCGTAGAGTCGCGATCCCACCGCATCCTTGATCGCATTCGCAAGCGCGGGTGCCACCGGGTTGTACGGTGATTCGCTCATCGACTTGGCGCCGAACGGACCCAACCGATCGTAGGTGTCGGCGAAGTAGACCTCGGTACGTGGAATATCCGCGAACTGCGGAACATGGTAGCTCCGAATGGAATCCGTGACGACGGTTCCCGCTCCGTCCGTCTTCATCTCCTCGTACATCGCCGACCCGATGCCTTGCGCGACACCACCTTCCACCTGCCCTCGACATTGCTGAGGATTCATGACCGTTCCGGCGTCCGCGGCATGAATCGACTGCAGAATACGAACCGTTCCTGTGTCCTCCTCGACCGCGACACGGAATGCGTGCACGTTGAACGCCAACGACCGAGGCACGCCGCCGCTGTTGCCGTCGGCGATCAGGGTTCCGCCTGCTGCGTCGAGAATCTCCGTCAGCGATACGAATCGCTCACCGCACTGGACGCCTTCCGGGCCTAGAGTGCACATCTGCCTGGTGCAACCCGAGACGGACGCGGCGATGTCCAGAACTCGGTCCGCCATATGTGTCGCCGCAGCGTGCAGAGCCTTTCCTGCGACGACGGTACCTGCGGAGCCGAAGGCCCCGGTATCGTATGTCGCCCAGTCCGTGTCGGATTGGCGGATGTCGATCCTGGCGGGTGAAGTGCCGAGTGCGGTCGCGGCGATCTGGGTGTGTACCGTCGTCGTTCCGTTGCCGAACTCGGCTGTGCCGACGCGTATCTCGTAGCGTCCCTCGGCCAGCAGCGCGATCGACGCCGTGGAATGGTGGCCCCTGGGCGGTATCGTGGCGATCATCGCGACGGCCATCCCTTCGCCCACCTTCCATCCCTCCGGTGCCTCGGTGTCGTTGCCGCGCTTCAGAGCGTGTTCGGCCAGATCGAGACATTGGTCGAGCCCATAGCTGCCGTACACCAGGTCGTCACCCTCGACGTGCGCGGCGACGAGCGGATCACCCGGCACGACGACGTTGCGACGCCGAAACTCGAACGGATCGATGTGCAGTTCGCGTGCGAGATCGTCCAGAGCCGACTCGATCGCGAAGATCACCTGCCCGAGACCGTAGCCGCGGAATGCGCCCGACGGAATGTTGTTGGTGTAAACACTTTTCGCGTCGACTCGTTTGTTGGCGCAGCGGTAGACGGCCACCGACTCGCCGCACCCGTGGAACATGACGCCGGGACTGTGGTTGCCGTAAGCGCCTGCATCGGTGACGACGTCGATGGCCAGAGCGGTCAGCGTGCCGTCCGCGGTTGCCGCTGCGGTGACATCGACCTGGAACGGGTGGCGGCACGGTGCGACGGTGAATTCGTCCGTGCGGCTGAACTCGAACTGGACGGGCGAGCCGGTGCGCAGTACTGCCAGCGTCACGACGTCCTCGGTCAACAATTCCTGTTTGCCACCGAATCCGCCGCCGACCCGCGCGGTGAACACTCGGACCTTGTCGCGGTCCAAGTCGAAGATCTCGCAGATCTCGTCGCGCACGAGGAACGGAACCTGTGTGCTGGTTCGGATGTTCAGTCGGCCGGCGTCGTCGAGCCATCCGATGGTGCCGTGCGTCTCGAGGTGAACGTGCTGTATGCGTTGTGTACGCCAACGGCCGGTGACCACTGCGTCTGCAGCGGCGACGGCCGCGTCGACATCGCCTGTGCCGCCGTGTAACTCGGCAACGAGATTGCGCGACGGGTCGGCGATGCGCGCGGACGCGTCCTTGTCCCCGTGTATCAGCGGGGCGCTGGGTGACGACGCGGCTTCGGTGTCGAAGACCGCAGGCAGTATCTCGTAGTCGACGACAAGGGCGCGGCATCCCGCTTCGGCGGCGGCGAGTGTCTCGGCGACCACGACTGCCACACGTTGACCGCGGAACCGCATCACGGTGTCGATGACGCGAGTGTCGTCGGGATCATCCGCCCGCTGGTCGTGGCGCGCTGTCGAGAACACCCGATCGGGGCTGTCCGCGGACGTCAGGACCAGCCGGACTCCTGGAATCGCTTCGGCTGCAGAGGTATCGATCGACACGACCCTCGCGTGGGAATGCGGACTGCCGAGCACGGACGCGTGCAACAGTCCGACAGGAGCGACATCCATCGTGTACGGCTCGGTTCCGGTGACGATGCGCGTCCCGGCAGGGGCGGGCAGTGACCGGCCGAACGACGGCCCGTCGAGAGGCTTCTCGGTATTCACGACCCCGTGCACGGCGTCGTCGATCGATCGATAGCCCGTGCAGCGGCACAGGTTTCCCTTCAGGCGCTGCGGCAGCTCGGTGACGTCGGATTCGCTCAGAGTCGACGCCGTGACGACCATTCCCGCAGTGCAGAAGCCGCATTGGAACCCACCTGCGTCGACGAATCGGCGCTGCATCGGGTGGAGGTCGTCGGGCGTTCCGAGACCCGCGACCGTCACGACCTCGCGGCCCGCGGCGCGGTAGGCGGGGAAGATGCACGAGTGCACCGGGTTACCGTCGACGAGAACCGAGCATGCGCCGCAATCGCCTGCGTCGCAGCCTTTCTTGACCTCGAAATGGTCGTTGTCGCGTAGGAATGTGCGCAGGCATTGCCCCGGGCGAGGTGTCCATTCCGCTTCGCTGCCGTTGACGGAGAATTTCATGACAGCTCCTCGAGAACTCGAAGCGCCGAGCGGACGCTGACATGGCGGCGCCAGTCGGGAGCGCCGTGCGGGTCGTCGTACCAGGCGTCGCTCGGGATCGAGTCGGCCAGAGCGCTTTTCAGGTCCGACGCCGTCGGGATCGCGGGGAATCGGAGGACGTACGGGCGCACGGTCGAAGCGCTGACCGACATCACGACCTGCCCGTCGCGGTCGCGTCGGCCGATCACGACGGACGCCGAACGTCCGAGCGGCGACAATGCCACTTTCGTGAATGCCGTCGTCGCCTCCAACGCACGGCGGGGGAGGTGGATGCTTCGCACGACATCACCTGCTCTCAAAGCGTTCTCGTGCGGCCCGGTGACGAGATCGACGACCGGAATCGAATAGTCGGACCCGTCGGACGACCACACCGACGCGACCCCGTCGAGTGAGACGGCCATCGAAATCATCGCGCCTGCAGGCAGCGACATGCAGATGTTGCCGCCCACGGTCGCGACCCGCCAGATCTTGAACGACGCCAGCAAAGCCGTCGCGCACTGGGAGAACAATGCCGTCGCCGGCCAGTCTCGGTCGAAGCGGGCTTCGGCGAGTTCACCGATCGTGCAGGTCGCGGCGATGTCCAACCCGTCGTCGACGACCAGAGCAGGCCATCCGAGTGCGGTGATGTCCACCAGACGAGTGAGGTGGTCCTGCTTCTCGGACAGCAGCCACGTGCCACCCGCGATGACGGCGGTATCGGGTGCGCCGGGAGGCAGCCCGGATCGATCGGACGGGATCACGACGTCCTCGATGGTTCCCAGGTCCATGTCGCACCTACTTCCGGCACTGTTCTCGTTGTTCGCTTGTTCGTTGTTGCCGTACCGCCTGTGCCGAACAGTAGTCAGCTCGTGTTACGAACGAAGGGTTGTCCGGCGATTCGATCGAAACTCGTGCGAAACATCGGGACTGCGGACACGTGTATCTAGACTGACTCGCATGGTTTTCACCGGTTTCCCGTTCGCCGCGCTCGACTTCTACGAGGACCTCGAAGCGGACAACAGCAAAGTGTGGTGGAACGCGCACAAGGACGTGTACGACGAGTCGGTGAAGGCGCCGATGGTTCAGCTGCTGGCCGAGCTCGAAGGTGAGTTCGGTAGTGGCAAGGTGTTTCGGCCGTACCGGGACGTGCGGTTCTCGAAGGACAAGACGCCTTACAAGACGCATCAGGGTGGCTTCGTCGCGCGAGGACAGAGCTTGGGGTTCTACGTGCAGATCGATCCGGCAGGGCTGTTCGTGGCAGGCGGCTTCTACGGTGCGACGACCGACGGGATCGCGCTGTTCCGTGACGCCGTCGACAACGAGGTTCGCGGCACCGAACTCGCCGGACTCGTGACGGCACTCGAGGACGCGGGATTCGACATCGGAGGTGACCAGCTCAAGACCAAACCTCGTGGTTACGAACTGGACCACCCACGCATCGAACTGCTTCGCCACAAGTCGCTGACGGCGAGCACACACTTCGGGTCGCCGCCCTGGTTGGAGACGCCCGATGTGGTGCAGCACGTGCGCGAGAAGTGGCGGCAGCTGACTCCGCTCGTCGAGTGGGCCGAGCAGGTCATGCGCTAGCGAGTCATCCCACGGTGGAGTAGACCCGCCACGCACTGCCTGCGTCCGGTGCGTCCTCGCGCTCGACGGTTGCCTGGATGAGCCCGTAGGGGCGGTCGTCGGCGTTGAACACTTCATTGTTGTTCTCGACCCCGAACCGGCCGATGTCGTACAGGAAGTGATGCTTGTTCGGAGCCGACATCTTGATCTCGGCGATGAACGGGTATTTCTCGAGTGCCGCCTGACCCATCGCGAACAGGGTCTGTTGCAACGCCAGCGACTGCAGGTTGGCGAATCGTTCGATCATCGCCGCTTTGACGCCCGCGTAGACGTCGTCCCAGTCGACGTCGGTACGGGTGTAACGCCATTGCGCTGTCAGCGACGTGGCCATGACGCGATCGTGTGTCGGTTCGAGGACGGTCAGGTCGTCCTCGAGGAATCCGGCGAATTCCGAGCCCGTGGATTTCAGAATGATCAGTTCCTTGAAACCGCTGACGACCCACGTCTTCTGGCTCGCGCCCTTGCCCTCGACGGTGACCGCCGATGTGCGGATCTCCTCGCCCTTGCGCGTCCACGTGTGGTCGTGTTCGACACCGTCGATCACCACTCGTTGCCACGCATACTCTTCGAGTTCGATGCGGGCGCCGTCGACGGGCTCGACGTCGTCCACGTAGTGGCGTGCGAGGTCGAGGCCGTAACTCTCCAGGTGCAGAAGACCTTTGGTCTTCGCGTAGGTGTAGGCCGTCTGCTTCTGCGTATCGGTCGGCAACACGTTCGACTGATCACCGACGAGATGCGCAGGCGCGAAGTTGCCGCGTAGTGCGCTTGAGACGTTGATGTCGTGGATCTCGTGTCGAGGGGTGTCGCGGTAGATCCTCACGACACGGTTCTCGGCTTTTCCGTACTGATTGGCGCCGAGGACGATCTTGCCGGTCAAGTCTGTCATCGTCAGCTCCCGCGGTAGGTGGAATAAGCGAAGGGGGACAACAGTAATGGAACATGATGGTGTGCAAGTGGATCGACGACGGTGAACGAGATGGACACCTCTGGGTAGAACGTCTCGGTCGCCGTCGCGGCGAAGTATGCGCCTGTGTCGAACACCAGCCGATAGGTTCCCGACTCGACCAGAGCGGGAATCATCGACAGTATTCGTCCGTCGCTGTCGGTGATGTTCGACGCGAACTCGTGGCTACCCAGCATCAGTCGAACGTGCATGCCGACGGCCGGTGTGCCGGTCGCCGCGTCGAGAACGTGTGTGCTGATCCCGCTCACTTGTCCTCTCCCAGCATGCGGTTCAGACGAATTCGATTGATCTTGGCCAGTTCCACGCGTAGCACCCGTCGTTCGGTCTCGGGATCGTTTCCGAGTCGTTCTTCGAGAATAGCGAGCAGTTCCGGTGCCGACCTGCCGGTGGCGCAGACGAGATAGACGTGACCGAACTTCTCCTCGTACGCACGGTTGGCCTCGGCGAGCGCGTCGAGCACATCCGATCCCGCGGACTGAACCGCGGCCTGCTCCCGCTGCGACGACGGGTTGTCGGCCTTCCCGCCGATTCGAGGGTGGCCGTCGAGTGCTTGGTCGATCTCGGCTTCCGGGAGTTCTGCCAGCACCCGATCGGCCCTGTCCAGGAACATGTCCCGGCGATCGAACGGTCGGCCCGACGCGACACGTCGGGCCCAAATGGACGACGAGCAGCACTCGTACAAGGCGTGCATCGCTTGTCGGTCGGTCAGCCTGTTGAAGCCTTCCAGGCCAATGTCCTCGTGTAACAAGTTCTCTCGCTATCTGCGGTCGGTCAGCCGCCCGAATCGGGCTGCGGCGATGGGGTTGGCGTCGGCGACGAGGTCGTCGAATCGGTAGTTGGCGATCTTGGCGATTTCGATCATCGCAAACGAACGCTCCGCGGCGGGCGCATTCTCGACCCGGGACCACCCGTTGGCCAGCACTCGGTCGTAGCGTTCGGTTTCTAGTGCGCAGATGATCAGCGGGAACCCGAAGTGTCGGCGGTATTCGGTGGCGAGCTCGACGATGTCGTTGTGCTCGTCCTCGTCGAGGTTGGACAGACCCGTGTGGTCGGTCGCGTTGAGCATCCCGGTGTCGTCCTCGCTGCCCAGGTCGGGGTAGCTGTTGATCAACTCGAGCTGCTCCTCCGTAGTGCCTGCGAGCAGCGCTTCCTGGAACGCCTCGCGGAGGCTGTGCGCGTCGGCGAACGGTCGGAGCTGATACGCGCGATCGACCACCCAGGGGGTGCCCTGGACGAGGCTGCCGAACGTCGAGGCGAATTCCTCGGCCGTCATCGAATTGACGCGGTCCAGCGTGATGCCCTTGCCCGGTCCGCCCGCCACGGTCTGCCCGCGGTTGCCGATGTGGAAGAACAAGATGTTCAGCACGATCGCCGTGACGGCGCCGAGGACTATGCCGCTGCCGAACAGCATCTCGAGCCAATCGGGGACTCCTTCGGCGACTGTCGGCTGGATCGTGACGAGCATCGCCAGACCGAGGCTGGTGGCGACGACGATCAAGTTGCGGTGGTCGGTGAAGTCGACGGCCGACAAGGTCTGGATACCGACGACGGCGACGGTCGCGAACAAGGCGAGGGCCGCGCCACCGAGCACAGGTGGCGGGATGGATGCGACGACGGCGGCTGTCTTGGGGAGCAGTCCGAGAAGAATCATGATGGCACCGGCAGACGCGACGACCCATCGGCTGCGAACGCCGGTGAGCCGTACGAGTCCGACGTTCTCCGAGAATGCCGTGTACGGAAACGAATTGAACGTGCCGCCGACGACCGTGGCGACGCCGTCGGCGCGCAGCGTCGCCGCGATATCGTCCTTCTTGATTCGTTTGCCGACGATCTCTCCGGTCGCGTAGACGCTGCCTGTCGTCTCGACCGCGATGATCAACATGACCACGATCATCGAGATGATCGCGACGATGCTGAATTTCGGCATTCCGAACAGGAACGGTTGTGTGAAGCCCACCCACGATGCCTCGCCTGTCCCGTCGAAGTTCATGTCTCCCAACAGGAATGCGACGGCGCTGCCCGCGACGAGGCCGAGCAGGACGGCGATCGTCGCCATGAAGCCCTTGAAGAAGCGCTGGATCAACACGATGACCAGCAGGGTCCCGATGGCGTATGCCATCCATCGTCCGTTGCTCGGATCCTGTTCGTGCGTAGCGGGATTGGTCACGGCGTCGTTTACTGCGACGGGCAGCAGCGCGACGCCGATGATCGTGATGACGGTGCCTGTCACCACCGGTGGGAAGAATCGGAGAAGTTTGCTGAAGTACGGGGCCATGAAGAACGTCACCAGGCCGGCGACGATCACCGACCCGTACACGTACAGCAGACCTTCCGTGCCGCCGCCGTTGGCCATTGCGATGGCGATGACCGGTGACACTCCGGCAAACGTCACCCCCTGTAGGAGTGGCAGTCGGACACCGATCTTCCAGAATCCCACCGACTGGATGATGGACGCGATTCCGCAGGTGAACAGGTCTGCGTTGATCAGGTGGATCAATTGTTCGTCGGTGAGGCCGATTGCGCTGCCGATGATGATGGGTACCAACACCGCGCCTGCATAGAAGGCGACGACGTGTTGGAAGCCGTACGCGGCGAGCTTCGGGACAGGCAGCACTTCGTCGACGGGGTGAACGCGGCGACGCTTAGTCTGTACAACTGACATGACGGACCTCCCGGTGGCAGCAGGGGCGTGTGATCCTGCGACACTGCAGGGAGTGGTAACAGGATCGACCATGACGGCCGTTACCGCGACTCGAACGGACTGGAGGGTGTGCCCCATGGACGGCGACGCGATCGGTGTGCTTCTCGCGGCCGGTGCCGGCTCTCGGTACGGATCCCCGAAAGTTCTCGCGCATGACGGAGCCTGGCTCGACACAGCGGTGAGTGCCTTGCGCGACGGTGGATGCGAACGGGTGCTGGTCGTGCTCGGGGCCGCCGACGCACCCATGCCGCGCGGAGCCGAGGCCGTCCACGCACCGCAGTGGCGCGACGGTCTCAGTGCGTCGTTGCGGGCGGGCCTGTCCGGTGCTGGTCGCGCGTCGTTCGCGGTCGTGCACGTCGTCGACACCCCGGATGTCGGATTCGAGGTCGTACGAGCAGTACTCGACGCGGCGCGCGCTACACCGTCGCACCTCGCGCGCGCTGTGTTCGGCGGGGTGCCGGGCCATCCCGTCGTGTTCGGGCGCGAGCACTGGGACGACGTCGCCGCCGGCGCCGAGGGGGATTCGGGTGCGCGCGAGTTCCTTCGAGGGCGGACCGACGTCGTGGCCGTCGAATGTTCTCGCTGGGCGACGGGTGTGGATCACGACGAACGGTCTTGACGTCTCTCGACGTTGTCCTGCATCATGTTGCGCAGCGTCGCGTGTCGATGGCGGACTGCGTCAGGCATGGAGGCGTCGAACTGCCCAGGAGGCAGAGCACGTGAAGCAAGGCATGTCAGTTTCGTTCGACCACACCATCATCGTCTCGAAAGATCGCGCAGAATCGGCCCGCTTCTTTCGGCGGCTATTCGATCTACCCGAATCTCATTCGTGGGGGCCATTTCTCAATGTTCAGTTGACCGACGGCACGCTGATTCAGTTCGCGGAACCGCCGTTCGACGAAATTCAATTCCAGCACTACGCCTTTCGCGTCACCGACGGCCTTTTCGATGCGGCGTATGCGCGACTCACTGCCGACGAGGTCGAGCATTGGGCTGATCCGCAGATGACTCAGCCCGGCACCATCAATCACGGCCACGGTGGCAGGGGTGTGTACTTCCGTGACCCGACCGGTCACTTCTTCGAAATGCTGACCCAGCCGTACTTGAAGTAGGGCCGTTCTTACAACAGTGCCGCTCGTTTACAACGCACGAGAGTGTTGTGAACGAGCGGCACTGTTGTAAGAAGTGCGCAGGTAAGGTACTCCCAGTGATCATCGGACCCACCGACGCGCTGGAGACTCGACCGTCGAGAGTGATCGTCGCGGGCACATCGGGGTCGGGGAAGACGACGCTCGCATCGCGCATCGCGCACATTCTCGGAACCGACCACATCGAGATCGACGGGCTGTTCCATGGACCCGATTGGACTCCGCGCGCGTCGTTCGAAGCCGACGTCGAGGAATTTTCGTCACGGCCGTCATGGGTGACCGAGTGGCAGTACGGCCCGGTCCGAGACATACTCGCGGACCGCGCAGATCTGTTCGTCTGGCTGGATCTTCCGCGTCGCACGGTGATGCGTCAGGTCACATCTCGAACTCTGCGCAGGCGATTGCGACGAGAAGTGTTGTGGAACGGCAACATCGAGCCGCCACTGGCCAACATCTTCTCCGACAAGGACCACATCGTGCGCTGGGCGTGGAAGACGCACGGCCTCGTAGCCGACCGCGTCGCCGCAGTGTCTCGACGCAGACCCGAATTGACCGTCGTACGACTACGTTCACGAACCGCCGTGGACAGCTGGGTCGACGGCGCACTCGCTGAAACAGCACGTACCGGAGACTGAATCAGCAGTTCAGCGTCGACGCCAATTCGGTGATCGACTCGACGCTGTGCGTCCAGTCCGACGATGCATCCAGGTCCGAAGTCTGCCCGGGACCGTGTTCGGACGGCCTGCGCACGAACGCCGTTCGGAAGCCGCAGTCGCGGGCGGCCTCGAGGTCGCTGTTGTGCGCCGCGACCATCATGCACTCGTCGGGACGTAACCCGAGGATGTCGGCGGTGCGCAGGTAGGCGTCGGGCATGGGTTTGTACGCACGCACGGGTTCGGCACCGAGAATCGCATCCCACGGGATGCTCGCGTTCTTCGCCATGTCGAGCAGCAGCGAGATGTTGCCGTTGGACAGCGGTGCGACGACGAATCGTGTCTTCAAGCGCGTGATGCCCTCGACCGAATCCGGCCACGCATCGAGCCGATGCCACGAGCGGTTCAGGTCGGCGACGGCGCCGTCGGACAACTGAATGTCGAATTCCGACAACACGGTTCGCAGGCTCTCCAGGTGGAGGTCGTCGAGTCGAGTGAAGTCGCGAGCGCCGGACCGAACCTCCTCCATCGACGGCTGGTACAAACTGCGCCACCGATCCGCGAAACCATACGGATCATCCAGCTCGGGTAGCGCAGACGACACCTGCGCGGCGATGCTGGTTCGCCAGTCGACGACGGTGCCGAACACGTCGAACAACAGCGCCTGCGGAGCCGTCACGTCAGTGTCGCTTCCGGTGGGAACGGTCGCCACCGTAGATCAGCGCACCGACCAGCGGTACGAGGAGGAAGAAGAGCCAACTGTTCGACACGGGGACCACGAAGAACAGGATCAGAGCGACGATCGGCGTGATCGCCATCGCGGCCTTGCGCCAATCCCACCCGTCGTCGTCGCTCGAATCCGACGCCGGAGTCGGGGTCTGGGATGTCGACAGATCCAACGGCCTGGACGCGGTGGGCATCAGGGGGGTCGACGGCAGATCGGTGAACACCGATTCGAGCTGACCGCGTGTCGTCGCAGAGGAGACGACGGAACTTCGCTCGTCGAACTCGGGGACGGTCAGGCGTCCGTCGCCCAGATGCCGACTCAGGGCTTCGAGTGCCTGCTCACGTTCGGCCGTACCGATACGAACGTCCGGGTTGTCTGCCATGAGAGACAGACTAACCCGGACGCTGTAGGCCCAGAAGGGTTCTACTTCAGTTCTGCGAGGACGGTGCCTTGGGTGATGGCGGATCCGGGTGTGACGGTCAGCCCGGTGACGACGCCTGCTTTGTGGGCGTTGACGGGGTTTTCCATCTTCATCGCTTCGAGGACGGCGATGAGGTCGCCTTCGGCGACTTCTTGTCCTTCTTCGACGGCGACCTTGACGACGGTGCCCTGCATCGGTGCGGTGACGGCGTCTCCGGATGCGGCGCCTGCGCCTGCGCCGCCGCGCTTGCGGGGCTTGGGCTTGCGACGGATCGCACCGTCAGCTGCTCCGCCGCCGCCGCCGATCGAGAACTGGCCGGGGAGGGAGACCTCGACGCGTCGCCCGCCGACCTCGACGACGACGGCCTGACGCGGCAGGACCTCGTCCTCGTCGAGGGGCTCGCCTGCGGTGAACGGGGGAACGGTGTTGTCCCATTCGGTTTCGATCCACCGAGTGTGAACGTCGAACGATTCACCGTCGCCGATGAACGCCGGATCGGACACCACGGCAGCGTGGAACGGGATGACGGTGGCGAGGCCTTCGACCTTGAATTCCTTCAACGCGCGACGGCTGCGAGCGAGTGCTTCGTCGCGGGTGGCGCCGGTGACGATGAGCTTGGCGAGCATGGAGTCGAACTGGCCACCGATCACGCTGCCGGATTCGACACCGGAGTCGACGCGGACGCCGGGGCCTTCGGGGGCGATGAACGTGGTGACCGGTCCGGGGGCGGGCAGGAACCCGCGGCCGGCGTCTTCGCCGTTGATGCGGAATTCGAAGGAGTGTCCGCGTGGTTCGGGGTCTTCGGTGATGGAGAGTTCTTCGCCGTTGGCGATGCGGAACTGCTGCAGCACGAGGTCGATGCCGGAGGTTTCCTCGGTGACGGGGTGCTCGACCTGCAGACGGGTGTTGACCTCGAG
>NZ_FZOW01000013.1 GCF_900188125.1 Rhodococcoides kyotonense | reverse complement strand
TTCACTGCTCGCTCACGTTGCTCGGGCGGGTAACGCTTCGACATGTGCTTCATCCTTCACAAAGGACGAAGCGGCATCAAACCCGAGACGGTTCAGATCGCGCTCGTCCAAGCAGTGACCAACGCCAAAGTGTCACTGGCCACGCTGAGGCGTCGCATCGAAGAACGACCGCCACGGCGATACAAAAGAGCGATTCTCGACGCGCTCGGCCTGGTCGGGGACGGGGTTCAGTCTGCACTCGAACATCGGTATGTCCTCGACGTCGAAGCCGCTCACGGGTTGCCCACGGGGAATCGTCAGGGTCGCGTCGTCGTCGACGGCCGCACGTTGTTCGAAGACGTGGATTACAGCTCTCATGGGGTCCCGCTGATCGTCCGACTCGACGGCGCGCGCTACCACTCACGACGTAGCGTGCAATTTCGAGATCGTCGGAGGGACAACGCCGCCGAACTCCTCGATCGCCCCAGGTTGGTTTACGGGTGGGAGGAGGTCACCCAGACCCCGTGCGCAGTGTTCGGCGAGGTCCGGTCCGTCCTGGTCAGAGAGGGATGGTCCGACGCGTCGTACCCGTGCTCTGCCGAATGCGGCCGTGCGTGGAAAGTTTGTGCCTGAACCAACTTTCCACGCACGGGCGCGTCAGCGCAAGATCGCCTCCGCCGGAGTGCCATTGTCCTGCAGCGCGGCGACGGTCGCGGCCTCCATACCCGGGGACCCACAGACCAGCACCTGGTGATTCGTGAACGGTTCCTGGACACTCACGACGTCGGCGAGACTCCCCTCCCAGCAGTGCTCCGGTCCGAAAAATGATGCATCCGAACCGATTTCGGTGCGAATGGTGTCATTGAACCGATCCGGCCCCCACGGGTCACCGAGCTGATCGACGACGGGAATCACCGTCAGCCACGGCAGTTGCGACACCAGAATCCACAACAAATCCGACGCATACAAATCGCGTGGCGACCGGCCCCCGACGTACAGCGTGACGTTCGGAGGCGACGGTCTGCGCGTCAGCTCCAAGATGATCGCGCGCAGCGGCGCGAGACCGGTTCCGCCCGCGATCATGACGACGTCACGCCCCGAGTCGTCGACACGCAACGCCCCACCCGGATTACTGAGCTGCCACACGTCGCCGGGACGGGTGTCGTTGACGATCGACCCACTGACCCACCCGGCAGGGACCGCGCGAACGTGGAACTCGAGCTTCCCGTCGAGCGACGGCGGAAGCGCGGGCGAATAGCGCCGTGACACCCGCGGATTCTGGGGAACCACCACGTCGACGGCCTGTCCCGCGTCGAACGGAACGACGTCCCCGACGAGACGCACCACGGCCAGATCGTTGCGTAGGCGGTGGTACTGAACCACCTCGGCGTTCCACGTCTGCATGGGCACCCAGCCTAGCTGCGCCTTCGGCGCCCGTGCGCGCAAAGTTGGGACCTGGACCAACTACGCACGCACGGGTGCCGAAGGCGCACTCACCACGGGTCGTGATGCACGCTCGACAGGTCGACGCCCCCGGCCTGCAATCGGAACCTGGTGGTGTTGATCATCGACGGCGAACCGACGATCTGGATGTCACGCCCCTCCCACGCACCGAACTCGGCGACCACCTGCCCGATCTGCCCGACGATCGGCGCAGTCTCGAGCGCCGGACCGTCGTGCATGTACCACCACGGATTCTCCTCGGACTCCACGACACCGACGACGGACAGCCACGGGTTGATCGCGGCGATGTGCTGCAACGTCGAGAAATCGTAGAGATCGCACGGGTACTTGCCACCGACGAACACGTGCACTCGGGGATTGTCCGTGCGCGTCGACATCTCCATCAGCTGCGCCCGTATCGGTGCAATGCCGGTTCCCGACGCGATCAGCAGCCGGTCGCGCCATTCCGCGGTGTGACGCGTCATGCTGCCCAGAGGGGACCCGAGGGTCCACCGATCACCGACCGCGGTGTTCGCGACGACCGCGGGACTGACCCAGCCGCCGGATACGCGTCGGACATGGAATTCGATCTGGCCTTCGGCGTTGGCCGGGATCGCAGGCGACAGGTACCGCCACATGCGGGGTCTGCTCGGGATGGACACACTGACGTACTGGCCGGCGCTGTAGTCCATCGGCTGGTCGAGCTGCAGCCTGATGATGGATACGTCGTCGAGGACACGGATGTGGTCGACGACGGTGCCGTGCCACATGGGCGGGCCGTCGTCGGTGTTCGCGCCGTCGATCATCGCTCCGGCGATGACGGCGATGGCCTCACGCCACGCGGAGTCGACCTCGTCGGTCCACAGTTCGCTGCCTGCGAACTGCTCGAGCGCGGTGATCAGCGCGTTGCCGACGGCCGTGTAGTGCGCGTCGACGACGCCGTATTTGCGGTGGTCACGACCGAGCTGGGCGAGGAACGGGACGACTCTGTCGAGTTCTTCGAGCTGATCGACGACGTGCGCGATCGCGGAGACCAACCTGTCTCGCTGAACATCCATCGCTGCGGGGAAGAAGTCGCGCGCCTCCGGATTCCGCGCGAACAGGATCGCGTAGAACGAGCTGGTCAGCTTCTCGGGCCCACCATCGACGGCCGCAACCGCCTTGAACGTGGCCCTGACAAGCGAGATCGCCCGAGCATCCATTTCGAAGCCCCCAATCCGCGCCCGAGACGCGGGAGTCCGCACTACCGATCACCGTTCGGTCGAATGCGGAGATCGAGGTCGATTTTCGGAGAGTCTAACTCAGTGAATCCATTTCGACGTCGCAGGAAAAATCCCTTCGGACCGGTAAGGAAACCGTTTCCGAACTCCACCCCTGTAATTCGATCGGAACCGAACCGTACATCCGAAAAAGCGTGGGCCACTTTGTTTTCGAGGCCTTCCACGCTGTCGCCCGAGGCCTTAGTATCTGCGGGGCACCAAGATCGACTTCTTGCCGAGTGAAAACGGGGGTTGGCGCATCGTGACTGTCGCTGTCGGGGCGAACGTGGACAATTCGACGCTCGATCGAAACGGACAAAGAAGGCGACACGAGGTTCACGATCCCGATCTTGCGCGTCGCCTCCTCGAATGCGCCGAGTTCTTCGACGTCCCCGAACTGGCACACCTGCCTGCGTCGCGAAAGTCCGAAGCACTCGCCGAACTCGGGGACACCGGCACCTATGTGCAGACGTCGGAGGAAATTCTCGTCGGCGCGAAACTTGCGTGGCGCAACCACGCACGATGCGTCGGGAGAAAGCACTGGCGCACCCTCGAACTCATCGACGCACGCCACGCCACGACGGCTCAGGAGATCGCCGACGCATGCTTCGAGCACCTGCGGCGTGCGACCAACGGTGGTGCACTGCGCTCGATCGTCACCGTCGGCCCGCCGCCACTACCGGACGGGCGGGAGTACCGCATCGTCTCCCCTCAGCTCATTCGCTACGCGGGGTATCGGAGCGACGACGGCACGATCACCGGCGACCCGGCCCACCTGGAACTCACCGAGCTCGCCGAACGGCTCGGTTGGCGAGGTGCGGGCACGCAGTTCGACGTTCTGCCGCTGATCGTGTCCACCCCGGACGAGCCGCTGCGATGGTTCGACGTCCCCGAGGAACTCATCCTCGAAGTCGAGTTCGAGCATCCCAACTACAAGTGGTTCGCGAAGCTCGGCCTCAAGTGGCACGCAGTCCCCGCGGTGTCCAACATGGACCTCGAGATCGGCGGAGTCCGCTACCCCTGCGCGCCGTTCAACGGGTGGTACGTCAACACCGAGGTCGGTGCCCGGAACTTCACGGACAAGGATCGCTACGACATGCTTCCGACCATCGGGAAGAAGCTCCGCCTCGACATGAGTTCGGAGCGCACGCTGTGGCGAGACCGCGCGCTCGTCGAGCTGAACCGGGCGGTGATCCACAGCTTCCGCGAGGCAGGCGCCTACATGGTGGACCACCACACCGTCGCAAAGCAGTTCGTCGACCATGTCGACAGAGAAGCAAAAGCGGGAAGAGCATGCCCGACGGATTGGACGTGGATCAACCCGCCGATGTCGTCCGGAATCACCCCGACGTTCCACCGGCTCTACGATCCCCCGGACATGGACATCAGGCCGAACTTCGTTTCACGTGGATCCTCGGGCTGCCCGTTCTCCTGAGCGGCGGGCCCACCGCGCGGTGAAGCGTCAGCGCTGGTTGCGCGGCTTCCAGACGACGAGGGCGTTGCGCTGAACCGGGACGAGGTCGCGCCGATACCCGGCGTGCACGTTGGCCAGTTCCTGCGCGAGTTCGGCGACCCGCGCCTGCAACGCCTCGACCTGGTTGGTCAGCTCGATGATGCGCTTGATGCCGGCGAGGTTGACGCCCTCGTCCTGTGACAACCGCTGCACCTCGCGGAGCAGCGCGACGTCACGGGGCGAATAACGCCTCCCGCCGCCGTTGGTGCGGTGAGGTGTCACCAGCCCGAGGCGGTCGTACGTGCGCAAGGTCTGCGCGTGCATGCCCGCCAACTGGGCGGCTACGGAGATGACGAAGACCTGGGCGTCCGGATCACCGGGCGGGCCAACCGGGGGGACAGTCATCACGCACCTGCCCACCCGGCCCGCGGGTCGAATCCGCTGGCCTTCTCGGCTTCCAGATATGCGTGCAGGGCTTCGGTGGCCGGGTCGTCCAGCTTCTGCGGCACCGCAACCTTGACGGTGACCATCAGATCGCCGGCAGGTCCGGACTTCTTCGGGACGCCGCGGCCACGGACTCGCAGCACGCGCCCGTCGACGGTGCCGGGTGGCACCTTGACGCCGACGCGCCCGTCGAGCGTGGGAACGGACAACGTGGTGCCGAGTACGAGTTCGCCGTAGCTGACCGGAACCGTGACCGTCAGGTCGTCACCGGTACGCCCGAATACCTTGTCGGCGCGCACGCGCACGGTGACGTACAGGTCACCCGACGGCGCTCCGCGCAACCCGGCTTCGCCTTGGCCTGCAAGTCTGATCTTCTGGCCGTCGGACACTCCCGGTGGGACACGCACGGTGATGGTTCGAGTGCGGTTCTGCACACCCGTTCCTCGGCAGTCCTCGCACGGGTCGTCGATGATCGAGCCGGTTCCGCGGCAGTCGTCGCACGGCTCGCTGAATCCGAACGCACCCTGGTTACGGTTGACGACACCGGCGCCATTGCACCTGGGACACACGCGCGGGCTGGTTCCCGGCTTCGCGCCGCTGCCGTGACACGTGGTGCACGACGACGGGCTGGTCAGCCGTAGCGGAACCGTGACGCCCTGCGTGGCTTCGCGGAAACCGAGTGTCGTCTCGGTCTCGACGTCGCTGCCACGCCGTGGCCGGTTGCTCGTCGTGCGCTGCTGGCCACCACCGCGGTTGAACAGGCCACCGAACAGGTCGCCGATGCCACCGTCGCCGCCGCCACCTTGTCCGAAGATGTCGCCGACGTCGAACGTCTGACCGCCACCACCGAAACCGCCTGCACCGGGGTTGAATCCGCCACCGCCGCGACCGAAACCGCCGGACGCGAACAGCCGTCGGGCCTCGTCGTACTCCTTGCGCTTGGCCGGGTCCGTCAGAACGGACTTGGCTTCGCTGACGGCCTTGAACCGCTGCTCTGCCTCAGCGTTACCCGGGTTGGCATCAGGATGGTTGTCCCTGGCCAACTTTCGGTACGCCTTGGTGATTTCTTCCGTGGTGGCGCTGGAGGAAACGCCCAGCTCCTTGTAGAAGTCCTTCTCGATCCACTCCCGCTGGCTCACCGGGCGTTTCCTCCTCTCGCGCTATTTCTTTTTACTGCTCTTCGGAGGCAGGTGCATCCGATTCTTGTACTGCATCCACGACGCCCACCATGGCGGTGCGCAAGACCCGATCGCCGAGCTTGTAGCCCGGACGCATCAGGATCCCGACGACGGGGTTGCTGCCGTCGCCCTCGTGCGAGACGGCTTCGTGGATCGACGGATCGAACGTGTCGCCGGTTGCACCGAAGGTGGACAGACCGATGGTCGTGAACACCCCGGCCAGCTTGTCCGCCACCGACTTCAGCGGACCCGTTTCCAGGTCGCCGTGCTGGCGCGCACGCTCGAGGTCGTCGAGCACCGGAAGCAGCTGGGACACGACGGACGCCTTGGCGTTGTCGATGACCGACTGCTTGTCCCGGTCCGTACGACGCCGGTAGTTGGTGTACTCGGCCTGCAAGCGCTGCAGGTCGGCAGTCAACTCCGCGACCTCGTCCTTCTCGGGCTCTACGATCTCGGGCTCCGAGACGACCGCTTCTTCGTCCACCGAGTCGGGCTGGGGAGCAGTCCCGGTGCCCGCGAGGGGCTCCGGAACTGCGTCGCCTTCCCGTGGTTCGTTGGTCAAGGGATCTACCTTCCTCTTGTCCACGAACGTCACGGGTTCCTGCTCGGTGTTACCCGACGTCACTTCTTCTCCGTGTCGACCGGCTCGTCCACGACCTCGGCATCGACGACACCGTCGTCCTCTGCCTGCGCCTGACCTTCGGCGCCGCCTTCCTTGGCCTGAGCCTCGTAGATGGCGGTTCCGAGAGCCTGCGACTCGGTCGACAGCTTCTCGACGGCGGTCTTCACAGCCGCGATGTCACTGCCGGCGAGTGCCGACTTGGCCTCTTCGATGGCCGACTCGACGCGTCCCTTGAGCTCGGCGTCGACCTTGTCCTCGTTGTCCTTGACGAACTTCTCCGTCTGGTGGACGAGGGACTCTGCCTGGTTGCGGACCTCGGCCTCTTCGCGACGAGCCTTGTCCTCGTCTGCGTGAGCTTCCGCGTCCTTGACCATGCGGTCGATCTCTTCCTTGGACAAGCCTGAGCCGTCCTGGATCTTGATCGTGTTTTCCTTGCCGGTGCCCTTGTCCTTCGCGGTGACGTGCACGATGCCGTTGGCATCGATGTCGAACGTGACCTCGATCTGAGGGACGCCGCGCGGGGCCGGGGGCAGCTCGGTCAGCTCGAACGAGCCGAGGAGCTTGTTGTGCGCTGCGATCTCGCGCTCACCCTGGAAGACCTGGATCTGCACCGACGGCTGATTGTCGTCAGCGGTGGTGAAGGTCTCGGACCGCTTGGTCGGGATGGTGGTGTTGCGCTCGATGAGCTTGGTCATGACGCCACCCTTGGTCTCGATACCGAGAGACAGGGGTGTGACGTCGAGGAGCAGAACGTCCTTGACCTCACCCTTGAGAACACCGGCCTGCAGTGCAGCACCGACGGCCACGACCTCGTCCGGGTTGACGCCCTTGTTGGGCTCACGTCCGCCGGACAGTTCCTTGACGAGCTCGGAGACTGCAGGCATACGCGTCGAACCACCGACGAGCACGACGTGGTCGATGTCCTTGACGGCGATGCCGGAGTCCTTGACCACTGCCTGGAACGGCGCACGAGTGCGGTCGAGCAGGTCGGAGGTGATCTTCTGGAACTCGGAGCGGCTGAGCTGCTCGTCGAGGAACAACGGGTTCTTGTCCGCGTCGACCGTGATGTACGGCAGGTTGATCGACGTGCTCTGGCTGGAGGACAGTTCGATCTTGGCCTTCTCGGCAGCCTCACGCAGACGCTGCAGAGCCATCTTGTCCTTGGTCAGATCGATGCCGTTCTGAGCCTTGAACTTGTCGACGAGCCAGGTCACGATGCGCTCGTCCCAGTCGTCGCCACCGAGGTGGTTGTCGCCGGACGTCGCACGGACCTCGACGACGCCGTCGCCGATTTCCAGCAGGGAGACGTCGAACGTGCCGCCACCGAGGTCGAAGACCAGAATGGTCTGCTCGCTGTCGCCCTTGTCCAGGCCGTATGCGAGAGCTGCCGCGGTGGGCTCGTTGACGATGCGCAGGACGTTGAGGCCGGCGATCTGGCCGGCTTCCTTCGTTGCCTGACGCTGCGCGTCCTCGAAGTAGGCGGGCACGGTGATGACCGCGTCGGTGATTTCCTCGCCCAGGTAGGCCTCTGCGTCGCGCTTCAGCTTCTGCAGCGTGCGCGCGCTGATCTCCTGCGAGGTGTACTTCTTGTCGTCGATCGCAGTCGTCCAGTCGGTGCCGATGTGGCGCTTGACGGAGCGAATCGTGCGGTCGACGTTGGTAACCGCCTGGTTCTTCGCGGGCTGGCCGACCAGCACTTCACCGTTCTTGGCGAAAGCGACGATCGACGGGGTGGTGCGTGATCCCTCGGAGTTGGCGACCACAACCGGCTCGCCGCCCTCGAGGACGGACACGACCGAGTTGGTGGTCCCGAGGTCGATACCGACCGCACGAGCCATAGTGTTTCCTCCTGTTTGTTGCTTGATTCGATTCCTAGCTGAGCGAACCTCGCTCAAGTCTGCAAGACAGTTTCGAACTCTGTCAACTCGGACTTGAGCCTCATCCACTCAAGGCTGTCGAAAAGCTCAACGGAGGGGTTTTCGGATTTGTTCCCGGCCTCCCCATGTGCATGGAAATACATAGCGGGTTGCGTATTTCCATGCACATGCGCGAAGCGCCTGCGCCGCGACAGGCGTACCCGTCGCGGCGCAGTTATCGGTGAAACGTCTATGCGTCTGCCTCGTCCTCCACGACCGGTGCGCAGTTGATGCTCAGCAGGCCGACGGCGATGTTGTTCGGGTAGTTCGCGTCGAGCTGCGGCGAGAACACGGCAGCACCGCCGGGCCGGGAGACCCACTCGGTCAGCTCGCTCGGCACGGTGTAGGTGACCTTCTCGCCCGCTTCGATGAGTTCTTCGTTGAAGACGCCGGGAGCGTCGGGGAACACGGCGAAGTTGGTCGCGACGTCCGCTGCATCTCCGACACCGAGATTCTCGACGTCGATCGTCAGGGCGGCGAACAAGCCCTCTTCACCTTCGCGCGCGACGCAGGCAGTTCCGATGGAGACGGCGAGGTCGGGCGACTCGGGGATGGACGATCCGAACGGCGAAGGAGCCGGTGCTTCTCCTTCCTGTGCCGACGCGATCGGCGCAAGCGCGACCGCACCGACGGCGGCGGCGATGGCGGCCGTCGAGGCCAAGACGGTGGTGCGGGCGAAGCGACGCATATGTGACTCCTGTGACTGAAGTGATTGTTGTTGCGTCTAACTATTACCTACATCAATCGGACATTCCACACCGAGCGGTCTCGATTGGGTGACGTTCCGAGCACCGTAGATCACGGCTTACACGCATGTAATTCACCCTCTGCGGGCGTCGGAACTCAGGTTTCGCGTCGAAATCATCGGGGGATACTTCAGCACTGCGGCGCACCCGTCCCGTACGTAGGGTCTAGGAAAAAGCGAGGCTACGGAGGCACATGGATCCCGAAGTGCAGCACGAACCGAGCGAGATCACGTACGACGAGAAGTTCTACCCGGCCAGACCGCGACCACTGCGCCCCTCCGTCCGGCGCGCCGACCGCAACGGCGCGAAATCGCAGGACGGGGACCCGTCGTCGGACAATCCTCAGTACGTCGATTGGCTCAGAGAACAATCGATGCTGCGCGACGCTACGCTGATCGCCGAACAGCTCTCCGGCAAGGGAAGCATGTGGCAGAACCCCTACGCCGATCCCAACCCGCGCGGTGCCGTCGAACGCGCACCTGTCTGGTTCACCGCGTATCCCATCTCGGTCATCAACGCTCCGCGCACCAGCTTCCTCAGCACGCTCGGCGACGAGGCGCTGTGGCAGGCATTCTCCGAAATCGGTATCACCGCAGTGCATACCGGCCCGGTCAAGGTGGCAGGTGGCATTCATGGCTGGCGTCCGACCCCGTCGGTCGACGGCCATTTCGACCGCATCGGCATGCAGATCGACCCCGCGTTCGGCACCGAAGAAGAGTTCCGACGCCTGTGCGTCGTCGCGTCTGCATACGACGGCATCGTCATCGACGACATCGTCCCGGGCCACACCGGTAAGGGCGCCGACTTCCGCCTTGCCGAGATGGCCGTCGCGGACTATCCCGGCATCTATCACATGGTGGAGATCGAGCCACAGGACTGGCATCTCCTGCCCCGCGTGCGCGCCGGAGCCGATTCACAGAACATCGACGCCGAAGCCGAAGCCAACCTCGCGCGCGCCGGTTACATCATCGGCCAGCTGCAGCGAGTCATCTTCTACGAGCTCGGTGTCAAGGAAACCAATTGGAGCGCAACGGCTCCCGTCGTCGGGATCGACGGCGTCGAACGCCGATGGGTGTACTTGCACTACTTCAAGGCCGGTCAGCCCTCGATCAACTGGCTCGACCCGTCCTTCGCCGGGATGCGTCTGGTGATCGGCGACGCGTGCCACTCCATCGCCGATCTCGGTGCCGGCGCCTTGCGTCTCGACGCCAACGGGTTCCTCGGCGTCGAGCGGCGGGCGGAAGGCCCGGGCTGGTCCGAGGGTCACCCGTTGTCGGAAGCGGCGAATCACTTGATCGCGAGCGTCGTTCGCAAGATGGGCGGGTTCACCTTCCAGGAGTTGAACCTCACGATCGACGACATCAAGGCGATGGGCACCAACGGCGCCGACCTGTCGTACGACTTCATCAACCGACCTGCGTACCACCATGCACTGGTCATGGGAAACACCGAATTTCTGCGGCTGACCATGGGATTGGCCCGAGACCACGGCGTCGACGCGGCGTCGTTGGTGCATGCACTGCAGAATCACGACGAGCTCACGTTCGAGCTGATCCACTTCGCGACGCTGCACGCCGAGGACGAGTTCAACTACTGCGGAGAGGTGGTCAAGGGATCGGACCTGGGCGATCAGATCCGCGCCGAGTTGACCGATCGCCTCACGGGCCGCTGGGCTCCCTACAACCGGACCTTCACGACCAACGGAATCGCCTGTACCACAGCCAGTGTCATCACTGCTTCGCTGGGAATCCGGGATCTCGACCGGATGGACGAGTCCGACATCGAGACCGTCAAGACTGCGCACCTCATGCTCGCGATGTACAACGCGCTGCAACCCGGCGTGTTCGCGCTGTCGGGCTGGGACCTCCTCGGAATTCTGCCGGTCGACGCGGACGACGTCGCCGAGCTCATTCGGGAAGGCGACACTCGGTGGATCAACCGTGGTGCGCACGACCTGATGAACGGCTACCCCGACGCCGAGCGCTCGGAATCCGGGCTGCCGCGCGGCCGAAGCCTGTACGGCTCGCTCCCCGAGCAGCTGAAGGATTCGAATTCGTTCGCACGCCGCCTGGCTCGAATCATCGAGGTGCGCAACAGGTACGGCATCGCCACGGCGCAGCAGTTGGACGTCCCCACCGTCTCGCACAAGGGACTGTTGGTGTTGGTACACGAGCTGGGCCAGGGCACCGTCCAGGCCACCGTCATCAACTTCTCGTCGGACGAGGTCGCCGCGACTATTCAGTCGAAGCACCTCACGTCGGGCGCCACTGTCTACGACATGTTCGATGACACCGAGGTCGCCGTCGTCGACGAGTTGAACAGCTTCCCGATGACGCTCGCGCCCTACCAGGGAGTCCCGGTCATCCTGCGGTGACTCTAGGATTGTCTCTCGTGAGCGAATCCGGAAGTGACCCAGAGATCCGTCGGCCGCCGCCGCGCCCGGAGTTCGTCGTCGAGCCGCTGCGTCCGCGCGTGGAGCCGACGGGTCCTACCGTCGCGTTCCGAGTTGCGCTGTGCGCCTGGGTCGCCGTCGCTGTCGTGGTGCTGGGTCTCGCTGCCGTCGTCGCGTTCGAATACGACGGCGTGCGTGCAGCTTTGGAGACCTCGGTGCAGGACGCCGGTTCGGGTGCTACGTCGTCGGAGGTCTCGGACACCGTCACGGTGACGTTGCTCGGCAGCGGTGCAGTCGCCCTGCTGTTGCTCGTGTTCGCGGGCCTCGGTTTGTCGATGGCCGCCGCCCGGAAGGTCGCGTCGGGCATCCTTCTTCTCGTCGTGGGCCTCGCGACGATCGGCGCGAGCATGCTGTTCTGGTCGTTCATGTCCGACGCCGGATCCATCGCCGCCGGTGTGCTGCAGTGGGGGCCCTTGGCCTGCGCAGGCTTCGCGGGAATCGCCACGGTGGCCGCCGGAACCGGGTTGACGCAGCGCTGATCGAGCCGGTCAGCGCATACCCGCGACGATGCCTTCCGCACTGCGCGCGGCGACGGCGCATGCACGGGCCGTGAACGGATCGAGCAGCGGATGTTCCGACATTCGACGCCATTTCTGCACCGCAGCGAGCGCACTCTCACGCGCACCGGAGTGCGCGTCGAGACCCAGTCGGGCGACCGGGTCGATGCCGTAACCGCCGATGAGACGCTGCAATTCCGCAACGTCGCCCTCCGGAAGCTTCGGCACCTGCGAGCGCATCCGGCCCAGCAATCGCAGCTCCTGAAACCCGTGCACGTCGGCCAACATTCGACCGGCTTCGGCGCGGAACAGCGCGGACTGCGGGATCGGCCGCGATTCCAGAATACGTTGCAGCGCAACGAGAGCGGAATGCAGCTTCAACTGGTCGGCGCGCTGCCCGAACTGCACGTCGATCACCGAACGCAGCTCGTTCAACCCACTACGCTCGACGAGTTCCGCTGCCAGTGTGGGTGAATCGTGCACGCCGAGCTTGATCAGCGTGATAGCCATCCGGATACCGAAGAGCCCGAACCTGTCGACGATCGACGCTCGCAGATCTGCATCCACCGGCAGCAGCCCGGGACGCGAGAACCGATCGGCGGACAGCATCGCAAGCTGCAGGTCCGCGTCGGGCACCTGGGCAAGCGACTCGAATGCAGCGAATTCGTTCTGCCGCAACGTCTCCGCTGCCAACGCGAGAAGACCAGCAACCGGTACGACGGCCTGACACAGCCCGGTCGCCTCCAACTCGGCGGCGAATCGAGCGGCGACGTCCTTGGCGGACATCATCGCGTCCATGCGCCCGGCACCGACCTCGTCGGCTCTCGACACGACACCGACGACGCCGAGCGGCCCGGATTCGCCGCCCACATGCGACCCGATCTGGCTCAGGAAGGACACGTCCGTGGCGTTCAACGTGCGCAGCAGATACACGACCGCATCGGCGCCCGACGACGCGTTCTCCGGCGTCAGCATCGACAACGTCCGCGCCGACACGTCCCGCGACAGCGACGACGTACCGGGCGTGTCGATGATGGTGGTGTGCGTCAACGTCCGCGCCGGCCATTCGACGTCGAGCCGATCCACCTGTGACGCCGTCAGTGCACCGAGGTCGAACGTCAACCGGCCGTCGCGACGTTGCACCGGCACGTGGGCCGAACTGTCGCCGTCGTACCAGGCCGTGACGGTCGGCGTGGCGCCGCTCCGGTACCACGTGACGACCTTGGTGCATTCGGTCGCGTCCGTCGGTGCAATATCCTGCCCGACAAGCGAATTGAGCAGCGTCGACTTGCCTGCCTTCAACGACCCCGCCAGCGCGACGCGCAACGGCTGGTCCAGCCGGTCGAGACAGTCCGTCAGTGCCGCGGCTGCGTAGGTGTCGATGGAATAGGCGCTGCGCGCGGTCGAGATCAGCGTGCGTGCGGCGGCGAGCGCGGTCACTGGACGGAGTCATCGGACGGCACGAGGGCCGACGCGCGCTCGTTGAGCTCGGCTACGACTTTCATCTCCCGATCCAAATGCGCTATGCGCGAAGCTCTTTCGGTGGTCTCGACGTTAGCGGCTTCTTGCGCGGCCTTGAGCGAGTCGTTGAGGGAACGAAGGGTCTGTTCGGCGATCGACGTGAAATGATCGCGGAGGACACGCTGAATCAGTCGCAGCCGGTCCTTCGATTCCTTGCCGACCTGGAAGCTGACGTCGTCGGTGAACCGGCGGATGGCCATCTTCGCCTCCGCACGCCTGCTCTTGACGCGGTTCTCCTTGTCTTCCTTGTACGCCTTGGTGCCCAACAGAACTCCGGCGCCGATGGAGATCGGGTTGAGCAGGCTGAGTCCGACGAACGTCGTGATGAGTCCGAACATCAACACCCCGCCGTACGATCCGCGCATGCCGACGAGCACCTTCTGCGTGATGCCGGTCTTGCCCGTCTCCAGATCTGCAAGCGAGGCAACAGGATCGAGCACGTTCTCGAGGTCACCGAGATCGAGGTCGGGCAGCGCGACAGCGCCTGCAGCCGCGAAATGCTCGGCGACGAGCTCGGACAACCACAGTGCACGCTCGTGCGCCCAGACGAAATTGTCACCGACGGACGCGGCGATCTGCTCCTCGAGCCACTCGCCCAGTTCGAGCCAGTCGGAACCTGGGTCGCCCTCGTCGACGGTTTCCTCGGCCTCGCGCGTCACCCTGCGCAGGCGGTCACGTAGGTCGTGATCGATGTCCGACGCGAGGTCGGTGATTCCGTCGCTGAGTGTCTGTTGCCATTGCGACGTCTTCTTGTGCAGTTCCTCGGCTGCGGACTTCGCGCGCTGCAACCCGGCGACAGCTGCTGCGGCACGCTCCGGATCCCGCAGTGCCGCAAGCTCACTGCCCATCGCCAGAGTGAGATGCTCGGTGACGGACCGGATGTCGAGCGACACCGCGGCGCGTGTGGTGGCGTCGGCGGTCGAGACGACCTGGTCGCGGAGGAAAGCGTACAGATCGGGGAAGCCGGATTCGGTGTTCAGCTCGTCGTCGTTCAGCCGCAGTGCGTGCGAGCGCAGCAACGACGACAGCGCGATCATCGGAACGTCGAGTCCCTCTCGCTGCAGGTGGCCACGGTTGGCCTCGACGATCTGACGCCAATGCGGGTACAGGTCCGTCTTGGTGACCAGCACGGCGACCGACGGGCACAGGCCGAGAACCTGACGCAGGAACGCGATTTCGGGTTCGGTGAACTCACGGCTCGCGTCGGACACGACGAGCACGGCATCGGCAGACGGGATCAGCCCGAGAGTCGCTGCGGCATGCGGGTTTCCGTGTCCGCCGACTCCAGGCGTGTCGACGAGAACTAGACCGTCCGCGAGGAGCGGGCTCGGAACATTTACTTCGAGTCTGAGGACCTCACGCCCCTGCGCGCGAGGGCTCGCCGGTGTGATGGTCTGCAATTCGTCGAGCGGAACGTCGACGCGCACGGGGTCGTTACCCGGGTCGGCCAGAACCAGTTGTGCCGTGGACTCTTCCGAGTTCTGCACCACCGTCGGGATGGCCGTCGTCTCGTCGTCGCCCACCGAGCAGACGTTGAGATTCAACAGCGAATTGACGAATTGGCTTTTTCCCTGTTTCAGGGGCCCTACGACGACTATTCGTCTTCTCGGGTCGAGCACCCGATCGCGTGCGAGTTCCACTCGCGACACGAGATCGGACCGTCCGACCGTCTGCGCCACTGCCGCAGTTCGATCGAGCAGATCGGCCAGCTGCTTCGCTTGCCCGTCCATAGCCTTCTTTCGGATACACAACTCTTGAAGTCCATTGACTCTAACGACGAAGAGGCCCCGCGCGCACAATTGCCGCGCGGAGCCTCCGTCGATCAGGGCCCGAGTGTTACGGGTTGAGCAGATCGGTGTGGTGATCGACCGCGACGTCGGACACCGTCGTCGCGGTGCTGTCGACGTCACCGTGCAGGCTGCTCTCGGCCTGCGACGTACCGAACACGTCGGAGTCGACCGAAGACCACGCGCTGCTCGACGCGGCCCCGTCGAACGAGCCGGACAGCGAGCCGGAGGTGTCGGCCGCCGCGTCGGCGAATCCGCCGATACCGCCTCCGATGCCACCCGCGAGTCCACCGAGCGCGTCGGCGCCGCCGCCGATTCCACCTGCGACCTGGCCTGCCACGTCGGCTCCTGCATCGACGCCACCCGCGAGTCCACCTGCGAGGCCACCCGCGACGTCGCCACCGACGTTGCCTGCTGCTTCGGCGCCACCGGTGACTGCGCCGGCGACGTCTGCGCCTGCTGCCGCACCTGCGTCGATTCCTGCGCCGATGCCGGACGTCAGACCTGCACCGAGGCCGCCTGCGACGGATCCGCCGAGATCGGCAGCGCCACCGAGCGAGCCGGCCAGATCGGCACCCGCGTCAACGCCTGCGCCCACGGTTCCATCCACCGCACCAGCCAAGCCGCCACCCAGACCAGCAGCCGCATCCACACCAGCGCCCACGGTTCCATCCACCGCACCAGCCAAGCCGCCACCCAGACCAGCGGCCGCGTCGACGCCAGCGCCGACAGTTCCATCCACCGCACCAGCCAAGCCGCCACCCAGACCAGCGGCCGCGTCGACGCCAGCGCCGACGGTTCCATCCACCGCACCAGCCAAGCCGCCACCCAGACCAGCAGCCGCATCCACACCAGCGCCGACGGTTCCGCCGAACGCGCCACCGAGTCCGGTGGTCAGTCCGCCACCCAGTCCGGCGAGGCCGCCGCCGAGTCCTGCGAGACCGCCGGTCAGGCCCGCCCCTGCGTTCCCGACGGCAGCGAGGCCGCCGTCCAGTCCACCGGTGAGGCCGCCTGCGACTCCGCCGACGGTTCCGAGTCCGAGGTCAGCGCCACCGGTGATGTCGCCTGCAGCGCCGAGGGCCGCGTCGAGAGCTCCGGTCAGTGCGCCGCCGAGTTCCGCGCCGCCTCCGAGTGCAGCACCGAGATCCAGAGCCGCGCTGGTGTCGAGAACGGTGTCGAGTGCGGCGCCGAGGCCTGCGCCTGCTTCTCCACCCACTCCGAACGCTGCGCCGAGAACGCCTTCGAGGTTGGTGGCTGCGTCGATGTCGACGCCTGCCGTCGCGTCGATCGCGGTGCCGAGGGCTGCGGTGAGGCTGCCGATGGCACTGGTGTCGAGGTCGAGGGCAGTTCCGAGTGCTCCGGAGACGATGCCGCCGAGGTCGGCGCCGGTGACTCCGGTGAGGTCCAGGTCGGCGAGGGCACCTGCGTCGAGCACTGCACCGAGCGAGGTTCCGATGGTCGACGCGAGGCCACCTTCGGCTGCGAAGACGCCTTCGAGTGCCCCACCGAGACCCGCCGAGAGGTCGACGCCACCCGCCAGGTCGCCTGCTGCGCCGAGTGCGGCGTCGAGCGCGCCGGTCAGTGCACCGCCGAGAGCTCCGCCTGCACCGAGGGCTGCGCCGAGGTCGAGGGCACCGGTGGTGTCGAGGACCGCGTCGAGTGCGGCGCCGAGGCCTGCTCCCGCCTCTCCGCCGATTCCGAAGGCGGAACCGAGGATTCCTTCGAGGTTGGTGACGGCTCCGAGTCCGCCGCCGAGCGCGCCGTCGATGGCAGTGCCGAGCGAGCCCGTCAGGTCGCCGATGACACCGGCGTCGAGGTCGAGTGCTGTTCCGAGTGCGCCGGCGACGATGCCACCGAGGTCTGCGCCGACGAGGCCGCCGAGGTCCAGATCGGCCAGCGCACCTGCGTCGAGCACTGCACCGAGCGCCCCACCGAGGGCCGTGCCGAGGCCGCCCTGCAGCGCCAGCACACTCTCGAGTCCACCGGAGAGGCCACCTGCCAGACCGCCGACGAGCCCGCCGCCCGCACTGATCGCTGCGTCGAGCGCGGTGCCGAGTCCTGCTGCGACGCCGCCGCCGAGGCCGAGGCCCGCGGTCAGGGCAGCACCGAGGTCACCGGTGAGATCGATTCCGCCGGCACCGATCACGGCACCGAAGACGTCGCCGAGCGCTGCGCCGAGGTCGGCACCGATGGAGCCGCCCACGCCGAAGACCGATTCGAGTGCACCGCTGAGGGCACCGTCGACGCCTGCGAGTGCGCCGAGGTCGATTCCGCCGACTGCTCCGAGGGCCGCGTCGAGCGCGCCGTTCAGTCCTGCCGTGACGTCTCCGCCGAGGTCGATTCCGCCGCCGATCAGGCCGGTCAGTGCGCCGCCGAGATCCGCTGCGCCACCGAGGTCGATCGATCCGCCTGCACCGACGAGCGCTTCGAGTGCGGCACCGAATGCTGCGCCGAGCTCGGCTCCGATCTGGCCGCCCACGGCCAGTGCTGCGCTGAGTGCCGCGCCGATCGATGCGGCGATGTCGCCTGCGAGGTCGATGTCACCGCCCAGCCCACCGCCGATTCCGCCACCGATGATGCCGCCGCCTGCGAGGCCGCCACCGACGACTGCACCGGCGGTCAGTCCGAGACCGGTCGACAGTCCGCCGCCGATTGCTGCACCGCCTGCGAGTCCGCCTTCGATGCCGCCCGACGCGCCTGCGCCGACGATGGCTGCCAGCTGCGAACCGGCTCCGGCGAAGAGGCCCGACTCGGCGACCATCGGGGCGACCGCGACGATGTCTGCGTGGCACACGTCGCCGAGTCCGGCTGCGGCGAGCGCTGCTTCGGGGTTGGCGCAGTACGCGGCAGCTGCCTCGTCGTCGCGGAGCAGGCTGAGGATGAAGTCGAGTACTGCGTTGGTGGCCATGTCGTGGCTCCTTCTCGTGAATCGGTGATTCGTGGTTGATCACAAAGCTATGGCCCCCATGCACTCCGCCCAACGGGCTTCTACCCCCTATTCGACGCGGCTCTCCCAGGGGTGACGCATTAGGGGATTTCGGTGGGATAGGGGATTTACCCGACAACCGTCCGTGAGCTGCTGTGAGCCGTAACGAAAGGTGACATGCTTTCGACATCACCAACAGCGTCAACAGACGTCAGCGTCACTCGGCGCTGCCACCTCGAGAAGTCGGAGACGGAAGATGAGCGCAGGGCTCGGCATACGGATCGGAACGATCACCTCGGTGGCCGTCCTCGACGACTCCCACGATCCTCATGCGCCCCGCGACTACGCGACCGACGAGGCGATGCCGACCGTCACCAAACGATCCGCGCTGGACCTGCGCCCCGGCGCCGCCCCGAGCCTTGCCGACCTGTGGGACCGCGGCCAGCGACATCTGTTGAGTGGCTTCGCCGATCGCGTCGGCGACCCTGTCCCCCTCATCGACGACGACGGCCGCTCCCACCAGGCCGAGGACCTGTTCGCCACCGCCACACGCGTTCTCGTCGCCGAGGCGTGCGTCGGGACCGAAGCCGATCCGTCGATCGTCGTCGCCCACCCGGACCGCTGGTCCGGCTACACCACCGACACCCTGCGCGACGCGCTCGAGCGGGCGGGCGTTCCGGACGTCACGCTGGTCGCCGATTCTGTCGCGTCGATGCGGTGGCTCGAAAGTTCTCGCGGGGAGTCGGGTGACGGCCTCACGGTCATCTACGACCTCGGTGCGTCGTCGCTGAACGTCACGCTGATGCGGACCGGGTACGAGCAGGGGCCCATCGGTTCCGGCGTGCACTCGACGGATTTCGGCGGTGCCCAGTTCGATCACCTGATCACCCAGCACGTACTCGAAACCGTCTCGAGCAGCCACTCTTTCGAGTTCGACCCGTTCGATCCCGACACCGTCGGCGCGCTCGTCGAACTCCGGGCCCGCTGCGGTGAGGCCAAGGAGCAGCTGTCCTACGAGACCGCGACGACCCTGTCGGTCGAGCTCCCCGGGTTCGCCGCCGAGACGAGGCTCGTGCGCGACGAGGTCGAGGACCTACTGCGGAGCCCGATTCTCGACTCGGTCGAACTCGTCCGCGAAACCCTGCACACCGCGGGTCTCGACGTCTCCGACGTCACCCAGGTTCTGCTCATCGGCGGCAGCTCCAGCATTCCTCTCGTCGCGGAACTGATCTCGTCCGAACTGCGCGTCCCCGTCGCGACCGGACCGCACCCGGGTCGCATCCCGGCTATCGGCGCGGCGTTGTTCGGAAGCGAGATCGCGGCGACGTCAGCAGCCGTGGCACCGACAGCCGCAGCGGTCGCGGTCACCCGTCCCGCTCCTCGACCTGCGCCGGTGCTGGCGTCCGCGGCCACCGACTCGAACCGGATGTCCGGACGCAAGCGCGCCGGGATCGTCGTCGCTTCTGTTGCCGCACTTGCCGTTCTGGCCGGTGGCGGCCTGTCCCTCGGCACCGTGTTGACGAACAACGACGCCCCGGCCGACGCGGTATCCGAGACCGTCTCGGACGCATCGACGACGACGGCACCCGGCACGACGGCAGCAACCGTCGCCGACGCGGGTACGACGAGCACCACCACGAACGGCCTGCCGGCTCCGACGGTCGCGGCGGACGGCACGCTCGTCCCGGCTCCGGGCACAGTGATCAGCTCCGACGGAACCGTCGTCGCAGACCCGGCAGCGCCCGCTGCTGCTGGAACGCAAGCCCCTGCTGCTGCAGGCACCCCCGCGGCGCCTGCGCCGAACGTCTCCGTCCCGAGCGTCTCGGTACCGAGCCCCCAGGCCCCGACGTACACCGCACCGACCTACACCCCGCCGACCTACAGCGGTCCGACGCTCGGTGACGTCGGTACCGGAGTCGGCGGAGCCGTGAGCGACCTTGGCACGGGAGTCGGTGGCGTCGCGGGCGGCGTGGTCGGCGGACTCGGCAATGTCGTCGGCGGAGTCACCGGACCCCTGCTCGGTAACTGATGCCGCTGACGAAGTCGGACATCACGGCCCTCGCGGCCGAGCGTGGGCGCCCCATCTCGGGCGCCCTCGCCAGTACCGTCCTCACGATCACAGGCGGATGCCCGACGACGGTCGCCGCCGCGATCGATGCTGCACGACAGGCAGATTCGGACGAGTCCGTCACCCGCATCGTCACCGACGCCGTCCACGAGCACCACACTCACCAGCTGCGCGAGTTGAGCAGCGGTCACCAGGACGTCGTCGCTCTGGCGCATTTCGGGATCGGTCACGATGCCGACGTGTTGACCGAACTGTCCGACGGCCAGAATGCGTCTGCAGTACTCGAGGCGGCGGCCGCGTCGGGCATTCTGGCGTCGGTTCCTCTGCCCGGCCTGGACAGTGCACTGCTGGGGGTCCTCGGAACACGAAGGCTCGCAGCGGTTCTGACACGCTTGCTCGAATTCCGCTTGAAGACGGACACTCTCGACGCCCCGACGGCCCTGACGCTGGCACGCAACGGCATTCAGCACCCACAGCTCGCGGCCTTTCTCAGTGATGCAGCCGAGGGGTCCGATCCGGACACCGCGACCGTGCTCTATGCGAGCGCCGTCGACGCCGGGGCCGACTCGCTGAGTCTGGCAGCGCGCCGAGCCGAGGCTCTCGCCGCTCTCGGCGATTTCGATGCCGCAGAACAATTGTGCGACGCCGTACTCGAGAACAGCCCTTCGGTCGACGTCGACGAATTGCGCAGGGCTGTCACGGTATCCGCGAGCGTCGCCGCCGAACGGGGAATGACCGCGCGAAGCGCTCAACTGTACGACTGGCTCGGCCCTGACCGAATGGGCGCCGATTCCGACGTCGCCCACGTGGTTTCACTTGCCAGCGGGACTCTGGATGCGCCTTCTGCCGGGATCCCCTCGACGCCACCGACGTCGGCGAGCGCTGCCGCCTCCCTCCTGGCGACCGGGTTCCGGCAGACCATCACGGCCAGGTCGACGGCCGAAGCAGTCGCCGCGACGAACACGCTCATGCGTTCGGTATCGCTGTCCGGCAACACCATACGACGCGTCGTGCCCGAGAATGCCGCTGCGACATCGGTACTGTTCGCGTTGCACTGCGGCGACCTGGCGCGAGCGGAGTCCATCGCAACCCGCGCCGCCGGGCTGTTGCCACCCCGCCACCCGGCCGCGACGCGCATTGCCCTGCTGCGAATCTGGACTGCGATGTTGGCGGGCGACACTCACTCTGCGACGCAAGGCTTGGATTCCCTGCGAATTCCACAGGCACACACACGAAACCAGTTGTTCGCTCACGCTCTGCGCGTGGGCCTCGCACGTCGTTCCGGGGATGCCGGAACGCTGCTCCGCGCGTGGGACGATGCACAGGACGTCGTCGCCGCTTATTCGGTCGATCTGTTGTCTCTGTTGCCGGTCGGCGAACTGTGGCTCGCCGCGGTCCGATTGGGCAAGCCGGAAGCGGTGTCTCACCTCGTCGCCCAGGCGGACATGATCGTCGAGATGTTGGACGAGCCGTCCGCATGGTCATCGGCGCTGCACTGGTACGGCGTGCAGGCCGCCATCATGTCCGAGCAACCGCCCGAGCTGATTCCACACGCAAAGGCACTGGCCGCAGCCGCCGAATCCAACCGCTACAGCGCCGCGCTGGCCGGGGCTGGGCGTGCATGGCTGGCGGTCCTGCAGGGCCATCCCGATGTCACCGACGTCGACGCAGCGGCTCGCTCTCTGGCGAGCTTCGGGTTGTCGTGGGACGGCGCCCGTCTCGCCAGCGAGGCAGCGCTGCGCGTCGAGGACACACGGGTTGCGACGACGCTTCTCCAGATCGCCCGGTCTTTGCGACAACCCGTCGCCGCTCCCGCCGTCACGACCGAGGAGCCCAAGGGCTCCTTGAGCGCACGTGAGGCGGAGGTCGCCGAATTGTTGGTTCTGGGAGTCACATACCGCGAGGCAGGCAGCAGGCTCTACATCTCGGCGAAGACCGTCGAGCATCACGTCGCGCGAATCCGACGACGGCTCGGCGCAGGCTCCCGCTCGGAACTGCTGTCGATGTTGCGGGCCATGGGATACGGGACCAGCGGCGCCGACGTGTAACTTCCGGGCTCTCGATTGCGACATCACGGACAGTGAGGTGCGCCGTCCGGTTCGCCATGGCCAGACCCAAGGTAGAGACATCGACATGTACAACCGATACACGCAGCCCGACCAGGGCTCCGTCGTGGATGAAGCGCTCCCCGACGTCGGGTTGTACGTCGACGACGACCGATCCATCGCGGCTGTGTCGCACCCGCTGCGTTCCAACCCGTCGCTGCACATCGCGTCGCTGCACCCGACCGTATTGTTCGTTCACGGTGACGGATCCGCGTCGCTCGGCGGCACCGAGGATGCGTACGCCGCCGAGTTCACCGGGTTCGTCGGTGACGTCGACACCCAGCAGGCATCGGGATACAGCCCGTCGGACCTGACCGCGATGACACTGCTGTGCCTCCTCACCGAAGTTGCTACCTCGACCGGCAACAAATTCGACGCACTCGCCGCGGCGGCCAGCTACCCCGCGCACTGGACTGCCGAGCACATCGCCGACGTCCGCGAATCCATGAACGTCCACGGCCTCGGGCACGTCGCGCTCGTGTCGGAAGCAGAAGCACTGCGGGCGTGGTCCGAGAGCACCTTGTCGACCTGGGCGGGATCCGACTCCGGCATTGCCGCGGCCCGGGGTGCTGCATCGATGGCTGGGCACTACCCCGTCGACGCCGTGACCGAGGAAATTCTCGTCGCGGGCGCTCGGCGACAGGCGTCGCGCACTCCGCTGTACTTTGCCGCCGGATTCGCCGCGGTCCTCACCCTCGCCGCGGGCGTCACGGCCCTGGCGCTACGGAGTTCCGACACGGCTACCGTCCCGACCATAGAGAGCGCGGACCTCGCAGTCCCGACCACGACGGCGTCCGTGCCCGCACCACAACTGCCCTTCCCGACGGTCGTGCCCATCATCGAGCCCGAGGTACCCGTCGTGATCGCTCCGCCGGTCGAGACGACGACCGTCGAGACCATTGCCCCGCCCGTCGAAGAACCGCTGTCGACGCGACCCGCAGCAGACACCACGACGCCCGACGTCACCAACCCGGATCGCACCGAAGAGGAACCGTCACCGTCGGCCGAGCCCGAGGTGGAGGTGCCCGGGGAGACCGACCCGGACCCCGTCGACGAGGACGAGGACGAGACCGACACTCCCCCGGCCGAATCGGTCCCGGCACAGCAGTCGACTACTTCCAACTGACCCCCCGCGCATGCTGACCAGCGCCGGTGCCGGCTGCACACGGTCATGCCCTAAGGTGGGGCGCTGACACCCAGACCCGATGAAGGGATTTCATGCGTAACACGGGGGCACTGCGCGCCGCAGTGATCGGATCTTCGGCGTTGTTGTTTTTTGCTACTTTCTCCACTCCCGCCTCGGCTGCCCCCGAAGGCACCGTCGTACAGGGTTCGGCGGATCAGCTTCCGCAGGAGCTTGCCGACGCAGTGGTCCGGGATCTGAAGATCTCACCGCAGGAGTACCTGGACCGCGCCGCACGCGCACAGGAGTTGTCGACGTATGCGTCCGACTTCCGCGCTTCGCGCCCCGGCGACTTCGCGGGCGCATGGATCGGCGAGGACGGCCAGGCCGTCGTCGCAGTCACGTCGCAGGACGCAGCACGCGCAGTCGCCAAGGATGGATTCGGCACCGAGCAGCGCCCGGTCTCGGCGGATGGTCTGGAACAGTCTCTGGGTGAACTGAACAAGTGGATCGCCTCGCTCCCCCGTGAGGTCTCGAGTCAGGTCAACGGAACGTCGATCGACTTCCTGGACAACCGGGTCGTCATCGACATCGCGAACAGCCCGGTCGGCCGCGCACTGAACATCCCCACGCTGTTGGCGAATCTGAAGGTCATCCTTTCTCCTGGCGCGAACCAGCCGGCTGATCCGTCACCGATGGGTGGCGACACCTATGTCACGACGCCCGCACCCATCGCGGACGTGCCGACGACCGACATCAGCATCTGCTCGTTCGGCTTCAACGCGGTCGACGGCTCGGGTGACCCGGTCAATCTCAGTGCGGGCCACTGCAACCCGAACGCCGAAACCGGTGCAGGTGGCGCTCCCGTCTACCTGCCGAATCCTGCGGACGTCCACAACAGCACCCAGATCGGCGAGTTCCAGCGTTCGAGCCTCGGTACCGGCAACGCGCTCGACTGGTCGGTCATCTCGTTGAACGACAAGGCAGTTGCGTCCGGGCTCGACCGCCCGACGGTGCGCGGCGCCAACGGCAGCACGGTCACCATCACCGGTACCGCCGATCCGGTTGTCGGAGCGCCGGTGTGCAAGTCGGGTCAGTCGTCGTCGTTCACGTGTGGCGTGATCGCCGCCGACCGTGTGGAGACGCAGTTGTTCATGGACGACGGTACGAGCCGCACCGTTCGTGGATTCGCCAGCACCGCATGCACGTTGTCCGGTGACAGCGGCGGCGCGATCGTCACGGGAACGCTCGCGCTCGGAATCACCAGCGGCTCCAACAGCGGTGGCGCCCCGGACTGCACCGAGGCGAACCTCGCGCTCGCGCACTTCGGAGGCACTGCGAGCCTTGGCATTCCGATCGGCGCGATCGCATCCGAGACCGGCACCACGATTCGGACAGCACCCGTCGACTGATCGACATATCTGTTCCCTTCCTGGGAGTGATGGGCCACCGCGGCGACGCTGCGGTGGCCCATCGGTGTATTACGGCCACGTGTCGAAGGTTTCGACACGCAGCCGCGTATCACGGTCTAGGCCGCGGGTTTTCGCCTGCGGTGGTAGCTGGGTCGTGGTGTTCGCTCGGGGTCGACGCTCGCCGGTGGGATGGAGTAGGGGTGCCCGTCCTGTCCCATCAGTAGCTGCCAGTCGGTGTCGTGGATCAGGTGATGGCATTCGGTGCACACCAACGCCGAATTGTGCAGATCCGTCGCACCGCCGTCCGACCAATAGACCACATGATGCACTACGCACCACTGTGCCGCCCGGCCACACATCACGCACCCGCGGTCACGGATCACCACCGCAGCCCGCAGATGAGCGGGCACCAAGCGCTCGGTGCGGCCCATCGCCAACGGCACACCAGCGCCGTCGACGATCACCGGCGTCAGATCGGAATCACAGGACAGCATCTCGGCCAGTTGCCGACTGACAGCCCCGGTCCACGACAGCAGGAACGGCCACTGCGGATCCTCCGAACCCCCAGCGCCCTCCGAACCCGCAACGCCCTCCGAACCTCCAGTGCCCTCGGAACCTACAACGCCCTCCGATGCGTTCCTCTCCCGAGAAGTGTTGCTGCCCTCGTGTTTTCTTCCACCGACATCACAGTCGGTGGTGTCGTCTGAGCCTCGGTTGCGCAGGAGGTCGCGGAGGGTGACGATCAGGTTCACGTTCGCCCGGACCCCTCCCTGCACCGGCGACCGTCCACCCTGCATGTACAGGTCGAGTAGACGGGAGAGTCCGTCGGCGCGGCGTTGGCTCGGTGTCCGCGGGTCGGGTTCACCGCTCGGCCCGGGCACCGGTGCGGTCAACGGCGACAACGACGCCCGCAGCTTCTCCGCCGTCAACTTGTCCAGATCACCGGTCACCCGGGTACGACCGTTGACCAGCGGAATTAGATCGAGCTTGTTGAGCGCAGTGTTCTCCGACAATGGCACCGGCGGCGGACCCAACGGCACAGCATCCGACGCCGCAGAATCGGCCGGCGCAGGATCAGGAGTCGGTGAATCCGGAGTCGGGGAACCATCCGGCGGGAAACCATCGGGCCCCGGCGGTACAGCCGGTGTCCCGGACGATCCAGGACTGTCGCCGCGGCGGCGTTCGTCGTCCTCCCGACCCCGGCGCTCCTCATCCTCCCGCCGCCGGCGTTCCTCGTCCTCCCGGCGCCTGCGTTCGTAGCGTATGCGGGCGTCGGCGGCTGCAGCCTGCGCGAGCTTGTCGGCGCGGTCGGACACCTCACGGGCTGTGGCATCGAGCGCCAGTTCCAGCAGTGCGGCGACGACGTCGGCGAGTTGTTCGTCGGTCAGAGTCGCATCGGCGGCGGCGACAGTGGCCAGACCTTCGACGATCGCATGGAAGTGGCCCGCGTGAATCAGGCCGCCGCGCAACGCGTCCGCGACGCTGGTGTGCAGCGAGAGCCAGTACCCGAACTGGATGTGCCGACCGGCCGCGTAGTCGGAGATCCGAGCGCTGCCTGCATACCAGCGTTTGGAGGACACGGACGCGATCTGCTGCCCGAGGCCGCGGCGGTCGATCTCGGCGGCGAGCGTGAATTTCGCTGCGAGCAGGGCGCTTTCAGCCGCGTGCACCTCGGCCAGGCCGGACACACAAGCCTGGTCCGACAGCGTGTGCACCGCGCCGAAATCCCCCAATTCCCGCATGGCGCGCACCATACAACCCATCACCGACAAACTCTTCGGAGATCCGAAGGCACACAGATCGTTTACGCCGTCAGAGGAGATCGTGACGCGCGAGTCGGTGTCATCTTCAGGAACACGACACCGACTGTAGAAACACTCGATTCGGTTCGTACGCCATATAATTCGTTTCGGACACTACGAGCTCGACCCCCTCGAAATATCCACGACGAACTCGTCGCCGAACAGATATGGGAACCACATGCTTGGATTGCTTGGAGTTGCTTTCGACCTCGTCGGCTATGCCGTGACCATCATCGCCGAAGGAATCAAGCTTTCCTCCCCCGGCACGTTCAACTGAACTCGACCCCTAACACAATTCAGGCCCGTCACCTTCGAGGTGACGGGCCTGAATTGTTGGTTCGAGGTTGATCAGTTCGCGAACTTCGTGGTTCCCGGAGGAGCGTTCAGCGTGTTGATGAGGTCGATTCCAGCGACGACCAAGGTCGGTCCGCCTGCGACGATCGTGCCGACAATGCCACCGATGGCCGCGAAGGTCGGGATAGTCGCCAGTGCGACCGGGCCGCCGAGGAAGCCGATGGCGCCGATGCCGAATCCGATGGCAGTGCCGGTGAAACCACCGATGGCCGTGGCGAGTCCCAGCTGCGACGCGAACGTCTGCTGTGCCTTCAGGTTCTCGTCGGGCGAAGCGACCGGAGTAGCTCCGATGCTGCGCGAGTTAGCCGAAGCCTTCGTCAGATCCAGCTGCGGGACCAGACGCAGAGTCTTGCCGTCGTTGTCGACGTTCTGCTCGTACGGGAAGTTCAGGCCACCCAGGTTGAAGGACAGCGGCAGGGTGACAACGACGTTGTCGGCCTGATCGAGAACGTCGACCGTCTTGCCGTCGTCGGCGACCTTGAAGACACCGGCGTCGATCGTCGTGACGATCGTGCGGTCCTCGAGGTTCGATTCGAAGTTGATGTCTTCTGCGGGGGCGGGGGCGTCTGCTGCCGGGTCTGCATACGCAGTTCCGCTGGCGAGACCCATCGCGGCGGCCAGGAATGCCGCCGTAACGACCAGTTTGCTGAGTTTCATGTGGAGAATGTTCCGTTTCTATGCAGGAGCCTGGCAGTACCGATCATGAGGGGGCCCGTCTACGCAGAAACACCCAGACTGAATCCGCGAAAATGTCGGTGCCGTCGCAGCATAACGTACAAGTCGGACCGAGCGTTATCGTCTCGGCACCTATCCGAGTCCATATCTTTGCAAAACCCCAGCAAAGCGATTCGAAATGCCTCGGAAAGATGCCCGTGCCCCCACTTCTCGGGGCAGACGTGACCGTTTCGAGACGCGCACATGTCGCTCGGCGGCGTTCGAGTTAGGTCTGCCTTCCGATTCACCCCGTCGGACCCTGGGAATAACGTGAGCGTTCGGACGCACCCTACCGACCGGTTCAGCCCACCGCGACGTAGGTACTTCCGCCGAACGACCAGCGCGGCACCCACTCGCGCTACACAAGGTTACCCGTCAGTAGATCGAAGTTGTTACTGGTGGGTAACTTAGCTAGGCTTAGGCTGATCGGGCTGACCCGAGGTGGCTCCCCCGCTGCCGATGAACGAAAGGCCGCTTACATGAACGCCCTGACGATCACGTTGGGCACGGTCGGTGCGCTGTTGAGTCTCGTGTGTTGGTACGCGTTCATTCGCGGCGCGCTGAGGATGTTCTACATCGTTCGGCTAGGCCAACCAGCCCCTGACCGTTGGCGCCCGATCGTTCCTCGTTTCAAGCAGATGATGGTCGAGTTTGTCGCGCACACGAAGATGGTCAAGTTCCGGACCGTCGGCTGGGCGCACTGGCTCGTCATGATCGGCTTCTTGCTCGGCTTCATCGTCTGGTTCGAGGCATACGGCCAGACGTTCAACCCAGAATTCCACTGGCCTCTTATCGGAAACACGGCCGCGTATCACCTCGTCGACGAGATCCTCGGCCTCGGCACGGTCATCGGCATCACGACGCTGATCATCATTCGTCAGCTCAATCATCCCCGTAAGCCGGAGCGTCAGTCCCGTTTCGCAGGCTCACGCTTCCAGGCTGCGTACTTCGTCGAGGCGGTCGTCCTCGTCGAAGGACTGGGCATGATCTTCGTGAAGGCCGGCAAGATCGCCACCTACGGACACGCCAACCCGTGGACCGACTTCTTCACGATGAACCTGGCGCACCTTCTCCCAGCCAGCCCGACAATGGTGTCGATTTTTGCGTTCATCAAACTGATGTCCGGCATGATCTGGCTCTACATCGTCGGTACCCGCATCAACTGGGGCGTCGCGTGGCACCGATTCACCGCGTTCCCCAACATCTACTTCAAGCGCATGGACGACGGCACCGTCGCACTCGGCCCGGCCAAGCCGATGATGTCCGGCGGCAAGGTCCTCGAGATGGAAGAAGCCGACCCCGACGTCGACGCGTTCGGTGCAGGCAAGATCGAGGACTTCAGCTGGAAGGGCTGGCTCGACTTCACCACCTGCACCGAGTGCGGACGCTGCCAGTCCCAGTGCCCTGCTTGGAACACCGGCAAGCCCCTGTCGCCGAAGCTGCTGATCATGTCGCTGCGCGACCACAGCCACGCCAAGGCCCCGTACCTCCTCGCCGGCGGCAAGAAGGACATGGGCGGTGACGAGGTCGGTCTCGTCGACGGCGAGGGCAACGTCGATCAGAAGAAGCTCGACGCCATCCCGCAGGCCGCTCGCGACGAAGCAGACCGCAAGCTCGTCGCCGATGCTGTCGAGGGCGGCATCATCGATCCCGAGGTTCTGTGGAGCTGCACCACGTGTGGCGCGTGCGTCGAACAGTGCCCGGTGGACATCGAGCACGTCGACCACATCATCGACATGCGTCGTTACCAGGTTCTGATCGAGTCGGAGTTCCCCTCCGAGCTCGCCGGACTCTTCAAGAACCTCGAGAACAAGGGCAACCCCTGGGGCCAGAACTCGAAGGACCGTCTCAACTGGATCAACGAGATGGACTTCGACATCCCGGTCTTCGGCCAGGACGCGGATTCGTTCCAGGACTACGAGTACCTGTTCTGGGTCGGCTGTGCGGGCGCCTACGAGGATCGCGCGAAGAAGACCACCAAGGCCGTTGCCGAGCTCCTCGCCACGGCAGGCGTCAAGTTCATGGTCCTCGGCGCCGACGAGACCTGCACCGGCGACTCGGCTCGCCGCGCGGGCAACGAGTTCCTGTTCCAGCAGCTCGCGATGCAGAACATCGAGACGCTCAACAACGTCTTCGAGGGTGTCGAGCAGCGCAAGCGCAAGATCGTCGTCACGTGTGCGCACTGCTTCAACGCGCTCGGCAACGAATACCCGCAGGTCGGTGGCGACTACGAGGTGGTTCACCACACGCAGCTGCTCAACCGACTCGTTCGGCAGAAGAAGCTGATTCCGGTCGCATCGGTCAGCCAGGACATCACGTACCACGACCCGTGCTACTTGGGTCGTCACAACAAGGTCTACGACGCTCCCCGCGAGCTGATGGCCGCGTCCGGCTCCAACCTCAAGGAGATGCCGCGTCACGGTGAACGGTCCATGTGCTGTGGTGCCGGTGGTGCTCGCATGTGGATGGAAGAGAACATCGGCAAGCGCATCAACATCGACCGGGTCGACGAGGCGCTCGAGACCAATCCCAAGAAGATCGCGACGGGTTGCCCGTTCTGCCGCGTCATGCTCACCGACGGTGTCACTGCACGTCAGGAAGGCGGCGCACACGAAGGTGTCGAGGTCGTCGACGTCGCGCAGCTGATGCTCGAGTCGATCACCCGCGTCGAGTCGTCGGTGCTCAGCGAGAACATCAAGGTCATCCCGCGTGAGCCCACTCCCGAGGAGGAGCTCGCTACCGAGGAAGCGGCCGAGGTCGAGGAGCAGGGCCGCGTCGAAGAAGTCGAGGTCGCGGCCGAGGGCGTCGATCCCGAGGAAGCCACCAAGAAAGCCCAGCCCGCGAAGGCTGCCGGCGGCCTGAAGATGAAGGGCCTCGCAAAAGCACCAGGCGCGAAAGCACCGGGCGCGAAGGCTCCCGGGAATGCGGCCACGTCCGCCGAGGCCGACACGTCGTCGGGCCACTCGGCCGATACCGCGGCGGATGCGTCCAAGCCGAAGGGTCTCGGACTCGCCGGTGGCGCGAAAGCTCCCGGCGGCAAGGGCCTGCAGGTCAAGGGCAAGGCTCCGGGTGCGAAGTCCGCAGCGCCCAAGGCTGCCGAGCCCGAGGCGCAGGCGTCGACGTCCGAAGCACCCGCCGAAGCTACGGAAACGAAACCGACGGTCAAGCCCAAGGGCCTCGCCGTGAAGTCCGGCTTCAAGAAGCCGGGCGCCAAGGCACCCGGGAAGCCCGCAGCGGCACCCGCGTCATCTGACGCCGACGCACCGAGCGACACCGAGACCCCGGCAGCGACGCCGGACACGGCAGCAGCTCCTGCATCGGAGTCGATGCCGACGGTCAAGCCCAAGGGCCTCGCGGTGAAGTCGGGCTTCAAGAAGCCAGGAGCGAAGGCGCCCGGCAAGCCCGCTGCGGCACCTGCGCCCACCGAGACTGCGACCGAGACCCCGACCGAGGAAACTCCAGCCGCATCGGAGGCGCCTGCCGAGACATCGGCACCGGCTCAGGAGTCGAAGCCGACCGTCAAGGCAAAGGGCCTCGCGGTCAAGACGGGCTACAAGAAGCCAGGAGCCAAAGCGCCCGGCAAGCCCGCCGCAGCACCCCAAGAGCCGGAGACACAAGCACCCGCAGAGCCGGAGGCACAACCAACGGCCGAGACGGAGCCGGACGCACCGGCGCCTGCCGAGGCTTCTGCACCGGCCGAGGCCGCGTCGACCGAGGCGTCTGCACCGGCCGAGGCCGCGTCGACCGAGGCGTCTGCTCCAGCCGAGGCTACGAAGCCGACCGTCAAGGCCAAGGGCCTCGCAGTCAAGACGGGCTACAAGAAGCCGGGCGCCAAGGCACCCGGCAAGCCCGCGGCAGCACCTGCGGCACCCGCAGAGCCGGAAACGCAAGCACCCGCAGAGCCGGAAGCGCACACACCAGTCGAGACGGAACCGGAAGCTCCCGTGCAGGAGACGACCGAGACCAAGGCTGAGCCGACGGCCGAGGCACCTGCCGAGACGTCATCCAACGGGGATGCTCCGGCACCTCCGGCCGCGAAGCCCGGTGGTCTCGGGTTCCGTGCGGGTGCGAAGGCGCCGGGTAGAAAGAAGTAGTGCCGAGCCCGCCGGGCCCGTGATGCGAAGTGTCAGGTCACGGGCCCGGCGTGTTCGCGCCGACGGTGTGCATCGTGGGGACGGGAGCCGGCCCGACCGGTTCCGGCGCCGTAACTGCATGCGCCGCAACGAAACCGCCGACACCGAGCAGTACAGCGGCGGCTCCGCTCGCCATCCACACTCGGCTCTTCGTCCAGATCGAGCGGCGGGTTCGGCCGTCGGCGATGCTTGTCGGTCGGATCGGAATCGTCGGCATGTTCGACGCGATCGGTGAAACGAGGCCGCTCGCCCACAGAATTGCACCCTTGATGACAGTGGCGTCCGGGGTGGTCGCGACTACGACGGCTGCACGGGTTCGGACCGAAATAGCCTCGGCAACCATCGGAATCGACGCCGCAGCCCCATGCACGACGACCTTCTGCACGGGCTCGGAGAACTGCGCGACGGTACCTGCTACTCGCGAAGCCATTCGTACGACGTCGGCGACGATCAGTTCCTCGAATTCGGATCGAACGATCCGCATGGTGCGATGTACACCGTGGAGATGGGTGTCCACGTCCACGACCGGCGTGGTATCGAGGCGGTGTCTGGCCGCGGACACACGCTGCGCGAGCTCGTGCAGGTCGTTCCAGTTCGACGGATCGGCCGGGTCGATCGAAGGGTCCGCCTTGCGGAGCTGACCGACTATGTGCGCCAACACTGTTCGGTCCACAGAGACCGCTCCGAATGGGTCCGATCCAGGCTCGGTGACGACGACGGTCCGTCCGTTCTCGGCGCGGCAACACGAGACGACCGTGTCGTCCTCGCCTACCTCGACCACGATCGCCTGCCCCTTCGATGGCACTGTCCCGATGCCGCGAAGCCACCGGTCCGCGACCGACGGCCGATTCACGACGGCGGCCACGACAGACCGTCGGCTCAGTTCGTTCTCGAGCGCCGACACCGCATACCGCGTCCAAGTGACTGGATGGACCACGACGACTGCGTCATATTTCCTGCGTCCTGCAAGTTCCGCGATGGTGTCCGCGACCAGTTGCGCGCCGGTCGCACTGCGCCCGTCGGGCAGGAAGATCGGCACCGGATCTCCGACGCGGCCCGCCGGCGACAGAACACGAGCGTCGTCGCCGATATGGACGGACGCACCGACGACCGAACTGTCGACGACCGAAACGTCCACGGACGCTTCGAAATTGTAGGTCGCGACGGTCATGTCGTTCGAGCCGATCGCGATCGCCAGCACTGTGTGCATTACGGCACTCCTGAGGTTCGGCGCGGCGACCCGCGCTCGGTGTATGCCCTATTTCACTCGCGCGTGGTGCATCCTCGCTGTGCGCACGCTGTGAAGGTGCTGTGACCGAACCTGGATCGAAAGCGCAGGTCGTTGCCAAGGTCTTCCCAGAGTCCGTCCCTAACTTCGGTGTCTGCAGGCCGAATGGCCGAACAACTCACCGGAAGCAGGAATCCATGCGCACTCCGATCAGGTCGAACAACCACCACCTCGCTCCGACCGCAGACATGGGGCAAGCCTTCGATCCACATGCTGCGATCGAGAGCACGCTCACGCGGTTCTTCCACGACATTCGCCACGTGGGCGGCACACATCCCGCGGCATTCCCGGTGTCCGCGGAACGCATTCCCGACGCGCAACACGTCGACACCCGGGTCGTCGATCGTCACGACGCAGACGCGCAGACCCCTCAGCGCGACCATGTTCAGACACACGACAACGTAGTGGCGGGTGCCACGCATCTCGGCGACATCCGGTCGTCCGCTCAGCGCGATACATCCAAGCAAGACAACGAATCTCACGATCAGCACATGCAAGCGCAGAGCGGATCCGTCGACCAGCACTTCACGTCTTCCTTCGGAGGCTCTGCTGCACTGCGCAACAACGAGTCTCACGGAGCGGACCGGGTGGGCATCACGCTGCAGAACTCGACGCCCCAGGCAACGGCAACGGCAGCGCCTACTCCGACAGCCGCGTCGGCTACCCTTGCGGCAACTCCGGTTCCGACGTCGCCGACGAATTCCGTAGCGTCGGTTCCGCTCTCGACGTCGGTCCAGTACACCGCCTCCGAAGCGACTGCTGCCACCTACACGGCACCGACGGCCGACTTGGGAACCGCCTCGACATGGTCGGCCGGACAGCAGACCGCCGTCACGACTGTCGCGGACACCACGACGGAAGCGGCAGCGACCACAACCACGGCCGCCGGCAACGACGCACCGTGACGACCACCGCCACCACTGTCGAGCCGAACCCCGCCTCGACCAGCGCCGCCACTGCAGACACCGCGACAACTGCAACGACTGCAACGACTGCAACACCTGCCGCCGAGACCCCTACCGCGACCGACACCGCAGGCATCGGCACCAGCGCACTCATCGGCACCACTGAAACCACTGAAGCCACTGCAACCAGCACAGCCACCGAAACCCCGGCCACCGACTACGCGGACTACAGCACCACCGTCCCGACGGTCGAGTCCGATCTGAGCGCGGATACGTCACTGTCCACAGGCCTCACCGCGGACACCAGCGCGTCCGCGACCGACCACTCGACGGCAGACCTGGCGACGACGGACACCCATCACAGCATGTAAGTCGGGTCGATCTCGGCCGGTACTGCTCGCGCGCGTGCCGGCCGAGGTCGCGTGAGAAAGGATCGAACAGCAGTGTCCATCAGCATCATCGAGACCGAGGTGTCGAATCTGCTCGACAGTCTCGAACACGCTGCAGCGGCAGCAGGCAGACACGACATGTCGGATCGTCTCGATTCCGCACGAAAGCGATTCTTCGACAGCACTGTCCGCGTGCTGGTCGTCGGCCAGCCCGGTGCCGACGCGTCGTCGACCTCTGATTTTCTCCGCGCGGAGCTGGGCGACCTCCAGCTGACCGAAGTGCCCGGTCTGTCCGCCCGGCACCCGTCGAACGCGGGTGAGGCGCTGAGCCTGGTCACGGTGTCGGACGCCGTTCTGTTCGTGACCGATGCGAGTCAGGAATTCACCGCGCCCGAGCTGGACTTCGTCCGTCAGATTCACGCGTTGTGCCCGTTCGTCGTCTGTGTGCTGACGAAGATCGACTCGTATTCACAGTGGAAGGACATTCAAGGCGCGAATCGTGCGCATCTGACCGAAGCCGGGCTCGGGCTGCCGATCCTGCCGGTGTCGACGGCGCTGAAATCCGCGTCCGACGACTTCGACGACGACGAGCTGCGCATCGAATCCGGCTTCCCTCAGCTGATCGAATTCCTGTCCGGCACCGTCGTCCAACAGCAGGATGTGTTGGCTCGCATCGCGTTCTCGAACGACATCGGATCCATCGCGGACCATCTGTCGCTCGCACTGCGCACCGAACGCGAGGCGTTGATCGATCCTGCGAACGGCGCTGCGACCGTCGCTCAGCTCGAAAGAGCACGAGCAGAGGCCGACGCGCTTCGGCAGCGCAGTTCGTCGTGGCAGTACACGCTCACGGACGGTGCGGTAGAGCTGATGACCGACATCGAACACGACCTACGTGACCGGCTCCGAGCCGTCGTACGCGACGCCGAGGCCGATATCGCGGCGTCGGATCCAGCGCCGAGATGGGCCGACTTCGAGTCGTTCGTCGACCAGAAAGTGGCGACGGCGGTGCGCGAAAACTTCGTCATGGCCCACACGCGGTCGGTCGAGCTGGCCCGTGCCGTCGCCCTGCGCTTCGCCGACGATGGTGACATCACGCTGCCCAGCATCCACATCGACGACGTGTCCGACGTCCTCGCACCCGTCACCGCACTCGATGCGCTCGAAAGCGGCAAAGCGGGGATCGTCCAGCGGGTCATCAGCGCCACACGCGGCTCGTACGGCGGCATTCTGATGGTCGGCTTGGCGACGTCGTTGATGGGTATGGCATTGGTGAACCCGTTCTCCATCGGTGCAGGTGTTCTACTCGGCGCCAACACGTTCCGCGAGGATCGAAAGGCGCGAACAGCCAGACGGCAAGCGGAGGCGCGCGTCGCGGTCTCCAAACTGATGGACGACGTCGTCTTCCAGGTGAACAAGGAGTCGAAGCATCGACTGCGCCACGTCCAGCGCACGCTGCGCGCCACTTCACGCAGGTTGCGACGGATCTTCTGAGGTCGGTCGACGAATCACTGCGCAGCGCCCAGAATGCCGTTGCCTCTCAGAAGGACTCGTGTGTCGCCCGAGTGTCGCACATCGACGAACTCGCTCAGGAGATCGCGTCCGTACGACGCGGCACTGTCGCACTGGTGTCCAGCGAGGCGTACGCGTGACCGACCTCGACCGAGCACACGCACTCCTCATCGAGGCCCGAGCGGTGCTGGGATCCGATCGTGTCGTCGACGCAAGAATCGTCGACATCCGTGCCCGACTGGACTCTCCGCTCCGAATCGCGCTGGCGGGTACCGTCAAGGCCGGAAAGTCGACGCTGCTCAATGCGCTTGTCGGAGAGGAGATTGCACCGTCCGACGCCACCGAGTGCACACGCGTCGTGACATGGTTCGTGCGCGGCAGGATACCGTCGATCGCAGTGACGACCGAAGGCCGGACCAGAGCCCTCCCGGTCGAACGCACGGACGGCAGACTGATTCTCGACCTCGGAGACGTCCCGGCGGACCGCGTCGAGCGGTTGGAGGTCACCTGGCCGTCGAGCCTGCTCGAGCGCTACACGGTCGTCGACACCCCTGGTACGGCGTCGAATTCGCGTGACGTGTCGCGGCGAACGATGGCGCTGCTGGCCCCGTCGTCGGGTCACCGGGAAGTCGACGCGGTCGTCTATCTCACGCGGGATCTGCAACCGTCGGATGTGGACATTCTCGACGGCCTGCGCGGTGCGGGCGCGGCAGGTCCGCTAGGGGTCATCGTCGTGCACAGTCGCGTGGACGAGGCACGCGGAGAACAGGATTCGTCGATATTGCCGGTGTCGGGATTGTTGGCGCTGCGCGGGCGTACGCTGCGCCAGCGGGAGTTCGACGCGTTCCTCACCCTCGCTTCGGTGCCCGATCTCGAGCGATCGCTACTGTCGGTCGACCGATTCGCGAAGGCCGACTTGCCGGTCGACTCCACTGAACGACGCACACTCGCACGACGATTCGGGCTCTTCGGCATCAGATCTGCGGTGTCGATCGTCCGGTCCGGGGTCTCGTCGGCGCCGGAACTTGCCGCCGAACTGGTGCGCCGAAGCGGTGTGGCCGAGTTGGAGCACCGAATCGACGTGCACTTCGGTGCGCGCCATACTCAATCGAAAATTCACGACGCGTTGACGTCGGTACAGAAGCTGCTCGAGGCGCGTCTCGACGCACGGTCGGCGCCGTTGCTGCGGCGCGTCGACCGGGCACTCGCCGAGGACCACCTGTTCGAGGAACTCACCGTCCTTGCGAGCCTGCAGACCGACCCGCTCGCCACGACGGAATGGCAGCGGAATGCACTGGACGGAATTCTCGGTGGCCGCGGGCTCGATCCGGCCACTCGGCTCGGCCTGCCGGAGAACACCGGCACCGACGACGTGGTCCGCACTGCCCGAGCAGCCCTGCGCTACTGGCGCTTTCAGCTGTCGAATCCTCTGCTGTCGCCTAGGACGACGCGGGCCTACCGGGCCGCAGCCCGGAGCGCCGAGGCGATACTGCACTGAGCGTCACGGCCTCCACAAGTCGAGCGTCGGGATCCCCGGAGGCGTGAAGCCGAGCACCTGGCCGTAGAACGACAGCTCGGATTCGCGCGCGTTCACCTGCGTCTCGAGCTTTCGGAACCCGTGTGACTCGCCTTCGTAGGCCAGGTACGCGTGCGGAATTCCCTTGCGCACCATCGCGTCACGGAAACGTTCGGCTTGCGACGGCGGGACGATCGGGTCCGCCAACCCCTGGAGCAGCAGCACCGGGCACGACAATCCGTCGACGTTGTTGACCGGCGCCCGAGTACGGTACAGATCGAGGGCCTCGGGCAGCGGGCCGATCAACCCGTCGATGTAGCGGGATTCGAAATCGTGCGTCTCGGCGACGAACAGTTCTAGTTCTGCGACACCGTAATACGAAGCACCACAGGCGAACACGTCCGACGAGGTCAATGCCGCCAGCACGGTCCAGCCACCGGCCGACCCGCCCTCGATCGCCAACCTGGCCGGGTCCGCCAGGCCGGCATCGGCGAGCCCCTGGACCGCTGCGACGGTGTCCTCGACGTCGACGATGCCCCACTGGCCACGAAGCCTGTTGCGGTAGTCACGGCCGTACCCGCTCGAACCGCCGTAATTGACGTCGACGACGCCGATTCCGCGACTGGTGAAGTACGCGTACACCAAGTTGAGCGCGGGTGCGACATGCGCCGTGGGTCCGCCGTGCACGAACGCGACGTACGGAGGCAGCTCCCCCTCCACTCCCTCGAACAAGGGACTTCGAGGCGCATACGCGATGGCGTGCACCTCACGATCGGGACCGTGGAACGTCATCGGCTGACCCTGCGGAAGGTAGTCGGCGTCGGGGATGGTCTCGATGCTCGACCGGATGTCGGTGACGCTGCGGGTGTCCAGATCGAGTTGCCGCAACCCGGCGGGGCTCTGTGCACCACCGGTTTTCAGCAGCACCTTCGATCCGCTACGCCCGCCGAGCGACACCGATGTGAGCGGGCCGAGGTCGATGTCGTCGATCGCCCCGGTCGCGGGATCGAGGATGCCGAGCGTCTCGGTTCCGAAAGTCCTGACCGTGAGCAGTTTTCCGTCGTCCAAGATCGAGTACCACCGCGCACCGAGCTGCCACAGTGGTGCACCGAAGTCGGCCTCCGCCGCGTACAACGGTGTCACGACGCCCTCGCGTGTCGTGCGATAGATGTTCCACCACCCGGTGCGGTCGCTGATGACGTACAGCGAGTCGTCGTCGATCCACTCGGGCTGCAGGACGGACTCCTCGACGCCGCCGAGTACCGTCGTCCACTCACCGGTCGCCAGATCGGCGATGCGCAATTCGGTTCCATCCCAGGGCATCTGGGGGTGATTCCACGCGATCCATGCGAGCTTCGAGCCGTCGGGCGACAGCCGCGGGTAGGCGAGGAAGTCCGATTCGGACACCACCGAGCGAACTCCGGTGCCGCCCAGGTCGATTGCGCAGATGTCGCGCGTGATCTTCTCGCCGTCGTGAGTCTCGCGCACTGCGAAGATCTCGTCGCCGACGACGGACAGCTCGCCGAATCTGACCGACGCCGCGACGTCGGGCTTGTCCGTCAACGGCACGGGCGTATCACCGGGACGGGTGATGTAGACGCGCTGATCGGAGAACTCCGCGAACACGATTCGGCCGTCGTCGGTGGCCGCCCATGCGCCGCCGCCGTATTCGTGGACACGGGTCCGCGCGTTGTACGGCTCCGGCAGAAGCGCGACGACGGCACCGTCGACGTACCGACAGATCGTCGTACGTCCGTTCTCCGTCGGGCGCATCTCGGACCACCAGACTTCGCCGCCGACGAACCGTCCCCCTTCCACCGGGTGTCCGCTGGCGGACAGGTCGGTCGCGGAGATGGGGGACGGCCAGGATCCGAAGGGCAGCGCGGTACGAGTCACGCCGACCAGTATTACCCGACAGGTGTCAGTAGTTCCGGACTGTCGTTCCTCACGCTGTTGACAGCGGTGCTGACCTCGTACGGCACGAGCCGCGGTTCCGGGATGGCCGCCAGCATCTCCTGCACCGACCCGAGATCGGTGATCGCCGGGTTCAGCCAGTCGGATCGCAGGTCTGCGGGGACGACGACCGGCGAACGATCGTGGATGTGGCCGAGCGCGTCGGCGGCAGGGGACGTCAATACCGTCACCGACCACAACCAGCGGTCCGGGTCGTCGTCCTCCTTGGCCGGATCACGCCACAGCTCGTACAGCCCTGCCATCGCGAGGACTCCCTCCTCGTGAAGGAAGTACGGCACCTTCTGGCCGTCGCGCTTCTCCCACTCGTAGTACCCGTCGGCAGGAACGATGCATCGCCGACGTGCGGCGGCCTTCTTGAACGACGGCTTCTCGGTGATCGTCTCCGACCGCGCGTTGATCATGCGGCTGCCGATCTTGACGTCCTTGGCCCACGACGGAATCAGGCCCCACCGGACGGACCGGAGCTGGCGAACGGCGTCGGCGTCGGGCTCGTCCTTGGGGGCGCGCTCGAGCACTGTCCGCACGGTCTGCGTCGGCGCGACGTTGTACGCCGGCGGAATCTCGTCGCCGACCGTCTCCGCGATGTCGAACACCGCCCGAAGATCACTGTCTGTCTGGGTACTGGCATACCGTCCGCACATACGCACGATTGTCGCACCGACCACCGACACCAGCAGGTGGACGAACAATGCCAGATGGACGGACAATGCGATGGCGATGCCGTCGGCAGACCTGGCACGATAGGGGCGTGAGCCATCCCCACCAGTCGCGCGTACATCGCCCGCTTCAGCAGTCGACGAAGCTGCAGAACGTTCTCTACGAGATCCGAGGACCGGTACACGCGCACGCGGCGAGGTTGGAAGCCGAGGGTCACCGGATCCTCAAGCTCAACATCGGCAACCCTGCCCCGTTCGGTTTCGAGGCACCCGACGTCATCATGCGCGATATGATCGCCGCGCTTCCCTACGCGCAGGGCTACTCGGAGTCCAAGGGCATCCTGTCCGCGCGACGCGCCATCGTCACGCGCTACGAGCTCGAGCCCGGCTTCCCCGAGCTCGACGTCGACGACGTCTACCTGGGCAACGGTGTCTCCGAACTCATCACGATGACGATGCAGGCGCTGCTCGACGACGGGGACGAGGTGCTGATCCCGGCTCCCGACTACCCGTTGTGGACGGCGATGACGACGCTGTCCGGCGGCAAGGCCGTGCACTATCTGTGCGACGAGGAGAACGGGTGGAACCCCGACCTCGCCGACATCGAATCGAAGATCACCCCGCGCACCAAGGCGCTGCTTGTCATCAACCCGAACAACCCGACGGGCGCGGTCTACTCGACCGAGGTTCTGCAGGGCATCGTCGACCTGGCACGACGCCATCAGCTGCTCCTGCTCGCCGACGAGATCTACGACCGGATCCTGTACGACGACGCGAAGCACACGTCTCTCGCGAGCCTGGCTCCCGACCTGCTGTGTCTGACGTACAACGGGCTGTCCAAGGCGTACCGGGTTGCGGGTTACCGCTCGGGCTGGCTCGCCATCACCGGCCCGAAGGAACATGCGGCCGGGTTCATCGAGGGCATCGATCTGCTCGCGTCGACGCGTCTGTGTCCCAATGTGCCTGCCCAGCACGCGATTCAGGTTGCTCTCGGTGGACATCAGAGCATCGAGGACCTGATTCTCCCTGGCGGCCGTCTGCGTGAGCAACGCGACGTCGCATGGGAGAAGCTCAACGAGATCCCCGGCGTCTCGTGCGTCAAGCCGAGGGGTGCGCTGTATGCGTTCCCGCGGCTCGACCCCGAGGTCCACGAGATCCACGACGACGAGCGGCTCGTGCAGGATCTGCTGTTGCAGGAGAAGATCCTGGTCGTGCAGGGCACCGGGTTCAACTGGCCCGGTCACGATCACGTTCGGATCGTGACACTGCCCTGGGCACGGGACCTGTCGGTCGCGATCGAACGCTTCGGTAACTTTCTCGCGTCGTATTCGCAGTAGCGGTCGAATCACCTTTCGTCACGATCCCACCCGCCGATTCCTTACGGGAAAGTAGGGAAAGTGATTGAAAGTGACGCAAAAAACATACTTCGATTGCTCCCAAAACGGCGTGGAGTCTGTAGATTGGCGTGCGGCACCTTGTTGTGCCCGAGCACTGGTCGTATCCCATCCCCCCCGGGACGATCAGGAAGGTGGCGGGGGACGCCCCCCCTGCTCCCCGCCACCGAGCTCCCTTCTCCGACACCTAGTCTTGCTGGGTGGAGTCACACGGTCACGGTCATGGTCACACCAACACGCCCGCACCTCTCACCCCTCTCGCCGCTCGAATAGTCGTCGGCCTGCTCGTCGCGATCGGAATCGCCGTCGTCGCGGGTGCGGTCGCGCTGTGGCCGAGTGAGCAGCACATCGAAGTCCCGCTCCCGTTCCAGACGTCCGGCGGCGGTGCCGTCACGACCGAGGCAGGAACGGTGGTCTCGCAGGACATCGGGCCATGCGGCAGCGCGTCGGCCGGCCGCGTGTTCACCGGAAACCCGACGCCTCCCGTCAGCGCGGGCTACGACTGCCAACGCAGCATCGTGTCCATCGACTCCGGACCGAACGCAGGCACCAAGACGCTCCTCGAGATCGTCCCCGGTCCCGGCCAACCGGATCTGCGCACCGGAGAGAACATCCGACTGGTCCGACAGACCGACCCGAGCGGTACGACGCAGTACTCGTTCAACGACTTCTCCCGAGGCCTCCCGCTCGCCCTGATCGTCGGCGTGTTCGCGGTGGTGATCTGTGTCGTCGCACGGTGGCGTGGCTTCCGCGCACTGATCGGTCTCGTCATCGCGTTCGCCGTGCTCGTCGGCTTCATGCTTCCCGCCCTGCTCGACGGGGCGCCCGCTATTCCCGTCGCGCTGGTCGCCGGATCGATCATTCTCTATGCCGTGCTCTATCTCGCCCACGGGGTGAACCTGCGCACCAGTTCGGCTCTTCTCGGCACGTTGACGTCGATGGCCCTCGCGGCGGTGCTGTCCTACGTCGCGATCCGCATGACCCACCTGACCGGCCTGTCGGAGGAACAGAACACCGACGTGCAGGCGTATATCCAGAACGTCAGCATCACCGGACTACTGCTCGCCGGATTCATCATCGGCTCGCTCGGTGTGCTCAACGACGTCACCATCACCCAGGCGTCGGCGGCGTTCGAGATCGCATCGGCGGATGCGGCGACGACCCGTCGGGACATCTTCTCGTCGGCGATGCGCGTCGGACGTGACCACATCGCCAGCACGGTCTACACACTGGTTCTCGCGTACGCCGGCGGCGCACTGCCGCTACTGCTGTTGTTCTCCGTCGCGGGCCGGTCGATTCAGGATGTGCTCACCGGTGATGCCGTCGCGATCGAGATCGTGCGATCTTCGGTCGGCGGTATCGCGTTGGCCCTGTCCGTTCCGCTGACGACGGCGATCGCCGCGCTCCTCGCCCGACCCGGCGGTGCCCCTGGGCCATCGAAGCCTCAGGCCCGCAAGTCGGGGCGCCATTCTCGGTAGTGCGGCTGCGCCGCCTGTGCGTGCATAGTTGGCATGGAGACCAACTCTGCACGCACGGGTGGCTGCGCCGCGAAGGCCGCAGCAACCGTGGCGGACAACAGCTTTCCTTCGTGCGTGCTGAGGCCCGCGCGCAAACCGGGATCGGCGGCGACGGCGGCCTCCCATCCCTTGTCCGCGAGGGCGACGACGTACGGCAACGTGGCATTGGTCAGCGCGTACGTCGACGTCCGCGGCACCGCACCGGGCATGTTCGCGACGCAGTAGAACACCGACTCGTGGACGCGGTACGTCGGATCCGCGTGCGTGGTGGGGACCGAGTCCTCGAAGCATCCGCCCTGATCGATCGCGATGTCGACGAGCACCGAACCCGGCTTCATTCGCTGAACCAGACTGTTGGACACCAACTTCGGCGCTTTCGCACCGGGCACGAGAACGGCTCCGATGACCATGTCCGCGGTCAGCACGGCCTGTTCGAGCTCGAAAGCATTGGAGACGACGGTCTTCACCGCGCCGTGGTAGAGGTCGTCGATTGCCCTGAGCGCCTTGACATTCAGATCGAGAACCGTGACGTCGGCGTGCATTCCGTGTGCGATCGCGACGGCGTTCCGCCCGGATACGCCCGCGCCGATGACGACGACGTTGGCCGGTCGAACACCAGGCACCCCGCCCATCAGCACGCCGCGCCCACCGCCGCTCGCCATCATGTGATACGCCCCGGCCTGGGGTGCGAGCCGACCCGCGACCTCGCTCATCGGCGCCAGCAGCGGCAGGGAGCCGTCGGGTGCGGTGACGGTTTCGTAGGCGATCGACGTCGTTCCCGACGCCAGCAGCGCGTCGGTGCACGCCTTCGACGCTGCGAGATGCAGGTACGTGAACAGCACCTGCCCCTTGTGTAGACGCGAATACTCCTCTGCAATAGGCTCTTTCACCTTCAGAAGGAGATCGGCGGTAGCCCAGACGTCGTTCGCGTCGACGAGAATCTGCGCACCTGCAGCTTTGTAGTCGGTGTCCGAGAAGGACGATCCCGCACCGGCTTCCGACTCGATGACGACTTCGTGCCCACGCGAGACCAGTTCGTGTACGCCTGCCGGGGTGATCGCCACCCGGTACTCGTGGTTCTTGATCTCGCGTGGAATTCCGATCTTCATTGCCGCCTCCAGCAGTGGGGGTTGATGCGATGTCACCACTATGAATTATCGAAAGAAATACCCACAACAGATGTGAACATAATTCTGTATCGTCTCCATATGGCAACAGAACATTCGGAATCTCCGCGTCAGAGGCCTGCCGCACCGAAGGATGTTCGGCGGGCTCCGCTCGACGCGATCGACCACATCCTGATCGACGAGCTTCGCCGCGACGCGCGCATGCCCAACAACGCATTGGCCGCCGCCGCGGGCATCGCCCCGTCCACAGCGCTGGGCCGGGTCCGGTCTCTCGTCGAGCGTGGCGTCATCCGCGGCTTCCATGCCGAGATCGACCCGGACGCGCTCGGGCAGGGCATCCAGGCCATGATCTCGGTGCGCCTCCAAGCAGATGCCCGACGACGCATCAGCGAATTCGGCGAGCAGATCGCCGCACTTCCGGAGACGCTGAACATCTACTTCATCGCAGGTGCCGACGACTTCCTGATCCACGTCTCGACGGTGGACACCGCCGCGCTACGGCACTTCGTCGTCGACAACCTCAGCGCGCACCCAGCCGTCGCGGCCACCGAGACGATCCTGATCTTCGAACACATCCGGCCACGCGGGCAGCGGGCACCGATGACGGACTGACTCAGGGCGCAGGCGGGAACAGCGGTGGCAGCACCGGCAGCGTGAACTCGGGCAGACCTGGGATCAACGGAACAGCAGGTGCAGGCGCAGGTGCCGGTGCAGGTTGCTGCGGAGACTGCTGGGTCGGTGCTTCCTGAGTCGGCGCTTCCTGGGTGACCGGGTTCTGCGTCTGAGGCTCGAGCTGCGGCGCGGGCGCGGGTGCCGGAGCCGGAGGGGGCGCCTCGACGGCAGTCGTCGCGGCCGGCGGCGGCACGACAGGCGCGACGGGTGCTTCCGGCGTCGGGGCGGGCGCCTGCGTCGTCGCGGCGACGCTCGGAGTCGTCGCGGGGGCCTGAGTCTGCGTGTTGGTCACCGACGTCTCGACGACGGGTGAGCTGCCCTGCTGTGAGAACAGGAATCCACCGACCGCGATGACCGCTGCGGCGGCGACGCCTGCGACCGACCAACCTCGCACGAGCCGACGCTTGCGTTCCTCGTCGTTCTCGCCGTCGGAATCATCGAAATCCGCGTCGAGCCAGTAGACGTTCTTCAACGCGAAATGCGTCGGCTCGGCAGCAGCCTCGGCAGCGACCGGCGCCTTCTCGGGCTCGGGAGTCGCGGGCGTCGGTGTCACCGGTGGCTGAGATGCGGGAGGCAACACGCGCGGAAGATCTTTGCGCGCAATGGAAATGGTCGGCGTGGCGTCCGTCGGCCTGGGTGCGCTCGGTGGGACGACCGGACGCGGCCGCGACGGGGTCTGGCGGGGCACTGCCTGTCGAGGAGGCGTCGGCACCGGACGCGCGACCGGGCGCGGGCGATCCAGACCCGGCGTCGACCGCGCCGACAGCGCGGCACCACGGGCAGCGACGGACTCGGGTTCGTTGGGTGTCAGCGCCGGAAGATCGAGCGAGTTCCCGACGCGGTCACGCACGAGCGGGATCCTGGAACCGCCACCGATCAGCACGACGGCGTCGATCGCAACGTGTGCACTGATGAGGACGTCGCGCGCGAATTCGATCGACCTGTCGACGGTGTCACCGATCAATGTCTCGAAGCTGTCCCGCGACAACAGGATCATTCCGCTCGCGTCGGGCAGGCAGACGGCGTCGTTGCTCGACAACCGTTCCTTCGCGACGCGGCATCGGCGCTCGAACAGGTCGATGTCCGCGTCGTCACTCGGCTTGCCGAGACGCGCGAGCTGATTGTCGCGGAGGACGTCGTCGAACAGATCTCCACTGAACTCGGTGCTGCGGCTCGACGCGACCACTCGGCGGGCGACGAGGTCCACGACGCTGACGTTCAGTCCCGAGCTACCGAGGTCGTACAGCGCGACGGTCGAGTGACCGGCCGCTTCGCCGCTCGCGATCAGGTATTCGATGACCGCTTCGACCTCGTGAACAAGGTAGTAGTTCTGCAGGTGCTGGTTCTTGAGCGCGCGGTGCAGCGTGTCGGCCTGCCGTGCATCTCGATAGGCGACGCCGGTGCTCAGGGACGGCTCGGACTCCGCGGCGACAGCGCTGATCGACTCGGCGGCCAGGTACTCCACTTCGTCGTCGACGGTGTCGATGACCTGGTTCTTGAAGAAGAGGGGCTGCGGCGGGTCCGACGGAACCACCCGCGACGCCACCGCACCGTTGCGCGGCAGCGCCATGCGCACGGCGTGGGCACCCATGGACACCCCCAGCAACACAGTCATCGTCGACCTCGGTTCGTGTACGGCGGGGCATGCTCGAATCGCCCCGATTGCGTCACACGCTACCTGGGACGACGACAGGCCGTGTACTTCACCTGAACGATTGCCAGGTCAGTACGCTCCCTCGCTCCGCGTCACGGCGCGAACCGTTCGGGCGATGATCAGCAGGTCCTGGCTCATGGACCAGTTCTCCACGTAGGACAGATCCAGACGGACCGATTCCTCCCACGACAGATCCGATCGGCCGCTGACCTGCCACAACCCGGTCACGCCCGGCTTGACCAACAGGCGCCGACGCACATCGATGTCGTAGCCGTCGACCTCGCGGCGAAGCGGGGGCCTCGGGCCGACGACACTCATGTCCCGTTTCAGAACGTTCAGGAACTGAGGGAGCTCGTCGAGGCTCAACCGTCGAATGACCCGCCCCACGCGTGTGACCCGTGGATCGTCCTTCATCTTGAACAGGACACCACCGTCGGAGTCGTTCTGGCTGAGCAGCGCTTCCAGGTGTGATTCGGCGTCGACGACCATGCTGCGGAACTTGATCATCTCGAACGGTTTTCCGTCGAGCCCCATCCGTTCGGATCGATGGAACACCGGGCCAGGGCTCGTGCATTTCACGGCAACGGCGATGACGAGCATCACCGGCGCGGCGACGACGAGCGCACCGAGCGCGAACAGGATGTCGAACGCGCTCTTGGTGAATTTCGCGGCGCCGTCGTACTGCGGTTTCTCGACGTTGATCAGCGGAATGTCGGCAGCAGGTCGCATCACCAGACGCGAACCCGCGACGTCCATGACTCCGGGCGCGACGACGAGATCGACGTCGTGCGGTTCGAGTGCCCACAGCATCTTGCGGATGCCGACGGGCCCCAGATGCTCGGTGGCCGTGACGGCGACGGTGTCCGCTCCCGACGCGCGAACGGCGTCGAGGACAGTGTTCTCGTCGCCGAGCAACGGAATGGACCGGCCGTGGACCGTCAGGAATTCCGGCGCCGTCGCCGTGTTCGGGGCGCAGTACCCGACGACGCGATAGCCACTTCGTCGATCGCGTTCCAGCGACCGAATCATGCCTGCCGCCGCGTCGGGCGATCCGACGACGAGCAGCGACGAAGTCGACAGTCCCCTGCCCCGCTCGCGGACCAGATGTTTGCGCCATGCCCGACGCGTCACGAGCAGCCCGAGCGTGCCCAGCGGGAATGCGATCGCGAGATAGCCGCGGGCGACGTCCATCTGCAGCAGAAGACTTCCTATGGCCAACAGACCGAACAGCCGGAACGACGTCGTGAGCACGAGTCGGTATTCGTCCGGTCCTGCTCCGACTATGCGGGTGGACCGGCTGCGGAATGCAGCGAGAGCGATCAGCCATCCGGCGATCAAGCCCACGGTGACCGGGACGTAACTGGAGTCCGTGTCCGCTCCGAATCGAACGAAGTGAGCAGCCGCTACCGAGGCGACCACCACGATCGTGTCGCTGACGACGAGCCTGCGCGAGTATCGCCGCTGCCACTCGGCACGAGATTGTCCGCGAAGACTTCCGGGTACCGACGGGGCCCTGAGCTCCCTGTCGATGCTGGTCAAGTGGGTGGCCTTCCCTCGGGAACGAGCATGCATGTGTACGGCGTGCACGAAGTGTGCGGACCGCCCCCGACGCGGCCCCTGCACCACCGTCGAGCGGTGCGTGAGCCAGGCTAGCAGAAAATACATACCGAGAGATTGTTTAGACGCACCGGATTCGGTTCTGCAGCTGTTTGACCGCGAGATGCGGTCGTTCGAATGAATCCGTAGCGCGGATTTAGTGCAAAACAGACCGTTCGACTATATTGTCAGTAGTTAGCAAGCATCGGTATTGCGATCCGGGGTCGTCGCAGTCCAGGAGTCACCGCGTTCCAACAGTCACATGGTTCAGCACGACGGCACACCGCGCAGGCGGAGACCGACGTACCGACGACATCGACTCGAAAGCCTTCGAGTCCACGTGAAAGTAGCTCTGCATGGATCTGACACACCCCGAAACCGAACCTGCCGTGACCGACGCCTCGAGCAGCACCACGTGCCGGCTGTGCGGCAACACCGAATTGCTGAGCGTCCTCGATCTCGGCGCGACGCCGCCCTGCGAGAAGTTCCTTTCCGCACACGAGTTGGACCATGCGGAGCAGACGTATCCGTTGCATCTTCGACTGTGCGAGAGCTGCCTTCTGCTGCAGATTCCCGGACTCATCACGCCGGAGGAGACGTTCGTCGAGTACGCGTACTTCTCGTCGTTCTCCACCAGCTGGGTCGAGCACGCTCGCACGTTCGTCGACGCCGCCGCCGCGCGCCTGTCGCTCGATTCGTCGTCGTTCGTCGTCGAGGTCGCCAGCAACGACGGCTACCTGCTGCAGCACGTCGTCGAGCGGGGTATCCCCTGCCTCGGCATCGAGCCGTCCGTCAACGTCGGGCGCGCCGCCGTCGAACGTGGGGTCCCCACGTTGACGACGTTCCTCACCGAAGAGTCCGCTCGCGAAGTCCGCGCCGAACACGGCCCGGCCGATCTGGTCGTCGCGAACAACGTCTACGCGCACATCCCGGATCTCCTGGGCTTCACGCGCGCACTGCGCACTCTGCTGAGCGACGACGGCACGCTGAGCATCGAGGTCCACCACGCCATGGAACTGGTGACCCACGCGCAGTTCGACACCATCTACCACGAACACTTCCAGTACTACACCGTGCTCGCCGCGCGTAATGCGTTGGCGACGGCCGGTTTACAGCTCGTCGACGTCGAACGCCTCGGAACGCACGGCGGTTCCATCCGCCTGTGGGCCATGCCGTCGGAAGCAGGTGCGACGCCGTCCGCCGCCGTCGAGGAGATCATCGCCATCGAGCGCGCCGCGGGTCTGCACGAACCAGCCGGTTACCTCGATCTTCAGGCTCGGTCCGAGACGGTCCGTCAAAATTTGCTGTCCTTCCTGTTGGACTGCAAGAAGGACGGTCTGTCCGTCGTCGGCTACGGCGCTCCCGGCAAGGGCAACACACTTCTCAATTTCTGCGGTATCCGCCCGGACCTGCTGGCGTACACGGTCGACCGTAACCCGTACAAGCACGGCAGATTCACCCCGGGAACCAGAATCCCGATCCATCATCCGGACCGCATCGCAGTCGATCGTCCCGACGTCGTGCTGGTCCTGCCGTGGAACCTCGAAACCGAGATCTCCGCACAACTGGATTACGTCCACGAGTGGGGTGGCCGCATCGTGTACCCCCTTCCCACGCTGCACACATCCACACCGACCGAGGAGCACTGACATGAAGGTTGTACTTTTCTGTGGCGGATACGGGATGCGTATGCGCAACGACGGCGGAGACACACTGCCCAAGCCGATGCAGCTGGTCGGACCGCGTCCGCTGGTATGGCACGTCATGCGGTACTACGCGCACTACGGGCACAAGGAATTCATCCTGTGCCTCGGCTACGGCGGCGAGCACATCAAGGACTACTTCTTGAACTACAAGGAGACCGAGTCCAACGACTTCGTCATGCGGGGCGACAACGTCGAACTTCTCGACTCCGATATCGCCGACTGGACCATCACGTTCGTCGACACAGGACTCGAATCCCCGATCGGCGAACGTCTGCGCCGCGTCCGCAAGCACCTCGGGGGCGACGAGTACTTCCTCGCCAACTACGCGGACACGCTGACCGATGCACCGATCGACAAGATGATCGCTCGAACCGTCGATTCCGGTTCAGCCGCTTCACTTCTCGCAGTACCGCCACAGTCGTCGTTCCACTGCATCGACGTGGCTCCCGGCGGCGCCGTCAAGCAGATCACACCGGTCAGCGAATTCCCGATCTGGGAGAACGGCGGCTACTTCACGCTGTCCCAGGAAGTCTTCGATCTGATTCCGCCGAACGGTGATCTGGTCGAGGATGCGTGCGGCACACTGGCAGGTCAGGGCCGGTTGCTCGCGTACCAGCACAGCGGTTTCTGGAAGCCTGCCGACACGTTCAAGGAACGCGCCGAGCTGGATGCCAACTACTACAAGGGCATTCGACCGTGGATGGTGTGGGAGAACGACGCCCCGTCCGAGCCCAAGCCGCTCGGTCTGGTCGCCGTTCCGTGAAGTCCTTCGCGTCCGGCCGTATCAGCGAGATAGCGTTGCTCGCCGCGCATTGCGACGACATCGCCATCGGCGCAGGCGGCACTCTACTGACCATCGCTCGGGCAAACCCGGGACTCAGGGTGCATGCCCTCGTGCTCACCGGCGGCGGCAGCGCACGCGAAGTCGAGGAGAAGACTGCGCTGGCGGCGTTTCTCCCGGGAGCCGACGTCCGCCTGACCGTCACCGACATCCCCGACGGCCGCTCCCCTGCGTACTGGGATGCAGCAAAGGACTCGTTGGCAGCGTTTCGTCGTACGTGCGAACCGGATGTCGTGTTCGCACCGCAACGGCACGACGCCCATCAGGACCACCGACAGCTGGCAACGCTCGCGCCGACCGAGTTTCGTGATCACGCGGTCCTCGGGTACGAGATCCTGAAATGGGAATCCGACCTCCCCACTCCGTCTCTGTACCACCCGATCTCGGACGACGTCGCCCGCGACAAGGTCGAGTTGCTGCATGCGTCGTACCCGTCGCAGACCGACAAGGACTGGTTCGACGCCGACGCCTTCCTCGGCCTGAGTCGTATCCGCGGCGTGCAGTGCAAGTCCCGATACGCCGAAGCATTCGTCGTCGAGAAAACCATCATCGATTTCGTAGGAGCATTCTGATGCGCGTACTGGTCACCGGACACCAAGGCTACCTGGGCACGGTCATGGTGCCTGCTCTCACTGCCGCCGGGCACCACGTGGTGGGCCTCGACTCCGGGTTGTTCGCGGACTGCGTTCTGGGGCAGCCGATTCAGGATCCCGAGACTCTGACGGTCGACCTGCGCGACGTGACGACCGAACAGCTCGTCGGGTTCGATGCGGTCATCCATCTCGCGGCGTTGTCGAACGATCCGCTCGGCGCCCTCGCGCCCGAGATCACCTACGACATCAATCATTTCGCGTCCGTACGCCTTGCGCGTGTGGCGAAGGAAGCAGGTGTCGCTCGATTCCTGTACGCGTCGACGTGCTCGGTGTACGGCTCTGCGGGCGAGGATCTGGTCACCGAGAGTGCGCCACTGCGTCCACTGACCCCGTACGCCGAGAGCAAGGTTCGAGTCGAAGACGACGTCGCCGCCATGGCCGACGACAGTTTCAGCCCCGTATTTCTGCGCAATGCAACGGCTTTCGGCTTCTCACCGCGCCTGCGCGCCGACATCGTGCTGAACAACCTCGTCGGGCATGCAGTGCTGTCGGGTGAGGTCCTCGTGCTGTCCGACGGCACCCCGTGGCGTCCGCTCGTGCATGCACAGGACATCGCGTCGGCGTTCGTCGAGGCACTCGCTGCACCCGTCGAACGAATCCACACTCGTGCGTTCAACGTCGGCATCGAGTCCAACAACGTGACGGTCGCCGAGATCGCCGACGCCGTCGTACGGACCGTGCCGGGTTCGACGCTGAACATCACGGGTGAGCACGGCGCCGATCCTCGCTCGTACCGCGTCGACTTCTCCTCGATCCGCGAGGCGCTACCGGGGTACGTGGCCAAGTGGAGCATTCTCGACGGCGCACAGGAACTGTTCCGCGAGTACACCACGGCCGGTCTGACCCGCGATGCCTTCACCGGCCAGTTCACCCGACTGAAGAAGCTGCAGGAGTTGCAGGAGACGGGACGTATCGACTCGACGATGCGCTTCGTTCAGGCGAAAGTCTGACCGGCAGTGTCCCCCGCGCTGCCGTCAGAACCGGTCGACGGCGTCCTTCCACGTCCCTGCGGTGCGGTCGCGCTCGCTGACGGCCGTCGGTTCGAGCGGCCACTCGATCGCGAGGGTCACGTCGTCGTAGGCGACGCCGATATCCTCGCTCGGGTCGTGTGGCCGGTCGATGCGATAGCAGACGTCCGCGGTCTCGGTGAGTGCCTGGAAGCCGTGCAGCAGGCCCGGCGGGATGTACAGGTGCGCGTGGGTCTCGTCGTCCAACCGGAACGTGCGCACCTCACCGAACGTCGGGGAACCGGGCCGCGCGTCGACGACCACGTCGAGTACGGCGCCATGAGCACACCGGACCAGCTTCGCCTCACCGCGGCCGAGGCGTCCGTGCATGCCGCGGATGGTCCCGCGAATCGATCGGGATTGCGAGTCCTGGGTGAAACTCGACGCGGACACCTCGGTGCCGAGTACGTGGGCGTCGAAGATGTCCGTATCGAAAGTGCGTGTGAAGAAACCGCGTTCGTCTCGAAACGGCTGGGGCACGAACAGCAGCACGCCCTCGATGTCACTGGTATCGACTCGCATTCGTCGATCATGAACCATTTTCCGCCTCACGTCACGCCGATCGAGAGAAATCGATGACCGCCCACCGTTGCCGCGGGTGCGGTTCGGACCGTCTCACGACCGTCCTGGACCTCGGATCCGTCCCTGCCGCAGACCATTTCCCCGAGTTCGACGAATCCACCGTGGCCGAGGACGCACGCCACGCTCTCGCGATGGTCCTGTGCACCGACTGTTCGCTGGCACAACTGGCCGACGACGACACCGTCACCGACGAGCCCCGTGGAATCGAACCGAAGGCCCTGACGGATCAGGCCGCGGAAGCTGTTGCCGTCGTTGCGAATTCCGGATGGCTTCGCGGTGAGACAGTCCGAGAATTCGGTAGTCCGCACGGCGGCACGTGGCTTCCCCTGCTGGCGGCACGAGGTGTGCGGGACGCTGAACCAGGACGGCCTGCGAATGTGGTGCTCGACTGCTTCGGCATCATGCACGAGCCCGACCAAGCCGATGCCTTCGCCTCGCGCGCAGCCGCGTTGGCGACCGACGGCGTGCTGCTGATCCAGTTCCACACCCTGACGGCCATCGTCGGCGACAATCAGTGGAATGCACTGCGACACGGACATTTCGCGTACTATTCACTGACCTCGCTGGCCGGGTTGCTCGGACGCGCCGGGCTCGTCGCTCGATCCGCGTGGACGTTCGATCTGTACGGTGGCACCATTCTGGTGGCGGCCACCCGAACCGGCGTTCCCGACGCGTCGGTCGGCGCAATTCTCGACGCGGAAGCTGCGGCCGGCATCGGCGACGCGTCGACGGTGGGGACTCTGCAGGCAGCCGTGGACGCGGACATCTCGCTGCTGACCGATTCGCTCGCCGACATGCGAGAGGCGGGCAAGACGGTGTACGCCTACGGTGCCGCGTCGCGTGCGGTCGCCTTGTTCGCGATCGCAGGACTGACGCGATCACTGCTCGGCGCCGTTGCCGACGCGTCCCCGTCGAAGCAGGGTAGACGTATGCCCGGCACCGACATTCCGATCATCGCCCCGTCCCAGTTGATCGCCGCGGAACCCGACGTCGTACTGCTCACGCTCCCCGACCTTCTCGGTGAGCTGGAACAGTCGATGCCGGAGCTGCGCGGTCGATGGTGGGTACACGGCACCGACATACGGGAAGGCACACGATGAACGTATCGGACACACCCTCACTCGAGGGGCACCGCGGTTTCGCGAAATCGATTGCTGCACAGTCTCGTCTGCACGATGTCATTCCGGGCGGCGCACACACGTACGCGCGCGGCGCCGATCAGTATCCCGACGACATGGCGCCCGTCCTCGAATCCGGTCTGGCTGCACATGTCTGGGACGTCGACGGCAACTGTTACGTCGAATACGGCATGGGCCTGCGCTCGGTCACGCTCGGCCACGCGTTCGCTCCCGTCGTCGACGCAGTTGCCGAGGCTGCGCGGCGTGGACACAATTTCAGCAGGCCGACGCTGCTCGAAGCCGAAGTGGCCGAGTCGTTCCTCGATCTTGTCCCGACAGCGGACATGGTCAAGTTCGGCAAGAACGGGTCCGATGCGACGTCCGCGGGCGTCAAGCTCGCTCGCGCAGTCACCGGCCGCGATCTGGTGGCCGTGTGCCGTCAGCCGTTCTTCTCCACCGACGACTGGTTCATCGGGACGACCGAGATGAACGCGGGCATTCCGTCGGCCTATCGCGAGCTGACGGTGTCCTTCTCGTACAACGACCTCGACTCGGTGCGCGCCGTCTTCGAGGCACACCCCGGCCGGATCGCGTGTGTCGTCATGGAAGCCGCCACCGGTACCGTCGAACCCGAACCCGGCTTCCTCGAAGGTGCCCGCGCCCTGTGCGACGACGCAGGCACCGTGCTCCTGTTCGACGAGATCATCACCGGATTCCGGTGGGCAACGGGTGGAGCGCAGTCGGTCTACGGTGTCACACCCGACCTGTCGTCGTGGGGCAAGGCGATGGGCAACGGATTCGCCGTGTCGGCACTCGCTGGAAAACGAGAGCTCATGGAGCGCGGCGGTTTACGTACCGACCTCCCGCGCACGTTCTTGATGTCGACCACGTACGGCCCCGAAACCACGTCTCTCGCGGCGATGAAGGCGGTCTTCGACACCTACCGCGATCACGACCCTGTCGCGGTGATGGAAGAGCGAGGCACTGCCCTCGCCGACGGCGTCAACGACGCTGCCGAACGCGCCGGACTCTCGGATCATCTCCAGGTCGTCGGGAGGCCGTCGTGCGAGGTGTTCGTCACCCGCGACGCCGACGGCGTTCCGTCCCAGGCTTTCCGGACGCTGTTTCTGCAGGAGCTGCTGACCCGGGGAGTCCTGGGTCAGTCGTTCGTCGTGTCGGCGGCGCACACCAAGGCCGATATCGACCACACGATTGCCGCGTGCGAGGCAGCCATGATTCCCTACCGCAAGGCGATCGAGGCGGGTACCACCGACGGCCTGCTCATCGGACGGCCTGTGGCTCCGGCACTTCGGTCGATGGCTGCTCCGAGACGCGTTCGCTGACGGGCGCCTCGATCGACGACCGCGCCACGTAGTACGAGGATCCCGCAAGTCCGACGAGGATCCACATCAGCAACCAGATCTGCGCGAACCCGGATACGTCCAGGATCAACGCGATCACACCGACTGCTGCAATGGCCGCAGCGATGCCGCGCGTCAACTCGAACATGCCTGCATCGTCGCGGCGGTCCTGCGACGCCTGTGCTCGCCGCCAGAATCGTTGTGAGGCAATCAGTGCGAAGAAGAATGCCGCCCCGAGGAGCAGAACGAACGACGCGACCCCGAACAGACCGGTTTCCATCAGACGGCCCAGGTACTGGTTGTCCAAGACCGGATATCCACGTGCCGAGTACGTCGCCGTGCCCTCCCCGAACCACAGGTGGTCGGCGAAATGCTGCAGCACGTAGTCACGTCCATGGTCACGGGACTGCAGCGAGGAATCCGTTCCGCTCGTTGCGAAGATCTGCACGAACGCGTTGAGCAGTTTCGAATCGGTGACGTAGGCGACGACCAACGGAACGCCGACGACGGCGACGATCGCCAGAACGCGTCGCACCGGCCATTTCCACGCCATGAACAGGACTGCCACGGCGAGTCCGACGACCGCCGAACGCGACAGCGTCAGCGCAGCCCCGCCGACGAGGACGACGGTGAGCAGGACCCAGTGCCAGGACCGACGCCCTTGTGCGCGAGCTGAATACACGACACCCAATGCAACAGGCACCAGAACCGTCAGAACGGCGCTGAGTTCGAGCGGGTGCCCCGCACTGCCCTGCGGGCGCGCGAACCCTTCCCGCATGAGGGCTTCGCTCAGGACCGAGCCGTGATCGTTCAGCAACGGCGGCTTCAGCATCGCAGCGAGGTCGATGCCGGTGCCGTACTGGACGATGCCGAACGTCGCGCTGATGGCTCCGCCGATGACCAAACCTTTTGCTACCCACTCGATGCCGGTACGGGTTCGGATCACAGCGACGATGAAGAAGAACACGGTGACGAGCGCGAACTCGGTGATCAAGTTGGTCTGCGATCCCAGCACGATGGCGGGGTCCGTCGGCCGCGAGGCGAGGGACCCGAACGACACCAGGCTGGCCACGGCGTAGAGAACGACTGCGCCGGACAGGATTCCGAGTCCGGCACGCGAACGCTGCCCGACGATTCGGGTCAGAACCCACAGAAGTCCGCAGCCGAAGAAGATCAACGACGCCGGACTCAGCCCGAGGGCGCCCGGCACGGTGAACGACTGCCGCATTCCCAGCAGCAGCACTGCGCCGATGACGAGAACGACGGCCCCGAACGGAATCGCATCGGCGCCGAAGCGAATGTGCCGCCCCAGAACGACGACGGTCACCGCCGCGGACCGCTACCGGTGATCGAGGACCGCGGGTAGTCGTGATGCGCCGACCGAATCGGCACGTGCACACGCTCTTCGACGCCGTAGTAGTCGTCGATGTCGTGTTCGATCTCACGTACCGGGGTGGTCGTACGTGCCGGGAAGCCATCGGACCCGCGCTGCGTGGCAGCTCGTGGATCGGTCGGCGTCGGCACGTTGAACGGATCGAAGTCGTCGTAGGTCGACGAGTCCGGCGGCTTCGGCGCAGCCGTCGAATGGATGCGTCCCGGAGGCCTGGCAGCCGCTCGATCTCGCTGCGGCTTCGCACCCTTCTCGGGCGACTCGTCGCGGGGCCGTTCGTCACGCAGTGTTTTCTCGTCACGCAGTGGCTTCTCGTCACGCAATGGTTTCTCGTCACGCAATGGTTTCTCGTCACGCGATGGTTTCTCGTCACGCGGCGGCTTCGAGTCGGCGGGCTCCTGGAATGCGGACCAGACATCCGCCTGGACAGGGAAGGCCGCGGTTTCGGCGTCGTCGAACTCCTCGGCCGTCGTCTCGGAGCCGGTCTCGGCCGGCACCTGATCCTCGTCGACGTCCGAGAAATCCGTGCGCGCGTGGTTGTCCGCGTCAGGATGCGGATGGCCGTTGCGGGACTCTTCGACGCGTTCGGCCCGGACCGGCCGTGCGAGTGCAGGTTCCGCGACACGCCGACCGTTGTGACCCGTCACAGACTTCGAGGGCGTGACAGCGACCGGCGCAGCAGATGCCGCTGCAGTTCCGTCGTTCGAACGGGTCTGAGAAAGCGCACGTCGGCGGTCCAGAATGGTGCCGACGGTGACGATGCCGAGCAGGCCGACGACCAGCACGGCCAGCCCGTATGCCCCGGCAGCCTTCAACGGGCTGGACGGAACGAGCGTGCCTGGTTCGGGCATGACGGCGGCTGTGATCGACGCCTCGGTGTTGGGTCGGACACCCGTCTGCACCTGGAGCTGAGCCAGCGCGACGGACGAGTAGTCCAGAAGAGCCTGGGCACCTGCCTGCGCAGCCTCGGGAGTGGGGCCGCTCGTGGTGATCATCAGCTGCGGGGACAGTCGCAGCGCAGCCGCAGTGTCACCGAGCGTCGACGCGACCGTGTACTCACCGGACGCGCCCGCTTCCTCGACAAGCGCTGCAGCAGCAGGTGATTGAAGCAATGTCGCCGTCACGGCCGCGAGCTGGGCCATGTTGTCGTTGAGGTTGACGAAAGGGTTGAGCTTGGCGTCGATGTCACCGGCACCGGGCGGATACACCACCGCCACGGCCGACGACTGATACGAGTCGGTCGTCGACATGACGCCGAAGGTGCCGGCCGCAAGTGCGCACAGCACGACGATGACGCACGCCACCTTGCGGCGCAGCGTTGCTCTGACCAATTCGTCGACGTTCACATCTCTGCTTTCGATTCGTGTTTGTGGAATGTTACAGAAGCATTGATACCAGTTCGAGACTGCATTCGCCGTTCAAACTGGATATGCAGTAATGCAACTGCACTGTATTCTGTTTTCATGACCGTTAACCACGCCCAAAACATACCTTTGGTCGGGTATCAACAGTCGGGGATCCACGCAGGCATCGCAGAAACAGGAGCACTCAACACAGAAGCCTTCACTCGCAGCTTCGGTACCAGCAGTTTCACCATTCGCGTGCCCCGCTTCGCAGACTTCGAGCGGTGGCGCACCACCCGCGTCACGCATGCCGACTTCCTGTCGCCCGCGTTCGGCGAGGCCGGTCGCACATGGAAGGAACTCAACACTCCCGCAGCGTGGATCGAGAAGTACGTGACGGACCGTCGCCTGTCCCGGCGCGGGCTGTCCTTTCCTCATCTACTGGTCGAAACAGCGCAGACCACCACAGTCAAGAAGAATCCCATCGTCGCCGGTGAGGTCAACATCTCACGCGTCGACGGGCTGTCTCACGCAGGCGAGCTCAGTGTCTGGTGCACACCGAGCGTCCATCAGTCCGAGGTCACCGGCTGGGCGGGGCACGTCGTCGTCCTCAACGCTTTCACCCGCACGAATCCGTTGCGGTGGGTCATCGCGCCCGTCGCCGTCGACAATCCGCGCCCGGCAAAGGGTTTGGCCCTTGCCGGTTTCGAGAGAACCGCCACGCTCCGTCGTCAACGTGACTACGCGGGCAGTCCCACGGACCACGACCTGTGGGTCTGCGAGAACACCGATCGCAATCGCATCCGCCTTCGAGAATTGATGGACATCGCATGAGCATCGACCGACACGACAACCATGGTCAGGCATCCGCCACGGTTCGCATGGTGGCAGGCGGCACCCCGGTGGAACTCTGCAGCTTCGAGACCGTCGTAGAGGCGGTGACGCAGCGTCTGGCCGAGCCGGGTCATGTCCCGCTCGCGCTGGGATCGGTCAATCTGGACCACATCCATCACTTCCGCGTCGGCCCCGACGCGGCCAATCATCTGGACACCCAGCGGTCGGACCTCCGGTGGGCGTTCCTCGCCGACGGTGCCCCCATCGTCAGCCATGCAGAGAAGCTGACCGGACGCTCGTGGTCGCGGGTCACGGGATCGGATCTGCTGCCTGCGATCGTGGACATGGCTGCAGCCGAGGGCCACACCGTCGGTTTCCTCGGTGGAACGTCACGCATGCACGAGCGGCTTCGATTCGCGTTGCGTCGTAGCCACCCCGACCTCGAGGTCGCGGGATTCTGGTCACCGTCGGCCGACGAGCTCGCCGACCCGGCACAGTCGTCGCGCATCGCGGCACAGATCTCCGCAGCGTCCGTCGACGTTCTGGTCGTCGGACTGGGCAAGCCGCGCCAGGAGATGTGGATCAGCACGTACGGCTTGGCCACGGGTGCACGGCTACTGCTGGCATTCGGTGCTGCCGCCGACTTCATGGCAGGCGAGTCGCAGCGCGCACCTCGGTTCTTCCAGGACAACGGCCTGGAATGGTTCTACCGCTTGGCCACCGAGCCGAGACGTTTGTCACGTCGGTACCTTCTGGAGGGACCTCGTGCTTTGATGCAGCTTCGACATGCCCACATCGAGGTAGTCGACGACTCGCCGTTGTTCGGACGTCAGGACGTCGCTACACCGACCGAACGATCTGCGCTAGGTGGTATGCCATGACGCTCGACGTGAACTGCGATCGCACTCGCGCTGCCGCGGCATGACCCATAGCCGCGGCCCGGTCCGGGTCGGCGAGCAAGCCTGCGATGGCATCGGCCAACGCGTCGGCATCGCCACCCGGTACGAGCACGCCGGTCACACCGTCCTCGACGTAGTCGCTCATACCAGGGTTGTCGGTGACGACGACCGGCCTTCCGCTCGCCATCGCCTCCAACACGACGGTCAGACCCGACCCGGAGATCGTCGGTCGAAGAGCGAGTGCGACGACGCTCGCACGCTGGTACACGTCGCGCATCCGTCCGTCGAGACGCTCGGTGTGCACCGCGCCGAGATCGGCGGGCACGTCGACGGGCAGGCCCGTCGCGAGTTCGAGGAACGCGTCGGGGATCGTTCGTCGCACCGTCGCCACGGCCTCGACCAACAGAGCATGGTCGCGGAACCGGTCTTCACCGGCACTCATGACGCGGCCGGGAATCGGCGGCTCGGTCTGGACGCGGTAGAAATCCGCATCGATTCCGAGAGGGACGAAGTGAAGTCTCTGTCGTTCGATGCCCCACTCGTCGTGCAAGGTGTCGAGAACCGGCCTGCACTGCGACCACAGCGCGGGCGTTTTGGCGAGCGCGTGTCCGAACATGCGATTCCACTTGGGGTACGGGGCGGATCTGTGTGTGATCCAGCCGATACCGGACACGACAGGCGCGTATCGACGCGACGTCTCGGCGAGCATCGCCGCGGGAATGCCCGTGCGCTCGTCGTAGCACAGTACGGCGTCGGTGTTGCTCGTCGTGTAGTTCTTTCGCTCCCCGAGCGCCTCCACGAGTTCGAGCCCGTCCACGCGATAGCGCACGGACGCACCGACTCTGGCGCTCGCACGCCCGAGATCCGCTGTGCCGAACGTGGTCTCGATTCCACTCTCGGCCATCTTGTGCAACCCGTAGGGCGTTGCGTCCGGAACTTCCCCCGCGTCGTACCGACGACGCCACTGCGCAGCCGACAATTTCCCCGCCAGCGGCACGTGAGCCCGCGTGATCGACATGTTCTCTCCCCGATGTCGGCCTTGATCCCCAACTCCGCCACCCTATTACGTCCCGGCGTGCGGCGGCAGCTTCCGAACGAGGTGGCTGCATGAAACTCGCCTACCACCTGCCCGAGGCCACGGTTCACCGTGACCCGACGACACGTGCGCAGGAAATGGCCGCACGGGAGGCATTCTGGCAGTTTCCCGAGCAATCCACCATACGATTGCCGCGAATCGTCGATTCACCTCGAATCGAGCAACCGAAGCTGCCCGACGACGGTGACGAGAACCACGACGACGAGGAAGTCTCCACCGGCAAGATCGCGCAGGCCTTCGGAACCCAGTTGGTGTTTCGTGTTCTCGGCATGCTCGCGTCGGTCTTCACCGTCGCCATCACGACGCGTCATCTCGGGCCGACGTCGTACGGCCATCTGACCACCGCAATCGTCTTCGTCGGACTGTGGACCAGCTTCACCGAGCTCGGGATCGGCTCGGTCATCGTGCGCCGCGTCACGTCCGGGAAGGGCGACCTGCAGCGACTGATTCGGATCAACACCGGTCTGTCGTTGGTGTACTGCATCCCGCTGTCGTTGATCACCATGGCGTCCGGGCTCTTGATCTACTCGGGTGATTCCGAGGTCAAGGCGATGCTGATCATCATGTCGACGACGCTGACGGTGTCGACGGTATTGACCTGTGTGCAGCCGATTTTCGTCACGAAGGTCAACTTCACTGCGGTTGCCGTATCGGACCTGGTCGGGCGCATGGCATCTCTCGGCGCGACTCTCGTCATGATTCAGATCGATGCGCCACTGGTCTGGTTCGCCCTCGCCCAGGTCGTACCCCTCGTCGTGCAACTGGTGATCCAGTTCTGGGCTGCGGGCAAGATGATTCCGTTCTGGCCGATCTTCTCGTGGAAGGAAAGCATCGGTCTCATCGTGGAAAGCCTTCCGCAGACCGGTGTTCTGATCATCGGTGTTCTGTACTGGCGAACCGACGCTGTACTGCTGAGCTTGTTGAGCACACCTGCGCAAGTGGGTGTCTACGGCCTGGCTTACACGGTCGCGTTCACGACGTCGGTCATCTCGCAGTTCTTTCTGTCGTCGACGTTGTCGTCGATGACGCGGAAGTTCGCCGTCGACAAGAAGGGATTCGCCGACTTCGTCGAGCGGAGCGTCGAAACACTGTCGCTCGTTGCACTTCCGATCGGCCTGGTCGGCATCATGCTGGCGGGACCGATCGTCGCGACGATGGGGTCGGACGAGTTCGTCAGCGACGGCAAACCTGCCCTCGCGTTGCTGTTCGTCGCGGTGTCGGTCACGTTCATGAACGGCGTGTTGAGCCAAGCACTGTTCGCTGCCCACGATCAGGTATTTCTGCTCAGGCTCAACGTCGTCAACCTCGTGATCAACATCGGTCTGAACATCGCGTTCATCCCCGCCTTCGGCGCGATCGGCGCCAGTGCCGCACTGTTGTTCGCCGAGTTCAGCGGGCTCGTCGTCGTCACCTGGCGTCTGCATCGCAAGAGTCCGTATCGAACCCCGTTCCGGTACATGGGCAAGGTACTCGTCCCGCTGACCATCACCGGCGTCGTGGTGTATTTCGTGCAGGATCTTCCTCTGGTGATCTCGGGTGTCGTGGCCGTCGTCGTCTACGCCGTCGCGAATCTCGTGTTCGGGCCCGCGAAGATCCGGAACCTGAAGACGCTGCTGGACACCGAAGGCGACGACGACCCTCTCACCGACACTGCCGCAGAGACCGAACAAGGAAGGACCACGCGATGACCCGGCACAGCACCGACACCGCGAAGGCCGCACCATCGAGTACCGACAGCGTCGCGCGCACGGTCAGCATTCTGATCGTCGCGTACCGCAGCCCCGACCAGCTTCGGACATGCCTCGACTCCGTCGCGACCCACATGCCGGACAATCCCGTTCTGGTGTGGGACAACTCGGGTCTCGACTACCCCGGTATGGACGACGTCCGCGGCGAGCACCCCGACGTGCGGTGGTTCGGAGACGGATCCAACAAGGGATTCGCCGCAGCAGTCAACGCTCTCGCCGCCGAGGTTCCCGACGATCACCTGTTGCTTCTCAATCCGGACGCCGAGGTACTCGCTCCTCTGAACCGGACGCTGGAGGTACTCGGACATCGCGATGTGGCCGCAGCCGCTCCGATGGTCGTTCCGAACGGAGACCGATTCCATTCCGAGCGCACCGGCCGCCACCGGACTTGGGATGTCGCACATCGTAATTCCGGAGTCGTGCGGTCCCTCGTATCCAAGGCCGGGTACGCCGAGGTGCTGCGCGGAACACCTCTGTCGGATCTGTATGCCTCGGCGCCCGACGAGGTCGACGGGTACCTGACCGGCGCGTGCCTCGCGATCGACCGGGATGCCTGGAACGCCGTCGGCGAGTTCGACGACGAATTCTTCCTGTACGGCGAGGAATTCGACTGGCAGCAGCGTGCCCGCGCGGCCGGCTGGACGGTTCGACTCGTCGACGAGACGGCCATCGCGCATTCCGGCGCGGGAACCGTCGCCGGCGACGACAAGGGTACGACGCGATCGGCAGAATTGTTGCGTGCCAACGTCGCTCTCGGTCTCGAGCACCGGCGCGGCGTCCACAGTGCCGACCTGTATCTGGCGGGGACGTCGATCCTCGATCGCGTGCAACGGTCCCGACGGAACGCGCGGCGACGCACGTCCGGCACGGCACGGCCGTCCATCGTGTTCACGATCAATCGCCTCGTCTACGGCGGCGCCGAGCGTCATCACGTGTTGCTCGCCACCGAATTGCACAGGCGGGGTTACGACGTCACGATCGCGGCCATGCAGCGCTTCGGCCCCCTGGTGGCCGAGATCCCGCACACGGTGCGTGTCGTGCGTCAGCCGTGGTGGGCGCCGATGGTCGACACGGCGAACAAGAACACCGTCGTCGTCAGCGGTGACACCAACACCGAGGTCGGCTTCGCGAGTCTGTGGCGGGCGAGTGGCCGTCATCGAAAGTGGTTGGTGGCAGCCCACATTCCGCCGGAGCTCGACGCGCCGACCTACTCGTCTCCGCTGGCACGCGCGATGGCACGCGCCGACGGTTTCGTCGCGCTGTCCGGCGGGCACTGGGACCAGGCTACGACGCATCAGCACCTCGGAGACACGGTGTTCGTCGCGCCCAACGGTGTCGTGTCGGCCCTGGAATTGCCGGACGAGGAACCCCGGCGCCCCATTGCCGACGTTCCGCACCTCGTCATGCTCTCGCGGATCCTCGAACACAAGAATCCTCATGTGCTCGTCGAGGCATTGGACGGCCTGCGCGACTTGCCGTGGGAGCTGTCGATCTACGGCGACGGGCCCGACCGTGAACGCCTCGAAGCCCTGACTCCGGCCGACCTGCGCGATCGAATCCGGTGGCGTGGGTGGTCTCCCGGACCGCAGCATGCGCTCGCCGATTGTGACCTGCTGTGCGTCCCGAGCCGATCCGAGGCGTTTCCGATGGTCATTCTCGAGGCGATGGCGCGGCGGATCCCTGTCGTCGCGTCGTCGGTGTGCGCTGTGCCCGACATGCTCGATCACGGTCGGGCAGGCACACTGGTCGAACCGATCACGGTCGACGCGTGGCGCTCCACCCTGGCAGGCCTCCTCGGTGACACGACGACGTGGCCGACACTCGGACTGGCAGGCTACGACCGCATGCGTTCCGAGTACACCATCGAATCGATGGCCGATGCGTACGAGGAATCCTTCGACGCCGTGCTGTCGGAAGGATCTCGATGAAGGTTCTGTGGCTGTCGCCGTGGATGCGCCCGCTGGCCCGAATTCACGTCGAAGCACTTCGTGAGCGCGGCGACGACGTCATGCTCGTCACCACCGACCAACACCCCGAGTCCGACGCGGCCCGCCCGTACGAGGTGGTCCTCGACGCGCGGTTCAAGCAGCCTCGGAGCTGGCTTCCGTTCGCGAAAGCGCTTCGTGGGGCGCGCGAGTTCGCTCCCGACGTCGTGGTCACCGAACTCGTCCGTGACCCACGGTGGATCGCGTTCGGTGCACTGGCTCCACGCGTGCAACTGATTCACGACGACCGTCCGCACGACGCAAGCGAGCACCGTCCCACCTGGGAGAGAACGGTCTTCGACCGGTGGGGTCGGTCCTCCTCTGCGACTGTGACATTCAGCGAGTACGTCGCCGACGCCGTGCGCAGAGGACAGGTTCCCGGTACGAGCACGCCCGTCCGTGCGATCCCGCTGACGAGCGACCTCGAGGACGCTCGAGTATCCGCCGTCGTTCCTGCAGACGCCCGTCGGGACTTCGTGCTGCTCGGACGTATCAACTCCTACAAGAACATCGACGTCGTCCTCGAAGCATGGCGTCGACACGTCGCCGGACCCGGTTGGCGGGGTGACGATCTCGTTGTCATCGGCAAAGGGTCGATCGACGAACCGCTGCCGCCCAACACCGTTCATCGCAACGAACCGTTCCGGTACGACGACGAACTCGGCGCCATCTCACGCGCGAAAGCGTCACTCGCACATTACCGTCGAGCATCGCAGAGCGGAGTGCAGGTGCTGTCGATGCAGTTGGGTGTCGCGACGATCGTCAGCGATCGAGGTGCGCTACCCGAGTTCCAGACGCCCGGCGAACCGGCTCTCGGAGTGGACGACGTCGACTCGTTGATCGCCGAGTTCGATCGACTTGCGAACCCCGACACCGCATTTCGATCGGGTGTCGCGGCACGGAGGCACTACGACTCGATGTTCTCCTCGAACGTGGTGGGTGCTCGGCTGCATGCGCTACTTGCCGACACCGCGGGCATCGCGCCAGATCCCGTTCAGGCTCGCGTACCAGGTGTCGACGTCGAATCGTGATGCCGTTGCGCGAGCAGCGGCGGCGATGCGGCGGCGAGCGTCTCCGTCCTCGACGACGCGTCGGAGCGATGTCGCCAGTGCGGGAACGTCGCCCGGCGTCACGACGAGCGCATCGACGTCGTCAGTGACTACCTCGCCGATACTCCCGGCAGGCGTCGTGACGGGCGCGAGGCCGTGAGACATGGCTTCCAGCAAGGCCATCGGCAGGCCTTCACTGTAGCTCGGGAGCACGAACACGTGCGATCGAGAGAGTATCTCGGCACAGTCTTCCGGCGACGTCCACCCACGCACTGTCACCACATCGTCGATACCGTTGCGACGCACGGACTCTCGAACCTCGTCGACATCACCGTCACCGCACATCGTCACCGACATTCGACGACGAATCTCCACCGGCAGCGACGCGACCGCGTCGATCAGATCGAACGACCCCTTGCGCTGCCCGAGCCGGCCGAGAGTCACGATTCGGATCACGTTCGTGTCCTCTTGCGGTGCAACGGCTTCGGGGAGCCGAACCGGGTTGTACAGCACCGTCACCGACTCTGGATCGAGCCCGACGCGGTCCGCATATTCGACGGCCAGTTCGGTCCCGAGCACCAACCACCGGTCCGCCGCGAGGGCCGACCGAACGAACGCGCGTGCAGGCCCTGGCAGTCGATCGAACCAGCCCGCGAAATCGTAACTGTGTGCGTGCACGATCACCGTGACGCCGACGCGTCGAGCAACCGCCATGGGCACCGATTTCCGAAGAACACTGCCGCCGTGTGCCAGGTGCACGTGCAGCACGTCCGCTCGACCGCGCCCGACGGCCCAGGAGGCACGCAGCACACCGGTGACACCGACCACGAGCTTCCTGAGCCGCGTGGAATCGACATAGGTGGCAATGCTGCTCGTCACGATGTCGGCCGACGGATCGGCCAGCATCAGCTTCACGACGGTTGCCATTCCTCCGCGGCTCTCGGGGGACGATGCTGCAGGCCCGACGACAAGCACGCGAAGCGATTTCTGCACTGTTATAGTCTAACTGGTCTTTTCCTGTCCTCCAGCTCGAGAGTCGGTTCATGCGCCCATCCGCAAAGGGATCCCTCGAGCTCGGAATAGGAATGCTTCAAGTCGGCGTTCGGTACGCGAAATTCCAGATCAGGCAGGCACGCCGTCCCGCTGTGCAGTTCGGTGTGGTCGAGGCGACCGCAGTCACCACCGACGGACTGCTCGAGCTGGTTCGGACCGCACCCGAGCGTCGCGCGGCCGGCCGCGGCCACATCGGCCCGCACTACCGCTACTCCATCGTCGTCGACAAGGTTCCCGTCGGCTTCGTGACTGCCCTCCTCGATCACGGCACCTCGTCCGCTGTCGTCGTGTTGGCGCTCGACACAGTCGATTCCGACGTCGTCGCCTCCGAGGCAGTCGGAGCCGTCCTCGGCTCGCTCGCAGGCACCGACCCGTGGCTGCGCCGCGCGTCCATCGCGGTGCATCCCGACGACGCGGCGTTGGCGCGTGCGCTTCGACTGCGTGGTTTCGTCAGCGAGGGCGAAGTTCCTGGTTACGTGCAGGATGCACCGGGAACGAAGCGGGACTTGTGGACCACCATGCTCGGCTGAGTCACCCGCCTCGAACCACCCGGCTCGAACTCAACGGCCGTCACGGAATCTGGAACGTCACCAGTCCGTAGCTGCCGTCTCTGCCGCGCCCGTTCTGTGCCAAGTTCATCGGTTCGTAGTCGACTGTCGTCGTCGCGCCCGCCTTGTGCTCGTTCCACACGACAGCTGCAGACACCGTGTAGAAACCCGACGACAATCCCGAGGTGTCGAATTCGATGGTTTCCTGCGCGGTGGTCGGCGTCGGAACGGTTCCGTTGTCGGCGGTCGACTGCGGCGAGCTCATGGACCGTAGATCGATCACCGACGGCACGGTCTGCACGACGGCACCGTTGGGGTCGAGCAAGCGGTACTCGATCGTCCAGTTCTCGTGCGTGGATCCGGACCCCTTGTTGGTCCATCGCACGGTCCCCGACACCGTTCCCGCCTGGTCGGACGTGTGCGCCGTCGCATCTGCGACGTAGCGATATCCCGCGACGACGTTGGCCTGCGACCACAGTGAATACAGCCTGCGGTCCATCGTGTCGCCGTTGAACTGATCGGGGAAACCGCTGCTCGCGGTCATCGACACGTGATTGTCGATGACGTCGGCGAGGCCGCGCTCGTAATACTCGCTCGATGTCATGTCGTCGGGCTTCTGACACCACTCGGTCAGTACGGGCGCCGTCGAATACCGTTCTCGGAGAACGTCGATGATCGGGTCGGCGCGCTCGACATATTTCGAATACCGATTGTCGGCCCATGTCGGTACAGGCGAGAAGACCCCGAGGCAGTCTGCACGAAGTCCGACGGGTTTGACGGTGCCCGCCAACTCGGCACTGTCCCGTAGAAGCTGCTTGACGATCTCCGGATTACCTGTCGCGGTGACGATCTGCGTGTTCGCGAACGCACGAAGGTTGGCGTCGACGAGACGCACCACGGTGTCCTTGGTGATGTACTGATCTCGATACTGACTGTAGTAACCCAGCTCGGCTTCGCTGGATTCTTCTTCTGGGCCGGGGAGTCCGAGCTGATCTCGCATGAACGCGACGTGGTTCTCACTGAAATCCCCGTAGCCCGACATCTCGAATATGGACAGACGTTCGTCGCGGTCGTATCGACGACCGAGCGCCGCAAGCAGTGCTTCGAAATTCCCGACGTAGTTGTTGTCGTTCCAGCTCGGGATGACCTGCCGGATACCGTCGTACTCGTAACTCGTCGTCGCTCCGGGGACCGTCGTGAGCCAGTCGGGTGCACCGATGTTGACGTTGCCTTCGGGCGAAGTCTCGCAACACGAGTCGTAGGCGGACACACGCAGTCCGACGCGCATCCCCTGAGCGCCGTATGCGGCGAGCGCTGCGTCGATCTCGGAGAAGTCGTATCGTTCCGACTCCGGAGCCTCGGGCGGCAGCGTGCGAGGGTCGACCGGTTGCAGAGAGCGCCAATTCACTCTGATCGCAGCATCTTTGGTTCCCGGCCAGTCCGGGTAGTGCTGCTGGCTGACGTTGGCCTGCGGGAACAACCCCGTCGTGATGTTGTCGAACTGCCCGCGCATCGGATTCACGACGTCCGGGCCGCTCATCTCACGGAACACGGGATGATCGCTGACGGGTTCATGAGCGACAGTTCCGACCATCGCCGTCGCAACGGCGAGTATCGGCGCGAGTATCAACCACCGGCCGCGCATCTTTCGATCAGACAACAGCAGACTTCCAAACGCCAGCAGACTTCCTGACGATCCGTACGTCGAGGTTCATGAAGTCCTTCTGCCTGGCCGAAACCGCGCCCTTCGGAGGCAACGGCGCACTCTTCGAACCGATAGTACAAGAAATACCGGTAAATTAGGGAGCGTGATCGAATTTGTGACTCGTCGATGCTGACGTCCACGCGAGCGACGCGCACCTTCGCGGTGGCTGTCGTACTCGCCGTCGTCGCAGCTCTCGGCTACCCCGTCTACGTCGATCCCGTCGTCGATCGGCCGACCGACGCCGACGCGATCGTCGTACTCGGCGGCTCTGCGGACAACCGCAACAGTCTCGGACTCGAGCTCGCCGAGGACGGCTACGCTCCCACGCTGGTGTACTCCGATCCGTACGGCTCCGCAAGCACTCTCACCGACATATGCCGCGACGGGCGCGAGGGCATCACCGTCGAATGCTTCGTTCCCGATCCCGGCACGACGCGCGGCGAGGCACGCGAGATCCGTGATCGAGCACGTCGCGAGGGCTGGACGTCGGTCGTCGTCGTCACGTCCACCCCGCACATCTCGCGGGCTCGATACATCATCGGCAAGTGTTGGGACGGGCAGGTCACGTACGTCGCGAGCACGACCGATCGAAACATCTTCGAGTGGGCGTGGGAGTACGTGTACCAAACTGCCGGGTACGCGCGGGCCGTGTTCGAGGACTGCTGATCTACGCGGGATCCAGCAATTTCCCGATGTCGGCGAGGTAGGCACTGCGCGTGTTCGCACCCGCGACACCGCGCACGCGTGCGCGCTCCCGTTCACGCACGACGGGGTCGTCCATCAGACTCTCGACGGCCTCGCGCAGGCGCACGGAATCTCCTGCGGGCACGACCTCCGCGGCGAGATGCTCGTATCCCTCCAGCCCACGAACGTCGGTCACCACCACCGGAGTCTCGAGGGTCGCCGCGCTCATGATGCGTACGTGGCCTGCACTGACGCTGTCGTCCCGCAACGGGATGACGTAGACGCTCGCGGCGGCGAGCAGGTCGGCGTGTTCCTCCTCCGACACTTCGCTTCGAACGACGATGTCGGCGCCCGACGCGGAGGCGACGACCTCGTCGTAGTCCTGCGAGGAGCAGACGATCGTCAGGTTCCACGGCCTGTCGCGGGCGGCCTCGATCAGCACGTTCCAGTCGCACGAGCTACGGCCGCTCGCGAAGACGCCGACGCGAGCCGAGTCGGGTGTGGGTTCTCGCTGTGATTCGTCGTCGTAGAAGTAGAACGGCACGTGGCTCACCGTTGCCGGGTCCAGGTTGTACTCGTCGATGTAGAGCGTCCGCTCCCACGGAGTCATGACCTGGATCGATCGGCAAGCTCGGTGAAGCAACCGCCGGTAGAGGAATCGGATCACCCGTCCTGTCGGGCCCGATTTCACTCCGGGAAGGAACTCGAGGATCACCAGTGGACGGTGGCGTCGTAACGCGCAGACGAAGGCGAGAACCACGATTCCCACCGGTCTCGCCACGCCCTCGGACGTGACGACTATGCCTCGTCTCCCTGCGCCGGACAGCAATGCCACAGCGGACACGACGGCGGCGAGATAGCCGCCCGACGGTTGCGCGAAGATCTCTGCACCCAGAGGTTCCCCGTACCAGACATTGCTTACTACGCGCCGGCCGGACGCAGTGCGCTGATCCACGTAGATCCTCCAGAATCCCGGCGCTGTAGTGAGCACGGCGCAGCTCGACGAAGGAAAGTATGACGAGTGGGAGCGCAAACTGCCATGCCGGAACGACAGGTGTGATCTAGAACCTCGGCAGCTCGAACACCGGCGGCGGCGGGAGCTGAATCTGAGGCAGCTGGATCTGCGGCAGTCCGGGGATCAGCGGAGCAGGCGCGGGAGCGGGCTCGGGCGCCGGAGCCGGCTCCTCGTACTGCGGAGCCTCGTACGTCTCGACGGGCGCAGCCGGGGCAGGCGCGACCGTCGTCGTCGGGGCAGGCGGTAGCGGCGTGGTCGTCGTCGTGGTCGGCACCGAACTGGACGACGACGGAACGTCGGTGACGGTGTCCGCGGTTTCGGTCGGTGCGCTCGTCGGTTCTTCCGAACCGCCGTATCCGAGCGCGAGGCCGAGGGCGGCGACGGCCGCGAGACCGCCCGCTACCAGTGCGGCACCGCGGATCTTGCGCTTGGAGGTCGCCGCGCGGTCCGTCGGCTCCGGGCTGAGCCAGTCGGGTGCACTGTGCTGCGACTGGGCAGGTGGCGCCACGATGGGCGCGGAATTCTCGACGGGTGTGGCGAGCAGAGCTGCGCCCTTGGCCGCGACGGCTTCGGGATCACGCGGCGTCACGACGGGCAGCCCGGTCCAGGACCGAAGAATGGCCTCGACCAACGGAATGCGTGCACCACCGCCGATCAGGAATATGGCGTCGACGTGCTGTGGAGAACGGGCGATGACGTCGCGAACCAGCCGTGCGGAGTACTCGATCGGCACCGTCACCAATGCTTCGAAGGACTCGCGCGAGATCAGGATGACTCCACTGTCGCCGGGCAGGCACACGGCACCGCTGGTGGACAGCTGCTCCTTGGCGATGCGGCACCGGCTCGTGAACTCCTGCACGCCGAGCGTGTTCTGGAGGTCCATCCCCTGCTTCGCGAGCTGGTTGTCGCAGATCAGTCGATCGAAGTCGTCGCCGCTGATGTCCGTGGTGCGTTCGGCGAGCAGCACGTTTCCGGTGGCCCGGTCGAGGACGCTGATGGTCAGCCCTGAGCTACCGAGGTCGTAGAGCCCGATCGTCGAGTATTCGCCGATCTCGCCGGAGGCGTCGAGGTAGGCAAGGGCAGCGCGGGCCTCGGGAACCAGTCGATAGTTGTACAGCCGCTGGCGGGCCATGGCCTGTTGGATCTCACCGAACTGCTGCTGATCCCGATACGCGACGCCGGTCGCCTCGACCTGACTGCCGTTGCTCTGCGAGAGCACGACGCCGATGGACTCCGCGGCCAGTTCCTCGGCACGGTCCCAGTGCGCGTCGACGGTATCGCTGTGAAAGTCCAGCTCCTGGTGGCCCGACGTGTGCAGGCGTAGATCGGGCCGCGCCATCCGGACGGCGCTGGACCCGACCGATACACCCAGAACCTCAGTCATGACCTGCCTCACTTGGTTTGCTGCGAACGGACTCGCCGATCGGTTGTGTAACGATCCCGTCTCGAAGCCGTCGCTCGGGCATCACTGTAGCGTGACCGTCACCTGAATGCGATTGCCGCCGGCGAGGCACTAGCCTGGCCCGGTGCACGTCCTCTTCGTCTGTACCGGCAACATCTGTCGCTCCCCCACGGCCGAACGGCTGGCCGTCGCCTACGCAGCCGAGTCGGGTGTGCAGCTGACAGCGTCGAGCGCGGGCACGCATGGCCTGACCGGACGTGCGATGGACGAGACCGCGGCTCTCGTGCTGCGGCAGCTCGGCGGCGAGCCCGACGGATTCGCCGCGCGTCGCATCTCGACCCGCATCGCCGACGACGCCGATCTGATTCTGACGATGACCACTCGTCACCGGGACGAGGTGCTCACGATCGCGCCGCGGAAAATGCGTCGTACATTCACTCTTCTCGAGGCGGCGGGCCTCGTCGAGCAGTCGGGCGCTCAGTCGTTGGACGAGCTCGCGGCAGCACGCGCACGACACTCGGTCGACGCGTTCGACATCGCCGATCCGTACACGAAATCGCACGATGTGTACGAGAACGTCGGTCAGCAGATAGCCGATGCTCTACCCGGAATCATCCGTCTGATCTGACCGATAGTCCGCTTGTATGTCGAACGAATGACAGCTCAACGGCTATGCAGCAGGTTTCCGACGCCCACGCGGTCCGGATAATCGTCCGACGCGAAATTCGGGCGTCGATGCTGCATGATGCTCCCCATGCCGATGTATCAGCTTCGTATCGACGACGTAGTGCTTGCCGAGGCCGAGCTGCCGTCCGACGGCAAAGCCATGACCTGGGCGGTGCGGATGACGACCGAACATCGCAAGATCGTGCGCGGACGCCGATGGCAGGGCCATCGCCTGGTGAGCGATACCTGGGAGCATCGCTTCGGCGGTGGGCGCGGAATCGTCGACGCCTCGGGTGATGCCGGTACGGCCGTCGCGAGCTGAGCGATTCAACGCCCGCTGAGGTAACGTTCCGATATCGATGCCGCCGGAAATCGGGCGGCAACAGGCGTAAGGGCTGCCAACAGGATGCGTGACAAGGTCATCGCGGCATCTGCGGTGGCGATCGCAGGTGCAGCAGTAGCCGTCGGACTCGGAATCGGCGCGCTCGGCGGTGCATTCGACGACGGAGTCGAGCAGGTGCAGCCACCGGCGTTGCGCTCGGATCTCAGTACCGCGGTGGCGGCGACGTCGTCGTCGGCCATCACCGTTCCGCCGTCGCCCACCTGGCAGGTCGCGGTCCCGACGCAGCCGCGCACCACCACTCCCACCGAGACGGCGACGCCCAGCTCGGAGCGAGAGACCACGTCGCGCACCTCACGCCCCCGCGCGACCACGTCCGAGGAATCCGAGGACGACACGTCCGAGTCCGAGACCACGACGACCGGTCGCTGATCCTCGGGTCGATCACCGGGCCGTGTCGGTCGCTCCGACTTCGCCGATCCACGATTCGTAGCCGCTGTCCGTCGCGGCCAGTTCGGAAATCCACACCAGCACCGATCGCGCCCGGGTCGCCGGCTCGATCGGAATGTGCGTCGTGCCCTGCTTCAACACTCCGGTGCCGATCACGCGGGTCGAGTCGAAACCGTCGTCCGATTCCGGCGGTGTCCTGATCTCGACGACCGTTCCGACGGCGTCCGATGCGATCCACACCTCGTCGATGTCGACCGGCTCGTCGAACCCGATCAGTAGTCCGATTCCGTTGTCCGGTGTTCCGAACGCAGTGCGGTAGGTGTCGGTGTACCACCTCGTCGCCGGGTTGGCGTCGATGGCTCGACCGGCATCGTCGGCGTTGTCGGGGTATCGCACCGCCGACCATGCCTCTGCGCTCGTCGGCCGCAACGCCCCTCCGGCCCAGTCGGACGTGGACACTCGCGCTGCGGACAAGGACGGCACTGCGACGTTCTGCCCGCCACGCCCGAAGACCGACGTCGCGATCAACCAGCCTGCGCCGCCGCAGAACACGAGCACTGCCAGCGCGGCGACCGCGGCCAGAATGCGGGCTCGCGACGACATGGGAGGCTCTTCGTCGTCTCGGCGTCGGCTTCGGCGGCGGCCGCGTCGACCGCGCTCGTCGATCAGAAGGACGTAGGGCGGAGTCACCAGGACGCGAGGCGGAATGCGCGACCGGTCTGCGTATGTCGCGAGGGCGTCGGACCGCGGATTGTCCGGTTCCAGGACGTCCATGTCGACGACTTTCACGCCGAGCTCGTAGCCCGTCGTGAGATCGCGGGCCAGCCAGGACGACGCACTGTCCGGCGACGGTTTCTTCTCGAGCAGCCGATATCTGTCGGCCAGAACGATTCCCGGACGCACCGATGCACTCATGGATCGCCTCCCCACCCCGGCGACACACTGTGCATGTCACCGGCGGGGAAATCCCACGTCCGGCGGTGCCGGGCCCAGTGGCGATTGTGCTACGTCACAACTAGGGCTGTCCGGGCTTTGAGCGAACTTCCTAAGCGGAGAGTCGTGCGCCCCACACCATGCGGACGATCGTGCCGTCGTGGTCGGAGGTGACGGTCGTCGAATCCGCGAGAGCGTGCATCAGCGGAACACCCCGTCCACGCGTCGAATCGGGAGCATGGACCGACCATGCGCCGTGGTCGCAGATCGTCACTTCGATCTGTCCCGTACCGGGCTCGTAGAGCGCGTGTAGATCGAGAGTGCCGGCCGCCCCGTCGTTCTGATAGGCGTGTTCCACGGCATTCGCAAGTGCTTCGTATGTCGCCAAGACCACGTCGTATACGCGCTCGGAATCCACGTCGAGACCGGTGAGCCATTCACCGAGTGCGATTCTGAGCGCGGAGGCTCTGTCCGCGACAGCAGCTTCGCCGTCGAAGTTCAGGTGCATGACGTCCCCTCGACCTGGGCTGAGTACTTGTCCGGTGGCAGCGTAAAGCGGCGTGTCGTCTCCACCGGGTGCTGTGACCTTCATGAGAGCGTCATACCCGAAAGTTCAGGACTTACCCGTGGCGAGAGCAGTGAGTGCTTCCTCGACGGTGGCGTAGATGCCGAACAGCTGGTCCAGCCCGACGAGAGACAGCGGCCGACCGGTCGCCGGGCCGTCGGCGACGACCGCGAACTTGGCTTCCTCGCCCAGTTGCTGGTGCGTCGAAGCGAGCAGGGACATCCCCGCCGAGGCGAGGAATCCGACGTCGGAAAGATCGATGACGAGCGCCGTCGGGGACTTCCCCAAGACCAGCGTGACCGACTCCTGCAGCTGCGGTGCGGTCACCAGATCCAGCTCACCGGAGACCGTCACGACGACTGTGTCGCCACGCCAATCCACTGCTACGTCGAAATGCTGGGGCCCAAGGCCCGACTCGTCCACGGTCACAAGTAATGAAGATACCCGAACCTCGCGGTACGCCACGTGCCGCCGCCTCGCGCTCACCTGGCACCGTGCCGGATTCGCACTAGAGTCGACGCGTGTGAGACCCGACCGACTTCCCGTCTTCGCGGCGACAGCTCTCGGCGGGGCCGTCGGAGCGATGGTGAGATTCGGTGTCTGGCAGGTGCGCGACACTGCGCGATGGTCGATGCTGAGCACGTTCGCCGTGAATGTCGTCGGGTGTCTGCTGCTCGGTGCCGCGCTCGGATATCTGTCCGGTTCGCGACTGCCCGTCGTGCGTGCGGCAGTGCTGGGCCTGGCGTGCGGATTCACGACGTTCGGCTTCTACGCAGTGCACGGCGTCACCTACGACGCCGCATGGCACTCCGTGATGTACATCGTCGCGACGCCGGTGCTGTCGGTCGTCGCGTTGGCGGCAGGTGCGTTGATCACACGTCCGGCGGTAGCGCGCACGTGATGGCATTTCTTCTCGTGGCACTCGGTGGTGCCGCGGCCGCCGTGGCGCATCTGGCCCTGACCGATGCCGTCACCGATCGCCGACGCGTACTGCTCCTGACGATCGGCACGTGCGGCGTGCTCGGGTTCGTGGTCGCTGCGGCACCACCGGAGTGGTTCGTCGGACTCGTGTGTTTCGGGTTTCTGAGCACAGTGGCGCCGATGTCGTCGGTCGCGCTGTCGACGGTCAACCAGATTCGCGACGGCAGAGTGCGCGACGGGGTGCTGTTCCTCGCAGCCAACGTCGTCGGTGGCGTCGCCGCCGTGATGTTCGGAATTCTGTTGCTGAAATCAGGAGTGACGCTCTATCACAAGTTCTGACAGTCACCCTGGATGCCGGCTTTGACGAACCCCGCCACCTGATACAGGTAGGTGTACTCCCAGAAGACCAGCGAGAAGTTGTACGAGCGCGGCACCGCCTGCATAGTGACGTCACCGTCGAAGCACTGGCCGAAGATGTACCGGGCTCGTGGCAGGTGATAGCGCCAGCTGACGACGACCACGTGGTCCCAACCACGTTCCTGCGCAAGCTCTTGCGTGAAGATCGCCTCGCCGCGCGTCGTACTGGGTTCGGGTGGGACACAGAGGACCGTGTACTTCTCGGTGTCGGCGCCGCAGTACTTCTTCATGACGGGGTCCTTGGCGCCGTACGGATCGGACAGCACGACGGTGTCGGCGACGCCCTGCTCGGCGAGCGAGATCCCGTACGCCTCGCGGCCGTCGTGTTCACCGCCGAGAACGACGATCGCGTCGGCCTGCGAGATCGGGTCGATGCGGGCTTTCGTGAACGTCAGGTATCCGCCGAAGCCGATCACCGACACCGCGATCACCGGGAGCACGATGGCCAGCACGACCCACCGGCTTGTACGCATCACCGTGTCAGCGTAGGCAGGTCGTCCGCTCCCCGGCTCGGTCGGCGACGAAGGTCACGCTGTATCCGCCGCCCCTGTCGCTCCGCCGCCCCTGTCGCTTGAATGAACCGTTCAAGCCATCTGATCGGATGAGTGAACCATTCAAGCGGTCGACACCCGGTCCTACTCGCTCGGCTTCGGCAAGTTGCAGTCGGTGACCTTCGGGTTCACTCCTGCGTAGTTGAGCGGCCCGGCGACGACGGTGAGGGCGATCGTGCCCACTCCCGCGCAGTTCTCCGGTGCGGACGAGGCGTAGCCCCGTTGGAACACGGCGATGGCTCCTATGACGAGCCAGATCAGGACGATCAACGTGACGAATCGCATGACTGAGATCCCCTCTCGTGACCGCCCGTCGGCCACCGCGAACCGGGCGAATACCCCATCCGCGGTGACCGAAACCAGTGCCCTACTGCGTGAACACGGGTGCCGGTGTCAGGCTCGCATCGGGCAGTCCGAGGTGATCGCGCAGCGTCGTACCGGTGTACTCGGTGCGGAACAGGCCGCGGCGCTGCAGCTCGGGAACGACGAGGTCGACGAAATCGTCGAACGTGCCGGGTGCCTGTGCGGCCGAGAGGATGTAGCCGTCGGCCTCACCGCCGTTGAACCCTTCCTCGATCTGGTCGGCGATCTGCGACGCGGTGCCGACGAACTGCGGCAGCAGGACGCCCTGCGCGTAGAGCTTGCCGATGTCGCGCAGCGTCAGCGAGTCCTTGTCGCTCAGACGGCGCGCGACGTCGAACAGGCCCTGAGACCCGGGCACGGTGACGTCCTCGATCTGCGCGTCGAGGTCGTATTGCGAGAAGTCGTGGTCGGTGTGCACCGACAGCGTGATCAGTCCCGAGATCGGATCGGCGAGCTCGTTGTGGAACGCCTGCTTCTCCCGCGCGATGGATTCGGTTTCACCGACGAACGGCACGAACGACGGGAAGATCTTGATGTCGTCGGGATTGCGGCCGAAGTTGGACGCGCGGGACTTGACGTCGTCGTAGTAGGCCTTGCGGCCTTCCTTCGTCGGGTCGATCTCGAAGATCGCGTCGGCCCATCGCGCGGCGAAATCCTTTCCTACCGAGGAGGATCCGGCTTGGAAGATGACGGGTCGGCTCTGCGGCGAATGCGGAACCGTCAGTGGCCCCCGGGTCTTGAAGAATTCTCCGTCGTGGTCGACGGTGTGCACCTTGTCCGGGTCGGCGAACACACCGGATTCCTTGTTCTGCACGAGCGCGTCGCGTTCCCAGCTTCCCCAGAGCTTGAATGCGACCTCGAGGAATTCCTGTGCGCGAGCGTAGCGTTCGTCGTGTCCGAGGTGGTCGTCGATGCCGAAGTTCTGCGCCTCGGCCTGATTCAGCGACGTGACGACGTTCCAGCCCGCGCGGCCACGACTGAGGTGATCGAGGGTGCCGAAGATCCGAGCGACCTCGTACGGATGGAAGTACGTCGTCGACTTCGTGATCGCGAGGCCGATCTTCTCGGTGACACCTGCCAACAGCGACGCGACCAACGAGGGATCGATCGTCGCCGACGCCTGAGTGCCGCTGCTCAGCGGAACGCGAATGTCGTTGCCGTAGCGGACAGGCGTGGCCAACAGGTCGGCGAAGAACAGGAAATCGAACTTGCCGCGTTCGAGAGTCTTCGCGACGCGGGAGTAGTAGTCGGGTCCGAGATAGTCGGTTTCCGACGCCGGATGCCGCCACGCGGCATGGGAGTGGGTGACGTGCGAGGCGATGAGAAAGCCTGCGAGGTGCAGTTCACGAGACATGGATGTGTCCTTCGGGATCAGAAGTAGCCGTTGAACGGCAGCGGTTCGGAGTTGAGGATGTTGTTGCCGATGGCGGCGGCCTTGTACGAGGCCGGGTTGTGCAGTGTGATCGTCCGGATGTTGCGCCAGTGCCTGTCGAGGTTCTTCGCGCGTGACGCCGCCGATGCGCCGCCGACCTCGAACAGCACTGTCGCTGCGCGAGTGGCGATCTCGTCGATGTGCACCTTCGCCTGAGATGCCCGGAACGACGCGAGAGCAGCCAGTTCGGCGTCGGGAACCGCATTGCTGACCGACGCGTATGCCGCGTCGATAGCATCGGCGGCGGCGAGCGTCGTCGACTCGGCAGCGAAAGCAGTACTCGACAGCTGCCCGACGGCGTTCTGCAGCAACGGGTCTCGCGTCAACTCTTCCGAAGGACCGTGCGCGAATCCGCGGGTGCGGCTGCCGATGAGGTCGACCGCGTCGGTGACGACGCTACGCAGGATGCCGCTGACCAGTCCGTGCAAGTACAGCTGCAGGAATGCGAACTGGTATGACGGGTCCGGTGCAGCATCGAGTGGGATGCGGGAGACGATGTCGTCCTCGGTGACGGCGACGGACGTGAATCGTGTTGTACCCGTGCCGGTTCGGCGCTGTCCGATACCGTCCCAATCGTCGACGATCTCGACGCCCTCACGGTCGGTGGGGACGATGACCGAAGCCACCGCGACACCGTCGACGTCGGCCCAGATGCTGACGTAGTCGGAGAACAACGTGCCGGTGCTGTAGAACTTCTCACCGTCGAGCAGGAAGGCGTCGCCGTTCGTCGTGAGGTGTGTGCCGTACTTGAAGTTCCCGACGGCCTGGCTGCCGCGCTCGCTGCTGGCGTTGCCGAAAATCTTGCCCTGCAGGATCAGCTGGATCCAGCGGTCGTTCTCGAAACCCGGGTAGTCGACGGCGGTCGCCTGCCGCAGTCGTTCCTCGACGAACCAGAAGTGCGTGCGGAGGATGTGGGCGACGATCGGGTCGGCCTCGGCGATGTCGACGATGACGCCGAACAGCTCGCGGACAGTGAGCCCACCGCCGCCGATCGACTTCGGCAACCGGAGTGCACCGACGCCTGCGCGACGGAGCGCCTCGATCTGCTCGAATGGATTCTGGTCCTCGAGATCGCGTCGGCTCGCGCCCTCGGCGATGGCCGCGAGGAGTTCGCGGTACTCGACGGACCCCGGGACGAGGCGCCCCACTGTCTGCTGCACTGCTGTAGTCATGCGTTCAATCGTCAGATGTTTAGCGCATGTTGTCAGTAGTTCAAATCATCGTGAATCTGAGAATTTGTTCAGGACGTCACTTCCTCCACGAAGACCACCTTGTTGCCTTCGGGGTCGAGCACGGTGAACGTCTTGACGACCGGGTACTCCTCCAGCACGCCGTCGGCGATCTCGGAACTGCGGAGGTACTCGACGTGTGCGTCGAGGTCGCTGACACCGAGAATCACCGACGACTTACCTGCGACGTCGGGGTCGACTCCTACCTGAATCCACGCCTTGTCGGCGATCTGCCATTCCGCCACATCGTCCATCGGTTCGACGTCGGCCGGACGTCCGAGCAACGCGGCGTACCAATCACGAGCCGTCGCAAAGTCTTTGACCGGTAGAACCGCAACGATATTGTCGAGCTGCATGGGCCCTCCTCGTGGGTGTCGTGAGAAGCATATGCGGCAAGCCACCCGTGCGTGCATAGTTTGTGCCGAGACCAACTGTGCGCGCACGGGTGGCGCAGCCGCCTTCCCGATTCGCCGCCCCCTCACCGGCTTTGTACTCTTACGCGGACGAAGGGACTCATTTCCGCCATGAGCAAACGCCGCTACGACTCCTACGACGCCTATGGCGGGTGGACCGACGATTCCCGTCGCCGTACTCGGGGTCGTCGCCGTCGCCACGTCGAGGCTCGACGAAACCGACACAGGACGCGTCGACGCGTTCTCATCGGGTCGGGCTTGTTCGCTCTGGTGCTGTTCGCGTTGCTCGGATGGCTGGGGTTCACGGGGTACTCGGCGTACACCGATCTGACCGCGGCCCGGGACCACGCGACCTCGGCTCGATCGGCGCTGCTGTCGGGCAACACCGACAGTGCCCGCACACAGTCGGATGCTGCCGTCCGCGCGTCGAGCGACGCCGCGAGCGCCACCGACTCCCCCATCTGGAAGGTGGCGTCGTCGATCCCGTATCTCGGGAGCCCGCTCGGCGTCGTCTCGGACATCGCCGACGTCGTGGACGGTCTGGCCACCGATGTCCTGACGCCTGCGGTCGACGTCGGAACGACGCTGGATCCGAAGCGCCTGCGTACTCCCGACGGCCGGATCGACCTCCAAGCCCTGCGCGACGCGGCCCCGGTGCTCGCCGAATCCGCTTCGGCAGCAGAAGAATTGAACGCACGGGCAGCGAGTATCGCCGAGCCGTCGTACCTGACGCAGGTCGCCGATGCCCGTACCCAGCTGCAGGATCAGCTACACGATCTGTCGACGCTGCTCACCAACACGAGTATCGCCGCGCAGGTGCTGCCACCGATGATGGGCGCCGACGGTCCACGCAATTACTTCATGGCGTTCCAGACGAACGCGGAGTCCCGCGGAACCGGTGGTCTGATGGGTGGTTTCGGCATCGTGTCAGCCGCGGACGGTCGCCTGGATGTCGCCGATCTCGCGCAGAACAGCGAGCTGAAGGAACGGTACGACAACCCCCTCGACCTCGGTCCCGAGTTCTACACCGCCTACGAGGAGCGCTACCAGGCGACGCAGAACTGGCAGAACAGCAACATCAGTCCCCACTTCCCGTATGCGGGACGAATCTGGCAGTCGATGTGGCAGCAGGAGACGGGCCAGGTCGTCGACGGTGCACTCGCGACGGACCCCGTCGCGTTGAGTTACGTTCTGGACGTCGTCGGGCCGGTGACGATGCCGGACGGCGAGGTCATCGACGCCGACAACGTCGTTCGAATCACGTTGTCCGACGCCTACTTCCGCTTCCAGGACGACAACGCGGCAAGAAAGAATTATCTGCAGGAGCTCGCGGCGCGCGTCGTGGCGAAGATGCAGGGTGACATCTCCTCTCCCGCAGCACTGTTGGAGGCACTCGGCCGCGCGACGAGCGAGGGGCACATCGCGGTGTGGAGTGCCGACCCTGCAGTGCAGGACATCATCGGCCCGACCAAGATCGGCCACGAGGTCCCCGATACGCCTGCCCCGTATGCATCCGTCGTCACCACGAACGGTGCAGGCGGCAAGCTGGACTACTACCTTCAGCGCAACGTCACGTACACCGGCGGATCGTGCGAGGGCGCGACCAGGCCTACGAAGGTGGTCGCCGAGATCACCAACAATGCTCCGGCACAGGACTATCCCGTGTACGTTGCGGGACGTCAGAACGAATCGACTCGCTACGGTGGCCCGCCAGGGACCAACAGGACCGTCGTGCAGTTCTACGCCACGCAGGGCGCGACGCTCGAGAACGTCACGCTGAACGGCAATCCGGTCTTCCTGATCACTGCCAGCGAGCGCGGGCACCCGTTCTTCTACACCCCGATCGTCACCGAGCCCGGCCAGACGAACGTGCTCGAATACGACCTGATCGAACCGACGGCACCCGGCGAGGCACAGGCGCCGATCCAACCCCAGGTCCAGCCGTCGACGTCGACGGTGGACGTGCCTACCTGCGGCTGACGGCGGGTTCCTCGGTGAGCGTGTCGAGCTCGCGGCCCTTGGTTTCGGGGGCCGCGTAGGCCATCCACAGGACTGCGACGATCACGAGCCCGGCGACGAGGGCGAACGTCAGCGGCAGCCCGAGGATCGGCCACATGACCGAGCCGAACAGCAGCGGAGCGAAGCCCGTCGCGACACGGCTGACCGACGACGCGTAGCCGAAGCCCGAGGCTCTGAGCGTCGTCGGGTAAAGCTCGGACACATAGCAATACAGCACCGGGATCGCGATCTGCACGACGAAGCCGAAGACGGCCAGCCACACCAGGGCGCTGGATCCGACGTCGAGCATCATGGCGAAGACCACGAGCGCGCCGCCGGCCAGCGGCCCGGAGATTCCGATGACCCACTTTCGCCCGACGACCTCGACGAGGTAGGCCGACACGATCACGCCGATGATGCCGACGCCCGTCATCAGGGTCGTGCCCGCGAAAGCCGCGAAGTCGTCGTACCCCTGCCGCCGCAGGATCGACGGCATCCAGCTCAGTGCCGCGTAGTAGAGCAACATGATCGAGACGAACAGAAGCCATGCCGCAGACGTGATCCGCGGGCTGTAACTCCACACCGACTGCAGTCCGGCGAGACCCGATCGCTTCGGCGCAGGTTCGGCGCCGATCGCGTACGGCTGTGGTTCGGCGCCGGTCCGCGACACCATCTCGTCGATGACCGCGCGCGCTTCGGCCTCGCGGCCGACCTTCGCCAGGTAGATCGGGGATTCGGGGATACCGCGGCGCACGAAGAACAGCAGCAATGCGGGCAGAACCATGAACAGCAGCATGACGCGCCAGCGGACGTCGCCGTCGATCGGAACGAGCAGCGTCGCAACGACGCCGCACACCGTGGCACCGATCGGCCACCATCCGTCCATGGCGGACAACACTTTTCCGCGAATTCGACGCGGCGAGAACTCGCTGACCAGCGCATAGTCCACCGGGATGCAGCCGCCGAGGCCGAATCCTGCACAGAATCGCAGCAGTACGAAGATCTCGAAGTTCGGCGAGAACGCACCGAGGACGGAGAACAGCGCAAAGATCAACAGCGTCAACGAGAATGCACGTTTGCGTCCGAGCCGGTCGGCGATGGTGCCCCACACGACGGCGCCGACGGCCATGCCGATCAGATTGCCGGTCGCGACGAGGCCGCGCTCGGCTTGGGACAGGTCCCAGTAGGTCCCCAGCAGCGGCGTCAGAAACCCGTTGAGTGCGACGTCCCAGGCGTCGAACATATAGCCGAGCCCGCCGATGACGAAGATTCGCCCTTGCACTGCCCATTTCCAGGGGAGCTCCTGCACCACCTGTTCACCGGTCTTCACCGCCGTATCCTCTCACCGAACCGCTCGGTATAAGGTCGTGCCTATGCGAACAGCGGCGACGCTCGTGGTTGCAGCGTTGCTCGTAGCGGGCTGCAGCAGCGGCGACCCACAACCGAGCGCCGACCCACAACCGAAAGCCGAGACGTCGGCGCATTCGGTCCATTTCGCGTCGGGATCGTTGACGGTCGGATCGCCCACGCGTGCACCGGCGCCGACGGGTTCGCCCTCGGTGATTCCCGGATTCATCGACCAGCCGCCGAGCAGTACGTTCACGATCTCCGACGTCCGGCTCGACGGCGGCGCTGCCGTCTTCACGTTCGACGGCGACGGCGTCGTCAATTACGTTGCGCGGTACGTCGACGAGCCCGCTGTGTACGGAAGCGATGCGCGAGTTGACGTTCCTGGCCGGTCGATTCTGCAACTCGATCTGATCACCGATCCCACCGCCGACACCGATCCGGCGTACCAGTCCACCGTGTCCGTCCCGGATGCCGACGGCGCGATGTTCGTCCACACGGCACAGGCGTCGGAGGGTGTGTTCCAGTCGTTCATCGGAACGTCCGTGGACCGATCCGACATCGTCGTCGTCCCCCAGCAGAACCCGCCGAGCCTGACGGTATCGGTCATCGGAGCGGCTTGAGCACTCGGCTCGGCACCCAGTGCGTCACGGTCTCGCTGCGGTCCTTCGACATCAATTGATACGTGACGCGCCCGATCCAGTCGCCGTCGACCGTCATCGACCATTCCGTCAGATCCCCCGGCACGACGGTCCGTACCTCGAAGCCGTCGGCGGTGTACTTGCCGGTGTGGTGCGGCGGCTGCGGATACAGAACCGCGAGATCGACCAGCACCTTGACCGACGGGGTGAGCACCTTGAACGGACGTCGTTGCCGGAACGCATCACCACCCGGCCCATTCATCGTTCGATCATATGTTCGAATCATGATCGACTCAAACGAGCCGGCGCCCAGCTTCCGCCGAGATCGAAGTTATGCATCCGAATCCGATGAATCGGCGTCATAACCTCGATCTCGGCGGTCACACGGTCACTTGTACCGCGACGCCTCGCTGACGCCGTTCCGGGCAGGGCCGCCGTCGTACGTGGGTGCGGACGGCGTGGCCGGCTGCGCCGGGCTCAGCACCTGCTTGGGCACGGACTTGTCCGTCTCGTAGTAGTACGCGTAGCTGTCGCCGCCGCGACGACCCGAGCCGGGCGTCATCGTGAAGACCGCACCCAGGATGTGCGCGCCGATGGTGGTCAGGTTGCCGGTGGCCCGTTCGAGCTCGGCCTCGGCGGTGTGGCCGTGGCGGGCGATGACGAGCGCGCCGTCGCTGTGCGTGGTCAGCAGCGCCGAATCGGTGACCGGCAGCAGCGGGGCACCGTCGACGATGACGTAGTCGAAACGACCGCGCAGATCGTCGATGACGCGACGCGACGCCTCGGAGCCGAGCAGCTCGCTCGGGTTGGGCGGCAACGGCCCGGACGCCAGAACCTCGAGTCCGACGAACTTGCTGGGTTGCAGGACGTCGTCGAGACCCGCTTGTCCGGCCAACACCGTCGACAGCCCGACCGAGCCGATGAGCCCGAGGTACTTGGAGACGCGCGGCCTCCGCAGGTCGCCTTCGACGAGCGCGACGTGGTGTCCCGCTTCGGCGAGCGCGAGCGACAGGTTGATCGCGACGGTCGTCTTGCCTTCCGACGGCACGGCGCTGGTGACGACGATGACGCGAGGCGGGTTGTCGACTTCGAGGAACTGCAGATTGGTCCGCAGTTCGCGGAACGCCTCGGCACTCGAGGAGTGACCTGCGCCGAACGACACGATCGACGTGTCCTTCAGGTTCTTGTCGTACGGAATGTTGCCCACGAGCGACGACTTCGCGGACTTCTCGAGCGTCTTGCGGTCCTTGATGGTGTTGTCGAGCCGGTCGCGCAGCACGGCGAGTGCGATACCGAGCAGCAGACCGACCGCGGCACCGAGCGCGAGATTCCGCTTGGTCTTCGGGCTGACCGGGGTCGACGGGGTCTGTGCCTGCTCGACGAGTCGGACGCCTGCGGTCGGCGAGCCACCGTCCTCCGGAGTTTCGAGTTCACGGACGAGCGTGGTCAGTTGAGTCGCCATCGAGTTGGCGACGTCCCGGACGATGGCCGCGTCGGTTCCGGTGTTGCAGATGTCGAGCAGGACCGTGTCCGGTGTCGACTTCGCAGTAGTGGTCGCGGCGAGCGCGCTGGGCGTCGTCGTCAATCCCAGATCGTCGATGACGCGGGCGGCGAGAGTCTCACCGGTCACGAGTTCGGAGTACGACGCGACGCGCTGCTGCGAGAACAGGTTGCCCTGATATGTCTCACTGACCGACGATCCGCCCGATGTGGAGACGAATACGCGGCTGCATGCCTGATAGGTCGGCGTGGTGATCAACGAAACGGCAAGGGAACCGAGGATTGCGACGGCGACTGTGACGACGATGATCATCCACCGGGTCTTCAATATCTTGAGATAGTCCTGGATTTCCACGTCGTGCTCCTAAACTCGAAATTCGTGTCGATCGTTTCATAGCGCCGTAGGTACTGCTCGTCCTCATGGATACAAGTCGCCTCCGACAGCCCTTCGGTACTGCACAGGCAGATGTGTCGCCGCCCGAAGTTCTTCCCCGATCGCCCTGGCCCCCACCGGCCCCAACATCTCGTCGTGCTCTGCGTCGACGTGACGTACCCGTAGGGGTCTGTCCACGAAATCTCGCCACCCGGATGCACCGTCGGACCCCCGTGCCGAGACGTAGATAGTATCGCCCGAAAACACGCGGGGTGCGTACGCGGCCACCAGGCTCGGCGCCTCGACGACGGGTTCGTACATGCGCCGCATGTGTTCGCCGGTAACAGATATCGCCGCGGGATACTGTGCGCGAAAGTTTTTCGAAATTGCTTCGAACGAATGACCCTCGACGCCGAGCCGACGGCCCAGATCTGCGACGGAGAAACTGTCGGCGTTCTCCGGGGCCGTCATGCGCGCGTCGACCAGAACCAGTGTCACGTTACTTCCCTCCTTCTGCAGTCTCGTCGCGAGAGCGTGCGCGATGACTCCACCGAGCGACCACCCGAGTACGACGCACGGGCCCCCGTCGTGAAGAGCACGGATCTCACGCTCGTACCGTGCGGCGTACTCCTCGACGGACCGCGGAAGCCTCTCGCTCCCGTCGAGCCCCGGGACCTGAACCCCGTAGAGCGGGCCGTCGACTTCCGTCGCCAACGCCGCATAGTTCCATGCGACACCGACGGCCGGGTGGATGCAGAACACCGGCACGCCGTCTCGGCCTGCAGCAAGAGGCAGGATTACGTCGAACATGTTCTGCTGCAGCATGTTCGACGACCGTTCGATGCGATCGGCGAGTGCGGTGACGCTGCGGTCGAGGAACATCCACGACACAGGAACGGGAACGTGCAGCGCATCCGCGAGCGCGTCGGACACCTGCACGGCACCGAGGGAGTGCCCACCGATCTCGAAGAAGTCCGCATCCACATCGACGGATTCGGGGTCCAGACCGAGACCCTCTGCGAACACTCGTCGCACGGTCGTTTCGAGTTCCGAAGTCGGCCGCCTGCCCGTCGACAACGGCTGAGACGGGGCGGGAAGCCGTATCGCATCGATCTTTCCGGAGATCGTCACGGGTAATGCGTCGACCGTCGTCACGGTGACCGGAACCATGTACGACGGTACCCTCCCTGCCAGGAAAGCACGTACGTCTCGCTGTGTCACTGCGCCGACGACGTATGCCGCGAGCTCCTTGCCGGTTTCCGATTCCCTGCCCAGCACGTACGCCTGGTCGACGGACGGATGGCGCATCAGTGCGGCTTCGACCTCGGCGGGTTCGACGCGGTGGCCGCGGATCTTCACCTGTGCATCCGCGCGTCCGAGGAACTCGAGAACGCGCCCGTCCGGGCGCTCCGACCAGCGCACGAGGTCGCCCGTCCGGTACATCCGAGTTCCTGGCTTGCCCAGCGGGTCGGGCACGAATCGCGACGACGTCGACGCTGGCCGTGCGACATAGCTGTCGGCCAATGCCGGTCCTGCCAGATACAATTCGCCGACGACGCCCGGAGGCACCTGGCGCAGCCGGCAGTCCAACACCAGCGTATCGAAACCCTTTGTCGGCGTGCCTATTCCGACGTGGGCGCCGCCCGCCAGGTCTCGGCTGCATGTACCCATGATCGTCGCCTCGGTCGGCCCGTACGCGTCGAACACGGATCTGCCGGGTGACCAGCGGCGGACCAACTCGGAGCTCACGGCGTCCCCGGCCATGATCACGGTCGTGACCGTCGGCACCGCATCGGCGTTCGTCGCCGCGAGGACGGCCGGCGTGAGGCAGACATGCGTGACCCCTGCGTCGGTCAGGAACTCCGCGAGCTGCCGTCCGGCATGAACGGCAGAGGGCGCGATGGCAAGGGCCGCACCGGATCCCGCGGCCAGCAACAGCTCGAACACCGACGCGTCGAAACCCGGTGAGGCGAACTGCAACACAGTCGATCGATGGTCGACACCGAACATCTCTCGTTGCGACAGAACCAGATTCGCAATTCCACGACCGGTCACCCGAACCCCTTTGGGTGCCCCGGTCGATCCGGACGTGTAGACGACGTAGGCGACGTCGTCGGGCCTCGGTGGTGATGCGTGAGCGTGCTCCGCCTGCGCTGTTGGTGCCAGCCAGTCGATTCCGTGCCCGAGTGGCTCGGCCGAAATCCCCACCACCGGGCCCACCTCACGGATGATGTCAGCGATACGCGATGCGGGATGAGCGGGATCCATCGGCAGGAACGCGGCACCGGACTTCGCGACGGCCCACACGGCCACGACGTGGTCGACGGACCGCGGCAACACCAGTGCGACGACCGTGCCAGGACGGGCGCCACGCGCGATCAGTGCGTTCTTCAGCGCCTCGGATCGTGCGTTCAAGTCCCGGTAGGTCAGCTCGGCATCCGAATCGACGACGGCAACCTCGTCGGGCCACTGATCCACCGCAGCGTCGAGGACGTCTGCAAGGCCGAGATGTTCGGACACTCCGACCGTGTGCGCGGGCAATACGCCGTCGGTTCCGAGCACATCGATCCGTCCGAGCTCGGCGGCGGGGTCGTGTACGACGGCGCGCAGCAGAGCCGTGAGGCGAAGTGCCATGAATTCCACTGTGGCCGAGTCGAACCGCGCAGACGCGAACGCCATGGTCCCCGCCAAGGACTCACCCGCGTCGTCGATCACGATCTCGAGATCGAACTGCGTGTCCGCGGTGGGAAGCAGCCGGACGTCGAGGTCGATGGTCGGGCGGGACGACACCGACAACAGAACCTGGAAGAACGGGTGCGCGTCGCCGCGTCGCGAGGGTGCGAGATGTTCGACGACGTCGTCGAACGGGACGTCGGAGTGCGCGAACGCGTCGAGGTCTCGGTTGCGCACGTCGGCCACGAACTGCTCGAAAGTGAGGCCACGCCGAATCGGTGTGCGGAGAACGACTGTGCCGACGAACATTCCGACGAGGTCGTCGAGCTGCGAGTCCGTTCGACCCGACACCGGGGTGCCGACGGCGACGTCGTCGGTGGACGCGAGGTCGGCGAGCAGCAGTGCGACTGCCGCGTGGACGACGACGAACGTCGATGCGCCGAGTCTGCGCGCCAAGGCTCTCAGTTCGGCGCTGGTCTGTTCGTCGACCGCGAACTCGACAGGACGGACCATCAACCCCGGATCGGCTGCGCCGGTGGGCAGTTCGAGGTAGTCGGGAAGGTCCTTCAGAGCACGTTCCCAGAAGGCGAGCTGCGTGGGCCGCACGACATCCAGAACCGCTGCGTGCCAACGACGAAAGTCTGCATAGTCGACGCCGAGCTCGGGGAACTCCGGTGCGCGGCCGGCGAGTCGGGCGTCGAGCGCAGTCTGCACGTCCCGGAGCAGTGGTGCGATGGACAGACCGTCGACGGCGATGTGATGGGCGACGACCACCAGCTCGTGGTCGACGAGTGCAAATCGAACGGGTATCTCGGTGGTCAGATCGAAACCGGCTTCGGCCACGTCGTCGGCAAAGGACTCGAGCACCACATCGCCCGCAGCGCGGACCGACACGACGGGCCCCGGCGCGTACACGGTCCGCAGCGGCTCGTGCCGATCCAGCACGTCGACGATCGCCACGCGCACGGCAGTGATGTCGACGTCGCGTGGCAGACGCACCGCACAGGCCAGGTTGTACGCGCTCGACTCGCTGTTCAGCCTGTTCTGCAACCAGATTCGACGCTCGGCTGCCGACGGGGCGGACGTCCTGTCGGTACGGTGTATCAACTCCGGCAGTTCGACGCGTCGGCCCTGCATCGTGTCGAGCTCGGCTGCAATACTTCTCGCGGTCGACGCGTCGAACAGCGTGCGTACCGGTACGTCCACCCCGAATGCTGCACCGATCCGCCCGGCCGCCCGGATCGCGATCGACGAATCGCCTCCGTGAGCGAAGAAGTCGGCGTCGACGGACAAGTCGTCCCTCTGCAGCAGCTCGGCAAGGATGCCGACCACGATGTCCTCGGCCAAGGTTCGTGGGGTCGCGTCGACCGTGGTGGCGTCGGGTACGACGAGCGCAGCCCGATCCACCTTGCCGTTGGCGGTGACCGGCACGTGGTCCACGAACACTACGACGCCGGGCACCAGCGATGAGGGAAGGATCGATGCCGCCCATGCCCGAGCATCGACACCCGGATCGCCGACGACCCAGGCCACCAAGCGATCTGCGCGTACATCGGCGACCGCACGGTCGAGTCGCGGATGGGACGCCAGTGCAGCTTCGACATCACCGAGCTCGACGCGCACTCCACGCACCTGCACCTGAGAGTCCGTGCGACCGAGGAAGTCGAGTTCTCCGTCGGGTCTGCGTCGGACGAGATCGCCTGTGCGGTAGACCCGTTGCCCGCCCGAGTATGCCACGAACCGCCCGGCCGTCGACGCCGCGTCTCCGTATCCTCTAGCCAGGCCGTCGCCACCGAGGTACAGCTCGCCGACGGCGCCGAGCGGCACGGGATGCAGCCGTGCATCGAGAACCAGACACGCCACCGAGTCGAGCGGAGATCCGATGGTCACGCTCGTCGTCAGCGGTCCGGTGAGGGTCGCCACCACGGTCGCTTCGGTCGGGCCGTAGGCGTTGAGCATCGTTCGACCGGGAGCCCATGCACCGACGACGTCGGGCGGCAGCACGTCTCCGCCGACAGCGACCGTCGTGACCGTCTCGACAGGCGGTACGGTCGCGAGAATCGCAGGCGTGGACAGGAAGTGGGTGACACCGTGGTCACGGAGGAACTCTGCCGTCTCAGCGCCTCCGACGAGTGACGCCGGGGCGATCACGAGCGTTGCTCCCGATCCGAATGCCAGCACGGTCTCCAGGACAGCTGCGTCGAAGTTGACCGAATAGCCCTGCAACACCCGCGATGCCGACGTCACGCCGTACCGTGGGACCACCTGCCGCGCAAGCGCACACACCGCTCTGTGGGTGACCGTCACACGCTTCGGAACGCCGGTCGACCCGGATGTGTGCACCACGTATACGGGGTGGTCCGGGAGTAGTGACGTATGCCGATCGGCATCGGCGATAGGAGCATCGCTGAATGCGAGCGCATCTGCCTCCGACACCCACGTGACTCCAGGCTCCGTTCCGCCGATGCCGACCGCGGCGGTGCGCAGCATGTGTGCGCGTCGTGCCGCCGGGAAGTGGGGATCGACCGGCATGAACGCTGCACCGGTTTTCAGGACGGCCCACATCGCGACGATGTACTCGGCCGACCGTTCGAACGACAGCGCGACGGTCGTCTCGGGTCCAGCTCCATGGGCGATCATCAGACGCGCCAGGCGATTCGACCTCACGTCGAGGTCGTCCGCGGTCACGGGAGCGACGCCGTCGAGTCCACCGGGACGCAGCAGATCCGGCAACACCTCGGCCGCACCGGGCCTCGGACGTCGACCAGGCGAGGCCAACTTTATGTCACCGACCACAACATGCGGGTCCGCGACGACGGCAGCGAGGATCGTGTGGAATGCCTCGACGAACGCGTCGACAGACCGACCCAGATACATGTCCGACGCGTATTCGAGCCATCCGTCGATGCTGTCCGCGGACTCGGTCAGCACGAGGTTCAGGTCGAATTCGGACGCGGTCTTCTGGCCCGTCACCACCTCGAACGGGACGTCCGGGCGAGAGGCTGTGTCGTAGGACAGCATGACCTGCACTGCACGTTCGTACGGTATCTCACTGTGCGACAACGCTTCCAGGTCATGGTCTCGAACGCCTGCGAGTAGGTCGGTGAAGCGTGCGGCCCGATCGATCTCGACCACCAGAGGGGCGGTCTCGACGAACATCCCGACCATGCCGGCCGTGTCCGGATGTACCCGTCCCGACGTCGGCGTCCCGATGACGGTCCGGTCCGTGCCGCCGAACCTCGCCAGCGTCGACGCGAACACAGTGTGCACCAGCATGAACGGTGTGGCGTCGACCGTCCTCGCGAGCCGACGCACCGCCGACGCATCGGCGATCCGGAGTGCGATGCGCGACATGTCCAGCGACCGTCGCGGCCCGTCCACGGGCAGATGGGCGTGCGGCTCCAGCGGAATCGGATCGTGCCCCTCGCGGCCCCTGTTCCACACCGCGAACTGCGGATACTGCGCTGCCAGGCGCGTCCACCGGGGCGCGCTCCCTCGAGTACGGGCCCGCCAGGCGTCCGCGAAGTCACGCATCAGCAGATCGATCGAGGCTCCGTCGACGGCGATGTGATGTGCGACGACGGCGAGGGCATCACCGTCGAGAGTGCGTATCAGTGCAGTCCGCAGAGGAACCTCGGTCGTCAGGTCGAAAGACTGTGCAGCGCAATCATGGAGACCCTGCTCGACTGTGTCGGCGTCGATGTGTCGAATGTCGAGCCTGGCAGGGTCCACCACGACTTGATGGGGCCCACGCTCGTCGGTCGGGAAGTAGCTTCGGAGAATGTCGTGGCGCCGGACGACGTCGTGCAGCGCAGCGATCGCGGCTACTTCTCCACCTGCAGGTAAGCGCACTGCGACGGGCATGAGGTAGGCCGTGGAGGGTTCGAGCTTCTCGGCCACCCAGATGCGATGCTGCGCCGACGACAGCGGCACCCGGCTCGGAACCACGACGGATGCGAGGCTCTGCGGGCGCATGGATTCGCGCTCGTCGACGAGTGCCGCGAGCGAGAAGACGGTGGGGTGCCGGAACAGCTCCGCGAGCGTGATCGGGGAACCCAGACGCGACAGCACCGTCGACGCGGTCAGCGAGTCACCACCGGCGTCGAACAGGTTGTGGTCGCGACCGACGGACTCGATGGACAGTACGTCCGAGAATATCTGTGCAACAGTCCTTTCAGTCGAGGTAACCGGAGCACTGTACGTTCCGCGCACATCGGGTAGCACCATCGCACGCCGATCCGGCTTGCCGCTCGGTGTCAGAGGGATCTCGTCGACCGGAACGATCGTCGGCACCATCCAGGCAGGGAGAACGTCGCGCGCGTACGCCTCGATCACTGCGGTGCGGCCGTCCAACACGACGAAGGCGACCAGGCCGTTGCCACGAACCGTCGCCACCGCGTCGCGCACCGACCGATGCCCGGCGAGCGCAGCTTCGATCTCACCGAGCTCGATGCGTCGACCGTTGATCTGGACTTGAGCGTCGGCCCGTCCGAGGAACTCCAGCGTGGTGCCGGTGTTCCGCACACGGTCTCCTGTGCGATACAGACGTCGGCCGGGCACATCGGGGTCGGCGACGAAATATGCTGCCGTCGGTCCGAATCGGTGGTCGTACCCACGTGCGATACCGTCGCCGCCGAGATAGAGTTCGCCCACCCCGCCGTCGGGTACACGCCGCAGTCGACGGTCGAGGACAAGTGCCCGCACACCCGGCAACGGGCTTCCTATCGTCACCGGTGCACCCACTGCCATGGGCTCCGAGACCGTCGCCAACACGGTGGCCTCGGTGGGGCCGTACGCGTCGAACATCGTTCGCCCCGGCGCGAACCGGTCGCGCAGTGCAGGGCTGCAGACGTCACCACCGACGTCGAACACCTCGACACCGTCGAGATCCTGTGGCTCGAGAGTCGCCAACACCGCGGGTGCGGTGATCAGATGGGTAATACGTTCTGCTGCAACGAATTCTGCCACCTCCCTGCCGGACGTCACCTCCGGCGGCGCGACGACGAGTGTGGCGCCGGACGCGAACGCCATCACCATCTCCTGTATCGACGCGTCGAACACCGGTGACGCGAGATGCAGCACGCGCGAGCTGCGTTCGATGCGGTAGTGCGAGACCACCGCATCGGCAAGCACGTTCACACCCCGATGCGTGACGCTCACGCCCTTGGGCGCTCCCGTCGAACCGGACGTGTGAATGAGGTAGGCCTCGTTGTCGACCGACACCGGACCGGGAACCGGCGAGGCGTCGGACAAGGAGTCGACCCAACGTATGCCGGCGAAAGGCGCTGCAGCATCGGTGATTCCCAGACCGACGCCCGCCGCACGCAGCATGTCCACCGACCGCGGGTCGGTCCGGTCCACGGGCACGAACGACGCCCCTGCCCGCGCGACGGCCAGGCACGCGATGACGGATCGGTCGGATCTCACGACATCGACGGCGACGCGCACCTCGGGGCCGGCGCCCGCGTGCACGAGTCGACCAGCCACAGAATGGATTTCGTCATGGATCGTGCGGTAGGTGTACGACCGGTCACCGAACCGAAGCGCCACGTCGTCGGGTCGGCCTCGCACCAATTCGGGAAACGTGCACGGCACCACCGACGCCGGGACCCATGAGGAATCGGCACCAGGAAGATCGATGTCGTCCAGGAGGCGATCGTCGTCCGACGCTCCGAGATCGTCCAGAATTGTCAGAAATCGGTCGAGGTGCGTCGTCAGAGAAGCCTGGTCGTACAAGTCCGGATTGCCGAGGAGATCCACGCGCGTACTCGCACCTGCGACTCCGGGGTACACGTTGACCATGATGTCGTCGACCGGTCCGCTGGACAGCACGTGATAGTCACCGACGACGTCGCCCAGTCGAATGGCAGTGCCGAAGTTCATGATGTTCACGGTCGGCCCGAAGGAATGCCCGGCTCGAAAACGCTGGTGCCGCAATGCACCCGACAGCTCCAGTTCGAGCTGTCGCCGCACCCCGCCGACCGTCGTCTTCGGCTGCAGATCGATTGCGACCGGGACGACACCCGCCAGCATGCCCGCCGACGCGCGGAGCCGCGCGGTGGTTCGGCCCGACACCGGCACGCTCAACACGATGTCGCTCATGTCGGTCATGCGGCCGAGATACACGGCGAACGCTGCCAGCACGTCGGGCACGTGCACCGCAGATCCAGCGACCACAGCACCGACGGTGACGGCGGTGCCTGCGGTAGGTTCTCCGCGGCCGGCCAACCATGCACGCTCGGGGAGGTTTTCGAGCTTGTGTGTCCAGTACGCCCGGTCGGTATCGTAGCGAGTGGAGTTCTGGTACTCGATCTCGTACTCGCGTATCTCACGCAGCGAGAGAGCGCGCGTCGGTGGCACGTCCGCGCCGTCGATCAGCGCCGAATACACTGCCGCCGTTCGGTTCTGCAACACAATCGAACCGATGCCGTCCATGACGACGTGGTGCGCCCTGCTGAACCAGAACCATCGGTCCGTACCGACGTGGAGAAGCTCGGAGATCACCGGCTGCTCCCCTGTGACGTCCACGGGCTCGCGGCACCGAGAGTCCATGTACTGCAACGCCGTGTCGATCGGGTCGTCCGCCTCGCGCAGATCCCGGTATTCCAACGCGTAGGTCGCAGACCGTTCGACCTGCTGGTACACGACACCGTCGCGTTCGTGCAGGCTCACGATCGCCGACTCGAGTTCACGCGTGGCGATGTGCGACGCGCGAATCAGAGTCGGTACGTCGACACCCCCGACGATGTCGACGTACTGCGCGATCGTGAACGGCACCAGCGGATCGACGGCCTGCGCGATATAGATGTCCGCCTGAGCGGCGGACAGAGGGAACGGTGAATCGATGTCGGTGACGACGTGGGAATTCGTCACGACACGAGCAGAATCCGATGCCACACGACCCCCTCCCGACAAGGGTTCTCCGAAATGCGAGAAGAATGTTCCCGCTCGTACAAGCTAGTTCCTTTTCACGAATCGTTCCACTCCGAGAAATGCACTCCAATGCCGTGAAAACACTGCTTGGCCGCACCTTTTCGCCGCATCACCCTGGGATTGCATCGATAAACGTCCATTCGCCCGTTTCCCTGTTCGGTGGCCTCTCCCATGGTCGTCTGCATCCGAATTCGAAAACCTCGTGCCACTCCACAATTTCTCCACGAGATGGACATTTCTTGTGATCACGCTACGATCACGGCGGGGGTACACCGATTTCGCACGACCGGTAGGCGATTGTCGAATCCCCGAATACCGCTCGGTCCGACTCTCTTGCGTCAGGAGCATTCCCTCATGTCCGAACACGCCCCCGAGGAAAAGCAGAATACTTCCGCGAAGCGGCCGCTCGTCGTCGGTCTCGGAGTTGCCGGCGTGGTCGTCGTCGGGTTCGCTGCGTGGCTGGGCTACTCGGTGTATTCGGCGCAGACGAATCTGGAGACCACCCGCGACGCGGCGACGCGAACCAAGGACGCGTTGCTTGCAGGGGATGTACCGGCAGCGCGCACCGCTGCCGCCGAGGCCGTCGTCGCCGCGGACGCAGCGCGTGATTCGACGACGGCGCTGCCGATGACCGTCGCCGCAGCCGTGCCGTGGCTCGGAAGCCCGATCGATGCCGTCGTGCAAATCACCGACGTCGTGCACGGTCTTGCGGTCGACGTCCTCGAACCTGCCACGGAGGCAGGTGCCACCATTTCCCCGGACAGCGTCGTCGAGGGAGGCGGGAAGGTGAACCTGCAGGCACTCGCCGACGCCGAACCCGTTCTGGCACAGACATCCGCGGCCGCGTCGGAGCTGTACGAACGTGCCCGACAGATCGACGATCCCACGTATCTGGCCGTCGTGAAGGATGCGCGGGAACAGCTGCAGAATCAGACCCACGATCTGGCCGGGCTGCTCGGAAACACCTACACCGCAACACGTCTGCTTCCGAAGATGATGGGCGCGGACGGTCCTCGCTCGTACTTCCTGGCGTTCCAGACGCCCGCCGAGGCTCGCGGAACCGGCGGACTGATCGGTGGTTACGGCATTCTGCGTGCGGACGACGGCTCAGCGCACATCGACAAGCTCGGTACCACACGGGAGTTGGAGTTCGCCGAGCATCCGATCGATCTCGGACCCGAGTACGACGCACTGTGGGCCCCGCGCAACACCACGGTCGATTTCCGAAACTCCAACGCCAGTGCCAACTTTCCCTATGCCGGCGAGATTTGGACGTCGATGTGGACCGAACAGACGGGTGAGCCGCTCGACGGTGCCATCGCGACCGACCCGATCGCGCTGAGTTATCTGCTCGGAGCCACCGGCCCGGTCCGGTTGGCCGACGGCGAGGAGATCACCGCGGACAACGTCGTCGAGGTGACGCTGTCGAGCTCGTACGCACGGTTCGGCGACGACCAACTCGCCCGGAAGATGTACCTGCAGGAGATCGCAGCGGCCGTCGTGACGAAGATGACGAGCGGCGTCGCACCGACTCGCGCATTGATCGATGCGCTCGGCCGCGCCGGAAGCGAGGGTCGCATCGCAGTGTGGAGCGCCGACGCGTCGTCGCAGGAGATTCTCGCGAGCACAGCCGTCGGACATGCACTTCCCGACGACCCGTCGCCGTACGCCGGTGTCGTCGTCAACAATGCAGGCGGCAACAAGCTCGACTACTACCTGGATCGCGACATCACGTACACCGCCGAGGCGTGTGCCGGGCCGACGCGGACGTCGACGGTCACGGCCACGTTGACCAACAACGTGCAGGCCGACGGCTTGACGACCTATGTGGCGAGCACCTTCCTGCAGGGCGTCCCGTACGGCACCAACGAGTCGATCGTGTACCTCTACGGCACGCAGGGCGCGACGATCACGTCGATGTCGATCGATGGTGCGCCCGCGTTCTCGGTGCAGTCCGGTACCGAACTCGGCCGTCCGGTCAAGGCTGCGTACTTGTCGATCGCTCCGGGTGAGTCGTCGACCGTGACGTGGGAGCTCGAGGAGCCGTCGGTGCCCGGGCAGGCGACGGTCCCGGTCCAGCCGCTGGTCGACACCCCGAACATCACCGTCGACGTGCCCGAATGCCGGTAGCCGTTCCTGAAAAAATTCGGTGAGATGTCACAACCAGGGGGTGCTGGCTCGACATCGGGTGCCCTGAACTGTGAGTGTGGAGGCGCACGTGCCCACGAACAGTTACGGAGATGTACCCACATGTTGCTGAAGTCCCGGCCGGTCTGGTCTGTTGCTGCTGCCCTCGCCGTCGGGACGGTGGGGTTGGCCGGTTGCAGCTCCGATGATGGATCCGACGCGGCAGCGGGTGACGCGACGACGAGCGCTGCGTCGTCGCAGGCCGAAGGCGGCAGTGACGCGTCGAGCGAGGTGTGCACCAAGCTGCAGGACATCTCGGATTACGAGATGCAGTCGATGACGGCGCTCGCCGGCGCGGATCCTGCGGACTGGCCTGCGCTGCAGGCTGCGTTGACGGCGTACTCGACCGGTCTCGCGGAGCACTACGACCCGGCCATCGACGTCGCGGACGAGCAGACCGCGTCGGATCTGACCAAGCTGCGCGACGCGAGTTCCGCGGCCACCGCGAGTGCCGCGGATGCGCCGTCGTACGAGGCGTTCAACGAGGCGTCGACGACGTCCATCGACGTCGAGACCGCTCAGGCCGCCATCGACGCCAGCAACCGTGTCGACCAGTACGCGCAGAACACCTGCGGCTTCTCGATCAATCAGCAGCAGGAAGCGCCTGCCCCTGCTCCCGCACCGGGCGGCTAGGGACTGAACGGCGGCGCGTCGCGCTTGAGACCCCAGCGCCACACCTGGCCGAGACGGGCCACACGCGCGCGCCGCGACGCCGACGACGCGCCACCCGCGATCACGCCTGCAAGGGTGACGAGCGCCAGTTCCACGCGCTGCAGGTAGCTGGTCAGCCTGCAGCAGTGGTACGACGTCAGGCGGATCGCGGCGTCGGCACGTGCCCGTTCGACGAGTCGGCCGTGGCTCTTCTGCGACGACGCAGCGATGTGCTGGATTTCGGCCCTTCGTGCGACGAGCAGTTCGATACCCTGCGCCGACGCGCGCCGGGACAGGTCGGCGTCCTCGCCGTACAGGAAGAATCGGGAGTCGAACGGACCCAGCTCCTCGAGAAGTTTCCTGTCTGCGAACAGCGCGCCACCACAGACCTTTTCGACGACGACGACATCTTCCTCGACTCCCGCGAGCTCGCTGGCGAACTGCTCGCGCCTGCGGGTTCGAGAGATCGAGAAGTTCCACTGCATGTACGCGTCCGATTGCACTCGGCCGTCGCGGTGCAGCCAGCCCCCGACGAGCGATCGCCGGTGATGATCGGCGGCATCGAGGAACCGGGCGAGTCCGTCGGGTGCCAGTGCCGCATCGGGATTCAGCATGAGAATCGAATCGGCCGTCGAATTCGCGACGCCGTGATTGACGGCGCGGCCGAAGCCCACGTTGCGTTCCATCCGCAGAACCCGCATGTTCGACGCGTCGATCGTGTCCTCGACAGGCGTCGAACTTGCGTTGTCCACCAACAGGATCGACCCTTCGATGCCGCATTCCCGATACGACGCCTGCACCGAGTCGGTGCACGCGCGCAGTAGATCGGGGTCGGACTCGAAGCACACGACGACGACGTCCACTGTTGCGCTGGTGGTCACGAGGTCACCTCTTTCTTACCGAGACCGAGAAGGCCGATTCCGAAGCCGCACAGGAGGAGTACCGGGCGGATGTAGAGCGCGTCGTAGAAGAATCCCGACAGCACGATCGCGAGAATCATCACGGCGCCCGCGCGTACGTATACCGACTCCGACCGCAGCAGCGCACGCAGCGCGATACACGTGAGAACGACGATGCCGAACACCATGACGATGCCGAAGTCCCACAGCAGACTGAGGAACAGATTGTCCACCGTCGTGAAGCCGTGGAATCCGAGACCACTGCCGAGCGCATCGAGCAGACTTCGTGCGCCGGAACCGAATACGACGCACGCGCCGCTGCAGGTGTCGGACCACTCGTCGAACACGATCGCGGCGTAGTTTCGGTTGTCGAGCGACGCAGACCCGGTGAGACTGCCGAAGTCGAACACGCGCTGACTCGACAACACCGTCCAGTACAACGCCACCAGGGTCACGACGACGGCCAGCAGCAGCGGGCCGACCCACGCGATCTGCTGCCCGACGACGGCGCGGCGGCGCGTGCGTACCGTCCTCGCCGCGACGACCAGGACCGCGATCGCGGCGGCGCACAGTATCGCGGAGCGAGTTCCCGAGGTCAGAACCGATACCGCGGTGGCGACCACGACGGTCCACCGCACGAGCGCACGGTGTGACCCCGCGGTCGACGACATCATGAGTGCTGCGGCACCGACTCCGACGGCGACCATGCCTGCGGGCACTGCCTGACCGATCAGTCCGCGTGCCCGAAAGGTGTCGCGGGAGAATGCCGTGTAGTGCGGATCGCCGAACAGGTCACCGAAAATGTGTTGCTGCAGTATGTATTCGGTCCCCATCGTGACGGCGAGCACGACGGACAGCACCACGAGAACCGTCAGCGGTGTTCTGAGCACCACTGCGAGTCCCGCCCCGACGAGGACGGGTGCCAGCAGCGTCACATACCCGACGGGGTTGAAGTTCATCAGCTGGTTGAACGACAGCACCAGGAACCCGAACAGCAACGCCTGCTGCACGATCGATGTGTCCGAGCGATGCACGGCCCACACCGCGACGGCGGATCCCACGAGCAGACTCAGCAATCCGAGGTAACGCCAGAACGATCCGATCGTCACGAAGTCGACCGGTACCGCGACGACGACAGTCGCTGCCACCAGCAGAAGTGCCGCGCTACGTCCCCCCACCCCCGCAAACGCATATGCATGTGCGCGAACTGGGGCAACCGCATCAGGAACGTCCCTACGCACACGCACATGCGTCTGCACGGGGGGCGGGGGCCGAAACGCCCCGGTCATCGCGCACTCCGCTTCTCGAGACGGGCCAACGCTTCCAGCGGATCCTCACCGGCGAGATCGGCGACGCCTTCCGCGACCAGATCGTCGTCCCAGTCCCACCACCGCAGCGCCTGGAGTCGCGCGATGACGTCGTCGTCGAATCGTTTGCGTACCAGTGCCGCCGGACTACCCGCGACGATCGAGTACGGCGCAACGCTCCGCACCACAGTGCTGCCCGCAGCCACGATCGCACCGTCCCCGATGTGGACCCCCGAGACGATCGTGACGCCGAAGCCGATCCAGACGTCGTTGCCGATCACGACATCGCCTTTGCTGCAGGGATATCCGTCGGTTCCGGCACCGGGCAGTCCGAGCTTGTGCCGGATCGGAAAGGTCGTCAGGCGATCGGTCGGGTGATTCCCGCCGAGCAGAATGTTCACTTCCGCTGCGATGGAACAGTATCGGCCGATGCGCAGCCGCGTCGCATCGTTCTCGTACAGCCGCACCTCAGGGATGCCGTAGCTGTGCGCCCCCATCTCGACGCGTCCCGACGCGATCAGGTTCCGCAGAACGCGTCGGCGATGGCGGTTCGGGTCGACGACCCTCAGCACGTGATCGATCATGCGAGCACCTCCCGTACGTAGCGGCCGGACATGGCCGTGAACCACAGCGAGAACGCCACCATCGCCGCCGACCACACCACGATGAGCGTCATGCCCGCCCCCGTCGCGATGCCCGCGCCGTATCCGATGACGACGACCACCGCGAGCGGCACGAGATAGCGGAGTTCGATATCCGGGCGTCCCGCACCGGTCAGGATGTTCACCGGCGCGATGGTCGCGCAGTTCGCTCCGTGTGCCGCAGCGATCAGTACGACGACGATAAGCGACGGTGTCAGGCCGAGTGCGACCTTCTGCGCCAGAAATGCAACGAAGGCTGCAGCACTCATCAGCGGAACCATCACCAGGACAACGAGTTTCTGCACGCGAGCGAGCAACGCTGCACCCTGCTCCGTGGTAGTCAGGCGCGACGAATCGGCGACGAGTCCCGCAGCGAGCGCGATCAACACGATCTTCGGGATCATGACGAAGCGCGTCGCGATGTCGTAGCGCGCCAGCAGCTCCGCGTCGCCGACGAGACCCAGTGCCCACCTGTCGAGTTGAGTGATCAACAGCCCGAGCATCGCGACGACGACTCGTGTTTTCATGAACAGCACGATCGTCTGCCGCACCGACGCCGACGTATCCGCCTGCAGTGCAGCATCGTTGCGTCGCCGTCCTCCTTCGAGTGCGAATCCGATGATTGCTTGCACGGCACCGGCGATCACGGTTCCGATGCCGAGCGAGATGATTCCGGCACCGGATTCGAGAGCGACGAGCGTCGCGACGAGTTGCACGGATCCGCCGAAGAACAGCACCGCGGTGCGTCGATAGAAGTGACTCCGACCCAAAGCCGCAGCACCGTACACTATTCCGATGCTGCGCAGCACGCCGCCGAGCGACACCAACGCGATCAGAGAGTACGCAGATCCGTGGAGTCCTGCGGCTGTCGAATATGCGGGCCAGATCGCGATGGCGACCGCACCCAACACGATCGGGGGCAGAGCCGACAGGCCGCAGAGGATAGTGGACGTGCGGAAGTCGAGGTGGCCGCCGCCGGCGAGTTTCGTCGCGAGTGTCGGTGTGCCGAAGTCGAACACGATGAAGATCGTCGAGAGTGTCGCCGCGAGAGCCCACACGGCGTAGTCGTCGACGCTCAGATACGCCGACCCGAGGATAGGTACGAAGGCGACGAACGCGCTGGCCGCGATGGCAGGCAGTCCACCCTTGAGCAGGCGGAACGCGAGACTGCGGGCTCCGGTGTCAGTACTCGTCATGCCCCACCTCGACGGGGTCGACTCTGCCGAGCACTGCGCGGCACCGGTCGACCGCCTCGGTCATGACACCGCGGTACTCTGCCAGCAATGCGAGGTCCAGTGCCGGAAACCGTTCCACCGCATCACCTTCCCACCGGCCGACCCAGGGCATCCCTACGGCATCGAACGTCGTTCCCACCGAGCCCGATTCGACCCATCCCAGCGGAACAGCTCCTTCTGTCGCACCCGCGACGAGGGCGTGCACTCGGTCACCGACCACGATGGCGCTGCGCGCGTAGACGTCGCGCACGGTCTGTTCCTGGTCGGCATGGTTGCCGACGAACCACGCTCGATACTGTCCACCGAGCGCGCGAGAGAGATGCTGCGACGACAGATAGTCGTCGGTCGAATGGACCAGAACGGCCGGTTCGAGCCCCAGGTTCGACGTCGTCGCCGTGAACCACGCCATCCACTCGTCCGACGGCCGTGGGCGGTCGCCACGCAACACCAACGCCGCGAGAGGTCGATCGGTCCCCCATCGCGACGTCGGAGTACCCAGCCGGAACGCCCAGTTCGGCAACCCGTCGTCCATCGACCGCCTGCACAGTGCGGACACGATCCGATACGGCAGCAGCACAACCGGATTCCCCGACGACGCATCCACGCCCCGCCCCCGCCAGATGCCGCGCCCACCACGTGGGAGCGCGATCACCATGAGCAGCGCCAACATCCACATGTGCATCGAATGCCGCACACCGACCTCGACCCGACCGGTGTCGACGGCGATGCGCGTCGGCCCGCTGACGGCACCGACGACTGCGCGTCCGAACCACACGCGGAAACTGCCCGTACGCACATCCGTGTCGTCCAGTCCGAGCCCTGCCACGTAGTCGGGCGACGACGACCCCGTCCACACGACGAGATGGCCTCGCTCGCGCAGGTAGTCGAGATAGCCCCGGCGGGACATCGACGACGCGATGTTCCCACTTCGTCCCGGCGCGCACACGTACACGGCGCTCACGGTGTGCGCTCCGCGGTGGGAACCAGGCGACGCAGTTCCTCGATCAGTTGTTCCCGAGCAGGCGCAGCACGCTGCAATGCTGCATCGACGTCTGCCGCGTACCGTGCACGCTCCGATTCGTCGTCCAGCAGAGTGCGCACCTGCTGCAGCACGCGCGCGGGCTCGAACTTGTTGACGTTGTGCACGTATCGGTCCAGCCCGAGGTCCGCGAACGCACCGAATCCCTTGCGCTCGTATGCGAGATGGACCACGTAGTGTCCTGCCTTCAGCGCCATCAGCGCAGCGTGCAAACGCACCGCGACGACGACCCGAGGCGCCCCAGGAGTCATAAACTCGCTGCGCGGCAGAATCTTTCGCGCGCCGACCGATGCCATCGCGTCGACGTCGTTGTTTCCCGCCGTCGCGCTCTGCACGTATCCGTCGAACGTGCCCAGTTGGTGCGCAAGGTCGACGACCAACGGACCGAGCTTGCCGCGCACGGCTCGCACCGTCAGCACGGGCACCGAATCCACATCGAGCCCCCTGCGCTCGATGTGGTCGGCACCCAGGATGGCGAGGTCACTGAGCCGTCGTACTCCGGCGTCGGCGAACTCCGCCAGGCTGCGATCGTCGCGCACGTAGAACGCGTCGATTTTGCGCATGCGGCTGGTCAACGCGCGGCCGACGGCTGCACCGGCCGGCCCGACGCTCTGCGGAAGGTACACCGTCGGCGTGGACGTTCGACTCGCCGCCCACAGCTGCGGGCCGTGCACCAGAGCGGTCTTGAGCGTCTCCACAGCGTAGCCTGCGCGCAGATACCCACCACCGACCGCGACGACGAGGTCCGCGTCGTCGAGCTCGCGCAGCAGGCGCCGATAGGGCGCTGCATACCCGGTGGCCGACGGACTCGAATCCACCACTCGCGCATCGATTCCGGCGAATGTCTCGGGATGCGACGCCGCGATCGTGATCTCGACGGCGTCACCGAACGCGGTTCGCACCACGGCGAGAGTCTCGTCGACGAGCAGACCGTCACCGGCGTTCTTCGCACTGTAACCGTGCAACACGACGACCTTCACGAGGACACCACTTTCTCGTACACCGCGATGTGCGCATCGACGCTCATGTCCCACGTGAACGACGACGCCCACAGTCGACCGCGAGCCGGTGCCGCCGCCCGCCACTCGGAATCCTGTGCAGCTCCGATGATCCCGTCGGCGATGGCGTCGGCGTCGATGTCTCCCAGTACCAGTGCCGGACCTGCGATGTCACGCAATGCACCTCGATCGGACGTGAGAACAGGCGCTCCGGCGGCCATGGCCTCGAGAACCGGGAATCCGAATCCCTCGTAGCGACTGGGGAAGACGAACAGCGCTGCCCGCTGCATGAGTGCACGCCGGTCGTCGTCCGAGACGAATCCGAGGTGAATCACGTTCGGACTCTTCTCGATAGCCTCCATCGATTCCTCGAAGTTCCACGCAGGCTTGCCCGCGACGACGAGTGGCAGTCCGAGCGCTCGGACGTCCGGGCGGCTCATGGCCTCGACGAGCGCGACGAGGTTCTTGCGCGGTTCGATGTTACCGACGTACAACAGATAGTCGTCGGGAATCCGGCTACGCACCTCGTCGGACAGCGAGACGGGTTCGGCGAACACATCGGCGTCGATACCGTGCGGCACGACGTGGATGTCGGCGAGTTCGATACCGAACACCTCGGCGATGTCCTCTGCGCTGGATTCGGACACAGTCACTGCCGCATCGGTACTCGCAAGAGCACGCCCGACGCGTGTGCGCCAGATCTTCTCCTGGCGACCGCTGCGGACCCCGTCGATCCACCTGCTGGCGATGCCGTGCACCGTGACCACCGACGGCGTTCTGGTGCGAACCAGCGGTCCGGTGTCGGCGACGTAGTGCAATACCGCGTCGGTCTTCGAGAGTCCGTGCAGAGTCTCCGACACCATCGTCATCGGCGCCGAGTCGTGGAAACTCATCGAGTCCACGGTCGACCCCCTCGCGCGCAATCCACGCGCCAATGCCCGCGCATACGTGGTGTTTCCGCCGACGTGCCGATCCAGGATTCGGCCCGGCATCAGCACTCTCACCCTGCCCTCCGGTACAACGTGTCGAGCGCGAGAGACTGCACCTCGGGTGAGTGAACGGCCACCGACTCCGACGTCTGCTCCTGGGCGCGAACACGATACGCACGGTCGGAGAAGAATCTGTCGACGGCGGCTGCCGCGGCGCGCGGGCAGTTACGCGTCAAAGGGAATCCGAGACCTTCCAACGCAGCGATGCCGCGCGCCAGAATCGGTGTCCCGACGGCCGCAGCCTCCAGAAGCGTGATCGGTGCACCTTCCCATTCGGCGGAGTGCAGGTACAGGTCAGCGGCAGCGATGTGCTTCTTCACCAGCTCCGATGGCACCCACCCCGTGATGGAGACGCCTGCCTGCTCCAGTACCTCTCGCATGTCGGCGTCGCCGTCGCCGACCCATGTCCACTTCACGTCGCTGTGCGACGCCCTGGCCGCCTCGGCGAAGAACAGCGGATCCTTCTGCGCCGAGATTCGGCCTGCCATGACGACCTCCGGCCGCCCACTCGTCTCGTGCACCAGCGCCCCGGGGAACGAGGTGTCGGGTACGACGTTGGGAAGGTACGTGACCTCGGTCGACGGTCCTGCCATGCGGGCTGCGGAAGCAGCCTCGAACGGGCTGATCGCCGCGATGGTCTGCGCGCGCTTGCTCAGCAGCACCTCGACGGCGCGGTAGGCCGACCGTGCGGCGCCCGAGCTGTCTCGGCGAAGAAACGCGTAGGCGTGTGGGGTGTAGATGACCTTGGTGTCCGGTCCGAAATCGAACAGTCGGAGCAGTCCCGCAAAACTGGAATGCAGATGAATTGCCTTCGGCTTCGTTCGAAGGATGTGTGTTCGCGCAGCACGAACGAAACCGGCCATCGACCCGTTGTAGCTGATCGATTCGGCCCCACAGGGCTCAGCGATGTCGTGCTCGGACCGCGTGCGCACCAATATCTGGTGAACAAGCGACGGCGAATTCTCGATGTACCGAGAAATAGCGGACTGAACTCCGCCTCCGTACGCCTCCGAGATGTGTAGTACGTCCACGGTGGGCACAGTTGTACCCGAAATTTTATGTGTCACTGCAACTCCCCGACGAAGTGTGCTTGTGCTGCGTGCACAGAGGACAGGGTGCACCCACCCGTGCACTTCCACGGCCGGACGACTCGACCTCTGATTTCGAAGACGTCGACGCACATGTTTGCGTCTTCTTTCTTCCTAGGGAATGACACACCGGAAATTCATCGTTGTCAAACCGAGATAAGAATTAAAGCACTTCGAGATAGTCGGAGATAGACGAAACAATTCCCGCAGACGAAAGGCCCATCGAATTCGAGCATCGCGATTCCGAATTCTCGATTCCGGAGACACAAGCCCCATCGACGGGCCGTTTCCATCGACATCCGGATGAAGATCGGCGCGAAACCGTGTCATTCACCCGAATGACAGAGCTGCGCCTCACATCACGAACGCAGGGAACTTCGTGTCGCGGCATCCGGTTTTCCACAGCTCGGCGGTCTGCACCACCCAGAACAAGGCGAATTCGAGCAGCAGCGCCGCTTCCGCGAACAGCACGAACAACGTCCAGCGAACTGTCATCGACAGGACGAGCACCAGAATCAGCGTGGCGACCATGCTCACGCCGATGATGCGATAGGCCGTCACATATCTCGTCGACGTGGCCGGATCGACCGTCGCCAGAAACGCGTTGACCCAGACCGCGAGAATGACGAAGCCGAAGAACGGGATCGCCGCCCAGCTGTGCCCGTGACGCTCGAACCAGTGCGGCGCGTAGACGAACCCGATCGCGAGAACGCCCGTGATCAGCACTCCGACGACCCGCACGAGCGTGCCCAGCACCGTCCACGACACTCCGAACGGCCCCGGCACGAACAGTATCGACGCCAGCAGCACGAGCAACACACCGACGAAGACGACCGAGACGTTGTTGCCGATCGCCTGGCCTGCGTCGTAGACGAGCGGAAGCCCGGATCCCCCACACAGGCCTCGCACGCGGCCGTCGACGCCCAGGTTGGTCGGCCACCCGGACGGAACGGTTGCGACGAAGAACGCCCAGAACCCGGCGAAGTCGTACAGAACGTCCTCGGTGTCCGAATTCCCCTTGTACACGATCAACAGTGCGCCCGATGCACAGAGCACGGCGATGAAGATCGCGTGTACGTCGGTGAAATAGTAAGCGCTGATGGATGATTGGAGACACCAGCCCGAGGTTCCCGCCTGAATGAACACCGACACGAACAGCATCACGACCAGGATGACCATCCCGATCCGAAGACTGCGGTACGTGCTCAGGGCGGTGGACTCGCTGCGTTCTCCGGTTCTGCTCACCCAGGCCCCCATCCCGACGACTGATCATTGAACCTCGAACCCTTCGGCCACGGGCGACTTTCGTCGAAAATGCGCGACGCCACGCTGGTACGAGACCCATTCGTGACGTTTGGTTTCACAATGAACTAGGGTCTCGAGAGAACGGAAGTGCACCTGGAGGACCAATGCCCGATCGAACCGCCCGCCGTCGGCCGGTTCTGGCATTGTTGGTCGGCGCGGCCTTGCTGTCCGTCACCGCGTGCACAGCGCGCGCCGACGACGCACCGGAACCATCGTCCGTCGCGTCGACGAGCCCGACGCCTGCGGCAAGCGCGTCGCCTTCACCGACGACGACCCCGTCGACGACGCCCCCTCCGTTGATTCCTCCGAGTGTCATCGCCTCGGCCGAAGTCCCGGCTCCGCCGGTATACGACGACCCTCCGGTCGAGGTCCCCACACAGCAGCCGACTCAGGCGCCGCCGCAGCCCGTTCCAGAAGAACCGACGACGCCCGCGCCGAGCCCGGTCGATTCCAACGGCTTTCCCCTGGGCACGACGTGCGGCGCGGTGTCGTGCACGTCGCCGGACGGTGTCATCTTCGTCAACCCCGATGCCGTTCCGAACTTCGGCGCGCAGCCGTTCGACCTGCTGTGCGGCCAGACGCTGTGTCCGCCTCCGGGTCTCCAGCTCACGCCCGAGTTACCGTCGTCCGGCAGCGCGGGCTAGCCCCCGCCCGCCCCACCGCGGCTGGCCCCCGCCCCACCGCGGCTAGCCCCCCGCCCCACCGCTTGAATGGTTCATCCATACGCTCAGATAGCTTGGATCGCGCATTCAAGCGATCCTCAGTTCACCAATCCCTCGGTCTTCAGCCAGTCGTACGCCACATCCGCCGGATCCTCACCGTCGATGTCGACGCGGCCGTTGAGGTCCTGCATCAGGTCGTCGGTGAGACGCTCGGAGATGACGGCCATCAGGTCGGCGATCTCGGGATGCTGCTCGAGAATCGTGCCGCGAACGACGGCCGTTCCGCTGTACGGAAGGAAGAACTTTCGGTCGTCGTCGAGCACCGTCAGATTCAGGTTCTTCACGCGACCGTCGGTGGTGTAGACCATGCCGAAGTTGCACGGCGCACTCTGCGCGGTGGAGGTGTAGACCACACCGGCGTCCATGCGCGTCACGTTCTCCGACGGCACCCCGTCGGGCGCGTTGAGCGGAATTCCGTACGTCTCGAGCATAGGCACGAATCCGTCTGCGCGGCTGAAGAACTCGTCGTCGACACAGAACGTCCGGTCGGCGACCGGGAGGTTCGCGACGTCGGACAACGACGTCACCCCCAGTCTGTCGGCGGTTCCGGCCGCGGCTCCGAATGCGTACGTGTCGTTGAAGTTGGCAGGCGGCAGCCACTCGAGGTCGTAGTCCTGTTTCTCGATGTCGTGCACGCGCTGCCACAGCTCGTCGGGATCGGCGATCGTCTCGGTTTCGCCGTGGTAGTTGACCCACCCCGTTCCCGTGTACTCCCACAGGATGTCGGCGTCACCGTTCAACTGCGCCTGGCGCGACGACGCGGAACCCGGTGCCCCGGTCAGGTCGGTGACGTTCGCTCCTGCAGCCGCGAGGTAGGTCGCGGTGATCTTGCCGAGCAGCACGCCCTCGGTGAAGCTCTTGGACGTGACGACGAGTGAGGAACCCTCCAACGGCGTTTCCCCGTCGCTCAGCGTCGTGCTCTCGAACGTCCCCGACGAACTCACGAGCCCGCAGCCCGACGCGAGCGTCGCGACCAGCGCTGCTCCCAGTGCTATCCGGCCCCTCATGCCACTCCTCGTGGGGTCGCGACGAGCTCGACGAGTCGTCCGAGCCAGTCGATGATCAATGCCAGCAGTGCGACCAGAATGGCGCCGGATATCAGCAGCTTCGGCAGGAACAACGTGACACCGGTGGTGATCAGCGTGCCGAGGCTCGTCGCGCCGATGAACGTGCTCAGTGTCGCGGTGCCGACGAGAATGACCAGTGCGGTGCGAACACCGTTGAGAATCACCGGAACTGCGAGCGGCAGCTCCACCTGCGCGAGAGTCCGTACTCCGGAGAAGCCGATACCGCGGGCGGCTTCGATGGTCCGCTTGTCCACCTGGTCGATGCCGATGATGGTGTTCTGCAGGATCGGCAGGATCGCATAGACGACGAGACCGACCACGGCCGTGCGGAATCCGGTGCCGAGCCACATCGTCAACAGCACGATCAGACCGACTGCGGGTGCCGCCTGCCCGACGTTCGCGAAGTTGATGACGAACGGCTTGTACGGTCGCGCCTTGTCCCGCGTCAGCAGAATGCCGAGCGGGATGGCGATCGCGATGACGATGACGGTGGCCGTCAGGGTCAGCTTGATGTGATCGAAGATCGTGTTCTGCAGGTTCTCCCAGCCGAGTGATGCCTGCTCGGTCGGTGTCAGGGTCGCGCCTGCGTACCACGTGAAATAGCTGACGCCGATGATCACGATCAGCAGCGGCTCGAACCAGACGTCCATCGGCGTTCGCCGGAGCCGGTTCATGCCGGATTGCTCTCGCCGTGCGCGGTGTAGGACACGTGGCCGTCGCCCTCGCGCGCGTCGGACAGCTGCCCGCGGATGACTGTCATGACCGTGGCGATGGTCAGGGCACCGGTGACGGCTCCGCGTCCGTCGGTGACGAGGACTCCGCCCTGACTTGCGGCAAGCATGGTGTCGAGGGCGTCGTTCAACGTCGACGACGGGGCGACGGTCGGCAGCCGGTGATCGATGTAGTCGGAGATCGTGTCCTTCGTGGCGACCTCGTCGAGCGACGGCCACGAGCGCGGGCGACCGTCTCCGTCGACGACGACGATCCACGTGACACCCGCGGCCTTCGCGCGTGCGATGACTTCCTGCGAGTTGTCGCCGACACGCGCGGTGACGACCGAATCATGGTCGACGTCTTTGACTCTCGACAGCGTCAGGTGCGCGAGGGTGGCACCGGATCCGATGAACTCCTCGACGAACGGAGTCGCCGGGCGCGCCAGGATCTCCTCGGGCGAGGCGTACTGCTCGATCTTGCCGCCCTCGGACAGGATGAGGACCTTGTCACCGAGCTTGGTGGCTTCCTCGAAGTCGTGGGTCACGATGACGATGGTCTTGGCGACCTCGTGCTGAATCGCGATGAGACTGTCCTGCAGACGAACTCGCGTGATCGGATCGACCGCACTGAACGGCTCGTCCATGAGCAGTACGGGTGGGTCTGCAGCAAGAGCACGTGCGACGCCGACGCGCTGCTGCTGACCACCGGACATGTCCTTCGGCAAGCGATCCCGGAACCTGTCCGCGTCGAGTCCGACGAGGTCGAGCAGGTACTCGGTGCGTTCGGCGATGCGATCCTTGTCCCACCCGAGCACACGAGGGATGGCACCGATGTTCTTGGACACCGACCAGTGCGGGAACAGTCCGCCTGCCTGGATGACGTAGCCGATGGACTGACGCAGCTTGTCGGGGTCCTCGCCGGTGACGTCGCGGTCGCCGATGAACAGTCGCCCCTCGGTCGGCTCGATGAGACGGTTGATCATCTTGAGCGTCGTCGTCTTGCCGCATCCGGACGGGCCGACGAACGCGACGATGTTGCCTGCTTCGATCTCGAGGTCGATCTTCTGCACGGCGGGCTTGGTCTGCCCGCGGTACTGCTTGACGACGCCGTCGAGCCGAATCGATGCACCGGCGACGGTCCGTTCGGTGTCGGTCATGACAATCCCTTCGAGATGGTGAGGCGCCCGAGGAGGACGAGCAGCGCGTCGAACACCAGGGCGATGACGACGATGAGAACTGTTCCGGTGAATGCCATCTCGACCGAGTTGGTTCCACCGAGTCGAGACAGACCGTTGAAGATCAGCGACCCGAGACCGGGCCCGAGGACGTAGGCGACGATGGCGGCGACACCGATGACCATCTGCGTCGACACCCGAATTCCGGTGAGGATGACCGGCCAGGCCATCGGCAGCGATACCGAGAACAGGATGCGTGCGCGTGAGAGCCCGATCCCTTTCGCGGACTCGATCACCGTGTCGGGAACACCTCGAAGTCCGACGATGGCGTTGCCGATCACCGGCATCGCCGCGAAGAACGCGAGCATGATGAACGACGGCACGACGCCGAGCCCGAAGGGCACGATGAGCAGCGCCAGCAGCGCGAGAGACGGGATGGTCAGCGCAACCCGACTGGTGGTCAGCGTCAACGACGAGAAGAGAGGGAGGCGGTGCACCGCAACGGCTATGGCTACAGCGACGAGGGTGCCCACGAGCACCGTCTGGAAAGCGAGCGATGCATGCTGATAGGTCAGAAACGCGAGAAACTCACCTCGCCCCTGAAGGTAATTCCAGAGATTCACGAAACTCCTTCTTGCGCAAGCATTCTTCAGGACACGGAGAAACCCGGCGACACCCCCGTGTGTCAGGCAGCGACGATACCGCCAGATCTGGATTTGCACCTGTTTTCGGGGAAATGATCCGGTGCGCGGACTTGCCGCGAGCAGTCACTCCCGCGCCCCTCGACCTGCGTCTTTCTCCGCACGCGATCTCACCTGGCCGGAATTAAAATCACCTCGAGCAGAAAGGGTGCGGCTGCACAAAGAATCGCGGCGAGCGAATGTCTCAACAAATCCGTCCCGATCGTTCACCATTCTCTACATGCGAATGCACGAGAAGGGGTCCACGTTTGCCCCTGCCCTGGTGAAGGCCGACGCCGTTGCTGCGGTCCTTCTGTCGTCGTCGGGTGAGTCCGACGGCTGGGAAACCGAAGTGTTCGACGCGCTGTGCCGCACCCACTCGAACACGCACCTGCACTTCGTCCTCCCACCGCCGACGGACCTGTTCGTGCAGCTGTGCACATCACTGTCCGGCGCGTTCGGTCCGATTACGTCCGAGATGCCGAGATATTCGAGCGCCGACGACGTCGTCGACGGCATCGCCGCCTCGCTTGCGTCGAGCGGCCGCAGTTGGTCGTGGTCGGAGAGCCCGGCCGCACTGACACGCGCCGCAGGCACGCGGGGCAAGCGGCTGCTGCTCGTCGGGGGCGCTAGGCGTCCGGTGTACGCGGTGTGGTTCGGACTGATCGGCTACCGCCCCTCGTGAGCGAGAATGTGTACTCCTCTATACATTTCCACTCACGAGGGGAGTCAGCCCCAGATTCCCCCGATACGTCGTGGACGGGTATTCGGCGTGAAACAGCCCCCGCGCGATCAACAGTGGCACGACGTGCTCGGCGAACAGCTCGAAATCCGAGTGCACATCCGCGGGCATGATCGTAAAACCGTCGGCGGCGCCTGCCCTGAACCATTCCTCGATCGTGTTCGCGATCTGCTCCGGATCACCGACGGCCAACCTGTGGCCTGCGCCGGACGCGCTGCGATCGATCAACTGCCGCGCGGTCACCGGTTCCGAGGCGATCAGCGCACGCGCGCTGAGGAGAAATCCCGCCGGACCGCCGGCATCGCTCGACGCCGGATCGGACACCTGACCCAGTTCGACGACGCGATCGAGATCCAACGATCCCGGCTGCGCCCCGAGTTTCGCTTCCAGTCCGCGCAGCGCGGACGAGTAGTCGATCGTCTCGCGCAGTTCGAGTTCCCGGTGCAGCGCGTCCGATTCCGTTTCCCCGACGACGACGACCAGTCCCTGCGACAGCTTCACATCGTCGGCGTGGCGTCCGAACCCCTCGGCCCGCGAACGAATCTCGTTCCGATACGCAATCGCGTGGTCCACCGTCTGTGCTGCGGCGAACACGACGTCGGCATACTTTGCCCCCAGAGCCCGGCCGCCCTCCGACGCCCCTGCCTGAACCACCACCGGACGGCCCTGCGGTGAACGAGGCAGCGGCAGTGCACCTTTCACATCGAAGTGCTCACCGACATGGTCGACGTCGTGAATTCGCGTACGGTCGGCGAAGAGACCGGAGTCGCGGTCACCGACGACGGCGTCGGAATCCCAACTCTCCCAGAGCCTCAAGACCAGCCCAACGAACTCGTCGGCACGAGCGTACCGCGCGGACTTCTCGAGCGGCGACACCCCGAAATTGCCTGCGGCGTCGGCACTGTACGAGGTCACCGCGTTGAACGCACTGCGCCCGCCGGTCAGATGATCGATCGTCAGATAGCGCCGCGCCAGTTCGTACGGACTGCTGTAGGTCGTCGTCGACGTGGCAAGAACACCGATGTGCGACGTGTGGGCCGCGGCGTGCGTCAACATCAGCAGCGGATCGAGTGCATTGCCCGGCGCAGAACCGATGTCGGCAGGAAGCGCGGGCGAGTCACCGATGAACAGCGCGTCGATCTTCGCGTCCTCGGCAATACGTGCGAGCCTGGTGAAGTGGGCCGGGTCGACGAAGGCCAGCGGATCTGTGCCAGGCCGTCTCCACGACGTCCGTAGGTGGCCGGGAGTGGAAACCGCGATGTTCAGGTGGAGGGTGCTCATGGAAGCCAATGTTTCTCTACAGAGTTGATAGAGAAAACGGATCGACTCAGGAAGATTTTAAGCCGTGACGCTCTGATGCGACACGATGCGCGACGCCACGACCTCCGCTTGCGTCCGAATCTCGGTGATGTTGAAGCTTTCCCAGTTCGACCCGCGCCGCACGGACCCGACGGCCCAGAGCCGATCCTGCAGCGGCCCGACGACACGTCCCTCCAGGTCGGTGTCGAGTCCGATGTTCGTGCGACCCGGCCGCGCGTACCCTCGATCGAGCAACTGGTCGACGAGCGGCTCCTCCATCTTGCGCGCGTAGCGCGACGGGCCGGTACAGCAGATGACGAGATGTGCTGGCTCGGTCCATCTTTCGTCGAATCGACGCACCGAGACGACGCCGTCGGCATAATCGTGGACGCGCCCGGACACCACTCGAAGCGAACCGTCGTCGACGAGGCGTTGCAGTACCTCGGCGGTCTCGGGTGGCATTCGGTTTCGATGCTGCTCCCAAATCAGAAGGACTCGCCGGAACAGCTTTTCACGCTCGGCGTCCGAGACCCGGGGCCACACATCGGGAATCACGTGCCGCAATCCGTCGACGACGCGTCGCCAGTCGAGATCGTCGTATCGCTCGAACAGCAGCCGCGTCGCGCGAATGATGTCGACTGCAGTCGTTGCCTCCGTGAGGTGTTCGACCTGTTCGTACAGAAGCGGTGGTTCCGGCTCGGCCAGTTGCGCTTCGGGAAATCGGCCGCGCTGCGAGATGGCGGTGATGTCGCGACATCCGTACGTATCGAGTTCGGCAACGACGTCGGCTGCGCTGAGCCCGGTCCCGACGACGACGATCGGTTTGTCTCGAGCGTCGTATTCGGCCACGATCTCCCCGACGTCGACCGTCCACGGATGCGTCACGACGCCCGGGCCCGCAGGCACCGGTACCGAGAACGCTCCGTGCCCGACGGCCAGGATCACGTGGTCGGCGACGACGGATTCACCGCTCGCGAAACGAACTTCGAGGGAGTCGTCCAGCGCGACCACTGCGTCGTGCCACAGTACGAAGTCCGCTTCGGACCCGGCGACGGCCGCATCGAGCGAATGTCGAAGGTAGTCGCCGTAGACCTGGCGCGGCGCGTAGGTGTAACTCGATCCGAGTCCTGCCGCCTCGAGATAGCGGACGAAGTGGTCAGGGAAGTCCGGGCGAGCACTCATCCGGTTCGCTGGAACGTTGACCCGATGCACCGGAACGGTCGTCGAATACGCGACGCCTTCACCGATGCGTTCCGAGCGCTCGACCAGGTGCACACGATCACCTGCGCGTGCACGACGAAGCACCGTGAGTGCCGAGATCACTCCCCCGGCGCCACCTCCGACGATGACGGTATCCACGATCCTTACCTCGAAACGCTTCGGAATCTGCCCACCCTCCGAGGTTACGGAGAGATCGACGCAGTGTCGTCGGTTGGATTCACGCTGATTTCAAGGCGGCTCCGCCGCATGTGCATGGAAATACATAGCCCGCTATGCATTTCCATGCACATGCCTTCGGTGCCTTTTTTGGACCAAATCCAGAAAACGGTCGCGGAAATGGCCGATCCCTCCTAGGGTTGGGGCCATGGCTTCCGGACCGGACGATGCGCAACGGTTACGCGCCGCGGGTCTCCGCGTGACGCAGCCGCGTGTCGCCGTCATGGATGCCGTCCGCGCCAACCCGCATGCCGATACCGAAACGATCGTGAGTGCCCTGCCCTCGGTCTCGCGCCAGGCCATCTACGACGTGCTCGACGCGTTGTCGACGGCCGGGCTGGTCCGAAGAATCCAGCCTGCGGGTCACGTCGCGCGATACGAGTCGCGTATCGGCGACAACCATCACCACATCGTCTGCCGCACTTGCGGTCTCATCGCAGATACCGACTGTACGGTCGGAGATGCGCCGTGCTTGACGGCGTCGCACGATCACGGTTTCGAACTCGACGAAGCCGAGGTCGTCTTCTGGGGCACGTGCCCGGAATGCGCCGCGTCATCCAAGACTCGATCACAGCCGTGATCGTTCCAGATCGACCAGCCCAACGTCGAAAGGAATGCAGTGACCTCCGATAGCCGCCCACCGAATCCCGATACCGGCACGCACAGCAACAGCGAAAGCGAAAACCCGGTCATCGAGTCGCCGAAGCCCAAGGGCAACGCACCGCTGACCAACAAGGACTGGTGGCCGGAGCAGATCGACCTGTCGATCCTGCATGCACACACCGCCAAGTCCACACCGCTCGGCGAATCCTTCGACTACAAAGCAGAATTCGCGAAACTCGACGTCGACGAGCTCAGGGCCGACGTCGCCGCCGTCCTCACCGACTCCAAGGACTGGTGGCCCGCCGACTACGGCAACTACGGCGGCTTGTTCATCCGCCTGAGTTGGCACGCCGCAGGCACCTACCGCATCTACGACGGCCGAGGCGGCGGCGGCCAGGGCGCCCAGCGTTTCGCACCGCTGAACAGCTGGCCGGACAACGCGAACCTCGACAAGGCCCGACGCCTGCTGTGGCCGGTCAAGCAGAAGCACGGCAGCAAGATCTCGTGGGCCGACCTGCTGGTCTTCGCCGGCAACGTCGCACTCGATTCCATGGGGTTCAAGACATTCGGCTTCGCGTTCGGCCGCGAGGACATCTGGGAACCGGAAGAAGTTTTCTACGGCCCAGAGGACACCTGGCTCGGCACCGACAAGCGCTACTCGGGTGAACGCGAGCTGGCCAAGCCGCTCGGCGCCACCACCATGGGTCTGATCTACGTCAATCCCGAAGGGCCCGAAGGTAAGCCGGATCCCGTCGCCGCCGCGCACGACATCCGCGAGACGTTCGCCCGGATGGCGATGAACGACGAGGAGACCGCGGCACTCATCATCGGTGGCCACAGTTTCGGTAAGACACACGGCGCACGTCCGGCGGACAAGGTAGGTCCCGAGCCCGAAGGCGCGCCGATCGAACAACAGGGCCTCGGCTGGAAGAACGGTTACGGCACGGGCAAGGGCGAGGACCAGGTCACCAGTGGCCTCGAGGTCGTGTGGACCAAGACCCCGACGCAGTGGGGCAACGGGTTCCTCGAGAACCTCTACGGTTACGAGTGGGAGCTTCAGAAGAGCCCCGCGGGCGCGTGGCAGTTCGTCGCCAAGGACGGCGCGGGCGCAGGCGAAATCCCCGATCCGTTCGGCGGACCGGGGCGCGCACCGACGATGCTCGTCACCGACGTGGCATTGCGTGAGGATCCCGCCTACGCGAAGATCACTCGCCGCTGGCTCGACCACCCCGAAGAGCTCGCCGACGCGTTCGCCAAGGCCTGGTACAAGCTGCTGCATCGCGATCTCGGTCCCGTCTCCCGGTACCTGGGACCGTGGGTTCCCGAGCCGCAGCTGTGGCAGGACCCGGTTCCCGACGCCCCGACCGAGCTCATCGACGCCGCCGACATCGCGTCGCTGAAGTCGCAGATCCTCGACTCGGGCCTGTCGATCCAGCAGCTCGTCAGTACCGCGTGGGCCTCGGCGGGCAGCTACCGCAAGACCGACTTCCGCGGCGGCGCCAACGGCGCGCGTGTCCGTCTCGAACCGCAGAAGAGCTGGGACGCCAACGAGCCTGCCGTCCTCGCCGAGGTCCTGGGTGTGCTCGAGCAGATCCAGAAGAATTTCAACGGCAGTGGCGGCAAGCAGGTCTCGCTCGCCGACATCATCGTCCTCGCCGGCTCGGCCGCGATCGAGAAGGCCGCCAAGGACGGCGGCCACGAGGTCACGGTTCCGTTCACCCCCGGCCGTACCGATGCCTCGCAGGAGGACACCGACGTCGACTCGTTCGAGGTACTCGAGCCCCGCGCCGACGGTTTCCGCAACTTCGTCAAGGCCGGAGAGGAGACGCCGTCGCAGGTGCTGTTCCTCGATCGGGCGTACCTGCTCGACCTGACCGCGCCTCAGGCGACAGTTCTGGTGGGCGGCCTGCGTGCACTCGGGGCCAACCACGGAGGCACCAGGCACGGTGTGTTCACCGATCGTCCGGGCACGTTGACGAACGACTTCTTCGTCAACCTTCTCGATTCGGACACGGAGTGGACCAAGTCGGGTGACGACACCTACGTCGGCAAGATTCGGGCGACGGGTGAGCAGCGTTGGACTGCTACCGCGATCGATCTCATCTTCGGTTCGCACTCGCAGTTGCGTGCGATCTCCGAGGTCTACGCGCAGGCGGACAACGGTCGTAAGTTCGTCGACGACTTCGTTTCCGCTTGGGTGAAGGTCGCGAACAACGACAGGTTCGACCTGAAGTAACAGCTACCAGGGTTGGCCCTTCGGCCCCCGGGGTATGACGTGCCGGACCTTGTCCACGTCGACCCGGGGGCTTTTCGCTGTGACTACCAGCAGTACTCACCCACTCACCGAACCGCAGGAGAACATCCCTGCGGCATCTGTCGTGGAACCGATCCTGCTGGAGCTCGCGTCCGTTCGCGTGCTTCTCGACGCGTTGGGGACGGTCGCGTTGTTCGTGACCGCGTCCGTTGCATTCTCCGTCCGTGAAGCACTCGCGGTCGTTGCAGTCGTCGGTCTGTTCGTCCTGGCCTCACGGTGGGTCAGGTGGCGGCGCAGCAGCCGCGCGTTATCGTTCCGTGATATTCGTGACCGAACCGTTACCGTTGGATAACCGTCTCCGCAACCTTGCTTTGCCAAACTCATTGCCATACGTCACGAGCGCTGAAGAAGTCGGTGCCATTTCCACCTTCTGACTAAAGGGGAATGCAACATGACCGTTACAGAACCCACCGCCGATTTCATCGCCCACATCGCGGACCAGGACCCGCCCGAGCACACGCAGCGCTACGCGATCGACGTGGAGTCCTACTCGAACGACTACGCGGTTCTGCGAGCGTCGGGCGAGCTCGACATGTCCGCCCGGGTCGATTTCGTTCAGGCCCTCGACCGCATGGCACTGGACAACAAGCACGTCCGCGTCGACCTCTCCGAAGTGTCGTTCATGTACTCCGGCGTTGCCAACGCGATCATCGACAACGCGCAGATCAACGACGGCACCGTGAGCGTCTTCGCGCCCACCCGGCCGGTACGCATGATTCTCGACGTTCTCGGCGGAGGATATCTACTCGTCGACGAGTAGAAACAAACCAGTAGGATCGAGTCGCGTCGAGCAGCCGGCGCGACATCCGCCGTGCTTGCCCGTACGGCCTTCCGACACTGGGAGCTGCACGACATGCCATCTGCTCGCAAACCTGCTGCGCAGCTCGACAAGGAACCGTCCGAACTGCTCGGGCTGGAGGTCTCGATGCAGTTCGCGCCGGTTCGGCGACTCGATGACGCTGCTCTGGCAGCCGTCGAGCTGCAACTGCGCGGCCCGGACGGAACGGCTCTCGCGTCCGCTGAGGCGGTACGTCGTGCAGCCCAGATGATGGACCAGCGCGCAGACTACGACGGCTTGAAGCTCGCGAAATCTCGAAGCAGCGTCGCGTCGGCCGTCGCGGGGCAACTGCCGTTGCTCGTCACGGTCGACTCGCAGTCGCAGATCGCTCTCGACTCCGGGGTCGGCCCGGAACGCATCGTCGTCACTGTCAACGTCAGCGACGTGTTGACCAATCCCCACGACGCCCTCCGCCGCGTGCAGGCCGCGCGCTCGCACGGACGCCTCATCGCACTCGACGGCGTCGGCGTGGAAGCGCACGCCGCGACACTCCTGTCGCTCGTCGAACCGGACATCGTCATCACTGCACGTGAGTTCATCACTCGCACAATCGATTTCGAGATCGGATCACTGGCGCACGCGCTCGCCGCCTACGTGGAACGAACGCACGCCGTCGTCATCGCCGAGGGCATCGACGACGATTCGGCGCGTCTGTCGGCTCGCACGATCGGCGCCACCTACGGCATCGGAGCGCTGTATCCGGCAGTGTCCGATCCGAAGGTGTTGCTGCACGAGAACGTCGTTGCCATCCCCAACTCGCCGGTGTGGAGCACTCCGGCCACCGATGCCTCGACTCCGTACAACATCGTGCGGGAGAACATGGAGTCACGACGCGGAACCAAGCGGCTGCTGGTGCAGATGAGCAAGACGCTGGAGTCCCAGGCCGTCGCGATGGGGTCGTCGATGCTCGTGCTCGGAACTTTCCAGCGTGCCGAGCATTTCACTACGACCACGGCCCAGCGGTGGCGTCACATGTCGGAGTCCATCGGATTCGCAGGCGTCTACGGCGTCGGCTTGTCGCACATGCTCGATGGTCGGATTCAACACGCGCCACTCGATCCCGACGACGAACTGGTCGACGAGTGGACCGTCGTCGTACTCGGTCCTCATCATTCCGCGCTGCTGTCCGCACGCGATCGACACGACAACGGCCCCGACCTCGAGCGCACGTTCGACTTCGTCCAGACCTACGACCGCACCACCGTCGTGCAAGCGGCGCACTCGATCATGCGACGGTTCGTCACGGCGTAGCCACCCGCAGCACCCCTGCAGGCACGAGGTCGTCGGCGCTGTTCTTCCACGGCTTCACCCAGGTCATCTTTTCGGGCCGCAGCGTGAGTCCGCACGCGCTGCACACCTCGCCCTGCGTGGTCTCGTTGCCGCACACGCGGTGGATCAACGCCATGTGTCCGCCGCCCGACGGCATGACCGTGTGCCGTTCGCCCCACAGCGCGAGATGCTGCAGCACAGGAAGCAGCTCGGCTGCAGCCTCTGTCGCCGCGTACCCCTGGCGCGTGCGCCCACCGTCGGAATAGTCGACGCGCACGAGCAGATCTGCGTCGATCGTCGCGTTCAGACGCCGACTGAGGACGGCCTCGGAGATTCCGAGATTGTCACGCAGAGAATCGAATCGACCGCGGCCGTGCAGGACGTCGCGGATGATCACCAGGACCCACGGGTCTCCCAGGACGTCGAGCGCGCGTCGAATCGGGCAGTTCTCGTCGGACCAATCCGAACGTAGAGGCATGGCTTTCCATCGCTTCGCATATCGGTTACTGTCACTCCAGCATATAACTTCCTTGAAGAAAGTTTACAGCCGATGACGATCGAACAGACCCGGTCGACGCGCATCCACCCCGCATGGTTGGTCGCGGCCGCCGCGTTCCTGGCACTCTTCGCGGCAGCGGGCTTCCGCGGCGCACCCGGCGCGTTGATGGTCCCCCTGCACGACGAGTTCGGCTGGTCGATGGGTTCGATGTCGCTGGCCGTCAGCCTCAATCTGATGCTCTACGGCCTCGTCGCACCCTTTGCTGCTGCACTGATGGACCGCTTCGGCATGCGCCTGATCGCCTGCCTGGCCCTGATGCTCGTCGCTGCGGGTGCCGCAGGCAGCATTGCGATGACTGCGTCGTGGCAGCTGCTCGTCTTCTGGGGCCTGCTGATCGGATCGGGCACGGGAGCGATGGCGTTGGTGTTCGCCGCCACCATCGCCGATCGGTGGTTCGTTCGGCGTCGAGGGCTCGTCATGGGCGTACTGACCGCGGGCGCCGCGACGGGCCAGCTCGTCATCCTCCCGCCCGTCGCAGCTCTCGCCGACGGCATCGGATGGCGGCCCGCTTCCCTCGTCATCGCGGCGACGGCGCTGGTCGCAGCACCTCTGGTCTGGCTGATGATTCGCGACTACCCATCCGATCGTGGCGTCCTACCCTTCGGGGCCGACCCGAAGACGTACGACGCCCCAGCCCGTACGTCCGGCGGTGCCGTTGCGCGCGCATTCGACGGCCTCGCCGTCGCGGCACGCACGCGCTCGTTCTGGGCGCTGGCAATCGCGTTCGCAATCTGCGGTGCGACGACCAACGGACTCATCGGTATTCACTTCATCCCGTCGGCACACGATCACGGGATGCCCGCCCCTGCTGCCGCGGGCTTGTTGGCGGCGGTCGGTGTGTTCGACATCGTCGGCACCATCGCGTCGGGTTGGCTGACCGACAAGTTCGATCCACGTAAACTTCTCGTCGGTTATTACGCGTTCCGCGGCGTGAGCTTGCTGCTGCTTCCGTGGTTGCTGGCCGAACACGTGCATCCGAGCATGCTGCTGTTCGTCGTCGTCTACGGTCTCGATTGGGTGGCTACCGTCCCTCCGACTGCAGCGCTGTGCCGAGAGATCTTCGGCTCGCGCAGTTCCATCGTGTTCGGGTGGGTCTTCGCTGCCCACCAGATCGGCGCAGCGGCAGCGGCATTCAGCGCAGGCGTCGTCCGGGATTCATTCGGCACGTACACCTACGCCTGGTGGGGTGGCGCGGCGTTGTGCGTTCTGGCTGCCGCACTGTCGATCGTCGTCGCGAAGCCGCGCACCCCCGTGCCGACGGGTGCTTAGCCGGACGAAATTACCGACGAGTTCGACGACATCGACTCGCCGACGGCCGTAGTATTCGGTAGAACGTGGTTGAGGAGTAGCCCGTAGTCGAAGTATCGGACTGCGGTGTGCTGCGTGCGCACCCCGCCGTCCCACTAACCACGGAGGGTATCGATGACGCTACTCGACTCGGTGCACACGGCGCCGGCGTCCATTCGAATGTCGTTCTGTTCGCCGATCGTCTTGGACGCGAACGTATTTGCGATGTCGGTCGACGAACCGGCGGGCGGCCCCATCGTCATCCGCGTCTGCGGCGGTTTCGACCCCGCGTCGACGCGTGAGTTCGAGCAATGCATCGGCGCGGCGCTCGAGTACGAGCGGGGATTGGTCGTCGACCTGTTGGACGTCGAACACATCACGACCGACGCAGCGTCGATTCTGACGCGTGCTGCTGGTCGATCGGCCCCCGGATTCTGCATCCAGGTCGCGTGCCGCCCCTCCGCTCGTCGTGCAATCGCCTCCCTGGCCGGCGCGCTCGATTGTCACGAGACCCTCGCGCATGCCATCACCGCGGCCTTGCCGAGGACCGCGAATCCACCGCGTCAGCATTTCGCGGAATAGAGCAACGCCAACTCTTCGAGCACTTCCTCGGCGCGATCTGCACCCGAGTGAAGTCCTGCTTTGCGCAACATGTCTCGCTGGAGGGCGAGCTGAGCGCACAATGCTGGAATCGTGTCGGCCGGAATGGTATTCGGCGGGCGTTCGGTGTAGAAGATTTTTTCCAGTTCTTCGATCAGGCGTTCGTCCATGGCACTGTGAATCTCCAGTTGCGGGGATCGCACTCGACGTGGAAGAACCAGGGATGTTCCCGGTGGTGGGTGCCGATGCGAATGTCGACTGCCGGCACGTGTTCGACCAGGCCACTGCACCGTAGCACGAGCATTCCCCGTGGAACCGGCCGAACAGGGGTAGGGTCGTTACCGACGGGGCTTTCGGGCTGCACGTGATGCGACGGGTCCCCGAGTCGCCCCGAGCCTTGTGGGCAGACGAATCGACGATCCGATTCCTTGACCGGTATCGGTCGAGGGGATGATGCTTTCATGGCGGTCGACAACCTACCGAACGTGATCTGGACCGAATCTCAGAAGCGGCAATTCTGGTGGGACACGGTCGTATTCGGAGATCACCAGAAACCCGAGAGAAGGATTCGTCCCACCGACGGCAATCGAATTCCACCGATGTCACCAAAAAAATCAGCCTGACCGATCGACGATCTCGGATGATTGGAAACACTCCGGCGCGGGCACTCACGAGTACCGACTACGGAGGTATCAGTGACCGCAGCCCGAGAACGTACTTTTCCCGCCATCAGCGTCGACGACGGTGTGTACGCACCCCAGGAGGACTCGTTCCTCTTGTGTTCGGAAATCGTTTCACTCGACATTCTGCCCGGAGCTCGCGTTCTCGATCTGTGTACCGGTAGCGGTATCGCAGCCATCGAAGCCGCGCGCAACGGCGCCCGCGAGGTCTTCGCCTACGACATCTCCGAACGGGCCGTTGCCTGCGCCGAGGCGAACTCCGCTGCCAACGGAACGACGGTGAACGTCTGTCTCGGCACACTGGACGACGCGCTCCATCGAGGGCCGTTCGACGTCGTCGTCTCCAATCCTCCGTATGTGCCGTCGCGCAACGAGCCTGTTGGAATGGGTCTGAATCGGGCGTGGGACGCAGGTGATCGAGGCCGCACAGTGCTGGATCTGCTCTGTGCGAGCATGCCCGCCCTGCTCGCACTCGGTGGAACTGCAGTCTTCGTGCAATCGGAACTGGCCGATGTCGACGAGTCGCTGAGACAACTGCGGAGCGCTGGGCTCGACGCCGAGGTCGTACGGCGTCAGACCATCGATTTCGGCCCCGTCATGCACGAGCGCGCGTCGTGGCTGGAGGCCACCGATCAAATCGATATCGGTTGTCGCCATGAGGAATTGGCGGTGATTCGCAGCCGTCGTCGGTAAGTGTCTACACAGATCGCTGGCAGGGGCGTACCGTCGATCGCGGAGCCCTGGGTCAAGTGTGGACCGCTGGTTCGGATTGTCGCCCAGGCAGACTAGGGGCGATCGTTCATGACTGCCGGAAATTCGGACACCTCCCGGCTTCCACTCCAAAGCGATGTCATCGACCAGTACGACGACGCTGCGGCGGCAATCGGTCGGTTGACGTCCGTACTCGAAACACAGTTGCCCCTGGGCGCCGTCCTGCAGCAGGTGTGCGAGCAGGCGGTATCGGCTATTGCCGGGGCCGATTTCGCTGCCGTGACACTGCTCGAACACGGTGTCGGTTCCACGGCCGCGTGCACCGACGAGGTCGCTCGTGACGTCGATTTCGATCAGTACGAAGCAGGTCAAGGCCCGTGTCTCGATGCGGCAAGCCAGCGAGCCACCGTACGGGCTTCACGATCCGACGCCTGCGATCGGTGGCCGCTGTTCGCCGAGAAATGCGCTGGATCGCCGATCAACAGCTTTCTGTCGTCCCCGATTCTCAGCGGGGGCGAGGTACCGGCTGCGCTCAATCTCTACAGCTATGCCGACCATGGATTCGGAACCGTCGACGAAGCAGTGCTCCGGGTTTATGTCTCGTGCATCAACATCATCGTCTCGAGCGCGAGGACGTCCGCAGGAATCAAGAGCGAACTCGACGGGCTGAACATCGCCATGCGCTCCCGTGCGGTGATCGAGCAAGCCAAAGGGGTCATCATGGCCGACAAGGGAGTCGATGCCGACGATGCATTCGTGATACTCACGCGCCGATCTCAGCGCGAGAACGTCAAGGTGTCGGAGCTGGCCGCCTCGATCGTGAGTTCGGTGACACCGTCCAGGAACTGAGATGTGGGCGAACCACCGGCTAATCGCCACCTGGTGCGGCCGACGCAGTGATTCGACCTCGCCGCGACGGCGTCCTGGTTCTGGTATATAAATTTTCAGTTGCCCGAGAAGAGCGACCTCGCCGACGTACGCGTCCAGCAATCGGCGAGCAACCCCTCCGAAAGGACAGTCTGGATGTCGTACGCCGCCGGAGATGATCAGTCACCACGCCCCGCGGGCGTATCAGCACTACTTGCCGAGTTCGCACGTACCTTGCGTGACTCGAGCCGTTCCACCCCGGCCACACTCGAAGAGATACTTCGGTCGTCCATCAGGTTGGTCGAGGGCGCCGACAGCGGGTGCATCACGACATTGGACAAGGGCGTACGCACGGTCGTCGCCGCAACCGACGAACTCGCAGAAGAACTGTGCCGTCGCCAGTACGAGTCGGGTGAAGGCCCGATCGCCACCGAGGTGCGCCATTTCCAGGTCGTCGTCGCCGACGACCTGGGCGTCGAGAGCAGGTGGCCGAGCTTCGCCGCAGGTGCCGTCGATCAGGGCATACGTTCCCTCGTCGCGTTCCAGCTCTATAGCAACGGTGACGACGTCGGCGCGCTGGTGCTGTACAGCAACCGTGCCAATGCCTTCGGTCCCGACGCCATTGCCGCAGGTGAGGCGTTGGCGGCTCACGCTGCCGTTGCGTTGTTGGGTGCGCGTGACAACGAGCAGTTCCGGATCGGACTGGCGAGCCGAGACATCATCGGACAGGCCAAGGGCATGGTCATGGAGCGGTACAAGATCGACGCCACCCAGGCTTTCGAGCTTCTTGCCAAGCTGTCGCAGCAACAGAATCTGCCACTGCGACGCGTCGCGCAGGAGCTTGTGGACGCGGAGCGCCCGTAGGGCGAATCCGGCGGGTTTGCGGCCGTCACCCCGGGGTATCACCGTCTCTCGTATTGCTTCGAATTACGACCTGAGACAAGGGGTGTGCGTGTTCCACGCTGCGCTGAACAAAGAAGTGCACGGCGAGCGCCGGTGAGCACAGACAGGCTGCACATCGCACTCGTCGCGTCGAATCGCTTTCCCATCCGGCAACCGTTCGCAGGTGGCCTCGAAGCGCACACGTGGCACCTTGCTCACTCGCTCTCGAAGGCGGGTCACGACGTCACACTGTTCGCGGGACCGGGTTCGGATCCGGCTCTGAACAGTACGTTCATCGACGTCCAGGTTCTGGAACTGTCACCTCAGGCCCGAGGCGATGTGTCGATGCCGTCGGACATGTTCATGTCGGATCACCATGCCTATCTTCGCCTCATGCTGCAGCTGGCGGCCGACACCGACTACGACGTCGTCCACAACCACAGCCTGCACTACCTGCCCATTGCGATGGCGCGAACGCTCGCGACCCCGGTCCTGACGACGCTGCACACCCCGCCGACTCCGTGGATCGAGTCGGCGGTGGCCGCGAGTGACGGCGTCGGGACTCGCTTTGCGGCGGTCAGCCGTCACACGGCGTCGATGTGGAACGGGATCATCGACGAGATCGACATCGTGCAGAACGGTGTGAACGTCCACGACTGGCCTGAAGGATCGGGTGGGCCGTACCTGGCGTGGTCCGGCCGATTCACTCCCGAGAAGGGCCCGCACCTGGCGATTCAGGCCGCCGAGCGTGCCGGCTACCCGATCCGGCTCGCGGGTCCGATATCCGATCCTCATTACTTCGCGCGCGAGATCGAGCCGCGTCTCGGCGACGGCGTCACCTATGCAGGCCATCTGGAGCAGAGCGAACTGGCCGCACTGGTGGGAGGTGCTGCCGCGGCGTTGGTGACGCCGACATGGGACGAACCCTACGGTTTGGTCGTCGCCGAGGCGTTGGCGTGCGGCACGCCGGTCGCGGCGTTCGCGCGGGGCGGCATACCCGAGATCGTCACCCCGGACTGCGCGACGCTCGTCCCGGCAGGCGACGTCGCCGCGCTGGCGGCTGCGATCCCGCGCACGGTAGCGCTGTCGCGAAAGGTCGCGCGCCAGCACGCTATTCGGCGTTGCTCGGCCGAGACGATGCTGGATGCGTACGTGCATCTGTACCGGGGAATGATCACGAGGCCGGTCACCAGGTTGCACGATCCCGGCCAGCACCTGAGGGTGAGGCCGCGTCGACGCCCGGCGTGAGAACGAAGCCCGCTAGGACACCCTGAGGCTCTCGACCGGATACAGCGGCGGCAGATAGTGCCCTGGATTCCGGTCGACGAGCCAATGCATCAGCACCGACGTTCCGGCGTCGGTGTGATCGACGGACACGTCGTCGCACAATGCCGACATCAGAGGAATACCGTTGCCGCGCAGTCGATCCGACGTATCTTCCTGCCACCGTCCGTGATCGAGGACGACGACTTGCAACGCGCGCTCCACCGACGAGTACCCCGCGCGGAGCGTCAGCGTTCCCGCCGCAGCGGTGTGCGAGTAGGCATGTTCGACGGTGTTGGCCATCGCTTCGTAGACGGCGAGCGAAATATCGGCGACGCGAGTGTCGTCGAACTCGGTGATGCCGAGCCACCCGACGAGGGCATGCCGGATTCCGCTGATGGCCCGCGCATCGGCGGGCACATCCGAGAACACGAATTCGGCGGTCACCTCTGAGCCATACCCGGAAAAATCAAAACCATGTGAGCGAAAATGTATAGAGGGGTACACATTTTCACTCACGACACCTTCACGCGCTATCCGTCGTCGCCTGTCTCGTTGCTCTTGCGGCGCCTCGACATGATGCGCTGATACTTGACCACCCCCGCAACCACGACGGCCGTCCACCCGACCGCGATCACGAGACCACCCCACACCGCGGCCTTCGTGAGGCTGTGATCGGAGTAGACGTACCCGATTCCGCCCCACAGAGCACCGACGATCACGAACACCGCCATGATCGATAACGCCGATTGTGTCGTCTTGTTCACCACCACCGAGATTCTCTACCCGCAACTCGCCCTGCTCATGCACCATGTGAGCGAAAATGTATAGAGGGGTACACATTTTCACTCACGACCTTCATGCCGGCGCAGCCCACAGTTCACATCGGCGGGTCATCGTGAGGTGTATGTCGAACGCACTCGCCGGTAAAGCCCTGGCAGACCGTGCCGCACTCGCGTTGTCGATCCCGGTCGCGCAGAACCTGGGCGTCAGGCTGATCGACGACGACGCGCCCTGGCTGGGTGCGACATTCGAGATTCTGCACGACGCGTCCAACGGCGCAGGTTCGGCACACGCCTCGATGTTGGCGGCGGGCATGGAACTGGCGGGCTATCTCGCGCTGCTCCCGCAGCTCGGCGAGCACGAGCATGCGGTGACGCACTCGTTCTCGCTCGACCTGTCCACGGCAGTCGCAGTGGGCACTCGCGTGCGGACGTCGGGCACGGTCGACCGGAGGACTCGACGGTTGGCATTCGTGGCCGTCACACTCAGCTCGAACGGTGCCGTGGCCGCTCGAGCGCAGCTGGTGAAGTCGATCGTGCCGTATCAAACGTGACGTTCGTCGCTGCGGTTTCGGCGACGCTGGCGCTGACGTCGCGCCGAGTGGAACGGTCGTCAAGAAAGTCACCGATGCTGGTTGAAATCTCACCCATGGACCGCGCATTCTGGAGCCATGGCTACCACCACCGACATCGCCCCCGAGGAACAGCGCGCCCTGGACGAGATCCGTACCCGGCTGACCGAGAAGTTCCCCCACGCCGACGCTGCCACCGTCGATTCGGCTGTGTCGGAGGCTCACCAGCGGTTCGACGACCCGAAGATCCGCGATTTCATCCCACTGTTCGTCGAGCGTCACGCGGCATCTGTGCTGGCAGGCGAATAAGTTCATCTGCCGTTGGTTGACGCAAGCGGTGGACGGTTTCGATCATGAGGTCATGACCGAGCCGTTCCTGCCCCGCCACCGTCACGACGATTCGATCGACGCCGCCGATCCGGGGATCGACGCCCCCAGCGAGGACGACGTCGACCGGAAGGTCGAAGCGTTCGAAGAGCGGCTCGACTCCGAACGCGACGAGAAGACGCTGTTCAGGACGCCGAAACCGGAGTAGCGGCTTCACTCAAGACCCAGGTCGGACCGTCAGCATCTGAGACATCGTCCCGATCGGCCCTCGCTCGTCGTGCAGCGTGCTCTGGGTCAACCCGAGCCCACCGGGACCGAACGAGACCGTCGTGTCGAACCCGATCCACTCCCCTCGCGGCTCGTCGAAGAAGTGCGCGGTCAGGTCGACGTTGGGAAACACCACCTTCGTCGGATCGGCCCGGACCGTCATTCCGTTCGCGATGTCCATCAGCCTGGCGACATTCGCGACCGGCCCGACGTCCTCGCCGTCGAGCAGAGGCGTCGACGACCGAACCCAGAACTGCGCTCGCCCCGGTTCGACCTGCGCCCGTCGCACTTCCGCCGATGCGATGAATCCGCCCTGCCAGACGGTCGTCGCATCCCAGACGTCCATGTCGTCGGGCGGCGCGATCCGCGGCAACGCACTTCCCGCGACGGCGTCGGTGACGCCGGGCTGCATCAACCAGGCACGTAGCCGAACCGCCGCGCGCCCGTCGTGCTCCAGAACAGCTTCGACGAGCTCGATCGTCCTACCTGGCCGCACCACGGTCACCGTGACATCGACGTCGGCGATCGGGACGGTGCCCATGATGTCGTAAGACAGCCGCGCGACGACCAACCGATCGTCCCGACGCGCATCACGATCCTGCTCGACGGCGTGAACGAGCAATCCGAGCGCGGGAGCGATGTGCTGGGTAGCGATGTCCCAGGCGCCACCGACGTGCTCGGTCGCGCGAAAAGCGCTGGGGCTCAGGCGAACGAAATACGACATTCCCGGGACACTACCCACCCCATGTGCATGGAAATACATAGCCCTCTATGTATTTCCATGCACATAGGGCGCAGCCCCCTCACTCACGTACCCCATCTCCTCCTCGAGCTTGTCCACGGACGCGACCGATCGTCGATGGACCGCCCTGCCCTCGGTCGAGACATGAACGAGCACGCGACGGCGGTCATGCGCATCGACCTCGCGGTGCGCTAATGCATCCGAAATCAGGCGGTCGACTGTGCGTGTCAACGTGGGACCTGTCAGACCTGTCAGCTCTCGCAGTTCGGTCATGGACAAGCCGCTACTTCGATGGTCGACCAAGAGCTCCAACAACAACCATTGGTCGACGGTCAACCCGAATCGTGCCGTCACAACGCTCACCGCCTCGGACATTGCACGCGACGTACGAAGGAGCGCCAAGGTGGGCCGTTCGACCGGCCGGGTCGTTCCACCGCTCATGTGCATCCAATCGGAATAGTTCCACTCGAATCTATCGAGCCACGATACAGATGTTTAACACCGGTGACACACCGTCGGCCTAGGCTTTTCGACCAGACGACGAACGGACGACGATGGCGACCACTCCAACCGAACCGACCGGCGATGGCGATCGCTTCGGCGTCGGTGTCGCCATCCCGATGCAGGGCGCCGGGGGCATCTTCGGGCCATCGTGTCGCTCCACAGTCGAACTTGCGGTACACGAAATCAATAGCGCTGGAGGTATTCTCGGGCGTGAAGTGGAGCTCGTCGTTCTCGATGCGGGCAGGTCACCCCGCATGGTCGCACGCGAACTCGACGGCCTGATCCGTCAGGGTTACGTGCATGCCGTCACCGGGTGGCACACATCGTTGGTACGTGACGCAATCGTCGCCGCCGTGGCTGGCCGCATCCCCTACATCTTCACTGCACTCCACGAAGGTCTACCGACTCAGGATGTCGTGACGGTCGGCGAGGTTCCGACGACACAGGTTGCACCCGCACTTGCCTGGTTGTGCGACAACTTCGCTGTACCGAATTGGTCGATCGTCGGCAACGACTATGTGTGGCCACGCTTTTCGTCAGGGTTCGTCGAGAACATCGCACCGTCTCTCGGCATCACCGTGTCTTCGTTGGGATTCGCATCGTTCGGTGACGAACCGGCCATTTCCGCACTCCTCGACACCATCGAGCGGGAAAGTCCCGACGCGGTAGCGATGTTCCTCGTGGGGCAGGATGCCGTACTGTTCAATCGCGAGTTCGCGCGTCGAGGTCTTGATCGGGACATACTGCGGTACAGCCCACTCATGGACGAGAGCATGTTGATGGGTAGCGGTATCGACGGCACCGCAAACCTGTATTCCTCTGCAGGATATTTTCGTTCGATCGTCTCGGCCAACACATTGGACCTGCAGAGTCGCTACGCCGCATTCCATGGACCGTTCGCGCCGACGCTGAACAACACCGCGGAGAGTTGCTACGAAGGCATGCTCACGCTCGCCCATCTTGTCTCACGAGCCCAATCGACCGACATGACGTCGATCAAGGCATCCATCGGCGGACTTGCATACGACGGCCCACGCGGAGTCATGCAGTACCAGGGCGCTCAGGGGTTCCACGACATATACCTTGCGCGCGCCGACGGATACGACTTCGAAGTCCTTTCTCGCATCTGATATTTCCGCCGTGTAACCGGTCTGTGAATACCGGCGCTCAACCTTGCAGCAGTGTCGCGGGTGCCTTACTTTCATGGAACTTACTTTCAAATGGATATATTTCATTAGGGGGTAAATGACGACGGAAAGAGGTACCAGGTGCACCTGACACCCAAGGACGAGGATCGTTTGATGCTCTTCCTCGCAGCCGAACTCGCGCGCAAACGCCGTGGGCGCGGTCTGCAGTTGAGTTACCCGGAGGCACGGGCGCTCATCGCAGACGAGGTCGTCGAAGCAGCACGATCAGGGGCGACGGTCCCCGAAGCGGCCGAGCTGGGCTCGAATCTCCTGACTGAGGACGACCTGCTGCCCGGTGTCGCCGAGCTGGTAGGAACCGTGCAAGTCGAAGGATTCTTCGACGACGGCCAGAAGCTGGTCACGATCCACGATCCCATCCGACCTGGCACCGACTCCTCGAGCCCTGAGGTGGAACCCGGTGAGCTCATCGTCGACGACGGCGAGATCGAACTCAATGCCGGACGAGCCACCGCGGAGACGACGGTGGTGAATACCGGCGACCGGCCCGTCCAGGTCGGATCGCATTTCCACTTCTACGAGGTCAACCGTGCACTCGATTTTCCTCGAGCAACCGGGTACGGCATGCGCCTCGACATTCCAGCGGGAACGGCTGTCCGTTTCGAGCCAGGCGAGGAACGGGAGGTCCGGCTCGTGGCTTTCGGTGGCACCCGAGAGGTGTACGGCCTCAACAACATGACCAATACCTCGATCGACGAGCAAGGCCCCTCCATCGACCAACTGAAATCCCTCCATGCCGTCGGCTTCCGCGGCGCAGTATCCGACTGACACCCAACACGAATCACGAAGGAGGCCCGATGGCGCTCCGCATTTCTCGACGCCACTATGCCGAGCTGTTCGGCCCCACTGTCGGCGACAGAATTCGGCTTGCCGATACCGACCTCATAGCGAAGGTCGAGCGCGACGACACCGTCTACGGCGACGAAGCAGTTTTCGGCGGCGGTAAGACCATGCGCGAGGGCATGGCCGTTCACAATTCGATCACCAACGAGGACGGTGCGCTCGACTTCGTCATCACGAACGTCCTCGTCATGGACGCGGTACTCGGAATTCGCAAGGCCGACATAGGGATCAAGGACGGCGTCATTGCCGGGGTTGGCAACGCCGGCAACCCACGATTGATGGACGGTGTCGATCCGAATCTGATCATCGGCGCCGGTACCGACGTTCGATCCGGTGAAGGCATGATCGCCACAGCCGGAGCCATCGACGTACACGTGCATTTCGACAGTGCCGGACTTGTCGAGGAAGCGATCTCCAGCGGCATCACGACGATGATCGGCGGCGGCCTCGGTCCGGTCACTGTCGGCATCACCAGCTCGGGTCCGAACAATCTCGCACGCATGATGCGCTCGGTCGAGGCGTTCCCGATGAACTTCGGATTCCTCGGCAACGGAAGCGCCGCAGATCCAGCGCCGATCGTCGAGCAGGGCCTTGCCGGTGCGATCGGATTCAAGATCCATGAGGACTGGGGCGCCACCGCGGCCGCGATCCGTGCATCGCTCGACGCTGGTGACGAACTCGATCTGCAAATACAGATTCACAGTGACACCCTCAACGAAGGAGGGTTCTTCGAGGACACGATGCGCGCCATCGCCGGACGCGTCATCCACACGTATCACGCCGAAGGCGCAGGCGGGGGCCACGCGCCGGACGTCATGCGCGTCGTCGGCGAGAGCAACTGCCTACCGTCGTCGACCAATCCCACGAATCCTTATACCCGCAACACATTCGACGAGCATCTCGACATGGTGATGGTATGCCACCATCTGAATCCACGAATTCCCGAGGACGTCGCGTTCGCCGAATCACGAATCCGCCGCGAAACCATTGCAGCAGAGGATGTTCTGCACGACATGGGTGCCATCTCGGCAATGGGATCGGATTCCCAGGGCATGGGGAGAATCGGTGAAACCATCGCTCGCACATGGCAGTTGGCATCTCATATGCGGGCAACTCGCGGCCCTTTGACCGCCGATGTCGGCACTGGCGCCGACAATGCACGAATCCTGCGTTACCTCGCCAAGATCACCATCAACCCAGCACGCATGTTCGGCATCGATCACACGGTCGGTTCACTCGAACCCGGCAAGATGGCCGACATCGTGCTGTGGGACCCGAAATTCTTCGGCATTCGTCCCGAAGTCGTGTTCAAAGGAGGGTTTCCCGCATGGTCGGTCATGGGCGAATCGAACGCGTCACTGATGACCTGCGAGCCGCTGAAGTACCGCCCACAATGGGCAGCATTCGGTAAGACACCGTCGGACGTCTCGGTCAACTTCGTGGCACAGGCAGCGATCGCCGATGGCCTCGGTGACCGCCTCGGACTCGATACTCCGCTCGTCCCCTGCATCGGCGCACGGTCACTGAGCAAATCGTCTCTGCTGCACAACGACTACCTGCCCTCGATCTCCATCGACCCCGACACCTATCGAGTCGAGGTCGACGGCGAAGTATGCACCAGCCAGCCCATGACGCGTGTCCCTCTGGGCCGCCGCTACACGATCAAATAGGAGGACGACGCACATGCACGAACCAACCCGAATCGGTATCGGCGGGCCAGTCGGATCCGGAAAGACCCGGCTCGTCGAACGTCTGCTGCCGATGCTCACGGCAGCCGGTATCGACACGGCCGTGATCACCAACGATCTCGTCACCGACGAAGACGCGCAACGAGTACGCCGCAGCGGATTGATCGATCCCGCACGCGTCGCAGGGGTCGAAACCGGCGCCTGCCCTCACACCGCTATCCGAGAGGATCCGTCGGCCAACCTCAGTGCAGTGATGACGCTGCAGAAGACTTACCCCGAACTGTCGTTGGTGCTGATCGAGTCCGGCGGCGACAACCTTGCCGCAACGTTCACGTCGGATCTTGTCGACTACTGGATCTTCGTCATCGACACTGCTGCGGGCGACGACATTCCCCGCAAGAAAGGAATTGGCCTACTCCAGGCAGATCTGTTGGTAGTGAACAAGATCGACCTCGCACCGATGGTCGGCGCCGACCTGGACCGTATGCGCAGCGACTGTGCCGTGGCTCGCCCCGACCGTCCAACGATCTTCACCGACCTGCGAAACGGCTCCGGCCTCGACGAGGTCTTCGACGCCGTCGTACGCGGTGCGATGTTGACACCGAATGTCCCCGCGTGACCGCGGCCGCGCCCACTGTCGAGGGTAAACTCGCCATCGATGTGGTGTGTGGCCGCAACAATCGAACGCGGATAGCGAAGCTCGAACAGCGTTTCCCGCAACGCATCACGGTCCCCATGTACTTGGATTCCGAAGATCCGGGGATGGCGTTTCTGTGCGTACAGAATCCCACGGGTGGGGCTTTCCCACGTGACCGGATTCGGACTGACATCGGCGTTGGGACAGGTTGCCGACTGCATCTGACAGCACAGTCGGCAACGCAGATCTACGCCGGAGACGAGTTGTCGACACACGACTACCGCTTCACCTTGTCCGACGGCAGCCTCGTCGAGCACTTCCCGAAGGTTGCTATCCCGCACGCACATTCACGGTTCACGCAGTCCACCACGATCGACATGACAGGCGACTCGGTGTTCATCGGATCCGAATCCGTTGCGTCCGGCCGAATCGGCCATGGCGAACGGTTTCTGTACGATGCCTACAAGTCACGGACGGCGATCGAGATCGACGGCACCCTCCAAGCCGTGGACAATGTCCGTCTCGAGCCCGGTACTCGACCGACAGGATTGGGCGCGGTCGCGTCCCGGAACTATTACTCGAGCTTCCTCGTCGTCGCTCCACAACGGGATCTCGACTATCTGAAGAAAGAATTCAATTTCGTTCTGCGCGAGTCTCTCGATGTCGTGGGCGCGGCGAGCATGCTGCCGAACTCGATCGGAGTCTCGGCGCGATTTCTCACCGACCGAGCCCCGACGACGCAGGCGACCACCCACGCACTGTGGGACGTCGCCCGACGTGTCCTTCTCGGCCGCTCCCCTCTGACACCCAGGATGTGACATGGAAACAACAGAAATTCTCGGCTCACGCACGGACGAGAGGTACCGCGGCCGGGTCGTCGACCCAGTTCGTATTCCATGGGGCGACGCCAAGAAACACCGCCAACTCGTGCGCACGGCAGCCGACCGCGAGCTCGCCCTGCAGCTCCCACGTGGGTCATTCCTGGCCGCGGACACAGTGCTGTGGGACGACGGCGAGACCATCGTCGCAGTCGAGCGGCCCGCGGAGGATGCCATCGTCGTCGAGTTCGCAGACAACGTCGGCACCGACGCAGTCCGACGTGCATTGCTTCTGGGTTACCTCCTGGGAAATCAACACGCGCCACTCGATGTGACGGTCGATCGCGTCGCGACGCCCTTGATGACCGGCCCCGAGACAGCCGAAGCTACATTGAGGGCACTGCACGTGACAGGTCAGGTGTCGCAAGTCGCGCTGGCGCTCAACGGATGGTCCAACACGTCGGCCGATCATCACCACGGCCACAGTCATGACTGACACACAGGCCATCACCTTCCTCAACTGGATCCAGCTGTGCGACAGCGCATTTCCATCGGGAAGGTTCGTTCACTCCAACGGACTCGAGGCATGGCTCGCAGGCAACCCTGGGGCGCGAGAACGCGACATTGCTACGGTGGCTCAGGCGTACGTCTCCGAGTCGGTGACCACGCTCGATGCCGTCGCGCTGGCATGGGCGTGGACTCACGACCATCTCGATGACTCTCTGGTGCTCGACCGAGCTCTCTCCGCTCACAAACTGTCGGAGTCAGGCCGTCTGTCGTCCACAGCGTGCGGGCGACAACTGGCTCTGGTCGCCCAGCGGGTTCTCTCCCCTACGTCGTCGTCGGACTACCTCACTCATGTCCTCGCCAGCCAGGCACCTGGAAACCAGGCGGTCGTCGAGGGCATCGTGCATCGGCGCCTCGGCATCGACAGACATCTGGCAGTCCTGGGCTTCGTGAGGTCGTCCTACTCCGGATTGCTCTCTGCTGCAGTCCGTCTCGGGCGCGCAGGCCCGATGTGGGTGCAACAGCAGCTGTTCGACGACCGCTACTTTCTCGAAACCTGCGCCGAACGCGCGATCAGAACCGACTGGGACGACGCCATGGCTTTCGCCCCAGAACTCGACATCTATGCCATGCAGCACGAAACCAACTCATCGAGGCTCTTCACAACCTGATCTGGAAAGGCACTGTCATGAAACGCATCTCACATCGCACGGCAGCGACTGCACTGCTGCTCGGCGTCACACTGATCGTCACCTCATGCGGAAGCAGGGCAGGCGACGACACCTCGACCTCCGGCACGGCGGCGCCGAGCTGCGTCGATACGTCCGGCAGCAGCATCAAAGTCGGCGCCATCAATTCGCTGTCGGGTCCGACAGCGATCAACGAGACCGTGATCCGCGACGCCATCACGATGGCCGTCGACGAGATCAACGCGTCCGGCGGCGTACTCGGTAAGCAACTGGATCTGCTCGCCGAAGACGGTGCGTCGGAGCCGACCGTGTTCGCAGAGAAAGCGCAGAAGCTGATCAGCAACGACTGTGTCGCGGCGGTGTTCGGCGGCTACACCTCGGCGAGTCGCAAAGCGATGCTGCCGGTGTTCGAGGACAACAATGCGCTGTTGTACTACGGCCAGCAATACGAAGGACTGGAGGCGTCGGACAACATCTTCTACACCGGCGCAACGACCAACCAGCAGATCATCCCATCGCTCGACTACCTGAAGGAACAAGGCGTCAAGTCGCTGTACCTCGTCGGTAGCGACTATGTCTTCCCGCGCACGTCCAACGCAATCGTCAAGGCGTACGCCGCCGAGAACGGCATCGAGATCAAGGGTGAGGACTACACCCCGCTCGGGTCTACGGACTTCTCGACGATCGTCAACAAGATGCGTGCAGCGGACGCTGATGCGGTGTTCAACGTGGTCGTGGGCGATTCCCTGGTCGCGTTCTTCCGTGAGTACACCAATGCAGGTCTCACTGCTGCGGACATGCCGGTGATGTCGATGTGCGTCGGTGAGGAAGAAGTGGCCGGTATCGGTGTCGAGAACATCGCGGGCCAGTGGTCGGCGTGGAATTACTACCAGACCCTCGACACACCGGACAACACGACGTTCGTGTCGGATTTCAAGAGCGCCTATGGGGACGCCCGAGTGACTTCGGATCCGATGGAATCGGCATACACGGCTGTGCACCTGTGGAAAGCGATGGCAGAGAAGGCCGGTTCGTTCGACGTCGGCGCGATCCAGGCCGCGGCCGACGGCGTCAGTTTCGCGGCGCCCGAAGGTGACGTCGTCGTCGATGGCGACAACCACCATGTCACCAAGACCGCACGAATCGGCGAGGTCCGGCCCGACGGACTGATCTACCAAGTATGGGAGTCACCGGCACCGATCGAACCGGATCCGTTCCTGGAGACGTACGACTGGGCCACCGAGCTCAACTGACCCACCCCATGTGCATGGAAATACATAGCGCTCTATGTATTTCCATGCACATGCGACGGAGGCGCCTACTTGAACGCCGGAACAACCTCGTCGATGAACAGCTTCAGCGACGCGCGCTTCTGCTCGTGGGTGAGGGTGTTGTCGGTCCAGTAGCTGAACTCGTCGATGCCGAGAGCTTCGTAGTGCTTCAGACGCTCGACGATTTCCTCGGGTGTACCGATCATCGCGGTCTTGTGCAGCGAGTCCGGCGTGAACTCGGGCCGCTCGGCGAACTTCGACTCCGGGCTCGGCTCCTTGAAACCGTTGACGGTCTCGGTCTTGTTGCCGAACCAGGCGTCGAACGTGCGGTAGTACTTCTGGATTCCGTCGGCAGCGGGCCGCCACCCGTCCGGGTCGGACACCGGATGCACGTACGTGTGCCGCAGCACCATGATCTCCGGCCGATCCACCTCGGGGTGCGCGTCGACGGCGGTCTCGAATTTGTTCTTGAGGTCTTCGACCTCCTCGTCGCCCTTCATCAGCGGCGTCACCATGACATTACAACCGTTGGCGACGGCAAAATCGTGCGACGACGGGTCGCGCGCCGCAACCCACATCGGCGGCGTCGGCCTCTGCACGGGCTTCGGCACGCTGGTCGACGTCGGGAAGCTCCAGATCTCGCCGTCGTGCGCGTAGTCGCCCTGCCACAATGCACGGACGGCGGGCACGAGCTCGCGTAGGTGCTTGCCACCGTCGGCTGCAGGCAGGCCGTCGGCGAGACGGTCGAACTCGAATTGGTAAGCGCCACGCGCCAATCCGATCTCGGCACGACCGTTGCTGATCACGTCGAGCAACGCGCATTCACCTGCAACGCGAATGGGGTTCCAGAACGGCGCGATGATGGTTCCGGCACCGAGCCGGATCGTCGACGTCTGTCCCGCCAGGTAGGCGAGCAACGGCATCGGACTCGGCGAGATGACGTATTCCATCGCATGATGTTCGCCGATCCAGACGGTCTCGAATCCGCCCGCTTCGGCGATCGTGGTCAGCTCGGCCAGATTCTCGAAAAGCTCTCGGTGGCCGACGCTTTCGTCCCAGCGCTCCATGTGCGCGAACAGTGAGAACCTCATGTGATTTCCTTTCCTCGAACTCAGCTGCGCATGACGAAGGGATCCGCTACGGGGTCCTCGTTCGTGTTGATCCACACGCTCTTCAAACGGGTGTACTCGCGGATGGTCTCGGTGCCGTGTTCGACGCCGACGCCACTGCTCTTGAATCCTTGGCGCGGCGACATCGGCGACATCGCGCGGTAGGTGTTGACCCAAACGGTGCCTGCATCGAGTCGCGACGCCATCCGGTGTGCGCGCGACAGGTCCTTCGTCCAGACACCTGCTGCGAGACCGAATTCGGTGTCGTTCGCCAGGGCGACGACCTCGTCCTCGGACTCGAACTTCATCACTGCCGCAACAGGTCCGAAGATCTCCTCGCGGACGACGCGCATGTCGTTGTCGACGTCGACCAGCACGGTCGGCTCGTAGAAGAACCCGCCGAGTCCACCGCCGTCGGACGCGTGGCCACCGGTGACGACGCGTGCACCCTCGCTGCGCCCGAGATCGACGTAGCCTGCGACCTTCTCGTGCTGACTCTCGAATGCCAGCGGACCCAACTCGGTGTCGTCGAGCAGCGGGTCGCCGATCTTGATGGTCCGTGCGCGTTCGCTGACGCGTTCCAACAACTCGTCGTAGACCGACGCGTGCGCGAACACGCGACTACCTGCGATGCACGTTTGTCCTGCGGCAGCGAAGATTCCGGCGACGACGCCCATCGCCGCATTGGCGACATCGGCGTCACCGAAGACGATGTTGGGTGACTTGCCACCGAGTTCGAGTGTCGATCCGATGAACCGGCTTGCCGTCGCTGCCGCGATGCGCGAACCCGTCCCGGTACTACCGGTGAACGAGATCTTCGCGAGACTGCGGTGATCGACCAACGCCTGGCCCGCTTCGGCACCGAATCCGGTGACGACATTGACTGTGCCGTCGGGGAATCCGGCTTCGGACGCCAATTCCGCCAAACGCAACGCAGAGCGCGACGTGTACTCCGACGGCTTGATGACTATGGTGTTGCCCGCACACAATGCGGGCGCCAGCTTGCTCGTCGTGAGCGTCAGCGGCGAATTCCACGGCGTGATCGCGCCGACGACGCCGAGGGGTTCGCGCGTCGTGTAGTTCAGGACTCGCTTGTCCGACGTCGGAATCACGTCGCCCTGGATCTTGTCGGCCAAACCTGCGTAGTAGTAATAGTATTCGGGCACGGAGGCCAGCTGACCGCGCATCTCGCGCAACAGCTTTCCGTTGTCGAGCACCTCGAGCCGCGCCAACTCTTCGGCGTTCTCCCCCACCAGATCTCCGAGACGACGCAGCAGACGTCCACGGGCGGTGTTGCTCATATCACGCCACGACGGCTCCTCGAACGCAGCTCGGGCGGCGGTCACCGCGCGGTCGACGTCCTCGGCATTTCCGCGCGCCGCGTGGTACAGAACCTCACGGTTCGCCGGGTTGATACTCGGGAAGTACTCGCCCGACGACGGCGCAACAGGCTTACCACCGATGAAGTGGTGCAGCTCAGACATGGATGAGACCTCCGATGAACTCGACTATGACTGTTGCTAATTCGGTTGGACGTTCGACCGGAAGCATGTGGCGAGCTCCGTCGACGATCACCGCACGACACCCTGGAACAGCGGCCTCGAGACGAGACGTCATCTCCGGCGTCGAACCCGGGTCCGCAGCGCCCGTCACCGCAAGTGCGGGCACGGCAATGTCGCCCAGATGAGGACCGACCTCCGCGTCGCCGGTCGCGAACACGCGGTAGCAGTTCAGGAACGAGTCGACGTCGTTGCCTTCCAACGTCTCTCGCGTCCAGTCGACCCACTTCCGCGGCAAGTCCGAACCGTCGTACCACCGCGCGACCGACGCGTCGATGCTCGCACGATAGTCACTTTTCGCGACCTCGTAGCGCGCAAGCACCGACGCACGTTCGGATTCGGTCCGTCTGCACACCGACGCCACCGACGTCAGAGAAGCCACCCGATCCGGAAAGCGAAGCGCAATCCTTTGCGCCACAAGCGCTCCGAGCGAGAAGCCGACCACGTGCGCGCCGTCGGGAATTCGCCCGAGGACCGCGTCGACCAGGTCGTCGAGCGTTGTTCCCTCCGGCGCGGGAGCCTCGTCGCCGTGACCGAGAAGATCAGGCGTGACGACGTCGTAGCCGTCGCCCAAGATCTCGGTGACGGGCTCCCACATCCGGTGGTCGAGTCCGACACCGTGAAGCAGTACCACTGTCGGTGTCACGAGAAACGCCTTACTGCTCGGTGGACAATGCGGCCAGACGCTGCTGCGGGCGGCCTGCGGACGATGCGGCCAGAGCGACGAGGATCTCGCCGGGGTGCGGCGCGTCGGCGATCCTGACCTCGACGGTCTGGTGGTGCGAGCGGATGGTCGCGTCGGTGATGTGCTTGAGCGGAATGTCGAACAACACTCCGGCCGGGCCGCGCTTCTCCACCGCGGGCAACAGCGTCGTCGCCGATGTGGCCTTGCGGAAGTGGTCACCGAACTTGAGCGTGTGGATCAGCGCGGATCCATGTTCGATTTCGCCGTCCAGTCCCACAATCGCGCCCTTACCGTAGGCCTCGACGGTAGCACCGAGAGCCTCGACGACGCGAGGAGCCAGCAACGCACCCAGATCGGATGCCGTCGCGTCGATTCCGGGTGCCAGGTCCTCGACGAATCCCTGACCGGCCCAAGGGTTGTCGATCACGGCCGCGACGACGGCGACGCGGTAGGCAGGAGAAACCGGGCGTCCGCCTTCGGTCAGGATGTCCTCGACGACGGTGATGATCTTGCGGACGTTCATGAAAGTGCTGCCTCCAATGTGTGCGTGCTGACGGCGGGATCGGATTTTCGGTCGCCGATTCGTGGATGTGGACGTGGGCCGGTCGACGCCGCGGCTACGACGACGATCTCGTCGGCGCGAGGCGCGTCGGAAACCCGGGTGCTGACGGTCTGATAGTGGCTGCGGGTCGCAGCATGGAGCTTGTGCCAGAGCGGGACGACGAGCTCCTGCCCGGCATCGGCACGCGCGTCGGCGAAACAGATGATCGACTCGCCCTGCAGGAATTCACGCAGGAGGTTGCCGAAGTAGGGCGTATGTATCAGCGCCCCACCATGTTCGATCTCTCCGGCCGTTCCGACGATCGCAGCTTTGCCGAATGCCTCGATGTTGTCCGATCCGCCGAGCGCCTCGCCGAGACGGTCCGAGATCAGTGTCGCCAACGCAGGCGCCAGGTCGATCACAGCATCGGACAGGTCGGTATCCGGCCCGGTGCCGATCCACGGATTACGCACCACCACAGCAACACTCGCGCGGGAGACCGGCCGAATCGGGGCAGTGCCGGCTTCGGTGATGGTCTCTTCTCGGTAGACCACTACGCGACGGATTGCCTCGGTGTCGCCGTATCGCTTCTGCTCTTGCATGCAACACACATTAGGGCCCTAGCCACAGTCGGTCAACAGGTGACGCCAAAATATGATGCTTCGACCCGCACACAGTCGTAAAGCTGCAGGTGAAACACCTTTGTAATACGACCGTCACTGCTGTTTACGCATCGACTCAAATCCAGTGTTGACAAGAAAAAGTGAGCCAGCACATACTCTGTTGTATGGCAGAGCACGGATCGTCTCCCTCCAGCGCCACCATCGCATCACGGCCGACACCGGTCGAAACGCCACCGACAGGGCGCACACGCCGACTCGGTAGCGTCTTCTGGACGTCCGTTGCGGTCGCTGCGTTGTTCGTCGCGTGGGCAGTTGCGTTCACCGACAACCTGAACTCGGTGATCAGCTCGTCGCTCGATTGGACGACACAGACCTTCGGTTGGCTGTATCTGACTGTGACGCTGGGTGTTCTGGTGTTTCTCGTGTTCCTCGCGTTCAGCCCGGCAGGCGACCGTCGCCTCGGGCCTGCCGACGAGAAGCCCGAGTTCTCCACCATCAGCTGGCTCATGATGATCCTCAGCGCCGTGATGGGCATCGGCCTCATCTCCTATGGCGTAGCCGAGCCGATCTCCCACTTCGCGACGCCACCGCACGGGCTCGCCGGGCCGGGAACCCCCGAGGCCGCGGTGCGCGCGATGCAGTACTCGTACTTCGACTGGGGAGTGCACGCGTGGGCGATCTTCGCTGTGTTCGGCCTCGCCATCGCCTATTCGACGCACTGTAAGGGGCGCCGCGCCCTGGTCAGCCAGCTGTTCCGGCCACTCCTGGGCGACCGGGTCGACGGCCCGATCGGCAAGACCATCGACGTCCTCGCGGTGTTCTCGACGCTGTTCGGCACGACGACGTCACTCGGGCTCGGCGCACTGCAGATCAACAACGGATTCAACGTGCTGTTCGGCATCCCCGTCGACTCCACCTCGCAGGTGCTCATCATTGCCGCCGTGACCGCGGTGTTCACGATGTCCGCGGTGACCGGCGTCAGCCGCGGCATCAAGTACCTCAGCCATGCCAGCTCGTGGATGGCGATCGCATTGTTCGTGTTCATGCTGATCGTCGGGCCGACGATCTTCGTGATCAACCTCTACACCGAGTCGATCGGCATGTGGGCCACGGACTTCCTGCGAATGAGTCTGCAGGGCAGCGCTTTCGGCGATATCGAGTGGATGCAGGGTTGGACTTACTTCATGCTGGCGTGGTGGGTGTCGTGGGGCGCATTCGTCGGTGTGTTCCTGGCCCGTATCTCACGCGGCCGCACCATCCGCGGGTTCATCCTCGGCGTGCTCGTCGTCCCCAGCATCGTGTTCTTCACGTGGTTCACGGTGTTCGGCGGCACCGCCATCCACATCGATCTCTACCAAGGCGGCGACATCGCCGCACGCACCGCCGCCGACATCAACAGCGCATTCTTCGCGACGCTCGAGCACTTCCCCTTCGCGTCGATCACCACTGCGGTGGCGATCCTGCTGGTCGCGGTCTTCTTCATCTCCGGCGCCGACGCCAACACCTACGTGCTGTCGATGATGACCACCAACGGATCGCTGACACCGCCGCGCTGGGTGCTCGTCATGTGGGGCGTGCTGACCGGAATCACCGCCATCGTCCTGCTGTTCGCCGGCGGACTGAACGTCCTGCAGAACACCGTCATCGTGACGTCGTTGCCGTTCCTGGTGATCGTCGCAGGGCTGACGGTGGCCCTCTGGAAACAACTTGCCAACGATCGAAAGGAAGAACTCCTATGACCACCCGACGCTCGCAGCTCGAGCAGGCATGGAACGCAGCATGGGACAACGGCGACGTCGACGCTCTGGATGCGGTCCTCGCGCCCGGCTACGTGCGCTACGGATCCAACGGCCACACCACCGACCGGGCCACGTTCAAGGCGTCGATCGTCTCGACGCGGGCCGCGTTCCCAGATTTGACGACGGTCGTCGACGACATCCTGATCGACGGGGACCGCGCGGCCATCCGTTGGCACAGCACCGGCACTCACACCGGCCCGTTCCTGGGGATCCCGACGACCGGTCGCACCGTGGAGGTCAGCGGCGCCACGTTCGCCGTGTTCGACGGCGACACCATCACCGAGGAGCACGTCACGTGGGACCCGCGGGCGCTGCTCAGCGCATTGAACATCATCACCGTCGGCCAGGACTGAAAGGAATCTCATGACACAGCTCGACACCGACGTCACACCGGATCTGGTCAAGGCCGTCAACCGGCGGTTCGTCACCGGGGTCACGGTCATCACGACTCAGGTCGACGACACCCCACGCGGTCTCGCCGTCAACGCGTTCACCAGCGTTTCGCTCGAGCCGCCGACCATCATGGTGTGTGTACAGAAGACGTCGAACACGCACGACAGCCTGTTCCGGTCGTCGCACCTCGCCGTGAACATTCTGTCGGTCGAACAAGGCGATGTGGCAGCAACGTTCGCGTCGAAGGCAACCGACAAGTTCGACGGCCTCGACTGGACTCCCGGCCCGCACGGCAGCCCGCTGTTGGCGCGTAGCAGCGCGGTCATGGAGGTCGAGATTCGGGAGCGGCTGCAGGCGAACACGCATACCGTCTTCGTGTGCCGCGTCCGGCATGCCGACGTCACCGACATCGCACCGATGGTCTACAGCGCGGGCGGGTTCTTCGACGGCGGCGCCCTGCAGGCCCTGGTCTGAGCCCCAGGGGGATCAGGCGTCCGCAGCGTCCAGGCCCGCCATCACCGCGTGGTGACTGGCCTGGACGTGGTGCCGCATCAACCGCTCCGCGCCTGCACCGTCCTTCGCGACGATCAGTTCGAGGACACGATGGTGTTCGGTTTCCGAGTCCACGGACCTACCCGGTTGCGACAGCGACGTTTTCACGAGACGCCCGTAGGACAGCTGATTCATCAGAATGCGGTAGTGCGCGGACAGCTTTCCGTTGTCGGCGCCGGCGATGAGGATCTCGTGGAAGTCGCGGACCAGCTCGGCGTAGCGTTCGGTGTCACCGGCCTCGACGGCCTCGTCCGCCTCACGGACGTTGGCCTTCATCGCGTCCAACTCGGGAATGTTGCCGCGGGCTGCCATCAGCCGAGCGGCAGCGCCTTCGAGGAGTTGCTTCATCTCGAACAGCTCGTTGATCTCCCGACGCGACGGCCGTGCAACGAATGTGCCGACACGCGAACGAATCTCGACGAGACCTTCGATCTGCAACTGCTTCAGCGCTTCGCGGACGGGTGTGCGAGAGATTCCGAACGTCTCGGCCAGCGCCACTTCGGACAACGCGTCGCCGGGGTTGAGCTCGCCGTCGATGATCATCGTTCGGAGGCTGGACGCGACCTGCATCTGAAAGTTGGCCGTCACGAGCTTTCGGGGAGTCGCAGACACCATGAACAATTCCTCGATTCTGTGGCACTTGGTATGGCACGACCTTACACAACAACCCCTACCGATATGGACGTACCGCTCATGACCACGCTCATCACGCGCCACCGTGTTCGAGATTACGAACAATGGCACAACGCCTTTGCGGGCCACCAGGACAACCGTCGAGCACACGGCGCAACCGGCCATCGCATCTACCGGGACGGGAACGACATCACGGTCCTGACGCACTTCCCCGATCGACGCAGCGTCGACGAGTTTCTCGCAGATCCCGCTCTCGCGAATGTCGTTGCGGTTGCAGGCTTCGTGGACCCGCCGGTGACGGTGATCTGCGACGACGCCGATTCCCAGACGTACTGATACGTAAAGAAATCCAAAAGTCTGTGCAGCCGAAGCATTTTCACGCCCACGGGGGTTGACTTCCGGCGGCGAAAAGACAAGTGTGATCCGTATACGATCTACTGCCATACATCATGGCAAGAAGTGAGATTCTCAATGTCAGACACTCCCTCGGCGGATACCGCAGATCGCCAGTATCGAAGCAAGATCGCCGCGGTCGAGCCGTACGGCGTCGACCACATTCCCGACGTCGAACGTCACGGAACGGCTCGATCCCAGTTCTCGATCTGGTTCGCCGCCGGTATGAACTTCCCGATCATGGTCCTCGGATTCTCGGCTGTCAGCTTCGGACTGTCTCTGACGTCGGCCGTCAGCGCGATCGTCGCCGGATCGCTCATCGGAGCCGTCGTCATGGGCGTGCTGTCGCAGATGGGCGCCCGACTCGGCGTTCCGCAACAGATCCAGGCTCGCGGACCACTCGGATTCTTCGGCAACTTCATCCCCGTGGCGTACATCAACATCTTTGCTGGAATCGGCTGGGCCGCAGTGACGATCATCCTCGGCGCACAAGCCTTGCACGAACTCGCCCCGGGCATCCCCTTCTGGCTGTCGGCGCTCGTGCTCGTCAGCATTCAGCTCGTCGTAGCAGTGTTCGGCTACAACATGATTCACTTCCTGCAGAAGATTCTGTCGTTCGTACTGTTCTTCGGATTCGTGCTGATCACGGTCGTGTCGATCGTCAACAGCGACACCCTCGGTTTCGACGCGGACACCTCGGCGCCCTTCTACATCGGCGGTGTCGGCGGATGGATCACCGTCGCCGGATTCTTCATGTCGTTCCTGATCGCCTGGTGGCCGTTCGCATCCGACTACTCGCGTTATCTGCCCGACGACGACAAGACCGCCACTCGCGCAGGCCTTTACACTCTCGCGGGCAATTTCTTGACGCTCAGCTGGCTCGGCATCGCCGGTGCGCTGCTCGGCGCGTCCGCGGTCACCGGCGAGGAACCGATCGGCGCACTCGCACGCCTGACCGGTTCGTGGGCGCCGGTCGCTCTCATCGTCGTCATGCTCTCGTCGTTCTCACAGAACTTCCTCAACGTCTACGGCGGCGCGATTTCCGTTCAGACACTGCGGATTCCGGTAAGTCGTCGTACCGCGGTGGTCGTCATCTGCGTCCTCGCGTACGTCATCAGCCTGTGGGCCGGTGAAGGTTTCGAGGCCAAGTTCAAGAACTTCCTGTTCCTCGGCGCGTACCTGATCGCACCGTTCGGCGCCGCGCTGCTGCTCGACTACTTCGTCGGCGGACGCAAGGACAAGACACGCATCGAAGAACTGTACGACGAGACCCGCATCGTCAACTGGGGCTTCGCTGCCTGGGTCGTCGGCGTCGTCGCGTCGATCCCGTTCTGGAACCTGTCGTTCTACAAGGGCTGGGTCACGGTCCATCATCCGGAGTGGGGCGACCTGACCTACATCGTCGGATTCGCCGTCGCCGCAGTGGTGTACATGCTGACGTACATGCTGCCCGGTCTCCGTCGAGGCACCAAGTCCACGACGACGCAGAAGGCGAGCGTGACGTCATGAGCACACCGTCGTTCGTCACGGAAGTCGAACGCGCCGTTGCCGATATCGCGGCCGGGCGAGCCGTCGTCGTAGTCGACGATCACGACCGCGAGAACGAAGGCGACCTGATCTTCGCCGCCGAACATGCCACTGCGGAACTGGTCGCGTTCACGATCCGCCACGGTTCCGGCGTGCTGTGCGTACCGATGCGAGGAGATCGCCTCGACGCACTGAATCTCCCACCGATGGTGTCGGACAACGAAGATCCCAAGGGCACCGCGTACACGATCAGTGTCGACGCCCGCACCGGCGTCAGCACCGGCATTTCGGCGGCCGACCGTGCACGCACCCTGCGCTTGCTCGGAGCCGGCGACACTCGGGCCGAGCAGCTGACCCGCCCCGGCCACGTCTTCCCACTCCGTGCACGGGAGGGTGGCGTACTCGAGCGGCCGGGACACACCGAGGCCGCCGTCGATCTCACGTCCCTCGCCGGGCTACACCCCGCCGGCGCCATCTGCGAGATCGTCAACGACGACGGCACCATGATGCGCGGCGACGAACTCGACTCCTTCTGTGCCACACATGGATTGAACAATCTGGCCATCGCGGATATCGTCCGCTACCGCAGGTGGACGAGCGCACTGACGATCAGTCCGACCGTGGCGCTCCCCACCGAACATGCAGTGTTCCAGATGACGGCGGTCACCGACGAGAGCGGGCTCGAACACGCGGTACTCGCACTCGGTGACATCGAGGGTCAGGACGATGTACTCGTGCGCGTGCATTCCGAGTGCCTCACCGGGGACGTGTTCGGGTCGCGTCGCTGCGATTGCGGTCCGCAACTCGACCGCGCCCTCGCCGAGATCGCCCGCGTCGGAACAGGTGTCGTGGTGTACCTCCGTGGCCACGAGGGTCGCGGCATCGGGTTGCTGCAGAAGCTGCGCGCATACGAACTACAGGAACGCGGGTACGACACCGTCGACGCCAACACCGCACTCGGCCTACCTATCGACGCTCGTGACTTCGGTTGTGCAGCGCGGATTCTCGACACGCTGGGCATCAGGTCCGTCAACCTGATGACGAACAATCCGCACAAGGTGTCGGGTCTGACGTCGTACGGCACCGACGTTCTGCGGACCACCCCACTGCACGTCGAGGCCCACGATGACAACCACCGCTATCTGCTCACCAAGGCCGAGAGGCTGGGGCACGCACTCCTCACGTGAGCGAAAATGTATAGCGGGCCAGGAGCGTAGCCTGCGGAGTGACCCGAAGGCGCTATACATTTTCGCTCACGACGGGACGTTCAACGCCTCCTGCGACGACGCCTGGACGTGCATGCGCATCGCCCGCTCCGCACCCCAGGAGTCTTTCGCCTCGATCAGATCCACGACCCGTTGGTGCTCGGCGGTCGATACTGCAAGCCGTCCAGGATGTTCGACCGTCCGTAGCACCAACCGCTGATACGCCAGCTGATTCATGAGCCGACGGTAATGCTCGACGAGCTTCGAGTTGTCGCTACCTTCCACGATGGTCTCGTGGAACTGCTTGACCAGCGCGACGTACTTGGTGACGTTGTTGGCCCGCACCGCCGCGTCGGATTCGGCGAGATTCGCTCGCAGGATGTCGAGTTCCTCGATCGGCCCACGCTTGGCCATCAGGCCCGCGGCCAACCCTTCGAGCGCCTCCTTGACCTCAAACAGTTCGGCGACTTCCCGACGCGTAGGCTCACGAACGAACGTGCCGACCTTCGACCTGATCTCGACGAGACCTTCGTTCTGAAGTTGTTTCAGCGCCTCACGCACCGGAGTGCGGCTGACGTGGAACGCCTCCGTCAGCCGCTGCTCGGAAATGGGACTGCCGGGCGGGTATTCCCCGCTCAGCACCAGTTCTCGGAGCTTGTCCAGTAGTGACGCTTCCACCGATCGACCAAGCGTCATGACGCTCCCTCCTTCAGCTCAGTGAAACCTGATCACCGGTTTCGTCTGTGTCATGTCGATCATTCCAGCGATGGCGTCGTTGATATCGGCAAGTGCGAATCGCCCGGAGATCATACGGTCGAATCCGAACCGCTCGCCGGTGAGTGCGAGGAAGTCGAGCGCCTGCTTGTAGTAGGCGATCGAGCCCGAGAATGCGCCGACGACTTCGAGGTTCTTCATCGTGATCCGGCTGGCGACGACGGACGACTCGGTCGCCGACACCTGCCCCATCAGCACGTAGCGTGCGCCTTTCGCGGCGATGTCGAGGCCTTCGGCAAACGCCGTCGGACCGCCGGACATTTCGACGAGCAGGTCGGGACGGACTCCGCCGGTGATGCGGAGGATCTCGTCCCGCCGTGCTTCGGTCGTCGGGAATTCGTCGATGCTGACCACGGATGTCGCGCCGAACTCGCGAGCCATCTCGAGCCGCGAGTCGGGCCCGCCGACGACGATCAAGTGCCGCGCGGGCGTCAGGGACAGCATGGCCGTCGCGAACAGTCCCACCGGCCCTGCGCCCTGCACGAGGATGCACGCACCGGGCGCAACAGCACCGAGCTTCTCGACGGCATTGGCCGCCGACCGGACCGCACATGCCGCCACGCTGGCGAGCTCGTCGGGAACGGCATCGGGGACCTTGACGCGTCCGCTGTTCGGCAGCACGTATGCGTGCGTCGAGAATCCGCCCAGCACATAGGGATACGCGTCGACGTTCGCATACCCGTACATGCGCGGGTTTTCGCACAAAGCAGAGTCCCGACGCGTCATGCACGCGGGACAATGCCCGCACGACGCGTGCGACCAGATGACTCGGTCGCCGATCTCGAGTGGTTCGCCGAACGAGTCGGTCTGCGGACCGTCGCCGAATCCGGTGATCCGGCCGACCATCTCGTGGCCCTGGATGCTGGGCAGCGCGGCCGGTATGGTCAGGTGCCCTTTCCACCCGTGTACGTCGGTGCCGCAGATGGAGCTGGCGAGCATCTCGACGAGAAGCGCACCGGGCTCGAGCTCGTCGGGCAGCGGTACTTCTCGTAGTTCGATCGGTTCGCCGTATCCAACGGTGACCGCCGCGAGCGTTGTTGCGGTCATTCCACGAACTCGTTGGTGTAGGCCTTCGTGGCGTCGAGATTCTGCAGGCCCTGCGACTGTTCCAGCAGTTCGACGTTGGCGACGTAGCCGTCGGTCGGCATCTTGCCGTCCTTGGTGAACATCGGCAGTGTGCCGTCGAGAACGCGGGTGTACATCTCGCGGTCGGTGCCGGTGAGGTTCTCGGGCATGACCTCGGTGATCTCGGCTGCGGTGTGCGTGCTCATCCATTCGAGGGCGCGCTTGACGGCAGAGGCCACCTTGCCCGCGTCGTCGCTACGCTCGTCGACCCAGGCCGATTTCGCGTACAGGGTCTCCGCGGCGTAGCCACCGTCGCCGAACATCTGCTTGTTGCCCTCGACGGTACGCGTGTCGATGAGCGTCGACGTGCCGGGGTTGCGCTGCTCGAACTGGCTGAATGCCGGCTCGTACATCCAGCCCGCGTCGACCTGTCCCGATTCCAACGCCGCGACCGCGCTCGCTCCGGTGCCGGTGCTGACGCTGCTGACGTCGCTCATGGACAAGCCTGCCTGGCCGAGCACCAAGGCGAAGTACGCGTCCTCGGCGGAGCCGGGTGCTGCGACGCCGACGGGCTTGCCCTTCAGATCCCCGACGGTGGTGACGCTGCCCGAGCTCGACGGCGGCACCGCGAGCACTGCACCCGGGCTGTCGGACAGAACCGTGAATGCCGTCAGCGCTTGGCCTTTCGACTGCATACGGAGCGTGTGGTCGAAGAAGCTGGCGGCCACGTCGGCGCTGCCCGACGCCACGGCCTCCAATGCTTTGGTGCCCGACTGCATGTCGGTCAGCGAGACGTTAACGCCTGCTTCGTCGAAGTATCCGAGCTCGTCGGCGACGACGAGAGGCACGTTGTGCAAGTTGGTGAGGCCGGCGACGGCGATGTTCACTTCACCGGGCGAGCCGGCCGCGCCTCCCTGCGCACAGGCGGTGGTGGTCAACAGCGCAGCCGCACCCGCGGCGATGGCTGCCTTCTTCAGTACCGAATGGATCGTCATGTCGTATATGCCTTTTCGTGGTTTCAGTTGCGTCCGACGGAGCGCCAAGCCAGTAGCCTGCGTTCGGCCTTGCCGATGAAGAATTCGATGACGAGGACGAACACCATCAGCGTCACCATGCCTGCGAAGACACCTGTGGTGTCGAAAGTTCCTTGAGATTGCGCGATTACGTACCCGATGCCGCGGAACGCACCCATGTACTCGCCGGTGACTACGCCGATGATCGCGAAGCCGATACTCGAATGCAGGCTCGAGAAGATCAGTCCCAGCGCACTCGGCAGGTAGACGGTCTTCAGCAGTTGCCATTCGCTCGCACCGAGCATGCGGGAGTTGTCGATCAGTGGACGCGATACACCCTTCATCGCTTCGAGAGTGTTGAAGAAGACCAGGAAGAACACCAGCGTGACGCCGAGCGCGATCTTCGATCCGATGCCGAGTCCGAACCACAGCAAGAAGATCGGCGCGAGCAGCAGACGCGGCATGGCGTTGAACATCTTGATGTATGGGTCGAACAGCCGCTCGAGGAAATGCACACGGCCGAGCAAGGTTCCGAACAACAGACCGAGCACGGCACCGATGACGAAGCTGAGCAACGTCGCCTGGCCCGTCGCGATCAGGTGTGTGTAGATGGATCCCGACGTGAACCAGTCGTAGATCCGCGTCGCCACCGACACCGGGTCACTGAAGAAGAAGGGATCGAGAAACCCTGTGCTGGCGCCGATTTGCCAGAATGCCAGGATCGCCACGCCCAACGCGATCTGGCAGGCGATCATCACCGGACTGCCGAGGCGTCGCTTCCGTGGCGCCCGAGTCTTGGCGTTGTCGCGGGTCTTCAGGGCACTGTCCATCACTGTCATCGTTGGCCTTCCTTCACGCCGACGTGGACGAGTACGTGTGCAGCACTTCCTTTTTCAGGCAGGACCACACCTCCTCGTAGATCTGTTGGTATTCGGGGCTCTGCTTGATGTCGAGCAGATCGCGTGGACGCTCGATCGGCACGTCGAACCGGCCGGCGAACGTACTCGCGGGACCTGCACTGAGAACGTAGATTTCGTCGGACAGAGCGACGGCCTCGTCGAGGTCGTGGGTGATGAACAACGCGCCTGCGCCCGACGTCTGCCACACCCGCAGCACCTCCTGCTGCATGATCAGGCGCGTCTGCGCGTCGAGCGACGAGAACGGTTCGTCCATCAGAATCAGGTCGGGGTCGGTGATCCACATCTGCGCCAAAGAGACTCGGCGACGCTGCCCGCCACTCAGCTGCGACGGGTAGCGGTCCTCGAACCCGGCGAGCCCGACCTTGCGCAACCAGTCACGCGCCAGCTCCCGCGATTCCCGACGGTTCGCGCCGCGATAGTCGAGCGACAGTGCGACGTTGTCGACGGCCTTGCGCCACGGCAGAAGCGTGTCCCGCTGGAACAGGTAGCCGGCACTCGTGTTGAGGCCGTTCAGCGTCGTTCCATTGGAGAAGACCATGCCCGACGCCGGCTGCAGCAGCCCGGCCACCATGTTGAGGATCGTCGACTTGCCCGATCCCGTCGGCCCGACGACCGTCACCAACTTGCCTCGTTGGATCGAGAGGTTGATATCCCGAACGGCCGTGTAGGCGCCGGACCCGGTATCGGGGAAAACGACTGAGCAATCTACGAGCTGCGCGACGCTGTCTCTCACCGCAAGCCCGGAACCTGTATCGGCCATGTACTTCCATCCCATCTCGTGCTGTCTTCATGCATTTAACAGCAGACGTTGTACACATGAGAGGGAATTGACGGAATGCAACATAAAGGCACTTGTACGTTACTTTGAGCGTGTTCTACGAAACCTCGTCTTTACAATAAGCGGTTCACAGACCTCTCTGATGTATACTTGTCACGTGCACGGAAATACATAGAGGGCCTGGAGCGTAGCCTGCGGAGCGACCAGAAGACCCAGTGCATTTTCGTGCACATGCGGGCGGAGCCCACCTACTCGAGCCGGTCCAGCAGCTCGACCGCCGCCCGCGCGTACTCGCCGATCCACCGGTCCGAGATGCGCTTGATCGGCAGGGGCGCGAGCGAGAGATGACGCTCCCTGCCCACCTTGCGGCCCGTCACCAGCTCGGCCTTCTCGAGCACACGCAGATGCTGCAGAGCCGTCGTCCGATCCACTTCGACGAGCAAAGCGCACAGCTCGCCCGTCGTGCGGGGCGCTTCCTTGAGGATGTCGAGCATGCGACGACGGATCGGCGACGCGAGGGCTTTGAAGACCCGATCGTCGTCGTCGGTCTTGTGCTCGGAATGCGACATGTTGTAAAAATACAACATGACTGAAAATCTGACGGAACTATCCTTCACCGTGTCGGGGCGGATCTCACGTCCGATCGCAGAGGTCTACGAGGCAGTGGCCGATCCCGCGCAGTTGTCCAAGTACTTCACCACCGGCGGCGCGCGCGGGCGACTCGAACCCGGGGCCGAGGTGTCGTGGGATTTCCACGACTTCCCTGGCGCGTTCCCGGTTCAGGTCGTCGAGGCCGATCCACCGAAACGCATCGTGATTCGCTGGGAGGGCGAGGGTTCGTCCGCCGAAGACGGCCACACCACAACGACTTTCGAGTTCGAGTCGCTCGACGACGACACTCGCACCCTCGTCACCATCACCGAATCCTCGTGGAGGCCGACCGCAACCGGCGCCAAGAACGCCTTCGGCAACTGCCAGGGATGGACGGGAATGCTTGCGGCACTCAAGGTGTGGGTCGAGCACGGCATCAATCTGCGCGACGGCTTCTACAAGTAGAGCGTTATAGCCTCGACGCCATCTCGTTACCTCTCCGTTGCCATTCGGGTTCCGATCCGGAGACTTCGCGCTGCCAAGCTCGTGTGCAGAATGTCCGCACGCGAGAAGGGAATCCGATGACAAGCCCGGAGCACGACGACGACACCGAACCTCGTCCCACGTCTTTCCTGCAGATGTTCCTCGACGCCGAGAACCGCGACGACGCGGAGTCCCAGTAGTCGCAAGCCGTCAGAGCCGACGCGCGATCAAAGAGCCGTGCGGCCTGGTTCCTGGGTCTTGCCTCGTATGGGTTTCGACAACCTCGAACCCGGCGCCCTCTACCTCCTCGGCCAATCGCGCGGCCGGCCATCGGTACGCGGTGATGACGGCGTGCTCGAAGCTCTCGACCTCTGGTCCCTCGAAAAATCCCAGCAGCACACCACCTCCTGGCGCGAGTGCACGAGCGAACTCGGTGAGCGGTTCCCGCAGCGTGTCGGGGGTGTAATGGATCGTCGAGTACCAGCTGAGAATTCCGCCGAGTGAACCATCGGCGACACCGAGAGCAGAGATGTCGCCGACGCGAAATCCCCGGCCCGGGTATTGCCGACGCGCGTGTTCGATGAACTGCTCGCTCAGGTCGACGCCTTCGATCTCGACGCCCTGTTCGGCCAACAGATGGGTCCAATGCCCCGGGCCGCATCCGGCGTCGACGACAGGGCCTTTGAGCCCACGCGCCCAGGTCAGGACGACAGTGTGGTCGTCGGGATGCACCGATTCCATCGTCCCGAAGAGGTCCACGTATTCCGTCGCGCGGCTGGAATATGCAGCAGCAACAGCCTCACCCGAATGCGTCATGGCGCAGAAGGTACAACCGGGCACCGACAGATTTGGGCGCGGTCAGTTCCGACGCTCGGTGAGGTGGACGATCACCGAATCTCCGTCGGCCTTCCCGATCGCCTTGCGGACCGCGGCGTTGATCGGAAGCTTGTGCGTACCGTCGCCGAGCGCCATGAACGCGCCTTGGAACGGGTGGCCATCGACGGTCCCCGTCACCTTGACGAGGCCTCGGGTTCCGAAGATGGTCGCCGAATCGGGAAGTTTCACGCACGTCCACGTGTCACCCTCCTGAGCCTTCCCGAGCACGGCAGAGAACCGAATATCCAGCGGGCCAGGCATGTTCACTCTCCCGTCGTATCGAATTCGCGGACATCGGCGTCGAGAATCGCGGCCTGTTGATCGGAATCCGGTCCCGATCCGCGGAACGCCATCAGCTCGTCACGCCCGACCCAACGCTCGTACACATTGATGCGCGACGAGTCGACGAGGTCGGCCCCCAGCGCGAAGTCCAGACAGCCCTCGGCCTCCCGCGCGAGCCGTACGACGTCGTCGCAGCCCGCGAGGTAGACGTCCCTGTCACTCACTATCAGATGTCCGGCAACGATGATCATGCGAGGTAGACCTGCGACGGCAGCAATTTTCACCGGTCGCGATCGATCCGACTACCGACGACTGGAATCCTTGGCGCGGATGTAGCAGTTCTCGCGGTCGATAGAATACCGACAGCCCCGTTTGCAACAGTGTCGGCGGCCTTCGCCATACTCTCTGCGTGCTGATGGCTTATATAGACGAAACTGGCGACACCGGCTTGATTTCGAATGGCGGTACCAACTGCTATGCCCTTGGATGTGTGCTGATCGAGGACTCGCAGTGGCCGAAGGCGTTCGACAGCCTGCTTGCGTTTCGCAATCGACTATCGACGACGTACAGCATCAACCAGCGGTGGGAGCTGAAGGCTAATTTCCTCATTCGTGGCGGCGGACCATTGAAGCAACTAGGGCTACCCCCTGCCGTTCGCCATCTCGTATATCGAGGTCATCTACGAATACTTCAAGAGTTGAATGCTCGAGCATTTTCCGTCGTAGTAGACAAGAATGCTCTGTCTCTTTCCGGCCAGGATTGCTTCCACCTGGCGTGGGAGACGATGATGAATCGCTTGGAGCGGACGAGCACCAAGGAGAAATCGACCTTGATGGTATTCCATGACGAAGGAGAGGATCACGCAGTCAGGCGAGAGTTTCGAAAGGCTCGTCGCTACCTGACCGCAGGCAGTGCGTTCGGAACGGGCCATGTCAGATCGAAGGGCACACTTTTTCTCGATGATCCGGTGTCTCGAGCCTCGCACAATTCCCACTTCATCCAAATCGCGGACATGTTCGCTTATGCAGGTTGGCGCACCTATATGGCGCCGAGCGCGAAGGTCGCACAGGTCTGCCCCTCGGACATGTGGAAGAACCTTGGCGACGCAACCCACAAGGCTGTCAACGGTTTGACCAGACGGGGCGCTCCTGGCGTCGTGCTGCGCAAGTAAAGGCCCCCCAGTGTCACCTGGGGGGCGGCTAGCGCCTAGCCAATCCATTGGGAAAGGTTGAGCGCTGATAGCCACGCTACACGCGATGGTGCCGATTGTCGTCGATCCTTCCCACTGAAACGCCGCTTGGACCGCCACCGAACGCCCACGGCTGACGTTCGGGCCGCAGATAGCTAATCCTGGGCGCTAGAGTCGAACCGACACGACTGGCGCAGGTAGGGAACTACCGGGGAGTGAAGTCGAGGACGTCGTCCGCCTGGGCGTTCTCCGCACAGAGCGGAGAACTGCATGCCCGCAAGATTGCTCGACGGCGTTTCCCTCGCCGCATCCACGTTGGAGACCGTCTCCGCTGAGGCAGTCGACTTCGCCGCATCGACCGGACGTAAGCCGTGCCTCGCGACGGTCCTGGTCGGCGACGACCCGTCCTCGCACGTCTACGTACGCATGAAGGTGAACCGTTCGCGGAAAGTCGGGATCGATTCGCGTCGCATCGACCTCCCCGAGTCGACCACGACGGGCGAACTACTGTCGGTCCTCCACGACCTCTCCTCCGACCCGGCAGTCGACGCCATTCTGCTTCAGCACCCGGTCCCCGCACACATCGACGAGCGCGCGGCATTCGAAGCCATCGATCCACGCAAGGATGTCGACGGCGTGACGCGAACGTCGTTCGCGCAGATGGCTTTCGGTGAGCCCGGCTTCAGCTCCGCCACTCCCGGCGGAATCATGAGACTCCTCGACGCCGACAACGTCCAGCTCGCCGGCGCATCCGCCGTGGTCATCGGCCGGAGCCCAATCCTGGGCAAACCCGTCGGGATGTTGCTCCTTGCCGCCGATGCCACAGTCACTCTCTGTCACTCCAAAACCACCGATCTCGCCGACGAGGTCCGACGCGCGGATGTCGTCATTGCAGCTGTCGGGCGGCCGGAGTTCATCCGCGGCGACTGGATCAAGCCGGGAGCCGTCGTCATCGACGCGGGGTACAACGAGGGCAATATCGGCGACGTCGAATTCAGCGCCGCGGCCGAGCGCGCCGGCCTCATCACTCCGGTTCCAGGAGGGGTCGGTCCGATGACAATCGCAGTGCTGCTCGACCAGACAGTTCAGGCTGCGAAGGCCCTGGCTGACGTTCGGTGAAAATAGCCTCCTCTATTTGGGATCCGAACCCTCTGCAGGGGGTTCGGATCCCAAATAGAGGAGGTTTTTCGACGGTCAACGCCGCGAATCGTCGACTACCGGAGATTTTCGCTGGGCGCTCGGGCAGAATTGGGTACGGAAAGGCTTCAGACACTTCACATTTACTGATGCGAAGGAAAAGGACCGTGGAATCCTTGAACGATGCATCCGAACCCCAGCGTGAAGACCTGATCGAAACCTGCGACATCTGCATCGTCGGTGCCGGTATCGCCGGGCTGAATGCTGCGGCGGTCGCATCGCAGTATCTGTCGCGAGACCAGAAGATCGTCCTCGTCGACCGTCGTCCCAGATCCGGCGGGATGTGGGTCGACACCTACCCCTATGTTCGCCTGCACCAGCCGCACCCACTGTTCACTGCGGGGAACATCGAGTGGACTCTGGATGAGGATCGCTCGCACTTAGCGACGAAGTCCGAAGTCCTGGACCACTTCGACCACTGCATCGACGTCATCGAGCAGCGCGTCTCCTTGGTCGAATACTACGGATGGACAGTCGATGACCACGTCGAGTCGGAATCCGGCAACCGCCTGACAGCGAAATCGATTTCAGGGCAGCGCCTTACGATCCAAGCTCAGCGAGTGATCAAGGCGAGCGGGCTCGAGATCAACCCCAAACAGCCACTTCAGGTGTCCAGCAGCCGTATTCATTCCGTCTCACCGGACTACTTCGATTTCCGCGGCCACGACATGCGAGGGAGTCGCGCACCGATCTGGATCGTCGGCGGCGGGAAGACGGCGATGGATACCGCTCACCTCGCGGTCACCGAGTATCCCGGCCGAGAGGTCAACATCATCGCTGGACAGGGAACTTACTTCATCGACCGAGACAAGTTGGTACCCAACGGAACTCGACGACTGCTGAGCGGGACGCTTCCAACTCGCCTGTTCAACACAGCCGCGCTTCGTTTCGATGGGACGAACGAGGACGACGTCAGGGAGTGGTTCCAGTCGGACTACGCAGTCCAGCCAGTTCGACCGTCACGTCAGTTCTTCAACGGTCTACTGTCGAAGTCGGAAGCAGAAGCAATCTCTTCCAAGGTATCTACCGTGGACATGGAGTATTTCGAGGACGCGATCGACCACCCCGACGGAATCGAACTTCGCTACCGGAGTGGCAGAACACGGCACATCCCGCCTGGTAGCTGGCTGGTCAACTGCTCGGGCTACATTTTCCGAGACAACTCGGCCTACGAGCCATACGTCTCATCTCGTGGCACCGCCGTGTCGATCAATACGCGTTCCGTGACAATTGGTTTCAGTTCGTTCGCGGGATACTTCCTGACGCATCTCTTGCTTCTCGGCAAGCTCGACGAAGTACCGCTGTACGAGCTCGACGCCGAGGACCTCACTCGCAAGGCGAAAGAGACTTTGGTGTGGACCGCGCTTGCATTGAACCAACACAACCTGAGCGTCATCTTCGACGCTGTCCCGCAGAAAGTCTTTCAGGACTGCGGCCTGAATTTCGATCGTTGGTACCCCGTGCACCGCAGGATGATCGGCACCCTCGCCTTCCTGCGGACACATCACCGGGACCGCGAACACCACAGAAAGACGCTGGACACAGTGCGCGAGCGTTTCGACGTCAGGTGCGGGCCCCTGCAGAGGTGAAGCCGACTGCCCGGTCCCTGCGACTCGGTGCGGTCGTATTTCAGCTGCCCATTCCGGGCCATCGGGAGCCGAAAAGATTACTCTGGAGATACGGTGCCGAGAGGAAAGCCCACGGTGCAGCCATGCTGGTCGTGCCGTCGGGACCAGTGTGGGAGCCGCAGTCCGACGACAGTGAGCAGCCCCCCGATGTGCCCTGACGAACCGGTTGACACGCAGAGGTACCCGCCGTCACCTGCTGCGGAGTTGGCCGAGATCGGTTTCGACGACGCCGAGGAGATCGGCCATGGTGGCTTCGGCGTCGTCTACCGCTGCGTTCAGGGCGAGCTGAGTCGGACCGTCGCGGTCAAGGTTCTCACCGTCGAACTCGACGAGGAGAATCGTTCTCGCTTCTTCCGGGAGCAGCGGGCGATGGGACGGCTGACCGGCCACCCGAACATCGTGAACATTTTGCAGGTCGGAGCCACTGAAAGTGGTCGCCCGTTCATCGTCATGCCGTACCACCAGCATGATTCCGTCGACGTGTTGATCCGTCGCGGGGGCGCGCTTCCGTTGGACCAGGCCCTTCGGCTGGGGGTGAAGATCGCCGGTGCGGTGGAGACTGCGCATCGACTCGGGATCCTGCACAGAGACATCAAGCCCGCGAACATCCTGGTCACCGATTACGGCGAACCCGAGCTCGCAGACTTCGGGATCGCGCACATCACCGGCGGCTTCCAGACGACGTCCGGGGCGGTCACCGGGTCCCCTGCCTACACCGCCCCCGAAGTGCTCGCGGGCAATCCGCCGACACCGGCGGCCGACGTCTACAGCCTCGGCTCCACGGTGTTCAGCGCCCTGACCGGCCACGCCGCGTTCGAGCGTCGGAGCGGCGAGCAGGTCGTCGCCCAGTTTCTCCGGATAACGCAGCAGTCGGTACCCGACCTTCGAGAGCAGGGCATTCCCGACGACGTGGCGGCCGCGATCGCCCGTGCGATGTCGCGCGTTCCGGAGGAGCGTCCGGTCTCGGCGGCCGACTTCGGCGAGGAGTTGCGACGGTTGCAACGGGACCATGAGCTTGTCGTCGACGAGATGGCACTGCGTACGGATCCCGTCGTGGAACCTCGTGAGCCTGCGGCCCCGACCCGGACGCAATCGCGGCCGAGAGTTCCCACTGGACTCAGTGGCACGACGGGCAGTCTGCCCCTGGATCTGACGAGTTTCGTCGGCCGTCGTCAGGAACTCACGGCGGCGAAGAACCAGCTGTCGAGTTCCCGTCTGGTGACGCTGACGGGCATCGGAGGCGTCGGCAAGACGCGGCTGGCAGTGCGGATCGCCTCTGCTGTACAGCGGGACTACGCGGGCGGCGCGCATCTGGTCGAGTTGGCCGATCTTCGCGAGACGTCGTCGCTGATCGACGCGGTGAGCGCTGCCGTCGGATTGCGAGATCAGTCCGTCCGACCGCTGCGCGACGTACTGATCGAGTTTCTCGCGCCGAAAGAGCTGCTCCTCGTTCTCGACAACTGTGAGCAGATGGTGTCCGCCGTCGCGAAGCTGAGCGAGACGCTGCTGCAGATCTGTCCACAACTGCGGATCCTCGCGACCAGCCGGGAGGCTCTCGGCATCGCCGGCGAAGCAGTGCTGAGGGTTCCACCGTTGACCGTTCCGAATCCGGAACTGCGGCCGTCGCTGCGTTCGGTGTCCAAGTACGACGCGGTGACGCTGTTCGTGGAACGCGCCGCCGCTGCGGCTCCCGGATTCACGCTGACCGACGAGAACACGGACGCGGTGACGGGCATCTGCCTTCGCCTCGACGGTTTGCCGTTGCCGATCGAATTGGCTGCCGCTCGGCTGCGGGTGATGTCGCCCGAACAGATTCTCGATCGGCTCACCGACAGGTACGCGCTGCTGACACGGGGAAACCGAGGTGCGCCGGATCGTCAGCAGACGCTGCGGCTGTGCATCGACTGGAGTTTCGAACTGTGCACTGCTACAGAGCAATTGGTGTGGGGTCGGCTGTCCGTCTTCGCTGCGACGTTCGAACTCGACGCGGCAGAGCAAGTGTGCGGTGCGGGACTCGAATCCGACGAATTGCTCGACGCCCTGACCTCCCTCGCCGAGAAGTCGATTCTCATCAGGGAGCGAATGGGGTCCGTGGTGCGGTTTCGGATGCTCGAGACGATCCGCCAGTACGCGTACGAGAAGCTCGAGCTGACGGGTGAAACCTTGCTCATGCGTCGACGTCATCGCGCGTGGTACGAGAAACTGGCGTCCGACGCCGAGAACGACTGGATCAGTTCGCGCCAAGTGGACTGGGTCGCCCGATTGAAGCGGGAACGGCCCAACTTTCGCGAGGCCCTCGAATTCTGCATCGACGACGACCCCTCCGCAGGTCTCCGCATCGTGACGACGCTGTACTGGTTCGGGCTTTCCCAGGGCCTCTACACCGACGCGAGGCATTGGCTCGCCCGACTCCTCCCCCACCAGAGCGGTCCGCCGACGATCGAGTGGGTCAAGGCACTGTGTTTCGCCGCCGCCATGGCGAACGTGCAGGGCGACCATCACTCCGGAGTTGCTCTCGTCGAGCAGGCCCACGCACTGTCCGAGAATGCCGACGACCCGATGATGCGCGCGTTGATCGCGAACGCGGACGGAACCGTCGCGTTGCACAGCGGTGACATCCGCTCGGCTCCAGCATTTTTCGAGTCCGCAATCGAGGAGTTCGGCGCTCGAGGTCAGCGGACACTCGAGACGAGTGCCATGCATCTGCTGGGGCTCGCGTACGGCCTGAGCGGGCAGCTGGACAAGGCCATCGAATGCCACGAACATGTTCTCGCCGTCACCAAGCGGTACGGCGAGAAGATGTACCGGTCACGGTCGTTGTGGGCCATGGGTATCGACGTCTGGCGGATGGGTGACGCAGATCGAGCGGTCGGGCTACTCGACGAGGCGTTGGAACTGGCGCGCCAATTGCGGAATCCACGCATCACCACGTCGTCACTCGCTACGTTGGCGTGGATCGCCGTCGAACACGATGCTGTCCGTGCAGCAGTTCTACTCGGCGCAGCAGACGGTGTGGCGCACTCGTTCGGTAGCTCGCCGGTGATACATCCCAATCTTTTCGTATTCCACAAGAATTGCGAGGTTCGGACGCGTCACGACTTGGGAGACAAGGCATTCGACGTCGCCTACCGGCGGGGCGAGCACTTCGACCTCGGCGACGCCATTGCGTACGCGTTGCGTGAATCTTCGTCGGGAGCCTCCCACACCCCGGAGACGACCCCACTCACCAAGCGGGAACAGCAAGTTGCCGACCTCGTCACCGAAGGTCTCACCAATCAGGGCATCGCCGAACGGTTGGTGATTTCGCCTCGCACCGCGCAGGGACACGTCGAACATATTCTGGCGAAGCTCGGGTTCACGTCGCGGGCGCAGGTCGCGGCATGGGTTGCGGATCAGACGCGAGACTGAGTCATGCAGTGGGCCGGGCAGTCGGCCGGACCGCAGGTTGCCACGCGAGCAACAGCTCGCGACACAGGTCGGCCTTGATGCCGCGGAACCGTCGGGGCTCGGTGGGTCGAGGCATCATGGCCGCCTGCAGAAGATGCAGAAATCTGGTGCGCTGAACGCCGAATTTGACGAACACGCTCTCTGCATCGGCACCGCCGTACGGCGCCCATTCGATAGCGAAGGCGACAAGCGCCTGGTCGGAACCCGTGAGCGACCGTTCACGGGAGAGAAGGTCACACCAGCCGAGCGAGCGCCGTACCCATCCGAGGTCGGGGGCGCGCGTGACTGCGTCGGTCGGTGCCGACTGCCGTCGAGGCTTCGGTTCTTGCAGCGGTGGAACAAGCGTCAGGTGCATCGGGGCCTCGGGAGGACGGTTCGAATCGGGGGGTATCCCCATGCTCGCCCACGCACACCCGTCTGTAACCGTCCATTCGGCGGGGTGAGGTACCTGTTCTTCACGACGTCGATACAAGTCGGTTTGTTTGCCGAATTCCGTTCGGGGCGCGCCCAACTCGATAACAGGTATGCAAACAGGTATATCGGCCGATGCACATCGTGACGTGGTTCGGCGATCGTGGGGCATTCCAGCGACGGAACCAGTGAGGAGAAAAGACGTGATCAAAGCCGTATCGCACGCGCTGGGCACGGTCGCGTACACCGCAGCGATCATGACCCTCGTCGTCCTGGCTATCTGGAAGTTTCCGATCCCCGGCGTGTAGTCACCTGGGCGACTTCAAGACCGCGTCGACGGCCGTGTACAGGATTGCGTTCTCCCGTTCGAGTGCCGACAGGTCGCCGGGCAGAGCCCGCTCGATCGAGATGCCCGTGATGACGGCGTTGAGAAAACCCGCCTGCTTGGCGACGTCACCGTCGGCGACGACGCCCTCCTTGTCGAGCACGGTCAGCCAGTGCTCCATCCGACTCAGTCCCTCGTTCGACATGGCCGTGTAGGTCGTGCGCATCTGTTCCGTGGGATCGGGCCGGATGAAAGCGTCGAACACCTTGATCCAGGCGTCGCGCGCCTTCTCGCCGACCTGCGGGGCGAGAATCTGCCGAAGACACTGGACGAGCCGTTCGGAGGCGGGAACCGACTCGTCGTGAATGATCTGGTCGTCGGGCGTCGCCACGTCGTAGATCGTTTGCAGGACCGCGTCCCGTAGCGCGCGCTGCGTGGGGAAATGATGCCGCAGCGACCCCATACTGACCCCGGCGCGCGACGCCACGGCCCGCACACTCAGCGTCGATGCCGGATCTTCGCCGATCATCTCGCACGCCGCGATGATGACCTTGGCCCTGGAATCGAGCACCTTCTTCTGCTCTGCCATCGCTCTCCCTCTCCCACGCACACGCTTATGCGTTCGCGTGAATCAGCGGACTAGCACGCTGTGCTAGCACACTGTGCTACTGTCGTGTCACCGACCGCAATAGTACAGCGTGCTAGTCCGTCGAACAGGAGGGATCCAATGCTCGAGCAGTGGAAGCGTCAGCGAGCGGCCAAGCGCCTACAACCCGGCGACGGACGCGCACTCCAGCCGTTCCGATGGTGGCAACTGCCCGGCCGTGCGCTGTTCCACCTCTCGCTCCGCGAGACCTATGCAGTGGATGTCCGACACTGGCAGAACCAGAGCTCCGGCGAGGTGAAGGCCAACCTCTACCAGGACGGCCGACACGTCGCGCAATCGAAACTGCCGGCCGCGTTCCCCGTCGAGAGCGGCACCGTCGAGGTGGCCATGAGCGGCTCCGGCGTCAAACGATGCCACTACATCGCCGACGACGGAACCGAGCATCAACTCCGTCCGGACCCCGCGTCGGCGGAAGGTCGTCGCGCTCGCCTCGAACAGAATCACCCGGCGACCAGTCGGCTCATCGGGATCGTCTCGGTAGCCATGCTCGTCGTCGGCGTTGCACTCCTGATTCTGCAAGTGGCGGAACCCATTTCGCGTATCCCACCGATAGCGGACTCCATCGGCACGTTCACGTCTCCGATCGATCTGCCCCTGTGGCTCAACATCGCACTCGGCGCAGGTGCAGTGATCGGCAGCGTCGAGCGCTCGCTTCGACTTCGGTACCACTGGCTGCTCGATGCAGTCGGCACCTGACACGACCTCCGGAAAGGTACACCATGAGATCCCGATTGATCCCAGCCGTTGCGTTAACGGCCATCCTCGCCGCCGGCTGCGCGCAAACGAGCACGCAGGCAGCCCCCGAACCCGCCGACCTGCAGTGGACCACATGTCCCGACGGCGTCGAGAATCCGGAAACGGGACCGCCCCGATTGCAGTGCGCCACAGTTCCTGTGCCTTTGGACTACGACGATCCCGACGGCGAACAGATCGACCTCACGATCTCCCGCCTGCAGTCCGAGAACCCCGATGAACGACGCGGTTCGCTCATGCTCAACCCGGGAGGACCCGGTGGCACCGGATTGGACCAACCCAATTTCCTTGTTCAGCAGGGAATGCCGCAGGAAGTGCTGGATTCCTACGATCTCATCGGCATCGATACCCGCGGCATCGGTCACTCGTCGCCGATCAGTTGTGGATTCACCGACGACGTTGAGTACTACGGCGCCGTCCCACCCTATGCATTCGACGATGCGGCATTCGCCGAGCAGGCGAAAACCGCTGAGGAGGTTGCCGATCGGTGTGCGGCCAACAACGACGGGCGCACGCAACATGTGACGACGGCGAACATGGCGCGCGACCTCGACAGCATCCGTGCGGCATTGGGCGAGGAGAAGGGAAACTTTCTCGGATACTCGTACGGCACCGCACTCGGCGCCGCGTACGCATCGCTGTTCCCGGACACATCCGACCGAATCGTGTTGGACAGCAACATCGGTGACACCCATCTCGATCAGGACGGTATGCGAAGCTACGCCGTGGGCATGGAGGACACCTTCCCGGATTTCGAGAACTGGGCAGCACAGCGAAACGAGCAGTACGGCTTGGGAAGTACGCCGGAACAGGTACGCGATACCTACTTCTCCCTCGCCGACAAGCTCGACCGCACCCCGGTCGAAGGAGTCGACGGGCGCGCCTTCCGCTTGGCGGCATTCGTCACGCTGTACAACCCGGCGTCCTACGATGCGGCAGCGGAGAATTGGGCATATCTGCGGCAAGCTCCACCCTCGGATCAGGTGTCCGCGATCAGCTCGCTGGCCCCACAGATGGACAACAACTGGTCGGTGTTCCTGGCGGTGACGTGCAACGACGTAAAATGGCCCGACGACCCCGCGGCCTACCAGCAGGCCGTGAAGGAAGACCGCACCGAGTACCCGCTGTTCGGTGCCGCGGCCGCGAACATCATGCCGTGCGCGTACTGGCAGATAGATCAGACGGAACCGCCCGTCGAGGTGAACGACGACGGCCCGACGAATATCCTTGTCGCACAGCATCAGCGCGACCCGGTCACTCCGATGCTGAACGGCGAACTGATCGACGACAAGTTCGGCGACCGGTCCCGATTGCTCACCGTCGACGGGAGCGGCCACGGCGTGTACAACCTGGGCAAGAACCCGTGCGCCCAGGACGTCATCACCGATTACCTGGTCGACGGCACCATGCCGGACGAAGATGTGACCTGCCCGGCACCGTGAGTCAGTCGGGCACCGCCACGTCGACGATCAACCCGTGATGGTCGGAACCTTGGATCACGATGCGCTCCAACGACTTCGGCTCCGCACCTCGCGTCAACACATGGTCGATGCCCACGATCGCCGGGTACGGCTTGTCAGCCGGATATGTCGGCACGATCCCCATACCCAAACGGTCTGCGGCATCGACATATCCGGCGTCGAGCAGATCACGAAACTGCTTGTGCGTGTACGTGGTGTTGAAGTCACCGCTGACGACGACGGCGTCGTCTGCGGTGGCGGCCCCGGCCAACGCGTCGCGCAGGCTCGTCAGTTCCGCGGTCCAGACGTCGGGAGGTGTGACGACGGCGGGACCGGGATGCACGTTGAAGAGCGTGAACGGAGTCGAAAACTGCACCTGCGCTGCAAGATTGGTGGGACCGTAATAGCCGTCGAGCTCGCGCGTCTCGGTGAGGGGATAGCGACTGTAGATGCCGGCCCCACCGCCGCCGTTCTCGTCGGGCATCAGGTACTGGTACGGCAGGAGTTGTTCGAGCCCCTGCTCCCGCAACGATCCGGCCAACGTGACCGTCAGCTCCTGAACAGTGAGGATGTCGACGCTCCGGGTGCGCACCGAGTCGGTGAGCCCGACGGGATCGGCCGCCCCGAACAGCAGGTTCGCCTGCATCACACGGACGGTCGGTGCGTCGATGTCCTGTCCGTTCGCGATGTACAGCGGACTGATCACCGTGGCGCCGAGTCCGAGGAGGATCGCCGAGACGGTCAGCAGAACCCACCGACGGAACACCAGACAGATCAGCGCAGCCACCAGCGTGACGGTGAGCAGGATCGGCACGAACGACGCGAGCGCGATCAGCGGGTTGATCGGGCGGTCGGTGAACATCGCGGCGACAGCAGCGGCTCCCGCGGCGACTCCCGACAGCCCGGCCACCTGCGCGACCCGGCGCGCGGCAACGTTGTCGGTCAGGAAGCTCATACCCAGTACCCCTCGTGCGCGAAAATGTGTACCCCTCTATACATTGCCACTCACGACCTCTTGAACATGTTCAAATCTGCGCGTAGGTTCGTTTGAACATGTTCAAGAAGGGAGCCGATTCGTGGCCGATACGCGTGACAGGGTGGTCGACACCGCACTGAGGCTGTTCCGCGAGGACGGCTTCCAGGCCACCACCATGCGCCGGATCGCCGACGAAGCAGGCGTGTCCCTCGGCAACGCGTACTACTACTTCGCCGGCAAGGACGACTTGGTACGCGAGCTGTACATGGTGATTCAGCGCGAACACCGTGACCTCGCGCTGCCCGCGATCGTCGAGGGCGCCTCCCTCGCGGACAACTTGGCCACCGTGTTGCATCGAGGGATCGACGTGATGGCTCCCTATCACGCGTTCGGTGGCTCGTTCCTTCAGTTGGCGCTGCCGACGAAGTCCAGTTCCAGTCCGTTCTCAGACGAATCGTCCGACGCCCGTTCCATGGCGATCGACCTCATGCGAACCGCGCTCACGGCATCGAGACAGAAGCTCCCCAAGTCGCTCGACGACAGCCTGCCGACCTTGCTCTGGACGACCTACCTGGCCGTCACCCTGCATTGGGTGACCGATTCGTCCGACGACCAAGCGCGCACCAGGGCGCTGATCGACGGCCTTGTTCCCGTCGTCGCGAAAGCTGTTCGTTTGGCGCGCCTTCCGGTGGCGCGAGGGCTGGTCACCGACGTCGCCGATCTCCTGCACCGAATGACGACACGAGAGGACAAGCAGCCGTGACGAATTCGCCCTCCGTCGTCGCCATCTGTGGCGCGACGGGTTACATCGGCCACCATCTGCGCCGACATTACGAGGAGCTCGGAAGTCGAGTACGCACCATCGGACGCAGCAGTGCGAACACCGCGACATGGTCCGATCACGACAGCCTCGTACGGGCACTCGATGGCTCGGACCTCGTCGTCAACCTCGCTGGACGTTCGGTCAGCTGCCGATACAACAAATCCAACGCCGACGCCATTTTCTCTTCCCGCGTTCAGACCACCGCCGCACTCGCTCGTGCACTGAAAGATACAACTCGACCACCTGAGCTGTGGGTCAACTCCAGCACGGGAACGATCTATCGCGACGCGCGAGACCGTCCGATGGACGAACGTACCGGCGACAACGGCAGCGGATTCTCGGTCGAGGTCGCGCGGGCGTGGGAACGCGAGATGTTCGACGCCGAAGTCCCGATACGCACAGTCGCACTTCGACTTTCGATAGTGCTCGGAGCGGGCGGTGGCGCGGTGAATCCGCTGATCAACTTGGCGCGAGTCGGTCTCGGGGGCAAACAGGGCGACGGTGGTCAGATGTTCAGCTGGGTGCACGTCGGCGACGTCGCCCGCGCTATCGACCACATCTACGCGCATTCGGACATCTCGGGGCCGGTCAATGTCGCAACATGTAACCCGGTCACCAACGACGAACTGATGCACCACTTACGCAATGCTCTGGGTCGTAAACACGGTCTGCCGACTCCCGCATGGCTACTCCGATTCGGTGCGCGCATCATCCGCACCGAAGCGGAGCTCGTGCTGAAGAGCCGGTGGGTCCATCCACATGTATTGATGGACAGCGGATTCCAGTTCGAACACTCCACTCTGCCGAACGCCCTGAGCGACATTGCATCCAAGACTCCGGGAGGCCTTCTCCCCGTCGCCCTCGGCTGAGCGTCGTCAGCTACAGCCTGTCAGCACCTCAATCCAACGGCCGTCGATCAGCCTGTGGACCCATAGTGGGCGCCTACAACCCAGTCCCTCCGGTCACGTCTATGGCCTGCCCCGTAACCCAACCACCAGCATCGCCGGCGAGCCAGCGGACCACCCCGGCAACATCTTTCGGTTTCCCGACACCGTTGAAGGCAGACAGCCCTGCAGCACCTTCCCTCGCACCGGGCAGGTCGATCCAGTCCGCGTTGATATCGGTGTCTATCACCCCCGGCCTCACGACGTTGACGGTGATACCTCGACGCGCCAACTCCGGTGCCACAGAGCGGAATGCGCCTTCGAAGCCTGCTTTCGACGCGGAATACGCAACGTGCGTAGGTGCTGCGATGCGCACATAACCCGTCGACACTCCGATAACGCGCCCTCCTTCGTTGATGTGCTCAACGAGGCTGTGCAGCAGAAACAATGGAGCAGTGAGGTTGACGTCCAGCACGTTCGCGTATGTCTCGCCGTCGAGATCCGACAGCGATTGGGCCCCGTTCATCCCCGCATTACTGACGAAGATGTCAGTGCCCGAGTATCCGTACTCGGCCACGGCTGCCCGCCATGCTTCGGCGATTCGCACGCCGGCCGTCACCCCCGACGACAAGTCGACTTCGATGAGCACAGCCGTCGCGCCTAGCTTCTCGATCCGCTCTGCCGTTCGGAGGGCGGCCGAACGATCGTGCCCGTAGTGCACACCGATGAGCGAGACGCCTTCTTCGGCGAGAGCTTCAGCAATTGCCGCGCCTATTCCTCGGGATGCACCCGTGATCAAAGCGGTTGACCGCTCCATCGTTCCTCCGTAGTGATCGTTACGAAATGCCGCACGATATCGTAGCAATCACTATGGAATCCGATGTTCGCAAGGCAGGCCGGCCCCGCTCGTTCGATCCGGACGAGGCGCTCGAACGCGCTCTCATGGTTTTCTGGCAACACGGATACGACGGCGCCAGCATCGCCCAGCTACAAGAGGCCACCTCGCTGTCGGCACCCTCCCTGTACAGGGCATTCGACTCGAAAGAACGACTCTTCGAACGCGCCGTGCAGCGCTACCAAGAGCAATACGGGTTCGGTATTCGGTCGGATCTCCCCCTGCCCGACGCCGTCACCGAGTACCTCGAACGCGCCGCCCGCGAGTTCACTACCGAACCCGGCCGAGGCTGCTTGGTCTCGACAGGACTACTGGCCACCAGCCCAGACAGCAAGGTTGCCGCAGCCGTGGTCGAAGCCGAACGAGATCGGGCCCTCTCCTCACTGCGCGACCGCCTTCACACGGCCGTTGTCGACGGCGAGCTCGACCCGGCCGCTGATGTCGACGGCCTCGCGCGCACCCTCGCGGCCCTGATTCAAGGAATGTCGGTCCAAGCCAGAGACGGAGCGAGCAGCAGTCAGTTACTGAAGATCGCGCGGGCGGGCGTCGCCCTCGTGCGCGCAAACATGTAGCGATGGAAATAGCCTCCCCTATTTGGGATCCGAACCCCCTGCAGAGGGTTCGGATCCCAAATAGAGGAGGTTATTTCGCGCCGAACGGATCCGTAGCGCAGTCCAGCGCGTCGAACACGGTATGGAATTCGATCAACCCGGCATGTTCACCCGCGCAGAAGCCCTGGCGACCGGATTCACGGACGACGATCTACGTAGAGGACGTGCAACGGGAACGATCGTCACAGTCCGCAGGGGTTACTTCATCCGCACTGCGTTGTATCGCGAAATGACGGCGCACCAACAGCATTCGCTTCTGTCGAGGGCCGTGTACCAGGAGTCCGGCAACGAAGCCGTTCTCAGCCACGTATCCGCCGCTGTGGTCCATGGGATGGATACATGGAACATTCCGTTGGACAAGGTGAACCTCACCATCGGACGCAGCTATGCAGGCAAGAAGGGTCGACGACGCATCCTGCACGGGACATCCATCGACGCCGGCGAGTGGACGACGACCGATGGGCTCCGTGTGACAACACCGGCCAGAACCGTGGTCGACCTGGCGCTCTCGACGACGCCGGCACAGGCGGTATCGGTCGGCGACTACGCTCTGAACAGGCGGTTGACCACGGCCACCGAGCTCGACGAGGCGTTGGCATCCGCACACGGCAAAACTGGAATAGCGCAAGCCCGCCACGCTGTGGGGCTCATGTCCAGTCGCAGCGAAAGTGTCGGCGAGTCGCGAAGCCGTCTGCTGCTCGGTGCCATGCAGATCCCCACTCCTCTGTTGAATCAATGGGTCTACGACGGCGCAGGCAAATTCGTCGCACGGGTCGACTTCCTGTGGCCTGAGCTCGGAGTCATCGGCGAGTTCGACGGAAGGCTCAAGTACAAGTCCAAGGCGGACGACGTAGCGATAGCGGAGAAGAACCGCGAGAACCGCCTGGTCGACCTCGGGTGGACAGTGGTTCGCTGGGAGTGGGACGAGCTCGAGTCACCACAGCTGCTCCGAGCGCGTTTCGAAGCCGCCTTCGCCCGTGCCGCCAAACACAGCGCGCCGGGCGGGACGTATTCCGACACCAGGCGTCGGTAGCCTGCGCGCGCCCGAAATAACCTCCCCTATTTGGGATCCGAACCTTCTGCAGGGGGTTCGGATCCCAAATAGGGGAGGTTATTTCGCGTCGAAGGGGATCCGGGCCAGCGCGTCGACCACTCCATCCGGCGCCTGACGGTACGCGCCGAACCCCGAGACCCGCCGGCACCCGTCGAGCTCGACAACTACGTAGGCACCTCCGGACCCGTCGGCCCGCAACAGGTCCGCCGACGCCAGACGCGTCGCCACGTCCGAACATGGTTGCGCGATAGGGGCATTCAACAATGCGTCGACGACCGACACACTCTCGTCGCCCCCGAGGACGAGCGTCGACCCAGGCACGTACTCGGGCGGATCCTGGTTCGGCAGAACGGGGTACCGGCACACACTGAGCGCTCGAACGTCGTCGGTGGGCATTGCCAGGGCGGGGGCCAGCATCCGACCGTCCGCACGCTCGCGCTCCACCGCGGCGTCGACGTATTCGGCTGTCGTAGTCTCGAATTCGATTCCGGGTTCCCCTCCACAGGACAGCGCGGCGACGTCGACGCCGGTGGGATGGGAGGTTCGGGACACTTCTTCGAGGGCGCGCAACGCGTCCAGCGGCGCCTGCTGCATTCCGCACGGAATCGTCGGCCACGCCGGCCTGAGCGCTCGTCCGGACTCGTCCACGAGCCACAGACCGGCCGGCAGTTCCGAGAAGTACGCGCACTCCGCAAAAATGTGGTCCGCGAACCGCTCGGAATCAGCCGCGAATGCCCTCGTCACCGCATCGATGTCGCCGTCAAGGCGAACCGTGTCCACGCTCAGCTTCCCGGCGTCGTCGATACCTCGTTCGCAACGCACCACCGCCACTGGTTCGAAGAGCGCGAATGGGTATCCCGGCTCGGGCGCGTTGGCAGTCAACGCCGGATCCCACGGACCTAGGCCGGTCAAGGCGGTATAGATGTTCTCGGACAAGCACTCTGCAGCGGCGACGACCTCAGCATTGGGAGGTCGATACGACACCGTATCGATACCGAGAACCGATCGTCCGACGCCGCACCCCGATACGAGCAACACCAGCACGACGACGCCTAGCCTCGATCCACGCGCAAGCCTGACAGCCCGGAAGATCGATACGACGCCCATGGCTGAAGACCCTAAACCGGACTCTCACCCGAGCGCGAAGGCCACGAGGAACCCCGCTGCCGTTGCCATGCCGACCCACCAGCCGCCGTCTCGGTAGGCCTCGGGCATCAGGGAGTCTGCGAGGACTGCCAGCGTCGCACCACCGGCGAAGGCCTGGACCGTCGAGATGCCGGTGTCCGGGATGACGTCGGACAGCAGGTATCCCACGACGGTGACTCCGACGAGTACGACGGCAGTCGCGGTCCACAATCCGAGCGCCCGGGAGTGGCTGAAATTGTGCTGGTCGCGCATCAGTGCAGCACCGCCGACAGCTTCGGGCACGTTGCCGACCGCGACGGCCACCAACAGCACTATCCCTCCGCCGCTGGTCAGAGACACCCCTAACGCGGTGTTCTCGGGTACGCCGTCGAGCACGGTTCCGAGCATCAATGCCCACCCGATCGCGGCCGGCCCGAGTTTGTTCTCGATCAGATGATTCGCGACGACGTACACCCCCGCGCCGAGGAAAAGGGCTCCGCCTGCGATGACGATGCCCGCCTGCTCGAACGCCGGTGTGAACAGTTCCGACGACACGGCTGCGATCATCGTGCCTGCGCCGAAGGCCATCATCGCGGCCAGCAACGGCTTGGGCAGCGACCAGCGCAGTCCCACGGCAGCCCCGATGACCAGAGGAAGGGCGGTGCCCAGCCCATAGAGTGCAGCTCCGAGCGCGGTCAAGACAGAGGTCCGTTCACCGCTCACGAATCGCCAGGATGGAGACAGTTCAAACGGCGATCGTGAGTGCACTAATCGTCGTCATCCTCCTGACGCAGGGACCCGAACCCCCGCCCGACGCGCAAGGCGACGACCAGGGCCAACAGGATCCACACCGCGGCGATGCCTACTATCCACCAGACCATTTCGTCATTCTGACAGAAAAACGGCCCAAAAACCTATCCGGCTGCCGGTTTTGCACCAATCCGCATCACGCAACCGCCCTCACCAGACCCGCGAGCGCCCGAGCCTGAATCTCCGTCGTGAACTTCGCGTCGACTGCGTCCCTGCTACGACGGCCCATGTCGTCGCCCTTCGCGGGGTCGTCGAGCAGCGTTCGCACAGCTGTAGCCATGGCCTCGGCGTCACCCGGAGGCACGATGATGCCCGTCACCCCGTCGTCGACATATTCGCGAATCCCCGGATTGTCGGTGATGACGACCGGCCGAGCACACGCCATCGCCTCGAGCAGGGCCGTCACGCCGGACACATGCAAGTTCGGCTTCAACGCCAGCGCGACGACGCGTGCGCGTCGGTATCTGTCCCGCAGATCGGCGTGTGAGAGATGCGGTACGACGTCGACGCGTCCCGGCGCCTCCACGTGCAGCCGCGTCACCAATTCGACCTTCGCATCGAGCAGGTTCGCCGCTGCGCAGAACGTCGCGTGGTCTCGATGTTTGTCGTTGCCCACGCCGAGTACCGTTCGCTCTGTCGACTGCGGCTCCGGCGTGAAGAAGTCGGCGTCGATTCCCATGGGCACGTACACCGGTTTCTTGACGCCGATCTCACGCAACGCGGGCAGCTGCGCCGTCGACAACGCCCACACCGCAGCCGCTTTCGGCAGCGCGAAGGATGCAAGCCGGTAGGGGTCGTCGTTGACCCAGATAGCTCCTGTGACAACGGGTCTGCGCGTCGTCAGCACCGCGGGGATGCCTGCTCGCTCGTCCCAGCTGAGCACCGGGCCGCCGCGGGCGAGCGTGGCACCTTGTCGCCACGCGTGATCCAGCCGTCGCTCCAGGCGCCCTGGTATGCCGACGAGCGGGTCCTTCGACCTGCGCACGTCGACGTCCAACCCGTGGTTGGCAATTCGGTCGAGTCCGTAGGGGAATCGGTCGGGCACCTCGCCGTTGGCGTGACGCTGAGCCCAGAGGTCGACGTCGGTCGACGCGTCGTACACGATCTCGACAGGGTGGGCCATGAGCGCAATACTGCCCCATCTGTCGTTCGAACGAATGACCGGACCTGGGGCGTAGCCCCCACACGAAAGGGGTAAGCAGCCACAATGCGCGCCATCGACCCCTGCGTGCTGTTGTATGGACTCGAGCATGTCGACCGGAAAGGATCGACTCCGACCTGAGACGCCCAGAGACCTATCCGAACGGATACCCGATGCCCGACCCCACGGAAGACCCCGTGATTCTGCGGGCCCTGCTCGAGAACTCGCCGGACTTCGTGTCGTTGTCGGAGTTCTCGGGACGCGTGGTTTTCGTCAACGAGGCCGGTCTCGGCCTGATCGGTCGTGCCGCGCTACCGGAAGAACCATTCCTGACGACGGCAGACTTCTTCACCCAGCAAGGCCTGGACGTCGCCCCGGAAGTCGAGGACGGCCTGAGCACCATCGGGTTCTGGCAGGGCATGAGCGAGTTACGCCATCACGTCAGCGGGGCCGGCATTCCCGTCGCGATCACGACGTTCGTCATCCGCCGCGACGGTGACAAACCCGACCTCATCGCGTCGATCATCCGCGACCGCACCGAAGGTGTTCGACGCGACCGCCAGCTCGAGGAGTCCGTCGTCGAGGCGCGTCGCAGCGCGGCAGAGAAGCACGCACTTGCGGATCTCAGCCGTCTCGCGGTGTCCGGTGAACTCCCCGAGCTGCTCGACGCGGCCGCGGCGGCTGCGTCGATGCTCATCGGCGTCGAATCCGCTGCCATCGCACGCCACGCACACCCGTCGGACACTTTCCTGAGGATCGACGCGGTGACGCGCACGATGGGCGACAGTCCCGTCGTACCTGCGGGTGACAAGTCGCTGGCCGGGTACGCGATTGCGCACAATTCTGCGATCGTCTGCACGGACGTCGGCCGCGAGAACCGCTTCGACACGTCAGCGATGAAAGCTCTCGGGCTGCACAGCGGCATGGCCGTGCCGGTCCCGATCTCGTCCCCCGACCCGTGGGGCGCCCTGTCCGTCTACAGCGCCGAGAGTCGCGACTACAGCGATCAGGAAATCGAGTTTCTCACCGCCGTCACCAGTGTGCTGTCGACGGCTCTCAAGCGCATCGATCTCGATCGAGAACTCCGGCGACGCTCCATGCACGACGCCCTCACCGGCCTCCCGAATCGCACCTTGGCGTACGAGATCATCGACGACGCCCTCGCACGCGCGAAGGACGAATCCGGCTCTGTCGCTTTGTTGTTGCTCGATATCGACGACTTCAAGATCATCAACGACAGCCTCGGCCACGACGCAGGCGACCGCGCGTTGGTGCGATTCAGCCACCGACTCGCGGGCAGTGTTCGACCGGAGGACACCGTCGCTCGCCTCGGCGGCGACGAGTTCCTGATCATCTGCGAGCGCATCGACGACGCCAAACACGCAGAGGCCCTTGCACGTCGAATCACGACGTCCATCGCAGCCCCGGTGTCGACGGCCGAGGCACCCGTCCCGCTCAGTGGCAGCATCGGAATCGCCGTGTCGGAACCGACGTCGACGCGGAGACAGCTTGTCCACCAAGCGGATTTGGCGATGTATCGCGCCAAGGACAGCGGCGGCGGTTACGCCGTGTTCGACACGGGGGATCTGTACGACGCGGACCGCGTGCGATCGTTGTCGATCGACCTCCGAAATGCCCTCACCCGAGGCGAATTGACGCTTGCCTATCAGCCGCTGGTGCAGATCACAACGGGCAAGATCGTCGCCGTCGAGGCGCTCGCACGGTGGCAGCATCCGATGCACGGACTCGTCGATCCGAGCGAGTTCGTCGCCGTCGCCGAAAGGACCGGCCTTGCAACGGCACTCGGATCCTGGGCGCTGCGCACGGCATGCTCGCAGGCAGCGAAGTGGCGCAGCTTCTCCGACATCGAGATTCGCGTGAATGTCAGCGCGCTGCAACTCCGTAACCCGATGTTCCCCGACGAAGTCGCGATAGTACTGAAGGAGACCAACCTTCCGCCGCAGGCTCTGGGCCTGGAGATCACGGAGACGGTGTGGGTCGCCGACACCGCCCGCGTGGCCGACACACTCACCGCCTTGCACACCATGGGCGTGTCACTGCTGCTCGACGACCTCGGCAAGGGCCACAGTTCCATCTCCTACCTGGACCGCTATCCGATGTTCGAATGCTTCAAGATCGACAAGTCGTTCATCGGTGCACTCCCGGCGCCCCGCGCGATCGCCGTCGTCACCGCAATCGTGTCGCTCGCCAAGGCGTTCAAGGTGACCGTCGTCGGCGAGGGTGTCGAAACTCAGGATCAGCTCGACGCACTCGCCGCCACGGGATGCGACATCGCGCAGGGTTATCTCTTCGGGCGGCCCATGGTCGCGGATGATCTCACCGCACTCCTCGCGTAGCTCCCCGGCCCCTGCCCACGCCTGACATCGGCACGTTAGCTTTGCGCACCTTCGGGGTACAGGACGGTACGACGCGCACGCCGACGGGAGTGAGACCAGGTGACCGAGGAAAAGACAGGCGATCCGCAGCTGGATGCACTGGAGCGGATCGTCCGGATCACCGAACGCTGCCTCACCGAGGTCGATGTCGACGGTGCTGCCGTCGCGGTCCTGACCGACGACGCCGGCGAGCGTGACCTCCTCCACTCCACCGACGAGGCTGCCGCGCGGATCGACGAGCTGCAGTTCACGACCGGCGAAGGTCCCTGCCTGCAGGCTTTCCTTCGGGGTGAACCCGAGCTCCATGCGGACATCGGCACCTCGACGGTCTGGCCGAGTTTCGCGACCGAACTCACCACCGAGCTGAACATCCACAGCGTTTTCGCGTTCCCTCTGCTCAGCGGCAACGCGAAGCTCGGGGTCCTCGAGCTCTACCGCCGGGAACCCGCGCCCCTGACCGACGAGCAGTACGCTGCCGCCGAACGTGCGTCCGCGGCGCTGGGTATGGCGGTGGTGGTCGAACTGGTGACGTACGCACGTTCGATCGAAGAGGGAACGTTTCGACCGAGCGACGGTCCGTTCAACCTGGCACGGACCGACGTCAGCATTGCGGTAGGAATTCTGGCGGCGACGCTGCGAGTGGCACCGGAGGAGGCGTCGGCGAGATTGCGTGCCCGGGCGTTCGCCGAGTCGAAGCCGGTCTCGGACCTGGCTCACGACATCGTGCACAACCAGGGCTCACTCGACGACGACACAGAAAGCGCATAGCTCAAGCCCCCGAACCCTGGTCCGAGAGATTCAGGAAACACCCGGTCTGAGCGAAGATCGCCGCCGCCTCCCGGGACGCGAGGCCGAACTGTGTCTTGTCCGACGCAACGAACTGCACGTCGTGATGCCCCGGCTTGTCCACGCGCACAACGAGTTCACTGCTGCCGACGCGCACAGCAATGCCCTGCACCCGCGCCACTGCGTCGGTCCACAGTGCGTCGGGGATCGGCCCGTCGAACGCGACGGTGTCCACCGTCCACGCCGACGCGCTTCCCGGATCCCCCGGGACCGCCTCGCACGGCAGCCGACGACCCTCGGTGATGCGAGTCCACGTCAGCCCTCCGACTACCGCCGACACGGCCTCTGCCATCTCGAGGACGACCGGGTCGAGCCGTCGTAGCTCGTCCTCGACCGGCCCCTTCGCGCGCAGAGCGTCTTTGATCTCTGCAATCTGTTGTGCATTCACTGTCGGCCCTTCGCTCTCACGTGCACAACCGGCCATCAGCGCGACCGTGCACACCACTGCCCCGAATATCTTTGCCGAACGGATCATTTCACCACCAGATCCGGTCGGCCGATCCCGATGACCGCGAGGTTGTAGCCCGAGGTTCGCAGGAATCCGTTGTCGCCGGATCGTGGGTAGCCCGAGTGCCCGTACGCACCCTCACGCGACACACCGTCCGGCGTCACTGCATCGGCCGTCGAAAGTTGTTGGTAATTACCGTTGTACGGTCCTTCGTCGAACGCCGAGAATGGTCCGAGCCTGCCGACATTCGTCACATGATCGCCCTCCGCATCCATCACCCACACGTTCTCGTACGGCATGCCCATGTCGGACGGCGACTGCGCGTTCAACCCGGGGGACCCGTAGAGGACTGCGTCGTCGACCACCGATGCGCCACCCTGCTGCAGCGCCTCCGACGTGGTCAGCGAACCGTAGGAGTGGCCGAACGCGCTGATGTGCGGATCAGGTTTGTCGGATGCCGCGTCGAGACCTTGGTAGTACGACGCCAACGCCGCACCGCCGTCCTCCGCGATGTCGTCCGAGGAGACATCGCCAACCCCCGAGACGCTGTCCCACCAGCTGACCCCGCCCAGCTCAGGCGGTTGATAGCCGATCCAGGCGATGTTGGCGACGGTCTGGTCGCCGTGTCCCGACTGCGCGAGTTGGTTGCGCATCTCGCGGCCCAGCTGAGTCGCCTCGTCGGTCATCGACCCCATCGACTCTCCGACATTGGTTCCGAGTCCGGGCGTGGTGACGGTGATGTGGTCCGCGACATCGGGATTCCCGATCGCGATGGCAGCGAGCCCGCGTTCGTGACTCGTCATGTCGTACACCGTCAGCAGCGCTTCGGGGTCCTCACGAAGTGCCTGTTCGATCGCGTCGAGATCGGCAAGCTTGTGTTCGACCATCCCCAAACCCGCATCGTCGTTGGACAGCCATCCTCCGAACATGTTGTTCTCCAGCTTCATTCGCAAGTCTGCTGCAAGCTTTTCGAGTTGCTCCCGATCCTCGGGAATCCGACTGATATTCGCCTCGCTACGCGCCGCCGACGGGATGCCGTCGAGGTTGCCGATGAGCTCGGGATGTTCGCCGATCATCTCGGCGCGTTGACCTTCCGGCAGCGCGTCCCAATACGCGTTGACCTGCTCCGCCGACGCGCCCTCCGGCGGAAACGGCGCGGTCAACCTCCCCTGCCCGGTCCCCGCAGCCAGACTAGTCTCGAGATCCACACCGCCGACGGCGATACTGCCGTCGGCGATATTCGCAAACACCTGTGCCGCATCGGAATCGATGTCCGACGCCTGCGCAATCAGTGCGCGAGCAACATCCTCGATATCGGTTTTCAGCGCGTTCCGGGCGGCGACGTCCACCGGGTCGGTCGGCAATGCCGTGGACGGAAGATCCACAACCTTGCCCGACGGCAACAGCAGCAGCGCGTTCGCGGCGGCCCGGTCCCGTAGCGCTTGCAGTTGCGTCTTCAGATGTACGACGGCATCCGCAGTCTGCCGTGTCACCGTGAGTGCGGCTCCGATTTCGGTTGCATCCCTATTGATTTGATCTTGCGTCACGATTCCAGCGTCGCGTGCCGCCGCGGCCGCGTCGCCCTCCCACCCCGGCAGAGCCGAGATCGACCGAAGTTGGTCTTGCACATCGGTGAGCGCGCGCACCCGCGCCGTCAACGCGCTGATCGCGGCTTCGAGCGCGCCGACGTCCCATGCGTCGATCGCCTGCAGATCCATCCCCACCCCCGCCTGACCCCTCCCCAGGAAGCCGAAAATCAGAGTACACACAGGGTCCGACACGTCACCAAGACAGAAGCGGACCATCCCCGGGTTTCGACGATTCGACGACGGCAGCAGCACTCGCGTCGGTCTGTTCGTAGGAATAGGCGGCGTGGCGCAGCCCGTCGTCCAGGCGCGTGAGAGCGGCGTTCAATCCTGTTCGACGCGCGGTCGAGTGGTCCAGAAAGTTCTCGAACTCACGACGGCTCCGCACCGACCAGCCTGCATGACAGTCCCGCAGCACCGATTCTTGCGACGCGAGTGCGTCATCCGCGTCCTGTGCGACGACCCGAGTCCGCGCCGCGGCCTCCCACACGACAGAACTGTCCACCGAAAATCCGTCCGACACTTTCGCCCCCTGCAGCGATCGACGAAACCCCGCGCCACAGCGTAGTCGCATGAACGCACCTATGCTGGCGTTGTGTTCTTCCTCTTCGGTTACGGCGTCAAGCGAAAACCACTCGGCCCGGGCGCGACTCGAACCTGCCCGCGATGCCACAACACCACGCAGTGGTCGCGTATGCGTCAGTACAACCAATTCACGGTGTTCTTCGTCCCCATCGCGCGTTGGAAGCGTTCGCAGTTCGAACAGTGCGGAATCTGCGGTACAGCTGTCGAGGCGTGAGCCCCGCCCTGCCACGTAAATGCACATGCGTTTGCGTGGGCGCCAGAACTACTCGGGCAGAGAGTCGCTCACATTTAGTGGTCGGCACTTCCTCGCGACGTCCGTGGTGGTCCCCGGATGCGCCCTTCATATGCCCGTCCGGCCTTCTGGCACAGCCGAATTGGCGGTGACCTGCCCAGAACCATCCCAGCGCAGCACTGTAGGCGGCACAGGTGGTGCTTCTGTGCCGCTCACGGTGTCTATTCAGGTGCCTGTTCAGGTGCCGCCCTCGGGTCAGGTGGGCGGGGCGCCGGATCGTTCCGGGTCGAGATACTCACCTGGGTGGTGATAATGATTGACCCGCCCCCGTCGACTGGGATCGACCGTCGCCGGTGCATGCCACAACGTCCGACCAGGATACTGGTGCTCGGGTCCGGCTTTCGTTGTCGCCCAATCGGTATCGTCCGGGCCGACCAACCGATGATGCTGATCGCACCCGAACGTCAAATCCTCGATATCGGTGCAACCACCCTTCGCCCACTCGTTCACATGATGCACCTGCGACCACGTCGCCGGCCGACTGCACCCCGGATGACTGCACCCACGATCGGCAGCCATCAACACGATCCGCTGATCTTTCGAGGCGAGACGTTTCGACCGGCCCAGATGCAAAGGCCGACCATCGTTGTCGAAGATCACCAGATAATGATGCGCATGCGAGGCCATCCGGATCGCATCGCGCATCTTCACCATCGACCCGGTCGCGGTGAACGCATGACCGGTCCCCGCCTCGAGGTCCTTCAACGTCATCGTCACCACCGCCGTCACCGGCAGACCCCGATGCTGCCCCAGCTTCCCCGACGCCAACATCTGCCGCAACACGACCTTCAACGCATCATGCTGACGTCGCCCCTGACCCCGGAGATCACGCACAGCCCGGAGTTCGGCATCGACCTCGGCCCGAGCCTTCTCGGACGTAGATGTCTCCGACCCACCAGCAGAATCGGCATCGGCCGCACCAGGACCGGCGGTACCGGTAGCGATAGCGGCGGTGTCATCGTCTGGGTCATCGTCTGGATCGTCTGGGTTGTCGTCGGGGTCGTCGAACAGCGTCGGCCCCTCCTGCCCGCCGCCAGTGCTGTCGGCGTCGTCGCCTGGATTGTCGTCTGCGTCTGAGTCGTCGTCGGGTCCGTCCACGTCGGGCTTGTCGTCCGCAGGGTTGCACTTGCCGGGCTTAGCGAACTTCGAGAACACCGCCTCCATGTACGCCCGCAACTCCGCATCGACCACCCCGCTCATCGTCGACAACCCACACTCGTCCTGATGACCGAA
>NZ_FZOW01000026.1 GCF_900188125.1 Rhodococcoides kyotonense | reverse complement strand
GCGGAGCCGGATGGTCATCGGGATCCGGAGTATCTGGTGTCGGTGATCGAGTCGGAGGGTGTGACGGCGACGTCGTTCGTGCCGTCGATGCTCGCGGCGTTCGTCTCTGCTGTCGGCCCGTCGGGATGCAGCTCATTGCGTACCGTGCTGGTTGCCGGTGAAGCGCTGCCGGTGTCCGTCGTGAATTCGGCCGCAGCAGCCTTGCCCGGAGCGGGCATTCACAACCTGTACGGCCCGACCGAGTTCACCGTGCACGCGACGTCGCGTCCCGTGGCGAACGTACCCGGCTGGACCATCTCGGGCGTCGCAGTTCCGATGGGCTCGCCCGTCTGGAATTCCCGTGTGCTGGTGCTCGATTCGCGGCTTCGACCAGTCCCGATCGGTGTCGCAGGTGAGCTGTATCTGACGGGAGCCCAGGTGGCGCGCGGCTACTTCGGCCGTGCCGATCTGACCGCCGACCGGTTCGTGGCGTCGATGTTCGACGACGGATCCCGCATGTACCGCACCGGCGACCTCGTGCGCTGGACCGCTGCCGGTGAACTGGAGTACCTGGGCCGCACGGACTTCCAGGTCAAATTGCGCGGCCTGCGCATCGAACTCGGTGAGATCGAATCGGCCCTCGCGGCACAGGACACAGTGTCGACGGCAGTGGTCCTGGTTCGGTCCGAGCAGCTGGTCGCCTACATCGTTCCTGCCGGCGACTCCACGGCCGATTCCGGTGCGTTGCAGTCCGCTGTAGCCCGCTCGCTTCCGTCGTACATGGTGCCGTCGGCGTTCGTCGTGCTCGACGCCCTTCCGATCGGCGCATCGGGCAAGCTGGATCGAAATGCATTGCCGGAGCCTGTGTTCGAGGCGCGCGCTTTCCGCACACCCACGACACTCGTCGAGGAGATCGTCGCGGGAGTCTTCGCCGACGTGCTCGGTATCGACCGCGTCGGACTCGACGACGACTTCTTCGAATTGGGTGGAAACTCGCTCATCGCGACGCAGGTCGTCTCCCGCGTCGGTGCGGCTCTGAACGCCCGTGTCCCGGTGCGTGTTCTGTTCGAGGCCTCGACAGTCGAGGCGCTTGCCGCACGGGCGGAATCCCACGTCGGGGGCGGTGGACGCGCAGCGCTCGTCGCAGGTGTCCGCCCCGACCACGTACCGCTGTCGCTCGCTCAGCAGCGCATGTGGTTCCTCAACCGATTCGACACCGAATCGGCCGTCAACAACCTGCCCGTCGCCATCCGGATGTCGGGCACGTTGGACGTGTCGGCGCTGCAGGCGGCCGTCGGCGACGTCTTGGCTCGTCACGAGTCGCTGCGTACCGTCTACCCGGAGACCGATGGTGTTGCGGCACAGGTGATTCTGCCGACAGAGGCCGCGGTGCCGGTGCTGACGCCGACGCGCGTCGCCGAGGACGAACTGTTGCCGCGCATCGCCGCGATCGTGGAGACGGGTTTCGACGTCACCACCGAGGTGCCGCTGCACGCTGAACTGTTCGAATTGTCCGCGACCGAGTACGTGTTGGTGTTCGTCGCACACCACATCAGCGCAGACGGCTGGTCGATGGGACCGCTCACGCGCGATGTCATGCTCGCGTACGCAGCGCGGACCGTCGGCGAGGCTCCCGGGTGGTCGCCGCTGGCGATCCAGTACGCCGACTACACACTGTGGCAGCGTGCAGTTCTCGGCGACGAGAACGATCCGGCGTCGCTCATCTCCGCGCAGGCCGACTATTGGAAGACCGCGCTCGATGGCCTCGCCGACGAACTGGTTCTTCCGTTCGACAGGCCGCGGCCCGCCGTGCAGTCCTTCGCGGGTGGAACCTCGCGGTTCTACATCGACGCGGAACTGCACCGCGACCTCGTCGCACTCGCACGCACGACCGGAACGACGCTGTTCATGGTCATGCACTCGGCGTTGGCCGTACTGCTGTCGCGACTGTCGGGCACATCCGACATCGCCGTCGGCACGCCGATCGCCGGCCGCGGCGAAGCGGAACTCGACGACGTCATCGGCATGTTCGTCAACACGCTCGTGCTGCGCTCCGAGGTCGACGCCTCCAAGGGGTTCGCAGACCTGCTGCAGGCGAACCGCGACACGGATCTGAAGGCATTCGGCCACGCGGACATTCCGTTCGAGCGGCTCGTCGAAATCCTGAACCCCGAGCGTTCCACCGCGCGGCATCCGCTGTTCCAGGTGGCGCTGTCGTTCCAGAACTTCCCCGAGACAAGTTTCGAGCTGCCCGGGCTGAAGGTCAGTGCGGTCGACTTCGACATCGATGTCGCGAAATTCGACCTGTCGCTGCTGCTGTCGGAGCACACGGACTCGACCGGCGCGAAGACCGGAATCTCGGCCGAATTCACCTACGCCTCGGCACTGTTCGACCAGAAGACGGTGGACGTCTTCGCTCGTCGCTTCGTGCGCATCCTGCACGGCGTCGTCAGCACGCCCGAGCGCCCGGTCGGCGATCTCATCATTCTCGAGGACGACGAATACGACTGGTTGACGCACGTCCACGGCGACGAGGTCACCCATGGCGGCACGCTTCCCGAGATCTTCGGACGCGGTGTCGAGATCAACCCGGACGGCATCGCGGTCCGCGTGGACGGCCGTTCGATCACCTACCGTGAGCTCGATTCCGAATCCACCCGTATCGCACGGGTTCTCATCGACCGCGGAGCCGGACCCGACGCCATCGTCGCACTGGCCTTCCCCCGGTCGTACGAGATGGTGCTGTCGGTGTGGGCCGTCGCCAAGTCCGGTGCCGCCCACCTGCCGGTCGACCCGACCTATCCGATCGGACGCGTCGAGCACATGCTCGGCGATTCGGGCGCGTTGTTCGGCATCACGTCGACCGAGTTCGCGCCGAACCTGCCGACCACGACCGACTGGATTTCGATCGAGGATCCCGATTTCAGGGAACTGGTCGCGACGCAGTCCGACACGTCCGTCACCGATGCCGACCGGACGTCGCCGCTCGACATCGACCACGCCGCCTACATGATCTACACGTCCGGTTCCACCGGACTGCCGAAGGGCGTCGTCGTCACGCACAGCGGGCTCGGAGGCGTCCTCGATGCAGCGACCGACCTGTACCACCTGGACTCGGATTCCCGGTTCCTGCACATCTGTTCGCCGAGCTTCGACCCGTCGGTGCTCGAGTGGATGGCAGCCTTCTCCGAGGGTGCGACGTTGGTCGTCGTACCCGCGTCGATCATCGGCGGTGACGATCTCGGGGATCTTCTGAAGTCCGAGCAGGTCACCCACACGATCATCACCCCAGCTGTACTGGGCACGGTGGATCCGTCCGGCGTCGACAGTCTGAAGGTCGCGTCCGTCGGCGGCGACGTGACGACGCCCGATCTTCTGGCGCGATGGGCAGCGGGTCGCAAGTACTTCAACGGATACGGCCCGACCGAGACAACGATCATCTCGACGTTCGCCGAGCTGCGGCCCGGTATGCCGATCACCGTCGGTCGACCGATCCACGGCATGTCGGCGCTCGTGCTCGACGGCCGCATGAATCCCGTCCCGGTCGGTGCCGCAGGTGAGCTCTATCTCGCGGGTGGTGCGTTGGCTCGTGGTTACCACGAGCGTTTCGACCTGACGTCGACCCGATTCGTCGCCAATCCGTACGGCGCTCCTGGCACCCGCATGTACCGGACCGGCGACATCGTCCGATGGACGTTCGGATCCGACGCCGTGTCGTTGGATCCGGCTGCCGTCAACATCGAATTCGTCGGGCGCTCCGACTTCCAGATCAAGATCCGTGGCTTCCGCGTCGAGTTGGGCGAGATCGACACCGCGCTCGTGCAACACGACAGCGTGTCGTTCGCTGCGACCCTCGGCCACGAATTACAGTCGGGTCAAACGGCTCTCGTGTCCTACGTGCTGCCGGCCCGTGGCGCGACAGTCGACACGACCGAGCTGTCGGCGTTCGTCGCACGGTCGTTGCCGGCCCACATGGTTCCGGCCGTCATCGTCGTGCTGGACGCCGTCCCGCTGACCCCGGTCGGCAAGTTGGATCGCGCAGCGTTGCCCGAGCCGGTGTTCGAGCAGCAGGAGTTCCGCGCTGCGGGCAACGAAGTCGAGACGATCATCGCCGAGGTGTTCGCGGACGTTCTCGGCCTCGATCGAGTCAGCGTCGACGAGTCGTTCTTCGCGCTCGGCGGCGACAGCATCGTCTCCATTCAGCTCGTGTCCCGCGCGCGTGCACGAGGATTGTCGTTCACGCCTCGCGACGTCTTCGAGCGCAAGTCGGTCGCCGGATTGGCCGAGGTCGCAACCGTTCTGGGCGAGACAGAGGAACGTCCCGTCGTCGCGGAACTTCCCGGTGGCGGCGTCGGACCGCTCGCGCTGACGCCGATCATGCAGTCGATCGTGTGTGGACCGGGTGGGTTCTCCAGGTTCGCACAGTCGGTTGCGGTGACGCTTCCGACCGGAATCGAGCGAGATCTGCTCGGCCGGTCCATCGGTGCGGTTCTCGACCATCACGACGTTCTGCGCTCGGTGCTCGAACGCGCCGAGGGTGGGGAGTGGACGTTCCACGCCCGCGAGGCTGGCGCAGTGAACGTCGACGACCTACTCACTCGCGTCGATCTGGATGCATCCATCGCGGACGACGACCTCGTCGCTCGCGCCGAGACGGAACTCGATGCTGCCAAGGGAAGGCTCGACCCCGAGACCGGCCGAATGGTCGACTTCGTGTGGTTCCACTTCGGTACGGCAGACGGCGACGTCCCGCGTCCCGGAGTCCTGCTGATCGTCGCTCATCACTTCGTCGTCGATGGAGTGTCCTGGCGAATCCTGTTGCCGGACCTCGCAATTGCGTGGGGTCAGGCCGCTGCGGAGCAGAACGTCGCTCTCGCTCCCGTCGGTACGTCGATGCGGCGGTGGGCACACGGTCTCGTCGATGCAGCGCACGACAGTGCCCGCGAGGCCGAAATCACCTGGTGGACAGAGGTTCTCGCGGGTTCCGATCCGGCGCTGGGTGCGAGGATGTTCGATCCCGCGGTCGACACGCTGTCGACCACCGATCGCGTGGACGTCGAGCTGTCGGCGACGGTCACCGAAGCCACACTCACGACGGTGCCTGCACGCTTCAACGGCGGTGTCAACGACGGTCTGCTCGCCGCACTCGTCGTTGCGCTGGCCGAATGGCGTACGCGACGCGGAGTGGATCTGCCCGAGGCGCTCGTCAAGCTCGAAGGCCACGGACGCGAAGAAGCCATCGTGCCAGGGGCGGACCTCTCTCGGACGGTGGGCTGGTTCACCAGCGCGTTCCCCGTTCGCTTCGATGTCCGAGGGATCGACATCGCCGACGCGCTGGCAGCGGGTTCCGCGATGGGCGCCGTCGTCAAGGCGGTCAAGGAACAGCTGCTCGCGGTTCCCGACAAGGGTATGGGGTACGGCCTGCTGCGCTACCTCAACGGCGAGACGTCGAAGGTTCTCGAGGCCTCATCGAACTCGCCGCAGGTGAGCTTCAACTACCTGGGCCGCGTGAGTACCGAAGGAATCTCCGAGGAACTCACCGGGGGAGCCTGGCTGCCGAATCGACTGCTGGCGGATGTCGGTGCACCGGGCGACCCGGACATGCCTGCCAACGCGACGATCGACATCAACTCGGCCGTCGTGGACACCGCAGACGGACCACGTCTGACCGCGAGTTTCACCTACCCGCAGGCACTGCTGTCGCGCGACGATGCGGAAGAGTTCGCGGCGCTGTGGTCGGACGCGTTGAATGCACTCGCCCAGCACATGGCGGGACCGGACGCGGGCGGTCTGACACCGTCGGACGTTCCTCTGATCCCGGTGTCGCAGCACGACATCGATGTGTGGGAGTCCGGCTTCGCAGGTGTCTCCGACATCTGGTCGCTGGCGCCGCTGCAGTCCGGTCTGTTGTTCCACGCGCTCATCGCGCAGACTTCGGGCAGGAGCGAAGCCGGCGGAGCGTCCCAGTCGCTCGACGTGTACACGATGCGGGTGCTGCTGAAGCTGACCGGCACCGTGGATGCAGAGCGGCTCCGGGGTGCCGCCCAGGCACTTCTGGACAGGTACCCGAACCTACGGACCGCGTTCGTCCAGAGCGCCGACGGTACGTCGGTGCAGCTCGTCCTCGATTCCGTCGATGTTCCGTGGCGTGAGCTGGATCTGAGCGACCGACCTGCCGAGCTGCGTGAGGCGGAGTTCGATGCGCTTCGCGCCCGGGACAAGGCCGAGCACTTCGAGCTGACGTCGGCGCCTCTGATGCGCTTCACACTCGTGAAGATGTCGGAAGGCGACTACCGCTTCCTCGTGTCGAGCCATCACCTCCTGCTCGACGGCTGGTCTTCGCCGCTCCTGATGCGGGACCTGTTGGCGCTGTACGCACTTCGTGGTGACGCAGCGGCTCTCCCGCGGGTGCGCTCGTACCGCAACTTCCTCGCATGGGTAGCCGAGCAGGACTTCTCGGCATCGCGGCAGAAGTGGGCCGAGGCGCTCGACGGCGTCTCCGAACCCACGATGCTGTCCTCCGTCGACCAGAACCGTGCAGTGTCCGCCGACGCCGACGAACTACTCCTCGACCTGAGTGCGGCGTTGTCGTCGACGCTGCAGTCTGCGGCTGCGCGCCTCGGCGTCACGCTCAACACCATGGTCCAGGCCGCCTGGGGCATCCTGCTCGGGCGCACGACCGGCAGCGACGACGTCGTCTTCGGCGCCACGGTGTCGGGTCGGCCGGCCGGCCTGACCGGCGTCGAATCGATGGTCGGACTGTTCATCAACACGCTGCCCGTCCGCGTGCGGTTCGACGGACACGAGTCCATCTCGTCGATGCTGACGACACTTCAGGGCGAGCAGGCAGATCTGCTCGATCATCACTACTTGGGCCTCAACGAGATTCAGCGTGACGTCAAGATCGGCGCACTGTTCGACACTCTGACGGTCTTCGAGTCGTACCCCGTCGACGAAGCAGGTCTCGCCGAGCAGGCGAAGAACATCGACGGCATGTCCGTGGCAGACGTGGCACTCGAGGATGCCACTCACTACCCGCTGACCCTGCTCATCGCCGTCGACAGCCAGGTGCATCTGAAGCTCAAGTACTTGACGGACGCCTTCACCGCCGCAGACGTGGCGTCGATGATGGGCAAACTCGAGCGCATCTTCGAGGCCATTGCAGCCGATCAGACTGTGCCTGTCGGCGATATCGATCTGGCCGACGACGCGGAACGAGTGTTGCTCGAGGGGGTGAACGACACTGCGTACGAGGTGGATTCGTCGGCGACGTTGGTGTCGTTGTTCGATGCGCAGGTCGCGAGGACTCCTGATGCGGTGGCGTTGGTGTTCGAGGGCGAGTCGTTGACGTACGCGGAGTTCGATGCTCGCGCGAATCGTGTTGCGCGGTATTTGGTGTCGCGTGGAATCGGCCCGGAGTCGTTGGTGGCGCTTGCGATGCGCCGTTCGTTCGATCTGATGGTCGGGTTGTACGGCGTGGTCAAGGCAGGCGCGGGATACGTGCCGGTCGATCCGGACCAGCCTGCCGAGCGGGTTGCGTACATCCTGGACACGGCGCAGGTCTCGGTGGCGTTGTCGACGTCGCGCGATGCATTCGAATCCGGCAGCGCCGACGGCGTCGATGTCGTCCTGCTGGACGAGATCGCGCTCGGCTCGTTCTCGGATGCGCCGGTGGCGGATGTGGAGCGGGTGTCGCCTTTGGTGGCATCGAATGTGGCGTACGTGTTGTTCACGTCGGGTTCGACGGGTCGGCCGAAGGGTGTGGCGATCAGTCATCGGGCGATCGTGAATCGCTTGGTGTGGATGCAGGATCAGTACGAGCTTCACGGCGATGACGTTGTCGTGCAGAAGACTCCGGTGACGTTCGATGTGTCGGTGTGGGAGTTGTTCTGGCCGTTGCAGGTGGGTGCGCGGTTGGTGGTTGCGCGTCCGGATGGTCATCGTGATCCGGTGTATCTCGCTGGGTTGATGCGTGATGAGCGGGTGTCGGTGGCGCATTTCGTGCCGTCGTTGTTGGCGGTGTTCGCGGCCGAGCCGGCTGCGCGTGAGGTGTCGGGTCTGCGGTGGGTGTTCGCGTCGGGTGAGGCTCTGCCGGTCGCTACCGCACGGTCGGTCGCGGCGGCGTTGCCGGCTGCTCGGTTGGTGAATTTGTACGGTCCGACGGAGGCGGCTGTCGATGTGACGTATCACGAGTTCACGTCGGATGACGTGGTGGTCGTTCCGATCGGTCGCCCGGTGTACAACACCGAGGTTCGTGTTCTCGATGGCCGTCTGCGTGCGGTGTCGGTGGGCATGGTGGGTGAGTTGTATCTGGCGGGTGTGCAGTTGGCTCGTGCGTATTACGGGCGCCCGGATCTGTCGGCGGATCGGTTCGTTGCGGATCCGTTCGGTGATGGTGGTCGGTTGTATCGGACGGGTGACCTGGTGCGGTGGTCGGCGTCGGGTGAGTTGGAGTACATCGGTCGGTCGGATTTCCAGGTGAAGTTGCGTGGTCTGCGGATCGAGTTGGGGGAGATCGAGTCTGCGTTGTTGACCGATGCGTCGGTCGCACAGGCCGTCGTCCAGGTTCGGCAGGATCAGTTGGTCGCCTACGTCGTACCGGCGTCGGGCGCCAGCGTCGACATTCCGTCGCTGCTGCAGTCGGCAGCTGTGCTGGTTCCGGAGTACATGGTCCCCGCGATGGTCCTGGTGTTGGACGAGCTGCCGCTCGGGTCGTCGGGCAAACTGGATCGAAAAGCATTGCCGGACCCCGTCTTCGAGAGCACTGCGGACTTCCGTGAGGCCGAGACCGACGTCGAACGTGTTCTCGGCGACGTGTTCGCCGAGGTTCTCGGGCTCGAGCGCGTCGGCGTCGACGATTCGTTCTTCGCGCTCGGTGGAGACAGCATCGTCTCGATCCAGCTCGTCGCCCGCGCACGCGCCAGGGGAGTGGTGATCGCTCCGCGAGATGTGTTCGAGCAGAAGACCGTTGCGCGTCTCGCCGCGGTAGCAACCACCGAGACCCTCGTTGGCAAGGCCGTCCTCGAGGAACTCGACGGTGGCGGCGTCGGCTCGATGCCGCTCACCCCGTTCGCGCAGTTGATGATTCAGCGGGCCGGGAGTGGAGCCCGCAGGAACGACCCGGGATTGGGAAGCTCGTTCGACCGGTTCGTGCAGACAGTGACGCTGGATCTTCCTGCGGCGATCGACCGCCAGGGAATCGCACGCACGGTCGCAGCCGTCGTCGACCGGCACGACGGCCTGCGCGCACAGCTCGTCGAGGACTCCCAGGGGTGGAGTCTCGAGATTTCCGCACCCGGTTCCGTCGAAGCGGATGCGTTGATCGACCGGGTCGAGATCGACCCCGACGTCGACGCTGCAGCAGTGCTGGACATCGCGGCCGATGCCGTGAACCAGTCGATGAACTACCTCGATCCGCGAGCCGGCAGCATGCTTCGATTCGTGTGGATCGACTTCGGGCCCACGCGTTCCGGACGTCTCGTCGTCGTCGCACATCACCTCGTCGTCGACGGTGTCTCGTGGCGAATTCTGGTGCCGGACTTCGTAGCTGCGTGGGCACAGGTGTCCCTCGGTCACGATCCGGTTCTGCCCGAGGTCGGTACGTCCGAGCGCCGGTGGGCTCATGCACTGCGCGAAGAGTCGTACCGCGACGAGCGTGTCGCGGAACTGCCTGTGTGGCAGGCGATCTCGGGCACCGAGGATCCGACACTCGGATCCCGGCCGTTCGACCCCGCGCTGGATGTCCAGTCGACCGTCGAGCGCATCTCCGCTGTCGTTCCTGCGGACGTGACGAAGGCACTGCTGACGGCGGTGCCCGAGGCGTTCCGCGGCGGCGTGAACGACGGACTTCTCACTGCACTCGCGGTTGCCGTGACTCGCTGGCGTACAGCTCGTGGCGTCGACGCACCGTCGACGCTCGTGCAGCTCGAAGGCCACGGCCGTGAAGAAGAGCTCGTTCCCGGGGCAGACCTGTCCCGCACTGTGGGGTGGTTCACCAGCGTGTACCCGGTACGCCTCGACCTGTCGGGAATCGATGCCGCGGAGGCACTTGCGGTCGGTACCGAGATGGCTCGCGCGATCAAGGCAGTGAAGGAACAACTGCTCGCCGTTCCCGACAAGGGCATGGGCTACGGGCTGCTGCGCTACATGAACGCCGAGACCGGTGTCGAACTGGCAGCGCTGGCCGACGGGCAGATCAGCTTCAACTACCTCGGCCGTGTGACGACGGGAGAACTTCCCGAAGGACTCGATGGTTGGGTTCCCGCCTCCGATTTCGACGACCTGACGGTTGTCGGTGACGCCGACATGCCTGCCAACAAGACGGTGGACATCAACGCGATCGTGCGCGGGACCGGTGACAACTCCGAGCTCGCCGCAACCTTCGCGTTCCCGACCGGCGCGATCGATCGCGCCGATGTCCAGGAGCTCGCCGACACGTGGGTCGCGGCGCTCGTTGCTCTCGCGGCGCACGTCACCGATGGTTCGGCCGGTGGCCTGACGCCGTCCGACGTGCCGCTCGCTCCCGTCACGCAGCGTGACATCGACGTCGTCGAATCGCAGTTCCCGGCAGTGACCGATATCTGGTCGTTGTCGCCGCTGCAGTCCGGACTCCTGTTCCACGCGAAGCTCGCGGGCACCGATCTCGACGTCTACACCATGCAGATGGTGCTGACGTTGTCCGGCGAGGTGGACACGGAACGACTCCGTGGTGCCGCGCAGGCACTGCTGAACCGCTACGACAATCTGCGCACCGCGTTCGTGACGACATCGGCCGGTTCGTCGGTTCAGGTCGTCGTCCAGGACGTGACGGTGCCGTGGACGGAGCACGACCTCTCCGGCGTTCCCGAGAGCGACCGCCTCGCCGCGTACGAACGTCTGCGGGCCGAGGAGCAGTCAGCGCAATTCGACACGGCCGCAGCACCTCTCGTGCGATTCACGCTGGTGAAGCTGTCGGACGGCGAATTCAAGCTGCTGTTCGCGAACCACCACATTCTCATCGACGGTTGGTCCATGCCGCTGCTGATGAAGGATCTGCTGGTTCTGTACGCCGTGCGCGGCGACGCGACGTCGTTGCCGCGCGTCCCGTCGTACCGCACGTTCCTGTCGTGGATCGAGCGCCAGAACCATGCGGAGTCCGCAGCCGTCTGGGCACGTGCGCTCGACGACGCTCCCGAGCCGACTCTGATGGCGCCCTCGGCTGCGGGACGAGAGATCACCGCCCGTGCGGGTGCCGTGGAACTGTCGATGTCCGCTGAACTGTCGGCGTCGTTGTCCGCGTTGGGCGCTCGGCTCGGCGTGACGGTCAACACCCTCGTCCAGGCAGCGTGGGGCATGTTGCTGTCGGCATCCACCGGCCGCGACGACGTGGTCTTCGGTGCAACAGTGTCCGGCCGTCCCGCGTCGCTTCCCGGCGTCGAATCGATGGTCGGCCTGTTCATCAACACGCTGCCCGTCCGCGTCCGAATCGACTCGTCGGAGTCGCTCGAATCGGCGCTGACGCGTCTGCAGAGCGAGCAGGCGGATCTGCTGGATCACCACTACCTCGGTCTGACCGACATCCAGCGCGCCGCACACGTCGGCACGCTGTTCGACACGCTGACGGTGTTCGAGTCGTACCCCGTCGACGAGGCAGGTCTGGCGGCTCAGGCGTCGAACATCGACGGCATGGCAGTCACGGGCGTCGACTCGAACGACAGCACGCACTACCCGCTGACCCTGCTCATCGTGTCGGACGATCGAATCCGGCTGACGCTCAAGTACTTCGAAGACCTGTTCTCGGCCGATCAGGTCACCGCGATGCTCGCTCGCGTGCAACGGATCCTCGAGGCGATCGCAACCGATCCCACCATGGCTGTCGGAGACGTCGACCTGTTGGACGCTGCCGAGCGCGATCTGGTGCTGTCCACGTGGAACGACACCGATCACGACGTCGATGATCAGCTGTTGCTGGATGCCTTCCACGAGCAGGTCGAGCGGACGCCCGACGCCGTCGCCCTGACCTTCGAGGACGAGTCCCTGACCTACCGCGAATTCGCGGACCGGGTGGGTCGCTTGGCGCGATACCTCGTCGGCGAAGGCGTCGGACCGGAATCGACGGTCGCGATCGGCATTCGCAGGTCGTTCGATCTCCTGGTGTCCGTCTACGCGGTCATCGAGGCCGGGGGCGCGTACGTTCCGGTGGATCCGGAGCAGCCGGCCGAACGCGTCGACTACATCGTCGACACCTCAGCTGCCGCACTGATTCTGACGACAGAGCGTGACGGATCTACTGTCTCGGGTGGTGCCCGCGTCGTGAACGTGGACCAGCTGGACCTCAGCGGTTTCTCGTCGGCCCGACTGACGGAGTCCGAGCGTCCGTCGTCGTCCGACGGCAGTGCGTACGTGCTGTTCACCTCGGGATCCACGGGTCGGCCGAAGGGCGTGACCATCGGCCACCGTGCCATCGTCAACCGTCTCGACTGGATGCAGGCCGAGTACTCACTCGGCAGCTCCGATGTCGTGATCCAGAAGACACCCGTCACGTTCGACGTGTCGGTGTGGGAACTGTTCTGGCCGTTGCGCGTCGGTGCACGGATGGTCATTGCGCGACCCGACGGGCATCGCGATCCGGCGTACCTCGCCGAGCTCATCGCGAGCGAGTCCGTGACAGTGGCGCACTTCGTGCCGTCCATGCTCGCCGTCTTCACGGCCGAACCGACGGCACGCACCGCCACGAGTCTGAGGTGGGTCTTCGCCTCCGGCGAGGCACTCCCGTCGACGACGGCAGCAAGCCTCGTCTCGACGGTTCCGTCCGCTCGTATGGTCAACCTGTACGGACCGACCGAGGCTGCGGTCGACGTGACGTACCACGAGTACACACCTGTCGACGTCAATGGCGTTCCGATCGGCAAGCCCGTGTTCAACACTCGGGTGTACGTGTTGGACAACGCATTACGGCCCACCCCGGTCGGCGCCGAGGGAGAGCTCTACCTCGGGGGCGTCCAGCTCGCACGTGGCTATGCGTCACGTCCGGACCTGACCGCGGACCGCTTCGTGGCCAACCCGTTCGGCGGCGGACGTCTGTACCGCACGGGTGACGTCGTGCGCTGGAGCGCCGACGGCGAGCTCGTGTACGTCGGTCGTTCGGACTTCCAGGTCAAGCTGCGCGGGCAGCGCATCGAACTCGGTGAGATCGAATCGGCCTTGCTCGCAGGCGAATCCGTCGCACATGCGGTCGTCGCGGTGCGTGACGATCGACTCGTTGCGTGGATCGTCTTCACGTCTGCTGTCGAGAGTGACCAGGGGACAGTCGATTCCGTGCTCGCCGATGCAGCTGAGCGGCTGCCGTCGTACATGGTTCCGTCGGCCGTCGTGGTGCTCGACGATCTCCCGCTGACGTCGTCGGGCAAGCTCGACCGCAAGGCACTGCCGGAACCGGAGGTCGCGGCTGCCGAATATCGCGCTCCGGGAACACCGATCGAGCAGGCCGTCGCGGACGTCTTCGCGGAGGTACTCGGAGTCGACCGTGTCGGCCTCGACGACGACTTCTTCTCGCTCGGTGGTAACTCGCTCATCGCGACACAGGTCGTGGCACGACTGAGCGCGGCCCTGGACGCGCAGGTCCCCGTTCGTGCGTTGTTCGACGCGACGACCGTCGGTGCGTTGGCCCGCCGCGTCGAGGATCACGTCGGCGCCGGAGCTCGTGCGGCGCTCGTGGCAGGTCCGCGACCCGAGCGTGTTCCGCTGTCGCTCGCTCAGCAGCGCATGTGGTTCCTCAACCGCTTCGACACCGAGTCGTCGGTGAACAACATTCCAGTCGCGATCCGTTTGACCGGGTCGTTGGACATCGCCGCGCTGAGGCAGGCGATTTCGGACGTCGTATCTCGCCACGAGACGATGCGCACGATCTATCCGGAGTTCGACGGTGTCGGGCACCAGGTCGTGCTGCCCGAAGCAGACGTCGAGGTGGATCTGACCCCGATCTCAGTGTCGGAGCAGGACGTTCTCGCGACGGTCGTCGACATCGTGTCCGGCGGATTCGACGTCACGCGTGAGGTGCCGGTGCGGGTGCGGCTGCTCGCAGTGGGCAGCGACGATCATGTGCTCGTGTTCGTGGTTCACCACATCGCGTCCGACGGCTTCTCGATGCGACCGCTGACGACCGACGTCATGGTCGCCTACGCCGCCCGCGCGGCGGGCTCCGCTCCTGCATCAACGGGTCACTCCGCAGGCTCCGCTCCTGCCTGGACGGCGTTGCCCGTGCAGTACGCGGATTACGCGGTATGGCAGCGCGAGGTGCTCGGCACCGAGGACGACGCGACGTCGGTTGCATCGCAGCAGGTCTCGTACTGGACCCGTCAGCTCTCGGGTCTGGCCGATCAGATCGAGTTGCCGTTCGATTACGCGCGGCCTGCAGTGGCGACCAACCGTGGTCGTACGACGTCGTTCGCGGTGTCGCCGGACCTGCATCGTGCGCTGGATGCTGTTGCGCGCGAGAACAACTCGACGCTGTTCATGGTCGTGCACGCCGCACTCGCCGTGTTGATGTCGAGACTGTCCGCGTCCGAGGACGTGGCCATCGGTACTCCGATCGCAGGACGTGGCGAGGCCGAACTCGACGACCTCATCGGCATGTTCGTCAACACGTTGGTGCTGCGCACACAGGTCGAGCCGTCGACGACATTCCGGGATGTGCTGGCGCACGCACGCGAGACGGACCTGGCGGCGTTCGCCCACGCGGACGTCCCCTTCGAGCGACTCGTCGAGGTGCTCGATCCGGAGCGGTCGCAGTCACGGCACCCCCTCGTGCAGGTGGTGCTGGCCTTCCAGAACCTCGGGCGGACCGCGCTCGAACTGCCGAACCTGTCCGTCGAAGCGCTCGAATTCGACGCGGGGATCGCGAAGTTCGACCTGCAGTTCACGTTCGAGGAAGTCGAGAACGGCGGTCTGACCTGCTACATCAGCTACGCGAGCGATCTGTTCGACGCAGCAACGGTCGACCGGTTCGGTAGCCAGTTCCATGCGGTGCTGGAGGGCGTGGTCGCGGATGCGTCGACGGCGGTCGGTGACGTCGACATCGTCGATGCCGATACGCGTGATCGTGTTCTGACGCAGTGGAGTTCGTCTGGTCCGGATGTGTCGGTCGGTGCGGGTACGTTGGTCGACCGATTCGATGCGGTGGTCGCGTCGCATCCGAAGTCGGTGGCGGTGCGCTTCCAGGACGAGTCGCTGTCGTACGCGGAGCTCGATGCGCGGGTGAACCGACTCGCGCGCAGGTTGATCGCGGTCGGTGCGGGTCCGGATTCGTTGGTGGCTGTGGCGTTGCCGCGGTCGGCGGATCTCGTCGTGGCGTTGCTCGCGGTGATCAAGTCCGGTGCCGGGTACCTGCCGGTGGATCCGACGTACCCGGCCGAGCGCATCGAGTTCATGATGTCGGACGCGGCGCCGGTGGCGGTCGTGACGACACCCGAGGTGTCGGCAGGGGAGTCGATGGCGGGTGTGCGCGGAGCGGGCATCCCGGTCGTCGATGTGGCACAGGACGATTCGGATGACTCGTCGCAGATTTCGGATGCCGATCGTCTGGCGCCCCTGTCGGCGGACAGCCTGGCGTACGTCATCTACACGTCGGGTTCGACGGGTCGGCCGAAGGGTGTGTTGATTCCGCATTCGACCGTGCTGCGGTTGATGGACAACACCGACGGTTCGTTCGGGTTCGACGACAGCGACGTGTGGACGATGTTCCACTCGTACGCATTCGACTTCTCGGTGTGGGAGTTGTGGGGTCCACTGCTGTACGGCGGCACGTTGGTCATGGTCGACTACTTCACGTCGCGTTCGCCGGAGGCGTTCCGTGAACTGCTGGTCACCGAGGGTGTCACAGTGCTCAACCAGACGCCGTCGGCGTTCTATCAGCTGGCCGAGCTCGATCGTGCCGGTCGTGCGGACGCGGGTGAGTTGTCGCTGCGGTACGTGGTGTTCGGTGGTGAGGCCTTGGAGCCGCGCCGACTCGAAGGCTGGTTCGCGCGTCACGGCGACGGCAGCGAGTCCGGACCGCTCCTGGTCAACATGTACGGCATCACCGAGACGACGGTGCACGTGTCGTTCCGCGCGTTGTCGACCGAATCCGTCGGGTCGGCGTCGGTCATCGGTGCACCGATTTCGGGTCTTGGGGTCTACGTCCTCGACACCCGTCTGCAGCCCGTTCCCGTCGGTGTCGCGGGTGAGCTCTACGTGTCGGGTGGTCAGTTGGCGCGCGGTTACCTCGGACGTGCCGATCTGTCGTCGGTTCGCTTCGTGGCCAACCCGTTCGGTGACGGCCGGTTGTATCGCACCGGTGACGTGGCGCGGTGGACCGAGACACAGTCCGGTGTCGGTGAACTCGTTTACCTGGGTCGTGCTGATGATCAGGTGAAGGTGCGTGGTTTCCGTATCGAACTCGGCGAGGTCGAAGCCGCAGTGTCGGCGCAGCCGGGTGTGACTGCTGCTGCCGTCATCGTCCGCGAGGACACCCCTGGTGCCACCCGTCTGGTCGCCTACGTCGTCGGCACGTCGGATACCGAGTCGGTGCGGTCCGGCGTCGCGACGCTCGTGCCGGAGTACATGGTGCCGTCGGCGTTCGTCGTGCTCGACGAGATCCCGTTGACGGTGAACGGCAAGCTCGATCGCCGGGCCTTGCCGGTGCCGGTCGCTGCCGCGGTGGAGTTCCGTGCACCGTCGACTCCGCTCGAGGAGATCGTGGCCGGCGTGTTCGCCGACGTGCTCGGTGTGGCACGAGTCGGTGTCGACGACGACTTCTTCGCCCTCGGCGGTAACTCGCTGATCGCGACGCAGGTCGTGTCGAGGCTGGGTGCTGCGTTGGATACTCAGGTTCCGGTGCGCCTGCTGTTCGAGGCGTCCTCGGTCGGCGATCTTGCGGGTCGAGTGGAGTCGTCGGTCGGTACCGGCGGCCGTAAGGAACTCGTGGCGCGGGAGCGTCCGCAACACGTGCCGCTATCGCTGGCTCAGCGACGCATGTGGTTCCTCAACCGCTTCGACAGTGCGTCGACGGCGTACAACATTCCGATGGCGCTACGGCTGTCGGGTGCTCTCGACGAGGATGCATTCGCCGAGGCGATCGGCGATCTCGTCGCACGCCATGAAACGCTGCGCACGATCTACCCGGACACCGATTCCGGTCCGGCGCAGAAGGTCCTGACACCGGACCAGGCAGGCATCGCGCTCGCTGTCGACTCGGTCGACGCTGCGTCGGTCACCGAGAAGGTGCTCGCACTCGCGGCGTCGCAGTTCGACGTCACCACCGAGGTGCCCGTGCGCATCACGTTGTTCCGTATCGAAGGGGATGCCCCCGAGTACGTCCTCGCGATGGTCGTGCACCACATCTCCGCGGACGGCTCGTCGATGGTTCCCGTGACGACGGACTTGATGACGGCGTACGCCTCCCGGACCCGTGGGCAGTCCCCGGACTGGGCGCCTCTGCCGGTGCAGTACGCGGACTACGCGCTGTGGCAGCGGGACGTGCTCGGTGACGAGGACGATCCGACGTCGGTCGGCGCACGTCAACTCGAGTACTGGAAGAACCAACTCGCCGACCTGCCCGATCAGCTGACGCTTCCGATCGACAAGCCGCGGCCTGCCGATCAGAGCTTCCGTGGTGATCGCGTCGAATTCGCGGTGCCTGCGACAACGCATGCGGCACTGCAGGATCTGGCTCGCGAGAACAACGCCACGGTGTTCATGGCTGTGCACGCTGCGTTCTCGGTCCTGCTGTCGCGTCTGTCGGGCATGACGGACATCGCCGTCGGTACGCCGATCGCAGGTCGCGGTGAGGCAGTTCTCGACAACCTCGTCGGAATGTTCGTGAACACGTTGGTCTTCCGGCTCGATGTCGCGGGGGAGCGCACCTTCGCCGAGCTGCTCGAGTCGGCTCGGGAGACGGATTTGCAGGCCTTCGCCAACGCGGACGTTCCATTCGAGCGTCTCGTCGAAGTACTCAACCCGGCACGGTCGACGGCACGGCACCCGCTGTTCCAGGTCGGCTTCTCGTTCCAGAATGTCGCGCGATCGAGTCTCGAGCTCGGTGACCTGACGGTGTCCGCGGTCGACGCGGATTCGGGCAACTCGCAGTTCGATCTGCACCTGATCCTCGCCGATCACTACGACGACGCCGGTGCGCCTGCAGGTTTCGAGGCGATCATGACGTACGCGAGCGATCTGTTCGAGCGTTCGACGGTCGAAGGGATCGTCGAACGGTTCGTGCGGGTACTGGAATCCGTCACGCAGGCACCGTCCCTTGCCGTCGGCGACATCGCCGTTCTCGACGAGGACGAACGCGTCGAACTCGTGTCCGGCTGGAACGACACCCGACACGACACGGATTCGAGCGCAACACTCGTCGACCTGTTCGACGAGCAGGTGCGTCGTGACCCCGCCGCCACAGCATTGGTGTACGAGGGTGAGTCGGTCTCCTACGGAGAGTTCGATGCTCGCGTGAACCGCGTGGCTCGTTCGCTGATCGGCCGCGGCGTCGGGCCGGAGTCGTTGGTGGGCTTGGCGATTCGCCGGTCGGTTGACCTGCTCGTCGGTATGTATGCCATCGTCAAGGCCGGCGGCGCGTACGTGCCGATCGATCCTGATCAACCCGTCGAGCGAATCGAGTACATCCTCGGTGTCGCGAATCCGGTCTGCGTGATCACCGTCGGAGACGACATCGCGTCGGACTCGATCGTCACGCTCGCGGACCTCGACAACGACGGTGACGCGTCGCCGATCGCTCCGCAGGAACGGCTCGCGCCGCTGCGCCCCGAGAACACCGCCTACGTGATCTTCACGTCCGGTTCGACGGGCAAGCCCAAGGGTGTCGCCGTGTCGCACGGCGCGATCGTCAACCAGCTGTTGTGGAAGCATGCCGAATTCGACATGGGGCCAACGGATTCCGTGCTGCTGAAGACAGTCGCGACGTTCGACCTGTCGGTGTGGGAATTCTGGTCGGCGTCGACGGTCGGCGCGAAGACCGTCGTCGCGACCGCCGACGGCCACCGCGACCCGGACTACCTCCTCGCGCTGCTGCGTGACGAGGCCGTCACGACTCTGCACGTCGTTCCGTCGATGTTGTCGATGCTGACGACCGTCGCGGGTGGAACGCTGCCCAGTACGTTGCGACGCATCCTCGCGATCGGTGAGGCACTGCCGCCTGCCACTGCTCAGGCGTTCCGTCGGAACAATTCGGCGCAGCTGTTCAACCTGTACGGACCGACCGAGGCGGCGGTGTCGATCACGTCGCACCTGGTCACCGACGCAGATGTCACGACGGTTCCGATCGGCCGCCCCGAGTGGAACAGCGAGGTGTTCGTCCTCGACGGTCGCCTGCAGCCGGTGCCCGTCGGCGTCAGCGGTGAGCTCTACCTCGCCGGTGCGCAGTTGGCACGCGGATACCACGGCCGGTCGGATCTGACGGCGGATCGGTTCGTCGCGAGCCCGTTCTCTGCCGATGGCGCGCGCATGTACCGCACCGGCGACGTCGTCCGGTGGACGGCGTCGGGTGAACTCGACTACGTCGAGCGTGCCGATTTCCAGGTGAAGGTGCGCGGTTACCGCATCGAGCTCGGTGAGATCGAGACGGCATTGCGTGCTCAGGACACCGTCCGCGACGTTGCCGTCACCGTCGTGAACGACGACCGCACCGGTGATCAACTGGTGGCGTACGTGGTGTCCACAGACGGCGAATTCGATGTGGCGTCGTCGCGTGCGGCTCTGTCGTCGAGCCTGCCGTCGTACATGGTGCCGTCGGCGTACGTCGTTCTGGATGCGTTGCCGCTGAACACGAACGGCAAGCTCGATCGCAAGGCGTTGCCGAAGCCGGAGGTCGTGCTCGGAGAATTCCGGGCGCCGACCAACCCGGTCGAGGAAGTGGTGGTCAGGACTCTGGCCGACGTTCTCGGTATCGATCGCATCGGTCTGGACGACGTTTTCTTCGAGCTCGGCGGCAACTCGCTGATCGCGACGCAGGTCGTGTCGAGGCTCGGTGCTGCGCTGGATACTCAGATTCCGGTGCGAACACTGTTCGAGGCGTCGACCGTCGAGGCATTGGCGGCGAGGATTCAGCCTCTCGTCGGCGGCGGCGCCCGGGTGCCGCTCGTCGCGCGAGAAAGGCCGGCGTCGGTGCCGTTGTCGCTCGCGCAGCAGCGCATGTGGACGTTGAACCAGGTCGATCCCGAGTCGGCGGCGTACAACATCCCGGCTGCGGTCCGGTTCTCCGGCGCGCTCGACACGGACGCATTCGCTGCTGCGATGGCCGACGTCATCGAGCGGCACGAGGTGTTGCGCACTCGGTACCCGGACAGCGACGACGGCCCTGTGCAGGTCATCGGCTCGGTCGCCGACGCGCTTCCCGATCTGACGCCGATCCCGGTGTCGGAATCCGAGGTGTTCGAGCGAGTCGGTGCCGTCCTGGGTGCCGGGTTCGACGTCACGACCGAGGTTCCGGTGCGGGCGGCTCTGTTCGCGCTCGGCGAGACCGAATACGTGTTCGCTCTTGTCGCGCATCACATCACGGCAGACGGATTCTCGATGCGGCCGCTGATTCGCGACGTCATGCTGGCGTACACGTCACGTGCAGCGGGCGACGGTCCGCAGTGGGCACCCTTGCCGGTGCAGTACGCGGACTTCAGTCTCTGGCAGCGCGAGGTTCTCGGAAGCGAGGACGATCCCGACAGCGCCCTCTCGACGCAGCTGGCGTACTGGAACCGCGAGCTGGCGGGTCTGCCGGAGCTGTTGCCACTGCCGACGGACCACCCGCGCCCGCCGCGGCAGTCGACGATCGGTGCTGCGTACGAGTTCTCGTTCGGACCCGAGATCGCCCAGCGACTCGAGAAGACGGCGCGCGAGCACAATGCGACGGTCTTCATGGTCGTGCACAGTGCACTCGCCGTCCTGCTCGCTCGACTGAGCGGCACCGACGACATCGCCATCGGTACACCGACGGCAGGTCGTGGTGAAGAGGCGCTCGACGACCTCGTCGGAATGTTCGTCAACACACTGGTACTGCGGACCCACGTCGAAGGCGGCATCACGTTCGCGGAGCTCCTGGCTCGGACACGTGACACCGATCTCGCGGCGTTCGGTCATGCGGACGTGCCGTTCGAGCGGCTCGTGGAATCGATGGGTCGCACGACGGGAGGCAGGTCGCGGTCGAGTGCTTTCTCGCCGCTGTTCCAGGTGATGTTGACGTTCCAGAACGCGGTGAGCGGAACGTTCGCGCTGCCGGGTCTCGAGGTGTCGACGCTGGCAGCCGACGAGGACCAGGCGAAGTTCGACCTGCAGCTGACCGCGATCGAGCAGTTCGACGACTCGGGTGCGCTGGCCGAAGTCAAGGCACTGTTCAACTACGCTACGTCGCTGTTCACCCGGTCGACGGTCGAGAAGTTCGCCGACAGGTTCCTGCGGATCCTCGACGCGGTGACTCAGGACCCGTCCGTGACGCTGCGTTCGATCGACATCCTGTCGGAGGCGGAGCGTGCAGCGTTCGCGCCGAAGCGGGCGGCGAAGACCGTCGACGACCTTCCGGCGCTCGTGTCGGAAGCAGCCGCGGCTGCACCGTCGGCGATCGCGTTGACCCACGAGGGCACCGACGTCACGTTCGAGGAGCTGAACACCAAGATCGGTGGCGTGTCGAAGGCCATGGGTGCGACGCTCAAGGCCGAGGCGCTGATCACGGTTGCGTTGTCGCAACTCGTTCCGGGCATCTTGCCTGCGTTGGGTGCCGAAGGGTACGCAGCGCTGGTCGCGTCGATGATCGAGACCGCAGCGTCCGTGATCGAGGGGTGAGTCTGCCGAGCACCCCACAGATTCGGTAGCACCCCTGCGCCGTCAGTAGGCTTCGGACGGCTGCGATAATCGAGGTTTCGCGTGCGGTGACTGGGAGGAAGAATTTGATGGTGTCTGGTGGGTCCGGTTCGCAGTCGACGGCGATCGAAGATCTACCGGGGTTGGTTGCACGGGTCGCCGCAGGTCAGGCGGACCGAGTAGCTCTCGATGTCAGTGGTACCAGCGTCACGTACGGGGATCTGCACCGCGAGATCGGCAACCTCGACACCGCCATGGGTGGCGTGCTCGGCGCCGACGCTCTCGTTCCGCTCGCCCTGTCGACCGTCGCGCCGGGAGCCGTCGAATCGGCCGAAGGCGGGCTCGAAGCGATCGTTGCGACCGTCGTCGCCGACGCCAGAGACGCACTCGGGGAAGCCACGGCGACGCCCACCGCCGACACTCTGGCGAGCCGGTTCCTGGCACAGGTGAAGCGCACGCCCGACGCGGTTGCCGTCGTGTTCGAGGGCACCGAACTCACGTACGCCGAATTCGACGTACGGGTCGACAGCCTCGCGCGTCGTCTCGTCGACCTCGGCGTCGGGCCCGACGTCCGGGTGGGTCTGTCGATCTCCCGGTCGGTCGACCTGCTCGTCGCGATGTACGCGATCACCGTCGCAGGTGGTGCCTACGTGCCGATCGATCCCAGCCACCCGGCCGATCGCATTCGGTACGTCGTCGACATCGCGAAGCCTGCCCTCGTCCTGACCACGTCCACCGAGGACGTCGCGCTGCCGGACGAGGTACGGGTACTGCTCGTCGACACGGAGGATCTGTCGCAGTACACGTCCGAGTCGGTCGGCGACGATCTCACTGCTGCGATCGAGCCCACGAACACCGCGTACGTCATCTTCACGTCCGGATCGACGGGACGACCGAAGGGTGTGGCCGTCTCGCATGAGGCAATCGTCGCCAACCTCGACTGGCGGCAGGCCGATTACCCACTGACGGCGGACGACGTGGTGCTGCAGAAGACACCGTTCACGTTCGACGTGTCGGTGTGGGAGTTCTTCTGGCCGTTGCAGGCCGGTGCTCGGCTCGTCGTCGCAGCCCCCGACGGTCACCGAGATCCTGCGTACATCGCCGAGACGATGAGCTCGCACGAGGTCACGACCGCCCACTTCGTGCCGTCGATGCTGTCGGTGTTCCTGTCGCAGTTCGACGGCGACGTCGATGCGCAGAAGATCCCGAGCCTGCGACAGGTCTTCGCATCCGGCGAGGCGTTGCCCGCGTCGACGACGGCCCGCTTCCACGAGGTGTTCGACGCCGAACTGCACAACCTGTACGGACCCACCGAGGCCGCAGTCGACGTCACCTACCACCGCACGGACAGTTCCGACCTGGTCTCCGTTCCGATCGGTGTCGCGGTGCCGCGCACCGGACTTCATGTGCTCGACGAAGGACTACGCCGCACACCTCCCGGCGTGCCCGGCGAGCTCTACCTGTCCGGCGTGCAATTGGCTCGTGGCTACATCGCACGCCCCGATCTGACGGCCGACAGATTCGTCGCGAATCCGTTCGGTGACGCAGGCGAGCGTATGTACCGCACCGGCGACCTCGTGCGCTGGAACACGGCAGGCGCGCTGGAGTACTTGGGCCGCACCGACTTTCAAGTCAAGCTGCGCGGACTACGGATCGAACTCGGTGAGATCGAGGCAGCGCTGCTCGCGCAGGAGACGGTGCGTCAGGCCGTCGTCGTCGTGCTGTCCGACGACTCGGACTCCGGCGTCGACGATCAGTTGGTCGCGTACCTCGTCACGACGACGGGTGAGGCCGACTCCGCCACGCTTGCTGCCGGTATCCGGGACCGCTTGCCCGACTACATGGTTCCAGCGGTCTTCGTCGTGCTCGACGAGTTCCCGTTGAACGCCAGTGGAAAGCTGGATCGCAAGGCCCTGCCGAAACCGGACGTCACGCGTCTGACCGCCGAATATCGCGAGCCCACAACCGATGTCGAGCGCGCACTCGTCGCTGTGTTCGAGGACATCCTCGGAGCGGAACGTATCGGCGTCGACGACGACTTCTTTGCTCTCGGAGGCAACTCGCTGAGTGCGACGCGAGCCATCGCACGCGTCGGCGCGGAGCTGTCGGTCAAGGTCGACGTCCGTGCCTTCTTCGACGCACCGACCGTCGCCGGTCTGGCCGAGTTGGTCCAGTCCGCGACATCGGACGGCACAGCAGCGCGGGAGCCGTTGACCAAGCGTGAGCGTCCCGACGTCGTTCCGCTGTCGATGGCGCAGCAGCGCATGTGGTTCTTGAACCGACTCGATCCGGGTTCCGCCGTCGACAACATTCCCGTCGCCATCCGGCTGTCGGGTCTGCTCGACGTCGATGCGTTGCAGGAGGCCGTCTACGACGTCGTCGATCGGCACGAAGCACTGCGTACCGTGTACCCGGAGGTCGACGGGGTCGGCCGTCAGGTCGTTCGCGACACCGTCGACGCCGTTCCCGACCTGCACCCCGAACGACTCGATGAGGCCGACCTGTACGGCCGCGTCGTCGAGGTCGTCTCCGAAGGCTTCGACGTCACCGCCGACGTGCCGGTGCGCCTGCGGTTGCTGCAGGTGTCACCTACCGAGCACGTGCTGATCGTCGTCGCGCATCACATTGCAGCAGACGGCTTTTCGATGCTCCCGCTCACACGCGATGTCGTCACCGCCTATGCCGCCCGCAGCGACGGCAACGCACCGGGATGGGCGCCTCTCACCGTCCAGTACGCGGATTTCGCGCTGTGGCAGCGTGCGGTTCTCGGCTCCGAGGACGATCCGCAGTCGTTGATCTCCGCACAGGAACGCTACTGGCGGGACGCATTGGCGGATCTGCCCGAGCAGCTGGATCTGCCGTCGGACCGTCGACGTCCCGCGGTCGCGTCGGGACGAGGCGCAACGTACTCGACCGAGGTCGACGCATCGCTGCGCGGTCGTGTGGAATCGCTTGCGACCGCCCACGGTGCAACGCCGTTCATGGTCGTGCACGCCGCGTTGTCGGTACTGCTTGCGCGGTTGTCGGGCACCGAGGACATTGCCGTCGGTACACCGGTGGCCGGCCGTGGTGAGGAGGCTCTCGACGACCTCGTCGGAATGTTCGTGAACACGTTGGTACTTCGGGCCGTCGTGGACACGGGCAGCTCGTTCACCGATCTTCTCGCATCGGTGCGCCGCACCGATCTGGACGCGTTCGGCCACGCCGACGTTCCGTTCGAGCGTCTCGTCGAGGTGCTGGACCCGCCGCGCTCGCAGGCGCATCACCCGCTGTTCCAGGTGCTGCTCGTCTTCCAGAACCTCGGCGCCACGACGTTGGAACTTCCGGGACTGACGGTGTCCGGGGTCGAATTCGACACGGCCGTCGCCAAGACCGACCTCCAGGTCACGGTGTCGGACAGCGACGCGCAGTGGAAGCTCGAATTCACCTACGCAACAGATCTTTTCGACGAGTCGACCATCGCAGCTCTCGCGACGCGGCTGATCGGCGTTCTCGGCGCGGTGAGTGCAGACGCCGACGTCGTCGTCGGTGACATCGACCTGATCGACAGCGTCGAACGCGCCACGGTTCTCCAGGAGTGGAACGACACACGCCACGACGTCACCGATACGACGCTGCTCGACGCGTTCCACCGGGCCGCGTCGCGTACGCCCGACGCGGTGGCATTGTCGTTCGACGACGAGACACTGACTTATCGCGAATTCTCCTCGCGTGTAGCGAGACTCGCGCGCCACCTCGTGACACTCGGTGTCGGTCCCGACGTGTTGGCCGCCGTGGCGATTCGTCGGTCTCTCGACATGGTCGTCGCACTGTACGCGGTCCTCGAGGCCGGGGGCGCCTACGTTCCGATGGATCCCGATCAGCCCGCCGAGCGCAACGAGTACATTCTCGACACGTCCGACGCCCCTGTGGTCTTGACCGTCTCGCGTGACGAATTCGCTGCTTCGCGAACGAATGTCGTGAAGATCGACACACTGGAGCTGTCGGGATACTCGGACGAACCACTCGCAGACGACGAGCGCCGTGCACCGACGCGTCCGGACCAGCTCGCCTACGTGATCTTCACGTCCGGTTCGACGGGACGGCCCAAAGGTGTTGCCGTGGCGCACCGCGCGGTCGTCAACCAGATCTCGTGGATCGTCGCCGAGTACGGTGTGAACAGCCGCGACGTGATTCTGCAGAAGACGCCGTTCACGTTCGACGTGTCGATCTGGGAACTCTTCGGTGCTCTCGCCGCGGGCGCGCAGTTGGTCGTCGCCCAGCCGGACGGCCATCGCGACGCGACATACCTGGCCGACGTCGTGGAGAGGTACGGCGTCACGGCTACGTCGTTCGTTCCGTCGATGGTCCCGGTCTTCACCGCCGAGATCGCTTCTCGGGACGCGTCGTCGCTCCGGTTGGTGCAGTTGGCCGGTGAGGCGCTGCCGACGTCCGTCGTGACGGCGTTGGCGCGCGCGACCGATGCGCAGGTGCACAACCTCTACGGGCCCACCGAGTTCACCGTGCATGCGACGTCTCGTCCGGTCGCGGGCGTGACAGGCTCGGAGTTGCACGACACGACTGCCCCGATGGGGGTCCCGGTCTGGAACACCGCCGCCTACGTGCTCGACGGACGGCTGAGCCCGACGCCCGTCGGCGTCGCGGGTGAGCTCTATCTGGCCGGCGTGCAGACCGCCCGCGGTTACTACGGTCGGGCGGGGCTGACCGCCGAACGCTTCGTCGCCGACCCGTTCGGCGACGGACGGCTGTACCGCACCGGCGACCTCGTGCGCTGGACCGAGTCCGGCGAACTCGAGTACATCGGCCGTACCGACTTCCAGGTCAAACTGCGCGGACTTCGTATCGAGCTCGGCGAGATCGAAACCGTCGCTCGCACAGCGCCGTCGGTGACCGACGCGGTCGCCGTCGTCAAGAGCGATCGACTCGTGCTGTACGTGGTGGCGCCCGGTTCCGTGGATCTGGACGATCTGCGGCGGACGTTGGCGGGGGAGTTGCCGTCGTACATGGTTCCTGCAGCGTTCGTCGTTCTCGACGCACTGCCCACCAACGCTGCGGGCAAGCTCGATCGCGCGAAACTGCCGGAACCGGAACTCGAGGTGCGTGCATTCCGTGCACCGTCGACACCCGTCGAGGAGATCGTCGCCTCCGTCTTCGGTGACGTGCTCGGAGTGCCGCGGGTCGGTGCGGACGACGACTTCTTCGCACTCGGCGGTAACTCGCTGATCGCGACCCAGGTGGTCTCCCGTCTCGGTGCGGCTCTGAACACGACGGTCCCGGTTCGGCTGCTGTTCGAGGTGGCCACGGTCGCTGCGCTCGCGGTGCGCATCGAGTCCGAAGTGGGTAAGGGCGCGAGAATCCCGCTGACTCCCCGTGAGCGGCCGAAGCACGTTCCGTTGTCGATGGCGCAGCAGCGCATGTGGTTCCTCAATCGTCTCGATCCCGAATCCGCGGTGAACAACATTCCCGTCGCAATTCGGTTGTCCGGCTTGCTCGATCGGCATGCACTGCACGTCGCGGTCGCCGATGTGCTGTCGCGTCACGAGTCGTTGCGGACGGTGTATCCGGAGATCGACGGTGTCGGTTTCCAAGAAGTCGTGTCGACCCGGTCGGTCATTCCCGATCTGGCACCGATCCCTGTCGACGCGGAGCAACTTGCCGCGTCGATCGAGGAGACCGTGCTCGCCGGATTCGACGTCACCACCCGAGCGCCGTTCCGTGCCAGCCTGTTCGAGGTCTCGTCGACCGAACACGTTCTTGTGTTCGTTGCGCACCACATCGCGGCCGACGGATACTCTCTCGGTCCGCTGACCCGAGACATCGTGCGCGCCTACACTGCTCGTGCCGCAGGCTTGGATCTGGACTGGGAGCCGTTGCCGGTGCAGTACGCCGACTATGCCCTGTGGCAGCGCGAGGTCCTGGGATCGGAGGACGATTCCGAATCCATTCTGTCGGCGCAGAAGTCGTTCTGGCAGAACACACTTGCCGGCCTTCCGGAACAGTTGGACCTGCCGTTCGACCGCCCGCGCCCGGCCGTCGCGTCGGGCCGCGGCCGCACGCATCGATTCGACATCGATGCGTCGCTTCGCCGCGCCGTCGAAGATTTGGCGTCGGATCAGCGTGCGACGCCGTTCATGGTCGTGCACGCAGCCCTGTCGGTGCTGCTCGCGAGGCTGTCGGGCACCGACGACATCGCTGTCGGCGCTCCGATCGCGGGTCGCGGCGACGCGGCGCTCGACGACATGATCGGCATGTTCGTCAACACTCTCGTACTGCGCACGCGCGTCGACGGTCCCGCGCAGTTCGACGAGGTGCTGGCACAGGTCCGAGAAAACGACCTCGCGGCGTTCGCCAATGCAGACATTCCGTTCGAACGTCTCGTCGAGATTCTCGATCCGGCACGGTCGACGGCCCGGCACCCACTGATCCAGGTCGCGCTGTTCTTCCAGAACCTCGGTCGATCAGAACTCGATCTGCCGAATCTCACCGTCTCCGCGGTCGATTTCGATGCCGGAACGGCAAAGTTCGATCTGCAGATCGCCGTGTCCGAGCAGCCGTCCGGCGACGGCTGGTCGGTCGAATTCACCTACGCGACAGACCTGTTCGACCTGTCCGGTATCGAGCTGCTCGAGTCCCGGTTCGTCGGAGTTCTCGGCGCAGTCACGAAGAATCCGGCATCTGTCGTCGGCGACATCGCCGTCACGACTGCACCGGAACGCGATCTCCTGGTCCGCGGATGGAACTCGACCGAACACGACGTGTCGGCGGCGTTGCTTCTCGACCGGTTCGATGCCGTCGTCGCCGAGTCCGGTGACGCCACTGCTCTGGTCTACGAAGGCGTATCGGTGACCTACCGGGATTTCGCGCGACGCGTCGACGACGTGGCCGCAGTCCTCGCCGCTGCCGGTGCCGCCCCGGAAACGCGTGTGGCTCTTGCTGTTCGGAGATCCATCGACTTGGTGGTCGGTATGTACGCCGTGCTGCGCACCGGCGCCGGATTCGTTCCGATCGACCCGGACCATCCAGCCGAGCGCATCGGCTACATCCTCGACGCTGCAGCACCGGTCTGCGTGCTGACCAGGGCCGAGGACGACTTCACGCCACCGGTGTCGGTTCCGGTGGTCGACGTGGCGACGCGTCCGGAGCCCGGCGCGAGGTTCACGACACCTCGGGTATCGCCGGACTCGGTCGCCTACGTCATCTTCACGTCGGGGTCGACGGGCAAGCCCAAGGGTGTCGCCGTGAGCCACCGGGCCATCGTCAACCAGATGGAATGGATGCAGGCCGAGTACGGGTTGGATTCCTCGGACGTCTACCTGCAGAAGACCGCAACGACGTTCGACGTCTCGCTGTGGGGCTTCTTCCTGCCGCTGCGGGCAGGATCGACCTTGGTTCTCGCGACACCGGACGGGCATCGTGACCCGGCCTACCTGGCCGACGTCATCTCACGCAACGCGGTGACCGTCACGGACTTCGTGCCGACGATGTTGTCCGTCTTCGCCGCAGCGGTGACAAGTGCGTCGATCGCGAGCCTGCAGCAAATCTTCGTGATCGGCGAGGCGCTGCCCGGTGAGGCGGTCCGAGATTTCGCACGTGTGTCGACGGCGCGGGTCCACAACCTGTACGGGCCGACCGAAGCGGCGGTGTCGATCACCTACGCCGACGTCACCGATACGGCAGCGGGTACGGCCGTGACGATCGGTGTCCCGGAATGGAACTCGGCGACGTTCGTTCTGGACGCGCGACTGCGTCCGGTGCCCGTCGGAGTGCCCGGTGAGCTGTACCTGGCCGGAGTTCAGCTCGCACGCGGATATCACGGGCGCGTCGACCTGACGTCGGATCGGTTCGTGGCGAACCCGTTCTCCGAGAACGGTGCACGCATGTACCGCACCGGCGACCTCGTGAAGTGGCGCTCAGATGGGGCCATCGACTACATCGGACGCACCGATTTCCAGGTGAAGTTCCGCGGACAGCGCATCGAACTCGGCGAGATCGAAGCGGCGCTGGCCGCGCACTCGTCCGTCGGGTTGTCGGCCGCTGCAGTGGTCCCGACCGACGCCGGCGACCAGCTCGTCGGCTACGTCGTTCCGGCGGGAACGGAGACCGTGGACGTCGATGCTCTGCGGACGACGCTGGGTCGCAGTTTGCCGACCTACATGGTGCCCGGTGCGATCGTCGTGCTCGAGGAGTTCCCGCTCAACACGTCCGGCAAGCTCGACCGAAAAGCGCTTCCCGCACCGGAATTCGCGACGCGACGGTTCCGCGCGCCGTCGACGCCGATCGAGGAGATCGTCGCCGGAGTGTTCGCCGACGTGCTCGGCGTCGAACGTGCCGGGCTGGACGACGACTTCTTCGCACTCGGCGGTAACTCGCTCGTCGCGACGCAGGTCGTGTCGAGGCTCGGCGCAGCACTGGATTCCGTTGTCCCCGTGCGTACTCTGTTCGAGGCGTCGACCGTCGAAGCCCTCGCCGCGGCCGTCGAAACGCACACCGGGGGACGCGTCGCACTGACTGCGATGCCGAGGCCGGACCGGATCCCACTGTCACTTGCTCAACAGCGCATGTGGTTCCTCAACCGACTCGACCCGGACTCCGCCGTCAACAACATTCCTGCGGCCGTTCGGTTGTCCGGATCGCTGGACGTCGACGCGCTCACGGCGGCGATCGACGACGTCGTTGCACGGCACGAGATCCTGCGCACGGTCTACCCGGAATCCGCAGGCACCGGAATACAGGTCATCATGCCTGCCTCGAACGGGCGCACCGATTTTCGAGCCGAGACGGTCGACGAGTCGGCGCTGTTCGAGGTGGTCACGTCCATCGTCACCCAGGGATTCGACGTCACCCGTGCGACGCCGCTGCGCATTCGGCTTCTGAGCGTCGGCGAGAACGAACATGTCCTCGTCGTCGTCGCGTATCACATTGCAGCAGACGGCTTCTCGATGATCCCGCTGATGCGGGACGTGATCACCGCGTACGTGTCTCGCGCGCGCGACGAAGAGCCGGCTTGGTCGCCTCTACCTGTGCAGTACGCCGACTACGCGTTGTGGCAGCGCGAGGTTCTCGGTACGCCCGACGACGTCACGTCCCTGATCAGCAAGCAGGAGACGTACTGGACCAGTGTGCTGGCGGGGCTACCGGACGAAATCGAACTGCCGGTCGACAGGGCCCGCCCGAGCTCGTCGAGCGGTCGGGGCGCGTCGCAGACGCTGACACTCGACGAGGCCACGACCGCCGCGATCGATCGAGTAGCCGCTGCACACGGTGTCACGGCGTTCATGGTCGTGCATGCGGCCCTGGCAGTGCTGCTGTCACGGGTTTCCGGCAGCGACGACATTGCTGTCGGAACGCCGGTAGCCGGGCGTGGTGAAGCCGCGCTCGACGACGTCATCGGAATGTTCGTAAACACGCTGGTATTGCGCACGCAGATCGACGGCGCGCACAGTTTCCGTGATGTGCTGGCGCAGGCACGCGAGGTCGATCTGTCCGCGTTCGCGCATGCGGATCTGCCGTTCGAGCGGGTTGTCGAGGTTCTCGATCCGCCCCGTGCGCAGGGGCGGCATCCACTCGTTCAGGTGCTGCTTACCTTCCAGAACTTCTCGTCGTCGTCGTTCGAACTGCCGGGGCTCACCGCATCCGCGGTCGACTTCGATTCCGCTGTCGCGAAGATGGACCTGCAGGTCACGGTTTCCGAACCGCACGAACAACCGGACGGCACACGCGGGCGGTCCGTCGAGATCGTCTACGCGACGGATCTTTTCGACTCGGCGACCATCGAACGGCTCGGGCACCAGTTCGTTGCAGTGCTGCAGGCAGTCACGTCCGACAGTGCGACGGCGGTCGGCGACATCGAACTGGTCGACGTCGACGAGCGAGACTGGTTGCTGAGCACGGTCAATGCGACCGAGCACCCGCTCGACGCGTCGGCGACGTTGGTGTCGATGTTCGACGCGCAAGTCGCTCGCACGCCGGATGCCCACGCGCTGACGTTCGAGGGCGACACGATCACCTACCAGCAGTTCGATGCACGCGCCAACCGACTCGCACGGTACCTGATCGGCCAGGGCGTCGGACCCGAGTCGACGGTGGCCGTCGCGATCGGGCGGTCGTTCGAGCTGATGATCGGTATCTACGCGGTGGCCAAAGCCGGCGCCGCCTACGTTCCGGTGGATCCGACACAGCCGACCGATCGCGTGGCCTACATCCTCGACACTGCCCGCGTCGCACTGACTCTCACGACGACGCGTGACCGCGGGGACTTCGGTGGAGGTACTTCCGTCGTCGTCGACGAGCTGAACGTGGACGAGTTCTCGGACGCGCCCGTGACGGACGCGGAGCGCACCAGGCCGCTGACACCGCGCGACGCCGCGTACGTGCTGTTCACGTCCGGTTCGACGGGCAAGCCGAAGGGCGTCACAATCGAGCACCGCGCGATCGTCAACCGACTCGTGTGGATGCAGGCCGAGTACGCGCTGACGCCTGCGGATCGCGTCGTACAGAAGACACCGACGACGTTCGACGTGTCGGTGTGGGAACTGTTCTGGCCGTTGCAGATCGGAGCCCGGCTCGTGCTCGCACGACCGGAGGGCCACCGCGATCCGGTGTATCTGGCCCAGTTGATCGAGGCCGAGAGCGTGACGGTCGCGCACTTCGTGCCGTCGATGTTGGGTGTGTTCGCAGCCGAGCCGGCAGCGTCGGCGGCGGGGACGTTGCGATGGGTGTTCGCCTCCGGTGAGGCGCTCCCGTCGTCGACCGCGGGTGCTCTGTCCGCTGTGCTGCCGTCGGCTCGACTGGTGAACCTGTACGGGCCGACCGAAGCTGCGGTGGACGTGACGTATCACGAGGTCACTGCCGCCGACACGGCAGGCGTTCCCATCGGACGGCCGGTGTTCAACACCCAGGTCTACGTGCTGGATGCGCGGTTGCGGCCGGTGGCGGTCGGTGCGGTCGGTGAGCTCTATCTCGGGGGCGTCCAGCTCGCTCGCGGCTATGCGTCGCGTCCTGATCTGACGGCCGACAGGTTCGTCGCGGATCCGTTCGGCGAGGCCGGCGAACGGTTGTACCGCACCGGAGATGTGGTGCGGTACAACCGCGACGGCGAACTCGAGTACATCGGTCGATCGGACTTTCAGGTCAAACTGCGCGGCCTCCGCATCGAACTGGGGGAGATCGAATCGGCTCTGGCGACGGACGACTCCGTCGCGCAGGCGGTCGTGCTGGTGCGCGGAGATCGGTTGATCGGGTATGTCGTTGCGGCGGCAGGTCATTCGGTCGACGTGGTCGAGGTTCGATCGTCCGTGTCCGAGGTGCTACCGGAGTACATGGTGCCTGCAGTGGTGCTCGTCCTCGACGCGCTGCCGCTCGGGCCGTCGGGCAAACTCGATCGAAAGGCGTTGCCGGACCCGGTCGTCGAAGCAGCCGAGTTCCGTGCGCCTGGCACCGATGTCGAGCGCACGGTGGCGGGAGTGTTCGCGGAGGTTCTGGGGGTTCGGGAGGTCGGGCTCGACGACGACTTCTTCGCGCTCGGCGGCAACTCACTTGTCGCGACGCAGGTCGTGTCTCGCGTCGGTGCCGCGCTGAATGCGCAGATTCCGGTGCGGACCATCTTCGACGCGACGACGGTGGCGGCGTTCGCTGCAGCGGTGTTCGATCTGATAGGCACGGGTGTCAGGCCCGCGTTGGTCGCCGGTTCGCGTCCGGAGCGGATCCCGCTTTCCCTTGCACAGCAACGCATGTGGGTGTTGAACCACCTCGATCCCGACTCGGGTGCGTACAACATCCCGTTGGCCGTTCGGCTCACCGGTGATCTGGACGTCGACGCGCTCGGTCTCGCGGTCGCCGACGTCGTCGCCAGGCACGAGTCCCTACGCACGATCTATCCTTCCGACGCCGACGGTCCGCAGCAGCGCATCCTCGCTCCCGCGGACGTCACGTTCGATCTGCAGCCGCGCGCCGTCGACGGTGAGGACGACGCGACCCACGCGGTAGCCGAACTCGTACTCGGTGGGTTCGACGTCGCAGACGCGGTGCCGGTACGCGTGGGTCTTATTCGACTTGCCGCTCAGGACCACATCCTTGCGCTCGTCGTACACCACATTTCGGCGGACGGAGCGTCGATTGCTCCGTTGGCGCGCGACGTGATGGTCGCCTACTCGGCGAGGGTCGACGGGCGGGTGCCCGGCTGGGCGGAACTACCCGTTCAGTACGCGGACTTCGCACTGTGGCAAAGGACCGTTCTCGGGGCAATCGACGACGCGGATTCGGTTGCGGCGGAACAGCTGAAGTATTGGGCGACGGCACTCGCAGGTATTCCTGATGCACTGGATCTGCCGACCGATCGTCCGCGTCCGGCGACGCAGTCGATGCAGGGGCGCTCGGTCGAATTCGATCTGGACGCCGAAGCGCACGCACGTCTCGCGGACTTCTCGCGTGACCGCGGCGCGTCGTTGTTCATGGTCGTGCACGCGGCACTGGCGGTGCTGCTCGGACGACTCAGCGGAAGCGGCGATGTCGTCGTCGGAACTCCCGTTGCGGGCAGGGGAGCGGCCGAGCTGGACGACCTGGTCGGCATGTTCGTCAACACGCTTCCGCTGCGCACCGACATCGATTTCGGCGGAACGTTTTCCGGGCTCGTCGACGAGGCGCGGGCGACCGACCTCGGCGCATTCGGCAATGCCGACGTGCCGTTCGAGAACGTCGTCGACGCGGTCGTACCCGCTCGCTCGCAGGCGCGTCACCCGATCTTTCAGGTGGCGCTGTCCTTCCAGAACCTGGAGAGGGTCCGTCTCGAACTTCCGGGGCTGACTGTCGAGGGAGTGGACGCGGGCGAGTTGGGGGCCAAGTTCGATCTGCAGTTCACCGTCGAACCGCGCACGGACGCCGACGGGAACCCCGCCGGATTGTTCGGATCGCTGCTCTACGCAACGGATCTGTTCGACGAACGGACCGCACGCTCGTTCGGGGAGAGGTTCACGCGGATCCTGCGATCGGTGGCCGAAGACCCGTTCGCGATCGTCGGCGACATCGACATCATGAGTGAACACGAGCGGACACTCACCGAGGCGCATGCAGCGCCGTCGACGGACGCTGCACCGGCAGCGTCGGTCGCGTTGGAGAGATCGCTTCCGCAGGTGATCGGTTCGGTCGTCGAGCTGGATCCGGACGCTCCGGCGATTGCCGTCGATGGTGAGGAACTGTCGTATCTGACCGTCGAGGGCCGCGCGGCTCGACTCGCTCGTGTACTCGTCGGCCGCGGTGTCGGACCGGGTGACCGAGTCCGGGTCATCGTTCCAGTGTCGGTCGAGTGGGCCGTCGCAGTGTTGGCGACGACGTTCGCCGGTGCTGCGGTCGTCGTCGACGAGCCCGGTTCCGATCCGACGAAATCCACTGCCGCGGTGGTCATTCGGCGCAGCGCCGACGACATCGCCGATGGAGTGGACTCGATCGTGATCGACGACCAGGACGTCGTCGATGCGGTGGCGGCCGCGTCGCCGCGGCCGATCGCGTACTCGGAGCGCACGCGATTGCTCGGACTCGAGGATCCTGCTGTCGTCGTACTCGCGGCCGACGGATCGGAGACCGTGCTCGGGCAGAGCCGGGTCGTCGCGGATCTGACCGACGCCGGGGGTCGATACGGTGCAAGCTTCGAGTCGCGCTTCCTCGCCTCACCCGACGCCGGTGACGCGTGGCAGGTATCGGCGTTGTTGGCGGCTGCCGTCGTCGGCGCTGCGTGGGTCGTTCCGGTTCGAGACAGCGACGGCGACCTGGTCGACATCGCGCTCGACGAGTGGGTGACACACGCGTTCGTGCCGTCTGCCGATGCAGGCGAGTTCGGCGGAGAGGACTTCGAGGACCTCACGGCCGTCGTCGTCACCGACCCCGCGGATTCGGTGGACGACCAGGACGGCGTGACGGTCTTCGTCGGCGAGAAGCCTTTCGGACGCCCAGCCGCGTCGTAGTTCTCGGTTTCCCGTCGGGCGCACACGCACACGCGTGTGCGCCCGACGTGCGTTCTGCCCTGCCCTCCCGCGCAAATGCATACGCGTTTGCGCGGCAGGGAAGCGGCCTATCACGACTCGGGACGGTTCAAAAGTTTCTGTGGGTTAGTTCACGTCTAAAATCGGTCGAATAGCTTAAAAACTGCCGCGTAAGCAATTGATTGGTTTACAGTGGTCGGCGTTGTCATCCAGCAGCGCGGTGTCGACGCGTAGACGCGTGCCTGGTGGATCAGTCGAGTTCGGGGTGAATGGCTGTGGTACCGGTGTATTCAGATTGCGTTCTGTTCGTGTGCGTCCTGTCCGTCCACATGGAAAGTCGATCCGCGTGAGCATCGACTCGGCAGGGTCCGAGTCGACACGTCGTCGTACATCCAGAAGCACCAGGGAACGCCCGGCTCGCGCACCGCGGCACCGGTCGGCACGCGTCGCGACGCTTCCGCAGTTGTTGGCAGCGGCGGTCGACGGCCGGCCGGACGGCATCGCCATCGAGACTGCCGACACCTCGATCACCTACACGGAGTTGGATCGTCGGTCGTCGCGGCTGGCCCGTGTTCTCGTGCAGCGCGGACTGGGACCCGAAGACCTCGTCGCGATCGCCGTCACCCGGTCGTTGGAATCGGTGCTGTTCGTCTGGGCAGTGGCCAAATCGGGCGCAGCCTTCGTCCCGATCGACCCGGACTATCCGGCCGAGCGTGTGCGCTACATGCTCGACGACTCCGGTGCCAAGGCCGGTCTGACGACGCACCGTGCTGTCGACGGTCTGCCCACGACTGTGCCGTGGATCGTGCTCGAGGACGTCGAACGCGACGCGGCGTCGATGTCGTCGGAACCGATTGCCGCAGTGGAACGGACCTCCGTGCTCCGTCCGTCGAACCTGGCTTACGTGATCTACACGTCGGGTTCGACCGGTGCACCCAAGGGCGTCGCCGGCACCCATTCGGGGCTACAGAACCTCGCCGAGTCCCAGCGACAGACCTTCGGCATCACCGCCGACTCGCGCACACTGCACTTCGCATCGCCGAGTTTCGACGCTGCGGTGCTCGAGCTACTTCTGGCCGTCGGGGCGGCGGCCACGATGGTCGTCGTTCCGACCGGAATCGTCGGCGGTGACGAATTCGCCGACGTGCTACGACGCCACCGCGTCACGCACGCGTTCGTGACGCCCGCAGCATTGGCGTCGGCGCCGAGCCACGACCTGCCGGATTTCGACGCGGTCATGGTCGGTGGCGAGGCGTACTCGGCCGACCTCGTGGCGCGCTGGTCCGTAGGTCGGCGTTTCTACAATGTCTACGGTCCGACCGAGACGACGTGCATCACCACCAGCAGCGCGCCGCTCGATCCGCACGGTCCGATGCCGATCGGCACACCGTTGAACGGGGTGCGAGCGTACGTGGTCGACTCGCGGCTGCGCACGGTTCCTGTCGGGGTCGTGGGCGAGCTGTATCTGGCAGGCCCTGCCGTCGCCCGTGCATACCACCGACGCGGCGGGCTGTCGGCAGCGCGTTTCGTGGCCGATCCGTGGGCACCGGACGGCGTCGCGGCCCGTATGTATCGCACCGGCGACACCGTGCGGGTCCGCCCCGACGGCTCGATCGACTACGTGGGACGCAACGACTCACAGGTCAAGGTGCGCGGCTTCCGCATCGAACTCGGTGAGATCGACGCGGCACTCGAGGCTCACGACAGCGTGGATTTCGCGGCATCGAAGGTCCATACGACAGCCGACGGTGTGGACGCGCTCGTCGGATACGTTCTGCCTGCGGAGGGGAGGACGGTCGACGTACGAGAGGTGCTCACGTTCGTCGCGCAGTCGCTTGCCCGCCACATGGTGCCGCAGTCCATCGAGGTCCTGGACCGTATTCCGCTGACGCCAGTCGGCAAATTGGACCGAAATGCCCTCCCTGCACCGACATTCGAGACGGTCGCGTTCCGCTCGCCGGTCACCGAGATGGAACGCGCCGTCGCCGAGACGTTCGCCGAGGTGCTGGGCGTGCCGCGCATAGGACTCGACGATCATTTCTTCGACATCGGCGGCAACTCGCTGAGCGCGACGCAGGTCGCATCGCGACTCGGAGCGAGGACGAAGTCTCGGATCTCCGCGCGCCTGGTGTTCGAGGCACCGACCGTCGTCGGGCTGGCTTCACGGGTGGAAGGCGCACTCGGCGCAGGCGACGACGCGCTCGAACTCGGTCCCGAGGTTCGGCCCGACGCGATACCTCTGTCGTTGGCCCAGCAGCGGATGTGGTTTCTTCAGAACTTCGACCCGGCGTCCCCGGCGAACAACATCCCGGCAGCACTGCGGATCGACGGACCGATCGACGTCACCGCGTTACGCGAGGCCGTCGTCGATCTGCAACGACGCCACGAGTCGTTGCGCACGGTCTATCCCGATCAGGACGGTGTCGGATACCAGGTCGTCGTTCCCGTCGAACGCACCGGCGTCGCGTTGCGTTATCTGTCGATCACCGAGACAGCCGTCGCGTCCCATGTCGCGAGAGTTGCACTGCAGCCGTTCGATCTGGCGACGTCCGTGCCGTTGCGCGTCGAGTTGATCGCACTCGGACCCGAGGTCCATGTTCTCGTGGTGGTCCTGCACCACATCTGCGCCGACGGTGCATCCGTCGGACCGTTGATCGGCGACCTGGTGTCGGCGTATCTCGCCCGCTCCTCGGGCCAGGAGCCGGGCTGGGAACCGCTGCGAGTTCAGTACGCCGATTACAGCCTGTGGCAGCGGAAGCTCCTCGGGTCCGAGTCCGATCCGTCGTCGCTGGCGTCGCGGCAGCTCGACTACTGGACGGCGACCCTGGCCGATCTGCCCGACCGAATCGAACTGCCGACGGACAAGGCCCGCCCGGCCGAGGCGTCCGGGGTCGGTGGGACGTTCGAGTTCGAACTCGATGCAGCGGTGCACGCCTCGCTCACGGATCTGGCTCGTGCTTGCGACGCCACACCGTTCATGGTGGTGCACACCGCATTCGCGATTCTGCTGTCGAAGATCGCCGCGACACGCGACGTCGTCGTCGGGACGCCGGTCGCGGGGCGAGGTCACGAGGACCTCGACGCCCTCGTCGGAATGTTCGTCAACACTCTGGCGCTGCGCGTGGACGTCGACCCGAGCCTGAGCTTCGTCGAACTGCTCGAGCACGTACGCGAGCGGGATCTCGGTGCCTACGCACACGCGGAACTCCCGTTCGAGCGTCTGGTCGAGGTGCTCGATCCGGTTCGTTCGGCAGGACATCACCCCCTGTTCCAGGTCGCGTTGTTCTTCCAGAACCTCGAACAGACCGCATTCGAACTGCCGGGCACCACGGTGAGCGTCGTCGATCCCGGTGTGTCCGTTGCCAAATTCGATCTTCAGCTGACGATCACACCCCGTTTCGACGACGCCGGGGCACCCGCGGCCATGTCCGCCACGTTCACCTATGCCGCCGACTTGTTCGAGCGTGCGACGGTTCGGACTCTGGCCGAACGGCTCGCTGCAGTCCTGAACGCGGCCGTCGCGGACCCGCAGACCATCGTCGGTGACATCGGCATACTGACCGCCGGTGAACGTGCCGACGTCGTGCACACGTGGAACGACACCGCGCACCCGGTGCCGGAGCGGACACTGCTCGATCTGTACCGGGCGCGGGTCCGGCGCACTCCCGACGCCCGTGCGATCGTGTCGGACCGAGAGAGCATCACCTACGGCGAATTCGACGAGCGCGTGCAGCGAGTGGCTCGACTGCTCGTCGAGCGCGGCGTCGGCCCGGATGTGCTCGTGGGGTTGGCCGTTCGTCGCTCCGTCGACCTGGTCGTGGGGATGTACGCCGTTCTCGAGGCCGGTGGCGCGTTCGTCCCGCTCGACCCCGCGCATCCGGCGGATCGGACTGCGCACATACTCGACACCGCCCGCCCGCTGTGCGTGCTGAGCACGACGGCCGACCGTACCGCGCTCCCGGCTGTGGTCGCAGGCACTCCCGTCGACATCGTCGACATCGACACTGTCGCAGTGGACCTGCACGTTCGGCCGAGCCGGCATGCGGAGACCCGTGTGCACCGAGACAGCCTGGCGTACGTGATCTTCACGTCGGGCTCGACGGGCAAGCCGAAGGGTGTCGGAGTCGCCCACCGTGCGATCGAGAACCAGATGTCCTGGATGACGGCCTATTACGGGCTCGACAGCGACGACGTCTATCTGCAGAAGACCGCGACGACGTTCGACGTGTCGCTGTGGGGCTACTTCCTGCCGTTGCGTACCGGCGCGTCGATGGTATTGATGGCACCCGACGGTCATCGGGATCCTCTTCTCGTCGCCGACGTGATCGACCGCGAGCAGGTCACCGTGACGGACTTCGTGCCGTCGATGCTGGGAGTGTTCGCGGCGCATGCCGCTGCCGATCGTCTGACCTCACTGCGCCACGTGTTCGTCATCGGCGAGGCGTTACCGCCGGACACCGCCGACGCGTTCGCTGCCGTGTCGTCCGCGCGTCTGCACAATCTGTACGGGCCCACCGAAGCGGCCGTGTCGGTGACGCAATGGGAGGTCGAGTCGACGCCGCAGTCGGAGGTGGCGAAGACCGTTCCGATCGGTGTGCCGCAGTGGAACGTTCGCGTACACGTGCTCGATGCACGTCTGCGCCCTGTGCCGCCGGGAGTGGCCGGCGAGCTCTACCTCTCCGGCGTCCAGCTCGCGCGGGGATACGTGAGTCGACCCGATCTGACGGCCGATCGATTCGTCGCCGACCCCAACGGGTTCGTCGGCGAACTCATGTATCGCACAGGTGATCTCGTACGGTGGATTCCCGGCGGGCAAGGGGCACTGGACTACATCGGTCGCACCGACTTCCAGGTCAAGTTCCGCGGCCAGCGAATCGAGTTGGGGGACATCGAGTCCGCGTTGCTGTTGCATCCTTCCGTCAGCCAAGCGGTCGTGCTCGTCGCGGCCACGTCGACGGGTGATCAACTGGCCGGGTACGTCGTGCCCGCACCGGGGACCGACGCCGACAGCGCCGAGTTGATCGTGTTCGTCAGGGACACGCTGCCGTCGTACATGGTGCCGACGTCGATCGTCGTACTCGATGCGCTGCCGTTGGGAACGAGCGGCAAACTCGATCGCGCAGCACTGCCGTCGCCCGAGTTCCGGGTGAACGAATACCTCCCCCCGACGACGGCGGCAGAGGAGATCGTCGCGGAGGTCTATTCGCAGGTTCTCGGCCTGCCCCGCGTGGGAACCGACGACAATTTCTTCGATCTCGGTGGAAACTCTTTGGTGGCAACACAAGTGGTCGCCCGCATCGGCGCCGCGCTGGACACCAGGGTGCCGGTGCGCGCACTGTTCGAAGCTCCCACGGTCGCGGCGTTGGCGCTGCGTCTCGACGCGGTATCGGACGATGCTCGCATTCCGCTCGTCGCGCAGGTGCGCCCCGACGTGGTGCCCTTGTCGCTCGCTCAGCAGCGCATGTGGTTCCTCAACAGATTCGACACCACCTCGTTCGCGGACAACCTGCCGATCGCGATGAAGCTCGTCGGTGATCTGAATACGCGGGCGCTCGCGCAGGCCGTCGTCGATCTGGTCTGGCGGCACGAACCGTTGCGCACCCGCTATCCCGATCACGACGGGGTACCGAGGCAACTGGTGCTGCCGGCGGATCGAGTCGAGCTCGATCTGGAGCCTCGTCATCTCGCCGAGTGCGACCTCGCGGCGGACCTGGCCGACTTCGTGTCCGCGGGATTCGATGTCGCAGAGCACGTTCCGCTTCGCGTTCGGATCTACGCGGTCGGCGACGACGAGTACGTGCTCGCCGTCGTGCTGCACCATATCGCCGGCGACGGGTTCTCGATGCGGCCGCTCGCACGTGACCTGATGACCGCGTACGTCGCACGCACCGCCGGTCAGCCGCCGTCGTGGCCGCCACTCGATGTGCAGTACGCCGATTTCGCGCTGTGGCAGCGAACGGTTCTCGGAACCGAGCAGGATCCCGACTCACTTCTGAGCAGGCAGACCGAGCACTGGATCGCCGCACTGGCCGGGCTCGCCGATCGCCTGGAACTTCCCACCGACCGGCCGCGGCCGCGTGTTGCGTCCCACCGCGGTGCGACGCTCGAGTTCTCGCTCGACGGCGGGGCACACGCCGGTCTGAATCAGATTGCGCGGCAGCACCATGCGACGCTGTTCATGGTGCTGCATGCCGCTCTGGCGGTGCTGCTCGGACGGATCTCGGCCGCGACGGACATCGCGATCGGCACCCCGGTCGCGGGACGCGGTGAGCAAGCCCTCGACGACCTCATCGGCATGTTCGTCAACACCCTCGTGCTGCGAACCGAACTCGATCGAGCCGACGAACCTTTCGACGACCTCCTCGACCGGGTGCGGGCGTCGGATCTGGCGGCGTTCGGCAACGCGGACGTCCCGTTCGAACATCTCGTGGACATCGTGGCTCCCGAACGAGTCACCGACCGCAACCCACTGTTCCAAGTGGCCTTGGTGTTCCAGAACCTGGGCGAGCAGACGCTCGACCTTCCGGGGCTGCAGGTCGCGCGGCTCGAACTGGAGTCGAACACCTCGAAATTCGATCTGCAGTTCACGGTCTCGGAAACCATCGGAGCACAGGGTGAATCCGCGGGACTGGCGTGTGCGCTGACCTATGCCACCGACTTGTTCGACGCCGATACCGCGCGCACCCTGTCGAGGCGATTCGAAAGAATTCTGCGCGCGGTGGTGCACGCACCGTCGACACCGATCGGTGACCTCGAGATCCTGGACGACTTCGAGTTGGAGTCGGTCGTTCGGGCGCCGTCGGTCCCCGAACGCCCCGTCGTACTCACAGATCTGCTCTCTGCCGCGGTTGCCGCTGCACCCGACAGCGACGCGGTGTCGTTCGACGGTCGGGCGATCACTTATGCGGAGTTGGATGCTCGTTCGTCCCGTCTCGCTCGCGTGCTTCTCGATGCAGGTGTCGGGCCCGGCGATCTCGTTGCCCTCGCCCTGTCGCGATCCATCGAGTCGATCGTCGCGCTGTGGGCCGTCGCGAAATCGGGTGCAGCGTTCGTCAGTGTCGACCCGAACTATCCGGTCGACCGCGTCGCCCACATGATCGAGGATGCCGAGCCGTCGCTCGGGGTCACCGTGTCGTCGGCACGTAGCGGGCTGCCCGACGCGATCACCTGGCTCGTCCTGGACGACAACGACATTCGGGCGAATATCGCGTCGTACTCCGCCGATCCGGTGGAGCGACACGAGTTGCGACGTCCACTGCATGTCACACATCCGGCCTACATCATCTACACGTCGGGGTCGACGGGACTGCCCAAGGGCGTCGTCGTGACGCATGCGGGTCTGGCGAATTTCGCGGCAGAACAACGAGACCGGTACGTACTGTCTCGCGGAGATCGTGCGTTGCACTTCGCATCGCCGAGTTTCGACGCATCGATACTCGAATTGCTGCTGGCCTTGGCGGCGTCGTCGACGCTCGTCGTGGCACCCCCCGGCATCTATGGAGGCGACGAGCTCGCCGCGCTGTTGCGCGAGGAACGCGTCACGCACGCGTTCATCACTCCGGCCGCATTGGCGACGGTCGATCCCGACGGGCTCCCCGATCTGCGAGTCCTCGTCGCAGGCGGTGAGGCCTGCCCGCCGGAACTCGTTGCGCGATGGACCGAATCGGGGACCGGCCGCGAGTTCTTCAACGGCTACGGCCCCACCGAGACCACGATCATGACGAACATCTCCGCACCCCTGTCGGCGGGCGCTCCGATCACGATCGGCGGACCGATTCGCGGGATGACGTCGTTGGTTCTCGACGACCGGCTCGGTCCGGTTCCGGTCGGCGTCAGCGGCGAGCACTACATCGCAGGAATTCAGCTGGCCCAGGGTTACCATCGTCGACCCGGTCTCACCGCGGGACGATTCGTCGCGAATCCATACGGAACGCACGGTGAGCGGATGTACCGCACCGGCGATGTCGTGCGGTGGACACGTGACCTCCAGATCGAGTACGTGGGCCGATCGGACTTCCAGGTCAAGATACGGGGATTCCGCATCGAACTCGGCGAGATCGAGGCAGTGCTCGCGTCGCACCCCGACGTCGAGTTCGCCACGACGACGGTTCGTGACCTGGCGTCCGGCAATGCTGCGATCGTCGGATACGTACTGCCCGTCGCCGGTCGAACGGTCGACGTGCGGGGACTCGTCGAGTTCGTCGCGAACAAGGTTCCGGCGCACATGGTTCCGTCGTCGATCGTCGTTCTCGATGTCGTTCCGCTGACACCCGTCGGCAAATTGGACAGGTCTGCTCTGCCCGAGCCTGTGTTCCGGACGGTCGATCGGACCGAACCGGTCACCGAGACCGAAGTTGCCCTCGCCGAATTGTTCGCGGACGTCCTCGGTCTCGACTCGGTCAGCACGACGGACTCGTTCTTCGCGTTGGGCGGCGACAGCATCGTCTCGATTCAGCTGGTGTCGAGGGCGAAGGCGCGCGGTATCGGGATCTCGCCGCGAGAGGTGTTCGAGAACAAGACAGTTCAGGCGATCGCGCGAGTCGCCACCCGCACAGCCGACGCCGACGTCGTGGTGCTGGCGGAACTCCCGGGCGGTGGCGTCGGCGACATTCCCCTGACGCCTGCCGTTCGATTCATGGTCGAACGGGGTGGTTCCTACGATCGCTTCGAGCAGACGCTCGCCCTGGAACTGCCGGCCGGAATCGAACACGCACAGTTGGTGCAGGTTCTAGCCGCGGTGATCGACCGGCACGACATGCTGCGCGCGACACTCGTTCTGGATGGTGAGCGACCGGTTCTGCGAACCTCGCCTGCGGGCACCGTCGATGTGGAGACGCTGATCGATCGAACACCGTACGCCGAAGACATCGACGCGGACGAGTTGATCGCGGTCGCAGACGATGCGCTGGAACACGCACTTGCGCAACTGAATCCGTCGAAGGGTCACGTCATCCGATTCGCCTGGCTCGATCCGGTGACCGGCGAGGGGAGTACATCGAGTCGCACGGGACGCCTGATCGTCGTGGCACATCACATGGTCGTCGACGGTGTGTCCTGGCGAATCCTGATTCCGGACTTCGTCGCGGCATGGCTGGCGGTGGCGGCCGGACAGAAGCCGCACCTGGACGAGCCCGGCACGTCCTTCCGGACCTGGTCGCACGCACTGCAGGACCACGCGTCGCACACCGACGACGTCGAACTGTGGGAGTCCGTGCTCGACGGACCCGATCCACAGTTGTCGACGCGGGCGTTCGACCCGTCCATCGACGTCGTCTCCACCGTGCAGAAGGTCTCGGTTCGTCTGCCGCACACAGTGACCGACGCCGTCGTGACGACGATCCCCGCGATGTATCGGACCGGTGCAGGTGACGCATTGATCGCGGGACTCGCGTTGGCGTTGGCTCGTTGGCGTCGAGACCGCGGCGTCGAGGAGATGTCGTCGCTCATCGGCCTCGAAGGACACGGTCGCGAAGAATCGGTCGTGCCGGGGGCCGAGCTGTCTCGCACGGTCGGGTGGTTCACGTCGATGTTCCCGGCGCGCCTGGACCTCGACGGAATCGACCTCGACGACGCGTTCGCCGGGGGCGCGTCGGCGGGTGCCGCGGTCAAACGCGTCAAGGAACAGTTGCTTGCGTTGCCCGACAAAGGAATCGGCTACGGAATACGGCGGTACCTGGGAGACGACGACGCCTCCGCGAGGCTTGCGGGCGGTCCCCGACAGGTGAGCTTCAACTATCTCGGCCGGGTGTCGCAGGGGGACATCCCGGACGCGATGGCTGGGCTCGGCTGGTTGCCTGCGTCGGATCTCGGAGAACTCGACGGGCGCCATGACGACGACATGCCCGCGATGGCGACGGTGGACATCAACGCGATCGTGCTCGGTGGTGAGCTCAGCGCGGGGTTCGGCTTCCCGGCGACGCTGATGGGCCGCGACGACGTGCAGGAACTGGCGGACACGTGGGTCGAGGCGCTGACCGCCATCGCACGGCACTCCGGCAGCGTCGATGCGGGCGGACTGACGCCGTCCGATCTGGATCTGGTGCAGACGACGCAGGCGGACATCGACGTGTGGGAGGAGGCATACGGATCGGTGGCCGACGTGTGGCCGTTGACGGCGCTGCAGGGGGGATTCGCGTACCACGCGATGCTCGCCGAATCGGGTGCGGACGTCTACACGACGCAGTTGGTACTGCATCTGCACGGCGACGTCGATGTGCGACGCCTGCAGGCAGCCGGGAATGCGCTGCTCACCCGTCACGCGAATCTGCGAACGGCATTCCGCCCCGATGCACACGGTTCGCCGGTGCAGATCGTCGTCGACGGTCTCGACGTGCCGTGGCGTGACGTCGACGCGATCGGGGCGTCGCGCGACGACGTCGATGCCATTCTGCGGGAGGACCAACGACGCGGATTCGATCTGGCCGAACCGCCGCTCGTTCGCTTCGTCGCAGTGCGGACGGCGTCGGACACGTGGGCTCTCGGTATCACGTGCCACCACATCCTGCTCGACGGGTGGTCCATGCCGATCCTGTTGAAGGACTTGCTGATTCTGTACGCGACGCACGCCGATGTCTCGGTACTCGAACCCGCGACACCCTTCCGCGCCTACCTGACGTGGTTGTCGGAGCAGCCACGCGACGCCGCACTCGCCGCGTGGCGGACGGCGCTCGGCGGGTTCACCGAACCGACGCTCCTCACGCACGCGTTGCCTGCGGTCGCCGGTGGACACGGGCGAGCGGAGTACCGCGCCGAACTGTCCGAGGCGTCGTCGACTGCGTTGTCCGAGTACGCGTCGCACATCGGTGTCACCGTCAACACCCTGATCCAGGGTGCGTGGGGAATCCTGCTCGCCCGAATCACCGGGCACGACGACGTCGTCTTCGGAACCACGGTGTCGGGCCGGCCGCCCGTACTCGACGGCGTCGAGCAGATGGTCGGGCTGTTCATCAACACACTGCCGGTCCGTGTGGTGGCCAACCCCGACAGATCCGTCGAATCGATACTGACGAGCCTGCAACAGGCGTCGGCGTCCCTGCTCGATCATCACCACGTCGGGCTCTCCGAGATCCAGGACTCCACCGGGCTGCAGACATTGTTCGACACGCTCGTGGTGTTCGAGTCGTACCCGATCGATCGGTCTGCGCTGTCCGAGGTCACCACAGTCGACGGCGTGACCGTCACCGGGGTGGAGACGGTGGACGCGGCGCACTACCCACTGTCGATCGTCGCGGTTCTCGACGGGGTGTTGCGATTCGACTTCGAATATTCGACCGATTTGTTCGACGACGACCGCATTCGGCGGCTCGCCGAACGGTACGTGCGGGTTCTCGAGGGATTGGGCGGGGCTTCCGACACCCGCTCGGGGAACGTCGACGTGCTGTGGCCCGACGAGCGAACCGACCTGATCGCGCGATGGGGCGGCGCTGCTCCCGCACCGAAGACGTTGGCGGACATCGTTGCCGCAGCGGCAACTCGCGCGCCCGATTCCGTTGCGTTGGTGTACGAGGACCGGTCGGTCACGTATCGGGAACTCGACGAGCACTCCAGCAGAATCGCGCGGATGCTGATCGAGCGAGGCCTCGGTCCCGAGGACACGATCGCGTGTGGGATCGCTCGGTCGATCGAATCCGTCACGGCAGTATGGGCCGTCGCCAAGACCGGTGCGGCGTTCGTCCCGGTCGATCCGCGTTATCCGGCCGCACGCGTCGAACACATGCTCGTCGATTCCGGATCCGATGTGGGACTGACGGTCGTCGCGGATCGTTCGTCGCTGCCCGATGCGGTGGACTGGATAGTGCTGGACGACCCGGACACGGCGTCGTCGATCGACTCGTTCGATGCGGCACCGGTGACCGACAGCGACCGCGTGTCGCGCCTGCGGGTGGAGAACACCGCGTACGTGATCTACACGTCCGGGTCGACGGGTGTGCCCAAGGGCGTCGTCGTGACGCACGGCGGTCTGTCCGCCTTCGCCGCGAGCCAGACCGAGACGTTCCGCGTCGACTCCGACTCCGTCGCGCTGCATGCGATGTCGCCGAGCTTCGACGCATCGGTGAGCGAACTGATGCTCGCGTTCGATGTCGGTGCGACGCTGGTCATCACGCCGGCGACGATGTACGGCGGCGACGAGCTGACCGACTACCTGCGTCGTCACCGTGTCTCGCATCTGGCGGTGACCCCCGCGACGGTCGCCGGACTCGACCCGTCGCTGCTCCCGGACTTCCGCTGCCTGTCCGTCGGAGGGGAAGCCTGGCCACCGGAGTTGATGGAGAGGTGGGCCGAGTTCGGCGCGTTCCACAATCTGTACGGACCGACCGAGGGCACCGTCGTGGCGACGATCAGCGAAGCGATGACGGCGGGTGACCGGATCTCGATCGGCTCACCGGTGCGTGGCACCCGGGCAGTGGTGCTCGACCCGCGACTACGTCCTGTGATGGACGGCGTCGTCGGTGAGCTGTATCTCGCGGGACCGAAACTGGCACGCGGGTACCGCGCGAGGGCCGGGCTGACGGCAGCGGCGTTCGTCGCCGATCCCTTCGAGTCCGCCGGTCGCCTGTACCGAACGGGTGACCTCGTCCGGTGGAACGGGCCGGTACTCGAGTACGTCGGACGGGCCGACAAGCAGATCAAGATTCGCGGGTTCCGCGTCGAACTCGGTGAGATCGATGCGGCGCTGACCGACCTACCCGGCATCGACTACGCGACGACGGTCGTGCGAGACACCGACAACGGCAGCCAGGCCTTGGTGTCGTACGTTCTCGCGTCGGACTCGGTCGACCCCGACGCGCTGAAGACGGATCTCGCGACCGTGCTGCCGCGGCACATGATCCCCGCCGCAGTGACTGTGCTCGACGAGCTGCCGCTGACCGGTTCAGGAAAGGTGAACGTCGACGCCCTGCCCGACCCGGTCTTCACGCGCGCGGAGCACCGACAGCCGCGCACCGAACTCGAGCGTACGGTGGCGAGACTGTTCGCCGACGTGCTGTCTCTCGATCGGGTGGGACTGGGCGAGGACTTCTTCGAACTCGGCGGCACATCGTTGTCCGCGACTGCGCTGGTGTCGCAGCTGCGCGCGGTGACGGGCGCGCAGGTGCGGGTGCAATCGGTTCTCGACACCCGAACGGTCGACGGTATCGCGGCACGCATCGTCGACGACGCTGCCGTCGCGTCGCGCTCGCTGGACGTGGTGCTGCCGATCAGGTCCGGGGGCGCGTCGACGCCGTTGTTCTGCGTTCACCCGATGCTCGGTCTCGCGTGGGGGTACGCGGGCTTGCTGCCCGTTCTCGATCCCGACGTCCCCGTGTACGGCGTGCAGACACCGGCAACGACCGAGGTGGGCTTCGAGGTGCGGTCGATCGACGAACTCGCCGATCGGTACGCGTCGGACATCGACTCGGAACGGCCGCACGGTCCGCTGTCGTTGCTCGGCTGGTCGATCGGAGGTGTGCTCGCACACGCGATCGCTGTCCGGCTGCAGCAGCGTGGGCGGGTGATCGAGCAACTCACTCTGCTCGACAGTCTCCACACCGTGGACACCGGTGCGTTCGAGGGCGAGGTGCGCGCGATACTCGAGTCGATGGGGCTGCCCATCGGCACCGACGTCGACATCACCTCGATGGGCAGTGACGTCGCGCGGCTGTTCGAGACGAACATGCCCGACGACATGCCCGATCTCGACGGTGCGCAGATCGAGCGGCTGTTCGCGGCCGCCGTCGACGCCGCCCGGGCGATGGACCGGTACCGACCCGGCGTGTTCCGCGGGGACCTCACGTTCTGCACTGCGGGCATCGACCATCAGCGAGAGGACGACGCGGCCTGGACGTGGAAGCCCTACATCGACGGAGCGATCGAGACAGCCACGGCGCCGGTCGCGCACGAGGACATGTTGTCACCCGCCGCCATCGACGTCGTCGGGCGTGTGTTGCGTCACTGAGCTCGGATTCCGAGCTACCCGCCGGTAACGGCGATCGAACGGGGACCGATATTAGTTCGGGTCTCGAACGATCGTTTGTGACCGGTGGGCAACATGGGCTGTCCAGTCCGGTCGCACGGCTGTGTCGAATACCCTGTACGGGCTCGGCGGACCGGCCGAGTCGGCCAGGCTGTCGGTTCGTCCGCAGTACGTAGACGGAACGCGAGGGGCGATGAACGAAGTGCTGACGGACTCGGTGGACAATACGGTCATGCACTACCTGGTTCGAGAAGGATGAGCCGCGACCGTATGACGGACGGCCCCGACGACGAATCGACGACCCGTCCACGTGCCCGGCGCGTCCGGCCTCGGCGGCCACGGGCCCGTCGGGGCACCACCGCACTGCTGCCCCAGCTTCTCGCCGCTGCGGTCGAGATCGACCCCACCGCGGATGCGCTCGTGTCCGGAGACCGCGCGGTGTCCTACAGCGAGCTCGACCGACTGTCGTCCCAGATCGCGCGCGTACTGATCGAGCGAGGTGTCGGCCCCGAGGACATCGTCGCGATCGCGATCACTCGTTCCATCGAGTCCGTCGTCGCACTGTGGTCGATCGCCAAGACCGGAGCCGCGTTTCTCCCTGTCGATCCCACATATCCCGCCGATCGCGTGCAGCACATGCTGACCGACTCGGGCTCTCGCGTCGGCCTGACGACGTCGGCCTTTCGGGACGATCTCCCCGGTTCCAGCGAATGGACGGTCCTCGACGACGCGTCCTTCCAGGCGTCGCTCGACGCCGTTCCCGACGACAGAATCGCGGTGTCCGATCGGGTCTCGCCGCTGCGTGCGGACAATCCTGCCTATGTCATCTACACGTCGGGATCGACGGGCCTGCCCAAGGGCGTCGTCGTCACGCACACGGGACTGGCTGATCTCGCAGGCGAACAACTCGACCGATACGGCTTGACCGGACGGTCGCGCACCCTGCACTTCGCGTCACCGAGCTTCGACGCGTCGATTCTCGAGCTGTTGCTGTCGGTGGCGTCCGGATCCGCGATGGTGATCGCTCCGACCGACGTCTACGGAGGGGACGAACTCGGTCGATTCCTACACGACAACAAGGTGACTCACGCGTTCGTCACGCCTGCCGCCCTGGCGTCCGTCGACCCGGCAGGCCTCGACGTACTCGAGGTCGTCGTCGTCGGTGGTGAGAGCTGTCCTCCTGAACTCGTCGACAAATGGGGCCGGGATCGACGGTTCTTCAACGCGTACGGTCCGACGGAATCGACTGTGGCAAGCACCATCTCGACAGCCCTGACGCCGGGCGACGCCGTGTCGATCGGTGACGCGATCGCAGGCACCAGTGCGTTCGTGTTGGATCGCAGGCTGCGTCCCGTTCCGACCGGCGTCGCGGGTGAGCTCTACCTCGCCGGTGCCGGGCTCGCACGAGGTTACCGATGGAAGTCGGCGCTGACGTCGGACCGCTTCGTCGCAAACCCTTTCGTGGACCCTCAGGAGAGCAACCCGCGACATGACCGGACTGTCGGCGCACGGATGTACCGCACCGGTGATGTGGTGCGGCGGAATTCGTCGGGTTCGTTGGAGTTCGTCGCCAGGAACGACTCTCAGGTCAAGGTCCGCGGATTCCGTATCGAACTGGGTGAGGTCGACACGGCGCTGACGGCGCACCCGTCCGTCGCGTTCGCCGTCACCGTCGGCCACGACGGGCCGGCCGGTGACACCGTACTCGTGTCCTATGTACGTGCAGTCGACGGTGCTCGACCGGATGCCGACGAGTTGTCCGCATTTGCCGCGAAGTCGTTGCCCAAGCACATGATTCCGTCGTCGATCATGATCATCGATGCGATTCCGCTGACGCCGTCGGGCAAACTCGATCGCGACAAGTTACCCGAGCCTGTCTTCGTCGCGAAGGAGTACCGCGCACCCGACACCGAGGCCCAGATCGCGGTCGCAGCGGTCTTCGCCGAGATCCTCGGTGTGGATCGAGTCGGAGTGGACGACGACTTCTTCGAGCTCGGCGGCAACTCTCTGTCCGCCACTCGTCTCGCGGCCCGGATCGGTGCCGCGCTCGATATCAGCTTCGGCGCGAAAGAGGTGTTCGACGACTCGACCGTCGCCGGCCTGGCCGCTGCGGCGGAGCTGAAGTTCGGCGGTCCTTCTCGGGTGACGCTCGGCGCGGACCCGAGGCCAGCCCGAATCCCGCTGTCGCTGGCTCAGCAGCGAATGTGGTTCCTGAACAGGTTCGACACCGAGTCCGCTGCGTACAACATTCCGATCGCGATCAGGTTGACGGGGGAGCTGAACGAGACCGCTCTCCGTTCTGCTATCGATGATGTCGTCGCGCGACACGAGCCGCTTCGGACGGTCTACCCATCCGATGCCGAGGGGCCGACGCAGGTCGTCCTGCCCGACACCGAGGCCGTCGACATCGAGGTGCTCGACGTCGCTCCGAGCGACATCGTTCACACCGTGCAGCAGTTGGCGGCCACGTCGTTCGACGTGACGAGCGAAGTGCCCCTTCGTGTTCGGCTGTATCGGATCGGCGAGTCCGACTACGTGCTCGCCCTCGTCGTGCAGCATATTTCCGCTGATGGCAGCTCGATGGGTCCGTTGACGCGGGACCTCATGGTCGCGTATGCGGCGCGTGTCGGTGGAGTTGCTCCCGGGTGGAGTCCGTTGCCGGTGCAGTACGCGGACTTCGCGGTGTGGCAGCGTCGTGCTCTCGGTTCCGAGAACGATCCGAGTTCGGTTGCGTTCGATCAGCTTTCGTTCTGGAAGACCGAGCTCGCGGGTCTGCCTGATCAGATCGAGTTGCCGACCGATCGTCCACGTCCTGCGATGCAGTCGTTCGCCGGGGGCAAGGTCGATTTCAGTATCGACGCCGACGTGCAGGCTGCGTTGACGGGTCTGGCACGCGGAATGAACGCGACGTTGTTCATGGCCGTTCATGCGGCGTGGGCTGCGCTGTTGTCGAGGTTGTCGGGTTCGACGGACATCGCGGTGGGATCTCCGATCGCTGGTCGGGGCGAAGCGGCGTTGGACGATCTGATCGGAATGTTCGCCAATACGTTGGTGTTTCGGACCGAGGTCGATCTCGGTGCCAGTTTCGAGGAGTTGCTCGCATCGGTGCGCGAGGCCGATGTGCGCGCTTTGGCGAATGCGGATGTGCCGTTCGAGCGCCTGGTGGAAGTCCTCAACCCGGCGCGTTCGACGGCCCGTCATCCGTTGTTCCAGGTCGGCCTGTCGTTCCAGAACCTCGACAAGGTCGATCTCGAACTACCCGGCCTGACCGTGTCCGCCGTCGACGCCGATGCCGAAGTGGCACAGTTCGATCTGCATCTGATCCTGTCCGACCAGTACGACGAGCACGGCGCCCCGAGCGGAATCGGAGGAACGCTCAAGTTCGCATCTGCATTGTTCGATGCGTCGACGGCGGAGACGATCGCCCGGAGGTTCGTCGCGTTCGTGTCCGCGGTGGCAGAGGATTCGGCGCTCGCTGTAGGTGACGTGGAGATCGTCGATGCGGCCGAGCGGGACGTGGTGGTTCGGTCGTGGAACGACACCGAGCACGTCGTGGATTCGGGTGCGACGTTGGTGTCGCTGTTCGACGCGAGTGTGGTGGCGGCTCCCGATTCCGTTGCGTTGACGTTCGAGTCGGGTTCGTGGACGTATCGCCAGTTCGGTGAGCGTGTGAATCGTCTTGCGCGGCATCTGATCTCGCTGGGTGTTGGCCCGGAGTCGTCGGTTGCGGTGGCGATGCGGCGTTCGGAGTCGATGGTGTGGGCGATGTTCGCCGTGGTTGCGGCAGGCGGCGCGTATGTTCCGGTGGATCCGGATCAGCCTGCCGATCGCACCGAGTACATTCTGTCGACGGCCGACCCGGTGGTCGTGTTGACGTCTGCGTCCGATGGTGTCGTGAGCGTCGGTTCGCTGTCGGCGGTCGATGTCGAGTCGATCGATCTGAGTGGATTCTCGGGTGACCCTCTGTCGGATGTGGATCGGGTTGCGCGCCTTCGTCCGGACAACAGTGCCTACGTGATCTTCACGTCGGGGTCGACGGGACGCCCGAAGGGTGTTGCGGTGTCCCATCGGGCGGTGGTGAATCAGCTCGAGTGGATGCGTGCCGAGTACGAGTTGGACTCCTCGGATGTGTCGTTGCTGAAGACTGCCGCGACGTTCGATCTGTCGGTGTGGGAGTTGTGGTCGTGGGCAACGATCGGTGGCCGGTTGGTGATCGCGTCGGCGGACGGTCATCGTGATCCGTCGTATCTGGTCGATCTCGTCCGACGTGAGTCGGTGACCACGTTGCACGTCGTGCCGTCCATGTTGGGGGCGCTCACTGTGGAATCGGGTGGGGTACTGCCGGATTCGGTGCGTCGAGTCCTGGCGATCGGTGAGGCGTTGCCTGCGTCGACGGCGGAGGCGGTGCTGCGCGGTGGTGGTACGCGGCTGGACAACGTCTACGGGCCGACCGAGGCGGCAGTGTCGGTGACGTCGAACGAGGTCGTCCTTCCTGTCGGGTCGGCGGTGCCGATCGGTCGGCCGGAGTGGAATTGTCGTGTGTTCGTGTTGGATTCGCGGCTGCATCCGGTTCCTGCGGGTGTCGTGGGCGAGTTGTATCTGTCGGGTGTGCAGTTGGCGCGCGGGTATCACGGTCGGGTGGATCTGACGTCGGAGCGGTTCGTGGCCGATCCGTTCGGTTCGGGCGGTCGCATGTACCGAACGGGCGACTTGGTTCGGTGGACGTCCGGCGGTGTTCTCGACTACGTGGGTCGCTCGGATTTTCAGGTGAAGGTGCGTGGTTTCCGCATCGAGCTCGGTGAGATCGAGTCGGTGCTCGGCGCTGTCGACGGTGTTCGCGACGCTGTGGTGTTGGCGCGTCGTGACGAGCGGGTCGGCGACCGGTTGGTTGCGTACGTGGTCGGTGATCCGGGATCGGGTGTCGATGTCGATGTCGATGTGTTGAGAAGTGCTGTCGGAGAATATCTTCCGTCGTATATGGTCCCGTCTGCGTTCGTGACGTTGGACGCGTTGCCGCTCAACGTGAACGGAAAGCTCGATCGACAAGCGCTGCCCGAGCCCGAGTTCGAGCCACGTGTGTTCCGTGCGCCGACGACGTCGGTGGAGGAATCCGTCGCCGCGGTGTTCGCGGATGTGCTCGGAGTGCCGCAGGTCGGGCTCGACGACGACTTCTTCGAGCTGGGTGGGAACTCGTTGATCGCCACGCAGGTGGTCGCACGGCTGGGCGACAGCGTCGGATTCTCGGTTCCGCTCCCGTGGATCTTCACCGACTCGACCGTCGAGGGACTGTCGCGCAGAATCGCCGACGGCGAGCGGGACGGCGCACAGGGTGCGCTCGACCCGGTTGTCCGTTTCCGAGAGCCGACCGCAGGACGCATTCTGTGGTGCCTCCATCCCATCGTGGGCATCTCGTGGCAGTTCGCGGGCCTCGCCGCACATATCGATCGAGACAAGGGGCTCTATGCGCTGCAATCTCCAGCGCTGACCGAGTCGGACTGGTCCCCGTCGAGTATCGAGGAATGGGCGGCGCGCTACGTCGACGAGATCCGACGCGTACAGCCTGCCGGGCCGTACGAGCTTCTCGGATGGTCGCTCGGAGGTGTTCTCGCACATGCAGTCTCGGTACAACTGCAGGCTCAGGGCGAGACGGTGTCGTTGCTGGGCATGATGGACAGCGTCGTGGGATCTGCCGCGACGACAGGAGAACTTCTCGAACGATCCGGTGCGGCACCTGCGACGCCTGCCGACCTGTTCGGCGGGCTCGTACCGGGTGACGTCGACGACGTAGACATGTCTCCGGAGGGCATCGCGCGGCTGTTGTCGTCGGTGCCGTCGCTCGGCGAGATCACGACGGACCGGATCGAACGTGTGCTCGTCGAAGCCGAGCGTGCATTCGAACTGATCGACCGGTACGTTCCCGGCCGGTACGACGGCACCCTCGTCTACTTCGCGGCCGGCTCCGACGACGAGACCGGTCGGATCGGTGCCGATGGCTGGAACGCAGCGGCGGACGATGTGGAGAACCACGTCCTTCCCTACTCGCACTGGACGATGGCGTCGCCCGAGGCGTTGACCATGATCGGGTCGATAGTGAACAGGTAATGCGCTTCGGTGAACAGGTGATGGGCATTGTGTGGATTGTCCGAATTAGAATTCCGGAACACCGGTAAGCGATCATAAACAGTCGAATTATCGGTTATCGGGCATCGAAAAAACGGCCAGTCTCTTTCCCCGGTAGGTATCGGTTCGCGTCGAACGTGCAGGTCGGAGCGTCTAAAGCAGTTACTGCGCAGGTCATTCCGTGTTCGCAGGAAATTTGCAGAATCGTGTTGTAATTGACCGTTGTGCCGAGTCCTCGTCGTTACATCGCGTCGACGATTCATTCGGTGCAATCGGTGAGACGCGGGGTTTCACCTGAACCGAGCCTTCCGGGGGTTGTGCACGTATGAGTTCCAGGTCGTCCACGGAAACGTCTTCCGACAAGACGGACGGCAAGAGAGAGAAGCGAACGCCGCGAGCCCGGAAACCCCGTCGCTCGCGGGCTGTACTTCTCCCCGCTCTACTCGCCACGGCGGTCGAACGCGATCCGAGTGCCGTCGCCGTGGTCGACGGTGATCGCAGCATCACCTACGCGGAACTCGATACACGATCGTCGCGGCTGGCCCGGTTGCTGATCGACGACGGCGCAGGCCCGGAGTCGATCGTGGCCGTCGCCGTGACCCGCTCCGTGGAGTCCATCACCGCCATCTGGGCCGTGATCAAAGCCGGTGCGGCGTTCCTTCCCGTCGACCCGTCGTATCCGGTCGAGCGCATCCGTCACCTGCTGACCGACTCGGGCGCGGCTCTGGGCGTCACGACTGCCGCATACCGCGAGGCGCTTCCGTCGTCGTGCAGCTGGTTTGTCCTGGATGACGACGCCTTCGTGAGCCGCGTCGAGCAGTACTCGAGCGAGCCGGTGTCGACGAGTGATCGCACCGCGACGCTTCGTGCCTCGAATCCCGCGTACGTCATCTACACCTCCGGTTCGACAGGTCTTCCCAAGGGTGTCGTCGTGTCGCAGGCAGGCCTCGCGGACCTGTGTGCCCACTCCGTTCGTGCGTTGGGCGTCACCGCGTCGTCGCGCACACTGCATTTCACGTCGCCCAGCTTCGATGTGTCGATCTTCGACTATCTGATCGCGATCGGTTCCAGCGCGACGATGGTAATCGTGCCGCTGGACAACTACGGCGGCGACGAACTGAAAGAACTGCTGAAACGTGAACGCGTCACACACGGATTCAGCACACCCGCAGCGTTGACGTCCATCGACGGCGAAGGACTTCCCGACCTGCAGGCGCTGGTCGTCGGAGGGGAGGCGTTCGGTGCCGACCTCGTCGCACGATGGGCGCCCGGTCGGAGTCTGCTCAATGGATACGGACCCACCGAAGCGACGATCTTCGCGACGATGTCGACTCCGTTGGCCGTCGGCGAACGTGTTGCGCTCGGCGATCCGGTCGAGGGCATGCGCGCCTACGTGCTGGACACACGTCTGTCGCCAGTGCCACCCGGTGTCGTGGGTGAGCTGTATCTGGCGGGCGGAGGTGTCGCGCGTGGATATCACGGTCGGCAGGCGCTCACGTCCGACCGATTCGTCGCTGATCCTCGCGACACCGCCGGTGGACGCATGTATCGCACCGGTGACATGGTGCGACGCGACGCCTCCGGCGCTCTGGAGTATCTGGGCCGCAACGACTTCCAGGTCAAGATTCGCGGGTTCCGTATCGAACTCGGCGAGATCGACGCGGTGCTCGGCGCTCGTGCCGACGTCGAGTTCGCGTTGACGATGGGCATCGACACAGGCGCGGGCGGCACTGCGCTGGTGTCCTATGCGTTGCCTGCGAAGGGTTGTGCCGTCGAGAGCGCGGAGCTGCTCGACTGGATGCGACAGTCGTTGCCGAAACACATGGTGCCGTCGGCGTTGATCGTGATCGACCACGTGCCGTTGACCGGTGCGGGCAAAGTCGACCGCGCTGCACTGCCCGCGCCCGTCTTCGAATCTCGCGACTACCGTGAGCCGTCGACGCCGACCGAGGAAGCGGTCGCAGCGGTGTTCGCCGAGTTGCTCGGTCAGGAGACGGTCGGCGCTGACGACGACTTCTTCGAACTCGGCGGAAACTCGCTGATCGGAACACAAGTGGCGGCTCGTGTCGGCGCGCGCTTGCACAAACGTGTGCCGGCTCGGTTGCTGTTCGACGCACCGTCGGTGTCCGCTCTGGCAGCAGCTATCGACACGCAGACCGATCAGGGTCCGCGCCTCGATCTGGTCGCCCGTGAGCGGCCCGCTCGGATTCCGCTGTCGCTCGCGCAGCAACGAATGTGGTTCCTCAACAGGTTCGATCCCACGTCTTCCGCGTACAACATTCCTGTGGCCGTGCATCTTTCGGGCGTCCTCGACGCCGACGCGCTGGCCGCTGCCGTCACCGACGTCGTCGAGCGACACGAGACGCTGCGGACGATCTATCCGAGTGACGCCAACGGACCTCATCAGGTCATCCTGTCCGCTCGAGACGCGTCGGTCGGTATCGACCGTCGTCGCACCACCGAACGCGACGTGACCTCGGATGTGCTGACGAGCCTCGGCGCGGCATTCGACGTCGAAACCGATGTACCCGTCCGTATTTCGTTGTTCGAGCTGACGGACACCGAGCACGTCCTCGTCGTGGTCGTCCATCACATCGCCGCCGACGGTTCGTCCGTCGTGCCACTGACGCGCGACGTCATGATTGCGTATTCCGCACGCGCACAGCGGGAAACGCCGCAGTGGGCGCCTCTCGGCGTTCAGTACGCCGACTACACACTGTGGCAGCGAGAGATGCTCGGAGACGTCGAGGACACCACCTCGACGGCCTATGCGCAGACGGAGTTCTGGAAGTCCGCACTCGCAGGCCTGCCCGACCAGCTGGACCTGCCGTTCGACCGCCCTCGGCCGCCCGTTCAGTCACTCGCCGGCGGTGAAATTCCGCTCGAGCTGGACGCCGAACTGCACCAGGCGTTGACGGAGATCGCCCGAGTGTCGAACGCGTCGCTGTTCATGATCATGCACGCAGCGTGGGCCGTGACTCTGTCGCGACTGTCGCAGCGCGGGGACATCGCCGTCGGATCGCCGATCGCCGGGCGTGGTGAAGCACAGCTGGACGACCTGATCGGAATGTTCGCCAACACCATCGTCTTTCGGACGCACGTGCGATGGGACGAGACGTTCGCGGACTTCCTGCGGTCCGTCAGGGACACCGACCTCGAAGCGTTCGCCCACGCCGACGTCCCGTTCGAGACGCTCGTCGACGCGCTCGACACGGTTCGATCGACCGCGCGTCACCCGCTGTTCCAGGTCGGGCTGTCGTTCCAGAACATCGCACGCACCGAACTCGTGCTACCGGAATTGACCGTCACCGGCGTCGAGGCCGATGCGAGTGTCTCGAAGTTCGACCTGCATCTGATCGTCTCCGATTCGTATTCGGCCCAGGGCGACCCGTCGGGATTGCAGGTCGTGCTGACGTACGCGTCGGCGCTGTTCGATCGCTCGACGGCCGCCGCGACGCTCGATAGGTACGTCCGAGTTCTACGCGCCATCGTGGCAGATCCGCGCATCGCGATCGGTGACATCGACCTGCTGGACGCCCCCGAACGCGTCGTGGCACTCGACACGAGGAACGCGACGGCGCGGCCGGTGGACGAGAAGTCGACGTTGGTCTCGCTGTTCGATGCGGCGGTCGACAAAGCACCCGATGCCACAGCCGTCGTGTTCCGTTCGGAGCGGTGGACGTACGCCCGGTTCGACGCGCGGGTCAACGCTCTCGCGCGGCACCTGGTGTCCCTGCGCATCGGGCCCGAATCATTGGTTGCGTTGGCGTTTCCGCGTTCGGTCGAACTCCTCGTCGCCATGTACGCGGTCGTGAAAGCCGGTGCAGCGTACGTGCCGGTCGATCCCGCGCAACCCGCGTCGCGCACCGACCACATCCTGCAGACCGCGGACGTGGCAGCGGTGTTGACATCGTCGGACGTCGGTTTCACGACGGATGCGCGTGTCCAGGTCGTGGAACTGGACGCTCTCGATCTCGGGTCCTACGCGAGTTCTCCCATCACCGATTCGGAGCGCGTGTCCACGCTGAGGCCGTCGAACACGGCGTATGTCATCTTCACCTCCGGCTCGACCGGCAAGCCGAAAGGCGTTGCCGTTTCGCATGCTTCGGTCGTCAACCAGCTCGAGTGGTTGCGGCACGAGTATCGGCTCGGTGCGTCCGATGCTGCGGTACTCAAGACTCCGGTCACGTTCGACCTGTCGGTGTGGGAGCTGTGGTCGATGCCGACCGTCGGCGGTCGCCTGGTCGTGGCAGAGCCGGAGCGACACCGCGAGCCCGAATATCTGAACGAATTGATGGCAGCGGAGGTCGTCACCACTCTTCACGTGGTTCCGTCGATGTTGGCCTCGCTCGTCTCCAGTGGCGCAGCAGGGCTGCCGGCAAGTGTCGAGCGGGCGCTCGTGATCGGTGAGGCGTTCCCGCCGCGCGCCGCAGCCGCGGTTCTGCGGGGCCACGAACTTCGAGTCGACAATCTGTACGGACCCACGGAGGCTGCGGTGTCGGTGACGTCGCACACCGTCGCCCGCGAGGTCGGAGAGGGCGATTCGATTCCGATCGGGTTGCCGGAGTGGAACACTCAGGTCTACGTTCTGGACGCCAGGCTGGCGCCGGTGCCCGACGGTGTCGTCGGTGAGCTGTACCTCGCTGGCGTTCAGCTCGCGCGTGGCTATCAGGGCCGCAGTGATCTGACGGCGGAGCGATTCGTCGCGAACCCGTACAGCGGTACTGCCAGTCGGCTGTACCGGACCGGCGACCTGGTTCGGTGGACGACGGCCGGGGTGCTCGACTACGTGGGTCGTGCGGACCATCAGGTGAAGGTGCGTGGATTCCGAATCGAACTCGGCGACATCGAGGCTGCACTGGGTTCTGTATCCGGTGTGAACGATGCAGTGGTCGTCGACCATGTCGATCGGCACGTGGGCACTACGCTGGTCGGGTACGTCGTCGGCGCCGTGGAACCGCTGATCGTGAAAAAGGCACTTGCGCAGTCTCTCCCGTCGTACATGGTGCCGTCGGTGATCGTCGTTCTCGATGCACTTCCGTTGACCGTCAACGGCAAGATCGACCGATCCGCGCTACCCGCACCGGTGTTCGAGACGACCACGTACCGTGCGCCGACGACGCCGGTCGAGGAGACCGTCGCGGCCGTCGTCGCGGAGGTGCTCGGGGCCGCTCGCGTCGGCGCCGACGACGACTTCTTCGCACTCGGTGGCAACTCCCTGCTCGCAACTCAGGTGGTCGCACGTCTGGGTGCTGCACTCGACACCCAGGTTCCGGTTCGGGCGATCTTCGAGGATCCGACGGTCGCTGCCCTCGCAGCGCGCGTCGAGGAGCATGCGGGGAGTGGAGCAGCGATTCCGCTCGTGCCGGTCGAGCGCCCCGACGTGATTCCGCTGTCGCTGGCGCAGCGGCGCATGTGGTTCCTGAACCGTCTCGACCCCCAGTCGGCAACCGAGAACATTCCGGTTGCAGTGCGCCTGTCGGGGACGCTCGATCTCGACGCGTTGGCCGCCGCGGTCCGCGACGTCATCGCCCGGCACGAGGTGCTGCGGACGATGTACCCCGAGATCGACGGAGTGGGAACGCAAGTGGTTCTCGGAGCCGACGAAGTAGATCTCGATCTCGTGCCCCGTTCGGTACCCGAGGATGCACTGGTACCCGAGGTGACAGCGGTCGTCGGCGCGCCCTTCGACGTGCAGTCGTGGGTGCCGCTGCGTACCCGTGTGTTGCGTGTTGCCGAGAACGAGCACGTGCTTGTGCTCGTCACGCATCATATTGCTGCGGACGGCTTTTCGATGACACCGTTGGCGCGCGACGTGATGATCGCGTACGCGACGAGGGCAGAGGGTAACGAGCCGACCTGGGCCCCGTTGCCGGTGCAGTACGCCGACTACACGCTCTGGCAGCATCGGGTGCTCGGTGAACCCGACGACCCGGAGTCGACCGGTGCTCAGCAGGAGCACTTCTGGCGCGCCGAGCTTGCGGGACTGCCGGAACAACTCGAACTGCCGACCGATCGGCCACGGCCACGCGCCGCGTCGGGACTGGGCAAGTCGGTCACCGTCGACGCGGGTGGCGAATTGCATGCGCGTATCGCAGAACTCGCGCGTACGCACCGAGCAACACCGTTCATGGTCGTGCATGCTGCGTTGGCAGTGCTGTTGTCGCGCATGTCCGGAAGCGCCGACGTCGCCGTCGGAACACCGATGGCGGGACGCGGCGACGCCGCACTGGACGACCTCGTCGGCATGTTCGTCAACACTCTCGTGCTGCGGACGCCGATCGACGGCACGGCATCGTTCGAGGACGTCCTGGCCGACGTGGCACGCATCGACCTCGCGGCCTTCGGCCATGCGGATCTACCGTTCGAGCGCGTCGTCGAGGTCGTGGACCCGCCCCGATCGCAAGGACGACACCCACTCGTCCAGGTGCTTCTCGCGTTCCAGAACACCGAGCGCACGACGTTCGAACTACCCGGTCTCACGGTGTCCGCCGTCGACATCGGCACGACGACCGCGAAGATGGACCTCCAGGTCACCGTCGTCGAGCACTGGGACGGCGATGGCAGGCCCTCCGGTTACGGCATCACCTTCACGTATGCGACGGACCTGTTCGACGACGCCTCCGTCGCCGAGCTCGCCGCCGCGCTGGTTCGCACGCTCGAGGCCGCCACGCACAATCCACGGGGGCCGGTGGGTGACATCGACCTGCTGTCCGCCGAGTCGCGGCGACGGATGTCGACTTCCTGGAACGACACTGCTCACGTGCTCGAGTCGGGTGCGACGGTGTTGGATGCGTTCGATGCGCGGGTGGTGGAGCGTCCTGATGCTATTGCTGTGGTGTTCGAGGGGTCTTCTCTGTCGTTTGCCGAGTTCGATGCGCGGGTGAATCGTCTTGCGCGGTATTTGATTTCGGTGGGTGCGGGTCCTGAGCGTGCGGTCGCGGTGGC
>NZ_FZOW01000018.1 GCF_900188125.1 Rhodococcoides kyotonense | reverse complement strand
CATTCGCTGCCTCAAACGAGCCGTCGCCCGCGAAATGTTTCAGCTCCTGACCCGAAAAATCACTACTTGACAGTCATAGGAGCATCACGAGGGCGGAGCCCCATCATCGCCGAAAGCCCGCCCTTGACATACTGACGAGAACATCGCAGTAGAGGAGCGGAACGAATGTCGACACTGTCGTACGTCATTGCTGGCTCGGAGGCCACCGGTGGAGCTGGTCTTCAGGCGGATCTGAAGACCTTCGAACGCCTCGGGGTCTACGGCGTCGGGACGATCACCTGCATCGTGTCGTTCGACCCGAAAGCGGAGTGGGGGCATCGGTTCGTTCCGATCACCGGATCGGTCATCGCGGATCAGATCGAGGCCGCGACGCAGGCGCATGACCTGGACGTCGTCAAGATCGGCATGCTCGGAACACCGGAGACGGTGTCGACGGTTGCAGAGTCACTGAAGAAGCAGAGCTGGCGTCACGTCGTCGTCGATCCCGTTCTGATCTGCAAGGGACAGGAACCGGGCGCCGCGCTGGACACCGACAACGCGCTGCGCAGTGAGATCCTGCCGTTGGCGACCGTCGTCACACCGAACCTGTTCGAGGCGCAGACGCTGTCCGGGATGGACGCGATCGTGACCGTCGACGATCTGGCCGAGGCTGCGCGCCGCATCGCCGACCTCGGGCCGAAGTACGTCGTCGTGAAGGGTGGTGCGGGGCTGCCCGGCGACGAGGCCGTCGACGTGCTGTTCGACGGTACCGAGGTGACCGTCCTGCGCGCACCGAAGATCGGCGACGAACGAGTGTCGGGCGCCGGATGCATCTTCGCTGCCGCCATCACCGCCGAGTTGGCGAAGGGTGCGTCGGTGGGTGACGCCGTGCAGACCGCGAAAGACTTCGCTCACGCAGGCATCGTCGGGCGCGTCACGACGAACGCCCCGTTCGCGGCGGTCGGCTGGCAGGGCTGATCTTCCTCTCCGACAACAGCTTCCGCTATCGGCGGCTCCGCAGGCCACGGTCGAGTTCGCGTAACTGATCGACCATGGCTGCGGGGTCGTCGAGGGCAAGGAAGTCGAACCCGCATCCGTCGAGTGCTCGTCGGGCGCGGTCGTGCACCGAACGCCCGGATTCCGTTGGCTCGACGACGAATTCGTCGCTCCGCGCGGCGCCGAGAGTGCGTGTGACGTAGCCGGAATCGACGAGACCGGCGACGATGCTGCGCACGCTCGTGCGGTGCCGGTCCAGGTGGTGGGCGAGTGCCCGGTACGTCTTCGGGCCGTCCGTGCAGACGAGGTCGAGGACTTCGAAGCCTGCCCAGCTGACGCGGTATCGCACCAGAATCTCGTCGAGTCTGGTGCGTACGGTGCCGGCGACGCGGATGAGCGTCGCTGCGATGTCGAGCTCGACGGCGCCTCGGGTCTGCGTCGTGGTCGCGAGGTCGTGGCTGTACACGTCAGCCCCTGGCACTGATCGTCATCGGACGACGCGTCAGGCGAGGCAGCCGGGTCCTTCGTCGTTCGGATGGGGTCAGCCCGCCCCAGATGCCGTGTTGCTCCCGGTTCAACAGCGCGTGTCGAAGGCATTCCTTCGACACCGGGCACCGAAGGCACACACTCTTTGCATCTGCGATCGATGCGGCGCTGTACTCGTCTCCGGTCGGGAAGAACAAGTCTCCGCCGGACTCTCTGCACGCAGCACTTTCGGGCCACGACAGGAGAGCTCGGTCGAGGGGCTGAACACTGGTCACAAGACCGAGCATAGATCGTCGGTCTTCCTAATGCTGGAAGCCCAAGTAGTTGTGAAAAATTTCACGCATTCCGGATGCGGGCGACGATCCGGTGGGCCTGCTGGATCACCGGCGCATCGACCATTCGACCCTCGAACGTGAAGACACCCCGGTTGCTCTCGACGGCCTCGAGCAGGCGTTGTGCCCAGTCGACCTCCTCCGGACTCGGTGCGTACGCGTCGCGAATCACCGGCACCTGACTCGGATGAATCGCGACCTTGCCGTCGAAACCGACGGCGACCGCATCGTCCGACTCCTCGCGAAGTCCGTCCAGATCCGGGATGTCGAGAAAAACGGAGTCGAGCGCGAACAGGCCACGAGCCTTGGCCGCGAGCAGAGTGTGCGAGCGCACGTGTCGTGCGACGTCGCGGTATCGACCGTCGGCGAACCTGCTGGAATTGCCGCCCAACGCCGCGACGAGATCCTCGGCGCCCCACATCGCACCGACCGCGTTGTCGGCCGTCACTGCATCGGCGACGTTCACCACGCCGAGCGGCGATTCCACAAGCACTACGACATCCCGGGGCGCCAAGGACGCCACTTGCTCCGCGGATTCGCACTTCGGCAACATGACCACCCGGTAAGGGGTGTCGTTCAGCGCATCGAGATCCGCCGACCAGTCCCGACTCCCGTGGGCATTGACACGCACGACGGTTCGCTCCGGATCGAGGGGAGTGGCGACGAGTGCCTGCCGTGCGGCGTCCTTGTCCGACGGCGCGACGGCATCCTCCAGATCGAGAATCACGACGTCCGCTCGCGCTGCGGCCTTGAAGTATCGTTCCGGTCGGTCGGCGGGGCAGAACAGCCACGCCGGGCCGGGCGGTGTCCAGGTCACGACGGCTCCTCCGTAGGGCGCAGGTGTATCAACGTCTTTCGGACGGCAATGGCGACGACGTCGCCGTGCTGATTGCGGCCGGTGTGCGTGAAGGTCACGATGCCTTCACCGGGACGGGACTTGGATTCGCGTTTGTCGGAGATCAGTGTCTCGGCATACAGAGTGTCGCCATGGAACAGAGGCTTCGGAAACGTCACCTCGGAAAATCCGAGATTCGCGACGATGGTTCCCTGCGTCAACTGTGCCACCGACAGGCCCACCAGGGTCGACACGGTGAACATCGAATTGACCAGGCGTTCACCGAAGCTCGTCGTCGCAGCGAAGGCTGCGTCGAGATGCAAGGCCTGGGTGTTCATGGTCTGCGTGGTGAACAGCGTGTTGTCGGCCTCGGTGATGGTCCGGCCGGGACGGTGCTCGTAGACGGTGCCGAGCTCCATCTCCTCGAACCACAACCCTCGCTGACGAATTCGATTGTCGCTCACAGTCCCAACCCTCGCGCGATCAGCATCAGCTGGACCTCGGTAGTGCCTTCGCCGATCTCGAGAATCTTGCTGTCGCGGTAGTGCCGCGCCACCGTGTATTCGTTCATGAACCCGTATCCGCCATGGATCTGTGTGGCATCACGTGCATTGTCCATCGCGGCTTCGCTTGCCACGAGCTTGGCTATCGACGCCGCCTTCTTGAACGGCTTGCCTGCCAACATCAGAGCTGCCGCGTCGTAGTAAGCGGTACGGGCAGTGTGCGCGCGGGCCTCCATCCGCGCGATCTTGAACGAGATGGCCTGGTTGTTCGCGATCGGCTGGCCGAACGCTTCACGTTCCTTCGCGTACTTGACGCTCTCGTCGACGCATCCTTGCGCCGCACCGACCGACACCGCGGCGATCGCGATGCGGCCCTCGTCGAGAATGTGCAGGAAGTTCGCGTAGCCACGGCCCTCCGCGCCCAGCAAGTTCTCTTGCGGCACCCGAACGTCGGTGAAGCTCAACGGATGTGTGTCCGACGCGTTCCACCCGACCTTGTTGTACGCGGGCTCGGCCACGAAACCTGGAGTGTTCGTCGGCACCAGGATCGACGAGATCTGCTTGCGGCCGGTTGCGTCGTCCACCCCGGTCACGGCGGTGACGGTGACCAGTTCGGTGATCGACGTTCCTGAGTTGGTGATGAACTGCTTGCTTCCGTTGATGATCCAGTCGCCACCGTCACGCTTGGCCGTGGTCTTCGTGCCACCTGCGTCGCTTCCCGCGCCCGGCTCCGTGAGGCCGAACGCGGCAAGCGCTTGTCCGCTGGTCAGTTTCGGAAGCCACTCCTGCTTCTGCGCGTCGTTGCCGAACCGATAGACCGGCATCGCACCGAGGGACACGCCCGCTTCGAGCGTCATCGCGACACTCTGATCGACCTTGCCGAGTTCTTCGAGGGCCAGGCACAGCGCGAAGTAGTCACCGCCCATGCCGCCGAACTCCTCGGGGAACGGCAGCCCGAACAGGCCCATGTCGGCCATGCCCTGCACGACCTCGTACGGAAAGCTGTGCTCCGCATCGTGTTTCGCGGCCACGGGTGCGACGACCGTGCGCGCGAAATCGGCAACCGACTTCGCCAGCTGCTGGTACTCGTCGGGCAGATTGCCCGACGACAGGTAATCGGTCATGACTGATCCTCTTCTTCGGTGGGGACTACACGAGCCAAGAGCTGGTCGACTCGAACTTGATCGCCGACGGACACCACCAGTTCCACTGTGCCGTCGATCGGTGTGGTCAGCGTGTGTTCCATCTTCATCGCCTCGACCACGACGACGGCACTACCTGCAGTGACCGTGTCGCCGCTCGACGCGGCGACGGCGATGATCGAACCGGGCATGGGACTGAGGATTTCGGCGTCGCCGGAGTGCGCGTCTGCTTCTCGGACGCTCGGTTCGTCGACCGGGTGGAACGCCCACGTCCCCTCCGGGCCGGCGATCCACGTCGCCGTCGCGGTGTGCGCGAACCGCATCGCGTCTCGACGACCGTCGAGCACGATGGTGACCGTGTCCGCGGCCGTCTCCGCCGTCAGGGCCAGGGGCGGCTGGTCGTCGAGGGTGACCTTCGCCGACGTCGGCGTCCCCGTGATCGCCACGTGCACCGAACGGTCACCGACCTTGAAGCGGGCCGTGTACGGGGCGTGCGCGCCGACCCGCCAACCGCCGGGCGTGGACCAGATGTCGTCGCCGCTGCTGTCCCACGTCGCCAGCCACGACACCGATGCTGCTGCGACGAGCGCGGTATCCGTCGCGCCTTCCGCGACGAAGTCCTCGACTCGACGGTCCAACAGACCGGTATCCAGAATGCCGGCGCGAACATCGATGTCGGCCAACAGGAATCGTGCGAACTCGATGTTGGTGACCACGCCGAGAACAGCGGTGTCGGACAATGCGCGGTCGAGCGTGCGCAGGGCAGCGGCTCGATCTGTGCCGTAACCGATGACCTTGGACAGCATCGGGTCGTAGTTGCTGCCGACCACGGTGCCGATCTGCAGTCCGGAGTCGACGCGGATGCCGTCGCCGCTCGGTTCACTCAGCCCGACGACGGTGCCGCCGGTCGGAAGGAAGCCGCGCGCAGGATCCTCGGCGTAGACGCGGGCCTCGATGGCGTGACCGGTGAGCGTGATGTCGTCCTGAGACAGTGTCAGGCGTTCTCCTGCCGCGATCCTGACCTGCCATTCGACGAGATCGAGGCCGGTGACCAGTTCGGTGACAGGGTGCTCGACCTGGAGTCGAGTGTTCATCTCCATGAAGAAGAACTCGTCGGGGCTGTCGGCGGAGACGATGAACTCGACTGTCCCGGCGCCCGAATAGTCCACACTGCGTGCGGTGTTGCACGCGGCCTCGCCGATACGCGCGCGTGCCTCGGCGTCGAGCAGCGGTGACGGGGCCTCCTCGATGACTTTCTGGTGCCGACGCTGCAGGCTGCATTCGCGCTCGCCCAGGTGGACGACGTTGCCGTGCTTGTCGGCGAGGATCTGTACTTCGATGTGCCTGGGCCGCAACACGAATCGCTCCAGGAACAGCGTGTCGTCGCCGAACGAGGACGATGCCTCGCGACGCGCACTCGCAAGTGCCGCGGGCAGGTCCTCTCGTCGTTCGACGAGGCGCATTCCTTTTCCGCCGCCGCCGGCAGACGGTTTCACCAGAACAGGGAATCCGACGTCGTCGGCACCGGCGATCAGATCGGCATCGGTGAGGCCGGGCCGTGAAATACCGGGGACGACGGGCACGCCGAATTCGCCGACGGCGGCCTTTGCGGTGATCTTGTCGCCCATCACTTCGATCGCTCGTGCGGACGGTCCGAGGAAGGCGATGCCCGCGGCGTCGCATGCTGCTGCGAATTCGGCGTTCTCGGACAAGAATCCGTACCCGGGATGGATGCCTTGCGCGCCGGTGCGACGCGCGGCATCGATCACCTTGGGGATCGAGAGGTAACTGTCACGTGCGGTCGCAGGTCCGATGCGCACCGCCGTGTCCGCTTCGGTGACGTGGCGAGCATGGGCGTCGGCGTCGCTGTAGACGGCGACGGATCGAATTCCCATGCGGCGCAGGGTTCGCACGACTCGAACTGCGATTTCGCCGCGGTTGGCGACGAGGACGGTATCGATAGGTGTTGTCATTGGTCTGCTCACATCCTGAAGACGCCGTAGGAAACCGGTTCGAGTGGCGCATTGGCGCACGCCGACAGTGCCAGTCCGAGAACGGTTCTCGTGTCGGCAGGGTCGATGATTCCGTCGTCCCACAACCGGGCCGTCGAATAGTAGGGGTTGCCCTGTGTCTCGTATTGTTCACGGATCGGCGCCTTGAACGATTCCTGGTCGTCGTCCGACCACGGTGTGCCCGCTGCATCGAGTTGTTCGGCGCGGACGGTGGCGAGGACCGACGCGGCCTGCTCGCCGCCCATGACGGAGATGCGCGCATTGGGCCACATGAACAGAAATCTCGGGGAGTAGGCGCGCCCACACATCGAATAGTTGCCCGCGCCGTAGGAACCGCCGATCACGATCGTGATCTTGGGGACACGAGCGCAGGCAACCGCGGTGACCATCTTCGCGCCGTGCTTGGCGATGCCACCCGCCTCGTAGTCGCGCCCGACCATGAAGCCGGAGATGTTCTGCAGAAACACGAGCGGGATGCTGCGCTTGTCGCACAGCTCGATGAAATGCGCTCCCTTCATGGCGGATTCGGCGAACAGCACACCGTTGTTGGCGATGATCCCGACGGGGTGGCCGTGAACATGCGCGAATCCGGTGACGAGGGTCTTGCCGTATTCGGCTTTGAACTCGTCGAATTCGCCGGCATCGACGACACGCGTGATGACTTCCCGGACGTCGTACGGGGTTCTGGAGTCGGTGGGGACGACGTCGTACAGTTCTGTCTGGTCGGCGATCGGCTCCCGCGTCGACACGACATCCCACGGCCTCGGCGTGCGCGGCCCGAGAGTGGAGACGATCTTCCGGACGCGGCGTAAGGCATCGCGGTCGTCGTCGGCGAGATGGTCGGTGACGCCGGAGGTCTTCGAATGCAAGTCGCCGCCGCCGAGTTCCTCTGCGGTGACGACCTCGCCGGTCGCTGCCTTCACCAGTGGGGGCCCGCCGAGGAAGATGGTGCCCTGATTGCGGACGATGACGGCCTCGTCGCTCATCGCAGGAACGTACGCGCCGCCCGCGGTGCACGACCCCATGACCGCGGCGATCTGAGCAATTCCCTTGGCGCTCAACGTCGCCTGGTTGTAGAAGATGCGGCCGAAGTGATCCCGGTCGGGGAACACCTCGTCCTGTCGGGGGAGGAATGCGCCTCCGGAGTCGACGAGGTAGATGCACGGCAGGTTGTTCTGCAGCGCGATCTCTTGCGCCCGAAGGTGTTTCTTCACCGTCATCGGGTAGTAGGTGCCGCCCTTGACTGTCGCGTCGTTGGCGACGACGACGCATTCGCGTCCCGAGACGCGGCCGATTCCAGCGATCATCCCTGCGCCGGGGCATTCGTCGTCGTACAGGCCGTTGGCGGCGAGGGGTGCGATCTCGAGGAACGGGCTACCGGGATCGAGGAGCTCGTCGACGCGGTCCCGGGGAAGCAGTTTGCCGCGGGCCACGTGGCGCTCGCGCGACTTCTCGCTCCCGCCCAGCGCGGCGAGGGCGAGCCGCTCGGCGAGCTGGGAAGTCAGCAGATCATGTTCTGCCCTGTTGGCAGCGGTGTCGATAGCCATGTGATGCGCGCCTTCGGTGTGGTCTGTCGGAACAACCGATTTCAGTTAACTGTAAGTAACTGATTGCGATAGTAAACTACGATTAACTGAGATGTCCAGAGTTCGATCGACCCGGCGCGGTGGAAAGGCGAGAACATGACGATGCAGTCCACCCACAGGCTCGAGGAGAAACCGGCGACACTCCGCGACCAGAAGAAGGCCGAACGCAGGCAGCAACTGCTGCAGGCCGCTGCTTCACTGTTCGCGGAGCGCGGCTTCTCGTCGGTGCGTCTCGAAGATCTGGGCGCTGCGGTGGGCATCAGCGGCCCGGCGGTCTACCGGCATTTCTCCGGAAAGGAAGCAGTGCTCGTCGAACTGCTCGTCGGGATCTCGGAATATCTGCTCGACGGTGGACGCAGGGTCGTCGAGGAGGGTGCATCGGGGGCGGACACGACGTCGGATCTGATCGATTTTCATCTGGACTTCGCGTTCGAATCGCCCGCGTTGATCCGCATTCAAGATCGAGATCTCGAGAGCCTGCCCGACGCCTCTCGCCGGAGCGTGCGTCGCATGCAGCGCGAGTATGTGGAGTTGTGGGTGTCGGCGTTGTGCGACGCCGACACCGGACTCGGAGAATCGGACGCACGAACCAAGGCGCACGCGGTGTTCGGGTTGATCAACTCGACGCCCTACAGCGCAGGGAAGGCCCCGTCCAGACATGCTCGACTGTTGTTGCGTGACATGGTGTTCGGTGCCCTGCGGTTGAACTGACCGTGTCGAGTCGGTGGCGGTGCCGTGACGGTGGAAGCGCGGCGCGTCGGGTGTCGTCTACGATTCGGGACGAACTCTCGACCCGAGGAAGGCAGCCCCACCGTGATCACCGGAAGCATCGTTGCGATCGTCACGCCCATGAACGACAGCGGCGACGTCGACTACCCGTCGCTGGATTCCCTGCTCGAGCGACAGATCAGCGGCGGCACCTCGGCCATCGTGTCGGTGGGCACGTCGGGCGAATCGTCGACTCTGTCCGTGACCGAGCACACGAACGTCATCAAGCGGACCATCGACGTCGTGGCAGGCCGTATTCCGGTCATCGCTGGAACCGGCGCCAATTCGACCGTCGAGGCGATTCACCTGACGGAGTCGGCGCGGGCCGCAGGAGCCGACGGCGCCCTGCTCGTCACGCCGTACTACATCAAGCCTCCCCAGGAGGGCCTGTACCGGCACTTCAAGGCCATCGGTGAGGCCGTCGATCTGCCGCAGTACCTGTACAACGTGCCGTCACGCACCGGCTGCGACATGCTGCCCTCGACGGTGGCGCGGCTGGCGGAGCTGCCGAACATCGTCGGGATCAAGGAAGCGACGGGCGACCTGGACCGTGTCCGTGATCTCGTCGCGCTCGAACTGCCGGACTTCGGTCTCTACTCGGGCGACGACGGCACAGCACGTGCCAGCATGCTCGCCGGATTCCACGGCAACATCTCGGTCACGGCGAACGTCGCACCGGACGCCATGGCGAAGATGTGCGCCGCCGCCCTGGCGGGCGACGCCGACACCGCGTCGGAGATCGACGCAATCCTTGCGGGCCTGCACAGCGCTCTGTTCGCCGAGCCCAACCCTATTCCGGTCAAGTGGGCGTTGGCCGAAATGGGACTGATGCCCGGCGGAATCAGACTTCCTCTCGTCGAGCTCGACGAATGGCACCACGCCGACGTTCGTGCCGCGCTCCGTAACGCGGGACTGCTGGACTGACGGCTCAGCTGTACGGTTTGCGTGCAGTTTCCGGGTCACCGAATGTGATGGCCCGTTCGCGTCGCGAATTGGTCGCGAGTGTGGCCGCCCAGTTGACCAGTGTGCCCACGCGATTCCTGGCTCCCGACAGGAACGCGATGTGGATGAACCCCCACGACAACCATCCGAGGAAACCGGACATCCTCAGCGGCCCGGCCTGCACGAGCGCATGCCCGCGTGCGATGTAGGCCGCGCTGCCGAGGTCGCGGTACGTGAACGGCGCGCGGGCGCGACCCGGATGTTCGAGCGCAGTGGCGATGACCGATCCGACGTGACGGCCACCCTGCATCGCGACCTCGGCGACGCCGGGTAGGTCGTTCGACGACGCCATGTCGCCGACGACCCACACGTTCGGATGCCCCGGGACCGACAGGTCCGGTCCGACCGTGATGCGGCCGGATCGGTCCTGATCGACGCCGAGGCTCTTCGCGAGCGTCCGCGCGAACGGTACGGCTTCGACGCCGGCTGTCCACAGGACCGTGTGCGTGTCGTAGCGCTCGACCGTCTTGGGTTCGGCCTTGGTCGTGGTCTCCACATCGGTCGCGGTGACGTCGGTGACGTGAACTCCCAGATGCGTTTCGACGCCGACGATGTCGAGAGTCTTCTGGGCGCGCGCAGAGAGCTTGCGGTCGAACGACGGCAGCACCCGATCGTCGCCGTGGAACAGCAGCACGCGTGCTTCGCCCGGATCGATGGATCGGAACTCGTGGGTGAGCGCACGTGTCGCGAGTTCCCTTATCTGCCCGGCCAATTCGACTCCCGTTGGTCCGCCTCCGGCCACCGCGAACGTCAACCACGGGCGGCGTTCCTCCACGGTCGGCAACGACTCGGCCATCTCGAACGCCGAGATCAACTTGCGCCTTATGGTCAGAGCGTCGTCGAGAGTCTTCATCCCGGGCGCGTGTTGGATGTATTCGTCGTGCCCGTGATACGCCTGCCGCATTCCGGCAGCCACGACGAGGAAGTCGTACTTCAATTCGTATGTCGATCCATCGAATCGGCTGGCCGTGACGATGCGGTTCTCGGCATCGATGTCGGCTGCCTCACCGAGTGCGACGTGCGCATTGTCCTGATGCCGCAACAGATGTCGCAGCGGACTCGCAATCGATCCTTCCGACACAAGGCCCGTCGCGCACTGGTAGAGCAACGGTTGGAACACGTGGCTCGTTCCCCGTTCCAGCACGGTGACGGCCACATCGCTGTGGCGCAGTCGTCGTGCGGCATACAGCCCACCGAAGCCTCCACCGATGATCAGGACGTGGGGCCTGCCGGGTGCGGTCATGAACTGATCCCTTCGTTGCGGAACACATGTCAGACGCGGCCGTCGAGGATCGAGTGCCAATAGATCTGTGGGAGTGCGTATCTGTCGAAGGCCCAAGCAGTCCGACGCGGTTTCAACGGATCGAGAAACGAGGGCAGTGACGATGCGATCTTTCCGGTGCGATCGAATTCCGCAGCGACGAGATGACGAGCATCGATCGGAACGGGCGCGACCGTGTGCCCGTCGTACGCTGACGTCGGCGTTCCCTCTCTCGTGGCCGCGATGTTGTCCACAAGGAGCGAAACCTGTGTGCGCAGAGCACCTCCCGAAGGATCGGTGTCCACAGCGGCGCCGTCTCCGACAGCCCACACGTCATGGTGTGCGCGATGCTGGAACGTGTGCGGGTCGATGTCGACGAGACCATGCGACTCGTTTCCGGTCAGCTTCGACTCCGTCAACCACTTCGGTCCTCGGAACGGCGGTACAAGATGGAGGAAGTCGTAGTCGACGGAGCTCGCGGCTGCACCGGCGCCGTCGATCTCGATGCGTCGGGATGCGGGATTCAGCGCGACGACTTTCGTGTCGAAGTGCACGTGAACTCCCAGTTCTCGCAATCGACTCAGCAGCAACTCGTCCAGCTTGGACACGCCGAGCAATCGAGGGCGATCCACGATCAACGTGATGTCGATTCCGGACAACCGACCGACACGCTCCCAGTGTGCTGCGGCGAGAAACAGCGGTTTCAGCGTCGTGCCTGTGCAGCTGACCGGTGGCCTCGGCACGGTGAACACCGCACGCCCATAGGCCAAGTCGCGCGTGAGTTCCCAAGTCTTGTCGGCCCTGTCGAGATAGTTGCTACTCACTCCAGGCGAGTCGATCGCTTCCGGAATTCCGGGCAAGGCGTCGTAGTCGGGGACCAAACCGGTTCCGAGGACCAGATCCCGATAGCGGAACGTTCGACCGGACGCGCAGGTGACGGTATTGCGCGGCGCATCGATTGCCGTGACCGAGTCTTCGATCCAAGTGCAGCCTTTCGGAACGACGGATCGCTGAGTGCGTTGTGCGTCGTTCAAACTGGCCTGGCCCGCGCCCACGTAGGACAGAAGAGGCCGATAGGTATGCACCTGTTGCGGTTCGACGACCGCGACGTTGGTACTCACTCCCGTCCGAAGCAACCGCGCTGCGGTGCTGATACCCGCATTTCCACCCCCGATGACCAGTACGTCGAAGGTCGGGACGTCGGTGGAAGTGGTGATCGGGTCGAGTCTGTTCACCCGTGCCGCAATACCCGTCAGCGACATACGGAAACGCACCGATCCGACGCGCCGCCCATCGAAGTGCTGCGTCTTCGTCAGAGGTGAGTGCAGATGAATTCTCACTCGTTCAGCGCCGAACGCCACCATCTGTCCGTGGGGGTGACGGGAGTGGTGCGCTTGTGCCTGGTCTTCGTGAACCAACGTTCGATGGTCGCGACGGCGTCGTCGTCCACCGGCCCGCCTTCGAGATAGGAATCGATCTGGGCGTACGTCACGCCGAGGGCCTGCTCGTCGGGAAGCGCGGGCCGATCGTCCTCCAGGTCGGCCGTCGGAACCTTCTTCCACGTCGACTCGGGTGCATCCATGTATTTCAGAAGTTGTGCCCCTTGACGTTTCGTCAGCCCGGTGAGCGGGGTGATGTCCACACCGCCGTCGCCGTACTTGGTGAAGAACCCGGTGACGGCCTCGGCTGCGTGGTCCGTACCGACGACGAGAAGGTTCTCCTGACCGGCGATGGCGTACTGTGCGATCATTCGCTCGCGGGCCTTGATGTTCCCGCGAACGAAATCATCCAGCCGATCCTTGCTCAAACCTGTTGCGGCAGAGTGCGCCGACGCGTCCACGGCGGCCTTGATGTCCACGACGACGGTTCGATCCGGCCCGATGAAGTCGATGGCCTTGGCCGCATCGTCCTCGTCGGCCTGTGTGCCGTACGGCAACCGGACCGCGACGAATTCGGCTTGTCCACCGAGCGAGACGAACTCGCGAACAGCACGTTGCGCGAGCGCGCCGGCCAACGTACTGTCCTGACCGCCGCTGATGCCGAGTACGAATCCGCGGGTCTTGCTTGCTCGGAGATAGTCGACGAGAAAGTCGACGCGATCGCGGATCTCGTTCTCCGGGTCTATCGCCGGTTTCACGGAGAGTTCGTGCTGAATTCGTGTCCGTAGTGACGTATCCATGCGAAGCTCTACCCCTAGTCTCGATGAAAAGTTCGTGTGTTCTACGTGGAACGTTGTCGTGCGTGACGCACGAGAAACTGGATGGACAGCGACAACGTTTGCGCCAGAATGTCTTCGGGTTCCCCGTCGAATTGCTCGCGTTCGGCGGAAACGCTGCCTCGGTCACACAGTCCGATCCACACGGTGCCTGGTGGTTCGTCTTCCTGTGTCCTCGGACCTGCCTCACCGGTGACGGCGATCGTCAGGTCCGCGCCGAGGAGTTCGGCGGCGGACTGCGCCATCGTCGCCGCTGCGACTTCGCATACGACAGGGCCTTCCGGGACTCGAAGCAGGGAATGCTTGACGTCCTCGTGATAGGCGACGATTCCACCTCGAAACCAGTCACCCGACGACTTGGCCTTGCCGAGCATCGCCGCGAGATTCCCCGCCGTCAGTGATTCGACGGTGGCGATGGCTATCGAATGGTCGAGCGCCAAGTTCGACAACTCGGAACAGAGGTCCGACAGATCGCTACCGACATCGATCCGCTCTTCGGGACTCGTCGACATGGTGAAACCTCCTGGGCGCAACCCCCGCGTGCGCATACCCCTCGCGCTCGTCGACGAAACCGAGTCTCAAGGTTCGCGTCGCCGTGACACAGGGCCGCGTCGGAGCGTCGACGCCAGCCGGTCCACGAGCGTGCGTTCGCGCAACGCCGGGCTCGCGGCCGACGCGCCGTGCCGCACACCCTTGATCGTCTCGGCGAGTACGGCGGGCCCGTCGAGAGTCGGTGCCCACTTCAGCGTCGTCCTTGCCCGTTCCGTGTTCAGCAGCGGGGTCTCGTACGCGAGGTCGATCCAACCGGGGTGAACCGATTGCAGCCGAGCTGTGAAGATCGCCGCTGCCGCAGTGCGCATGATCGAACGAGGAACTTCGACGGCGCGGGCCGACATAGCGTCCTCGAAGTCCTTGGTACGAACCGGAGTGGGCGCCGACAGATTGAACGCACCGCTGCTGTCGCACGTCAGCGACGCCAGAATCGCGTCGGCGACGTCGGAGGTGGATACCGCAGGGACCGTGATCGATCGGTCCATGGGCAGCACGGGAATTCGGTCGACGACCCATGACGGAACGAGGTCGGGCAGCGAGTACCGAAGCAACGCGCTGCCGAACGCGTACTGCCCGATGAGGCCGGGACGTAACCGGACGACGATCGTGCCCTGATGATTCACCTCGAACCGGTCCAGTGCGTGCTCGGCTGCTGCCTTGTCGACACTGTAGGTCGAGTTCGCAACGCCCTCACGCGAATACGTCTCGTCGACTTCCCGACCGTACGCACCGGGCGAATAGATTCCACTCGACGACATGTGCACGAGTCTGCCGACGCCGGCACGCCCCACGGCAGCCGCGACCGCCTCGGTGCCGCCGACGTTCGTTCGCCGCAGATAGTCGCGATCGCGCATGGGTTGAAAGCCGATCGCAAGATGGACGACGGCGTCCACGCCGTCGAACAGTGTGGTCAGTCTGTCCTCCGCGTCGGCGTCCGCGATGTCGAGTTCGTGCCAGTCCACACCGTCGTACGGTGCAGCGGCCGGCGGACGGCGACGTGCGATGCCCACGATCTCGACATCCTCGTCCGCGAGTCGCCGTAGCAACGTGGTTCCGACGTTTCCGGTGGCGCCGGTGACGGCCAATCTCATCTGCTCACCTCTCGGCCATCTCGGCGATGGCGTCGGCTATCGTGCCCGATGCTTCGACAGCGTCCCGTTGTCGTTGTGCACCGTTGCCGTGCAGGATGTTTCGACGAATCTCGCACTCCACGAGGTCTCGTTCACCCGTGAAAGCCAACGCTGCCGACACATAGTCGACGAGCGAGGCAAGCGCGGACGCGGCCGCGCCGAGACACCCGGAATCGGGATCGATGAGGCTACTCGACAATCCGTCGCGCGCCGCGCGCCAGTATGCCCACCGGAGAGCATGATCCGATACACGCGGGGCGAGTGTGCCCTGGTGCATCGCATTCGATGCCGTCATCACCAGCGCCCGCACGAGCACAGCCAACAGAACGGTGTCCGACGTCGTGGCCGGCACATCGCTGATACGGACCTCGAGCGTCGGGAAATTCATCGACGGCCGAATGTCCCAGTAAACCATCTTGTCGTCGAGTATCGCGCCGACGTCGAACAGCTGGCGCACGAGCGAGTCGTAATGATCCACTGATTCGAAGAATGGGGGAGGACCTGCGCTGGGCCAGCGCGACCACAACACCGAGCGCCAACTCGCGTAACCGGTATCGCGTCCGTCGTACAGGGCGGAATTCGCCGTGAGAGCCAAGAGTACGGGCAGCCACGGACGCATGTGGTTGCTGATCTCGACAGCGGATTCGCGGTCGTCGATCGCTGTGTGGACGTGCGCGCCGCACACACCCTGCTCGGAGGCGATGATTCCGTATTCGGCGGCGATGTGCCGGTATCGCTTGGTGTCGGTGATCGGCCCCTGTTCGGGCAGCAGTGGAGGAATGCCGGCAGCCAGTACCGCGGCGCCCGCTCGGCCGGCCGCTGCGGCAGCTGTCGACCGCGACGTCGTCAGCGACTGGGCAAGCTGCTCGGAGGTGTCGAGAATTTCAGTGGACGTCTCGATCTGGCATGGAGTCAGTTCCAATTGCAGAACCAATCCGAGCTGCCGCGCGTGTTCGGCGACCGCCTCGTTCTGCATCGTCGGGATGCCGGTGTTCGCGTCGACGAGAAGCAATTCCTCCTCGACTCCGAACGTGGGCACCGAGCCCCATGACATGTCAGGTTGCTTTCAGCGTGATCGAGTAGTGATTCAGCGTGGCAGGCAGCGCGGACCGGGCGGTCAGCGGCGGGGCCGACGTCTGCCGCAAATTCGGCAGGGCTGCAACGATGTTCGCGAGGATCATGCTCGTGACGAACAGGACGAGGTTCTGCCCGGGGCAGCGTGCTGGACCCGCGCTGAACGGCACGACGGCCAACTGCGAGCTCATACGCCCGTCGAGCCACGCGTCGGGTGTGAACTCGTCGGCGAAATCGATGGTCGTCGGATCGCGGTGGAAGAAGGCTGTCAGGATCAGAAACGCTGCATCCGAATCGATCTCGAATCGTCGGTCGCCCTCACCCCACCGCGTCGTCGCCGTCGAATCGCGCAGAATGGCAGGCGTCGTCGGCCACAGTCGGACGGACTCGAGGATGCACGCTCGTAGATACGGAAGTATCTGCGGCTGAGACAGATCCAGGTCCGAGATCTCGTCGCGAGCGCGTTGCAGATGTTCCGGCTGTGCTGCGAGAACCGCGAGTGCACGCAGCGCGACCATGCCCGCGGCATCGAATGCGAAGAGCCAGTGCGGAATCTGGCCGACGGGATCGACGGCTGAATCCGGACGGGACGCTGCTACAGCACCCGCCAGGCTGAGGGGTTCGGCGTCGTTCACGTAGTCGAACAGTCGGTCCAGGAACCGGTCACGCAAGCGTCGTCGAAGCGGGCGAAGATAGGACCAGTTTCCGTCTGCCCGCAGCTTCCACAGGTCGTCGGTGACGGCGTGGTCGTCTCTCGCAGAATCGCCCAGGACGACGCGTCGTACGACGCGCCACCAGCCCTCGACGAACACGGCGGCGTCGAGAACGCCGTCGTTGTCGAGCGAGTCGGAGACGATCCCGAGCGCTTCGGTACGGAGGGTCGGCGCGATCGACCCCGCTAGATGATGCAGCGGAAGATCGGTGTCGAGGACCTGTTCGTTGAAGTCCCGTCGCGAGGTCCGAGCACGCCCACGCGAGATCAATACACCGTGCGGTTGGAATGTGCTCAGCGCCGCTCGCTTCTCACGATTGGCAGGGGTGAACAGGTCCGGGGACTGCGCGAGGACCCGTTCGACGTCTCCGGCGACGAGCGGGATCACAACCGTCCGGCCGGGCAGTGCCAGCGTCAGCGGACCCGGACCGTATTCTCTGCGCAGTTCGAGCATCGTCCGCACTGTGTCGGCATCGGTCTGTCGCTTTTCGAGAACGGGCATCACCGACCGCCGACGGGCGATGACGCCGCCTGCCACCAGAGGACCCGACAGCTTCGCCAGCAAACGCGCCGCCGCCAGCCCGGTCAGAGTGGGACCGACTGCGGCCGTCGGAGGGACGGACGGCGTCGGTACGGTCGGGTCGCTGATCGGCATACCACCGCGCCTACCCTGCGCCGACGAAGGTGAAACGGATACGTGAATGGCAGGCCGGGATTCGGGTATGGCAACGGGCGTGGACCAATCGGAGACGCCTCTGCTCGACGCCGTAGCTCGCTATCACAGGGATGGACGCTACGGATTCACTCCTTCCGACAACGACGGGGATAGCGGTGGCCGTACCCGGTGAAGAGCTGTCCGAAGGAGTCGTCGACTACCTCACTACGGCAATCGGAGCCGGAATGAACGTGCCCGATGCGACCGACCGAAAGCTTAAGCAGTTCAAAGTAGTCCGATGACGCGTTCGGGGCCGCGAGCAGAAGCTCGCGGCCCCGAACGATACAGGCGAAGTCATCGGCCGCCTGAAGTTTCCTCACGCTCGTGCTCGGTACGCGCGTCCAACTCCTGGTCGTCGACGTGCTTGGGTGTTTTGGCATGCTCGCGGTGGTCGGGATGGACATCCTCGGTCGGTGTGATGACGTCGTCGAGGTTCGGCTGATCGTGGTCGGGTTGCGTCATGACAGGTGTATGACCTTTCTTCCGATGTGGGAAACGTGTTTCGGACCGTCAGGATGGATCTTCGTGGGCCAGTGCCCGATAACCGGTCGCGCCTGCACGGTCCACCGCTGCTTTGACGATTCCGAAGACGGCTCCATGGATCGCGGCAGCCAGAAGAACTTCCTGAACCGACCGGTTCAAGTCCTTGGGGTCCGGGGCCTCGACATCGTTGTCGCCCACGTACTTCCAGATCTGTTTGAACACCGCGCCCGCAGCGATGCCGCCGAGCACGCTGGTCGCCAGGGCGAGTGGCTTGTACATCGCCTTCGATACTGCACTCATCGAAAAAGCCTCCTCGAACGTCGTCTCCGAATCACGATCGTGACGATCGCGCCTGCAAGTACCGCACCCACGGCCGCTGCGATCACCTGTGGATTCTTCTGGGCCACCTCTTTCGCACGTCCGGCCTGGAACGACGCCTCGTTGGCGACGCGCGCAGGGACGTCGGCTTTGGCCGCCAGAGCGGCAACCGTCTCGGCAACCTCTGCGCGTTGCTGTTCGACGCTCGGTGCGCCGACAGAAGTCGTATCATCGGATTCCGGTGTCTCTGCGTGCTTTCCGCTCATCGGATGCCTTTCTTGATCGCGGAGATGTCGTCGTTCACACTCGCCGCGGTGTCAGCAGGAACAGGGGGCAGTGCATTCTTTGCGCGGGAGGCTCCGATCGCAGCAAGAGCCCCGCCCACGATCAGGACGATCACGGCCACTATCAATGCGGCGAGCCACGGCGACACGACGGTTGCCAGCCCGAGGACGGCCGTCGCGATCAACGTCGCGACGCCGAAGAACAACAGGAGCGCGCCTGCGCCCGAAATCCCTATCCCTATCCCGACGCGGGTGCCCTTGCTCTTGACCTCCTCGAGTCCCGAATTGATCTCTGTCCGAACGAGAGTGGAGACCTGGTCGGTCAGGCGCTCGACGAGTTGCACCGTCGACAGATCGCCCACCGGGGGCGCGTCGCCTACCGGTCGCTGTGCGTTGTGCTCTGTCATTGCCTCTCCTGTTTTCGATCGAGTGGTCGGTTCGGGTGTGGCGTTGTGTGCCTCTCGCAGGCGTCGGCCTTGTTCGACTGCCTCGGCATCCTTCTGATCGTTCTTGTCCGACACGCGGGTGTCTCGCGGGGGCAGTTGAAGTCGCTCCTCGGCGACCATTCCCGCCTGAAGTTGGCGTCCGCGTTCGAGTTCGGAATCGAGTTCTGCGCCGAACAGCAACGCCAGATTGGTGATCCACAGCCACAACAGGAAGACGATGGCGCCGGCCAGCGAACCGTATGTCTTGTTGTAGCTACCGAAATTCGCGACGTAGAAACCGAACACCACCGATGCCGCGATCCACACGACGATGGCGAGCGCAGCGCCTGAGGAGATCCACCGAAACTTCGGCTGCTGCACGTTCGGGGTGGTGTAATAGAGGACTGCGACAGCCAGAACGACGATGACGACGACGATCGGCCATCGGACGATGTTCCAGATCGTCAAAGCCGTGTCGCCCAACCCCAATGCATCACCTACCGCTGATGCGACGGGACCGCTGACGGCCAGCATCAAGGCGGCACAGGCGACGAGGGTCAACCCGACGAGAGTGACCAGCAACATGACGGGCCTCAACTTCCACACCGGCCGTCCTTCTTCGATTTCGTACATTCGATTCATCGCGCGGCCGAACGCGCCGACGTACCCGGACGCGGACCACAGGGCGCCGGCGATACCGGTGACGAGGGCGAATCCCGCTGCGGGAGCTTGCACCAACTGCTCTATCGGGCCGCGGAGCGTATCCACTGCCGACGACGGACCGAGATCGCCCACGATCTGCAGGACACCGTCCACCGTGGCCTGTCCTTGTCCGAAAACCCCCAGCAACGAGACAACGGCGAGAATTGCCGGAAACAAGGACAGCACAGCGTAATACGTCAATGCTGCGGCAAGATCGGTGCACTGGTCACGGCTGAACTCTCGCGCGGTCTTCTTGATCACGAACATCCATGACGGTTTCGTCAATTCGGTGGGAGAATCCGCCTTGCGCGGGTCGTCCGGGTCAGCCTCGACCGAGGCGGCCGACGCCGCGTCCTGTTCGCTCATGTGGAGTGCCATACCCGTACGGTCCGGCTGGAAACCAGTGCAGATCCTGCGTTTCGTGCCGACACGTCAAGGGTATCGACCTGTGCATGTCGCGCAAGGAATCCGTGCACCTGACGGACGACGAGATGACCGTGCTACGCAGCGCTTTCGAATGGGCGAGAAACGGGGAATACGTTCTGCTTCGGCGGTTTCTCGATGCGGGCGGACCGGTGAACTTGACCAACGACCGCGGTGACACGTTGTTGATTCTGGCGGCCTATTACTCGCACGAGGATGCCGTACAGGTTCTGCTCGAGGCCGGAGCCGACGTAGAACGAGTCAACGACAATGGACAAACGGCGTTGGGCGCAGCGGCATTTCGTCGGTCAGACGCAATCGTCGGGATGCTGCTCGAGGCAGGAGCAGACCCGAACGGTGGGGCCCGGTCGGCAGTGTCGGTCGCCGAGTTCTTCGGTCTCGACGACATGACGGCACTGCTGACCGGACCCCGTTCACGCTAGAGCGTGGCCGTCACTTCGACGGCGGCACAGCGGATCCCATGACGGCAGGTGCGCGATCCCATGCACGGTGCAGACCGAGCGCCGCGAACAACGGCCCGTCGAAACTCTTGCCGGCCGACGACGCCACCACGACACCAGGTTCACCGTCGGCGATACCCGCTGCTTCGAGCGTCGCGAGCCCGTCGCCCCACGCTCCGACTGCCTTGCAGTGGCGAAACGCTTCCTGCAGCAACAAGATCAACTTGATGTCCGTCGTCGGTGAGGTTCCGCCGGCGACCACGAACGCGTCGAATTCGATGGACCGGACCGTCAGGAATGTTCGTTCGACGACCTGCCGATGTGTTCCCTCGCCGAGGAGACCTCCTACCGCCGCGATGACATGGACTGTCACGCCGTGTTTTTCGGCTGCTTTTCGCAACTTGTCGATGCCGGCGAGGTCGGCGTTCTCATCGGCCACGACGCCGATCTTGCGTCCGTCGACCGGACCGGGCGTCGTCACGACCTGCGACAGAGCGGGCGAGAGCACGACATCCTTCGGCGGCGTGCCCTTGGGTGCGGGGAGGCCGAGACCCGCGGCGACCCGAGTGCGCAAGTCCTTGTCGACGTTCGCCAGGACAGCGAGCTCGCGTTCCTTGATCGACTGCTCGTACACCTTGCCCAGTTCGAATGTGAACGCTTCGACGATGTGATCCTGTTCGACGGGGGTCAGGCTGCGATAGAACATTGCAGGCTGAGTGAAATGATCGTCGAACGACGCCGGATTGGCGCGCACTGCACGTCCCTCGATGACGCGCTCCGTCTGTACGTAACCACGATCGGACGCGTCGGCGTCCGTGGGCTCGCCGTCGTCGACGGTGTTGTTCCGGTAGGGCGCGAGCCCCGTGTGGACGGCGGTCTGATGCATACCGTCGCGCAGCATGTCGTTGACCGGTGCGTGGGGGCGATTGATCGGCAGTTGTGCGAAATTCGGACCGCCGAGACGTGTGATCTGCGTGTCCAGGTAGGAGAACAGACGTGCTTGCATCAGAGGGTCGTTCGTGACCTCGATTCCGGGAACGAGGTGGCCCGTGTGGAAGGCGACCTGCTCGGTCTCGGCGAAATAGTTGGTGGGATTCGCATCCAACGTCAACTTGCCGATCGGTTGCACCGGTACGAGTTCCTCGGGAACGAGCTTCGTCGGATCCAGTAGGTCGATTCCCTCGAACGTGTCGGTGCCGTCGTCGGGCATGACCTGGATTCCGAATTCGTACTCGAGCGGTGCGCCTGCTTTGATGCCGTCGGACATGTCCCGACGGTGGAAGTCGGGATCGACGCCCGCGGCGATCTGGGCTTCCTCCCACACCAGCGAGTGCACACCCGCGATCGGCTTCCAATGGAACTTGACCAGGCTCGTGTCACCGTTGCTCGCGACGAGTCGGAACGTGTGGACTCCAAAACCTTCCATCGTCCGGTAGGACCGCGGAATCCCGCGGTCGCTCATGTTCCACATGACGTGGTGGGTTGCCTCGGTGTGCAGGGACACGAAGTCCCAGAACGAGTCGTGTGCGGACTGAGCTTGTGGCAGTTCGATGTCCGGCTGCGGCTTGCCTGCATGGATGATGTCGGGGAACTTGATGCCGTCCTGAATGAAGAAGACCGGCATGTTGTTGCCGACGAGATCGAAGGTTCCCTCGTCGGTATAGAACTTGACCGCGAATCCGCGTGTGTCACGGACGGTGTCCGCCGAGCCGCGAGAGCCGAGAACGGTCGAAAATCGTACGAACACATCGGTTTTCTTTCCCTTTTCGGCCAAAAAGCCCGCCTTCGTCACCTTTCCGGCGGTGCCGTAGGACTCGAAGGTGCCGTGGGCTGCCGCACCTCGCGCGTGAACCACACGCTCGGGAATGCGCTCGTGGTCGAAATGAGTGATCTTCTCCCGCAGATGAAAATCCTCGAGAAGGGTCGGACCCCTGTCGCCTGCCTTCAACGAATGATGCGTGTCCGGGAGGCGCACACCTTGCGCTGTCGTCAGGAAAGTGCCGTCCTGAGTGCGAGTTTCGGGGGAACCGGTCGGTCCGACGGGGGCCGGTGAGGACTGGTCGGGACGTGGTGTGGGAGGCATGAAAATATCTGCTTTCGTCGAAAGTGAAGGGGCTGTCTTCCGTACGCTCGACGCTTCGTGCGACTGTGTCGGCGGCTCGACTGCGGGCTACGTCTCAACCGCGCTGGACAGCTGTACCCCGTCGTGTCCGGTCTCATGCATGCACTTCGTTCGTCGACGTGTCGGACGAGTGGGGCCGGGGTAGCTGTACCGAATGGCTTCGGAAGAAACACACACCTCATCGCGCGCCGTGACGATCGGGGTGGTCGCGGATGCAGGTTTCGCGTCGACCATCGCGGAGGCGATCATGGACGCGCTTCCAGTGCAGGTGCCCGTCGGCGGGCAATTGCGCGTGATCGAGGTCGATCGTTCGTCGATGGCACTGCCGCCGACGGCCACCGGTTCTGCACAGCTCGGGCAGTGGCTCGACTCGCTGCGGGCGACGAACGACTACGACATCGTGCTGGTCCTGTCGGAGGTGCCTCGGCGGCAACGGTCCAAGCCCGTCGTCGCCGAACTACGTGACGGAAACACGGCAGCGCTCTACGTTCCTGCGTTCGGCACCATCTCGGTGCGCAGGCGTGCCGTCGCGGTAGCTCTTGCCGTCGTACACGACTTCCTGGGGACAGACAGTGCGTCTCGCCCCCGTCTGCGCCGTTCGATGGCGCGATGGGCGCCGGGGCACGAGCCGGAGGTCGGTGGAGAGCGAATTCTGTTGACTCCTGGAATGTTGGGGCGTCTGCGCATGGTGCTGGGCATGATTCGGTGCAATCGACCGTGGCGTCTCGTTCCGAAACTGTCCGGTGCATTCGGTGCAGCAAGCGCAGCATCGGCTTTCGGCGTGTTCTACGCCAGCATCTGGCAGATGGCCGCGTTCATGTCGGTGGAACGCCTGGCCGCGGTGGCCGTCGCCGCGATCACAGCGATGAGCGTGTGGCTGATTCTCCCCAACGGGTTGTGGGAGCGTCGCAGTTTCCGAGCGTCGACGACGGACCGCTGGATGTACAACGGTGCCACGCTCGGAACGGTCGTGTCCGGGGTGCTGTGCATGTATGCCCTGTTGTTCGTCGTGGTACTGATATCTGCCTCGATCGTGATCTCGCCGGAGTTTCTCGCACAGCAGATCCACCGTCCCGCGGAGTTCAGCGACTACCTGTCCTTGGCTTGTCTTGCTGCGTCGTTGGGTACCGTCGCGGGGGCGGTCGGGTCCGCGGTCGCCGACCGTGACGACATTCTCGACGCCACGTACGGCCACCGCGAACTCGTTCGGCGTCAGTCCGCGGAGTGACGTCCCTTTCGCCACGCACGACCCGACAGCAGCCGCATGCCGTTCAAAGCGACGAGGACAGTGGAACTTTCGTGGCCGGCGACTCCGACCGGCAGAGGAAGAGTCCCGACGAGATCCCACGTCACCAGTGCGACGATGAAGCTCGCGGCGACGACCAAGTTGGTCACGACGATGCGATGAGCGCGGCGCGACAGATCGATCAACGACGGGAGCGCACTCAGGTCGTCGCGCACAAGGACGACGTCGGAGGTATCGAGCGCGAGATCGGATCCGCCCCGCCCCATCGCGACTCCGATATCTGCAGCCGCCAACGCCGGTGCGTCGTTCACCCCGTCGCCGACGACCAATACCCGTGCGCGGGAAGCAGTCTGCGCGTCGCGCACCGCATCGGCCTTGCCGCCGGGCAACAACTCGGCACGAACGTCGTCGATTCCTGTCCTTCGGGCCACAGCCTCGGCGGCGCGCCGATTGTCACCCGTCAGCAGAATCGCGGGGCTCCCGGTGAGTGTCCGGAGCTCGGCGACTGCGGCCGCCGCGTCGGGACGCATTGTGTCGGCGAGGCCGATGACAGCCGTGGGAACACCGTCGATTCGGACGACGACGGCGGTCAGTCCCGCAGCCTGCGCTCGGTGGACGCTGTCGAAACCGTCGTCGATACTCGTGGGTTTCGCGACGGTCACGAGATGGCCGTCGACGACGCCGCTGACACCTGCGCCGGGAGTCGACTCGAATGCGACGACGCCCGGCAGCGAAAGTCCTCTGTCGCGGCCGAAGTTCACCACGGCTGCGGCGATGGGATGTTCACTGGCATTCTCCACGGCCGCGGCCAGTCGAAGAACGTCGTTCTCGTCGAACGCCGAGCCTGCGAGGATGTCGACGCTCTCGACGCGGGGAGTCCCCTCTGTCAGGGTGCCTGTCTTGTCGAACGCAACGAGGGTCGTCTTACGCACCTGTTCCATGACGACCGCGGACTTGACGAGCACGCCGTGTCGTCCCGCAGTTGCCATCGCGGACAGGAGTGGCGGCATCGTCGCGAGTACGACGGCACACGGTGAGGCAACGATCATGAACGTCATCGCCCGCAGGAGGGCAGGTTGGAATTCGCTGCCGAGGACCATCGGGACGGCGAAGATCGCGAGCGTCGCGACGACGACCGTTGTCGAGTAATACTGTTCGACTCGATCGATGAACAGTTGCTTGGTCGCTTTGGTGGCCGACGCGTGCTCGACCATCGTGACGATGCGCGCAATGACGGTGTCCGACGGGTCGACGTCGATCCGGACGCGTAGCGACCCGGTCCCGTTGACCGTTCCAGCGAACACGTCGTCCCCGACGCCCTTGTAGACGGGAATCGATTCGCCCGTGATCGACGACTGGTCGACGTCACTGCCACCGTCGACGACCGTGCCTTCGCCTGCGATCCGCATTCCGGGACGCACGAGCACGACGTCACCGGGCCGAAGCGTCGACGCACGGACTTCACGCTCTGTTCCGTCGGCGTCCGTGATCACGGCGGTGTCGGGAGCGAGGTCGAAAAGGCTACGGACCGAGTCCGCGGTGCGCCTCGTGAGTACCGCTTCCAATGCGCCCGACGTCGCGAAGATGACGATGAGCAGCGCGCCGTCGAAGATCTGGCCGATTGCAGCCGCTCCGATCGCGGCCACGATCATCAGCAGGTCGACGTCGAGCGACTTCTCCCGAAGCGCGCGCACCCCAGCCAGGGCGGGCTCCCATCCGCCGCATACGTAGCAGGCGAGGTAGAGCGTCCACACGATCACCGACGGTGCGGGCGAGAGTTGGGTGACCAGACCCAAGACGAACAACGTCGTCGAGGCCAGTGCCCAGCGCACCTCCGAGACGTCGAGTACACGAGTTCGGGTTCCACGTATGGAAGATTCCGACGTCGGCGGGGCAGAGGGGGCATGCGTGACAGTCACGTTCCGCAGCCTACAGGAACATATGAAGACGTTTACATCTATTCATTGTTTATAGTTATCGAATGGGACATGGAGTCGACGGGCGTACCACTCCGCCTGCACAGCTGGACGCGGACTCGGCTGCCACCGTCGCCGCCACTCTGCAAGCACTGGCGACACCGAGTCGGCTGCGTATTCTGACGCAGCTCCGGCAAGGGCCGAGTGGTGTCAACGACCTCGCCGACGCCGTCGAGATGGAACAGTCGGCGGTGTCGCATCAGCTTCGACTGCTGCGCGCGATGGGCTTGGTTGCCGGTGCTCGTTCCGGGCGCAGCGTCATTTATCGGTTGTACGACAATCACGTTGCGATGCTGCTGGACGAGGCGGTTTATCACATCGAACATCTAGGAATGGCAACGCCGGACCCGGTCGATCCCGAGTCGGTAACGTCGCGCGATTCTGCCTGACGGATCTGGACCCGACAGGTGTGCAGGCCTCTCGTAGTCTGGTGTGGGGAGTGGGATTTTCTCGCGAGGGGGTGATCGTGCAGGAGCAGCGGCGCGATCTGTTGTGGCGCGCGATCACAGAGCAGACCGGGTCGCCGGGACAGGCGATCTGGGCGGAATCCGTCTGCCACACGTGCGTCGAGCAATTGGCCGGCGTCGACGCTGCCGCGATGACGTTGCGCGCGAGCCCTAGGGCGCAGGACATGCTCGGGGCGAGCAGTGAGTGGGCAGGCCACCTCGAGCAACAGCAGTACACCCTCGGTGAGGGACCGGGCGTTCGTGCGTTCACCGACGGGTCACCCGCCCTGGTCAGCGACCTCAGTCACGATGAGGGGCGATGGCCGGGATTCGCAGATGCCGCGCAGTCGATCGGCGCGGCGGCGGTGTTCGCCTTTCCCCTCCGGATCGGTGGTATCCGCCTCGGAACACTGACTCTGTATCGACGACAGCCGGGAGCGCTGTCGCCGTCGGCACTCGCCGATGCAGCGCTGCTCGTCGACCTGATCACGTTCGCACTGCTCGAGCAGGCCGAATTCTCCAAGAACGCCGGCGAGGAATGGATTCGAACGGTCGGTTCGTATCAGGACGTCAATATTGCGACGGGTGTGTTGTCGGCGAAACTCGCAATCTCGCTCGACGACGCCCTTCTGCGCCTGCGCGCGCACGCCTTTCAGCAGGGGCGGCCGATCCTGGAATTGGCACGCGAGATTCTCGGGCAGCGCATCGACGTCGGCGAGTTCAACGAATAGCGACAACGGGAGGGAAGGGAGACGTCATGCTCGAGGATGGATTCGGCCCCCAGGCTCGCCTGGTCGAGGTCATGTCCGGTCTGACGGCGCAGCTCGTCGCAGATTCCGAGAACGACGCCGATTCCGCAACGGTGCTCGCGCGCGTGTGCGACGCCGGAGTGGTCCTGCTCGACGCGGCGGCTGTCGGCGTGATGCTCGTCGATCCTCGCGGCGGGATTTCCGTCGCCGCAGCGTCGGACGAGCGAGCGCGTCTCGTGGAACTGCTACAGACGCAGATGGCGCAGGGGCCCTGCATGGACTGCGTGTCCGACAAGGCGATCGTCGAGGAAGAGGACCTCTCCGCGGCGCAGGGTCGGTGGCCGGAATTTGCCTCCGCGGCCGCGGACGCAGGTTTCAGATCCGTGCTGGCCGTTCCGATGATGCTCGACGGCAACGCCGTGGGCGGCTTGAACCTCTTGTACACGCGCGCAAGGACATTCACCGACATTCATCGGCAACTCGGAGAAGTTCTCGCTCGTCTGATCGTCCTCCACCTGATTCGCGACGACGAGGCACGCCGCAACGACCGCCTCACCGAACGCATCCTCGGTCTGCTCCACGACAGGGTCCAGGTGGAGCACGCGATCGGGCTGATCGTGGGCACGCTGTCCATCTCGGTACCCGACGCCTGGGATATCTTGACGCGTGTGGCAGGCAGGCGAGGACTGTCGCTTCGAAGCCTCGCGCGCGAGATCACCGTCGATGGTAGAAGTCCGGAAGAACTGGACGCCGAGGACCGTCGTTACGAATGATGCTCTAGCGCTGAGGTTTCCGACGAGGATTGGGGTCGACGGGTTCGCCGAACATCCGGGCCAGGTGGGCCTTGATGGACTCGGTGCTCATCGATGTTCCTAGGTCCGACGCCGGTGTGGGGGCCAGGCGAGACCGATCCACTGTCCTGCGGTCAGGTCTATCGTCGGCCATCGGACTGTCCCGACGAGTTGTCGTCTCGAAGCAGTTGCGCGACGGCGAGCTTGGCGATGGGGCCGCGCGCCGACCGGACCAGCTCGTCGACGGACTCGGTGCGCGGGGCCTCGCGAAGGGACTCGTTCAATTCTGCCTCGGCCGATTCAACTAGTTCCGGTCCGGCCAGTCGGTCGACGACGGCGGACAGCTCGGTGAAGCGGTTGGACTCTGCGGGCCGTAAGCGATTGCGTACCAACGCGAATGCTGTGATCGCTTCGGGGCTCGCCAACTCGGACAGAGCAGCGATCTCGGCTCTCTCGAGCGCCGTCGACACCTGACTCGACTGCGTTTGTATCGGATCGATGTTGCTCCCCATGAATACCCCCGTCTCGATTCGACCGATGTGCATGTGTGCTGAGCTGGTGTGCACTTCGGCGCGGGGCGGGGAACCCGAGAATCAGGCTTCCGACTCACGACGCGCGAGGAGACCCCTCGACCCCTCGCGCCGCCCCGTGCCAACAGTGCCCGACAGCGAGCGAAGGAGAGGGCGGACCGGGCTCTCGATCGCGTCGTCGACGGTGAACTCCCGACGCCGAAAATACAGTCGATCGAAATGCAGTCACTTGAATGACCAATTGCAGTCACTTGAATGACGTTGTACCAAGCGCGAACACGCGCCGAGTGCATCATGACGGCACATCATGTAGTTCACCGTTTTACGGTTACTCGGATTCACTGTGACTGGGAGACACAGAGAAATCGGGTAACGCGGTGACTCGAACATGCTGTGGCCGACACGTTTTCGACAACAGGTATGAACAAGCATCGGTTGGAGGACACCGGGTTTCTCGGGTGCCGCCAGCAGGCGCGTCGCCGAGGTCCGGGGCGATTTCGTATGCCAATCGAATTTTAACCACGGATCCCGCCGATGTTCCAGTGCGGTAGGATGCGAACGACGATTTTCTCCGTACTCGTGCTGAAACCCCAGCTCGAGGCCAGTGGAGATGGTCAACCGTCCAGAACGGGGCGTCGGGGATTCACACGCTTGCGTCTGCTCGGCAGTAGGAGCTGGAGGTGGCAGTGTGTATGACGCCAGAACATATGTAGCTGTGGTGGATCGGTTGGTGACTGTCGCGGAAGAGGCCCCCGAGGACGGGGTGATCTTCCGCGAGCTGAGTTCTGCGCTGACGGCCGCATTCGACATCGTCGGCGCCAGTGTCCTGATTCCCCGGGACGACGACAGCCTCGAGGTCGCGTCCGTACCGACCGAGCTTGCCGCTATCGAGAAGTGCCAGGCCGAGTTTCAGCGCGGACCCGGGTGCGACGCGTACCGCGGTGCGCAGATAGTAGCGGTCGCCGACATTGCGCGTGCTCATCAGAGATGGCCGCGATTCGTCGACGTGGCCGTGCGTGCAGGCATCGTGGGAGTGGCAGCGTTTCCGTTGTTTCGCGGGGGCGACGCGATGGGCAGCCTCGTTCTGTATTCGACAGCGCCACAGGCGTGGTCGGCCACGGATCTGGATGCTGCGCGGGTCCTTGCCCGGCTTGCTACGGCGCAGTTGTTCCAATCGGACCGACTCCGGAAGATGAAGCAGCTCTCCGAGCAGCTCGAGCACGCCCTCGAATCGCGCATCGTCATCGAGCAGGCGAAGGGCGTTCTCGCTGCCACGGACAACGTCGACACGGAAGCCGCTTTCGAGAGAATTCGTCAACACGCACGACGTCATCGCACGAGCGTCCGAGAAGTAGCTCGAGCGGTGGTCGAACACAGAGTCCGATTGTGACGGCAAGGGGGGTTTCCAGGTCGTGGAGCACGGAGTAGCGTCGGAGACGTTCCTTGCCGTGGACTTCCACCCCCCTTTGACAAGTCCCGGCCATAACAGGGACACGAAGGCCCCGGCAAAACCCCCCCGTTGCCGGGGCCTTTCACAATGCCCGGCCCAGGATCGGCGGCCGAAGATTTTCTTACGCATCCGAATTTCACGGGCGATTCCCCCTCTCTCGGTAGCCATAACGGGGAAAATGGCCGGTATGGTTTCGGCTTCCGCTATCGACGCATTCGTCCGCGTGCGGTGGGTCTGACATGCGTCTGCATCCAAAGGACGGTGTCGCCATCGTGGTGTGCATCGAAGATGCCCGCGACGACTGGATCGGCCGTTTGCGTGAATCCATCGACGACATCGGGCCGTCGCATCGGCCGCTGTCGTTGACTGTGTGGTCGGATGTGTCGCACACCGGGCATGCGGTCGTGATCGGGCTCGATCCCGAGCTGGGGTGCTCTCGAATAATGGTGGATCCCGACGCCGAGAACTCGGTTCGTCGCATCGTCGCATGGCTGTGTCATCCGATTGCAGGCTTGTACGTATCGCCGTGAGTTCGCCAAAAAAGTCGATGGGGCGTATGTTTGCGGTCAAAACAATCCATGCGACGGTTTGAGGCTCGATGAGCGGAGGGGGCGAAAAGGGTGTCCACGTTCAGCGTCTTCATCGCCCTCGGATCGATCCTGGTCGCTGCGACAGCCGGAGTCGCTGGAATCGGCATCCTCGGTACCGATGCAGCCGCCGTCACCGACAGGCTCTTCGCGCCCGCCATTCCGATCCTTCTGTCCGGTTCACTGCTTTTCGTGATCGGAGTATGGCTTGCGGATTCCAGTGGTGGCGTGGGTGCCGTTGCGGTGAAGACTGCCCTCAGCTGGGCCATGATCAGCGCAGCGGTTCCGATTCTGCAGTTCCTTCGGCATTCCGGGTCCATCCACGGGATCGAGCCGTGGGCACCCGGTCCCGACGGGTACGACGTCGTCGCGTGACGCGCGGACGGGTGCGCAGGCCCGTCGAGTGATTTCGGTAAGCTGACTCCCGGTGCGCCGGGAAGTCTGGTCGGCATGACGATCAACCATGCCGACGAAAGGTTTCAGCCTCGATGGTCAACCCCTCGATCACGCTCGCGCACGTTCTTCGTAAGGAAACCGTCGGCGGCGTACTCCTTCTCGTTGCTGCCGTCGCTGCCCTCGTCTGGGCCAACTCGCCGTTCGCCGAGACGTACGAATCGCTGATGGATCTGCGGGTGGGCCCCGCGTCGATGCCGTTCGGGCTTCATCTCGATCTCACCGTGGCGGAATGGGCCGCGGACGGCCTGCTTGCCGTCTTCTTCTTCGTCGTGGGCGTCGAACTCAAGCGAGAGTTCGTTGCCGGCGATCTTCGTGATCCTTCGCGCGCAGTCCTGCCTCTTGCCGCTGCGTTCGGTGGCATGGTTCTCCCTGCCTCGATCTTCGTCGCCGTCAATCTCGGAACCGGCGACGGTGCGTTGCAGGGCTGGGCCATTCCGACTGCCACGGACATTGCATTCGCGGTGGCGGTTCTCGCGGTCGTCGGAACGTATCTGCCTCCTGCGCTTCGCACCTTTCTGCTGACGCTCGCCGTCGTCGACGATCTGCTGGCCGTCAGCGTCATCGGGATCTTCTACACCGACGACGTCGACGTCGTTGTCCTGGGGCTTGCCCTGGTGCCACTCGCATTGTTCGCCTTCGCGGTGCACAGGCGGGTTCGCGCGTGGTGGATCCTCGTGCCCCTTGCTGTCGCCGTGTGGGTATTCGTGCACGAATCCGGGATTCACGCAACGGTCGCAGGAGTCCTCCTCGGCTTCGTGGTGCCCGTCGTCCGGAATGCGGCGGAAGGTGGTCCGAGCTCCGGCCCAGGCCTCGCCGAACAATTCGAACACCGCATCCGCCCGTGGTCGGCTGGAGTAGCGGTCCCGATCTTCGCGTTCTGTGCGGCCGGAGTGACGGTCGGCGGCGCCGACGGTCTCGTCACGGCGTTGACCGATCCGATCGCCGTGGGAATCGTCCTCGGACTCGTCGTCGGAAAAACCGTCGGAATCTTCGGGACGACCTTCGTTCTCGCACGGTTCACTCGGGCCACGTTGGACGCGACCATCCGGTGGATCGACTTTCTGGGTATCGCGATGCTCGCGGGAATCGGTTTCACGGTGTCGTTGCTCATCGGCGAGCTCGCCTACGGTCCGGGGGAGCGCGACGACCACGTCAAGATCGCCATTCTGTGTGGATCGCTGCTCGCTGCGTGCCTGGCATCGATCGTGTTGACCGTCCGCAATCGGTCGTACCGTCGACGGATCCTTGCTCATAACGAAAGTGGATCGGTGTTATAACGTTTCGGACACCGAGGATTGCAATCGGTAGTCCGTCCCGAGGTTGCGCCGACAGTCGGGCACCATTGAGACGGGTCGGCTCAGAAGCGAGACCGACCGACTGAAGAGACAAAGAGACATGACACCCCCACAACCCCTCACGGCACCGCGCTGGACGGCGGCGACCCTGTTCGCCGGCGACGACGACACCGCTGCAGCACACCGCGACGCCGACTGGGCAGGCACACCGCTCGGGCCCGTCGAATCCTGGCCGAGCGAACTGACTGCCGCCGTCGCGACCGTCTTCGATTCCGACGTGGCCATGCTGTTGTGGTGGGGTCCGGAACTCATCCAGATCTTCAATCACGCGTATGCACCGTTCCTCGGGACCAAGTATCCGACTGCCATCGGTCAGTCCGCGCCCGAATGCTGGCCCGATGTGTGGCCGGACATGGGGCCCCTGGCACGGAAGGCGCTCGACGGGCGTACATCCAAGGGCACCGAAGTTCGCTTGCTGATGGACCGACGTGGCGGGCTCATGGAGGAGACGTACTGGACCTTCTCCTACAGCCCGGTCCGCAGTGCCGACGGCGGTGCGCTCGGCGTGTTCGTGGCGACGAGCGACGTCACCGGCAACGTCCTCGGCGAGCGGCGCATGACGGCGCTGCAGCGGCTCGGGTCGATTTCGGCGACTCGCGGTGAGCATCCTGTATCGACATGCCGTGCCGCGCTGACCATGCTGTCCGACTACCGAAGCGATCTGCCTCTGCTGATGCTCTACCTCGACCCGATTGCGACGTTCGACGTCGACGGTGCCCACCGGCTCGGTAGCGTCGACAACGTCGTCGCACTCGACGACGGACGAACGTTCGAGTTGGTCGCCGTCGGCGACGGCATGAACCCCGACGACGCACACAAGTGGATCGTGTCGGGTCCGGCTCGCGCCGGCATCGCCGCGGCTGCGGTGTCCGGGTCCGTTCAGAATCTCGAAGGGCTGTCCGTGATCGGCACCGGCCCTGTCGTGGAGTCCGTGCCTGTCGACGAGATCGTCGGCCTGCCGCTACGGATCGCGGGACGGTCGGAGCCCGTAGGCGTGCTGGCCGTCGGGACCAATCCGCTACAGGTCGTCGGCGATCAGTATCGCTGGTTCCTCGACGTCATCGCGAGCCGCCTCTCGACGACGCTCACCGATGTACTCGCGTTCGAGTTCCAGCGTCACCGCAGCGACGCTCTCGCCGAGCTCGACGCGACGAAGACCCGATTGCTCGAGAATGTCAGCCACGAGTTCCGGACACCGCTGACGATGCTGCTCGCGCCGCTGAAAGAGATGTCGGAGAAGGCCGCCGACGCCAGCGGCAAAGCCGCGGTGGACATCGCGCTTCGCAACGCCCACCGACTGCAGCGACTCGTGGACTCGTTGCTCGACGTCGCTCGCGCAGGATCGGGGGCGTTGTCTCTCGATGCCGTGCCGACGGACATCGCCGAACTGACGCGCCGGTGCCTCGATCGGTTCGACGGTGCGTTCGAGTCGGCCGGGCTGAAGCTCGACGCGCAGTTCGAGCTGAGCCCATCGCCGATCGTGTCGATGGATCCGGAGAAGTGGACACGCATCACGACCAACCTCGTCGCCAACGCACTGAACTACACGCACGAGGGCAGTATTCGTGTGGCGCTGTCGCGATCGGGCTCGAATCTCGTTCTGCAGGTGTCGGATACGGGAATCGGGCTGAGCGCGCGCGATCGATCCAAGGTCTTCGACCGGTTCTACCGAGTCCAGGGCGCACACGGGCGCAGCGCGGAAGGATCGGGCATCGGTCTTGCTCTGGTGTCGGAGTTGGCGGCAGCTCTCGGCGGCACGGTGGCCGTCGACAGTGAAGTCGGAGTAGGCAGTACCTTCACCGTTGCGGTGCCCGTGGACGACGCGATCGCGCCGGTGTGGGAGTCTGCCGTACCTCTGGAAAGCGCTGTGGTGCATGCGCATTCGGACGGTATCTCCGTCCACCACGGCACGAGGGGCGACGCGACACGCTCGGTGCTGCTTGTGGAGGACAACCCGGACATGCGTGAGTACCTCGTCGGGCTGTTGACGGCGCAGAACTGGGATGTGTACGTGGCCGCCGACGTCGAGACCGCGCTCGGGCACGCGCGCACCACACCGCCGTCGCTCGTGCTGACCGACGTGATGCTGCCCGGCCGTAGCGGTTTGGATCTGGTGCGGGAGGTGCGCAGCGACATGGCGCTGGTTCGGCTACCCGTCGTCGTACTGACAGCGCGCGCAGGTACGGAGTCTGCCGTCGAGGGGCTCGAATCCGGGGCAGACGACTATGTGGTCAAGCCGTTCGCGCCGCGTGAGCTGATCGCGCGGATTCGTGTGCACCTCGAATTGTCCGCTTTCCGTGAGGAATTGCTCGCGGCGAGCAACAACGAAACGACGACGCTCAAGGAAGCCCTGCGTACGCGGAGCACGATCGGCACCGCGATCGGACTGCTGATGGCCGCCGACAACTGCGACGCCGACGCCGCGTTCAAGAAGTTGACCACGTTCTCCCAACACAGCAATCGGAAGGCGCGCGACGTGGCGGCGGAGATCGTCGAGGACTTCACGCGTCGCTAGGCGACCTCCGCCGGGCCCGTCACATCGTGAATGCTCCGCTGAAGTCCAGTGGATCGGCTTCGAGGTGGCGGCCGCGGGGAGTCGCGTCGACCAGTTCGCCGTCGTGGACGACGACGCGGCCGCCGACGAGCACCGTGACGGGCTTGCCCCGCATGCGGCGGCCCTGATACGGGGTGTAGTCGGTGGCCATGTGCAGATCGTCGATGTCGACCGTCCACTCGAAGTCGGCGTCCCACAGGGCGATGTCCGCGTCGGATCCCGGCATCAGCGATCCCTTACGTGGATACAAGCCGTTCGTTCGCGCCGGGTTGGTCGACGTCAATTCTACGAATCTGCTTGCTGTAAGGCCTAGTTCGCTGACGTACTTCGAGAACACGACGGGCAGACGCGTCTCGACGCCCGGTAGACCGTTGGGCATATGCCGGACGTCGTGCCGGTGCGACCGCTTCTGTGTGAGGTCGTAGCAACAGTGATCGGATCCGATCGTCGTGATCTGACCGGTGAACAGATGCGTGCCGAGTCCGGTGACCACGTCGGCGGATCGCAAAGGTGGGCAGCACACGAAACGCTCCGGCTCGTCGCCGGAGTACTCGGAGTCGTCGAGGACGAGATGATGCGCGACGGCCTCGGTGAACGCGACCAGGCCACGTTTGCGGGCGTCGGCGACGAGTTCGACAGCGTCGGAACTGGATTGGTGCACGAAATAGACGGGCGCGCCCTGTGATTCCGCAATTGCGAGAACGGCTGCGACGGAGGCGGATTCGGCGAGCTCGGGACGCGTCCGCGACATGTTCGATGCGTCGATGCCGTCGGTGCGTGCTGCCAGGTTTTGTGCGTCGGCAACGATCGCATCGGATTCGCAGTGAATGATCACCATGCCGCCGAGGTCCCGAGTCGTCTGCATCGTGTTGAGAATCGTGTGCTCGTCGGCCATGGTCTCACCCGCGTAGGTGGTGAACATCTTGACCGTGCGAATGCCCGCGTCGGCCATGGTGGCCAGCTGCTCGGCCGTCGTATCGTCCCATTCGACGACGCACGCGTGCAGAGCCGAATCGCACAGTCCCTCGGTTGCTTTCGCGCGCTGCGACTCGGCGGCGTCGAGCGGACGCTGACCGGGCCTCGGTATCGCGAAGTCGACGATCGTGGTGGTGCCACCGAACACCGCCGCGGTGGTGCATTCGAGGTACGAGTCGAGTGACGTGAACTCGCCCGAGGTGAACCCGACGTGGCAATGCGGATCGACGCCACCGGGCAGCACCAGTTTGCCAGTGGCGTCGATGATCTCGGCGTCGTCGTCGACGGGTGTACCGGGTTGCAGGACGGCGAGGATCTTGCCGTCCTCGATCAGGAGATCCGCCGGTCCGGACCACGTCGCCTCGACGACGGTTCCGCCGCGAACCACCTTCACGACTGTGCCTCGAGGTGTGCTCGCCAGCCGCCGGCATTGCTGATGTCGACGACGCCGTCGGCGGTCAATGCGCTCTCGCGCATGCGCATCGACAGCGATCCACTGCCGTCGGCGAGTTCGATGACGCCGAGCTCGAGTTCGACCGGTTCGCGAGGCAACAGTTCCTCGCGCAGGACGTCGTACTCCACCTCGTACAGTTCGCCGGGAACGACGCGGCCGTCGTCAGCAACGGGGTGCAGACCGGGGAATTCGTCCCGCACCGAATAGAAGCGGTACTTCGGCGCGGTGTCGACCTTGCCGAGGAACTTGGCGTTCTGCAGTGCGTCGTTCAGGCTGCCGCCGGACATCGCCTGTCCGTTGACGAACATCGTGACCAGTGCCATCTAATTTCTCCTCAGTGAGTGGTGGTTGCTACGAGTCGGGCGGGTGAGAACGCGTCGACGTCGACGACCGGAGCGTTGCCGAGCGCCAGCGACGTCAGGATCTCGGCCCACAGTGGGGCGAACGTGAACGAGTACGTTCCACCCGCGACGAAAAGTCCTGGAGCAGAGTCGAATCCACCGATCACCGGCATCTCGTCGGGTGTGGTGACGACGGGACCAGTCCATGCGTCGAGCAGCGGGGCCTGGCCGAGCGACGGCAACACTCTGCTTATCTGTGCCCGGCTTCCGGTGGTGCTGTCGGAGTTCAGCGGCGCCTTCTCGGACGTGTGGAACGGACCTGCAGGCCATCCGCCGCCGAGAACGATGCGGTCGCGACGGTCCTGCTTGACGGACATTCCTTCACCGACGTGCTGCACCAGCACGTCGAGCGTTCCGGGTGCAGCCGACAACGTGTGCATCTGTAGCGACGTGGGCCTGAGATCGAGGTACACGCAGGCCAGCGCAGCGATGTCGGCCATCCACGGTCCCGCGGCGTCCACGACGATCCGGCTGTTCCACGTGTGATCGCGCGTCGACACGCGCCATCCGCCGCTTGTCTGCTCGAGCGACGTGACAGGGGTGTCGGGGTAGAACGTGGCGCCCTCGACGATCGCCTGACGCATCAGCGCAGGGGTCGCGAGATCGGGCTCGGCGAATCCGTCCCAATCGCACCAGGTCGCCGCCTGTACTCCCGGGCCGAGGAGCGGGAGTGCGCGTCGAGCATCGTCTCCGGAAAGAACCTCGGTGGGAATACCCGCAGCCGTTTCCCATTCGTGCTTCTCGTGGAGGGTCCGCACCTGCTCGTCGGTTTCGGCGATCATGTATCCGCCGCAGCGGTTCAGTCCGAGCCCAGGCACGCTGTCGGACAGTGTGTTCCACAGGGTGCTCGTCGCATATTGCAGTGGCAGAAGCTGTTTCACGTCGACGGGCGTTCCCTGTCCAGGGCGACGTGTGTGAATGGTCTGGATGTGCAGATTGCCTGCCGTCGTTCCGGAGCCCTGCGTGTTGGCCTGCGCCCGGTCCACGATCGCGACAGTGGATCCGGCTCGGACCAGCGCGAGCGCGGTGGCCGCGCCTACGATGCCCGCGCCGACCACGACCGCGTCGACGTCAGCGCGCATTGCCGACACCGACCAGCTGTGCCGACGCCTCCGCGATGCCGGATTCGTCGACGACGGCCTGCAGTGCGGCCAGCGTAGAGGCGTCGGTGACGGGCAGCAGGGGTGAACGGACGTGTCCTCCGGGCTGGCCTAGCAGGTTCATGACGGCTTTGAGCTGGGGTATCGGCGAGGCGTACACGCCGCTGTAGTCCCCGTTGATCAACCGAGATGAGTAGGCCCGGTACTTGTCCGCCCACATGCGGGCCGCGTCGACGTCACGTTCGGCGACCGCACGATAGAACGGAACCGCGAACGGAGCTCCGACGCCACCGCCGTCGATGTTGCCGTCGCCACCGAGATCCAGCAGTGTCGCGAGGCCGCGTCGATGCAGGAAGCTCCCGAACACCCGGACACGCTCGGATACCGCTTCGACGGTGTCGAGCATCTTCAACCAGTCTCCCGTGCTGTCCTTGATGGCGACGACGTTGTCGATGTCGGCCAGACGTGAGAACAGACCGGGCGTCGATCCCATGTCGACGGCCACACCGCGCGGCCAGTTGTAGACCATGAACGGCAGCGACGTCGCGGAGACGACACTCTCGTAGTACGAGACGATCTCGTCGGGGCTCGGGTGGACGTAGGGCGGGGGAGTGGCGAGAATGCCGTCGGCGCCTGCAGATTCGGCGTGCTTCGCCAGCGACGACGATTCGGCAGGCGTATACGCGCTGACGCCGATGACGACGGGAAAGCGCCCCGCGACCGCGTCGACCGCTACCTCGGTGGCCGTCCGTCGTTCCGAGTCGCTCTGGCTGAACCATTCACCCGTGCTGCCGTTGATCAGTACCCCGTCGACGCGCATGTCCGCGTAGAGGTTCATCAGCGAACCGAGCGCATCGGTGTCCAACGCGCCGGTGGCTGTGAACGGGGTGGGAGCTGCGGGCCAGTAACCGGACCACGCGACGTCATCGCGATTCATGAGGAACCTTTCGAGCGGGTGCGCAGAGATGTGGGGATCCGAATGCGGCGAATCGGTGCGCCGTGTGTGGGATCGATTGCATAGACTGCCGTCGGTGGGCCCGGACAGTCAAGCCGGAAACACAGATGTAACGCAGGCACTGTCGAATAGCGCTATGCGACAACCAGGTCCGAGAGCGAGCAGGAGCAGATGACAGTCACCTTGATCGACGTCGCAGAGGCCGCGGGTGTGTCGCGGAGTACGGCATCGCGTGCACTCAGCGGATCGACGTTGATTTCCCCCGAGACCCGCGCGGCGGTGCAGCACGCTGCTCGCGCCCTCGGATATCGGCCGAACCGTGCAGCGAGTGCGTTGCGATCGAATCGGTCGCACCTGATCGGGCTCGTGATGAACAACCTGATCAACGCGACGTTTCACACGGTCGCCGAAGTCGTGCAGAAGCGTGCGTCGGCGGATGGGTTCCAGGTGCTGCTGTGCATCACGGACGCCGACCCGGAGAAGGAGAACGACGTGTTGGCCATGCTCGACGAGCACGGCGTCGACGGCACGATCGTCATCGGCAGTGGACGCAGCGCCGACGCGTCGAACGCGCTGCTGTCTGCGGGCCGTGCCGTCGTCAACCTCATTCGATCGGTGCGGGGCAGCGAGGCGCCGACGGTGCTGGCCGACGATATGGACGGGGCGAAGGACGCCACCGAGCACCTGCTGTCGCTGGGGCATACCAGGATCGGCTACCTCGGTGGATCTGCCGACGCGACGTCCGGTCGCGAGCGCTTCGACGGCTATCGCCGTGCTCTGAGCGAGGCAGGAGTCGAGTTCGACGAGCGGTTGGTCCGGCAAGGACCGTTCACGACGGAATTCGGCGCCGAGGCCGTCGATTCGCTGCTCGACGACGAGGAGCCGATGACTGCTCTGTATGCCGCGAACCACGAAGCGGTGTTCGGGGTCCTACCCACGTTGTCGGCCCGAGGTGTGTCGATTCCCGGATCGCTGTCGCTCGTGTGCCACGAGGACATGCCCTGGCTGAAGATGTGGCAACCACCCGTCACCGTCGTCGACAACGGGGCTGCACAGCTGGCCAACGTCGCGATGGACCTGCTTTTCCAACAGATCAAGGACTCGGCGGCGCCGGACGGGCGGACGTATCGAATCGGTGCTCGGCTCGTCGAGCGCGAATCGTGCCAGGATCTACGTTCTCGAAGGTTCGGCGAGTAAACAGTTGGTGTCGTCGATTTCGGGCGTGTTAACCACGTTGACGGCCGCGAATCAGTCTGCGACGCTTTATGCAATCGATCCCATCGATGAAGACATCTCGATGTCGATTCGCTCGAACATCCTCTACTGCAGCGTAGTTCGACTACATCGCAGTCCCTCGAAAGGTTCACCACATGCGTAAGACAACGGTCATCGCCGCGGCGCTCGTCGTCGCTGCCGCCGCCGCAGGCTGTAGCTCCTCGTCCGACGACAGCGCCGCCCCGGTGGACTGCACGCCCACGCTCGGCGCCGAGGATCTCGCAGAGGAAGGCGTGCTGACGATGGCGACCAATGCCACGCTGCCCCCGATGCAGTACGTCGACCCGAACGGTGAGGTCATCGGTATGCGAGTCGACTTGGGCAAGGAAATCGCGAAACGGCTGTGCCTCACGCCGAATTTCGTGAACATCGAGTTCGACGCCCAGATCCCGGGCGTGCAGAGCGGCCGCTGGGACATGATCGACACCGGAATGTTCTACACACCGGCACGTGCCGAGACCATCGATCTGGTTCCGTACGAGGTGCAGGCAGTGTCGATCTCGGTGCCGTCGGGCAATCCCGAGAACATCTCGAGCGTGGACGACCTCGCGGGCAAGACGATCGGCGTGGAGGCTCCCGGATACGAGTTCGACACTCTGACCGCGCTGTCGGAGCAGTTCGTGGCGGACGGCAAGCCCGCGATGACCGTGCAGACGTTCAAGACCAACGCCGACGCGTACCAGGCACTGTCCGCGGGCCAGCTGGACGGCACGTCCATCGTCGAGTCCGTGACGTCGTTCTACCAGTCCGACGGCCGATTCGAGACCGCGGTGGGCGGCATCAACGAGGCGCCCCTTGCCATGGGCTTCGCGAAGGACAGCAAGTCCGCGGGCGAGGTCGCGCGAGTGCTCGACGAGATGCGCGCCGACGGCTACCTCCCCGACCTGTTCGCCGAGTACGACGTCACCGGCTACGACGGTGCCATCGAAGTCAGCACCGGGCCGCTGGACAGCTGATCCACCACCGATAGAAAGGCATTCCCGATGTGGTCGTGGGACGCATTCTTCTCCATCCTGACGAGTAGACAGCTCCTGGAAGGCGCTTGGGTCACGATCTGGCTCACCGTCGTGTCGATGGTGCTCGGCCTGATTCTCGCTGTTGTCGTCGCGGCCGCACGGTCGTCGCGCTTCGCGCCGTTCCGTGCCGTCGCAGGGTTCTACGTGTGGCTCATGCGCGGAACGCCGTTGCTCGTTCAGCTCGTCATCATCTACACCGGCCTGCCGCAGGTCGGAATCAAGTTGGGCGTCATCGAGGCGGCTCTGCTCGGCCTCGTGCTCAACGAGGCGGCGTACCTGTCCGAGATCGTCCGATCCGGGTTGATGTCGGTTCCCGCGGGCCAGACGGAAGCGGCCCGCGCGCTGGGAATGTCGCCGGCCAAGGTGTTTCGCGTCGTCGTGCTTCCGCAGGCGATGCGTGTGATGATCCCGCCGCTCGGAAACAGTTTCAACGGACTGCTCAAGACCACGACGCTCGTGTCGGTGATCTCGGTCCAGGAGTTGTTGCGGCGCACGCAGTTCCTCGTTCAGGTGAACTTCCGAGTCCTCGAAGGTCTGTGCGCGGCCGCGTTGTACTTCCTCGTGTTGACGACGCTGTGGGGTCTGATCCAGAAGATGTTGGAGGCCCGGGTCGGCCGCGGGTACGACCGGAACTATCGACGCAAAGGCGTCGACCGAAAAGCATTGGAAGACAGTGCAGTAGAGGCGGAGGCGGTGAACCGATGACCACGATGGACAAGGTCGACCACGTGATGGTCGACGTGAGCAACATGACGAAGTCGTACAACGATCTCGTGGTGCTCGACGGTATCGACTTCTCGGTACGACGCGGGGAAGTGGTGCTGCTGCTCGGGCCGTCGGGAAGCGGCAAGAGTACGTTGCTCCGCACGCTGAACTGTCTCGAGACCATCGACTCGGGGACCGTGCGCGTGTGCGGTGAGGTCATGGGTTTCACCGACGACGCCGCACGACGTCCACTGTCCGAATCGCAGTTGGCGAAACAGCGACACCACACCGGCATGGTGTTCCAGAGCTTCAACCTCTTTCCGATGATGACCGCGATCGACAACGTCGCGTCGGGACCACGCCACGTGCTCGGGACGCCCAAGGACCGCGCGCAGGCCGAAGCGCAGGAGTTGCTCGACCTCGTCGGCCTTGCGGACAAAGGGGATAACTACCCGTCGCAGCTGTCCGGCGGCCAGCAGCAGCGGGTCGCCATCGCGCGAGCACTTGCCATGAAGCCGAAGGTCATGCTGTTCGACGAGCCGACGTCGGCACTCGACCCCGAGATGGTCAACGAAGTGCTGGATGTCATGGTTCGACTGCGCGACGAGGGGATGACGATGGTCGTCGTCAGTCACGAGATGGGATTCGCGCGGGCTGCCGCCGATCGTGTGGTCTTCATGAGCGACGGCAAGATCGTCGAAGAAGCGCCGCCGAACGAATTCTTCACCAACCCGCGCAATCCTCGAACGCAGCAGTTCCTCAGCCGCATCCTGTAGGGCCGAGGTTTCGGTGCGCCGACTTTTCGGGAACACTCGTGTGCGTGACCGCCACCGAAACCCGTGTGACCGAAGAAGTAGTGCTCGTCGATTCCGAAGGGCGCGCTGTGGGAACGCATCCCAAGGCGACGGTGCACACCACACGGACGCCGCTGCATCTGGCGTTCTCGTGCTACGTGTTCAACGGAGACGGCGAGGTGCTCGTCACCGAGCGTGCGCGCGACAAGAACACGTGGCCCGGGGTGACCACGAACAGCTGCTGTGGCCACCCCGGTCCCGGAGAAGACCTGGGGGAGGCGGTGATTCGTCGGCTCGCCCAGGAACTCGGAATCGACGTGGACGGAATTTTCCTTCTGCTCCCGGACTTTCGCTACCGAGCTGTCATGGACAACGGCGTCGTCGAGAACGAACTCTGCCCGGTTTTCGGCGTCCTTTACGACGGTCCGGCGCCACGGCCGAATCCGGACGAGGTGCACCGTGCACAGTGGATTCCGTGGACGGAATTCTCTCGTTTCGTCGCAGACGGTGGTGCGGTGTCGCCCTGGTGTGCGGATCAGATTCCGCTGCTACAGGCTCTCGGCGCCGATCCAGGCCTCTGGCCCGTCGGCGATGCGTCGAAACTGCCTGAGGCTGCACCCTTTGTTTCACACTGATTGACCACGGACTTTTCCAGCCCGTGTCATTCGAACAACTGACACTGGAACCACTATGGTTGATCCGTGCATCACACACGGAAGTCGTCGGGCATCGTCGAAAGCGCGCAAGGAGTGGTCGGGGTTCATGCAGGAGCGTGCTGAAAACACTCGCCAGGCCGTGCTGGTGGGGGCAGCGGTCAGTTTCGAGAAGTACGGGTACGGGACGGCGAGTCTATCGACCATTCTGTCGCACGCCGGGGTCACCAAAGGGGCGATGTACTTCCACTTCTCCTCGAAGGAGGATCTCGCCAATGCGGTGATCGACGCTCAGCATCAGTTGGCGATGGACGGTCTGCGCGCTGTCGTCGAGCATGTTCCCACCGCACTGGACGCGCTGATCCTCGCCAGCAAGGAATTGGCGCGTCAGCTCGTCTCCGACCCCGTCGCCCGCGGCGGGATGCGGTTGACGCTGGACATAGGCAGCATCCAGCCGCCGGTGCAGCGGCCGTACGTCGAGTGGATCGAACAGGTCGGTGAGCTCGCCGCTCGCGCCGCAGCAGAAGGAGACCTCGCCGACGGTGTCGATCCGAAGGTCCTCGCTACGTTCGTCGTCGGTGCGTTCACCGGAGTGCAGACGTTGTCGGAGGTGCTGCACGGCCGCACCGACCTGTATGCGCGTCTGACCGAGATGTGGCAACTGCTCTTGCCTGCCGTGGCAAGCAGTGACGCGCTCGACCGTACCCTTGCGGTGGCCGCGGGCGAGCCGCGAGACTGGAGCGCATGACCGATGTGCTGTCCCGACGCGACCTCGACTTTCTGCTGTACGAATGGCTCGACGTCGAATCCCTGCTGACCAGGAAACGATTCGCCGAACACTCGCGCGAGACGTTCGACGCAGTGATGGACCTGTGCGCCGACTTGGCGCACAAGCACTTCGAGCCGCACAACAAGAAGTCCGACGCGCACGAGCCGACGATGCGTCCCGACGGAACCGTCGAGATGATCGACGACGTCAAGACCGCACTCGACGCGTACTCCGCGGCGGGTCTGATCGCGAGCCAGTTCGACGAGAGCGTCGGCGGAATGCAGTTGCCGACGACGGTAGCCCGAGCTGCGATGGCGTGGTTCCAGGCCGCGAACGCGTCGACGTCGTCGTACCCGTTCCTGACCGTCGCGAATGCGAATCTGATCGCGACCTATGGAACCTCGTCGCAGATCGACGACTACGTACGACCGATGTTGGAAGGCAGATACTTCGGCACGATGTGTCTGTCGGAGCCGCAGGCCGGGTCGTCGCTCGCCGACATCACGACGCGCGCCGAGAAGCAGGACGATGGCAGCTACCGACTGACCGGTACCAAGATGTGGATCTCGGCAGGTGATCACGAGCTGACCGAGAACATCGTCCACCTCGTGCTCGCCAAGGTCGCGGGCGGCGGCGCGGGCGTCAAAGGAATATCGCTGTTCATCGTGCCGAAGTTCCTGCCCGACGGTACCCGCAACGACGTGGCGCTCGTCGGGCTCAATCACAAGATGGGCAACCGCGGTACCACCAACACGCTGCTGGCGTTCGGGGACGGAACCCACTCGCCGAGTGGGGAATCCGGAGCAATCGGATTTCTCGTCGGTGAAGAGCACCGCGGGCTGACCTACATGTTCCACATGATGAACGAGGCGCGGATCGGCGTCGGCTTCCTGGCGATCGCGTTGGGATACGTCGGGTACCGCAAGTCGGTGGAGTACGCCAAGGTGCGCACCCAGGGTCGTGCGCTGGGCGCGAAAGATTCGCTCGCGCAACCCGTTGCGCTGATCGAACATGCCGACGTAAGACGCATGTTGCTGGCTCAGAAGTCGTACGTCGAAGGTGCCCTCGCGCTGGGGCTGTACTGCTCGCGACTCGTCGACGAGCAGGACACCACGGACGACGATGCTGTCCGGACCGAATCCACACTCCTGCTGGACGTGCTGACGCCGATCGCGAAGAGCTGGCCGTCGCAGTGGTGTCTGGAGGCGAACAGCCTCGCGATACAGGTCCACGGCGGCTACGGATACACCAGGGATTACGACGTCGAGCAGTATTACCGCGACAACCGACTGAACCCCATTCACGAAGGCACGCACGGGATTCAAGGTCTGGACCTGCTGGGTCGCAAGGTGACGATGCAGAACGGCGCGGGCTTGGTGTTGCTCGTCTCGAAGATCTCGGCCACGGTCGATGCGGCTCGTGGCGCGGGTGCCGGAGAGTTCGCCGACCTGGTGGATGCCGCGACGCGCCGCGTCGGAGAAGTGACCGCCGCGCTGTGGTCGACGGGTGATCCCGCTGTGGCGCTGGCCAATTCGACGGTGTACTTGGAAGCGGTGGGTCACGTCGTCATCGCGTGGATGTGGCTCGAGCAGCTCGTCGCGGTCGGCGACAAGACCGGGAACTTCTACGACGGCAAGAGGCAGGCGGCGCAGTACTTCTTCCGCTACGAACTTCCCAAAGTCGGACCGCAGCTGGATCTGCTTGCATCCCTTGACCACACGACGCTCGACATGAGTCCCGACTGGTTCTGACCCGTCGTGAGTGAAAATGCATAGCGGGCTATACATTTTCACTCACGAGGGGGGTCAGCCGCCCAGGAGGGTGAACGAATGTTCGCGGATCAGAATCTTCGGGCCACCCTCGGCGTACTGCTGGTCCGGATCGCTCGACAGCTGCTGAGCCCACTTTCCCTCGGGTAGCGTGAATTCCACTGTCACAGAGGAAGAGTTGACGATCCACGCGAACACGGTGTCGTCGTCGGCCGCCGCCATCCGCACCAGCATCGACAAGGCAGACGCGTCGGACCAGTCGTCGTCGCCGAACATCTCGCCGTCGGCGCGGTAGAAGTCGACGGTGTCCTCGCTCCCGGTGTCGCTACCGTGCCGGAACCACGTGGGGCGCAGGGCAGAATGATCGGCGCGCAGTCGGATCAGCTCGGTGGTGAACTGCAGAAGCTCACTGTCCGCGGAAGACCAGTCGAACCACGACAGCCCGGTGTCCTGGCAGTACGCATTGTTGTTGCCCTGCTGAGTCCGGCCGATCTCGTCGCCACCGAGAATCATCGGCACACCCGCCGACAGCAGAAGCGTCGCCAGGTGATTGCGTTGCTGACGCGCACGCAGTGCGTTCACTCCGTCGTCGTCCGTAGGGCCTTCGGCGCCGCAGCCCCACGAGCGGTTGTCGGATTCACCGTCGGCGTTGTCCTCGCCGTTCGCATCGTTGTGCTTGTCGTCGTAGCTGTTCAGATCCGCCAGGGTGAAGCCGTCGTGTGCCGTCACGAAATTGACGGACGCGAGCGTGGGTCGCCGTGTGCCCTCGTAGACGTCGGGGCTGCCGGTGATCCGTGTCGCGAAAGCGGCGAGCGAGCCCGGCTCACCGCGCCAGAAGTCGCGTACGTCGTCGCGGAACTTGCCGTTCCACTCCGACCAGCGCGCCGGAAACCCGCCGACTTGATAGCCCTGCGTGTCCCACGGCTCGGCAATCAGTTTGACGGAAGCGAGTGTCGGATCCTGGTGGACGAGATCGAGGAACGCGCTGTGCTTGTCCAGATCGGAATCCTGACGCGTCAACGTGCTCGCGAGATCGAAGCGAAATCCGTCGACGTGCATGTCGGTGACCCAATACCGCAGCGAATCCATGATCAACGCAAGCGCGGCCGGATGTCCGACATTCACACTGTTCCCGGTGCCGGTGGTGTCGAAGTAGGAACTACGGTCGTCGTCGACCAGGCGATAGTACGACGCGTTGTCGATTCCCTTGAGCGACAACGTCGGACCGAGGTGATTGCCCTCCGCGGTGTGGTTGTAGACGACGTCGAGAATCACTTCGATTCCCGCCGCGTGCAAGGCCTTGACCATCGACTTGAACTCGTCGACCTGGCCACCGGTGTCGCCGGCACTGCTGTACTCGTTGTGCGGTGCGAAGAAGCCGATCGAGTTGTAGCCCCAGTAGTTTCGACGACCCTCCTCGAGGAGGTGTGAATCCTGCACGAACTGATGAACAGGCAACAGTTCGACGGACGTGACCCCGAGGTCGACGAGCGACTGGATCGACGCGGGGTGGGCGAATCCGGCATACGTACCGCGAATGTCCTCATCCACGTCGGGATGTGTGGCGGTGAAGCCCTTGACGTGAACTTCGTACACGACAGCGCGATCGAGGGGAACGCGTGGCGGCGCGTCCGAACCCCAGTCGAAGTCGGAGGCGACAGCAACCGACAGCGGCATCGACGCGGCGGAATCGGCGTCGTTGCGGGTCTCGGGCTCGTCGTGCAGGTGCGAGAAAACCGATTCGTTCCAGTCCACGCCACCCGCGACGGCACGGGCGTAGGGATCGAGAAGTAGCTTGGCAGCGTTGTGCCGCAATCCTTCTGCCGGATTCCACGGCCCGTCGACGCGGAGTCCGTACCGGGATCCGGCCACGAGGCCGTCGACGATGCCGTGGAACACGTGGCCGGTTCGCTCGGGAAGCAACGTCGACGAGATTTCGGCCCCGTCCTCGTCGACGACGACGACCGTGACGGAGTCGGCCGTCTCGGAGTACACGGCGACGTCGGCCGCTCCGGTGTCGAGAAGGGACACGCCGAGTGGATACGGCACGCTGATGGGGGTCGAAGCATCGGTCATTGCAGCCCTGTACCCCGCGCGGGGGGCGTCAAACACGTTTGAGATCGACGTGACCCGGGGTACGGACAGGCATGGCTGAATACAGAGTTCGAGACCCCAAGGGCGACGTCGTCGCCACCAAGACCATCGAGAGCGCCGACGACGCACACGCATGGTTCGTGGACCAGAAGGCCGACAATTCCGAACTGGGCTGGCGCATCGAGGTCAACCACGACGGTGAGTGGTCGTTCTTCGACGACACCGAAGGCAGCTAGGTCCCTCCCGCGCTGCTACGGGCGCGGGTCCCGTAGCAGTGGGACGAGCGGCACGCCGTTGTCGATGATCTCGTCCCCGACCTGAACGAACCCGTGCTTCGTGTACATCTCCACCAGGTAGCTCGGGGAATCGATACGGCACGGCGCCGAACCGACGTCCGCCAGAGCGGCCTGCAGCAGCCGCGTCGTATGCCCGTGTCCGCGGTCGGCACGCCTGGTGCACAGATGGCCGAGGCTGTAGGACTTTCCGTCCCCTGACGTCTCTTCCAGCAGACGAACCGTCCCCAGGACCTCCCCGTCCCGTTCGAGCCAGAAATGGCGAGTTCGAGGTAGAAGGTCATATCCGTCCAGCTCCGGGTAGAAATATGCCTGTTCGACGACGAACACCTCGACGCGCAACTTCAACAGGGCGTACAGCCTGTCGGTCGCGAGGTCGCCTGCCCACTCCCTGATCAGGATCGGCGGGCGGTCTGCGGTGGTGGTTTCGCTCATGACAGGTCAATCCTCGATCTCGTCCTCGATGGGGTTGCGTGCGATGGTACCGCGTGCGGTGCGTGTGATCAGTCCACGACGTTCGAACTCGGACAACCATCCTTCCATGGGCCACCGACTCCAGCGCCGGTGGAACAGAGTCGAATTGCGCACGATGTCATCGAGGTGTTCCACCGGCGGCGACGACACAGGGTGGTACTGGTGGTACGCGTGCGCGCCCCCGACCCACCGCAATCCGATACCGGCCGAACGAGCTGTCGCGGCGAAATCGGTGTCTTCGCCCCCGTAACCCGAATAGCCCTCGTAAAAGCCACCGATCGTGCTCCACGTAGCCGGCGTGACCGCGAACGACAGGGACCAGAACAGGTCGTAATCCGTGCCGTCCTCGACGACGCCGGGTTCGGGATCGGGCCGGGCGGGATGCGGGCGAGTTGCAGCGTGCAATTCCGCGGTGGTCCAGTTCTCGTGCCGCGGCGGCAGATACGTGACGGGCCCGCACAACAACGCCCCTGCGACGGCGGCGCTCTCGTAGTGACGCAGGAGATCCGTTCCGGGGATGCAATCGACGTCGAGGAAGACCAACAGGTCGGCGCCTGCGTTCGACGCAACCGATGCTCCGATGTTGCGAGCGTGGGCCAGCGGAAGTTGCGGCCTGGGAGCATCGATGTCGACGACGGTGGCGTCGCTGCCCGATTCGCGTACGACGCAGGCGATGTCGGAATCGCCCATCGCGACGACGACGTGTTGCCACGGCGAAACGGAGGATTCCGCAAGTCCATGCAGTTGTCCGGCGAGATGATCGTGACGGCCGGACACGACGGTGATCACAGAGATCTTCACGACGGCATCAGCCGCGTAAGTGCGTCCGCGGCACGTCCCGCGGCCTCGTGCTGCCGAACCTGTTCCCACGCAGCAGGATTCAACGCCAAGGCGTCGTCGAGGAGCTGAGGCCAGTCCGATGCCGCCGGCCATCGTGGCACCGTGACGGCCACCGAGGCGTCGGACAATGCTCGGGCAGTCGCTTCTTGCTCGTCGTACGGTCGCTGCTGCGGAACGACGATTGCTCGCACGCCTGCACATGCGACATCCGCGATGGCGTTCTGTCCGGCGTGCGTGACGACGACCGTCGCCGAACACAACAGAGGCCACACGTCGTCGACCCAGTTGGATGCGTCGATACCCACTGCAGCCCAACGGAACCGCTGATCCGCCGCCGACGCGTCGTCGATGTCGCGCTCGGTCAAGGCAGTTCCGCCTGCGCCCCCGAGAACCAGAACGTCGGGCGCATCGTCCTGTGTCTCACGGACACGTCCGTCGAATCGACTGATGACACCGACGTAGTCGGTCTTGTCGGCGTGAATTCGCAACCACGCGGGATCGTAGACGGACCGTGACCACGGCGCGATGATGTGCGTGGCCATCTGGTAGGCGAGGCGATGAGGCTCGTCGGTCCGCTCGCCCGGCATCGCCATGACGACGACGGGGACACCGAGAAGGCGTACGAACAGCGCGACTTCGACCGAGACGTCGACGACGAACAGTCGGGGGCGCGTTCGGGTGACCCATTCGGCAATGGACGCCATGCGGTCGGTGAGACCCGGCACCCCGAGCGGCGCCCAATGGACGGCGCCACCTGCCGTCGGATCGACGGGGTATTCGTTCTCGTCGACATCGAGTGGCAGCGAGATCCACTCGATGTCGCTGTGCGCGGGTCGGTTTCGCGACGACAACACGACGACGGGTTCCTCGAGTGCGTCCGCGATCGACGTCGCCCGAGTGACGTGACCGGAACCGTGATGGTGTGCGTAGTATCCGATCACCGGGCGAATCCGATCTCGGCGGTATCCCGCGCCAGGGCGCGGTGATAGACGGCGTCGTGCATGGCTGCGATCCGTGTCCGTTCGTGTTCGCGCTGATGCCGAGTCGGCGTCGCAACTCGGTGTCGTGCGGCGTACGCGTCCTGCACCGCCTTCGTCAGTGACTCCGGATCGAATTCGGAGAGCCCGAATCGGTATGTATGACAGGGCTTTTGGTCGGAGTAGTAACCGCAGTTCGGCACGATCGCCGCGGTGCCGACGTCGTAGCACGCCTCCAGCCACCCCGAATGCGTCCCGAATCGATACGGCAGAACCGAGACGTCGATCTCCGTCAGATAGCGCCACAATTCGTCGTCGTCGAACCGGCGGTGGACTCGGACGTCGACACCGTGCGTCGTTGCGTACCGCCGCAGCGCGTCACCGATGGGCGCCGCTCCGCGTGTGTCGTCGGATGCGAAGACGTTCTCGTCGATGTCGAGCCGGACGGTGGCATCGGGCACGTCGGCTGCTGCGGCCACGACAGCATCCATGATCGCGAGCGGATCGAGGTTGGCGCGCAGGTTCTTTGCGTGGACCCCGATGACGAATCCGTTCGAGGGGGGTCTCGGGCGCCCGACGAGATCGAGAGGGACGACGTGCGGGTGAGGCACGACGGTGGCGTCGACGCGCCAGCGGGAGGCGATCTCGTCGGCTGCACCCTGGGTCAGCGTGATCACCTCGGCAGCTGCGGGAACGAGGATGTCGAGGTGTGCGAGATGCAGTGTGTTGTCGGGGAAATGGGGATTGTGCAGATCGTGCACCGTCAGCACGAGGGGCTTGCCGTGGGCTCGCAGAACGGCGACCACGTCGGTGAGCTGCTCGGGTGGGAGCGCGTCGAACCCGAAGTGCACATGCAGCAGATCGAATCGGTCGACATTCCGAACCAACCAGTCCGGTTCGAGCCAGCGAGGTGGCCACCACGGATTGTTGGTCGTGGCACCGGATGGAACGGGATCAGGCAGCCTGACGACCGACGTGCGGGCGTCGACGGGGTCGAGATGCGCGACGTACTGGTGCGCGGTGGGGACCGAAGCAACGGTTATCAAATCGGATGGTTCCTTCGTCGGCAGACGGGATATAGGAGGTAGTGGCGTACCCTGCCCCGGCTGCTCGAGAAGGAGTGTTCTTGACAAGGAAAATACTACAGCGACGCGCACCGACGGCGGCGACGCTGTGAGACCGCCGAGTGCACGAACGCTGCACTACGGCGAGTTCTACTCTGTTTCAGAGGCATCGGGGCGCGATGATCGGCCCGCGCTCGTCGTCTGGGGGAACTGCCAGGCAGAGGCCTTGCGCATCGTCCTGAGCAGCGCGAGCGACCTTCCGTACCGGACGGTCCGCGTACCTCCGGTGCACGAGCTGCTGTCCGAGGATCTTCCCTACGTCCAGCGGTTGCTGGGCGACGCTGCGGTGATCGTGTCGCAGCCGGTCCGAGCCGGCTATCGGGGCCTGCCGATCGGCACCGCGGACATCGTCGACGTCGCGGATCCGAAGGCGAAGACGATCGTCTGGCCCGTCATCCGCTACGGCGGTCTGTTCCCGTTCCAGGTCATCGTTCGGTCACCTGACCGGCCGTCGGCGGTGCCTGCCGCGGTTCCGTACCACGATCTGCGGACACTGCTCGCCGTGCGCGACGGCAGGACCGGACTCGACGGCTGGGACGTCGACGTGACGCCCGAACAGATTCGCGCCGCCGCGCGGTGGAGCGTGGAGCAATTGTCACAGCGCGAACGTGAGCATTGCGACGTCGCGATCTCGAATGTGCTCATCGGGCTCGGCGACGGCGCGGCACACACGATCAACCATCCCGGCAACGCGGTACTGATGACGCTCGGTCGGCGTGTGCTCGATGTGCTGGGCGCGTCGGAACCCAGTGCCCCGGATCGCGAACTGCTCGGAAACCTGCGCGCACCCCTGGACATTCGTGTCGTCGAAGCCCTCGGTCTCGATGCCGCACCGCGTGAACGGTGGACGGTCGAGGGGCATTCGCTGAGCGAGGACGACGTGCGCATCGCCCAGATCGCCTGGTACGCAGATCATCCCGAGTTCATCGACGCGGCACTGGCGCGTTACGGGGAGTTGCTCGAGATCCTGGGCATGACCGTATGAACAAGCCTGTGTGTCACCTCGTCGTCGGGCCACGGAAACACGGTGTCGTCGAATACGCCATATCCGTTCACGAAGCACTGTCGATGCACGAACCGGGGCATCAGCGTGTAGTGATCGACACGCCGTGGTCGCCACTCCCGTCGTCCCTGTCCGAATGCGGCCTCGTTCACGTCCATGTCACGGACCGCCTCTTCGGACGGACCCCCGACAAGGCGTCGGAGCACCTGCGGTCGGTGATCGACGCCGTCGACAGGCCCGTGTCCGTCACGTTGCACGACCTTCCGCAACCGTCGGACGGGCCGTCGATGAGTGCTCGCGTGCAGTTCTATCGCGACGTGGTTCTCGCTGCTGCCGGCGTCATCGTGTCGAGCGAGCACGAAGCTGCGTTGCTCCGCACGCACGTCGACCCGGCAGCGGCGCCGGAAGTGGTGCCGCTCATGATCGAATCGCGCACGGCACGAGCGGTATCGCCGACGCCCGCATCGCCGACCGTCGGCGTGCTCGGCTTCCTGTATCCGGGGAAGGGGCACATCGAGACGCTGCGAGCAATGGCGGATCTCCCACCCGAGGTGGGGTTCCTCGCCCTCGGGAAGCCGTCGCCCGGGCACGAGGACCTCGTCGACGAGCTGCACGAAGTCGCGGCGCTGTCGGGGCGCGCATGCGAGGTCACCGGCTACCTCGACGACCATGAGATGCAGGACAGGATCCGCGCGGTCACGGTGCCGGTTGCGTATCACCGCCACATGTCCGCGTCCGGGTCGATCAACACGTGGATCGCCCACGGCCGCAGGCCTCTGGTGCCTCGCGGTGACTACACGTGCGAGTTGGACCGCAGGTCGCCTGGGGTCCTGGCGATGCACGGCAACGACGACGACTCGCTACGGTCGGCGATCTTCGACGCGGTGGCGGATTCGAGTTCGACGTGGCTCGGCCCCGAGACAGTGCCGTTTCCGACATCCGCGGACGTCGCCGACGCCTATGCGAAGGCCCTGTCGAGGTGGCATCGGTGACCGATGTGCTCCGTCTCGACGACGCACGCGTCGTCGTTCCGGACAATCGCTGGGATCTGGTGCAAGGCCCCGGTAGATGTCCGACTGTCGGTGTCGTCGTTCCGTACTACGACCAGCCTGCGCAGTTGGCGCTCGTCCTGGCGGCGTTGGCTGCGCAGAACTACCCGCGTGAGCTCCTGCACGTGGTCGTCGCCGACGACGGTTCTGCTGTGCCCCCGGATGTCGAACGCTGGCGACATCTGCTGTCCGTCACCGTAGTTGCCCAGGAGGACAGAGGGTTTCGCGCGGCTGCCGCTCGAAACCTGGGGGCGCGGGCGGCGACGGGAGAAGTCCTGTGCTTCCTGGACGCGGACACGGTGCCGACGCCCGACTACATTCGCAGGGCCGTCCGGCTGCCGTCGCTGATACCGGATGCGATCGTCGTGGGGCGGCGAAAGCACGGCGACCTGTCCGATGTCGCAGAAGGGGCTCTGCAGCAATGGTTCTCGGACCACTCGCAGGTCGGTGACGAGTTCGAACCCGAATGGCTCGTCGACGGCTACGCGAGAACGTCGGGGTTCATGCAACCCGGGTGGGACGGATACAAGTACGTCCTCAGTGCGGTGCTCACGTGCAGTCGTGAATTGTTCGATGCTGTAGGGGGATTCGAGGAATCGTTCGTGGAGTACGGGGGAGAGGACTGGGAGCTGGCGAATCGGGCGTTCATGATGGGAGCGGTGTTCGCATACGAACCGGCTGCGCTGGCCTGGCACGACGGGCCGGACTGGGCGGTGCGTGACGTCGAGGATCGAACGACGAAGAAGAATGCGGAGGCGTTGGCGCTCGCGCAGTTCGTCACCGATCCCGCGGCGCGCACGTTGGGTCTGCGGTATCGGGTGCCCGATGTGGTGGCGAGAGTACGCGTCGACGGGCATTCGGCGGCATCGCTGGCGGTGACCATTGCGTCCATCGTCGATGGCAGCGACTGTGCGGTCCAGCTGGTCGGATCCGGGGCAAAACAGCTGTACGACACTCTGAGACTGCATGATTCGCGTATCGAAGTCGGAGAACCCGAGGAGGACGTGCTCGCGCGGTGCCGCTTCGTGCTCGACGTCGTCGGGCGTGCGCAGTTCTCGCCGACGACGATGGCAGCACTCACCGACCAAGTCGGTCCTGGGAAGTGCGGGCGAATCGTTGTCGACGCCGGCTCGGTGTCGGTCACGCTGACGGCGTCGCGTGCGATTCATCGGGCGAGTCGATGGGCCATGCGCCTCGGCCTGAGCGAAACAGATCTAGTGGAACGGCTTTTCGGGATTGCGCGTCGTTCCGCGGACGAGGTGGGAATCACCGTCGCCGCGGACGAACCCTGGTTGTCCTGGTAGCCGCGGATTCCGCCGAGATCGATCCCTCGATCTCGGCGGAACCAGCTGTCAGAGTGCGGCTTTGGCTTTGTTCAGTGTGTCGACGGCGATCTGCAGGCCTTCGAGGGGGCCGTAGGCGGTGTCCTCGTGCTCGATGTTGACGGCCATGTTCGGGTCGACTTTCTGCAGTGCTGCGAGGAAGCGGGTCCAGAAGTCGACGTCGTGTCCTTCGCCGACGGCGACGAAGTCCCACGCGGAGTCCGTCGGCCAGGTGTTGACGAAGTGCTTGCCACCCAGGGATGTACGGGGCTGGTCGGCGGGTGCGCGGGTGAAGGAGTCGTCGAGGACGCCGTAGATCTCGCAGTTGGGGTTGATGCGGGTGTCCTTGGCTGCGGCGTGGAAGACGAGAGGTCCGAGCCATTCGATGGCCTTGACCGGATCGATGCCCTGCCAGAACAGGTGCGAGGGGTCCATTTCGGCGCCGACGTTGGTCAGGCCGCCCTTCTCGACCAGACGCTTCATCGTGGGTGGATTGAAGACGAGGTTCTGGGGGTGCATTTCGATGGCGACCTTGACGCCGTTCTCCCGGGCGAGGGCGTCGATCTCCTTCCAGAACGGGATGGCGACCTCGTTCCACTGGTAGTCCTGTGAGTCGAGGTAGCCCGAGTCCCAGGTGTTGACGTGCCAGGCAGGCCAGGTTCCGCCTGCGTGGGCTGCGGGCAGTCCGGACATCGTGACGACGCGGTCGATACCGAGCAGTCCTGCCACGCGGATGGACTTGCGCAGGTCCTCGGCGTCCTCCGGGCCGACCTCGGGGTCCGGGTGCAGCGGGTTGCCGTTGCAGTTGAGACCGGCGATGGAGACGCCGGTGCCCTCGAAGTTCTTCAGGTACTCCTCGGGGCTGATGGTGCCGGCGAGCAGGTCGTCGACCGGGATGTGGACCGGGGGAAGGAAGCCACCGGAGTTGATCTCGATGCCTTCGAGGCCGAGGGAGGCCACCGTTTTCAGGGCTTCGGGGAGGGACTTGTCGTGCAGGATCGCGTTGTAGACGCCGAGCTTCATGATGAATGTCCTTTGTTAGATCTTGACGGCGATGCCGTTGCCTGCGGCGGATTCGGCGATGGCGGCGACGATTTGCATGCCGCGCAGTCCGTGGGCGAAGTCGGGAAGCTCCGGGAGACCCGAGATGCCGGCGATCTGGTCGAGGAACGCGCGGGCCTGGTAGGCGAAGAACTCGGCCTTGCCGTGTCCGACGCCGCCGGCGTCCATCGGCAGTCCGCCCTGGATGTAGGGGTGCTGCGGTCCGATGATGACCTGACGACGGCCGTTGACCGTGTCGTCGATGTCGGTGGTGGAGATGTGGAACTCCGAAGCACGCTCGAGCGCCCACGACGCCGATCCCTTGGTACCGAACACGTCGAACGACAATCCGTCCGGGTTGCAGTGCGACACACGCGAAGCGGAGAACGTTCCGACGAATCCGCCGGCGAACTGGACGGTGAACGTCGCGATGTCCTCGTTCTCGACCGCGGCCATCTCGCCGGTGGTCTCGGCTTTGGTGTGGCCGTAGGTGACACCGACCGGAACCGGGCGCTCGGTGATGACGGTGGAGAACTGCGCGCCGCGAACCTCGACGATGGGGCCTGCGACGTACTCGGCCAGGTCGAGCAGGTGGCTGCCGACGTCGGCGAGTGCGCCGGTTCCCTGACCGCCGCGGTAACGCCACGTCATCGGGCCGGTCGGGTCGAGCGAGTAGTCGGCGCGGTAACGACCGTCGAAATGGACGATGTCGCCGAGGCGACCTGCCTCGAGCTCGTTCGCGATGGCCTGCACTGCCGGGGAGCGGCGGTAGGTGTAGCCGACGGAGGCGATGCCCTGTGCCTTGGATGCGGCGGCGACCATGGATTCGGCGTCCGCGATCGATCCGGCGAGCGGCTTCTCGCACAGCACGTTCTTGCCCGCGGCGAGAAGGCCTTCGACGATCTCGCGGTGCAGGTGGTTCGCGACCACGACGCTGACGGCGTCGATGTCGTCTGCTTCCGCGATGGCCTGCCAGCTGTACTCGGCGCGTTCGTACCCGTAGCGCTTGGCAGTGTCGTCGGCGACGGCCTGATTGGTGTCGGCGATCGCCACGAGACGCACGTCGGGACGCTCGGTTCCGAACAGGGTGGATGCCATGCGGTACCCGGCGGCATGCGCGCGTCCGGCCATTCCGCCTCCGATGACGGCGACGCCGATCGAGTTCTGTGTCATGAACGTGAGTGCTTTCTCTTGGGAAACGCTGGGGTTAGTTCGGTCTATTTGACCGGTCTAGTTCGACTACTATGAGACACGGCACACCGCGGTGTCAAGGCTGCACCCGAAGTGGGACATCATGAGGGTCGACGCGAGAGGGGTTCCATGGCCGCCGGCAAATCAGTGACGATGCAAGACATCGCGGACCGAGTGGGTGTGTCGAAGGCGCTCGTCTCCATGATTTTCCGTGGAGTGCCAGGTCCGAGCGCCGAGACGAAGGAACGGGTTCTGGCCGTCGCCGACGAACTCGACTACCGGCCGAACCGCACCGCGGCACTGCTGTCGCTGCGTCGCACACACCTCATCGGCGTCATGGCGAACATCCGAAACCCGTTCCACGCCGAGATGGTCGAGCACATGGTCGCCGAGGCCGATTCGGTGGGATACGAGATCGTCCTCGGCGCCGTCACTCCCACACATCCCGAATCCAACGTCATCGAGACGCTCCTCGACTTCCGTTGTGAGGCAGTGGTTCTGCTCGGACCCGAAGTGCCCGACGACGACCTCGCCACGTGGAACAAGAGGGTTCCTCTCGTCGCGGTGGGTCGTCGTGTCAGCGCTGTCGATGCGGTCAGGGCGGGCGATTCCCGCGGCATGAGCGACGTCGTCGACCACCTCGTCGGACTGGGGCACAAGCGAATCGCGCACCTGACGGGTTCGGGCTCCATCGGCAAGGACCGGCAGGCAGGCTACCGCCGCGCGATGCATCGGCATGGTCTCGACGAGTTCGTGTCGGTCGTGGCCGGCGACTTCACCGACCAACGAGGTTTCGACGCAGTAGCCGAGCTTCTGGCCGACGGGTCGGCGCCCCCGACGGCCATCGTCGCGGCCAACGATCGGAGCGCCGTCGGCGTGCTCGACGCGTTGCAACGCTCGGGCGTGTCCGTCCCCGGCGACATGTCGGTCACGGGATACGACGACAGCACGCTCGCCCGGATGGCGCACATCGACCTGACCACCGTCAGTCAGGAGCCCAAGGAGCAGGCGAGGCGCGCGATTCTGGCAGCGGTGGAGCGTCTCGATCACGAACGTACGGAGACGGTGTCGACAGTGTTGAGGCCCAGGTTGGTCGTCCGTGGCACGACGGGACCGGTGTAGCGCGTGCTGTTCCGTCAGCTCGAGTACTTGGTGGCGCTCTCGCGTGAACGTCACTTCACCCGGGCTGCCGAAGCATGTCATGTGTCGCAACCTGCTCTGTCCGAGGCCATTCGGAAATTGGAGATCGAACTCGATCTGCCGCTCATCGTGCGGGGGAGGAAGTTCGAGGGACTCACTCCGGAAGGCGAGCAGATCGTTCGGTGGGCCAGGCGAATCGTCGCCGACCAACAGGCCCTGAAGCACGAAGCGGCGGCGCTTCGCTCCGGAGTCGCGGGAACAGTTCGGCTCGGTGCAGTGCCGACGGCGTCGGCTACCGTCGCAGACCTGACGGGTCCCCTGTGTCAGAAACACCCTCTCGTCACGGTGAACCTGGCCGAGGATCTCCCGTCGGGCGAAATCACCTCGCGCATCGACCGATTCGAGCTCGACGGCGGCATCACCTATCTCGACGACGACATCGAGTCTCGGTTTCGCACTTTCCCGCTGTACCGCGAGTACTACGACCTGCTCGTGTCCGTCGACTCGAGTGCGATGGATGCGAAGGACACCCCAGGCGACAGCATCACGTGGCGTGAAGCGTCGAGCCTTCCGTTGTGTGCGCTGCCGTCGATGATGCGGGGGCGCCGAATCCTGGACGAGTTCTTCGCGTACGACGGCGCCACCCACACGCCTCGGGTCGAGACCGACTCGATCGCATCGTTGTACGCACACGTGAAGACCGGTCACTGGGCCGCCGTGGTTCCGCGCGTCTGGCGACACGTCTTCGGTGAACCACCCGGGCTGCGGTGCCTGCCGCTCGCGAGCGAACTGGAGGCACCGGTCATCGGGTTGATCACAGCGAGGTCTTCGCAAGGGTCAGCACTGATCCGCGCACTCGAAGAGACCGCCATCGGCCTCGAGCAGCAGTCATCGGCCTCACCTATCGAACGGTAGGCGGCCCGTCTTGGACACGGCTACCCCCGGTGAGGCAACGTCGCAGCATGTTCGAACGCGACGACCACGACTACGACGAGGGCGACGTCGTCGTCACCGAGAGCAAGAACTACGCCGCGGGTGTTCCTGCCGTACTGGTGTCGTTGCAGCGAGGTCTCGAACAGATGGGCCCGCTGCGTACGACCTACTCGCTGGCTGCTCTGAACCAACGAAAAGGGTTCGACTGCCCGGGATGTGCGTGGCCCGAGACGCCCGGCCACCGCAAGCACGCAGAATTCTGTGAGAACGGTGCGAAAGCTGTTGCGGAGGAAGCGACGAAACGAACCGTCGGACCGTCGTTCTTCGCCGAGCATTCGATCGACGATCTGCTCGGCCGCACCGAGTACTGGCTGGGGCAGCAAGGGCGCCTGACACATCCGATGGTGCTGCGGCCCGGCGGAACTCACTACGAGCCCATCGATTGGGAGTCCGCGAACGAGCTCATAGCCGACGAGCTCCGGTCTCTTCGGAGTCCGGACGAGGCCATTTTCTACACCTCTGGGCGTACGTCCAACGAGGCTGCGTTCATGTACCAGTTGCTGATTCGGTCCTACGGTACGAACAACATGCCGGACTGTTCCAACATGTGTCACGAGTCCTCGGGCAGCGCGCTGTCCGCGTCCATCGGTATCGGCAAGGGGTCGGTGTCGGTACCGGACATCGAGAATGCGGACCTGATCATCGTCGCGGGCCAGAACCCGGGGACCAATCACCCTCGCATGCTCTCCACGTTGGAGAAGGCGAAGAAGAACGGCGCCAAGGTCATCGCCGTCAACCCTCTCGTGGAGGCCGGACTGCAACGGTTCAAGGACCCGCAGAAGGTGCACGGTGTGATCGGTGACGGTGTGTCCATTTCGGACGAGTACCTGCAGATCCGTATCGGTGGGGACATGGCCCTGTTCCAGGGGCTCGGCAAACTCCTCGTGGATGCCGAAGATGCTGCTCCCGGAACGGTTCTGGACCACGACTTCATCGCCGAGCACACCGCCGGCTTCGATCGGTGGATCGACCACATTCGCCGCGTCGACCTCGACGTGGTTCTCGAGGCCACGGGCTTGAGCATGCAGCAGTTGCAGGACACGGCCGACGCGATGATCACATCGAACGCCACCATCATCTGCTGGGCAATGGGTTTGACGCAGCAGACGCACGGGGTCGCCACGATCGAGGAAGCGGTCAATCTGCTTCTCGCGCGCGGCATGATCGGCAAGCCCGGTGCAGGTGTCTGTCCCGTGCGTGGGCACTCCAACGTGCAGGGCGACCGCACGATGGGGATCTGGGAGAAGGTACCCGACGCGTTCCTCACCGCCCTCGATACCGAGTTCGGCATCGAGTCGCCGCGTGAACACGGTTTGGACGCAGTCGATTCCATTCGTGCGATGCGTGACGGACGTGCGTCGTTCTTCATGGCAATGGGTGGCAATTTCGTTTCGGCGACGCCGGACACCGTCGTCACCGAAGCGGCGCTGCGCTCGTGTTCTCTGACCGTGCAGGTCTCGACGAAGCTCAACAGGAGCCACCTCGTCCACGGCGGCACGGCGTTGATCCTGCCGTCGCTCGGCCGGACGGACAAGGATGTTCGTGCCAGCGGTAAGCAGTTCGTCACGGTCGAGGATTCGATGTCGATGGTGCACCGATCTCGCGGCGGACTGACGCCGTCGAGTCCCGAAATGCGGTCGGAAGTCGCGATCGTGGCGGGAATCGCGGAAGCATTGTTCGGCGGTCAGCACTCGGTGCACTGGGCGAAACTGGCCGACGACTACGACCTGATTCGTGACTCGATTTCTCGCGTTGTCCCCGGTTTCACGGACTTCAACCGAAAGGTAAGGCAGAAAGAGGGATTCGGACTCCCGCACCCGCCGCGCGACAGTCGAACATTCACAACGTCCACGGGTAAGGCGAATTTCGGGGTCAACGAGCTCACGTGGTTGCCCGTTCCCGAAGGCAGGCTGATGCTGCAGACGATGCGCAGCCACGACCAGTACAACACGACGATCTACGGCCTCGACGATCGCTACCGCGGAGTCAAGGGCGGCCGACGCGTCGTGTTCGTCAATCCCGCCGACATCGAGTCTCTCGGCTTCTCCGACGGTGACCAGGTGGACTTGATATCGGAATGGGCGCGGCCCGACGGCACGGTCGAAGAGCGTCGAGCAGACGCATTTCGCGTCGTCTCCTACTCGACGCCGAAAGGCAATGCGGCTGCGTACTACCCGGAGACGAACCCCCTCGTTCCGCTCGACCATGTCGCTCGCAAGTCCAACACTCCGGTGTCGAAGGCCGTTCTCGTGCGCTTGGTGCCGCACGCTCGCGGCTGAACTCGGCACGTGGATTCCGCCACCGGTCGATATCCTCGCGGACACCGATCGGCTCGAAAAACCAGCCCGCGCAAGCGTCGTTCATCATCGCATCACCGGTTGGACATCTGACGGTCACCGGTCGGTCCTGCGGTTGAGAAAGCCTGAGAGCCCTTACGTTTCCGATACGAGGAGTTCTCCCAGATGCCCACCGCATCGATACGCCGACTGGCCACGATGGGTGCACTTGCGCTCGTTGCCGCGTCGGCCACTCTCGCGACCACTGTCGCCACGCCGGCCCCCGCAGCTGCCGCACCGCTGCTGTGCCGGTTCGCCGACGTCCTTCCGACCGGGTCGGCAGGCGGCACGACGTACGGCTGCGCGGAAGCCGGCGATCTACTCGACGTGCGTATCGGCGATGTCCGGGCGACTCAGCCCTCGCTCGGTTACGACGAGGTGTATTACAAGCTGGGCCGATACACCCAGGGCAAGGACGAGATCAACAAGAAGTTCGACGACTGGTGCGAGGCCAACGGCCAGATCGAGGCTGCGTCGGCGTTGCCCGACGCGCGTCTGGACAATCCGTCGTCGTTCACCTGTGAGCTGCCCGTCGGACAGGAGACCGACGAGAGCATCGCGCCGATGAAGACGGTGGTGATCGGGCCGGGCGGCGTGCCGTACCTGACGGACGGGCACCACACTCTGACGTCGTTCTACGAGAGTGCCGACGGTGGACCGAATCTGCATGTGCGGCTTCGTGTCGTCGCCAACCTCAGCGATCTGAGCCCGGCCGACTTCTGGTCGAAGATGCAGGCCGAGAAGTGGGTATGGAACCGCGATGTCAACGGCGCCGAAGTCCCCGTCGAGCAGCTTCCGGCTGGTGTCGGCCTGGCGAACTTCCAAGACGACAAGTACCGCAGCTTGACCTACTTCGCTCGTGACATCGGATTCACGCCGGGATCGATTGCCTTCCAGGAGTTCTACTGGGGTGCATGGGTCCGCGACTCCGATGCCGTCGACATCAGCGGTTGGAACAGCTCCGATCTCGGTAGCTATCTCGCGACGGTCGACGCCGTCTCGCGCGCACAGGTCGCCGTCCCGAAGGATGCCGTCATCGACAACGGCAGGACCGCAGCCGAACTCGGCGCACTCGGTGCATGGAACGACGGAAAAGCCCCTACCAAGGGCGAATTCGGAAAGTTGTCGGCTCCGTACTCGGACGCGAAGCCGGGCAAGCTGGCCTACGCGATGCTGTACAAGTCGGGTCTGGGTAACTGAGGCAGTCGGCGGCGGTCGGTCCACCGGGCTGACCGCCGCCGATTTCGGCGCACGTGTCGGTGGTGTCTGGGAGGGTGGATGCCATGACGGATTCGATGAAGGCGGACCTGCAGCGCTATCTCCAAGCCGGACGCGACGCAATTCTCTGGAAGTTGGATGGACTGTCGGAGTACAACATCCGGAGGCCGATGACCTCGACCGGAACCAATCTCCTCGGACTCGTCAAGCACCTCACGGCCGTCGAACTGGGGTACTTCTCCTGGACGTTCGACCGCCCGTTCCAGGAACGCGTGCCGTGGGCAGAGGACGCGGCAGAGTTGAACTCCGACATGTGGGCCACTCCCGACGAATCCACCGAATACGTTGTCGGCCTGTACAAGAAGATATGGGCGCAGTCGGATGCAACCATCGCCACGCTACCGCTCGATGCTGCCGGTCGCGTTCCGCATTGGCCCGAGGATCGGGCGCACGTGACGTTGCATCGGATCATCGTGCACGTCATTGCGGACATGGACCGGCACGCCGGCCACGCAGACATCGTCCGGGAGTTGATCGACGGGTCTGTAGGGCTCACTCACGGCAACGACAACATGGCGTCGGACGATGCGCAGTACTGGTCCGAATACCGTGATCGCCTCGAGGGCGCGGCTCGACGGTTCCAGCGCTGATCTTGTCGGCGTGCCGTGGCACACTACCGGCATGGTCGACGTCGAAGTACCGGACGCAGTAGTCGAACTCGCCCGCTCGGCCTCCCGGATCACGGTTCTCACCGGTGCCGGTATGTCTGCGGAGTCGGGCATACCGACATTTCGTGACGCCCAGACCGGCCTGTGGTCCACCTTCGACCCGGCGGATCTCGCAAGTCCCGACGGTTGGGCCCGGGACATGGATCTGGTGTGGGGCTGGTACCAGTGGCGCGCCGAGTTGGTGAGGCGCTCCGAACCGAATGCGGGTCACTACGCGCTCGCCGAATGGCAGAAGCGCACGCACCTCGACATTGCCACGCAGAACGTCGACGACCTGCACGAGCGAGCGGGCTCGTCGGTCGTCGCGCATGTGCACGGCAGTTTGTTCGATCCACGATGTTCGGAGTGTGGGGTTCATTCGCAACCCGACATCGAACCCATGGACGACGAGACGGATCGTGTACCGCCGCCGTCGTGTCCCGAGTGCGGTGGCCCCATGCGTCCGGGCGCGGTGTGGTTCGGCGAACCGTTACCGGAGGATCAGTGGCGAGCATCGGTCGACGCCGTCGAGCATGCGGACCTCGTGCTGGTGGTCGGTACGTCCGGTGTCGTGTTTCCGTTCGCGGGCCTGCCGGCGATGGCCCGCAGCACCGGCGCGAAGGTCGTCGAGATCAATCCGGTGGAAACGGAGATCTCCGATATGGCGGATGTCCGTTGGCGGACGACGGCGGCCGCAGGTCTGCCGGCGTTGGTCGGTCGGCTCTGACCTATTCGAATTCGAGTCGCATGGATCGCGCCGCGAAGTGGAGCAGAAGCACGAACCCGCCGATCGACACCACGACGGGCGACCACACGACGATCGACATGAGGATCGCCACGCCTTCGAACAGCACGACATACACGGCGATGAACGTCGTGGCGAGGATGCAGAACACGATATGAGCTGCGAGCATCCAGCGCTCGAAGAAGAAACCGACGAACATGCCGAGTTCGATGAGGAACGCGGTCTTGCCGAGCGTGATCTCGGGAGGGAAGTCGGCGACGAGGGTGGCCGAGAAAATGGCGATGTCGGCGATCATGACGAACGCGAATGCTTGCTTCAACGTCGGCCACGGACCGAACATCCAGAATGCGCCCATGATGTATGCGGCGATCATCGACGCCCACTGCACACCCGACGGGATCGGTGTGGTTGCCCCGTAACCGAATGCCATTTCCAGTGTGACGATGACCGCCATGGCCAAGGTTGCCAGGGCAATGACCTTCTGCACGATGCCGGTCACCGCCAGCGACGACATCAAAGCAATTCCCCACGCGTAATGCTCTTCCGACGATTTCACTGCAACAGTCACGTAGATCCGCCCCTAGGATTTCGTACCGACGTCCGATTCAAGCACAGACAACCCGACTTCGAGCCGGGTTTGCCGTGATGAACCGTCGTAGTTCGGATCACGGCGATCGCAATACTACGAAGGTTGCGACGGATGTGCTAGAAGTGCGAGATTGACTGCAGCAGAGTAAATTTCGACGTCGGTCATGCTACCGTCGATACTCGTGGCAAGTAATACGAATAAGATTTCGGCTGGCGAATTGTCGGGCAAAACCGTCGTTCTGATCGGTGGCGGAACGGGGATCGGTTACCGCGTCGCGGAGCTCGTGACCGCGGCAGGTGCATCCGTAGTTCTGGGTGGGCGTACCGAGATCACATTGACCGATGCATGTGCCCAACTCGGTGAGAGTGCGGCCTGGCGGACCGTCGACACATCGTCGTCGGCATCGGTGACCGAGTTCTTCTCCGGAATCGACACGGTCGACGCGCTGTTCACCACCGCAGCAACGTATGTCACCGGCCCGATCCGAGACTTGTCGGAGGCGGACGCACAGTCTCCTTTCGAGTCGAAGTTCTGGGGCCAGTATCGGGTGGTCAAGGCAGCGCTCGACGTTCTGGCCGATGACGCGTCGATCGTGCTGATGTCAGGAGCTGCAAGCGTGCGGCCGCCAGGGGCTGCTCCTGCGTACGTGGCTGCAAACGCAGCCGTCGAGGGGCTCGGCCGCGGGATGGCCGTCGAGCTGGCACCGATTCGCGTCAACACCGTCGCGCCGGGAACGATCGACGGCCACTTGTGGAGTGAGCGGGCGCAGGAGGTTCGCGAGTCCGCATTCACGCAGTACGCACGGGCGACGACGTTGGGGCGGGTGGGAACCGAAGACGAGATCGCCCGCGCCGTCTTCTATCTGTTCACGAATACGTACACCACTGGATCGACCCTGTATCCGGACGGCGGATATGCCTTGCGATAGCCCTTTGCTTCTGTAATGTGTTCTGTTGTCTTAACAAATTAACGCCATTGGATCCAGGAGGCATCGTGCGCATCGGAGTTGTCGGATATGGGGTCGGTGGCCGGTACTTCCATGTGCCGTTCGTCCAAGCGGCGGAGGGAGTGGAACTCGTCGGCATCGTGACGCGATCGCCCGAGCGCGCCGCCCAAGTCGAGAGCGATGCCCCCGGCACGCCCGTCTATGCCAGCCTCGGTGAGCTCATCGACGCCGGGGTCGATGCGGTCACCATCACGACGCCGCCCGAGACACGACGAGAGTTGGTTCTCGAGGCTCTCTCGCGCGGAGTTCACGTCGTTGCCGACAAGCCTTTCGCGCCGGACCCTCAGGGCGGACTGGATCTCGTGAAGGCGGCCGAGGATGCAGGACTACTGCTCAGTGTCTTCCAGAACCGCCGATGGGATGCCGACATCAGGACCTTGCGCGGAGTGATCGACAGCGGTGAACTGGGCCGTATCTGGCGTATCGAGTCGAGGTTCGATCTGGACGAGCCGCAGACGCTGGAACTCGGACCGACAGGCGGACTGCTGCGTGATCTCGGCGCGCATCTCGTCGACCAGGTGCTGTGGCTGTTCGGTAGGGCGACGTCGGTCTACGCCCGGATGGACTGGGCCGGCGAAGGTGACCAGCTCACTGACAGCGCCTTCGTCGTCGACATCGATCACGTCGGAGGGGTTCACTCGACGGTGTCCGCGACCAAGGTCAACCACTTCCAGGCACGGCAGCTACGGGTGTACGGCACCGACGGCAGCTACTACTCCGACGGCACCGACGTGCAGGCTCAGTCGATCTTCGCCGGCCGGCGGCCTGCCGATGACCCGGCCGAATGGGGATACGAACTCGAAGACCGTTGGGGCACGCTGTATACCGATGCCGGCGCGCGCAAGGTGCCGTCCGCGCAGGGTAGCTACCAGGATTACTACAGTGCGTTCGCTGCGGCGGTGCGTGGTGAAGGCCCTCAGCCGGTTCCTGCGTCGGAGGTCATTCACACGCTGGAAGTTCTCGATGTCGCTCGACGCGCAGCCGAGACCGGGAAGGTCATCGACATCCCCACTCCCTGAATCGAATCGACAGTCAGAGCAAGTGCTCGGCCTGCGTCAGTACCTCGCGCAGAATCTGCTCCATCTCGTCGAACTCGGATTGCCCGCACGTCAGCGGTGGCGCCAGTTGCACGACGGCGTCACCGCGGTCGTCGGGTCGGCAGTACAGCCCGGCGTCGAACAGCGCCGACGGGAGGAACTGCTTGACGATACGTTCTCGCTGCGCCGCGTCGAGTCGTCTCTCGGTGGCCTTGTCGGAGACGAGTTCGATGGCCCAGAAGTAACCGTCGCCTCGCACGTCGCCGACGACAGGGAGGTCGAGCAATGTGCGTAACGTGGTCTCGAAAGCGCGTTCGTTGTCGAGAACATGCTGGTTCAGCTTCTCGCGTTCGAAGATGTCCAGATTCGCAAGGGAGACGGCAGCCGACACAGGATGCCCGCCGAACGTGTAGCCGTGCGTGAACGCGGTCGTGGTGTCGGCCAGGAAGGGTTCTACGACGCGTTCCGACGCGATCATCGCGCCGATGGGGCTGTAACCGGAGGACATGCCTTTTGCGCACGTGATGATGTCGGGTGTGTAGCCGAACTTGCTGCACGCGAACATGGTTCCGTGTCTACCGAACGCGCAGATCACCTCGTCCGAGACCATGAAGACGTCGTACTTGTCGCAGATCTCTCGAACACGACGGAAGTACGACGCCGGCGCCGTCAGGCAACCGCCGGAGTTCTGGACCGGCTCGACGAACACGGCGGCGACGGTGTCCGGTCCCTCGAACAGAATTGCCTCCTCGATGCGGTCGGCTGCCCAGAGTGCGTGGGCTTCACGATCGTCCGAATGCGCTTCTGCCCGAAAGAAGTTGGTGTTCGCCGCACGGAATCCGCCCGGCGCGAGTGGTTCGAATGCCTGCTTCATCGCGGGGACACCTGTGATGGCGAGTGCTCCGTGCGTCGTTCCGTGATAGGCCGTCGCCCGGCTGATCAACTTGTGCTTCAACGGCTTTCCGATGAGCTTGAAATGCTGCTTCGCGACTTTCCAGGCGCTCTCGACGGCTTCTCCGCCACCTGTGGTGAAGAAGACGCGGTTCAGGTCGCCGGGCGTGTAACTCGCCAACCGCTCCGCGAGTTCGATCGCAGGAGGAGTCGCGTAACCCCAGACAGGAAAATACGCGAGCTGGGTGGCCTGCGCCGCGGCGACCTCTGCGAGTTCACGTCTGCCGTGACCGGCTTGCACGACGAACAAGGCGGACAAGCCGTCGAGAATCTTCCGTCCGCGGGAGTCGTAGATGTAGTGGCCTTCACCGCGGGTGATGACGGGTACGTCCCTGTCCTGGAACGACCCCATGCGGGTGAAGTGCATCCACAGGTGATCCCGTGCCGCAGCGTCGAGACCGAGGTCGCGAGAATGCGAATCGGAAGCGGTGAGGTCGTCGAGAGTCATTTTCGCTCACGTCCTTCGTCGGCTCGTCGACGCCATGGTAGTCCCGTGGCCGACAGATGGGGCGTCGGCCGATCAAATAGCATGTCCACGTAGACAACAGCTCGACCTGACACGGAGGCACCATGCCCGAACGCTCGGCACCGCTGCGCAAGTTGGGATTCCTGACGATCGGACTGTTCGACGAGCAGGATCCAGGTCGCGGCCACGAGTCGACGCTGGGAATCATCGAACTGGGGGAGCGCCTCGGGTTCGACAGTGCATGGCTTCGGCATCGTCACCTGCAGTTCGGCATCTCGTCGCCGATCGCCGTGATGGCGGCCGCGTCGCAGCGCACTCGTCGGATCGATCTCGGTACCGCGGTGACGCCTCTCGGATGGGAGAACCCCATTCGCCTCGCGGAGGACCTTGCGACCGTCGACGTGCTGTCCGGTGGACGCGTCAATCCCGGTGTCAGTGTCGGGATCCCCATGCAGTACGAGCGGGTCAAGACCGCGTTGTACCCGGATACCGCCGACGTCGAGGATTTCGGATACGAACGGGTGAACCGGCTCCTGCGGGCTGTGGAAGGACAGCCGGTGTCGGACTGGAGTGGCACCGTCGGGATCGAACAGTTCTCGGATCGAGTGCAGCCGCATTCCGCCGGACTTCGCAGTCGAATGTGGTACGGCGGAGCAAGTCTGAGGTCCGCGGCATGGGCGGGTGAGGCCAGGATGAACCTCCTCGTCAGCAGCGTCGTGAAGGCCGAGGAATCCACGGACTTCGACGATATCCAGCTCTCCCACATCAGGCGGTTTCGCGACGCGCATCCCGACGGGGAGAATGCCCGCGTGTCGCAGGGTCTCGTTGTCGTCCCGACGGATTCGGCGTCGTCCACGCAGATCGAGAAGTATCGGAACTACGCGCAGAGCCGATTCGACCGCACACTAGAGCCGCAGGGACCCGCCCGGATGATGTTCGCGCCCGACATCGTCGGCACGTCCGACGAGATCGCCGAAAAGCTGTACACCAACAAGGCGTTTCGAGAGGTGGACGAAGTGGCGTTCGCACTCCCGTTCAGCTTCGAGCACGAGGATTACGAGCAGATTCTGACCGATATGGCCCAGAAGCTCGGCCCGGCTCTCGGGTGGTCGAGCGCGTCGGTGTGAGGCCCTGTCGCAGCGGGTAGTCGCCCGAAACCGATACTTTCTGCGAAAGGCACACCATGGTTCAGGTTCGACGGACGTTCGTCGTCCGCAAGCCCATCGACGTCGTGGTCTCGTACCTCCGGGACTTCGAGCATGCCGAGAAGTGGGACCCCGGGACACAGAAGTGCGTGAAGTCGACGCCGGGAGACATCGGCGTCGGAACCGAGTGGCACAACGAGTCGAAACTGTTCGGAATCGGCACGGAATTGACCTACCGGATGGTCGAGGACAGTCCGCATCGGGTGGTGTTCGAGGGGACCAACAAGACTGCGAAGTCCGTCGACGATCTGTCGTTCACCGCGTCGGGCTCCGATTCGACCGAGATCACGTACGTTGCCGACATCACGTTCAACGGAGTCGCCAAGCTCGCCGATCCGCTGGCCAAGCTTGCGTTCGAGAGGGTCGGCAACGAGGTCGTTCCGACGATGACCGAGGTACTCGAAGGGCTGTGACATCCCGAGAAACAAAAACGGCCCCGGCGCTGAGCGCCGGGGCCGTCTTGTTGTGTCCGAAGGTCAATACCAGGTCTTTCTGCCACCGACAGCGCGACCTGCAGACCCCAGCAATGTAAGGACCGCGCCGACGACTATCAGCACGATTCCGATGATCCAGAGAATCTGGATCGACGCCAAGAAGCCGATGAGTGCGAGGATGATTCCTAGGACGATCACTGTGGTTCCCTCTTTTCGATTGTGGGCCGCCCCGAGCGGCCTCTGGTGGGGTACCCGGACGGATCCGACTCAAACTCGAACCGCGAAGTTCGGCCGATCAGCCTGCGTTCGACGCGGCCTCGGTTTCGCTGGATGCGCCGCCCGTCGAGAGCTGGCCGCCGGAATTCTCCAGGTGCGCACGGACGAACCAGTGGAACAATTCGAGCTGGCCGCTCTGACCGATCAGCAAATCCTCGGTGATCGGGTCGATCTTGCCGATCTCCTCGATCGCCTTCCTTGTGTCCTCGATGACGCCGACGTACACGAGGTCGAGTGCCCCCAGATGCTCGATGGCCGATGCGCGGCCGATCGAGTAGTCGTCCCACTTGCGCTGATCGACGATGGTCCCCGGAGTGCCCAATGCGGAGGATCCGAGCGTCGCAATGCGCTCGGCGACCTCGTCGGCGAAACCTCGTACAGCCTCGACCTGCGGGTCCAGCATCTCGTGCACGGCGATGAAGTTGGGTCCGACCACATTCCAGTGGATGTGCTTCAGCGTCAGGTGCAGATCGTTGAAGGCGTTGAGACGGTCCTGCAGCAGTGTCGCGACACGAGCGCCGTCGTCGGTGCTCAGTCCGGGAACGGTGTACGAGTTCGAATTTGTCATGAAGAGCTACTACCCGTGGTACTGGGCGGCGAAACACGACACGCCCGCAGCCGGTGCAGGCTGCGGGCGTGTCGATGTGGTGCATAAGGGTGTTACTCGTCCTTGGTGAGACTCGGACGATCGGCTGCTGTCTCGACTTCCTCGTCGTCCTCCTTGGGTGGACGCTTGATACTGAGGATGATCGAGCCTGCCAACACCGTGACGATCACCACGAGACTCACGAACGACGGAATCTCCGGAATCGACGTGCTGATCACCTTGTGGCTCGCCTGCAGAATCAGCTTGACGCCGATGAAGCCGAGGATGATCGCCAGGCCCTTCGACAGGTAGTGGAACTTGTCGAGAAGGCCGGACAGCAGGAAGTACAGAGCACGCAGTCCGAGGATCGCGAACGCGTTCGACGAGTAGACGATGAACGGGTCGTCGCTGACCGCGAGGACGGCCGGAACACTGTCGACGGCGAACACGAGGTCTGCGGCCTCGATGGCGACGACGACTGCCAACAGCGGCGTCGCGACACGCTTGCCGGCTTCCATGACGAAGAACTTGGTGCCGTCGTACTCTTCGCGGACCGGAATGACCTTGCGAAGCAGTCGAACTGCGAGCGAGGTGCTCGGGTCGTAGGAATCTTCCTCGTCCTTCATCAACTTCCACGCGCTGTACAGCAGGATGGCGGCGAAGACGAACAGGACGACGGTGAACTTCGAGACGATGGCCACGCCGGCGGCGAGGAAGATGCCTCGGAAGACCAGGGCGCCGATGACGCCGTAGAACAGCACCCGGTGCTGGTACTCACGCGGGACCTTGAAGTAGCCGAAGATCAGCGCGAAGACGAAGAGGTTGTCGACGGACAGACTCTTCTCGAGCAGCCACGCCGTGGTGTACTCGACGCCCGCGGTGGTACCGAGAGTGGCGAAGACGACGCCGCCGAAGATCAGAGCGACACCGACCCAGACTGCGCTCCACCATGCTGCTTCCTTGAACCCGATGATGTGTGCGCCGCGGTGGGCGAGAAGGTCGATCGCGAGCATGATGAGCACTACGGCGGCGAATGCCGCCCATGCCCACACGGGAACGTTCATCGGCGTGTGTCCTTACCTGTGAATCGGGAGCCGAGGCTTTTCAGCTTGGCCTGGTTCTCGGGCTTGCTTGCGTAGGCCTTGGCCTGCGCGATCAGCTTTCGGCCCTGCGGGCTACTGGCGAATGTCTTCAATCGCTGCGTCAGAGATGCCATGAGTGCTGGTTTCTCCTTGTGTGGTCCATGAAACGCTGTCGGGGGATCTCGGCGGCGGTGTTCACGCCGCGACTCCTCAATTCTGCCTGTCGAGAATGCGGAACGCAGCGTCCGATTCGGGACATGTTTTGCCCGAATTCATTGCCGACATCCGGCAATATAGGCGAGTTTCATCCCCGATGCGCGGGCCAGTCGAGCAATTTGGCGCCGAACACCGCCGTCTGCAGCGCGAAACGCTCACCGGCATCTGCGACGTCGTGGCCGGTCAGCTCGGCTATCCGGGTCAGCCGATACGTGACGGCCCTCACCGACAAATGCATCGATCGGGCCGTCGATGCGGCGTTGCCGCCCGACTCGAAAAACACGAAAAGCGTCTGCAGCAGAGGCTCCGCCCCACCGCGCGACCCGAGCAACGGCGTCAGCACGGTCTCGACGAGATCGGTGATAGCCGGCCTGTCGTCGAGAAGGACTCGGTAGACGAGAAGTTCGCGGGCATCGACGATCGGCGCGTCCATACCCAGCTTGGTCGCGAAGTCGAGCGCGTCGACCGCTTCGCGATACGACGAAGACACGCCTGCCGCGCTGGAACCGGCACGCCCGACGCCGATCCGATGCGACCAGCCGTCGTCGACGCGAGACTGCCGAATCGACGTGCGAAGGCTGTCCAGCACGTGCGAGACGGCACGTTGATCCGGCGCGGAGAACACGACGACCAATCGGCCTTCCTTGCTGGCGACGAGTGTGCCCGCATCCCCCTTGCTGCCCTCGACAGCTCGCTCGACGTCGATGATCGCAGGACTGGCATCGGTGAACGGCTTGTCCGCGACGACCACGGCCGCGCAGTGCGGTCCCGCAAGGTCGAGTCCGAAGTTCTCGGCCCGTCCGAGCACGCCTGCGACGTCGGCGCTACCGGACAGCAGATCGTCGACGAATTCGCGTCGGGCCGAGACCTCTGCACGTACGAGCGATCGGCGGGCGAGCTGGAAGCCCTCGGTGAGCTCGGCAACCGCGTCGTCGGACGCGCGGAGCATGACCTCACCCGCGGTGACGACGGCCTGCGGATTTACTTCCGCGTCGACGACGGCAGGCAGATTGCGCCACAGCCGCCAAACGGACGACAGATAGAGGTCCAACAGTGCGCGCAACGGAACGCCTCGACGGGCTGCGGCGTCGCCCTTGATGCGGAGGGTGCCGAGCTGACGTCTCGTCAGCGGGCGGCCAGCGGACACAGCGGCAGTCAGAACGTCGAGAAAGTCACCGAGCAGCTCGGTGGACAATCCGCCCGCATCCAGAGCCGCCAGTCGCGCGACCTCCTGCTGAGCGTTCTCGGGGTTCGACATGTCGGGGTCCGTTGCCATCGAGACAAGTGTGCACCGGTACCACCTGTGTGCGCATAGTCGGTTCGGGTAAACCGCCGATATGGATCCGCTCGACGAGGAACTCGAACGCCGTCGCACGTCGACCGGCGAACACCGACTACCCCCTGCTGTCGCGGTGATCGTCGCCGGTGCGACCTACGCGTTGCTGCCCAGCTCGCTTCTGTTCGGCCCGCGTTTGATCGTTCCCGTCGTCGAGCTGGCACTGCTGGTCGCATTGATCGCGACCAATCCGCGGCGGATGACACGCGAAACGAAGTGGTCACGCATTCTGTCGGTGGCCCAGGCTGCAGTCGTCATTCTGACGAACATGGTTGCTCTCGGCCTGCTGATCACGACGCTGACGGATCCTGCCGCCGAAGGGGGATCGCTCCTGCTCGCCGCCCTGCAGGTGTGGCTGACGAATGTGATCGGTTTCGGCTTGCTGTACTGGGAACTGGACCGCGGGGGACCGGTCGCCCGCAGGAAATTGCGCCGAGACGACATGCCACCGGCCGACTGGAGGTTCTCGCAGGACGAGAACGACGACGCCGTCCAGGAGGTCTCGGTCGGCGCAAGCAAAGCGTCCGGCTGGATTCCGACGTTCGTCGACTACCTGTATCTCTCGCTCACCAACTCGAGCGCATTCAGCCCGACCGACACGATGCCGTTGACCAGTCGCGCAAAGATGCTGATGGGCATTCAGGCAAGCGCGGCCCTGCTGACGTCGCTGCTCGTCATCGCGCGTGCCGTCGGTTCACTCGGCGGGGGATGACCATGGGTTACGGTCGAACAGGGTCGGCGGCGCGTCGGGGGCGTCGCCGAACCCGATCAACCCCCGGTGTTCGTAGCTGCAGCGCGGTCGAGAATCGGAGTCGTGCGGTACGGGATCAGTTCGCTCATCGCAATCGACATGTTGGTGCGCTCCACACCCGGAATCTTCAGGATCAAACCGGCGACCCGGTACAGGTCGTCGGCGTCGACCGCCGCTATTCGGATGTGCATGTCGGAAGCGCCCGACAGCCCGAACACCTCCAGCACCTCGGGGATGGTCCGTAGATGATCGGTGACCTCGGCAAGCTTGTGCTGGTCGACGCGCGTCGTCACGAAGGCCTGCAGTGCATAGCCGAGGCTGCGAGGGCGAACACGATGGTCGATCGGGGTCAGCGTGTCCTTTTCTTCCCAGCGAGTGAGGCGAGCTTGCACCGTGTTTCGGGACAGGCCGAGCGTCGTCGCAAGTTCGACGCCGGTTGCTCGCGGCTTGTCGCACAGAGCGAGCAGGAGTCGGGCATCGGTGCGGTCGAGGTCCGTCATGGCTCCACGATAAGCGCCTTGGATACTGTGCACGCATGACAGATACGAGCGTGCACGATCAATTTCGCCTGTCCGGAGCATGGAACTTCCGCGATGTGGGCGGCGCTCGGACGGTCGACGGCCGTCGAATCCGGTCGGGTCTGCTGATGCGATCGTCCGAGCTGAGCCTACTGGACGACGACGGACGCGCGGAACTGCTCGCTCTCGGCGTCCGGCAGGTGTTCGATTTACGCGGAGATTCCGAGATCGCGCGCAGTGGCGCCGACCGGGTGCCCGACGGCGTCGTCGTGAACAACGTGCCGTACGACAACCACAAGGGCGAGCGGGCTCCGCACGAGATAGGGGCCATCGTCGACCCCGAGGCCCAGCTTCGCTACATGATGCGTGCCTACACCTCGTTCCCGACGCTCGACGGCGCCAAGACCGCGATCACGGCCGTCATCGGCGCCTTGACCAGGGGCGATGGCCCGGTTCTCGTGCACTGCGCCGCGGGTAAGGATCGTGCGGGGTGGACCGTCGCGACGGTGCTGCGCGCTGCGGGTGTGACCGAGTCCGACATCCTCGCCGACTTCCTGACCAGCAACGCGGCGATCGAACCTCTGCGTGCTCACCTGCGGACGGTGTGGGAGCCGCGAGAGGACGGTGCGCCGATCGAGATCTCCGACGCCGTACTCGGTGTCACCGAGGCGTACTACCGTCACGGAATCGACGTCGTGGAGAAGAATTACGGCTCGTTCGACGGCTATCTGCAGGCTCTCGGGGTGACGGACGACGACCTCGAGAAGTTGAAGCGGACACTGCTCGATGACGGCAGCTGACGGCGGGCCAGTACCCTGTCGAGCATGCGTACTGGCGAAACCGCGCCGGACTTTCGACTTCCCGACCACACGGGGACCATCCGGAGCCTGAGCGAACTGCTGGACAGAGGCCCTGTCGTCCTGTTCTTCTACCCCGCTGCGTCGAGTCCGATCTGCACGGCGGAAGCCTGCCACTTCCGTGATCTCGGGCGGGCGTTCGAGTCACTCGGCGCTCAGCGTGTGGGTATCAGTACGGACACCACCGACAAGCAATCCCATTTCGCGCTCCAGCGGTCGTTCGATTACCCACTGTTGGCCGATTCCGACGGGTCGGTGGCCGAGCAGTTCGGAGTACGACGCGGGGGCTGGTTGATGCGGCGACGTCGTCGCAAGGACTTCGACCGGGGTCGAACACATGCGGTGAAGCGAGGCATTCTGCGTCAGCTGTTGTCGGTGAAGAGGACGACGTTCGTGATCGACAGAAACCGCGTCGTCCGGTTGGTCGTGACCAGTGAACGTTCCAACGTGCACGCGGACAAGTCGCTGGACTATCTACGGTATCTGTCGTGAGGTTCCGTCGCCGCTGAAGAGCGAGGTGTAGACGACAGGGTCCGTCTTGTGCGCCGGGGCGTCGTCAGGGGTGGAATCGGTGTGGCTGAACAGCGTCTCTATCTTCTTGGGTGATTCCATCGCTCGAGCATGCTCCCGATTTTTCGAAAATGCCACTCGGACGCGCCCGCGACGGTCGAATTTCTTGATATGCAACGAGTTTGGTCACCTCGCGGTGGGATGAAACACTATCGGGCATGCACGACGTCGAGTCCGTCCTTCGAGTACTGCGCCGATTCCCCGATGCGGAGGCGCCGAACCTGTTCGCGTCGGACGCTGCGGACCGGCTGATTCTCGACACTGCCGCCGATTCGCTGACCGGGACTGCCGGTGACGATGTCGTCGTGATCGGGGATCGTTACGGGGCGCTGACGTTCGGAGCTGCGGCACACGGCGGAAAGACCGGCATTCGCGTTCACCAGGATCCTGTCACCGGCGAACTTGCGCTGAAGTTCAACGCGTCTGCGCTCGGATCGGCCGAAGCGTACCGGTCCCTCCCGCTGTCGGAGGAGCTTCTGGCCGGTGCACGCGTCGTGCTGATGCAACTACCGCGAAGCCTCGCCGAACTGACGGAGATCGCCGAGAACATCGCCGCATATGCAGCCCCCGACGTCACCGTGTTCGCCGGGGGTCGGGACAAGCACATGACTCCGGCGATGAACGGCGTTCTCCGAGCGTCGTTCGAGTCCGTCACCGCAGGCCGCGGTCGCCAGAAATCGCGGGTCCTGACTGCGTCGGGGCCGATCCGTCGTCCTCCCCGGAGTTATCCCGTCACCGAGAGACTCGAGGACATCGGGCTCACCGTCGTCGCGCACGGGGCCGTGTTCGCGGGTCCGAAACTGGACATCGGCACCAGATTCCTCGCATCCTTCGTCGGCGAGATGAAGCCGGATGCGCGCGATATCGTCGACTTGGGTTGCGGTACAGGAATTCTCGCGTGTCTACTGGCCGAGTCCAGAAAGTCCGCACGAGTCGTGGCGACAGATCGTTCCGCGGCGGCAGTGGCATCGGCGTCGGCCACCGCGTCGGCGAACAACGTGAACATCGCGGTCGTCCGCGACGATGCGATGTCGACGTTCGAGGACCGCTCGGTCGACTTGATCGTGTTGAATCCGCCGTTTCACGAAGGCGCGTCGCTTCACACCGGGAGCGCGGAGAAGTTGTTCGCCGCGGCGGGACGCACTCTTCGGCCAGGCGGGGAGTTGTGGACGGTGTACAACACGCATCTCAACTATCGGGGCGAACTGCGGGCGGCCGTCGGGCCGACCGAGTCGGTGGGGCGAAATGCCAAATTCACCGTCACTCGATCGACCCCGGCCTGAGGTCTACTCGACGGGACCGCCGTCTTCGGGAGTGCCGCCGATCTGTCCGCGGTCGCGCCCGCGATCCTCGACCAGGGTGCCCTCGATGATCTCGGCCTGCCGCTGGCCGTCGGCGTAGTCGATGTCGGGATCTTCGTCCGACTCCAGGATCTCGTGGTCGACCTGTTCCTCGGTCAACTCGTCGTCGGGGGTGTCCGCGACGGCACGTTCGTCGCTCTCGAGAGCGACGTCGGGCTCTTCCTCGCTCAGTTTTTCGTCGAGGCTTTCACCTTCGAGCGCCTCTTCGGGAGTCGTTCCGAACTTGTCGGCCTCGCTCCAGTGCTCGGGTGGTTCGACGATCGTGTCGCCGTCGTCGTTGCGTACCTCGTCGGAATCCAGGCTCTCGCTTTGGTCGAGTGTCTGATCCTGTCCGTCTTCGATGCTCATTGTTCGTTCATGCCCGTAAGTCGTCGGCGGGAAACCGGGCGTGTGTGAGCAGCGAGGCCGTCGGCACGGTAGAGTCCGATTTGTCGGAAGTTCTCTCGCCCGACTGGGAACTTTTGTCCGTATGTGGGAGTTTTACATACAACTGCCGACGACACGTCGGCGTCGGGCCTGATGACAACGAAGGGCTTGCGCTCTTAGAAGGGATGTAACACGGTGCGCACCTCGAGCAACCCGGTGTTCCGCAACCTGCCCAAGCAGGAGGGCGGCGGATACGCCACTTTCGGCACTGCGACGGCTGGTGGCGCGCAAGCCGCACAGCAGTTCGGCCAGCCGCAGACTTACGGCGAGCCCTACCAGACCGGCCCCGCGACGCGGGCCATGACCATCGACGACGTCGTCACCAAGACGGGCATCACGCTCGGTGTGCTGACCATCTCGGCGATCGTCTCCTACGCTCTCTCCAGTGGTAACGCATCGCTGGCGACCATGTTCGTCGTCGGCGGCGGCCTCATCGGTCTCGGCCTCGTACTGTTCGCGACGTTCGGTCGCAAGATGGACAACCCAGCGATCGTGCTTGCGTACGCCGTCGCCGAGGGTGTGTTCCTCGGTGCGCTGTCGCGCCTGTTCACCGATGTCACCTTCGGCGGCGTCGGAGGAGCTGCACTGATCGGGCAGGCCGTTCTCGGCACGTTCGGTGTGTTCTTCGGAATGCTCGTGGTCTACAAGACCGGCGCCATCCGCGTCACTCCTCGCCTGACACGCATGATCATCGGCGCCCTCATCGGTGTCGTCGTTCTCGCGCTCGGCAACCTGGTCGCCAGCTTCTTCATGGACGGCGGCTTCGGTCTGCGTGACGGCGGACCCATCGCCATCATCTTCAGCCTCGTCTGCATCGGCATCGCTGCGTTCAGCTTCCTACTGGACTTCGACCAGGCCGATCAGCTGATCCGCGCTCAGGCGCCGGAGAAGGCAGCATGGGGCGTCGCGCTCGGACTGACGATCACCCTCGTGTGGTTGTACGTCGAGATCCTGCGTCTGCTCAGCTACTTCCAGAACGACTAGTTTCCGACGACGAAGGCCCCGCACTCGACGAGTGCGGGGCCTTTTTCGTATCCAGGTACGAGTGTCGTGATTGCCCGATAGTTCGGTCCGGACGGCAGATCCGGCCCTGAGACGCCAACTATCGGGCAATCACGACTCAGCTCAGCTGAGTCGTTCGAGCACCATGGCCATACCCATGCCGCCGCCGACGCACATGGTCTCGACGCCGAACGTCTTGTCCTGAGTCTTCAGGTTGTTCAGCAGCGTCGTGGTGATGCGTGCACCGGTCATGCCGAACGGATGCCCGACGGCGATGGCACCGCCGGAGATGTTGAGCTTGTCGTGATCGATCCCGAGGTCGCGTGCCGAGCCGAGGACCTGGACCGCGAAGGCCTCGTTGATCTCGAACAGGTCGATGTCGGAGATCGACAGGTTCGCGATCGAGAGAGCCTTGCGCGTCGCCTCGATGGGTCCGAGGCCCATGATCTCGGGGGAGGTGCCGGTGACGCCGGTGGACACGATGCGCGCGAGCGGGGTCAGGCCGAGAGCCTTCGCCTTGGTGTCGCTCATGATGACCAGCGCGGCAGCGCCGTCGTTCAGCGGGCACGCGTTGCCCGCGGTGACGGTTCCGTTCGGTCGGAAGACGGGCTTGAGCTCGCTGATCTTCTCGTAGGTGGTGCCGGCGCGGGGACCGTCGTCCTTCGACACGACGGTGCCGTCCGGCAATGTGACCGGAGTGATCTCACGCTCGAAGAAGCCCGAGTTGATGGCCTCTTCGGCGCGGTTCTGACTGCGCACTGCCCAGTGATCCTGCTCCTCACGGCTGATGCCGGTCAGCAGCGAGACGTTCTCGGCGGTCTGGCCCATCGCGATGTAGGCGTCGGGAAGATCGCCGTTCTCGCGGGGGTCCGTCCAGCTGTCGGCGCCTTCCTCCTGCGCCTTCTTGGTGCGGGCTTCGGCGTCGGCGAACAGTGGATTGTGGCTCTGCGGTAGCGAATCGGAGCTGCCGTGGATGAAGTTGGAGACGCTCTCGACGCCGGCGGAGATGAAGACGTCGCCCTCGCCTGCCTTGATGGCGTGCAGTGCCATGCGGGTGGTCTGCAGTGACGACGAACAGTAGCGAGTGATCGTCGTGCCCGGCAGCGAGTCGTAGCCGAGGAGCACGGCGACGATGCGGGCCAGGTTGTTGCCCTGCATGCCGCCGGGAAGGCCGCAGCCGAGGAGGAGGTCGTCGATGTCGGTCGGGTCGAGCTCGGGAACCTTCGCCAGTGCCGCCGCGACCATTTGCACGGTCAGGTCGTCGGGACGAATGTCCTTCAGTGAACCTTTCATCGCGCGGCCGATCGGGGAACGAGCGGTACTGACGATCACTGCCTCTGGCATGAACTCTCCTTGGGTGAATTTTCAAGTTACCGACGAGTAAGACCGAATCTATCGTTAGCCGTTGGCTCCCTGGATCTCGGCTCCGCGTCGGCGAAGAAATCGGTCGAGAGACGCCGCCGCGCGAGGAGCCACCTTGCGTGACTCGACTGCGGCGGACACTTGGGGGAGTTCGGGCAACGGGCCTCCGTTCCACTCGCCGAGGGCGGCGGCGAGGACGGGGAGGAGTTGCTGCGCGGCCAGTTCGTATCCCGCTGCGGACGGGTGGAACCGATCTGCGGAGAACATCGTGTCCGGGGCAGCGAGGAACTCCGGTGCAAGGAGATCCGCCAGGGCGACGGGGTGGCCACCGGCGGCGAGGGTCGCCGCGGTCTGTGCTCGCGCGAGTCGAAGACCCCAATTACGGACGACGGTGCGCAGCGGTTGCGGAATGGCGGTGACGACGCCGAGGTCCGGACACGTACCCACGACGACGACCGTGCTCTTGGCCGTCAGGCGGTCGACGGCTGTACCCAGGCGCTGCGCCGATGCCGCGATGGAGAACTTCTTGGTGACGTCATTGGCGCCGATGAGGATGACAGCCGCGTCGGGAGGCGGTCCTGCGACGAACATCGCGTCGACCTGGCCTTCGAGACCCTTGGACGTCGCGCCGCCGATCGCTTTGGTGCTCAACCTGATTCGTTTGCCGGTTTCGTCGGCGAGGCCGCGTGCGACGAGGACGCCCGGAACCTCGTCGGCCACGACACAGCCCACGCCGGCCGCCGTCGAGTCGCCGAAAACCATCAGATGAATATCTGCTGAACTTCCGATGCGCCAGGGGGTAGGCGTGCGCTCACCAGGGGAGTAGACGCCGTCGGCCTCGGGTGGTTTGGCGGTGCTGCGTCCGATGACGCCTCGCGCCGACGTCGCCTGCGACATCAGATGTCGGTACGCCGCCCACGATGCAGTTCCGGCCGACGAGCCTGCAAGTACCGTTGCCGCACCGGCTTTGGCGGCGGTACGCCATCGACTCACCGGCACCGTTCTGCTCCTTCGTTACGCGCCACACGACCATCGTATGCATTTCCTCGGTGCCGTCACGGCGGTACCGAGGAGCACGGTGGGCGGCGTCTGGGAAGATGGAGACATGCGCATTGCTCAGCACGTCACCGAACTCATCGGCAACACTCCGTTGGTCAAGCTTTCCTCCGTTGTCGGCGACAACGCGGGGACGGTTGCTGCCAAGATCGAATACCTCAACCCGGGCGGGTCGTCCAAGGACCGCATCGCCGTCAAGATGATCGACGCGGCCGAGGCGTCGGGCGAGTTGAAGCCCGGCGGCACCATCATCGAGCCCACGTCCGGCAACACCGGAATCGGACTGGCGCTCGTCGCTCAGCAGCGCGGGTACAAGTGCGTGTTCGTGTGCCCGGACAAGGTCGGTGAAGAAAAACGCAACGTCCTGCGCGCGTACGGCGCCGAGGTCGTCGTCTGCCCCACCGCCGTCGCGCCGGAGGACCCGAACAGTTACTACAGCGTGTCCGACCGCCTGGTGCGGGAAATCGACGGCGGCTGGAAGCCCAACCAGTACTCCAACCCGGCAGGCCCGCAGAGCCACTACGAGACCACCGGACCCGAGATCTGGGCCGACACCGACGGCAAGATCACGCACTTCGTAGCAGGCGTCGGCACCGGCGGCACCATCTCCGGCACCGGCAAGTACCTCAAGGAGATGTCGGGCGGCAAGGTCAAGGTCATCGGCGTCGACCCCGAAGGCTCGGTCTACTCCGGAGGAACGGGACGGCCGTACCTCGTCGAAGGCGTCGGTGAGGACTTCTGGCCGACCGCGTACGACCCGTCGATCCCCGACGAGATCATCGCCGTCTCCGACGCGGACTCCTTCGACATGACGCGTCGCCTGGCCCGTGAAGAGGGTCTGCTGGTGGGCGGATCGTGCGGCATGGCTGCCGTCGCCGCGATCAAGGTCGCCGAGCGCGAAGGACCCGACGCTCTGGTCGTCGTGCTGCTGCCCGACGGCGGACGCGGCTACCTCGCCAAGATCTTCAACGACGACTGGATGTCGTCGTACGGCTTCCTCCGTTCGCGACTCGACGGCAAGACCGACGAGCCGTCCGTCGGCGACGTGCTGCGCGGCAAGTCGGGCGCGCTGCCCGACCTCGTCCACACGCACCCCTCGGAAACCGTGCGCGACGCCATCGAGATCCTGCGTGAGTACGGCGTCTCGCAGATGCCGGTCGTCGGCGCAGAACCGCCCGTCATGGCCGGTGAAGTCGCAGGCAGTGTCACCGAGCGCGATCTGCTCAGCGCGGTGTTCGAAGGGCGCGCAGCATTGGCCGATCCCGTCGCCAAGCACATGAGCCCGCCCTTCCCGCTCATCGGTGCAGGCGAGAACGTCTCGGACGCGACCAAGGCTCTCGGTGAGACCGACGCGCTCATGGTCGTCGAAGAAGGCAAGCCGGCCGGTGTCATCACGCGGCACGATCTGCTCGGGTTCTTGTCGAAGGGCGCCTGACCCCGTCGTGAGTGAAAATGTATAGCCCGCTATACATTTTCACTCACGTAGGGCGTCAGCGGAACGCGCTGGAACCCGTCAAAGCCTGCCCGATGACGAGCTGATGCACCTCGGACGTTCCCTCGTACGTCAGGACCGATTCGAGGTTGTTCGCGTGCCGCAGTACCGGGTACTCGAGCGTGATTCCGTTGGCGCCCAAGATGGTTCGGCATTCGCGCGCGATCTTGATCGCCTCGCGTACATTGTTCAGCTTGCCGACCGAGACCTGTTCGCCGCGAAGTTCTCCCTTGTCCTTCACACGCCCGAGGTGTAGTGCGAGCAGCTCACCTTTGCCGAGTTCGAGCGCCATGTTCGCGATCTTGGCCTGCGTGAGCTGGTAACCGCCGAGCGGCTTGTCGAACACCTCGCGTGTCTTCGAGTACTCGATCGCGGATTCGAGGCAGTCGCGTGCCGCTCCCATCGCGCCGAAGACGATGCCGAACCTCGCTTCGTTCAGACAGCTCAGTGGACCGCCGAGACCGCGAGCCTCCGGCAGCATCGCGTCCTCGGGGAGTCGCACGTCCTCCAGTACGAGTTCACCTGTGATCGATGCCCGCAGGGACAGCTTCTTCTTCACGGTGTTCGCGGTGAAGCCAGGTGTATCCGTCGGGACGACGAAGCCGCGTACTTTGTCGTCGGTCTGCGCCCACACGATCGCGACGTCGGCGACGGGTCCGTTGGTGATCCACATCTTGCTGCCGTTCAGCACCCAGTCGGTGCCGTCCTTCTTGGCTCGGGTCCGCATGCCTCCGGGGTTGGATCCGAAGTCGGCCTCGGTCAGCCCGAAGCACCCGATCAGATTTCCTTCGGCCATGCCGGGAAGCCAGTGCTGCTTCTGTTCCTCCGAGCCGTATTTCCAGATCGCGAACATCGCGAGCGAACCCTGCACCGAGACGAGGCTGCGAATTCCGGAATCCATCGCCTCGAGCTCCAGGCACGCCAAGCCGTAGGCCGTGGCGGACGTGCCTGCACATCCGTAACCCTCGAGATGCATGCCGAGCAGGCCGAGGGCGCCCAGTTCCTTGGCGAGTTCGCGTGCCGGAACCGTGCCGTCTTCGAACCAATCGGCCAGGTGCGGGCGGATCTTCTCCTTTCCGAACGCACGGACGGTCGCTCGGATCTCCTTCTCCTCGGTGTCGAGGAGGGAGTCGAACGCGAAGAGTTCTTCGACGGACTGTGCATCGGCCACGTGTAACGCCCCATTTCGCTTGCGGTGTCTCTCCCCGCAGGCTACCGATTGCGTCCTCGCTATTAGGCGGGAGTGGAGCCTGCAGGAATGACCAGATTAGGCTGGAACGCATGAGTGAGCAGCGCAGCAAGGCCGACAGCATCTCCTGGCAGGGCTTTTCCACGAAGGCGGTTCATGCCGGGTACGAACCTGATCCGCTGACCGGCGCGGTGAACGTCCCGATCTACGCGAGCTCGACGTTCGCTCAGGACGGCGTCGGCGGCATGCGCAGCGGCTTCGAGTACGCGCGCACCGGCAACCCGACGCGTCGGCCGCTCGAAGCGAATCTCGCTGCGATCGAGTCCGGCACGTACGGCCGGGCATTCTCGTCGGGCATGGCGGCAACCGATGCGCTGCTGCGCGCGACGCTTCGCCCAGGCGATCACCTCGTCATCCCGAACGACGCGTACGGCGGCACGTTCCGTCTGATCGACAAGGTCTTCACGCAGTGGGGCATCGAGTACTCGGTCGCCGCGGTGTCCGACGTCGACGCCGTGCGCGAGGCGATCAGGCCCAACACCAAGCTCGTCTGGGTCGAGACACCCACCAATCCGCTGCTCAACGTCGGTGACATCGAGGCTCTGGCCGGAGTCGCACACGAGGGCGGCGCCAAGCTTGTCGTCGACAACACGTTCGCCTCTCCGTACCTGCAGCAGCCGTTGCAGCTCGGTGCCGACGTCGCGTTGCACTCCACGACCAAGTACATCGGCGGGCACTCCGACGTCGTGGGCGGCGCTCTCGTCACCGACGACGAGGAGCTCGACGCAGCATTCGCATTCCTGCAGAACGGCGCGGGCGGGGTCCCAGGGCCGTTCGACGCATTCCTGACGCTGCGCGGTATCAAGACTCTCGCGCTGCGCATGGAACGCCACAGTGACAACGCGGAGAAGATCGTCGAGGTGCTGTCCGGTCACTCGGCGATCTCGCAGGTCATCTACCCGGGGCTCGCCGAGCATCCGTCGCACGCGGTGGCGGCCAAGCAGATGCGACGCTTCGGCGGGATGATCTCCGTGCGGTTGAAGGGCGGCAAGCAGGCGGCCCTCGACTTCTGTGCACGTACCGAGATCTTCACGCTGGCCGAATCGCTCGGTGGCGTCGAATCGCTCATCGAACACCCGGGCGCGATGACACACGCGTCGACGGCCGGTTCTTTGCTCGAGGTTCCGGACGACCTGGTGCGTCTGTCCGTCGGCATCGAGGACGGCGCCGACCTCGTCGGTGACATCGAGCAGGCGCTGGGTCAGTAAGGGATGATCGTCGGATTGATCGACTCGGGGCTCGGCATGTTGCCGACCGCTGCGCGCCTTCGCGAGCTGCGCCCCGAGCTCGATCTGATCCTGTTGATGGACCCGGATCAGGCTCCCTGGGGCCCGAAACCGGACGAATGGGTGATTCGACGCGTCATCGACACTGCGGATCGGGCGGTGGCGTCGGGCGCCGAGGTGATCGTGTTGCCGTGCAACACCGCAAGTGTCACCGCACTGACGCATCTGCGTGCGCACCTGGGCACTGCCGTTCCGGTCGTCGGTACGGTTCCGGCGATCAAACCTGCTGCGGCAGTGAGTGATCGGATCGCGGTCTGGGCGACGGCGGCGACGACGGCGAGCGCGTACCAGGCTCGGCTGATCGAGGATTTCGCTGCCGGTCGGACCGTGTCGGCGATCGCGTGCCACGGACTCGCCGACGCGATCGATCGTGGTGACGGACACGGTGTTTCGGATGCCATCTCCGCTGCCGTTGCCGCGACACCGCCGGATGTCGAGGCGGTCGTGCTCGGCTGTACGCATTATCCACTCGTCGCGCACGAGATCGCTGCGGCCCTTCCTCCTGGCGTCGCGTTGTTCGACAGTGCGGAAGCCGTTGCGCGTCAAACGCTTCGGCGGATCGATCTGTTGGAGCGTCCGGCAATGGGGTCGGGTGCTGTGACGGTGTCGCTCAGTGGGCGCGATGGCAGCCTTCCGGCGAGCGCGCTCGCTCACAGAGAGGGCCGGCTCTTGGCCGGCCTCGTCGAGGCGCCGTCGATCCACCGATAGCCCGCCCGGCGGAATGCCGAGGGCAGGTCGTGAGTTGAAGCAATGGTATTTGCTTCGATGGGTGGAGGTTGCATGGTCGAGACGGTCGAACCAGGTGTCGCGCGGCGGACGCTCCGGCGGATGCCTCCCGGGATCGCGTTCGTTGCGGTCGGCGTGACATACCTGGTGGTCATGGCGTCGTCGGCAGCGCCGTCGCCGTTGTACCCGGTCTATCAGCAGGACTGGGGTTTCTCGTCGACGACGCTGACCATCGTGTTCGCCGTCTACGCGCTGGCGCTGCTCGTTGCCCTGTTGGTCGTCGGCAGTCTGTCCGACCACGTAGGGCGTAAACCGATCCTGCTGGCGGCGCTTGTGATGCTCGTGGTCAGCCTGGTGTTGTTCGTCTCGGCCGACGGGGTGTCCACTCTGATCGCGGCGCGCGTGGTGCAGGGTCTCGCGGCCGGAACAGCGACGGGTGCGCTCAGTGCGGCGATCATCGATCTGCAGCCGTCGGACTGGGCAGGACCGTTGGTGAACAGTGTTGCGCCATCGATCGGTCTGGCGACCGGTGCCTTGGGCTCGGGCCTTCTGGTTCAACTCGCGCCTGCGCCGACGGTTCTGGTCTTCGCGCTGCTCATCGGCGCGACGGTTCTGCTGGCGTTGATACTGGCGTTCGTGCCGGAGACGTCGGCGTTGAGGGGCGTCGACTCGCGCAGACACCTCGCGCAGTTGCTGCGTCCACGAATCGCGATCCCCACCGGCGTTCGCGCACAGTTCCTGTTGGTCGTTCCGGCGCTCGTCGCGACGTGGTCGCTGGGCGGATTCCACTTGTCGCTTGGGCCGTCGATCATCGGATCGCTGTTCGGAATCGACAATCACATCGTCGGTGGAGTGGAGATCTTCGCGCTGTTCTTCTCCGGTTCCGTTGCTGCCGCACTGGTCCGACTTCGGCCTCCGCGTGCGGTGATGATCGTCGGCGCGATCGTGTTGTCCGTCGGTGTCGCACTGTCGTTGATCGCCGTCGCATTCACATCGATTCCGCTGTATTTCGTCGGTGCCGTGGTTGCCGGAGCAGGCTGGGGAAGTACGTTCCTCGGAGCGATGCGCACCTTGGCCGCGCTCGTCCCGGCGGCCGAGCGCGCGAGTGCATTCGCGACGACGTTCGTCATCAGTTACACCGCCTTCAGTCTCCCGGCCGTGATCGGTGGTCTCGCCGTACATGAATTCGGACTCCGACCGACCGCCATGGTGTACGGATCCGCGGTGATCGTGCTGGCCTTGGCATCGTCGGCGGGCAGTGTCCTGGCCGCGAAACGCGACCGTGTCGTCGTGACCGGCCGGGGCTGACTCCTACCCGATCGTCCAGTCCCTCCATGTCGACCGGGCGGTAGTCGCTCGTCTCGCTGCCGTCCGGTGTCTGTTGTGGGATTATTCGTCCATCTGAACAAGTGCTCAGATGAACGAAGGAGGGTCGATGGTTCGGTCAGGACTGGCTGTGGGCGCTGCATCCGCGTGTGTTCTCGCGCTGGCGGCGTGCAGCGCACCCACGAACTCCGCGGACGGATCCACCGACGACGGGATCGTTCTCGCGGACGGTTACGAACTCGGTGGCTACAACCCGATCGCCGGCTACGGCGCTGCGGGGGAAGCCAAGATGTACGACGGCCTGTTGAAGCTCGACGGAGGCGAGGGCCTGCCCGGTTTCGAGCCGTCGCTCGCCACCGAACTTCCGACGCCCAACGCCGATGCGACGGTCTGGACCGTCCCGCTGCGTGAGGGCGTCACGTTCTCCGACGGGTCCGCGTTCGACGCGGGCGACGTCGTCGCCACCTACGACGCGATCCTGGATCCGGCGTCGGCATCGGAGGCGCGGTCGTCGTTCGACATGATCACCGACGTCACTGCTCTCGATGCGCAGACGGTCGAGTTCCGCCTCGACTACCCGTATTCGGCGCTGCCGACCAAGCTCCTGATCGGCATCGTGCCGTCGGAATCGGTTGCCACGCCTGGCCTTGCTGCCGAATCTTCCCTGAACACCGCGCCGATCGGGACGGGACCGTACACTCTCGTCGACCTGTCGCCGGATCGAGCAGTGTTCGAGGCCAACGAGAACTACTTCGGTGGCGCGCCGAACGTGAAGAAGCTGACGTTGCTGTACGTCCCGGACGACAACACCCGTGCCCAGCGGATGGCGGCGGGGGAGATCGACGGGACGAACCTTCCGCCGCTGCTGGCGAAGACTCTCGACGGGCGTGACGGAATGTCGTTGACGGCCAATACTTCTGCCGATTGGCGTGGAGTGTCGCTTCCGACGAACAATCCCGTCGCCGGTGACAAGGCCGTGCGGATGGCGCTGAATCTCGCCGCGAACCGGCAGTCGATGGTCGACAACGTACTCGGCGGTTACGGCCGGGCGGCCGCGACGCCGATCCCCGAGGTGTACGGCGACGCGTACGAGCCGACTGCGGCCTACCCGTACGACCCCTCCGAAGCCGAGCGGCTGTTGACCGACGCGGGGTGGGTCGCGGGTGCCGACGGTATTCGCGTCAGGGACGGGGTGCGTGCCGAGTTCTCGATCATGTACAACGCGTCGGACACGGTACGTCGAGATCTGGCGCAGGCATTCGCATCCGACGCACTGGCGGTCGGCGTCGAAGTGAATCTCGAGGCTCTCTCCTGGGATCGCATCGATCCACGCATCTCCTACGATGCGACGCTGCTCGGCGGTGGGGCAGAACCCTACGACCCGGACACGCAGGCGTACAACGCACTCGACTCGGTGTTCCTGAACCCGGGCGTCGGAAGTCTGTACGACAACGCCAGCGACTACTCCAACCCTGCGGTCGACGCGGCACTCGAGACGGGACGAACGAGTCTCGATCCTGCCGAGCGCGACGCCGCCTACCGCGACATGCAGCGTGCCTATATCGAGGATCCCGGCTACGTCTATCTGGTGTTCCTCGATCACACGTACGTGTCGAAGGATTCGGACTGGACCGAGTCGGGGCCGATTCTCGAACCGCATTCGCATGGTGTCACCTGGGGACCCTGGTGGTCACTGCAGACGTGGACGAGGCAATCGTGACCGCAACGATGGCGCGGCCGGCGACGACGTCGGCGGCGCGGCACGACCCACGCGCTCGCCGACGCGGAATTCTCGCGATGATCGGGCGGCGACTGCTGTTCGTGATCCCGGTGTGTGCCGCGGTGTCGGGCGGTCTGTTCGCGGCGGCAGCGGTGTCGCCGTTCGACCCGCTCGTCGCGTATCTCGGCGTTCGATACACGACGACATCCGACGCCGACAAGGCGATGATCGCCGAACAACTCGGGCTCGACCAGCCGTGGTACACGACGTACTGGCACTGGGTGCAGGGCGTCTTCACCGGCGACCTGGGCATGTCGAGGTCGTTCGGTCAGCCGGTGGCGGAGGTACTGGCCGAGCGGGTGCCGTGGACGCTGCTGCTGGCAGGCGTCGGCCTGGCTCTTGCAGCGACGCTTGCACTGGTGCTCGGTGTCGTCGCGGGCATTCGCAGCGGCGGGTTGCTCGACCGCGCGATCACGGCACTGTGCATCACGATCCAGGGTTTGCCGCCGTTCGTGCTGTCCCTCGGTGCGATCGCTCTGTTCGCGCTCGGTCTAGGCTGGTTGCCGGTGGCGGGCCTGACCGATGGAGGTGCCGATCCAACAGTCGGTTCGGTCGTGCGGCACATGGCACTTCCGGTATCCGTCCTTGCGCTGTCGCAACTGCCGTGGCTGCTGTTGGCGGTGCGAGAATCCGTGTCCGTCTCGCGCGGTGAGGATTTCGTCGCCGGTGCCGTCGCTCGCGGGATTCCGTCGTCGATGGTGACGCGCAGGCACATCGTGCCGACATCGCTCGCGCCGTTCGTCAACGTGCTCGGAGTGAGGCTGCCGGAGCTCGTCGTCGGGGCCGTGCTCGTCGAGGAAGTGTTCTCGTGGCCCGGAATCGCCGGTGCCATCGTGCAATCCGCGCGTGACCTCGACATGGCGCTGCTGGCGTTCCTGACGGTCGGCACGACGCTGGCGGTGCTGATCGGATCGCTTCTCGCCGATGTGGCTGTCGCCCTTCTGGATCCGCGGGTGAAGACCGATGGATAGGCGGAAACTGCTCGTCGCAGGTGCGGTTCTGGCCGTGCTCGCGCTGTATGCGGTGTTCGTTCCGTGGTTGTCGGGTGTGGACGATCGCGTCACCGACTTCGCGGCGGCTCGGCAGGGACCGTCGTCGTCACACCTGTTCGGCACCGATTCGGCGGGACGAGACCTGTTCGTGCGCAGCGCCGCTGCGATCAGGACGTCGCTGCTGATCGCTGCCGCGTGTGCGCTTCTGGCGACGGTCATCGGTAGCATCGTCGGAGCCGTCGCCGGACTCTGGGGCGGTTGGGTCGACAGGCTCGTCATGCGCAGCACCGACGCGATCAATGCGCTGCCGCATCTGCTGCTCGGGATCGTCATCGTCGCGATGTTCCGCGGCAGCATCGTCGCGATCGTGCTGTCGATCGCGTTGACGCATTGGACTCAGGTTGCGCGCATCGTGCGGTCGGAGATTCTCGGTCTGCGGGAACGGCCGTACATCGATGCGGCTGTTCTCGCGGGGGCATCGAGGGTGCACGTCATCCGACGCCATGTCGTTCCTGCCGTGCTGCCTCAGGCTCTCATCGCCGTGGTTCTGCTTCTGCCGCATGCGATCTGGCACGAGTCGACACTGTCGTTCCTCGGCTTCGGGCTGCCGCCGCACGAGCCGAGCCTCGGTACTCTGTTGTCCGAAGCGCGCAGTTCGCTGCTGCTCGGTGGTTGGTGGACGCTCGTGTTCCCAGCCGGAATCCTCGTCGTGGCAACGGTGTCGGTTGCAGTGGCAGGGTCGTCGCTACGCGGTGCGATCACACCGCCCAAACCCTCGGAGTTGAGACTGTGACTGCGCTTCGGATTCGCGATCTGACCGTTCGAATTCCCCTCCGTGACGGTACCGTCGTCCATGCTGCGAGCGATGTGAATCTGGCCGTCGACGCAGGTACCGTCACTGCGCTCGTCGGCGAATCCGGCTGTGGCAAATCGATTCTCGCGACGGCAGTGATGGCGATGCTGCCTGCAGGATCGGACGTGTCGGGATCGATATCGGTACGGACAGCCGATCGAACCGTCGACGTGTTCGAGGACACCGGTTTCCGGGGACGAGATGTCGCGTTGATTCCGCAGTCCGCGTCGTCGTATCTGACGCCGGTTCGGACGGCGCGGTCGCAACTCGACGAGACCGTTCGGGTCCTCGGGTCGCGGCATCGCAGCGACGAACTCGCGCGGACAGTCGGATTGGACCCGGCCGATCTGGATCTGTATCCGCACGAATTGTCGGGGGGTATGGCGCAGCGTGTCGCGATCGCGGGTGCGCTCGTCGGCGATCCTTCCGTCGTCGTCGCGGACGAGCCGACGGCCAACCTCGACGGGGAACTCACCGATCACATCCTGCGCCTGCTGCGGCGGTGCGCGGACGAGGGCGCCGCTGTCCTGCTCATCACGCATGATCTGTCGTCGTTGATGCGCACGGCTGTCGCAGATCGGGTTGCGGTGATGTACGCGTCGCGCATCATGGAAACCGGCCCTGCCGCACTGGTGTTGGACGACCCGATGCACGATTACACGCGAGACCTGGTGAACGCGTTGCCGTCTCGTGGGCTTCACCCGATGCCGGGTGTCCCTCCGCAGTTGACCGATCTGCCCGACGACTGCGTGTACCACCTGCGGCGGCCGGAATCGGTGATGTCGGGCGGACGGACCGAATTGGTGACCGTCGGCAGTAGGACCTATCGAACGAGGGTGAGCGCATGAGTCTCGATGCTGTGGGAATCACCGCCGGGTACGACGGAACGTCGAACGTGCTGCACGACGCGTCCCTGTCGGTACCGGCAGGGGACGTGGTGGGGCTCGCCGGACCGTCGGGATCGGGGAAGTCGACGATGGCACGGGTACTGTCGCTGCTTCTCGCGCCGCGGACCGGAACCGTGAGCATCGACGGAACCGCGGTGCGGGGAACAGGATTCGGTGTCCCGTCGCACGTTCGTCGACAGGTCGCGATGCTCTTCCAGTCGCCCCGATCGGCGACGGATCCGCGAATGACGTTGCAGGCCATCATCGAACAACCGGCCGTGATCGCCGGCAGAAAGATCGTGGCTCGGGACCTCGCCGCTCGTGTCGGCCTGACTCCCGACCTGTTGACACGTCGTCCGCACCAGGTCAGCGACGGTCAGTTGCAGCGAGCCTGTGTGGCTCGCGCACTCGCTCAGGAGCCGAAATACCTGATCTGCGACGAGGCGACGGCGATGCTGGACGCGGCGACCACAGCGTCGATCATGCAGTTGATCCGGACCGAGGCGCGCGATGCAGGAATGGGTGTACTGCTGATCAGCCACGACACCGAGTTGCTGGACGCGATGTGCACCCGTGTGGACGATGTCGTCCACACGGGCGCACAGTGTTCTACACCGTGACGGTCTCGGTGCAGACGGTGAACTGGCGTTCGGGGTAGGAGTAGCCACCTTCTTCGCACTGCTCGACGTCGACGGCACCCTCGACGATCTTGGTGACGCGTTCGACGTTGGTCGCAGCTGGATCGGCGCAATCCACGCGGGCCGGTTCGTCCATACCCGACGGAATGCTCATGCATCCGTCGACGACCCAGTCGACGTCGAGACACAAAGCGCCCTGCTCGGTTCCACCGTAGGTTTCGTAGTAGACCTGGTCGGCGTCGGACACGCAGCTGGCGTTCTGCTCGGCCTTCGCGATGACCTTGTAGTTCGACTCGGGGCTGCCGCATGCGGCTTCTTCGATTTCCGCGTCGCTCATCGTGCCGCCCAGCTTCACGCAGTCGCCGATCTCGACGTCGATGTCGGTCGATCCGCCGTCGTCGGCGCCTTGCTGGCCCGCGACGGTAGTCACGACGGTCGCGCTCGTCGCGGGCGCGGCCTCACCGGACGTTTCCGATGAGCAGGACGCGGCCAACAGGACCAGGGCGATGCCTGCGGTGACTTTGGAAAGTACGGAACCCCAGCTGCTTCGGGGTGACGAAGAATGCATCTGCAGTAGCTTTCTCGCTATTCGAGGCGGTGCGTGACCGCCGAACGTCCCACGGACGAACGTTGAGAAATTCTTTACTATCGGTAACCTCTCGCACAAGTCTTTCGTCTTCACTGCGGACTCACAGGCCGCGCGGGGCTCGTAGCCAGTCTTCGCGGGCAACCTGACATCGGTAAGCACATTCACCTCGGTACAGGAGTCCTCATGCGTAACTTGTTCAAGAAGGCCGTCGCCGTCGTCGCTGCAGTCGGAGCGGTCACCGTCGGCGGTGCGTCCATTGCAAGTGCAGCGACCGCCGACACCGTCACCGTTCCCGACGTCACCGGGTACTCGGCACCGGCAGCCGTCCAGGTGCTCGAGAATGCAGGATTCACGAACGTGGTGGTGTCCGGTCCCTACGCACACGACACCGACACGACCGTGACCCGCACGTCGTTGGCAGCATCGACGACGGCTGTCGAAACCCAGCCGATCACCGTGTTCGTCAACCCGTGGTGAGTCAGAACCGCACTTCGATGTGGTCGCTGACGGGGCGAGCCTGGCACCCCAGGATCATCCCGTCGGCGATGTCCTCGTCGTCGAGGATCTCGGTGTTCTCCATCTTCACTTCGCCTTCGGTCATGGTGCAGGCGCACGTACCGCATTCGCCTTCTCTGCACGAGTAGGGGACGTCGAGGCCACCTGCCAGCATGATGTCGACGAGCGTCTTGCTTCGCGGCCACGTGAGAGTGTGTGTCTCACCGTCGAGTTCGACGACCGCGGTGGCGTCGTCCTCGTGAACGGGACTCTCGGTCACGCCTGCTTCGGTCACTTCTGTTTCGCTGACTTCTGCTTCGGTGACATCGACGAACGGATCACCGACGAGGGACACGAAGATCTCGCGGCGCACACGGTTGCGGGGAAAGCCGCTCGACGCGAGGCCTTTGTGCGCCGCGTCCATGAACATCGACGGCCCGCACATGAACGCGTGCCGCTCTCGATAGGGCGAAGCGAGAGTGGACAATTGGTCGACCGTCGGGAGGCCCTGGAGTGATTCCAACCAATGTTGAACTGCGAGCCTGTGCGGGTATTCGGCTGCGAGAGTGCGTAGTTCGCGTCCGAAGATGACGGAGTTCTCGTCACGGTTCGCGTAGAACAACGCAATCTTTCCGACGCCTTCGCTCAGCGCCGATTTCAGAATGGACATGACGGGAGTGATTCCGGACCCTGCCGCCAACAGGTAGAAGTCGTCGTCGAGATCTTTCGGCGTGAATCGACCGGACGGGGGGAGTGCCTCGACGACGTCCCCCGGTTGGATGTTGTCGCAGACCCAGTTGGAGCCGTACCCGTCGTACGTGCGTTTGACGGTGACCTTGGGTGGCTCGCTGCCGTGTGGCGAACTGGCGAGCGAATAGCAGCGAGCGACGGAGCCCGTTCGCTCGCTCGGGATGCGCAGCGTCAGAAATTGCCCTGGTAGGTAGTGGAAGTTCTGCGGTGCATCGAAGACGATCGACCGAGCATCTGCGGTCTCGTCGACGACCTCTGCGACGGTGAGCAGCACGGATCGAGTGCTGTGGGGAGCGTCGACTGTGGTCATCGAAAAGATATCCTCTCACCGAATTGCAACGTGTTCTAGTTTATGCACAGCGTTCGCGATCTGTCGACAGCACCGTCTACCTACCCGATCGGGTAGGTAAGCACCTGTCCGCACGCTGGTGGGAAGTGCGGCCGCCTGCCGGATAAGGTTGTAACGTGAGTCACACGGGACCCGGACACCGATAGCGGTAGGCACTGCAGAGGCGAGAAGACATGATCGAAACGGCCGCAACTGGTCGGGCGCTGGCTGATTTGCATTCTCATCGGAGCTCGATCGAGCCTCCACGTGTGCTCAAGTTCCATGCGCCGGAGATCGTCTTCGGCCAGGACTCCCTCGGTGAGGTGGCGCATGCGGCACTTCGGCTCGGCGCCCGGCGTCCAATGGTGGTGTCCGACGGTGGGCTCATCGAGGCGGGGTGGGTAGCTCAATCGACGCTGCTACTCGAAGAACAAGGTCTCGTGCCGACGGTGTGGAGCAGTTTGACGCCCAACCCGAAAGATGTCGAAATCGAAGCAGGCCATTCCGTCTATCAGGAATCAGCATGCGACGTACTCGTCGCCATCGGTGGTGGCTCAGTGATGGATGCCGCCAAGGGGATCGCGATTCTGGCCGGCAACGGAGGATCGATCCTCGACTACGAGGGGGTCGATCAGGCAACCCGGCCCATCCCGCCCCTCGTGATGGTGCCGACGACCTCGGGGACCGGCGCCGACGTCTCGCAGTTCTGTATCGTCACCGACACCACCAGATCCACGAAGATCACCATCCTCGGTCGCGCCCTCGTTCCCGATATCACGGTCATCGATCCGCGGCTTCTGACGACGATGCCCGAATGGCTCAACGCCGCAACAGGTCTCGACGCATTGACGCACGGGATCGAGGCATTCGTCTCGCTGGGGCACAATCAGCTGACCGATCATCACGCACTGCGCGCGGTGACGATGGTGACTACACACCTCGCGCACACCATGGACGAGCCGTCGGACATGAGTGCGCGTACGTCGATGGCGCAGGCGGCGCTCGAAGCGGGTCTGGCATTCACCAACGCGATCCTCGGCGCGACGCATGCGATGAGCCATCAGGTCGGCGGACTGCTCGACCTCCCGCACGGTGTCATCAACGGTGTTCTGCTGCCCCACGTCATTCGATTCAACGCCGCTCAGGACCCCGTACCCTACGTCGCGGTGGCGACGAGCCTCGGACTCGACGAGGCGCGCGGATCGGCGGAGGAGGCCGCGCTCGCCGTGGCCGAGCGAGTCGAGCAGCTCGCGCGACAGGTCGGAGTTCCCAAGGGGCTCAGGGATATCGGCGTCAGTGACGCGGACATCGACGTCCTCGCCACGAACGCTCTGCGCGACGCGTGCATGTCGACCAACCCGCGCTCGGCGACTCACCGTGAAATGGCTGACCTGTTCAGGATCGCACTGTGACCACTTCGCAGCCCGACCTGTCACTCCTGACCGGACTGCGGTCGGGAAAGGGAACGTTCTACACGCAATATCGCGGCGCGGCGGAACGACTGGAACGCGTCGTGCATGCGCTCGAGCTTATTTCGCGGGCGCTTGTCCGTACCGTCGACGGTCCGGAGACACTGATCTGCGCGGTCGCCGAGGCTGCCCGCGCACACCTGAGTGCGCAGTGGGTCGTCTTCGCGCTCGCCGACGGCGCATTGCCCGACGCAGGGCCGCGCAGGCTCGTCCTCGGCCCCGACGCGACGCCGTTTCTCGTCGACAACGTCGAGGGGCCGCCGCTGCCCGACGACGTCGTCGACTGTCTCGAAGCGATTCGGCTCGCCACGATCGGCGACGGCCGGAGCCCGGTCATCGCCGCGCACCACGCGTTCGTTCCCATCGCGCTCGACGGTGGTGTCGTCGGAGCTTTCGCGGCGTGGACGCCGAACCACCGAGTGCTCGACGCCACGGACTCGGCGGTGTTGAGCATTCTGGCCAGGCAGACCGCAGTTGCGCTGCAGAATTCTGCGCTGTATCAAAGCCGACGAATCCTGCTGGAGCGCACCGAGAATGCGTATGCGGAAGCGCACCGAACCGCCGCGGATCTGGCCGTGCGCAACGCAGAACTCGAAGCCACGCAACGGCAACTCGGGGCCGCGCACCGTCACCAGGTGCTCGACGACGAGCGGCACCGCATCGCGCGGGAACTCCACGACAGCGTCACGCAGGCCGTGCTGTCTGCCGGCATGCAGATCGACCTGTGCCGCAACGACATTCCAGCCGACGAGCGCATGGAGCGACTCGACGTGGCGAAGGAGTTGACGCGCCGAGCCGTCGAACAGCTCCGGTCGGCCATCTACGCGCTCAATCATTCGCAGGACGCGGACCGGACGTCGCTGCCCGAGATGCTCGAACAGCTGTCGATCGTGCACATGCCCGACGAACTCAAAGTGTCCCTGCGCGTCGAAGGCACGCCCGTCGAACTGAGCAGTGCATGCGAACACGACTTGCTGCGTATCGCGGGAGAAGCGTTGTTCAACACGGCAGTTCACGCCAAGGCCAACCGAGCGATTCTGCGACTCGCTTACCATCGGGGCTACGTGCAGCTGTCCGTCGCCGACGACGGTGCAGGGGACCCGTCGCACCTTCGTCTCATGTGGCGGATGGCGGAGACGGGCGATGTCGACGGTCGGCATCGTGGCCTGGCAAACATGGCAGCGCGTGCGCGTGAGCACGGCGGCTCGTTCGAGATTCGCAAGGCAAGAATCGGAGGCGTGCGTATCTCGGTGCGCATTCCATCCCAGGAGAGTGAGCAGCCATGACCGTGACCACCGCTTTGATTCGTATCGTGCTGGTCGACGACCACGCGATCCTCAGGGACGGATTGAAATCCGTGCTCGAGCGTGAGTCCGATCTGACCGTCGTCGGGGAGGCCTCGTCGCGGGGGGAGGGCCTCGCCGTCGTCGAAAGTGTGAAGCCCGACATCGTCCTGATGGATCTGAAGCTTTCTGCGAGTTCGGATTACGAAGGGCTGGCGCTGTGCTCGCAATTGTCCAGCGCACACCCGGGTATCGGCCTGCTGGTGTTGACGACCTTCCTCGACGACCGACTCGTCGTCGAGGCCGTGCACGCGGGAGCCCGCGGTTACGTCGTCAAGGACGTCGACACGACCGAGCTGATTCGCGCGGTTCGCGCCGTCTCGCGCGGTGAAAGTGCCTTCGACTCGCGTAGTGCGTCGGCTGTGATCCGGTCGCTCAACGGGCAGGGCTCGGCGGTGGAGCGACTCACCGACCGTGAACTCGAGGTCCTGCGACTACTGGCAACGGGGTTGTCCAACAACAAGATCGGCACCACGCTGTTCATCTCGGCGACGACCGTGAAATTCCATGTCAGCAACATCATGCGGAAGCTGGGAGTCAGCCGTCGGGCAGAGGCCGTCTACGCGGCAAGTAAACAGGGGCTCATCTGAGCGCCGGGGTGCGCGAGGTATCGAGAATCAACCAGCCACCGTGAAACTCGTCGACATCGAAGGGCAGCCCGCTCTGCTCCCCGATGGCACGCAGTACGTCGGTGTCGAACGTGCGAATGTGGCCATGGCATGCAGTCGCTTCGTCTTCGAACGGCACGGCGACGACGACACGTTCGCGCGCGATGCGAATCGCCTCGCCGAGAATCCGGCCGCTGGTGCCGTCGTCGACATGCTCGAGTAGATGCAGGGCCGTCACGGTGTCGGAACTCTTGTCCGGCACCGGGATTCCGGATGCGTCGCACGTGATGACGTCGAGAGTCGCGCCGAGGTGCGGTGCCACGGTGGCGAGCAACCGCATGGTGCCTGCCGACAGATCGGTCGCTGTGACGTCGTGTCCCCGCATGGCCAGCCGCAGGGGGAAGAAGCCGAAACACGACCCGAGATCGAGCACGGAACCGCGGACGAGAGACTCGGCTCGTGCATGGATCGGAGCGAAATCGGCTGCACCCGAAAGTAGTTCGTCGAGTGAGTTGCGGTAGTACGTCGCCCAAGCCGCGACCGGGTCGTCGACGGTGGAACGAACCAAACCGACCATCACGAGCTCGAATTCGCGCTGAGACAAGCCGAAGTCGGTAATCTGCGACACCAGGCGCTCCCCGATGTGCGACGACGTGAGGCCGTGACGGACGAGGATCCCGCTCGCGGTGTCCTGAAGCTCCAGAACGCCGGGGATGATCGATTCGGACCACTCGACCGTCGTGTTCTCGTGAGTCCAGCGGTGCGGCGTTCCAGGGGCGAGTGCGTCGAGTTCGGTCATGTCTGTTCTTTCGAGGCCAGAGCGTCGAGCCCCGAGTAGAGGGCGGTCATGCCCTCGGACAGCAGGTCGGCGAGCTCGAGTTGTTCGTCGGTGAGCCACTGCTCGTACGCAGACATTGCCACACCGAGCACCATCCAGCCAACGGTACGCGGGAAATGGTCGTCCGGGGCCCAATTGGTCCGTCCTGCTACGTATTCGGCGATCACTCCGCGCCAGTCTTCGTACATCAGCATCGAATAGCTTTGCAGAGCCGAGTTTCGGAGGATCAGCGCCATACGTTGCCGGTGCACCGGCTTCTCGTCCTCCGGAAAGGTGTTGAACTGCAACAGCGCAGATCGAATGCCGTCCGCGAGAGTGATGTCGGTAGGGAGTGCGGCCAGCAGTGCACGCAACGCTGCGAGCTGCTCGTCGAAATCGCCCCACGGGACCGCGTTCTTCGACGGGAAGTACCGGAAGAACGTGCGACGGGCTATGCCGGCGGCCTCGGCGATCTCGTCGACGCTGGTCTCGTCGAACCCTTGTGTCGCGAAGAGTTCGATGCCGATGTCGCTGATCTGCCCCCGCGTCGTGGACGGGCGACGACCTACCCGGCTGGACGGTTTCGATCGTCTGCCCACTTTTTTCTCCCGGATTGCTGTCATTGTGCACTCGATGCCATTATTGTGGTGAATCAAGTCACTGCCGCAACTGGCTGTGACCCACACGATGATTCTCTCCGATGGAGGTACCGATGTCCCAGAACCCGAAGACCGATGTCGTCAACGCAGCCGTGATCGAGTCCGATCTCGTCGAAGAGTCGCTGGTGGAAGAGGTTTCCATCGACGGTATGTGCGGCGTGTACTGACATGTCCGCACCTGTGAAGACCTCTGACGCTGCGCTCGATCTCGATGCTCGGTGGGCTCTTCACCCGCAGGTGGCGCTGCGTCCCGAATCGTTCGGGGCGCTGCTCTACCACTTCGGGACACGTAAGCTCTCCTTCCTCAAGAACCGCACGATCGTAGCGATCATCGAATCCTTCCCCGAGCACCCGGACATGCGTAGCGCCCTCGAGGCCGCCGGAATTTCCGAGTCGGGCCAAGCGCCGTATGTGAAAGCCCTGGCCACGCTCGCCGATTCGCGCATGATCCACAAGCTCTGACCACTGCAGGAAACAGCCCTTTCTCGCAGCACTCCCACACCTCGAAGAGGACACCCCCATGACCTCCATGCTCGAGCGGCCGTCGCAGCCGCCTGCGGTCGGCCGTCTGGTCGATCAGTTCGAACTCGGACTCGACGCCCCGATCTGCCTGACCTGGGAATTGACGTACGCGTGCAATCTGTCGTGCGTGCACTGTCTGTCGTCCTCGGGCCGCCGCGACCCGCGTGAGCTCAGTACCGAGCAGTGCAAGTCGATCATCGACGAGCTGCAGAAGATGCAGGTCTTCTACGTCAACATCGGCGGCGGCGAACCGACTGTGCGTTCGGACTTCTGGGAACTCGTCGACTACGCGACCGCGCACCAGGTCGGAGTCAAGTTCTCCACCAACGGAGTCAAGATCAACAAGGAAGTCGCGGCCCGTCTCGCGGCGTCGGACTACGTCGATGTGCAGATCTCCATCGACGGCGCGACCGCCGAGGTCAACGACGCCGTCCGCGGACCGGGTTCGTTCGACATGGCATGCCGCGCACTGGAAAATCTGCGCGAGGCCGGGTTCAAGGACGCGAAGATCTCCGTCGTCGTCACCCGCCACAACGTCAGCCAGCTCGACGAGTTCAAGGCGCTCGCCGACAAATACGGTGCGACGCTTCGCATCACGCGTCTGCGCCCGTCGGGCCGCGGCGCCGATGTGTGGGACGACCTGCATCCCACCGCGGGCCAGCAGCGTGAGCTCTACAACTGGCTCGTTGCCAACGGTGAAGGCGTGCTCACCGGTGACTCCTTCTTCCATCTCTCCGCATTCGGTGACGCCCTTCCGGGTCTGAACCTCTGCGGTGCGGGGCGCGTGGTCTGCCTGATCGACCCGATCGGCGACGTCTACGCATGCCCCTTTGCCATCCATGAGCAGTTCCTCGCCGGAAACATCGTGCGGGACGCGAAGGACGGCATGGGCGGCTTCCAAAGCGTTTGGCAGACTTCGGAATTGTTCCAGGAACTGCGGTCGCCGCAGACCTCCGGTGCATGCACCAAGTGCGCGCATTTCGACGCGTGCCGTAGCGGCTGCATGGCCGCGAAATTCTTCACGGGCCTCCCCATGGACGGCCCCGACCCCGAATGCGTCATCGGTAACGGTGAATTGGCGTTGGCTGCGGCGGGGGAGATCCCCAAGTCGAGCGTCGACCATTCTCGTTCCGGGCAGCGCAAGACACCCCGCAAGTCGGTGCCGCTCACATTGATGATGCGGCCACCGGCTAAGATCTGCGACGAAAACCCGCTCGCAGGAATGGAATAGGAAGCACAGTAGCTATGGCCAAGAGTGCGTGGTTCGAGACCGTTGCCGAAGCGCAGCGGCGTGCCAAGAAACGTCTGCCCAAGTCCGTGTACGCCGCGTTGGTGGCGGGCTCCGAGCGTGGCATCACCGTCGACGACAACACGGCGGCGTTCGGCGAACTGGGGTTCGCCCCGCATGTCGCCGGTTTGTCGGACAAGCGTGATCTGTCGACAACGGTCATGGGACAACCACTCTCGTTCCCGGTCATGATTTCGCCGACGGGTGTGCAGGCTGTGCATCCGGACGGTGAGGTCGCGGTGGCTCGGGCGGCAGCGGCGCGTGGGATCCCGATCGGCTTGTCCTCGTTCGCCAGCAAGTCCGTCGAGGAGGTCGCTGCTGCGAATCCGCAGACGTTCTTCCAGATGTACTGGGTCGGGTCCCGCGAGGTTCTGCTGCAGCGGATGGAACGTGCACGCGCGGCCGGCGCTGTCGGTCTGATCATGACGCTGGACTGGTCGTTCTCCAACGGTCGCGACTGGGGTAGCCCGTCGATTCCGGAGAAGATGGACCTGAAGGCGATGTTCCAGTTCGCGCCCGAGGGCATCACGCGTCCGAAGTGGTTGTGGGAGTTCGCCAAGACCGGCAAGATTCCGGATTTGACGACGCCGAACCTGACTCCGCCGGAGGGTGGCGTCGCGCCGACGTTCTTCGGCGCGTACGGAGAATGGATGGGCACTCCGTTGCCGACGTGGGAGGACGTCGCGTGGTTGCGCGAGCAGTGGGGCGGTCCGTTCATGCTCAAAGGTGTCATGCGTGTCGACGACGCGAAGAAGGCCGTCGACGCCGGTTGTACTGCTATTTCGGTGTCCAACCACGGTGGCAACAACCTCGATGGCACCCCGGCGCCGATCCGTGCGCTGCCTGCGATCGCCGAGGCCGTCGGCGATCAGATCGAGATCACGCTCGATGGCGGTGTTCGACGCGGTAGTGATGTGGTGAAGGCGTTGGCGCTCGGTGCGCGTGCTGTGTTGATCGGCCGTGCGTACTTGTGGGGCCTGTCGGCGAACGGTCAGGCCGGTGTCGAGAACGTGCTCGACATCCTGCGTGGCGGAGTCGATTCCGCGGTCCTCGGCCTCGGGCACACCTCCGTGCACGACCTGTCGCCGACCGACGTCGTCATGCCGCAGGGGTTCGACCGGAAGCTCGGTGTGTGAGGCCGGGAGTGGAGCCTGCGGAATGACCCAGGAGTGACAGCCTGGTTCGAAACGGTTGCCGAGGCGCAGCGGCGGGCTGAGAAGCGACTGCCTCCGTCCGTGTATGCCGCGCTGCGGGCAGGGTCTGAACGGGGCATTACTGTCGCGGACAACACGGCGGCATTCGGTGAACTCGGCTTCGCTCCGCATGTCGCCGGGTTGAAGGACGATCGTGACCTGTCGACCACGTTGATGGGACAACAGCTTTCGTTTCCAGTCATGATTTCGCCGACGGGTGTGCAGGCCGTGCACCCGGACGGTGAGATTGCGGCGGCTCGGGCTGCGGCGTCGCGGGGTATTTCGATGGGGTTGTCGTTGTTCGCGAGCAAACCCATCGAGGACGTCGTCGCGGCGAATCCGCAGACGTTCTTCCAGCTGCACTGGGTCGGGTCCCGAGAATTTCTGCTGCACATGATGAATCGAGCCAGATCGGCCGGCGCGGTGGGGCTGATCCTGACGATGGACTGGTCGTTCTCCGAAGGCCGCGACTGGGGAAGCCCGTCCATCCCGGAGAAGGTCGACCTTCGTACCATGATCCGGTTTGCGCCCGAAGCACTGTCGCATCCTCGGTGGCTCGGTCGATGGGTACGCTCCGGTGCGATTCCCGATCTGACTGCGCCGAATCTCACTCCTCCCGGTGGCGTCGCGCCCACGTTCTTCGGTGCTTACCGCGAGTGGATGTCGACGCCGTTGCCGAGCTGGGACGACATCGCGTGGCTGCGTGAGCAGTGGGGTGGGCCCTTCATGCTGAAGGGCATCTCACGCGTCGACGATGCCCGCCGTGCCGTGGACATCGGATGCACCGCCATCTCGGTGTCGAACCACGGCGGGAACAACCTCGACGGCACACCCGCGTCCATACGTGTGCTGCCGGCAATCGCCGACGCGGTCGGTGATCGGATCGAGGTCACCCTCGACGGTGGTGTTCGTCGAGGGAGCGACGTAGCGAAAGCATTGGCGCTCGGTGCGCGTGCGGTGCTGATCGGACGCGCCTACCTGTGGGGCCTGGCCGCGGGCGGCCAGGCGGGGGTCGAGAACGTCCTCGACATCCTGCGCGGCGGTCTCGATTCCGCGGTCCTCGGACTCGGTCGTGCGTCGGTGCATGAACTCGATCGATCGGATCTTGTGGTGCGCTCGTGAGCGAAAATGTATAGCCCGCTATACATTTTCGCTCAGTGATACTGGAGTTGTTCGTCGATGCAGGAGTTTGACTCGTTTTCGCTCTGACGCCGATGGCTGTCTTCCTCGTGATGTGTCTGCTGCTGC
>NZ_FZOW01000008.1 GCF_900188125.1 Rhodococcoides kyotonense | reverse complement strand
TCGGGCAGCGGTCTTCTCCAGGCCGTCGGTGACATCGCGACTCCGCGGCTTGACGTCCGGTGACTCGTTCTCGGTCGACATGACTCTCCTGACCTCTGTTCGGATAAGGGCTGTCATCCGCGTTCAAGCCTAATGCTGGTCACCCCCGACCCTAAACCTGCTCGCGCGGACTCACGGCCGGCGACGACATATCGCAGTGCGCACGGCAGTCGATCGACTCCGGGTCGGACCTACGGTCGCCGCGGATCATGATGGCGGCTATCGCTGCGCCGACGACGAGAAGCACTGCGCAGATGATCATCGCGGTCTGGAATCCATCGGAGAAGACGGCCGGGTCGTCGTCGTCGATGCCCGTGATTCCGGCGAGACCTGGCAGTGCGGCGACGGCCAGGAGCTGGCTGGTTCGTGCGACGGCGTTGTTGACGCCGGACGCGATTCCGGCGCGATCGGTCGAAACGGCTCCCAGAACTGCGCCCGTGAGGGGCGCGACCAGGATCGACAGGCCGAGACCGAACACGACGACGGCAGGCAGGACGCCACCGATGTACGACGCGCCAGGGGTGATCCGCAGCATCAGAACAAGTCCCGCCGCGGCGACGAGCGGGCCGACCGTCAGGGGGATGCGCGGGCCGATGCGTTGCGCGATGCGGCCCATCCGCGCCGACAACACCAACATCAGCACCGTGATCGGCAGCGTCGCGATGCCTGCGGCGATCGGCGAGTAGTCGAGTGCCAGCTGCAGTTGCAGCACGAGAAGGAAGAACACGCCGCCCAACGCCGCGTACACCGCGAGCGTCACCAGATTCGCTGCCAGGAAGACGCGGGACGAGAACAACGACGGCGGAACGAGCGGGGTTCTGGACCTGGCTTCGACGACGAAGAACAGGGCGACGCCCAGCACCCCGAGACCGACGACGATCCAGGACGAGCCGATGAATCCGTACGTGAGAAGTCCGAGCGCGACGGCGACGACGGCAGCGCCCGCGATGTCGAGGCGGCCCTCGGCATTCCGATCACGGCTCTCCGGAACGTGTTTCACGGCGACCCAGACGACGGCGACGGCCAGCGGAATGTTGAGCAGGAACACCGATCGCCATCCCGCGACCTCGACGAGCCAGCCGCCGAGCAACGGACCGATCGCCGACGCCACCCCGCCGAGCCCCGACCACGCGCCGATGGCCGCGCCGCGATCGTCCTCGCGGATGGACGCGGAGATCAGCGCAAGGCTTCCCGGGGTCAGCAGTGCCGCTCCGACGCCTTGAAGCACGCGCGCGGCGACGAGGACCTCGACGGTCGGCGCGAGTCCACACAGAACCGACGCGAGCGCGAACCATACGGTGCCCCAGACGAACACCTTCCGACGCCCGAGCCGGTCGCCGAGCGCCCCACCCAGCAGGATCAACGACGCCAGACTCAGCGTGTAGCCACTGAGCGTCCACTGCAGCCCGGCCACACCGGACCCGAGGTCACGGGCGATCGCGGGCAGGGCGACGTTGACGACGGTCGCATCGAGCATCGCAAGCGACGACCCCAGCACAGTGGCAGCGACGATCCAGCGTCCTCGTGCGGAAGCCAGTGGGACCGACACGTCGCTGCTCACACCGGCCTACAGCTCTTCGACGCAGACCATGAAGTTGCGTTCGGTGTACGCGTAGCCGCTGGACGCCGGGTCTGGACATTCGTTGACGTCGGTGGTGTTCGGCAGGATCTCGACGACCCGGACCGTATTGACGCCGGGGCTGGTGCAATCGGCGCGCAGCGGGTCGTCGCCCGACAGCTCCATGCACCCGTCGACCACCCAGTCGACGTCAAGGCACAGTGCGCCCTGCTCGATGCCGCCGTACGTCTCGTAGTAGTACTGGTCGGCGTCGAGGGAGCATTCGTCGCCTGTCGGTACCTTCGCGATGACCTTGTAGTTGGACTCGGGGCTGCCGCACGTCGCGTTGTCGATCGTCGCGTCGGTCATGGTTCCACCGAGTTCGACGCAGTCGCCGATCTCCACGTCGATATCGACGTCGCCGCCGGTGTCCTCGCCCTGCTGCCCAGGAGGTGTGCTCGGTCTCGCCGACGTGGTGCTCGACGTCGATGTCGAGATGGCGCCCAGGTCGTCGGCCGGGATCGCGCGGGGTGTGATGTCGGACCCGCAGCCGGTGAGAACCAGCAGCGCACAAGCGGATGCGGCGACGAAAGCACCACGTAGCGTTCGGCCGAAGGGTGTCATCGATCGTTCCTCGCTGTTTCGTTGACGGGTGCAACAAAAATATCCGACGAATCGCCCGGAAGCATCACCGAGGTCCTACCGCCGGTTCGACGCTGTTCGCTTAGAGTGCCGGGCATGACCAGGGATGTGAAGCTGGACCTTTATGTCGGTGGATTGTGTCTAGCCGGGGCGATTGCAATGGTCGTCGTGCTCACACAGTGGTTGTGGGTAGCAGGTCTCATGCTCTTCATGGCATTTTTCAACCTCCTGAACGCCTTGAAGAAACAGCATCGACAGATCATCGAACTGCAACGGGCACTGGATCAATCGAGCAAGACTCAGATCCGTCGATCGTAGGCGAGAGTCCTTCTGCTCTCGTTCGCACCGACGCGGTCATCCTCATGGGGCACTATTGACGTCGTGGACCTACCTGTCGAATGGCCCCTGCAACCGATGCTCGCCAAAGCGGCGAAAGCGGTACCCGCGCAGCCGGAGGACGGACCGGCCGAGTGGTCGTACGAGCCCAAGTGGGACGGGTTCCGGGCGATCGTCTTCCGCGACGGTGACGAGGTGATTCTCGGCTCTCGCGGCGGCAAGGACCTGTCCCGTTATTTCCCCGAACTGGTCGACAGCATCAAGCGTGAGCTTCCCGAACGCATCGTGGTCGACGGCGAGATCGTCGTACCTCGCGAGATCGACGGTCGCACGCGTCTCGACTGGGACGCGTTGTCCGAGCGCATTCATCCCGCCGACAGTCGGGTGAAGATGCTGGCGGAGAAGACGCCGTCGATGTTCGTCGCGTTCGACCTGCTGGCGCTCGGGTCGACGGATCTGATGGACTCGCCGTTCGAGGAACGTCGCAGGCGCATGCTCGACGCGGCCGCCGGTGGAGACCGGTGCCAGGTCACCAGCGCGACCGACGACGCGGCCACCGGCGAGCTCTGGTTGGAGCAGTTCGAAGGAGCGGGGCTGGACGGCGTCGTCGCGAAGAAGCTCGGTGGGGTGTACCTGCCGAACAAACGCGAGATGATCAAGGTCAAGCACGCACGCACCGCGGATTGTGCGCTGATCGGATATCGAGTGCACAAGTCCGGCAACGGAATCGGTTCGCTGCTCCTCGGCTTGTACGACGGTGACCAACTCCGAATGATCGGCGGCGCTTCGGCATTCACCGACAAGCGACGCGTCGAACTGCTCGAAGAACTGCAGCCGCTGCGCACGGGCGAGGACCCGAAGTCCGGGGAACCGAATCGGTGGACGTCGAACAAGGATCGAAGCTGGGTGCCGCTGCGGATCGAACGCGTCGTCGAGGTTGCGTACGACCAGATGGAAGGTGAACGGTTGCGGCACGCCGCGAGATTCCTGCGATGGCGGCCGGACCGCGAGCCGACGTCGTGCACCTACGACCAATTGGAAGTGCCGGCCAGCTACGACGTCGCCGATGTGATTGCGGGAGGCAACTAGTGGCCGCCAAGACCCCGCCTGCATTCGTCGAGGCCGGTGGACGTGAGGTTCGGGTTTCGAGCCCGGACCGCGTCATCTACGAGGCCACAGAGCGCACTCCCGAGATCACCAAACTGCAGGTGTGCGAATACTTCGCCGCGATCGGTGAACCGTTGATACGCACCATCGGTGATCGGCCCACGGCCATGGAACGGTGGCCCGACGGCTACCGCGACGGCATGCGACTTGCCGTCGGCCCGCAGGACAAGGACGGCGACGGTTTCTATCAGAAGCGGCTGCCCAAGGGGGCGCCCGAGTGGATCGAGACCGTGAAGATCACGTTCCCCTCTCGTCGCACCGCGGAAGAACTCTGCCCCAGCGAGTCCGCGGCTCTGGTCTGGGCCGCTCAGATGGGCACGTTGACGTTCCATCCGTGGCCCGTTCGGCGCTCCGACGTCGACAAGCCCGACGAACTGCGTCTGGATCTGGACCCTCAACCCGGAACCACGTTCGCCGACGCGCAGCGCGTGGCCGGTGTGACCAAAGAATTGCTGGAAGAGCTTGGACTGAAGGGCTATCCGAAGACAAGCGGCAACCGCGGAATTCACATCTACGTTCGTATTCGGCCGGAGTACACGTTCGAGCAGGTGCGGCACGCGGCCATCGGGCTCGGACGAGAACTCGAACGTCGCGACGACGGGGTCACCACCAACTGGTGGAAAGAGGAACGCGGAGAACGTATCTTCCTCGACTTCAACCAGAACAACCGAGACCGGACCATCGCGAGTGCGTGGTCGCTTCGCGCTCGGCCGGGAGCGCCGGTCAGTACGCCGATGTCGTGGGCGCAGTTGGCGGACGTCACCAATCCCCGTGACTACAACATCGTCACCGTCCCCGACTACCTGGCCGACGGGGATCCGTGGGAGAACATGGACGGCGAATCCTATTCCCTCGAACCGCTTCTGAACTTGTGGGAGACGTTGCCGGGCGGAGAGCTCAACTTTCCGCCCGACTATCCCAAGATGCCCGGTGAGCCTCCGCGGGTTCAGCCGTCGAAGAAGGTTGCCGAGCATTGGGACGAGGAGGGCAACCGCCGCTCGTGAGTGAAAATGTATAGAGCGCTATGTATTTTCACTCACGACGGGCTTCCAGTTCCCGGATCAAGGAGGCCGCGTCGTACGGCCCGGTGTGTCGGATGAGGTTCTTGTCTCCGGTGCCGAGGTAGAACGTCGGAGTGCCCTCCACGTCGCTGGATCTCGCGTCGAGCTCGTCGTCCTCGACGCGCACGATGTAGTCGCCCGTGCGGAGATCTTCCTCGAACTTGTCCATGTCCAAGCCGAGTTCCTCGGCGTACCTGTCGATGTCGTCGGGCTCGAGCGCGTCGCTGTTGGCGAACAACACGTCGGCCATCTCCCAGAACTTCCCTTGTGCCGCTGCGGCTTCGCTGGCCTGAGCGGCGTACCGTGCGTGCGGGTGATAGTCGTCGAGCGGCAGGTGGCGGAAGACGTAGCGCACGTCGTCGCCGAAGTACGCGCGCACCTCGCGGATGCTGCCGGTGGCCTTGCTGCAGAACGGGCATTCGAAATCGCCGTACTCGACCAACGTCAGCGGTGCGTCGACGGGTCCGCGGATGTGGTCGCGCTTTTTGTCGACGGGTCGAAGGATCTTGTGCGAGACGTCTTTCCGCGGTGGATGGACACGCTCGTCGATGCGGAACAGGATCCATCCGAGTGCTGCCGCGATCACGGACGCGGCGAGGACGCCCACTCTGGCCTCGTCGGCGAGTAGCTCGTCGTCGAGCGCGAGGTCGACGATGAACAGTGAGATCGTGAACCCGATTCCGGACAGTGCGGCGCCACCTGCGATGTGCGACAACGTGAGTCCGGGTGCGAGTGCGTCGGGTCGAATCCTGGCGAAGATCGCCGATGCACCGGTGATGCCGATCAACTTGCCGAGTACGAGGCCGACGACGATGCCCCACGTGAGCGGCGATGTGGCGGCCGCTCGGAGTGTCTCGCCGCTCAGTGCGACGCCTGCATTGGCCAACGCGAAGATCGGCACGATGATGAACGCCGTGTACGGCTGATACAGGCGCATCAGCCGTTCGTTCACCGAGACTGCCTGATCGAGCCCGAGCCGGGCGGCACGTGCGTATTCGGGATTGGGTGATTGGCGAAATGCGCGAGTCAGGTCGGCAGCGCGTTCGACCTCGCGGCGGCGCGGCGGGTAGACCGGCAGGATCAGCGCGATCATGACGCCTGCGAGCGTCGGGTGAACTCCGGATTCGTAGAAGGCGACCCACGTCGCGATCGAGACGACGAAATAGCTTATGCCGCGCCACACTTGGAGCTTGCGGAGCAGTGCGATGACGGCCAGCCCGACGAATGCCAGTGCAAGCGCGCCGATCTCGAGATTGTCGGTGTAGAAGAAGGCGATGATGGCCAGTGCCCCGACGTCGTCCGCGACGGCGAGCGTCAGCAGGAAGATCCGCAGCCGCGCTGCTTTCTTCGGCCCGACGACGGCGAGAGCGCCCAGAACGAACGCGGTGTCGGTCGAGATGACGACGCCCCACGCGCCCGCGGCTTCACCGGACGGGTTGAGCAGCAAGAACAACACGGCAGGCACTGCAAGGCCGGCGAGAGCGGCGACGATCGGAATGCTCGCACGGGAGCGATCGGTCAGCTCACCCATCGCGAATTCACGTTTGACCTCGAGGCCGACGACGAAGAAGAACAACGCCATCAGACCGTCGTTGACCCAGTGCGCGAGGTCGAGTGCAATTCCATGATTGCCGATCGAGATCGACAGTTCGGTGTGCCAGAAGGTGTCGTAGGTGTCGCCGAAGGGCGAGTTGGCCCACAGCAACGCCAGCAGCGTCGCGGCGAGCAGAAATGCGGCGGCCAAAGTTTCACTGTTCTTGGCGCCACGTGATTCGCTGAGCCGCTGGGCGAGCCTGCGAACCGGGGACATCGTCGGTGTCATGTCTGCCATCGGTGACGGTTCCCCTCGATCGGTTTCGTTTCGGTGCAGTCCGGGAAAACCCGCGCAGACAACCCAACCGTCACCGCTCCGAATTGCTTCCACGTCGGTATCGTCTGCGGGGCTGCCTGTATGTATTCGCAGGACAGCATAGATCGGTAGGTGGGTCTTGTTCATGCGTCGGCGCAGGGTCGGCGCGAGGTCGGCGAACGAAAGTCAAGAGAACATGCGTGATTTGATCTGCCGCAAATGTGGTCAGAAGCTGTCCTTCGAGAATTCGCTGTGTCTGAGTTGCCAGAGCGCACTCGGCTTCCATCTGCCGTCGCGAGCGATGCTCGTGCTGCCGGACAAGGCCGACGACGGATCGGCGGAGGTCGACGTCGACGGCACCACCTGGCGAATCTGCGCCAACCTGGACACTGCCCGATGCAACTGGCTCGTCGACACGACCGACGCGACGGATCTGTGCGTGTCCTGCAGGCTGACGCGGACGCGACCCGCCGACGAGGATCTCGACGCGATGGCTGCGTACGCCGACGCCGAGACCAACAAACGACGCGTCGTCCTCGAACTCACCGAGCTCGGGTTGCCCATCGTCGGTCGCGACGAGGACCCCGAGACCGGGCTGGCGTTCGACCTGTTGTCGAGCGCCACGCAGCAGGTGATGACCGGTCACGCCAACGGCCTGGTGACACTCGACCTGGCAGAGGGCGACGACGTCCACCGCGAGCAGTTGCGTGTGTCGATGGCCGAGCCGTACCGAACACTCGTCGGACATTTCCGGCACGAGATCGGCCACTACTACCAGATGGTGCTCGTCGGAACGGGTGAGCACCGTGGCCGGTTCGAGGAACTGTTCGGCGATCCGGACACCGATTACCAAGCCTCGCTGGACCGCCACTACAACGAAGGGGCCCCCGAGAACTGGGAGGACGACTACGTGTCGTCGTACGCGACGATGCATCCCGCCGAGGACTGGGCCGAGACGTTCGCGCACTACCTCCACATCCGCGACACCCTCGACACCGCTGCGGCGTTCGGAATGGCCCCTGCCGGATCGACGCTCGACAGTCCGCTACCGGGCGACGTCGGGTACGAGCAGATCATCGAATGGTGGCTGCCGTTGTCGTGGTCGCTCAACCAGATCAACAGGTCGATGGGCCACCAGGATCTCTACCCGTTCGTGCTGCCGCCGACGGTCATGGAGAAGATGCGCTTCGTGCACCAGCTCATCGCGCCGAGTGCTCTCTGACGAGCCCCTCACCACGCGCGATCGACGCCGGGCGCTCGGCGGATGCAGCGAAGACTTCCAGCACGAAGTCTTCGTCCACGTATCCGCCGAGTCGCGAGAGCCCGACGGTATCGGCGACGACGCCGTGCACCTGGTCGCCGGTGAGCGGATAGTCCGCCACCGGATGGCGCCAGTGCACGGCGACGAGCGTCCCATCGGGTTCGAGATGCGCGACGGCCGCGTCGAGAGCGCGTCGTAGATCGGGTTCGTCAAGGTAGTAGCCCACTTCGCTGAGCACGATCAGATCAAAGGGCTCACTGTCCCATTCGTCGGTGAGCGACCACGTCACGAACGTCACGTGGGGCGATGTGACTCGGGCTCGGGCGGTCAGCAACGGCGGCTCGACGACGTCCGTCGAGACCACCGCATCACATCGCTCGGCCAACCGTTCGGTGAGAATCCCTACCGAACAACCGGGTTCGAGTGCGCGACGGTATCTCGGGCGGGGCAGCGATGCCATCGTGATCGAGTACTTTCGGTCCTCGTACCAGCTGGTACCGAGTCCGAACGGATCGTCGCCCTCGGCGTACACGCCGTCGAAGTACTCCGGTTGCACACTCACGCGAACACCACCTCGTACGGTCGGAGCAATCGGTCGAGAACGTGGGGAGGCAGTACCGCTCGGTCGGCCGGGTGGTCCGACAGTGGGGCGATCTGCGTCCGAAACTCCTGTACCGCAGCGTGTTTCGCGGACTGTATGTGTGGGTCGAGCGCGACGGCGCGTGCCCGTTCCCACGGCACGTCCGGATGGTCCGGCTTCGCCCAGTGCCACATCCACACCGGATATTCGACGACTCGAATCCCAGTGCGCGAAGCTACTTTCCAGCACGCGCGGGCGGTGGCCTCGTGATCGGGGTGCCGATCGCCTCGCCATGTCGTCAGGCACCAGGCCCCCGAACCGGCAATGTCCGCCAGTGCGTCGGCGATGTCGTCCTCCCGATCGGCGACGGCGCCGTCGCCGATGCCGAGGCGGATCGGATCTGCCTGCACGGACAGCTTCTCCAATGCCCGACGCGACTCTTCGGGCCGCTCGGCGATCAGCTGTTCCTTCGACAGTGTGGGCGAACCTTCGTGCGAGCCGCCGCCGTCGGTGACGGCCACGATGGTCACAGGAACACCCGCAGCTGACGCGACGGCCATCAGCCCGCCGACGCCGAGTATCTCGTCGTCGGGATGCGGTGCAACGACGACCAATTCGCGGCACGGTGTGAGATCGAGTGGCGGGAACGTGCGATCCCATGCGTGCCATACGGATTCGGGTGTGCCTGCCTCACTTCCATCGAAGCTGTTGTCTACCATGGGTTGTCCTCCTTGGCGACGTCCTCGCCGAGTGCGGCGAGGTCTTTTTCGGCGTGACTCTGTCGAAGGTAGACGGTCAGGTCTGCGACGCGTCGGGCATGCTCGGCGTTCGCACACAACGGTGATGCGCCGAGAGCGCGTCCGACGCGATCGATGCAGTCCGACGCTGCAGCCTCGACGATCGCTCGGACTTCTCGCGCACGAAAACGACCGCGGCCGGTCTCGTCGAGTGGATCCGAATCAATCTCGGCTGCAGCGACTTTCAAGGAGCTCGACGCCGCACGCAGCCCGGCGGCGACGGCACCGAGGTGGGCGGCGGCATGCGCGTCGGAACCCGATCGCATTGCGGCATGCAGCGTGTCGGCGACACCGCATGCACTTCCGTACCAGCATGCGGCCACGGCGATGGCACCGTGCCAGAAGCCGGGACGTTCGATGTACGCGCCCGGTTCACCGACCGGATGTGCCGTCGCGTGGTCGAACCGTACGTGCCCGGAATCGCTGTCCGCCATGCCCACTGCGTGCCACGTGTCCGGAATGGGAGTGCACGCGTCCTGCGTCACGTCGACGGCGAACAGCCTCCGACGATCCCCGACGCGGGCCGTCACCAACGCGTCGGTGCACAGGTTCGCTCCCGAGCACCACGGCTTCACGCCGGTCAGTGTCCAGCCCTCGGCAGTGGGGAAGGCGTCGAGAACCGGTGACGGTGGCTCTGCCGCCCACACTCCCCAGATTCGGCCCGGTCCTGGTGCAGGTCCTCCGAGTTCGACGAGTATCGCGAGCGCGTCGGAATGCGCCTCGGCGAGCCTGCCGAGAACGGTGTCCTCGCGGCTCAGCGCGGCCAGTCTGCGCCAGCGTTCCTCGGTTCGGCCCGAACCGGGCAGCGGCAGTGCCCCATCGTCGATCCATCGTCGGAGGCGGGCGTCGACAGTCATCGAGCCGCCTCGTCCAGAGACAGAAGATGTGCAGCGAAACCGTCGGGCGCTCGCCCGTGCAGTCGATTCGACGTCGAGACCGGTGAGTCACACGCGTAGACCACCGGAACACGGGCCTTCTCCAGTCGTCGGATCAGGTCGACGTCCTCGTCGGTGGCCAGTGGCGCGAAGCCGCCGATGCGTCGGTACGCGTCGGCGCGCACACCGAGGTTGGCGCCGTGAACATGGCGATGACCAGGGCGGTCGTGATAGCTGGACCGGTACGCCGCGGCCATCGACTCCGGCAGCGCGTCGAGATCCACGCGGACCGTCCCGGCGACGGCACCGGCGCCGCGTCGGGCATGCGCGATTTGTGACGCCAACCAATCGGGACGCGTCACGCTGTCGGCGTCCGTCGTCGCGAACCACGTGTCGGGAGCGCCGTCCTGGGCTGCGAAACCCGCCGCCCGAGCGGCCCCGACGTTGCGCATCGCGACCGAGATCACCGACCGCGCACTGTGCTCGCGGGCCCAGCGGACAGCGATGGACTCGGACCGGTCGGAACACGAATCGAGTACGACGACCGTCTGCACATCGATGCTCTCGAGGTGACATTGCGCCTCGCCGAGGGCGCCCAGACACGCCTGTAGCAGGTCTTCTTCGTCGTGAACCGGCACGACGACAACAGCCCGTCGTACATCTGTCGGGAAATCGATCAACGCCGTACGTCCGCTCTGCGCGGCCGACCACGTGGGGCCCGGAGTCGAGGAGGCGACCGGCATGTCGGCATCCGAACCCAGGTCGGCAAGGGTGGGACCGCCGGCTGCTCGACGGGTTTCGTCCGAGGATCTCGTAGAACCCGTACGACTTCCCCTGTAGTGGCAGAATCCAAACCCGAGGGGTTTCGCCGTCGGAGGAGCGGGGAGGGTTCGACGTGGTGGGGATCGGTGGGGACATCGGGCGGACGATCGCGCTGATCGGCTCGGCTGCTGCGCTGGGGATCGCGGCGACACTGCTGTCGTCGGGCACGGCAACGGCGGCGGATCTGTCCTGTACGCCGGCGCCCGGCACGGACACGGTGTCGGTGGACGGCACCTCCGCGTGCGGTGTTCGAATCGACGACACGTCCAGCGCCTACGCCCGAGCGGTCGACGCGGTGGCATTCGCTCGCGCCGACCTGGCAGGCGGGGCGTTCGGGCTGGCGTCATCGGGTGGTGTCGCTGCGGCGGAAACGGTGTCCGGACGCGTCGGCGCAGTGTCGACGGGCCGTGATTCGGTGTCCATCGTCTCGCCGGATCCGGGTGCGATCGCTCTCGCGGTGTCTCTCGAACGAGGTCAGACCTTCGTCGGCACCGTCGAGGAGGGCGTGCTCTGCAACGCGGGCGCCGGCCTCGCAGTCAATGTCACGACCGGGCAGGTCTGTCTGTCCGACGGAATCACGTCCTGGAGTTCTGTAGTCGCTCTGCCCTAGAGAAGGTGGGTTTACCGATGTCAACGCACGGAGTGGAGCCAGCGAAATGACCGATCCAAAGCTGTCGAACAACGAAGAAGCTCTTCTCCGTATAGGCAAGGATCTGTGGTGGGCGGTGCTGCTCCGCGGCATCCTGGCCATCGTGTTCGGCGTCGTCGCGCTGGTGTGGCCTGCGGTCACGGTCTGGGCGATCGTCGTCGTGTTCGGTGCTTACGCCGTCGTCGACGGTATCTCGGCCATCGTCCGGTCGATCCGGGCGCGCCACGTGCAGCCGGGATGGGTCTGGTGGTTGCTCGGTGGAATCGTGTCGCTGGGTGCCGGAATCGTCGCCTTTGTCTGGCCGGAGATAACGGCGCTCGCAGCGGTATTCGTCATCGGAATCTGGGCGATTATCGGTGGAATTCTCGAAATAGTCGGGTCTTTCCGGCTTCGCGCATTGGATAGTACGACGCATTGGGTTCTGCTCCTCGTCGCCGGTGCGATCGAGTTGCTGTTCGGCCTCGTGCTCGTGTTCTTCCCGGTCAGCGGCATTCTGAGCATCGTGTGGCTCGTCGGCGTGTTCGCGATCGTGTTCGGTCTTCTGTTCGTGATCTCCGCATTCCAGGTGCGTTCGGCGGCCAAGAAAGCCGGGATCACCTAGACCCGGCGAATCGATTAGCAATTCACTGCCACGTGTGTGTTAATGGCAGTTGGTTTCGCTTGCCTGTGGTGTCACTGGGCCGTACGCACGAGAAGAATGGAACTGAAGAACATCATGAAGTCTTTCGTCTCGCGGATCGCACTGGTTGCGGTCGCCGCGTCCGCTGCCGTCGCACTCGCCGCGCCCGCTCAGGCCGCCCCGTTGTGGCCCGGCGGTCCCGAGGTGCCTGGATTCCCCGGTTCGTCCGATCCGGCCCTGCCGGTCCCTGCGCCCGAGTCTCCGTTGCAGCGTCTCGCACCCGCGAATTTCTCCGATCCGTCGATCACACCCAACTCGGGTGAGGTCGTCGGCGTGGCGCAGCCGATCGCAATTCGGTTCAACGAGGCCATCGGCGATCGCGGCGCAGCCGAACGTGCGATTCGGGTGACCACGTCGCCTGCAGTCGACGGCCACTTCTACTGGATCAACGACACACAGGTCCGCTGGCTGCCCAACGAGTTCTACCCGGCGCACACGTCGGTGACCGTCGAAGCGGGTGGCGCACGCGCGGACTTCTCGACGGGTGACTCGTTCATCACCACCGCCGACGACGCCACCAAGACCATCACCGTCACGCGCAACGGCGAGGTGGTGCGCACGATGCCGACGTCGTTCGGCAAACCGGGGCACGAGACCCCGAACGGCACCTACATCGTCGGCGAGAAGTTCCGCGACATGTACATGGACTCTTCCACGTACGGCGTCCCGGTCGACTCACCCGAGGGCTACCGCACGTACGTCGAATACGCGACGCGCATCTCCTACAGCGGCATCTTCGTCCACGCCGCGCCGTGGTCCGTCGATTCGCAGGGATACGAGAACGTCAGCCACGGCTGCCTCAACGTCAGCACCGAGGACGGCCAGTGGTTCTTCGAGAACTCGCAGAAGGGTGACCCGGTCGTCGTCTCGAACACCGCAGGCGGCACGCTCAGCGGCGCTGACGGTCTGGGCGACTGGAACCGGTAGGCGACTTCGTCGCACGTGCACGGAAATCCATAGAGGGCTATGTATTTCCGTGCACATGGAGCAGGTTTTGGCTTCAACTTACTGCTGAATTTCCGAGTGGTTCAACGACCGTTCACAATGGCTGAGCACAGTCCCCGCAGTGAGTACAACAACGGAACGAGTGCTGCCCACAGCACGCCGAAGGAGTTTCTTCGGCAGACCGTGGAGTGACTATGCGCTCTTCCTGATCCTTCTCGGCCCCAACCTCGTGCTGCTGGCCGTGTTCACCTACCGGCCACTCGTCGAGAACTTCCAGTTCTCTTTCTACGACTGGAACTTGTCCTCTCCCACATCGACTTTCATCGGACTCGCGAACTATCGGGAATGGTTCTCGCGCGACGACACGTGGACCATCGTGTCCAACACCGTCATCTTCACGGTCGCCGCGGTCGTCGGAAGCCTCGTGCTGGGCCTGATCCTCGCCATGCTTCTGGACCGAAAGCTGCGCGGCCGCAACTTCGTCCGTTCCGCGGTGTTCGCTCCGTTCGTCATCTCCGGCGCCGCGATCGGTATCGCGTTCCAGTTCGTGTTCGACCCGAATTTCGGTCTCGTGCAGGACCTCCTGCAGAGGGTCGGCCTGACGTCGCCGGACTTCTACCAGGATCCGAACTGGGCGCTGTTCATGGTGACGGTGACCTACCTGTGGAAGAACCTCGGCTACACGTTCGTCATCTACCTCGCCGCTCTCCAGGGCACGCGCAAGGAACTGATGGAAGCCGCCGAGATCGACCGCGCCTCGAAGTGGACCACATTCCGTAAAGTCCTTCTGCCGCAACTGCGTCCGACGACGTTCTTCCTGTCGATCACCGTGCTTCTCAACTCGCTGCAGGTCTTCGACATCATCAACGTGATGACGCGCGGCGGCCCGCTCGGCAACGGCACCACCACGATGGTGTTCCAGGTATACGAGGAAACTTTCCGTAACTTCCGAGCCGGCTACGGCGCGACGGTGGCGACGATCATGTTCGTCATCCTGCTGATCATCACGCTCGTGCAGGTTCGCATCATGGATCGGGACGATCAGCGATGACCATCACCATGAAGAAGGAACACGAGGACACCGCCCGCGCACAGCCGCGGGATCCTCAGCGCAGTCGCAGGCTGTCGACTGTGTTCGGCTACATCGCAATGGTGTTGGTACTGATCATGATCGGGCTTCCACTGTTCTGGATTCTGATGACGTCGTTCAAGGAACGCGGCGACATCTACGTCCAGCCGGTCACGTGGTGGCCGAGTTCGTTCCGCCCCGAGAACTACTCGGAGGCGACGACCGAAGTGCCGTTCTTCACGTACCTGCGCAACTCGCTGATCATCACGAGCGCGATCGCGTCGATCAAGTTCGTTCTCGGTGTTCTCAGCGCGTACGGACTCGTGTTCCTGCGGTTCCCGGGCAAGAACGTCGTCTTCCTCGTCATCATCGCCGCACTGATGGTGCCCAACCAGATCACCGTGATCTCGAACTACTCGTTGATCTCCGAGCTGGGGTGGCGAAACACGTTCCAAGGCATCATCATTCCTTTGGCCGGTGTCGCGTTCGGAACGTTCTTGATGCGCAACCACTTCCTGTCGCTGCCCGCCGAGATCATCGAAGCCGCGCGGATGGACGGGGCAGGCCCGTTCCGATTGCTGTTCCGGGTCGTGCTTCCGCTGTCGGGGCCGACGATGGTGGCGTTCGCGATCATCACCATCGTCAACGAGTGGAACGAATACCTCTGGCCGTTCCTGATGTCCGACGACTCGTCCGTCGCGCCGCTACCCGTCGGTCTCACGCTGCTGCAGAACAGCGAGGGCTACACCAACTGGGGCGCAGTCATGGCCGCGACGGTACTGACGATCCTGCCCATCCTCATCGTTTTCCTTGCCTTGCAACGCCACATGATCAAGGGCCTCACCTCCGGTGCGGTCAAAGGCTGATCCGCTTCACTCCCTGAAGAGAAAGAACACTCATGGCTAACATCAATCGCCGCGGATTCCTCACGCTCACCGGCACTCTGGCCGCAGGCGCTGCCCTTGCTGCGTGCAGCAGCCCAGGAACCAGCTCGTCCGGATCCGAGGCATCGGGTGGCGACGCGAGCACCATCAACTTCTGGTCGAGCCACCCCGGCAAGTCGCAGGAGTTCGAGAAGGAACTCATCTCGCGCTTCCAGGCCGAGAACCCCGGCCTGACGGTCAATCTCATCGACGGTGGCAAGAACTACGAAGAGGTCGCGCAGAAGTTCAACGCGTCGTTGTCCGGCAACGATGTGCCCGACGTCGTCGTGCTGTCCGACGTCTGGTGGTTCAACTTCGCTCTGACCGGCGCCATCGAACCGCTCGACCAGCACTTCGACGCAGCCGGTGTCGATTCAAGCGACTACGTCGATTCCCTTCTCGCCGACTACGACTGGAACGGCAACCACTGGGCCCTTCCGTATGCCCGCTCGACCCCGCTGTTCTACTACAACAAAGAGGTATGGGCCGCCGCAGGACTGCCGGACCGTGGCCCGGCCACGTGGCAGGAATTCGACGAGTGGGGCCCGCGCATCCAGGCCGTCGTCGGAAACGGCAAGCTCGCCCACGGCTGGGGCAACGCGGTCGATTACCTCGGGTGGACGTTCGAGGGTCCGATCTGGACGTTCGGTGGTGCCTACTCCGACGGCTTCGACTTGAAGTTCAACGACCCCAATACAATTGCGGCAGGTCAGTTCCTGAAGGACATGATCCACACCAAGAAGTACGCCAACGTCTCCAACGACATCGCGAACGACTTCGGCGCGGGCATCATCGCCTCGACCATCGCCTCCACCGGCGACCTGTCCGGTATCACGCAGAATGCGTCGTTCGAGTTCGGTACCGCATTCCTGCCGGCTACCGACGGACAACCCGGATGCCCGACGGGCGGAGCAGGCCTCGCCATCCCGTCGAAGATCTCGGAGGAGCGTAAGGTCAACGCGCTCAAGTTCATCGACTTCTTCACCAATGCGTCCAGCACGGCCTACTTCTCGCAGAACACGGGCTACATGCCGGTCCGCAAGTCGGCGCAGGAAGATCCGAGCGAGATCGAGTTCCTCGCGGCGAACCCCAACGCCAAGACGGCTGTCGACCAGCTCGCGCGGACGCGTTCGCAGGACTACGCACGCGTGTTCGTTCCCGGCGGTGACAAGATCATCGGCACCGGACTCGAGCAGATCGCTCTGCAGAACGCCGACGTCGCAACCACATTCGCAAGCGTCCAGGATCAGCTGCAGCAGATCATCGACCGCCAGATCACCCCGAACCTCCCGGCGTAATGGCAGGCGTACATTACTCGAGCGTCTCGCACCGATACCCGGGTGCGGATGCGCTCGCTGTCGACTCCCTCGAACTCGACATCGCCGACGGGGAATTCATCGTCCTCGTCGGCCCGTCGGGGTGCGGCAAGTCGACGTCGCTGCGCATGCTCGCGGGACTCGAATCGGTCGAGAGCGGCCACATCGACATCGGCGGCGTCGATGTCACGTCGCTCGCGCCGCGCGAGCGCGACGTCGCGATGGTGTTCCAGAACTACGCGCTGTACCCGAACATGACCGTCGGGGACAATATGGGATTCGCACTGCGCAACGCCGGAATGAGCAAGTACGACACCGCAGCTCGTGTTCTCGAGGCGGCGAAGATGCTCGAACTGGAACCGCTGCTGAATCGCAAGCCCGGCAAGTTGTCCGGTGGTCAGCGGCAGCGGGTGGCGATGGGGCGCGCGATCGTCCGTCAGCCCAAGGTGTTCTGCATGGACGAGCCATTGTCCAATCTGGATGCGAAGTTGCGCGTCAGTACTCGCGCACAGATCGCCGGACTGCAGAAGCGCCTCGGCACGACGACGGTCTACGTGACGCACGATCAGGTCGAGGCCATGACGATGGGGGACCGCGTCGCGGTTCTCCAGGCAGGCAAACTGCAGCAGATCGCCTCTCCGCGTGAGCTGTACGACAATCCTGTCAACACGTTCGTCGCGGGCTTCATCGGCTCACCCGGCATGAACCTGATCGATGCACCCGTCGTCGAGGGTGCTGCCGTCGTCGGCGATGTGCGAATCCCGGTTCCGCAGACCGCAGAAGATCGCGTGACCGTCGGAATACGGCCGGAGGGTTGGGATCTCGTCGGCGAGGGTGTCGGAGCGGTGACAGCGACGGTCGAGCTGATCGAAGAGCTCGGCGCCGAGTCCTTCGTCTACGGCGCGCCGCCGCTCGGCTCGGGCTGGAGCACACAGTCCGGCCGCGTCGCCGTTCGAGTGGATCGCAAGCTGTCCATCGGTCTGGCACAGACGATCCGGCTCGTCCCCAAGCTCGACGAGGTGTACTTCTTCTCGACTACGACGGGTGACCGGCTGTAGCCGGTTCTCCCAGGTCCACCGGAAGCGACGCCCAGCCGTGCAGGACTCGGGTGTCGCGACGGATGCCCTCGCCTGCGGACTGCAGGTGAGGGAATCTGTCGAACAAGGTCTTCAAGCCCACCTCGGCCTCGGCTTTCGCCAATGACGCGCCGAGGCAGTAGTGCCGTCCACCGGAAAACGACAGATGCTTGCCCGCGTTGGCGCGGGTGACGTCGAAGCGATAGGGGTCGTCGAACACGGCGGGGTCGCGGTTGGCGCCTGCGAGCACGAGGACGACCAGATCGCCTTGCTCCAATTCGATTCCCTCGATCGTCATGTCGCGCTTGGCCAGACGCGCGGTGAGTTGCACAGGGGATTCGAGGCGAAGCATCTCGTCGACGGCTCCCGGCCACAGCGTGGGATCGTGTTTCAGGATTTCGAGCTGATCGGGATTGTCGAGGAGCAACCGGATTCCACTGCCGAGCAGATTGACGGTCGTCTCGAACCCGGCTGCGAGAACCAGCCCCGCCGTCGCGCGGAGCTCCGCGTCGTTCAGGCCGACGCCGTCGTCCTCTGCGCGAATGAGCTGGCTCATCAGGTCGTCACCGGGGCTGCGGCGCAGTTCGGCGAGGTGACCGGCGAGCCACGCGTCGAACTTCTCCAGGCCATCCTCGACGCGGTTGAACTGTTCCCACGACAGGCCGATGTCGAGGCTCGGTGCGGCCATCTCGCCGAATTCGAGTACCTGCTGCCGGTCGTCGTCGGGTACGCCGAGAATGCTGCTGATGACGGCAACCGGCAACTGGCTGCAGTACTTGTCCACTATATCGACTTCGGGGGCACCCGCGAGTAGCTCGTCGAGCAGGCTGTTCGCTTTGTGCTGCACCATCTCTCGCATCCGCCCGACAGCGCGCGGAGTGAAGACGGACGACACCAGTTTGCGGTAGCGCGTGTGCTCGGGTGGCTCGACCGACAGCAGCGACGGCGGCTTCAGAGGATGCAGCGCGGTGCCGCGGGTCTTCTTCTCGATGTACCGCAGCGGAGCAGGCAGATTGGCGCCGAGCTGCGTGACGCGGAAGTCCTCCGATCGCAGCAACTCGTGCACGACGCGGTGGTCGACGCTGATGTGCGCCAATCGAGTGCGCACCAGCGGCCCGGACGCGCGGATGCGCTCGAACACCGCCCGCGGATCGGCCCTGGTCGCGGGATCGGCGACCAACATGGCCTGCGGATCGCCGTGCTGAGCCGCCTTTTTGGCTCCGTAGCGCACCACCCCGTGCCCCGCGAGCCAGCGGATTCTCTGCTTCATCCCTCTCCCTCCCCCGTCGGGCATGTGCACGAAAATACATAGCCTGATATGTATTTTCGTGCACGTGCGCCGAAGGCGCCTACCAAATACGCACGCGCTCCTCCGGATCCAAGTACAGCGCGTCTCCCGGCTTCACGTCGAACGCTTCGTGAAAACTGTCCAGATTGCGTACGACGCCGTTGCAGCGGAACTCGGGCGGCGAGTGCGGGTCGACCGCCAGGCGGCGGATCGCCTCCTCGTCACGTGCCTTGGTCCGCCATACCTGTGACCAGCCGAAGAACACCCGCTGCAGACCGGTCAGTCCGTCGAGCACCGGAGCGTCCTTGCCTTCCAAAGCGATGTCGTATGCGGCGATGGCGATGGACAGGCCACCGAGATCGCCGATGTTCTCACCGATCGTGAACTGTCCGTTGACCTTGTGGCCCGGGAGAGCCTTGGGTTCGAACTCGTTGTACTGCTCGATCAATGCCGTTGTGCGCTTGCCGAATTCGGTGCGATCCGAGTCGGTCCACCAATCGATCAGGTTGCCGTCTCCGTCGTACTTGGCGCCCTGGTCGTCGAATCCGTGTCCGATCTCGTGACCGATGACGGCTCCGATTCCGCCGTAGTTGGCGGCGTCGTCGGCATCGGCGTCGAAGAACGGTGGCTGCAGAATCGCTGCGGGAAAGACGATTTCGTTCATTCCCGGGTTGTAGTACGCGTTGACGGTCTGCGGCGTCATGAACCATTCGTCGCGATCGACCGGTCCGCCCAGCTTGTTCAGATCTCGCTGGTATTCGGCGATGTAGCCGCGTCGGTAGTTGCCCACCAGGTCGCTCGCATCGATCTCGATCGCCGAGTAGTCGCGCCAGCGATCCGGGTAGCCGATCTTCGGTGTGAACTTGTCGAGCTTCTCGAGCGCGCGCTGACGCGTCTCGGGGCTCATCCAGTCGAGATCGGTGATGTTACGACGGTATGCCTCGGAGAGATTCGCGACGAGCACCTGCATCCGAGCTTTCGCGTCGGCAGGGAAGTGACGCTCGACGTACTGCTTGCCGACGGCCTCACCCAGAAGATCCTGCACCAGCGAGACGCCGCGCTTCCACCGCTCGCGGTTTTCCTCGGTGCCGCTCAACGTCTTTCCGTAGAACTCGAAGTTCTCGTCGACGATTGCCGCAGTGAGGTACGGGGCGCGCGAGTGCACGATGCGCCAAGTGAGCCATGCCTTCCAGTCCTCGATGTCCGCGGACACCCACAATCCCGTGAACGTGCTCAGGAACGGTGGCTGGCGGACGACGATCTCCGCGAACTGTTCGGTGGTGCCGCCGAGGCCGGAAATCCAAGCGGTCCAATTGAATCCGGGCTCGTTCTGCACGAGTGTGTCGAAGTCGACCAGGTTGTAGCTCTTCTCCGCGTCCCGACGCGCAACGACGTCCCAGTGACCCGCGGCGAGTTTCTTCTCGAGATCGAACACGCGCTGCGCGTCGTACGTCACGCCGGCGAGGGAGAACATCTTCGCGATGTGCGCGACGTACGCCTCACGGATCTGCGCGTAGTTGTCCTCGCGGTAGTACGACTCGTCGGGCAGTCCGATTCCGGACTGAGAGAAGTGGACGAGGTACCGCGACGAGTTCTTGGCATCGGTGTCGACGTAGTGGCCGATCGAACCACCGACGCCTGCGCGCTGCAGCGACCCGAGCACCTCGGCGAGCGTGACGAGATCCCCAGCGTCCGCGACGGCCGCCAGCTCGCTCGCGATCGGCGTCAGGCCGGCTTCCTCGACAGCGTCGGCGTCGAGGAAGCTCGAGTAGAGGTCGCCGATCTTCTGCGCGTCGGTGCCGACCGGCGGATTCGACGCGGCGGCTTCCTGGATGATCGTCCTGACATCTTCTTCCGCCCTGTCGTACAGGGTCCTGAATGCGCCGTCGACCGCCCGGTCCGCCGGAATGGCGTACTCGTCGAGCCATTTACCGTTGACGTGCACGAACAGGTCGTCCTGAGCCCGTGTGCTGTCGTCCTTGAAGCTGAGGTCGATGCCCGAATTCACCCGTCCCGAATCCAACGTAGTCATGCACCCCATCTTTACACTCTTTTCAGAGCGCGTTCGATGCGACGGGAGAGCCATGAGTTCCGTGATCGAGGTACACGATCTGAAGAAGTCGTTCGGCCAGGTCCTGGCGCTCGACGGACTGGAACTGCGCGTCGACGCGGGAGAGGTGCACGGCTTCCTCGGTCCCAACGGCGCAGGCAAGTCGACGACGCTGCGAATCCTGCTCGGGCTCATCCGTGCCACGTCGGGCGAGGCGAGGCTGCTGGGCGGTGACCCGTGGACCGACGCCGTCGCACTGCATCGACGCATCGCGTACGTACCAGGCGATGTCACGCTGTGGCCGTCGCTCACCGGCGGCGAGGTGATCGACCTGCTGGGCCGCATGCGCGGGGGAATCGATGCGGACAAGCGCGCCGCCTTGATCGACAGGTTCGCACTCGATCCCCGGAAGAAAGCGCGCACCTACTCGAAGGGAAATCGGCAGAAAGTTGCTCTGGTAGCGGCATTTTCGTCGAACGCGGAACTGATTCTGCTCGACGAGCCGACGTCCGGTCTCGATCCTCTGATGGAACAGGTCTTCGACGACTGCGTGTCCGACGCGTCGGCGCGAGGTGCGACGGTGCTGTTGTCGTCGCACATTCTGTCCGAGGTCGAGAAACTGTGTGAACGCGTCACGATCATCCGCGACGGCCGGACCGTCGACAGTGGTTCGCTCGCCGACATGCGGCACTTGAGTCGGACCACGGTGACTGCCGAAGTGCAGCGCATGCCCGACGGTATCGAGTCGCTTCCGGGTGTCGACGACGTGCGCATCGAGGGCAACAAGGTGTCCTGCCGCGTCGATTCGGCCGATCTACCGAAACTGATGCACGTACTCGCCGACGCAGGCATCACCAGCCTCGTCAGTTCCCCGCCGACGCTGGAGGATCTGTTTCTGCGGTACTACGGCGGCGGATCGTGACCGGCACGGGCCGATTGATTCGCCTGTTCCTGCGCCGGGATCGTGTCGTCGCGCCGCTGTGGATTCTGGCGATGGGACTCGTTCCGCTTCTCTACGCGGTCAGTTTCGAAGGGCTGTATCCGACGGCGGCCGATCGGGAGGCCTTCTACGAGGCGACCCTGCACACCCCGGCCGAGTTGGCGTTGGTGGCGCCGATCTTCGGCAGCGATCTCGGCGCGCTCGTCACGTGGCGTGCAGGACTTCTTCTCACGCTCGTACCGCTTGCTGCGATTCTGACGATCGTCCGGCATACCCGGGCCGAGGAGGATGCCGGTCGTACCGAACTGATCGGTGCCACGGCCGTCGGGCATCACGCGGGTCTCGCAGCAGCGCTCGTGGTGACGATCGGTGCAGTCGTGACGACGGCGATCGTTGCGACGGTGTCGCTGCTGGCGGCCGGGTTCGCTGCCGTGGGCAGTGTCGCGTTCGGTGCGGCCATCGCCGCGGTCGGAACGGTCTTCGCCGGCGTCGCGGCGGTCGCTGCCCAGGTCGGATCGACTGCGCGGCTCGCTCGGGGGTACGCACTCGCCGTTCTCGCCGTGTCATACGTACTTCGCGCGATCGGCGACGCAGGGTCCGGCACGCTGTCGTGGCTGTCACCGATCGGCTGGTCCGCCCAGCTGAGACCGTTCGCCGACGAGCGGTGGTGGGTGCTCGTGCCCTCGATGATCCTGGCAGCCGCGACGATCGCGGGATCGGTAGTACTCGCGCGGCGTCGCGACGTCGGTGCAGGCCTCGTCGCCGATCGTCTCGGTCGCGCCTCGGCGCCCGCTGCTCTCGACGGAGTGTTCGCCCTCGCGTGGCGTCAGCATCGCGGAGTGCTCGTGGCGTGGACGCTCGGACTCGGATTGTTCGCACTGATCCTCGGCAGTGCAGCAGACAGCGTCGGTGAACAGCTGGGAAGCAGCCAGGCCGTCACGGATGCGTTGGCGGATTTCGGTGGTACTTCGCTCGTCGAGTCCTACATCGCCGCGATGATCAGCATCATCGGCATCGGTGCGACGGCCTACGCGCTGTCGGCTGTGTTGCGCGCGCACACCGAGGAAGAGGACGCGCACGCCGAATGGATCGTGTCGGCGAGTGTGGGGAAGGTGCGGTGGCTCGCGAGCCATCTGGCATTCGCGATTCTGGGATCGGCCTCGGCGATGCTGGTTGTCGGGTTGGCTGCCGGCCTGTCGTACGGCATGGGCGTCGGCGATGTGGGGTCGGTTCTACCGGGGGTGCTGGCTGCAGCGTTGGTTCAGCTCCCAGCGGTGTGGGTTCTCGTCGGCGTGGCCGTCGTCCTGTTCGGTGTGGTGCCCGCGTGGTCGACGGCGATCTGGGCGGTACTCGCCGGCTGTGTGCTGCTCGGGCAGGTCGGAACGGTGATCGGTCTACCGCAGGCGGTGCTCGACCTGTCGCCGTTCACACATCTGCCGCACGTGCCCGGAGGGCACGTGTCCGCGGCACCCTTGCTGTGGTTGGTCTCGTTCGCGCTGCTCATGGTCGTCGTCGGAATCTCGGCTTTCCGTCGACGGGACCTGCGTGGCTGACTGGCTGTAGAGTGCCCGAAAAGCGACCAGGTGGTTTGGTCGGCGAAGTAACGGCGTGGAAGGCGCACCGGGTGACGTTTCTGCGTAGATGGTGGCGCCAGTCGTACAGCTACGGCTGGATGATCCGATATTTCGAATCCCACGGCGCACTCGCGGCGTACCGCATCGTCGTCGGTGTGTGCTGCATCTGTTACGGGCTCGCCGCGATCACCACGTATCTGACATCGGTGCCCCCGACGTCGACGGCTGCGGGTGCGATCATTCTGCTCGGTACTGCGACATCGTTCGTCGTCGGCACGCTGTGGCTGCGCGGACCGTGGCCACCGGAACGTCTCAGCCTGCTGTTCGTGGTCTACGCGGACGTCGGTACGACGCTCGCTCTGCTGTCGTACGGGTCGATTCAGATGTCGTTCCCTGGGTGTACGTTGCTGGCGGCGACGGGCGTCTACGTGCAGGTGTTCCACAGCCCGAAAGTTCTGCTCGCGCATCTGGCCTGGTCGGCCGGCACGGTCGCGACGATGTTCCTACTCATTCTCGGGTCGCCTACGTTCGATCACGGACTGGCCGTCTCGCAACTGGTCGTGCTGCTACCGGTCATGTTCTCGACGCCGGTGTTCCTGCAGTCCGTGCTGCTCAGCCTGCGGCTCGACGCGCACGGTGCTCTTCTCGATCCCCTCACCGGTCTACGCAACAGGCGTGGTCTCGACGCGGATCTCCCGCGCTTTCTCGCGTCCGACGCCGAAGTCGCGGTCATGGTGATCGACGTCGACCGCTTCAAACAGATCAACGACCGCTACGGACACGAAGGCGGTGACCTGGCACTGCAACTGATCGCGCAACGACTCCTCGTCGACGACGTCCTCGTCGCGCGCACCGGAGGCGAAGAGTTCGCACTCGTCGTGCAGGTGTCCGCGGACCGAGCCGTCTCGGTGGCGGAATGGCTTCGTGCGCGGCTGTTTTCGCCGCACGATGTCTCGCCGCTCACCGTGAGCATCGGCGTCGCGCATGCACAGTGCGTCGACGGCGACAGCGTGACGACGGTGACGCGTCTGCTCAGGCGTGCCGACGTGGCCATGTACGAGGCCAAACACCGCGGCGGCAACCAGGTGGTCGTCGCCGCGGTGAGAAGTCCCGACTAGACGGATATGCCGAGATTGACGGCTCCGATGTAGCCGTCGCCGCTCTTCTGCACGACGACGAGGCCGGTGTCGTCGTAGATGTTGTCGTCAGAGTTCTGTGTGTTGCTCTCCCAGCCCGCGTGATCGGAGTAGGGCGACGTCGCGTAGATCTCGGCCTTGGTGGCGTCGTCGAAGAACAGCTGCGACGTCAGGACGGTCTTCTTGTCGATGTGCACCTTGAGGTGGATGTGCGTCGTGCGGCTCACGTACCAGCCAGGGAACACGGTCGTGAACTTCGCGATGCCGTTCCCGTCGGTGGTCTGGGCGCCGCGCAGGTACGTGCCGTCGTCGGTCGTCGTCGACTCGGAATCGCCGACGCTGTACGAGCCGTCGGACGTCTCGCCGGAACCGCCCATTCCGCCGCCGTCTCCACCTGGGCCTCCGGGGCCGCCTTCACCTGGGCCGCCTGCGGGCGGTTCGCCCATGCCGCCTTCGGGAGGTGTGCCCATGCCGCCTTCGGGAGGGGCGCCCATGCCACCCGGTGCGCCGTTACCGCTGATGTCGGCGGCGGTCGATCCGGATTCGAAGCCCGAATAGACACCGCCTGCATCGCAGTGCCAGATCTCGACGACCGCGTTGCTGATGACGTTCGCGGTGCCGTCGGCTGCGCAGTTGTCGAGATCCTGGACGCGCAGCGCCAGCTCGAACGTGGTGCCCGGACGGTCTTCGCGGATGTCGCTACGGATGGAGTCGACGTCGAACCAGTACGGGCCCTGTGTTTCCTCGGTCGTCATCAGGCACTGAGGGGCCTGGTTCAGCAGGGTGAGGAAAGCGTCCTCGGAGGAGCCGGTGGTTCCCGCAGCTGCCGTCGTGGTGGTGGTCGCTGTGGTGGTGCTCGAATTGCCCGTGCACGCTGCGACGAGGCCGGCGAGGCTCACGCCACCGCCGAGTGCCATTGCGCGTCGACGGCTGACCCGCTTGCGGCTGAGTTCGACATCTTTGTTCATGCCGACGATTCTCACGGCCGTCCCTCCGGTGATGCTGGGACAAGCCTGTGAGTCGGCTGGGAGTGTTGCCGCGACGTCAGGTCGGTCGGATCGTGATCGAGAAGCGGTTCTCCAGATCACGTTGGAACTGGTCGCGGCACTGCTCTTGTGCACGCTGATTGTTCCCGGCCTTGCTGATGCAGTCGGCGAAGTCCTCGCCGCCGGAGCTGGCGAAGATGCCTATCCCGACGGCGACGAGCACGATCGACAGTATCGCCGCGATGAATCCGAGAATGATCGCGATGAGTGACATCGTCCCGTTGGTCGCCGTGCCGTTCTTGTATCTGGACCGGCCGACGAACCCGAGAACGACGGCAAGCAAGCCCAGGATGATGCCACCGACGATGGTCCAGCTGGTCACGAACGCCAAGATGGCGACGACGATCGCGATGATCCCGACGACGTTCTGCGACGACGCCCGCTGGTCCGGCGGGTAGCCGCCCTGCTGTGGATAGCCGCCCTGGGGTTGATAGCCACCCTGGGGTTGATAGCCGCCCGGAGGCGGATACCCGCCCTGTGGATAACTGCCGTGCGGATATCCGGGTTGTGGATGACCGCCGCCCTGTGGATAACCCGCCGGAGGTTTGTTCCCCTGGTTTTCTCGCGGCGGTGGGTCCTGTGGCTCGTCCGAGGGCGGCCGTTCCTGCGGCGGCTGATCCGACATGGCGACTACCTCCGATGCGTGCGGGGCTAGTGCAGCGAAGTGTAGGCCGCTGCGTAGCTCTGCATCGGGGCTTTCCGTGACACCGTGATCAACTTGTTCACACCGCGAGCTCAGCCTCCGAGACGTGAATGCATCTCCCACACCAGTACCTCGGCCGGCTCGGACGCGTGAATGCGTTGTCCACCAGAAGAACTCAGCCTGACGGCGTCACCCTCGTACAGTTCTCCTACACCTTCCATCTGCACCGTCCCCGATGCGACGAAAACATGGAGAAAGGGTGCTTCCGGGATGGTGACCGGACGGCCCGGTTGCAACCGGGCAGCGTGCAGCGCCGCAGCCTTCTGCGAGATCGAGATCGCCGACTGTCCCGCATGTTTCTTCATTCCCGACGCGACGGGAATCAGTCCGCCACGCAGCAATTCGTCGTCGATCTCGAGCTGCTCGTAGCCGGGGGTGATCCCCGGCTCATCCGGTACGACCCACATCTGGACGAAACGGACGGGCTCCTGGTGCGTTTCGCCTGTCATGCGCCACGAGTCGTTCTTCTCCGAATGCATGATGCCCTTGCCTGCGCTCATCCGTTGCGCGAGGCCGGGGTAGATGACCCCCGAATGCCCGATCGAATCCTGGTGCACCAGCGAGCCCTTCATGACCCACGTCACGATTTCCATGTCGCGATGCGGATGGGTGTCGAAACCCTTTCCGGGAGAGACGATGTCGTCGTTGTTGACGAGGAGCAGGCCGTGATGGGTGTTGTCCGGATCGTAATGCTGTCCGAACGAGAACGAATGCTTCGAGTCGAGCCACGCCACACGGGTTTTCAGACGATCGCCCGCCCGATGGACATCGATGTGCGGAATTGGAGGGGGCATGGCACCACTGTACGAGTAGCCCGCACGGAGCACAGCACGGTCCGTATAACTTTCGCGCGACGACTGCGCCCGGGTGTGTGAAACCCGGCCACCGGGTAGAAACACACCTATGACCGACAAGGCGAATGTCGATACCGAAGCGCTCGAACAAGCCCTGCTGTCCTGGCTACCTCAGCAACGATGGTTCGCGGCCAAGGGCGCAGCGATCGCGTCGTTGAACATCGTGGCCAGGGTCGATCTCGGTTCACGGCCAGGAGTGCGCGTCGAACACCTGCTGGTCGACGTCGAATCGGTCGGTGGCGACGTGCAGCAATACCAGGTTCCGCTGGGATTTCGCGACGCCCCAGCGGAGGACCTGATGGCGTGGTCACTCCCGCTCTCGACAGGGCAATTCGTCTACGACGGTCTGCGCGACGCCGAGATCATCGCCCTGTACTCCGATGCGCTGGCGTCGGCCGGATCGATCGGCCCCATCGACTTCCGCACCGTCCCCGGCGCAGGCATCGATATCGGGATGGTGGGTCGAGTTCTCGGCGCCGAGCAGTCGAACACGTCGGTGATACTCGGTGAAGTATTGCTGCTCAAGCTGTTTCGTCGGATCTCCACGGGAATCAATCCCGACATCGAGCTGCATCGAGCGCTTGCGAAAGCCGACTGTACCTACGTCGCACCGCTGCGGGCGTGGATCGAGACGGGCTCCGACGGTGAACTGTCGATGCTCGGGATGGCTCAGGATTTCGCCGCCGACTCCGACGAAGGGTGGACGACGGCCCTCGCCAGCGTCCGTGATCTTCTCGCCGGCGACCGTGTCCCGGAGGAGATGGACTCGGACTTCGCGCCCGAAGCGCGGGAGCTGGGAGCAGCCGTCGCGCATGTTCATGCCGACCTGGCACGGGAGCTCGGAACCGACGAGCGCGACGCGTCGTCGACCGTCGCCGACATTCTCGGACGCGTCGAAGGCGCGGTGGCTGTGGTTCCCGAGCTGGCCGAACATCTCCCTGCGGCGCGCGAACTGATCGCGCGAGCCGAGGCGAGCGGACCCACCTCGATGCAGCGCATTCACGGAGACCTCCACCTCGGCCAGGTGTTGCGAACACCGTCGACGTGGTTGCTCATCGACTTCGAGGGTGAGCCGGCGAAATCCCTCGACGAGCGACGGCGGATGGACAGTCCGCTGCGCGACGTGGCGGGCATGCTGCGGTCGTTCGACTACGCCGCTCACCACCTGCTCCTCGGCGACGCCGACGCGACCGACGAGACGTATGCCCGTGCGTCGGCGTGGGCTGCGCGCAACTCGGAGGCATTCTGCGACGGGTACGCCGAGGTAGCCGGGCACGACCCGCGAGACCACGCGACCCTGCTCGGTGCTTACGAGCTGGACAAGGCCGTCTACGAGGCGGTGTACGAGGCGCGCAATCGGCCGACCTGGTTGGATCTGCCGATGCGCGCCGTCGGGCGGCTGGCGCCACCCGTGCGTGCGTAGTTACACCCCGTTGTCACTACCCGTGCACGGGTGGCACAGCCACACCGAATCGACCCGCCTGGTAGTCCTCGAACGCCTCGACGACCTCGGCCTTGGTGTTCATGACGAACGGACCTGCCATCGCGACGGGTTCGCGAATCGGCTTGCCGCCGAGCACGAACACCTCGAGCGTCTCCGACCGTGAATCCTGCGCGTCCGACGCGGAGAACTCGATGGTGTCGCCGCGGCCGAACAGCGCGGTCTGGCCCATGCGGATCGGACGCTTGTCCGCCCCGACGGTCCCTTCGCCTGCGAGAACGTAGACGAGGGCGTTGAAGTCGCGGTTCCACGGCAGCGACACCGATGCGCCGGGTGCGACAGTCGCGTGGGTGAGCGCAATCGGGGTGTACGTCGACCCCGGACCCTGATGGCCTGCGACCTCACCCGCGATGACGCGCACGAGTGCACCGCCGTCGTCGGTCGACAGCAGAGCCACCTTGTTACCCGTGATGTCCTGGTAGCGCGGCGTCGCCAGTTTGTTGTCGCGCGGCAGGTTCACCCACAGCTGCACGCCGTGGAACAGTCCACCGGACTGCACGAGGTGCTCCGGCGGGGCCTCGATGTGCAGAATTCCCGCGCCTGCCGTCATCCACTGGGTGTCACCGCCGCCGATGATTCCGCCGCCGCCGTGCGAATCCTGGTGCTCCATGATTCCGTCGATCATGTAGGTGACGGTCTCGAATCCACGGTGGGGGTGCCACGGGGTGCCCTTCGGCTCGCCCGGTGCGTAGTTCACCTCACCCATCTGGTCCATGTGGATGAAGGGGTCGAGTGCGGGCAGGTCGATGCCTGCGAAGGCACGACGAACCGGGAATCCTTCACCCTCGTACCCGGTAGGTGCCGTGGTGACGGACTTGACCGGCCGCGGGGTCGCGGTGGCGTCGGGCAGCGGGATTCGGGGGAGGGCAAGGATGTTGTCGACTGTCACAGCGGGCATCGGGACTCCTCGGTTGGTTGACGCTTCAACTATGCCACGTGTAACCGAATCTTCGCGCACGTATTCCCGGATTAGGGTTGGGCGTATGACGACGCTTCGTGATGCCGCCTTCGCCCACGTGATTTCTTCGGTCTCGGAGTTGGAGAACATCGTCGGCGAGCCGTCCGAGCTGGTGGTCACGAAGGTCGGCCGCGCGGTCACCCCCGCGGTGCGTGCCTACCTCGACGAGGCCCGTTTCATGCTGCTCGCGACGTCCGACGGATCGGGAGCGTGCGACGTCAGTCCGCGCGGCGAGGCGAAGGGCGCCGTCCTTCATCTCGACGACCGAACGATCGCCGTCGTGGATCGGCCGGGTAACCGGCGCGTCGACAACTTCCGCAACGTGCTCGAGAATCCACACGTGGGTCTGCTGTTCGTCGTGCCGGGTGTCTCGCACACGGTCCGCGTCAACGGTCGGGCGACGCTGTCGACGTCTCCGGAAATTCTCGATCTGCTCGAGGGCTCGGAGGCGCGACCGAAGCTTGCCCTCGTCGTCGAGATCGACGAGATCTTCGCTCACTGTCCCCGAGCTTTCCAGCGGTCGGGACTGTGGGACAGCGAGCAGTGGGTCGATCAGGATTCGGTGCCCACATCTCGGGACATGACAGTCGAGTTGAAAGAAACCCGTCAATTCCTCTCTGCCTGACGGGCATCCGCGCGTTCCTGACGCGCTTCCTCCGCCGCGGCCTTGCGTTCTGCGATGTTGATCGCGACCTGGGCCTGCAGGCATTGGGCGGGAGTCTGGAAATGGCTCACGGTGCCGTCGTCGTGCGCGACGCTGCAGTAGGCGCCTTCTTCCGTTCCTGGCTTCACGACGGTGTCCGCAGAAGCCGCTGCGGCGCTGCCGATTCCGATCACGCCGATCGCCGCGGCCGTCGCAAGGGTACGAAAAAGGGTGCGGGACATGGTTACTCCTTGTGTAGGGATCGATTCGGTGTGTATCGATCGTGTCGCGATCGAGGCCCAGGCACCATCGGGGCTGTCCCCCATTTCCCCGTCGTCGAACTCGGGGTCGTGAGCAGGGGTATCCCGGACCGAGGAATCCTCTACAGTGAGCGGCATGCAGGTGAGCCGCCGGTCGTTCCTGACGACGCTTCTGTTGGCGCCGACCCTGACGATGGCGGCGACCAGCACTGCCGAGGCGGCGCCTGCGATGGATCTGGGCGAGGTGTTGATCGAGGCGGGTCGGCCGACCGAGCATCTGCTGGCCGTCGTCGATGTCCGGCCGGACGGCACGGTGGGCCTGGTACTGCCGCGTGCCGAAGTCGGTCAGGGTCTGACGACGTCGGTGGCCATGCTCGTCGCCGAAGAGTTGGACGTTCCCCTGGGTGCGGTCGAGACCACGCTGGCCGACGCCCGTCCTGAGCTGCTGTTCGGTCAACTCACCGGCAGTTCCAACTCGATTCGGTCGTTGTACTGGCCGGTGCGCTCGACGGCGGCAGCGGTACGGGCGCGAATCGTCGCCGCCGCTGCGGCCCGCTGGCTGGTCCTACCGGCAGCGATTTCGATCGCCGACGGCGTCATCACCTGCGCCGACGGACGAACGATGGGCATCGGTAACGTCGCCCGCGACGCCGCGAACCCACTGCTGGCAACCCTGCCGTCGCAGCCCAAATCTGTTGGCGCACAGACCGTCATCGGTACCTCGCCGCACCGAACCGACGCGCGCGACATCGTCACCGGCAGAACGCAGTACGCGATGGATCTCGACGTCCCGGATGCACATCCCGTCGTCGTGCGTCGGCCGCCGACGATCGGAGGCTCGGTGATCTCGGTCGACGAGGGCGCCCTCCGGGACATGGCAGGCGTGCTCGACGTCGCGGTGATCCCGACGGGCGTCGCTGTCATGGCCGAGACGTTCGGTCAGGCCATCGACGCCGCGAATGCTGCCGTCGTCGAATGGCATTCGGGTGCACTGGAATCGGAGAACGACGACAGTATCCGTGCACGTCTGGCCGACGCAGTGCAACCGTTCACGACGACCGGGGATCTGAACGCGGAGTTCGATTTCGCCTTCGTGCCGCACGCCGCGATGGAGACCAATTCCGCTGTTGCAGATGTGCGTTCGGATCGCGCCGAGATATGGGCGTCGATGCAGACCCCGATCGTCGCGAAACAGGCCATCGCTCGGATGCTCGGTCTGCCCGCGAGTGCCGTCGTGGTGCACGTCGTCAACGGCGGTGGATCGTTCGGTCGCAGACTCTTCTTCGACGCGCCGATGGAAGCCGCTCGCGTTTCCCGGGCGATGGGGCGTCCCGTGCGACTGATGTGGACGCGGGTCGACGACATGAGGCACGGCCGCGTCAGGCCGGCGTCGCACCATCGTTTTCGGGTCGGGATACAGGCGAATTCCGTTGTGTCGTTCGAACATCGACTGGCTGCGGTGACCACCGACTTCGGGCACGGTCTCGGTGAAATGCTCACGGCATCGGTGAGTTCCGGTGGGTCGGGCCGATCCGTGTTCGCGCGCACCGTCGCCAATCCGTACGAGTTCGGTGACGTTCTCGAAAGTCTCGTCGAGGTGGATCTGCCGATGCACACCGGGAGTTGGCGCTCGGTCTATTCGGCCAACAGTCGCGGCGCCGCGGAGATCGTCGTCGATCGCATCGCCATCGCGCTCGGCGTGGACCCGGTCGAGTTGCGTCGTACGCATCTGGCCGACGCGAGGCACCGCGCTGTCCTCGAAGCCGCAGCTCGCGAAAGTGGTTGGGGCAAAGCCATGCCCGACGGCTGGGCGCAGGGAGTCGGGTTCCACGCCGAGTATCGATCCTCGACGGCATGCGTCGTGGACATCGATGTCACCGATCCGTCGCACCCGCGCGTGAGGCGCGCCGTCGTCGCAGTGGACGTCGGTCAGGCGATCAATCCGTCGGGACTGAAGGCGCAGATGCTCGGCGGCCTGACGGACGCCATCTCCACGACACTGTCGGCGGGCGTGCACATCGACAAGGGCCTACCGTTGGAAGGTAGCTACTCGCAGTTCCACTATGCACGGCAACGGGATTCGCCTCTCGACGTGCAGGTGATCGTGATCGACGGCGCCGAGGAGCCAGGGGGCGCAGGCGAACTGGGTGTGCCCGCCGCCGTCGGAGCCGTCGCCAACGCATACGCCCGCGCGACGGGCGATCCGGTGTCGTCGTTCCCGATTCGCTTCGACGTCGACTTCGAACCGTTTCCCCGATGATCCGAGCGAAGGACGACACATGCACGAGTTCACGGTGAACGGACGCCCGGTCGCGGTCGATGCACCCGACGACCTGTCGCTGCTATGGGTGCTCCGCGACAAGCTCGGTGTGCGCGGGCCCAAATACGGATGCGGCATCGGGGTGTGTCACGCGTGCACCAGTCACCTCGACGGCGAGGAGGTGCTGCCGTGCATCACGCCCGTCTCGGACGTCGAAGGTCGCGACGTCACCACCATCGAAGGACTCGCCGACGGCGACACCCTGCATCCGGTCCAACAGGCGTGGCTGGACGAGGACGTCGCCCAATGCGGGTACTGCCAACCCGGCCAGATCATGGCCGCCGCCGCACTTCTGGAACGCACAGCCGAACCGACCGACGAGGACATCGACCGCATCGAGAACGTCTGCCGATGCGGCACGTACTTCCGTATCCGACGCGCGATCGCCAGAGCCGCGGAGTTGCGCGCTACCGAGTGAGCGTGCCCAGGTCCACCGGCAACTGAATGCCCGTCACATGCCGTGCTTCGTCGGACGCCAACCATGCGACGGCCGCGGCGATGTCCTCGGGCTGACTGATCGTGTCGGGCAGAGACCCCATGAAGATGGGACCGAGCGCAGCACCGTGTTCGCTCAGCAACTCCATCATGTCGGCGGGCTGCATTCCGGTCTCGACACCGTGCGGATGAACGGTGTTGACGCGTATGCCGTACTGGCCGAGCTCGTTGGCCATCGACCGGCACAGTCCGACGATGCCGTGTTTCGATGCCGCGTAGTGAGCGAGGAAGGGAAGGCCTCGTAACCCGGCGACGGAACTCGTCAGCACGATCGACCCTCCGGTTCCCTGTTCGAGCAGAATCGGGATCGCCGCCTTCGCGGTGTGGAACGTGCCGGTGAGATTGACGTCGAGCGTCTCCTTCCACTGCTCCGGCGTGATCGTCCACGACATCGATGCCGAACAGATGCCCGCGTTCGCGACGACGACATCGAGCCGCCCGAGCTGTGCGACGCCGTCGGCCAGGGCGTCGGACAACGCGTCGAAGTCCCGGACGTCGGTCTGCGTCGCGACGACGCGGCGGTCGAGTGCTTCGACTGCCGCGACCGTCTCGGCGAGGTCGGCTGGGGTGGAGCCGGGATAGCTCGTCGACGCGAAATCGGTACAGACGTCGACGGCGATGATGTCGGCGCCTTCCGATGCCAGCCGGACTGCCTCGGCCCTTCCTTGGCCGCGAGCCGCACCGGTGATGAACGCGACCTTGTTCTCGAACCGCCTGTTCTCGAACCGCCCAGTCATGGTCGGACGCTACAACGATCGGGGCCTGCGTGATGTCCGATTCGGGGTGCGTTCGACTCGAACTTCGGCAGCCCAGTACGGTAAGGGGCGACACGGGAGGTAGGCAGTAATGGAAAGTATCGGCGCGTTCATCGGACTTGTCGTAGTTGTACTCACGATCGTGCTCGTCGTCTTCGGATGCACGATGCTGTTCATCGCATCGGTCAAGCCCGACGTCATGAACTTCGATCTGACTCGTCGCTCTCGTAAGAAGCTGGAGAACGAGCGCTCGTCGTAGAGACATAGCTCATAGCGGGGACCGATCTGCCGGGTTCTGCGGTTGTATGGATTCGTGAGCGATGCCACGGACACACGGATCGAAGCATGTGGTCCGAGGTTGAAGGCGCGTCTGCGAGGTGAGTCCGCCGTTGCGCAATTCGCTCGCTTCGTCTTCGTCGGAGCGACGAGCAACATCCTCTACGCCATCGTGTTCGTCGTCCTGGCAGCTCTTGGGTCCTTCGTCGCGAACATCGCAGGCATCGCGGCCAGTACCGTCCTCGCCAACGAGCTGCACCGGCGTCACACTTTCCACGCTGCCGAGCGTGTCGGTTGGTTCCAGGCCCAGTGGGAAGCAGGCGGCCTCGCGCTCATCGGCCTCGCGCTCGGCACGGCCGCACTCGCAGCCGTCCACATTCTCTTTCCCGGCGCATCGGCCGTCGTGCAGATTCTGGTCGTCATCGGCGTCAGCGCAGCGACAGGCGCGCTGAGATTCCTCGCATTGCGCGGTTGGGTATTCTGACGCACGTCCCGGTGCCCCGGCGATAGGCTGACCTCGCTCGATGAAGGATGAGCGAGAGGCCTGTGATGGGGAAATGGTTCACCGAAGCGGTCGTGGACACCGGCCGCCTTCCGCTGTTCTTCCTGCTCGTGTCGTTTCTGCTTGCATTTCTGTTCATCCGGTTCAGCGTCCGCATGATCCGCGCGGAAGTGTCCTGGTGGCCGGGCAACGTCACGCCCGGCGGGATGCACATCCACCACGTCATGTTCGGACTCGTGATGGTCTTGATCTCGGGGTTCACGCTCGTCGCCCTCGCGAATTACCACACGCCGGTCGTCAATTGCATCCTGGCGAGTGTGTTCGGGGTCGGCAGTGCGTTGATGCTCGACGAGTTCGCGTTGATTCTGCATCTGCGCGACGTCTATTGGGCCGAGGAAGGGCGATCGTCGATCGATGCGGTCTTCGTCGCCTTCGCGATCTCGGCTCTGTTTCTGCTCGGAATCCACCCGGTCGGCTTCACCGGAGACTTCGAGGCTTACCAGCAGGATCGCTCGCTGCTGACACTCGGTCTGGTGCTCGCAGGGATCTTCTCGCAACTCGTGCTGGCCGCGATCACGTTGCTGAAGGGGAAACTGTGGACCGGGCTGGTCGGCATGTTCTTCGTGCCGTTACTCGTCGTCGGAGCGATTCGCATCGCCAGACCGTCGTCGCCGTGGGCACGGTGGAGGTACGCCGACAAGCCGGTGAAACAGACGCGAGCCTTCAATCGTGAGAAGCGTTTTCGTGAACCGGTCGTCCGCGCGAAAATCGTTGCGCAGGAAGCTCTCTCCGGTCGGTTCGGGGTTCCGATCGAGAGGACACCCGAGAGTGCCGAAACGCCAGTGGTTCTGCCGTCCCGCAAGCTGCCCAACCGATGGGTGGCTGGTGTTCGGTGGAGTCGCACGCGGCGGCGGCTGAAACGGACTCCCGTATGGCGCCTGCCCGCCCTTCTCGTGACGATGTCGATCGTGCTGGCGTTCGTCTTCGTCGCTCTCGACGACGAGGCCGGGACCGGTGGTGCCGTCACGATCGAAGGCGAGCTCGACATCGGTGCGACGGCCACGCTGCTCAGCGTCATCGCCGGTGGCATGATCACGCTGACGGGTCTGGTGTTCACTGCGATCACACTCGCGATGCAGTTCGGCGCGTCGCAGATCTCGGTGCGCGTCGTTCCGATGTTGCAGCAGGAAGCCGTGATGCGGTGGTCCATCGGAATGTTCCTGTCCACGTTCGTGTTCTCGCTCATCATCGCCGCCGATCTGGCGTTGTCGGGGGAATGGACGGCGCCGGTGTTGTCGACGTCGATTGCGGTGCTGCTGTCCTTCGTCAGCGCGTTCCTCTTCATCGCTCTCGTTGCACGTGTCGGCGTCGTGTTGAACTCCGCACGTCTGCTCAGATGGATTGCGGGGCAAGGCAGAACGTCGATCGTCCGACTGTATCCGTCGGTGTCGACTGCGTCGGACGAGGCGCCAACACCTGCACCCGTGTACGTCCTTCCTCCCGACGAACCGACCGGCCGCACGACGGTACGCCTGAAGCAACTGTCACCCGAAGGGCGAATCCTCCTCGCTGTCAATCTGATTCGAATCGAGCGACTCGCCGACAAGTGGGGAGTCTCGGTGGAGTTGATGCCGTCGATCGGGGAGTTCGTCGCGCAGGATGCGGTGCTGTTCGTGATCGACGGCCCGCAGCTGCGGGTGCGGCCCCATCAGCTCATGGCGTGCCTGGTGTTCGGTGATACACACAGTCCGACAGTCAGTCCCGCGGCTGCGCTGCAGGCGATCGTCGACATCGCGTTGAAAGCTCTCTCGCCTGCGATCAATGATCCAGGGCGTGCCGTGCAGGCGATCGATCATCTGGAAGATCTGTTGATGACGATCGCGCCGCGTGTTCGGTCCGAGTCCGACGAGTCGGCACCCACTCGTATACGCGGTACGCGTCGCAGCTGGGCCGATTACGTCACCATCGCGACCGACGAGATCCGGCACTTCAGCACCAATTCGAGTCAGGTGCAGCGACGGCTGCGCTCGCTGTTCGTCACGTTGCTCGCGTCGTGCCCGCCCGATCAGCATCCGCCGTTGCTCGCTCGAATCGACGCCCTCGACGCGCAGGTCGCGCACGAGTGGAAGAACGATCTCGACGCAGGCCTCGCGAGCGTCGCGGATCCACAGGGGCTCGGGTCCGAGCGTGGGTCGTCGGGCAGGATTCTTCCGCTCGTCGTCGGACCCCGCCACAAGAACCTGTGAGCAGGCCCAAGTTCGACCCGGTGCGCTTCCGACTTCTAACAGACTTCCATCGGCCTGCGGTTTCGACCGGTCGAACGCACCTACGCTCTCGTAGGTAATCGATCAGAGGAGGCATGTCCATGGTCAGGGAACTGACACAACTGGAGTTGCTGCGTGAGCTCGTCCCCGTCGCAGAGGACAACGTGAACCGTCACTTGTCCATGGCGCGGGAGTGGCATCCGCACGACTACGTGCCGTGGGACGAAGGTCGTAACTTCGCCGCGTTGGGCGGTGTGGACTACGACCCGGAGCAGAGTCAACTGTCCGAGGTCGCCAAGGCCGCGATGATCACCAACCTGCTCACCGAGGACAACCTGCCGTCCTACCACCGTGAGATCGCCGAGAACTTCTCGCAGGACGGCGCCTGGGGCACGTGGGTCGGCCGCTGGACCGCCGAGGAGAATCGCCACGGCATCGTCATGCGCGACTACTTGGTCGTGACCCGCGGCGTCGATCCCGTCGCACTCGAAGAAGCCCGCATGATCCACATGACCAACGGGTTCGCCTCTCCCGCCGGATCGCACACCGGGCTGTTGCATTCGGTGTCGTACGTGACGTTCCAGGAACTCGCGACGCGTGTCTCGCACCGCAACACCGGCAAGGTGTGCGACGACCCGATCGCGGACCGCATGCTGCAACGCATCGCCGCCGACGAGAACCTGCACATGATGTTCTACCGCAACATCTGTGGCGCCGCGATGGACATCGCACCGGATCAGACTCTCGATGCGGTGGGCGACATCGTCATGAACTTCCAGATGCCCGGCGCCGGGATGCCGAACTTCCGACGCAACGGCGTGCTCATGGCCAAGCACGGAATCTACGACCTGCGTCAGCACCTCGAAGAGGTCGTGTGGCCCGTGCTGCGCAAGTGGAAGATTTTCGAGCGCGAGGACTTCACCGGCCGCGGCGAGAACAAGCGCGAAGAGCTCGCCGTTTTCCTCGAGGACCTCGAGCGTCAGGCCACCAAGTTCGAGGAGATGCGGGATCGGTCACTGGCACGGGACGCCGCGCGAAAAGCGTCGTAGGGGCTTCGCCCATGTGCACGAAAATACATAGCCCGCTATGTATTTTCGTGCACGTGCGGCGGAGCCGCCTTCAGTCTGTACCGATGCACCGGCCGCCCCGCGCGGCCGTATTCCAGACGCACCTCGAGCACACCCGTCGACGCGTAGTGCTCGAGGTACCGCCGCACGCTGACGCGAGACAATCCCGCCGACTCGGCGCACTCGCTGGCCGAGACCTCACCCGACGACTGTACGGTTTCGAGAATCAGTCGGCCCGTCACGGGACTCAGCCCCTTGGGGAGCTGGACCTTGGGAAGCGCTGCGCCGAACAGTGAATCGATGAGCGACTGATCGACGGTGCCGGAGTCGGCGAGGGCGCGCGCTCGGCGTCGAAAATTGTCGAGTTTCTCGACCAGTTGAGGATATTCGAAGGGCTTCACGAGATAGTCCGACGCACCGCCGTGCAGAGCCCGACTCACGGTGTCGAGTTCGCGGGCCGCGGTGACGACGATGACGGCGACCGAGCTGCCCTCGCCCCGCAACTGCTGCAGGGCGTCGAGGCCGGATCGGTCTGGTAGGTACACATCGAGGAGTACGAGGTCGGGCGTCGAATCACGCACGGCCGCAAGCGCATCCGCAGCAGAATGGACGACGCGGCTGACCCGGAAACCGGGTGTGGCATCGACGAATCGGCGATGTACCTCGGCGACCATGAAGTCGTCGTCGACCACGAGGACGTCGTACTCGCGCTCAACCATTGCGGTCGATTCTATCGGCGGGGATGTGAACGGTGAACAGGGCACCGCCGGTCTCGGATGCGTCGGACACCGTCGCGGTGCCGCCGTGCTGAGTGCTGACGATGCGCACGAGTGCGAGCCCGATGCCGCGACCGCCCGGGGTGTGCGATTTCGACGTCACGCCGCGTGCGAACACCTCGTCGCGCATGGTGGCGGGCACGCCAGGGCCCGAATCGGCGACGCGTACCTCGATGCCGTCGCTGTCGTCGATGGTCACCACGGTGCGCGCGTCGGGACGTCCGCTGGAGGCGTCGACGGCGTTGTCGATCAGGTTGCCGAGGACGGTGATGATGTCCGTCGCCAGTTCGGGATCGAGAGATCGTAGGTGCGACGACGGATCGAGCTCCAGCGCGACGCCCGTCTCGGCCGCGAGTGACGTCTTGGCGATCAACAGTGCGGCGACGGCGGGATCCGAAATGTGCTGTGTCACCGAGTCGTTGATCTCGGCGCGACGACGCGTCAGCGTGCCGACGAAATCGGTGACCGCCTGGTGATCCCCCAGCTGATTGAGCCCCGAGATCGTGTGCAGCTGGTTCGCGAATTCGTGTGTCTGGGCGCGCAGGGTGTCGGTGACGGACCGGTGCGACGACAGCTGGCTCTGCATCCTCGCCAACTCCGTGCTGTCCCGCATCGTGGTGACCGTTCCGATGCGCCTGCCCTTGCTCGATGCGGCGCGTCGGCTGAGCACCAGAACCCTTGTTGCAGTGGTGAGTACGGAGTCACCGCTGCCGCGTGGATCCACCAGATAGTCGCGTACCGCCGGTTCGAGTGCGAGATCGTCGACTCCACGGCCCACCGCGTCGCGTACGCCGAGGAGTTCGGCGGCGGAGTCGTTGAGCACGGTGACGATTCCGTCGGGATTCACGGCGACTACACCTTCGCCGATGCTGTGCAGCAATGCTTCTCGATGATCTGCGAGGTTGGCGATCTCCTCGATTTCCAGGCCGCGCGTGTGCGTCTTGATTCGTCGCGACAACAGTACGGACCCGACGAGGCCGAGCCCCGCGCCGATGCCGAGATACAGCAGCAGAGGAGGCCCTGCAGCGACGACGAGCTCCCACGTCGACGGGTACGACGTGCTGACGGCGACGACTCCCAGCACGTCCCCGCTCGCCGACAGTACGGGGACGTGCCCGGTGATGGAACTGTGTCCGTCGACGACGGCGTCGCCGGTCCAGGCTCTGCCGTCGGGTGCCAGGCTGTCGCCGAGCTCGCCAGGTTGCCCGTTCCGATCGGGGACCGAGGAGGAGGCGATCGTGCCTGCCGCATTCACGACGTCGGCGACGGTGGCGCCGGACAGGTCGACCGCACGCCCGACCTCGGGAGCGAGCACACGGTCGGATTCGGGTGTATCGATCTGCTCGCGAACGACGGGCGTCGACGCAAGATTCTCGGCGACCGCGATCATGCGGGCGCCTTGACTGTCGCGGAACTCGGAACTCGTCTGATGCACCGAGACGCCCGCAACCGCGACGAGCACGACCGCGACGACGACCAATTGCAGGAGCAGGACCTGGTGGGCCAGGCTCCGAACCCTCTTTCGCCGTCGCGTCATGCTGTTCATCATTGCGGCCGCGTCATACCGATGCGAGTACGTACACGACGCAGGACAGCCCGAATCCGACGATCGAGATCAGGGTCTTGATGACACTCCATGTCTTGAACGTCGTCGGGACGTCCATTCCGAGCAGCTTGCCGATGAGCCAGAAGCTCGCGTCGTTGACGTGCGGGAAGATCGACGAGCCTGCGGCGAGCGCGAGGATCATCGCGACGGTCTGTACCGGGTTGAGTCCGGCGGCCATGATCGACGCCCCGAGCAGGCCTGCGGACGTGGTGATCGCGACGGTCGCCGTTCCCAGCGCGATGCGCAGGATCGCAGCGACGATGAACGTCGAGACGATCAGTGGGAGGCCGAGGTCGCGCAGTGTCTCGGCAAGAGCGTCGCCGATGCCGCTGGCCAGCAGGACCGCGCCGAACATTCCGCCTGCGCCGGTGATGAGCACGACGGGAGCGATCGGCTTGAGCGCGTTGTCCAGCAGATCCTCGACGAAATCTGCTGTGCGGCCACGTCGAAGCGCGAGAACGTAGGTCGAGACCAGCACCGTGATGAGCAGAGCAACAGGGGTCGAACCGATGACCTGCGGGACGGTCACCCACGGGGAGTTCTCGTCCATGCTGCCGGTGCGCGCCGCCGTGGTCACCGCGGTGTTCGCGAAGATGAGCAGCAACGGGAGCATGAGCAACGCGATGATGGTGCCGGGCTTCGGTGGGTTTTCGACGGTCTCGACCTGGGGCCCGCCGCTGAGCAGATCGGGTACGGGCAGGTAGATTCGCTTGCCGATGAACGTGCCGTACAGGTGTCCGGCGATGTACCAGGTGGGGACCGCGACGAGGATGCCGATCAGGATCGTCAGGCCGACGTCACCGCCCAGGAGAACCGTCGACGCGACGGCGCCCGGGTGCGGCGGCAGGAAGACGTGCATTGTGGACAGTGCTGCGGCAGCAGGCAATACGTAGAGAAGAACGCTTCCGCCGAGCCTGCGTGCGACGCTGAAGATGATGGGAAGCATCACCATGAACGCGGCGTCGAAGAAGATCGGGAAGCCGAAGAGCAGTGATGCAACGCCGAGCGCGAACGGCGCACGTTTGTCGCCGAACTTGCGAATCAGCGCGTCGGACAACGCTTGTGCGCCACCGCTGATCTCGGCGAGACGGCCGAACATCGCGCCGAGTCCGACGAGCAGAGCGACTTCGCCGAGCGTGGCCCCGAAGCCGTCTATCAGTACGTCCTGAATCTCCGAGATCGGGATCTGTGCCGCGAAAGCCGTTGCGATGGAGACGATCACGAGAGCAAGCAGTGGGTGCAGCTTGAACTTGATGATCATCAGCAGCAGTACCACGATGGCCACGACGGCGATCGACAGCAGGGCCGGTGTGGAAAGGGTTTGGACCCAGTCGTCCACGAGAAGTCCTTCCGTGTTCTGAGCGCACCGAAGAGAACCCGCGGTGCTGTGAAAAAGGGGAAATCTTTCTCTATCGAGTGATGCCGAGTCCTGTCAGCGTCTCGGTCATTCGAACATCTGCTGCTGCAAGGAATTCAGCGAAATCGGTCCCTGTCAGGAAGGAGTCGGTCCACCTGTGCCGAGTGAGGGCCTCGTGCCACTCGTCGGTGTCGTGCATCTGTCGCAACATGTCGATGAGGTTGTCGCGGGTGCTCTCGGGAATGTCGGGCGGAGCGACGAATCCGCGCCAGTTGGTGAATGCGAGGTCTATTCCGGAGTCCACGAGAGTCGGCGCGTCGAGTCCGGAATCGCCTGATACCGCGAGGATTCGGAGTGATCCGCCCGCGATCTGCTCGACGTACTCACCCGCTCCTGCGATACCGACGTCGACACTGCCGTCGAGCACCGCCGTCAGCAGATCGCCTGCACCGTCGAACGACACGATGTCGAGTGCACTGGGATCGATGCCCGCTGCGCGCGCCGTTTCGAGTGCGAAGATGTGGTCGGGACCTCCGATGGCAGAACCCGCACCCACGGTGACCGACGCCGGATCGGTCCGCCATCTGTCGACGAGTGCGCCGACGGAGTTCAGCGGTGAGTTCGACCGCACCACAAGAGCTTCCGGCTCGTCGACGAGACGGGCGAGGGCCGTGGCGTCGGACAGGCCCCATGGCGCACCGTCGACCTGTGCGACGCCGACGACTCCGACGCCGACCATCGCGAGCAGATGTTCGTTCCCGGTCTCGCGCATCAGTCGCGCCAGAGCGACCGATCCTCCACCGCCGATCACGTTGAACTTCTCGATGGGGCCGCTGAGCCGAAAATTCTCGAGGATGCGAGACGCGGTACGCGCGGTGACGTCGTAGCCCCCGCCCGGAGTGTTGGGAATGAGCATGCGCAGGTTCTGGTCCTGCGGTCCAGGCGACCCACTCGCGCAGCCGACCGACAGTGCCACCGGCAGAGTTGCCAGGCATGTCAGGGCGCGTCGTCGTGTCATCGGGCTGGAGATGTTCATCGTGAGTCTCATCATGGCTCACGTCGTGATCGCCGTCACCCATAGGAAACCAATGGACGCAAAGGTCTTTCTGGTCGTGAGTAGGGTGTGGTGTGCAGCAATTCTGGGACCGCATTTCCGCGGTGAGTCCTGACCCTCCGGTGTGGATTGTTCAACTCACGGCGTTGGTCGCGCTTGCCATCGTGCTGATACCGCAGACGTGGCGGATTGCCCGCAACGTCGTGACGATCGCCCATGAGGGCGCGCATTTGTTCTTCGCGCTGATCACCGGCCGCCAGCTGATGGGTGTGCGGCTGCACTCGGATACGTCGGGTGTCGCGATTTCGAAGGGCAAGCCGACGGGACTCGGTGTCATCGTGATGACGTTCGCCGGATACGTCGGGCCGTCGTTGCTCGGGCTCGGTGCCGCACTCGTGCTCGGCACACAGCACGCCATCGCGGTGCTGTGGATCGGAGTGGTCTCGATCGCGTTGATGCTCTTGATGATTCGCAACCTCTACGGGCTGCTGTCGCTCGTCACGGTCGGCGCGCTGCTGTTCGCGGTCTCGTGGTGGGGAACAGGTGAGCAGCAGGTCGCTGCCGCGTACTTCATCACGTTCTTTCTGCTGATCGCCGCGCCGAGGCCCGTCCTCGAACTGCAACGATCTCGCAGTGCGGGACGGGCTCGGGACTCCGACGCCGATCAGTTGGCCCGTTTGACGTTCCTACCAGGGATCGTCTGGGTGGGCCTGTTTCTGCTGGTTACGGTCGGCTCTCTTGCAGTGGGCGCGTGGCGGATTCTGGTGCCGGTGCAGTGACATCGACGCCACTGGCGTCGTTGCCGGTGAAGTAGAACATTGCCCGACGAGCGTCGACTTGTTGCTCGGTGATGGCGAGTTGGCCGCGGCCTCGGGAGAAGAACGCGGTCAGCCAGGAGATGACGGTGGTCAGGCGGCTGCGGAAGCCGACGATGTAGAGCAGGTGGACCAGCAGCCACATCACCCAGGCGATGAAGCCGGTGATCTTGATGGGTCCGACCTGCGCGACAGCGGAGAAGCGGGACACCGTCGCCATCGAGCCCTTGTCGAAGTACTTGAACGGAACCCGCTCGGGCACGGTCTTGCCTGCGCGGACCGCTTCGACGCCGTCTTCGATGACGCGTGCTGCGTAGCGTCCGCCCTGGATCGCGACCTGCGCGACGCCGGGGAGCTTGTCGAGGGCCATCATGTCGCCGACGACGAATACCTCGGGGTGGCCCGGGAGCGAGAGGTCCTTGTTGACCATGACTCGTCCTGCGCGGTCGATCTCGGCGCCGGACTGGGCGGCGAGGGTCTTGCCGAGGGGGCTGGCGGCGACGCCTGCGGACCAGACCTTCGTCTTGGATGCGATGCGGCGGATGGTGCCGTCACTGTCCTTGACGGTGAGGCCGCCCTCGTCGAGGTCGGTGACCATCGCGCCGAGTTGGATGTCGACGCCCATCTTCGTCAGGCGCTTGGCGGCGGCCTGGCCGAGGGAGTCGGCGAACGGCGGCAGAACTTTGGGGGCGGCGTCGAGCAGGATGATCTTCGCCGAGCGTGAGTCGATGTGGCGGAACGTGCCGTCGAGGGTTTTGTTGGCGAGTTCGGCGATCTGACCTGCCATTTCGACGCCGGTGGGTCCTGCTCCGACGACGACGAACGTCAGCAGCTTGTCGATCTCGTCGGGATCGGTGGACAGTTCCGCCTGATCGAACGCGCCGATGATGCGGCCGCGGAGCTCGAGGGCGTCGTCGATGGTCTTCATGCCGGGGGCGTATTCGGCGAAGTGGTCGTTGCCGAAGTAGGACTGGCCGGCTCCTGCGGCGACGATGAGGCTGTCGTAGCTGGTTTCGGTGATGCGTTCGAGGAACTGGCTGGTGACGGTCTTGTTCTCGAGGTCGATCGAGTTGACGTCACCGAGGATGACGGAGGCGTTGTGCTGGTCCTTGAGGATCATGCGCGTCGAGGGCGCGATTTCGCCTTCGGAGAGGATGCCGGTGGCCACCTGGTACAGCAGCGGCTGGAACAGGTGGTGGGTGGTCTTCGCGATCAACGTGACGTCGACGTTGGCTTTGCGCAGTTGTTTCGCTGCGAACAGCCCACCGAACCCGGAGCCGATGATGACGACGTGATGCCGGTGAACTCGCCGGGCGAGGGCCGGGGTGAGTTCTGGCGTGTTGGACACGACTGTGTTGGATACAGACATCGATGTGTCCTTCCGGATTCGGGACGGGTCGGTGTGGGACCCGTCATGTGTGCTGTGTCACTATTGTGATTGAAGAGTACACCACTCCATGTGCGAATGTTAAGACAATCAAGTTCGGTGAATTATTCCAGGGTGATCAGGCGGTAAGGCCGGCCCACAGCAGACTGGCCGCGGCCTCGACGACCACGTCGACATCGGCACCGTCGAGCATTTGACCTGCGGCAAGAGTTGCGATCCCGTGGAACGTCGAGAACGTCACGAGGGCAATGGTCTTGGCGTCACCTGATCGGATGTCTCCCGACGCCTGAGCGTCCTCGACGACCGAGACCGTCAGATCCATCGACGACTGCCCGGCGGCTATCAGCTGCGCCGTCGCGCCCGGTGTGTGTTTGGTGCTGTACATCAGCGCCAGGAGCGCGGCGTTGTCCAACGCGAAGTGGACGTAGGTGTGCGCGAGCGCGAACATTCGGGAGCGGGCGTCCGCCGGACCGTCGACGGCATTGGTCATGGCCGCGGTCATCCTGTGGAACCCGGATTCGGCCAGGGCGTCGAGCAGCGTTTGTTTGTCGCGAAAGTGCTTGCTCGGTGCTGCATGACTCACGCCGACGTCCCGGGCCAACTGTCGCAGCGACAAGCCCTCGACACCCACTCGGGTCAGCGTCGCCTCTGCTTGTTCGAGAAGGGTCGATCGCAGGTTTCCGTGGTGGTAGGGCTGTTCGGGCACGGAGTTCAGCCTATCTCAATGTTGTCATTGACAACTATGGTGTCACTGCCTACATTGGTCTTCATCCGATTCGAGGGAGGCATCTCATGACGCTCGACGTTCGAAACACCACCGTTCTCATCACTGGGGCCAGCGCGGGGCTCGGTACCGAATTCGCGCATCGGTTTGCTGCGCGAGGGGCCGATCTGGTGTTGGTAGCTCGGCGTGTCGATCGGCTCGAAGATGTTGCGGCACAGATTCGTTCGAAACACGATGTTGCCGTGACGGTGTTGCCGGCCGATCTCGCCAAACCCGGCGCCGGTGCAAGGCTCAAGCAGCAGTTGGACGACAGAGGAATCACCGTGTCGTCGCTCGTCAACAACGCAGGCTTCGGGTCGCACGGCGCTTTCGTCGGCGCCGACGCCGATCGAGCTGCCCGTGAAATTCAGCTGAATGTCGGCTCCCTCGTGGAGCTTTCGAGAGTCTTCATGCCGGATCTGCTCACCGGCCACGGTGCGCTGGTGAACATCGCGAGCACGGCTGCCTATCAGCCCACTCCCGGGATGGCTGTGTACGGGGCGACCAAGGCGTTCGTCCTGAGCTTCACCGAGGCGTTGTGGTTCGAGGCGCGCGGGACGACGCTGTCGGTTCTCGCCGTGTCACCCGGCCCCACCGAGACCGAATTCTTCGACGTCGTCGGGACCGAGGATGCTGCGGTAGGACGCAAACAGACGGCGGAACAGGTTGTAGCGGCGGCATTCTCGGCGCTCGACCGCACGTTCAACCCGCCGAGCACCGTATCCGGCATCGCGAACTGGATTTCCTCGATCAGCACTCGGTTGGTGACCAGGAGGCTCGCGGTACTCATCTCCGGGCGGATGCTTGGCAACGTCAGCGCGTCCCGTCAAGTGGTGTGAGGGGTGCGCTTTCCCGTCTTCCGGTCGACGTCGTAGAGCACGTCGGGCGAATCCGGGTGGTAGTGGATCGGCCGTGGATCGCCTGCGCGTCTCGCTCCCGCGATCAGCGAAAGGAAGCCACCGCCGATCAGGACGACGGCCGCGAGTCCCGCAATCGTCGCCCACCCTCCGTACCCGCTGCCGAGGGCCGTCAAGAAGAGCGCCGCGGCTACGACGCCGGTCATCAGCATGATCACCGCCGCCCTGTTCTCGGCGGTCTTGATCCACCTCCGATTTGCCGCATTCCTGGGCTGAGTCATGGCTCCATCCTTTCGTGATCCGGCTCACATCGAATACCCGTGTATCGCCGTTTCACTCCCGGACGTGACCGAAAATCGAGGCAGTTAAGCTTCACGAATGGAGCGACCAGCGGTAATTCTCGAGAACGATGAGACGGTCTACGACTTCTATCTGCGGCATCAGCAGAACCGCCAGGTGGCACGTCTCGCGTATGCAGCACTTGCCCGACGCTTCAAGCCGCGGCTGAGCTACTCCGACGGCGCACGCGAGGAACTGCGCAGGCTCGTCTACGACGACACGCGGCTGATCATCGCGATCAATCACCTCACCGAAACCGATCCGTACACCGTTGCGGCGACGGCATGGGCGTCGCCGCTGCGTCCCGTCATTGGGCGTACTCGTGTGCTGGCGAAGGACGAGCTGTTCGAGGAACCCAAGCAGCGCAGGCGAATAGACATGATGGGCGGCATCCCGGTCTTCCGCGGAAAGAATCACGGCATGCGCGCCGTCAGCGCAGCAGGCAACCGAATGATGGACGTCAGCGCCGAGAGGATGCGCCGTGGCGACGACCTTGCAGTGTTCCCCGAGGGGACCTGCAATCTGGAGAATCCGTTGCGGGTCCAGCACGTCGGCAGCGGAATCGGGCACATCGCGGCGCGCGCCCGCAAGCTGGGCGTCGACCCGGTTCTGATCTGTATCGGCCTCAGCTACGGATCTCCACAGAAGCTGAAATCCGCCAGTGTCTACATCGACTCACCGATCACCGATCTGCCCGACAAGCCGATCGACATCTCGCGCGTCGTCGCGGCCGGAATGCAAAAGGCACTCGACGGGGCGGTAGCGGCGTACTGAGCGGGTCGTTCCGCGGGCTCCACTCCTGCTGATCTGGTCATTCCGCGGGCTCCACTCCTGCTGACCGATCGCTCGGTTTGGTAGAAACAGTGCGAGGTTCTCATCGATCGCAACTTCAGGAGATGCACGTGAGTGATCAGATCAAAACTGCCGTCGTGACCGGAAGCGCCCGCGGAATCGGAGCCGCTGTCGCCAAACGCCTGGCCAAGGACGGATTCGGAGTCGCAGTCGTCGACCTCGACGAGGGCGCGTGCGCCGACACCGTCGGCGCCATCCAGGCTGCGGGAGGCCAGGCTGTGGCTGTCGGCGCGAACGTCGCCGACGAGCAGTCGGTTCAGACCGCGGTCGATCGGATCGCCTCCGAATTCGGAGCGCCGACGGTCCTCGTCAACAACGCGGGCATCACACGCGACAACCTGCTGTTCAAGATGACCGTCGACGACTGGGATTCCGTGCTCGGCGTGCACCTACGTGGCTCGTTCCTGATGACGCGTGCAGTGCAGAAGCACATGATCGACGCCAAGTGGGGGCGGATCGTGAATCTGTCGAGCACGTCGGCGCTCGGCAACCGGGGTCAGGCGAACTACGCAGCGGCCAAGGCAGGTATGCAGGGGTTCACCAAGACCCTCGCCATCGAGCTCGGCAAATTCGGTGTCACTGCCAACGCCATCGCACCGGGTTTCATCGAGACGGAGATGACCGCGGCCACCGCCGAACGCGTCGGAGTCTCGTTCGAGGATTTCAAAGCGGCTGCGGCATCACAGATTCCGGTCAATCGCGTCGGGCATCCCGACGACATCGCGCACCTCGCGTCGTTCTTCGTCAGCGAGGGTGCGGGCTTCATCTCCGGCCAGGTCGTCTACGCCGCGGGTGGTCCGAAGGACTGACATCCGTCTTCGCTTGAATGGTGCTTTCATACGATCAGACCGTATGAAAGCACCAGTCAAGCGGTGGGGTGCACGTCAGTAAGTGTAGAAACCCTTACCCGTCTTGCGGCCGAGCTGGCCGGCTTCGACCTTGCGACGCAGCAGTGGCGGCGGCGCGTAGTGCGGTTCGCCGAACTCCGCGTACAGGGACTCGGCGACGGCCAGAGTCACATCCAGTCCGACCGTGTCGGTCAGACGCAACGGTCCCATCGGATGCGCGCATCCGCTGACCATGCCGTCGTCGATGTCCTCGGCGCTCGCGAATCCGGACTCGAACATCCGGATCGCCGACACCATGTACGGGATCAGCAGCGCGTTGACGATGAAGCCCGCTCTGTCTCCGGAGCGAATCGTCTTCTTACCGAGCGTGTTTCCGGCGTACTCGGTGACCGCAGCAACTGTGTTCTCTTCGGTCACGAGGCTGACGACGATCTCCACCAACGGCAGCACCGGCACCGGATTGAAGAAGTGAACGCCGACGACCTTGCCCGGACGCTGAGTTGCGTTCGCCATCTTGATGACCGGGATCGACGACGTGTTGGTCGCCAGAATGCCCTCGGGCTTGACGATCGAATCGAGCTTGCCGAACAGATCCAGCTTGAGCGACTCGATCTCCGGGGCAGCTTCGACGACGAGGTCACGGTCCGCGAAATCCTCGATATCGAGCGTCAGAGTGATTGCCGCACGGGCCTTTTCGGCCGCGTCGGCCTCGATGCGACCGGACTTCACGGCGCGAGCGAACGACTTGTCGAGTCGGGCCTCCGCGGCATCGGCCGTCGTCTGCGAGGTTTCGAGGATCTTGACCGTCGACCCTGCGCGCGCTGCAACTTCTGCGATACCGGCGCCCATCGTGCCGCCGCCGATGACGCCTACCAGTTCGATGTTGCTCATTTGAGCAGCGCCCGGGACATGACGACACGCTGAATCTGGTTGGTGCCCTCGTAGATCTGCGTGATCTTGGCGTCGCGCATCATGCGCTCGACCGGGAAGTCCGTCGTGTAGCCGGCTCCGCCGAACAGCTGGACGGCGTCGGTGGTGACCTCCATCGCGACGTCGGATGCGAAGCACTTGGCCGCAGCGGAGATGAAGCCGAGGTTCTTTTCGCCTCGCTCGGCGCGAGCTGCCGAGGTGTAGACCATGAGGCGGGCGGCCTCGACCTTCATCGCCATGTCGGCGAGCATGAACTGAACAGCCTGGAAGCTCGAGATCGACTGCCCGAACTGCTTGCGGTCCTTGGTGTATTCGATCGCGGCGTCGAGCGCACCCTGAGCGAGGCCGACGGCCTGAGCACCGATGGTCGGGCGGGTGTGGTCGAGCGTCTGCAGTGCGGTCTTGAAGCCGGTGCCGGGCTCGCCGATGATGCGGTCGCCGGGGATCTTGCAGTTCTCGAAGTACAGCTCGGCCGTCGGCGAGCCCTTGATTCCGAGCTTCTTCTCCTTGGGGCCTACGACGAATCCTTCGTCGTCCTTGTGCACGATGAACGAGGAAATCCCGTTGGCGCCCTTGTCGGGATCGGTCACAGCCATGACGGTGTACCAGTCGGACTTGCCGCCGTTGGTGATCCAACACTTGGAGCCGTTGAGGACCCAGTCGTCACCGTCGGCCGCGGCGCGAGTGCGCATGCTGGCCGCGTCGGACCCTGCCTCACGCTCGGACAGCGCGTACGACGCCATCGCGCCGCCTGCCAGCGACGGAAGGACCTGCTGCTTGAGCTCCTCGGAGCCGTTGAGGATCAGGCCCATCGTGCCGAGCTTGTTGACGGCGGGAATCAGCGACGACGACCCGCAGACGCGAGCGACCTCTTCGATGACGATGCACGTCGCGACCGAGTCGGCGCCCTGGCCGTCGTACTCTTCGGGGACGTGGATGGCATTGAATCCCGAGTTGTTGAGAGCAATCAGCGCTTCCTCGGGGAAGCGCGAGTTCTCGTCGACGTCCTTCGCGTACGGCGCGATCTCCTTCTCGGCGAGGGCGCGGATAGCAGCGCGCAGCTCACCGTGCTCCTCGGGCAGCTGGAAGAGATCGAAGTCCGGATTTCCGGCCATGGGTGGCACTCTCCTTGGGGGTCGACCAGTGGGCACTGAGTGCCACGGATAGATCCAGAGTAAGGGAGAGGATGGGCGGAAATCAAGAGTCGGTGGCACTGGGTGCCAGGCCTGGTGCCTCCTGACCGCTTGAATGGTTCATTCATACGATCTGATGGCTTGGATGTGAACATTCAAGCGGTCAGGAAAAGTGCTCACCCAACGCCCGGGCGATGGCATCGCGTGACGCCCCGCGCGGGAAAACGGCGACCACGACCTCGTCCGACGACGGCTCGAAGCCGGCCCTGACCTTGGACAGTGCGGCCTGCAGGTCCGCCGGGGCGGTCTCGATCCCGTCGCGAATCATGCGTCGGAGCATGTAGTTGTGGGTTGCGGTGACGCTCGCGCAGTACTGGATGGTTTCCAGGTGAGAATGCTCGGGGATCGCGCGTCGTAGGTAGTCGACGAACAGGCGTTCGTACCGGAACACGGTCACGATCTCGCGGTCACGCAAGGCCGGATTGACGTGTACCACCTGGTAGCGGAGCCGCGCATACTCCTTCCATCCGGAGAAGCGGTCGAAGACGAGCTGGGCCGCATCGCACACTGCCACCCATGGGTCGTCGTGCTCCTGATCCAGGAATTCCGCGGCCTGTGTCAGCAGGATTTCGTGGTCGGCGAAGATGACGTCGTCTTTGCCCCGGAACTGACGAAAGAATGTACGACGCGAAATCCCGGCGGCTTCGGCGATGTCGTCGACCGAAGTCGCGTCGTACCCGTCGACCGAGAACAGGTCGAGAGCTCGCTTTGCCACGGAGAGGCGGAATGCCTCGGGGTCCTCGGTGTCGCGCATAGGTGACGAAGGTAGTCGAGTTCGGAGTCCGCCGGAAAATAACCTCCCCCATTCGGAATCCGAACCCCCTGCAGAGGGTTCGGATTCCGAATAGGGGAGTGGATTCGTGCGGGTGCTCACGGTGTGGCCGGTAGAGTCGCCTGTACGCACCACCGCGCTGGAAGGATGCACGTCTTGGCTCTCGTCGCAGGTATCGATTCGTCCACTCAATCGTGCAAAGTCTTTGTCCGCGATGCAGATTCGGGTGAGGTGGTTCGCAGCGGGCGGGCGAAGCATCCGGACGGTACCGAGATCGACCCCGCGGTCTGGAAGGACGCGCTCGAGACGGCGATCGCCGACGCGGGTGGTCTGGGTGACGTCGACGCCGTGGCCGTCGGTGCTCAGCAGCACGGGATGATCTGTCTCGACGAGCAGGGAAGCGTCGTACGTCCGGCTTTGCTGTGGAACGACACCAGGTCGGCGTCGTCCGGCCGCGATCTGGTCGACGAGTTGGGCGCGCAGGAATGGGCCGACGCGGTCGGCGTGGTTCCTCTTGCATCGATCACCGTCAGCAAACTGCGATGGCTCGCGGACAACGAACCTACGAGCGCGGATCGCGCTGCGGCCGTGTGTCTTCCGCACGATTGGCTGAGTTGGCAGCTCGGGGGCGCGTCGGGACTCGACTCGTTGGCCACCGATCGTGGTGACGCCAGCGGCACCGGCTACTTCTCTGCAGGAGCGAACGCGTATCGACGGGACCTGCTCGAGCTGGGTATGCGAGGCCGACAGCCGCAGCTGCCGCGAGTGGCTGGACCGTCCGAGCGCATCGGCGAGACCGCGGGCGGGGCGCTCATCGGGCCCGGCACCGGTGACAATGCCGCGGCGGCGCTCGGGCTCGCTGCTGGTGTCGGCGACGTCGTCGTGTCCATCGGCACGTCGGGGGTCGTGTCCGCGGTCACCGATGTCGCGGCGGCGGACCCGTCGGGCATCATCGCCGGATTCGCCGACGCGACGGGACGGCAGTTGCCTCTGGTCTGCACGTTGAATGCCGCGCGGGTGCTCGACGCGACCGCGTCGCTGCTGGGAGTCGATCACGCGGAACTGTCCAGGTTGGCGTTGTCCAGCCCCAGCGAGGGGCTCGTTCTCGTCCCGTACCTCGAAGGCGAACGAACGCCGAACCGTCCCGATGCGTCGGGCGCCATTCATGGTCTCCGACTGGGGAATTCGACGCCCGGGCATCTCGCGAGGGCCGCGGTCGAAGGTCTGCTGTGCGGATTGGCCGACGGTATCGATGCACTGCGCAACGCGGGAATCGAGACACGACGCGTTCTGCTCGTCGGCGGCGGCGCGAAATCGGAGGCCTTGCGCGAGTTGGCCCCCGCGATACTCGGTGTGCCCGTTGTGGTTCCGGAGCCGGGCGAATATGTCGCCGACGGCGCGGCGCGTCAGGCAGCATGGGCCCTCGCCGGTACGCCCGAACCGCCGCAGTGGGCGTCGGCGCCCGCTCGGACGTACGAGGCAGATCCGACACCGGCGATCCGCGAAAGATACGCGGAGGTCCGGGATCTGACGGAAGGGGCGTAGCCCATGTGCACGAAAATGCATAGCCCACTATGTATTTTCGTGCACATGGGGCGCAGCCCCCTCACATGAGGAGTTGCTGACCGATCAGGACGACCGCGCCGACGGTCGAGACCGCGATCGCAGTCAGCCGGAGTCGCCGGCGGTCCATGACGCGATTCACGAAGCGCGACAACACGTAACCGAGCACCGCGGCCGGCGTCAGCAGGACGAACAAGAACGCGGTGTGCGACGTCACCGCGCCCGCGGCAGCCAGCGCGGCGAGCGACATCACCGACCCGACGAGGAAGAATGCGCTCATCGTGCTGCGCAACTTCGCGCCGGTGTTGCGTTGCCACACCAACGCCATCGGCGGGCCGCCGATGGACGTCGCCGTGGCGAGGAGGCCCGATGTCGCGCCGGCGAACACCAGATTTCGCCTGCGCGGCAACGGGATCCAACCGAAGGACGTCAGAGCGATACCGAGCAGGACGACGAGCGCCAGCATCAACGCCAGTCCCCGCTCCGGCAGTGCGACCAACAGCAGAGCGCCCGCCACGGTTCCGGGTACGCGACCTGCGAGGGCCCAACTCGCGCCCGAGAAATCCAGAGCTGCCCCGTCTCGCGCCAACACCATCAGGCTGACGACGATCGCCAACATGATCAGCGTGCCCGGCACCAACCCGGGATCGACGATCGCGACGATCGGTGCGGCCAGCATTCCCATGCCGAACCCGATCGAGGCCTGCATGCACGAGGCGAAGAAGATAGCGAAAGCGACAACTGTGAACTCGACGGTGGTCACGACGAGGCTGCCACGAGCCCCAGGTCGTCGTCGACGAGAGGGTAGTGGCATTCGGCCATGTGGTCGGCTTCGCTGCGGTCGAGTGCAACGGGAGGTGCATCTGCCGCGCACTTGTCCGTCGCCTTCCAGCATCGCGTCCTGAACCGGCAGCCCGACGGGGGATTCAGCGGCGACGGAACCTCGCCCTTCAGCAGAATGCGCTCACCGCGCGACTCGGCGTCGAGCTTGGGTGCTGCCGACATGAGTGCTGCGGAGTACGGGTGACTCGGCCGGTCGAACACCGCGTCGGTAGCGCCGGATTCGACGATCCGCCCGAGGTACATGACGGCGACGCGGTCGGCGACGTGCCGAACGACGGACAGGTCGTGCGAGATGAACACATAAGAGATGCCCAGTTGCTTCTGCAGGTCGTTGAGCAGGTTCAACACTTGAGCCTGCACCGAAAGGTCCAGCGCGGAAACGGGTTCGTCGCAGATGATCACATCCGGGTTCAATGCCAGAGCACGTGCGATACCGAGACGCTGACGTTGTCCACCGGAGAATTCCTGCGGGAACCGGTGTTCGTCACTGGGCCGCAGACCCACGAGGTGCAGCAACTCACGTACGCGTGCAGAGCGATCACGACGAGTCTTGTACAGGCTCTTGTGTGTTCGCCACGGCTCGCTGATGATGTCGCCTGCGTTCATGCGCGAATTGAGCGAGCCGTACGGATCCTGGAACACCATCTGGACGCGTCGACGAAATCCGAGAAGGTCCTTGCCCCGAAGCGAGAAGGGGTCGACGCCATCGAAGTCGACGGTGCCGGCATCGGGCCGCTCGAGCATCATCAACGTTCGCGCGAGAGTCGATTTGCCACAACCGGATTCACCGACCAGACCGAGGGTCTCGCCGCGTCGTAGATCGAGATCGATGGAGTCGAGTGCTCGGAGATTCCCGCCGCCGACCTTGAACGTCTTGTTCAAGCCGCGGACGGTCAGTAGCTGATCAGGCATGAGACACCTCGTTCGAAAAGTGGCAAGCAGAGTAACGGCCGTCGCCGACGGGCTCGAGCTTCGGGCGCTGTGCGACGCAGATGTCGCGTGCCAGTGGGCATCTGGCTTGGTAGACACAGCCGTCGGGAACGGAGTGGAGATCGGGCGGGGTGCCGCCGATGGACTTGAGGTCCTCGCCGCGTTCTGCGTGTACCGGGACCGAGTCGAGCAGACCCTTCGTGTACGGATGGCGTGGACTTCCGAAAACCTCGGACACCAAGCCGGTTTCGACGACGTTGCCGGCGTACATGATGGCGACACGGTCGGCTTCCTCGGCGACCAGTGCGAGGTCGTGGGTGATGAGGACGACGGCCATGTCGTGTTCGGTCCGGAGATCTCGCAGCAGCGTCATGATCTGCGCCTGAACGGTCACGTCGAGGGCCGTGGTCGGTTCGTCGGCCAGCAGCACCGACGGGCTGAGCGCCACGGCCATCGCGATGAGCAGACGCTGACGCATGCCGCCGGAGAACTGGTGCGGATAGGAGTCCGCGCGCGATTCGGGCTGCGGGATCCCGACGCGTTGCATCAGCGAGATCGCTTCTTTTCGTGCGTCTTTCGCACTCATGCCGCGGTGTATCCGGAATGGCTCGGCCAACTGCGTGCCGACGGTGTAGACGGGGTTCAGTGCCGTCAACGCGTCCTGAAAGACGATTGCCAGCTCGGTGGCGGCGATGTGGCGTCGTACCTTGTTCTTGGCGGTGACGAGGTCCACGTCTCCGAGTTCGACGGATCCGTCGGTGATGTCCGCGATCGGTTCGAGCAGGCCGACGATGGCCTGCGCCGTCATCGACTTGCCGCAGCCGGATTCACCAAGGAGAGCGAGGGTTTCGCCGCGTCGCGCGCTGAAGCTCACGTGGTCGACCGCGCGGATGACGCCCGACGGTGTGCGGAGATCGACGGTTAGATCGTGGACGTCCATCGCGACACGGTCGGTGTCGGAATCCTGTTCCCGGGCAACTGCAGGTGCACTCATGAGACGACCTTTCGGACGGGGAGAAGGCGGGACTTCGCCGAGCGGGGAACGGTGAGACGCCAGCGCTGCGCCGGATCCGTTGCGATGCGTGCCCAGGCTGCGAGCACCGTCGCGGAGACGGTCGTGATGACGATGGCGAGGCCGGGGAAGAACGACAGCCACCATGCGGTCTGCAGGTAGGTGCGGCCCTGCGCGACCATGAGTCCCCAGCTGACGTCGGGCGGCTGAATTCCGATGCCCAGGAAGCTGAGTGACGATTCGGCCAACATGACGAAGCAGAAGTCGAGGGTCGCGACGGTGAGCAACGTGGGCAGCAGGATCGGCGCGACGTGGCGTCGGATCACCGCTCCGCTGGATGCGCCGAAGGTGCGGGCGGCGTCGACGAACAGCCGGCTCTGCAGCTCGGCCGACTCGGCACGAGCGGTGCGGAGGTAGATCGGAATGCGCGTGATGGCAAGCACCAGAACGATGTTCGCGGCGCTCGGGGAGAAGACGTACAGCACGACGACGGCCATCAGCAGCGACGGGAAGCTCATGATGACGTCGGCCACGCGCATCGCGGTGGTTTCGCGCCACCCGCGGTGGTAGCCGGCCCACATACCGATGATCGACCCGATGATGGCAGACAGGACGACAGCGGGAATCGCGACCGAGAGCGTGGTCTGGCACGCGACGATCAGCCGGGCGAGCATGCTTCGGCCGAGCGGATCGGTGCCGAGCACGTTCATCCATCCCGTGTCGAGGGTGAACGGCGGCAGATTCGACTGGTTCAGATCCTGATCGGACGCGGCATCGCCGACGAGCATCGGCCCGAAGATCGCCGTCAGGAACACCAGGACGAGAATTCCCGCGGCGACGGTGGCGACACGGTCACGTAGAAGCAGCTTCCACAGTGGAGCGGAGCTCTTCCTGGACACGGGCGTGGGCTCCGGAACATCCTCCGGCTCCGAGGTTTTCGGGGCTTCGAAATCGAGTGACATGATGGCCTCCTAGACCTTCGCCTTGTCGCGAACACGGGCGTCGAGCAGTGCGTAGCAGGCGTCGATGACGATGTTGAGCACGAAGATACTGACGGCCGTCAGCAGCACAGCCGCTTGAAGAACGGCGAAGTCGCGCTGCAGGATCGCGTCGATCATGAGCTTGCCGATTCCGGGCCAGCCGAAGATGGCCTCGACGACGACCGCGCCGTTGACGAGACCGACCATGAGATCACCGGCGACGGTCAGTGCGGGAGCGGCTGCGTTGCGCAGCGCATGGTGGGTGACGACGCGAACGTCGCTCGCGCCCTTGCTTCGTGCGAGCCGCACGTAGGGCGCCGACAGCGCCGCGACCATCGCACCGCGGACCACTTGAGTCAGTACACCGAGCGGGCGGATGAGCAGCGTGGCGATCGGCAGGATCCACGACAGCATTCCTGCACCGGTTCCCGACGTCGGGAGCACGCCGAAGGTGACCGCGAAGAGCCAGACGCCCATGATCGCGAACCAGAAGTCCGGGATGCTCGCGGCCGTCATGGACAGCAGGCTCGAGATCCGGTCGGCCAGCGAGTTCGGGCGGTACGCGGCCCAGCAGCCGATGACGACGGCGCCCAGGATTGCCAGGAACATCGTCATGAACGCCAACTGCAGCGTGGCCGGGAATGCGCGAAGAGCCATCGTCGACGCGGCCTCGCCGGTCCGCAGCGAGTCGCCGAAATCGAGATGTACGACGCCTTGCAAGTAGTCCCACAGCTGCGTCAGGAGCGGTTGGTCGAGGCCGTTGGTTGCCCGGAACGCCTCTCGCTGTGCCTGCGTGGCGGACTCGGGAAGGTAGAGGCTGGTGGGGTCACCGGTGAGTCGCGCCAGGAAGAACACGCCCAACAGCACGACGATCAGCGGTACCAGGCTGGTGTAGATCCGGCGGCGAAGGAATCTGAACATGGTGGGCCTCAGTCCGTTTCGGCCGCGTCGGCGCGGGTCATGGCGGCGAGATGCATCTCGTCGACGGTTGCGGAGTTGGGTGTGTAGTCGACCGAGTCCGCCTTGGCGAGAACACCTTCCATATGCGCGATGAACGCCATCTGCATGATCTCCTTGGGCTCGTCGGCGAACAGCTGGGCGTACGCATCCTGTCGAGCGTCACCGGTCAGCACGGCGGCCTCCTCGACTCGCTTGTCGAACTCCGGTGTACCGCCTGCGCTCTGGAACCCTTCGCTCATCAGGTACTGGTCGGCGGTGAAGGCTGCGTCGCCTGCCTGGTTGCCGTGCTGGATGACGAGGAGGTAGGGCCCGACCTTCGGGAACGGGCGCTCCTGGTATTCGGCGGTTCCGGCTGAGTCCGTCATCTCGATCGACACGTTCATGCCGAGCTCGGACAGGGCGTACTGGATCACTTCGAGGGTCTCGTTGACCTTCGGGAACTGGCCGGTCCGACCGATGAGTCTGATCGGTGCGTCGACCGGGACGCCGTCGGCGCGCGCCTCGTCGATCAGTTGCTGCGCCCTCGCCGGATCGTAGGGCCAGGGCGTCATGTCGTCGTTGTAGCCGATCACGCCGTCCGACACCAGCTGCGCTGCAGGCTTTCCGAGCCCCTGGAACAGTGCGTCGACGATGCCGTCGCGATTGACGGAGTAGTTGATCGCCTGCCGCACGCGGATGTCGTCGAGGGGCGGTTCCTCGAGTTGGATGCGCACCGCGGTGGTCTCGTTGTTGGGGTACGCGACGCCGAGGTCGCCTGCGCCGTCCTCGGGTCCGAGTGACGTGGCGATCTCCGCCTCGCCGTTCGCGACCATCGACGCGCGAACGCTGCCTTCGCTGCGCCACTGGTACGTGGCACGGGCGTAGTCGGGTGCTTGTCCCCAGTACGTCTCGTTGCGGACGAGTGACAGTCTCTGGCCGTAGTCCCAGTAGTCGATCGCGAACGGTCCCGTACCGATCGGTTCGCGGACACGTTCGGTCATGCTGTACGTCCGCGGCACCATCTCGACGAAGGACAGCTTCAGCGGGAGGATGGGGTCCGCGGCCGGCGCGGCCACACTGATCGTGAGTGGATCGACGACGCGGACCGTCAGATCGGCGTCACCGAAGACGTAGCCTTCGACGTTGCACCCGAGGTCGGAGTTGACCGCTCGTTCGATCGAGTGCGCGGCGTCCTCGGCTTCGAACGGGCTGCCGTCGCTGAACGTCACGCCGGGGTGCAACTGGAACGTCCACTCACGGTCCGAGACCTGAGTCCAGGAGTCGGCGAGCTTCGGCTCGAGTGTGCCCTCGCTCGGGTTCCGTTCCATCAGCGGTTCGGTGATGTTGGACCTCGTGACGACGCCGACGGATGTCAGGGAAACATCGCAGGCTTCGAGTGTGGGTGGCTCTTCCTGCAGAACGATGCGGAGCGTGTCGGCACTGGCGGCTGTCCCGCTGCCGGAGTTCGCCACCGTGCATCCGCTCGCGATCATCGAAAAGGCAAGGGCGCCAGCGGTGATGACCGCCGAGCGCGTGGTCCGTCCCTGCTGCACTGCTCGTGCAGGGCTCATGGGGGCCTCCAAGGGAGAAGTGATGTGCGTCTTCGTCAGTGCAGTAGCCGCACCTGTGACGGTAGACACACGGTAGGAGCAGGGGAAATCGCCGTCAACCGCGCTCGAGGCTGTGTACAGGGAGTTTCCCGCGTCACAATCGAGCAGATTATGCGTCCGACGTCACAACTTACGGCATCTGACCTGGTAGGACGCGGTTTTGTTAGGAGACCCATGGTTGGCAGAAGAGCGTTATCATGCCGTTTGAGTATCAATCCATGTTATTTACGTGTTGGACAGGTATCTGTAATCCGGCATAACGTACTGGGAAACGCGCACGGTGAGGAGTTTCGCGATGACAACGGTCGAGTCGAAGAAATCGGTTGAGCAACAACAGGATTCGAGAACCAGCGGCCGGGTGCTCAGGGTCGGCCCGCTGAAGCCGTCACTGGTGGACACACTTACCGACGACTACGACGCCCTCGTGCTCCCCGATTCCCCGGAGCGGGCAGGCTTCCTGGCCGAGCACGGCGACTCGATCACCGCGGCTGTGACGTCGGGCCGCACCGGCGTCGACGCGGAACTGATCTCGCAGCTGCCGAACCTGGGCGCGATCGTGCACTTCGGCGTCGGGTACGACACCACGGACGTCGAGGCGGCAAGCGCGCGCGGCATCGGCGTCAGCAATACTCCCGACGTACTGACCGACTGCGTCGCCGACCTCGCTGTCGGTTTGGTCATCGACGCCGTGCGTCAGGTGTCGTTCTCGGACCGCTACGTTCGTGCGGGCCGCTGGCTGTCGGAAGGCAACACCCCGCTGACGCGTCAGGTCACCGGCAAGCGAGTCGGCATCATCGGGCTCGGCCGCATCGGAAGTGCCATCGCAGACCGTCTCGTCGGTTTCCGTTGTGCCGTCAGCTATCACAATCGGAACGAGATCGACGGTTCGCTTTACACCTATTACTCGACGCCTGCGGCTCTGGCCGCCGGCGTGGACATTCTCGTGGTGGCGGCGTCGGGTGGCTCGGGAACTCGCCACCTCGTCGACTGTGACGTTCTGGACGCGCTGGGACCGCAGGGGTATCTGGTGAACGTGGCTCGGGGAAGCGTCGTCGACGAGAATGCTCTTGTCGAGCGCCTCGCCGATGGGCGCCTCGCGGGCGCGGGTCTCGACGTCTTTGCACACGAACCGTCGGTGCCGGAGAAACTACTGGAATTGGACAACGTCGTCCTGCTTCCCCACGTGGGTAGTGGCACGGTGGAAACCCGAGCAGCCATGGAGGCTTTGACCGTGCAGAACCTGGATCAGTTCCTCGCCGACGGCACACTGACGACGCCGGTGAACCGGTGACCGTCGTCGTCGGCTACTCGCCGACCGCAGAAGGCAAGGGCGCGTTGCCGTTCGCATTCGGCGAGGCCCTGCAGCGTGGGACCGATCTGATCATCGTCGCGGAAGAGGACAGCGCGTCCGAGGAAAGTTTCGGTGCCGCCGTGCAATCGGCGCGCGACGAAGCCGACGCCGCAGGTGTGGTCGTGAAGGTCCACGACAACGAGTCGGGTCGCTCGCACGCCGACAACCTGATCGATCTGTCGTACGCCGAGGGAACCGACCTCGTGGTGATCGGCATCCGTCGTCGCTCACCCGTCGGAAAGCTGTTGATGGGCAGTATTTCTCAGCGCGTCATCCTCGAGTCGCAGAGTCCCGTGACGGCCGTCAAGCCGCCGGTGGGGTTGCCGCGCTGAACAGCGTCGAACGCGACGAGAAAGCCCCCGGCTCCTGTGGAGTCCGGGGGCTTTTCTCTATCGGGGCGGAATCACCACCAGCCGAGGCTCTGACCGTTGGTGAAGATGTTGAACGCGTCGCCGAGCAGAGAGAACAGGATGCCGAGCATGTGAGGGGTGTTCCTTTCGTAGTGCTGTCCGAGATTCCGTCGCCCCGGGTGTCGACTCTATGTCGTCGGTACGACCGATTTCGTTAGCAGTGCTTCGATCAGCTCCACTCGCGAGTCGGCAGGACGTCCGACATGAACCTGTGCAGTGCGGGGTTGTCGTTGTCCGGTCGCCAGGCGGCGTGCAGCTCGACGGGCCGCTTGGGTGTCGTGTCGATGGGTCGGAAGACGACCCCCTCCGGTTGCATCGTGCGGGCCGATTCGGGAACCAACGCCATGCCGATTCCGGAGCGCACCAGCACGAGCATCGTGTGCACCTGCGTCACGTATTGCACGTATCGGGGCGTGACACCGACGACGGTGAACGTGCTGATCAGCAGCTCGTGAAAATAACGAGCGTCGACGGGTGAGTACATGACGATCGCCTGGTCGTCGAACTCCTCGATCGTCAGCTTCTCCTGCTGGGCGAGCGGGTGCGCGGCAGGCAGGGCGGCGACGAAGGATTCGTGCAGAACCGGTCGTGACGCGATGCCGGGGCGGTTCAGAGGGGGCCTGGCGAGTCCCAGGTCGATGTCGCCGATCGCGAGCGACTCCATCTGGACAGCCGAGACCATCTCGCGCAGAACGATTTTGACGTCGGGCAGCTCTTCTCGCGCCTTCTCGAGCAGTTGCGGCAGCACGGCGTGGGCCGATGCCCCGGTGAAACCGACTGTCACAGTGCCGAGATCGCCGGTGGGGACACGGCGGACCGTCAGGACGGCGCCTTCGGCGAGATGGACGATGCGTCGGGCATCGGGTAGAAAAGCGACGCCGGCTGCGGTGAGGGTGACGGAGCGGCTGGTGCGGTCGATGAGTTGCACACCGACTTCGTTCTCGAGCTGCTGGATCTGTCGGCTCAACGGAGGTTGCGTCATGTGCAGTCTCTCGGCGGCGCGACCGAAATGCAGCTCTTCTGCCACCGCGATGAAGCAGGTCAGCCGGTTGAGAGAGAACAATTCATTCACTCCTGATATCGAAGAAAGCCGCTCGCGGTCAGGTCGGGTATCAACCTAACGCACGAGCGGCCTTCGACGATCGGTTACCAGCGTGGACTGGTGTTCTCGAAGGTCGCGTCGATGCTCTGCATGTATCCGGTGTCGTCGCGGTCTCGAAGACCGCAGTCCAGATACTGCTGATGCAGTGCGGCAAGAGCGTCGTCGTCGATCTCGATACCGAGGCCAGGCCCGGTGGGAACCGCGACCGCACCGTCGACGATCTTCAGAACCCCAGGCTTGACGACGTCCTCGTTCTTCCACGGCCAGTGCGTGTCACAGGCGTAGGTGAGGTTCGGCGTGGCCGCTGCCAGATGCACCATGGCCGCCAGGCTGATACCCAGATGGCTGTTGGAGTGCATGGACAGACCCATGTCGAAGTTGTCGCACACACCTGCGAGCAGGCGGGAGCGCTGCAGTCCACCCCAGTAGTGATGGTCGGACAGGACGACCTGAACGGAGTCCTTCAGTACTGCAGGCTTGAGCTGATCGAACGCGACGACGCACATGTTGGTCGCCAGCGGCATCTTCGCCTCGCGCGCGACCTCGGCCATCCCGTCGAGCCCGGGTGTCGGGTCCTCGAGATATTCGACGATGCCGTCGAGTTCGCTCGCCACCCGGATGGACGTGTCGACGGTCCATGCGGCGTTCGGATCGAGGCGTAGCGGGAGTTCCGGGAATGCCTCCCGCAACGCCTTGATGCCGGCGATCTCCTCGTCGGGCGGGAACACCCCACCCTTGACCTTGATCGCGCCGAAGCCGTACTCGTCGATCATCTTTCGCGCCTGACGGACGAGGCCTTCGGGATCGATCGCCTCACCCCACTCGTCGGGCTCGGCTCCGGGATGCGCCGCCCACTTGTAGAACAGGTAGGCGCTGAACGGCACCGTGTCTCTTACCTTGCCGCCCAACAGATCCGACACCGGACGACCGAGAGCTTTGCCCTGAACGTCCAGACATGCGACCTCGAACGGGGAGAAGACGCGATCCGTCGTGCTCGCCGTCGTGATCATGCCTGCGACCCCGTCACCGCCGGTGATGGTCGACGACGCCAACTGGGTGTCGATCGCCTCGCGAATCGCGTTGAGTGCGAACACGTCCAAGCCGGTGATGGCCTCGGCAGCCGCTTCCAGCCTGGCGACGTGCGCGGTGTCGGCGTACGTCTCACCGAGGCCGACGATGCCGGCCTCGGTGTCCAGCTGGATGATTGCCCGCAGAGCGTACGGCTGGTGCACGCCGACGGTGTTGAGCAGGGGAGGATCGACGAAGGCTACCGGTGTGATTCGGGCTCCGGTGATGCGGATGGAGTCGACCATCAGTGCACCGCGAGCTCGTCCGCGAGTACTGCGCGTCCCGCGGCGACGATCTGCGTGAGTTCGGTCAGGTGCTGCGCGCTGATGTCGACGAGCGGCGGGCGAACCGGTCCGGCCTCGATGCCCTCGAGCGTGACGCCTGCCTTGATCAGCGAGACCGCGTAGCCGGGGACCTGGTCACGCAGACGCACGAGCGGGTGGAAGAAGTCGCGAAGCAGTGCCGCCGTGAGCTTCTCGTTTCCGGTCTCGAGCGACTGGTAGAAGGCGAGTGCCAGTTCGGGAGCGAACGCGAACGTCGCCGACGAGTACAGCGTGACACCGATCGCCTTGTAGGCCTGCTGGGACACCTCGGCCGTCGGAAGGCCGTTGAAGAACTGGAAACCCTTGCCCGACGCCTCGAGTGAGTCCAGCACTGCACGGACGATGCGGCCGACCTGATCGAGATCGCCTGTGCCGTCCTTGAATCCGACGACTGTCGGGAACTGGGCGACCTCGACGGCGGATGCTTCGGTGAAGCGTGCGTTGCCGCGGTTGTAGACGATCAGGGGCAGGTCGGTGGTGTCGGCAACGGCCTTGGTGTATCCGACGAGTCCGGCCTGCGGCATCGTCACGAGGTACGGCGGAAGGAGAAGAATACCGTTGGCGCCATTCGCCTTTGCGCTACGAGCAAATGCCTTGGCCTGTGCGACGGATCCGCCCGCACCGGCGTAGACGGGGACGCGACCGGCGACGACGTCGACCGCGGTACGGACGATCTTGCCGAACTCCTCGAGGTCCAGCGCATGGAATTCGCCGGTGCCGCAAGCGATGAAGACTCCACCGGGGCCTGCGTCGACACCCTTGGCTACGTGTGCGGCGAGAAGGTCGTAGTCGACCTCGCCTGCATCGGTGAACGGGGTGACGGGGAAGAAGAGGACTCCGTCGAGCATTGTGTCTCCTAGATGTGAAGGGGGAAGGTGTCAGTCTTGGGTGAGCTGGCCGTCGATGCGGCGCCAGATCTTGTCCGGATTACCGTCGGCGATTGCGCTGGGCAGCAACGACTTCGGCACGTCCTGGTACGCGACCGGACGGAGGAAGCGTTCGATGGCAAGCGATCCGACCGAGGTGGTGCGCGAATCGGAGGTGGCGGGGAACGGTCCGCCGTGGACCATGGCGTGGCCGACCTCGACGCCGGTGGGCCAGCCGTCGAACAGGATTCGTCCGGCCTTGAGTTCGAGGATGTTCAGCAGCTTGCCTGCGTCGGCGTGGTCCGCTTCGTCACCGTGGATGGTCGCGGTGAGCTGGCCTTCGAGGAGTGCTGCGACATCGCGTACCTGCTGCGCGTCGGTGCAGCGGACGATCAGGCTGGACGATCCGAACACTTCCTGCTGCTCGACCTCACTCGTGACGAAACTGTCTGCGTCCGTGACGAACAGTGCCGCGCGGCAGGCGTTCGGTGCATCCGTCTCGGTGCCGCGCGCGACGGTGGTCGCCGACTTTGCGAGTTCTTCGACGCCACTTGCGTAGGACGCGGCGATGTTCGGGGTCAACATCGTCGTCGGGGTGCTCGCGGATACAGCCTCGTCCGCGGCCTGCACGAAGGCTTCGAGGCCTGGGCCGTCGACGGCGATCACGAGTCCGGGGTTGGTGCAGAACTGGCCGGAGCCGAGCGTCAGGGATGCGACGAAGGCACGTCCGAGATCGGCTCCTCGTGTCTCGAGAGCCGCGTCGAGCACGAAGACCGGGTTGATGGAACTCATCTCGGCGTAGACGGGGATCGGCTCCCGGCGTCCTGCGGCTGCGGCGACGAGAGCTGTTCCACCCGAACGTGATCCGGTGAAACCGACTGCCTTGACGCGAGGGTCGGTGACGAGCGCAGTGCCGAGTGTGCGACCTGAGCCGTACAGCAGCGAGAACGTGCCCGACGGCATTCCCGTGGAGGCCACGGCGTCGGCGATGGCGCGGCCGACGAGCTCGGAGGTGCCGGGATGCGCGTCGTGCGCCTTGACGATGACGGGGCAGCCTGCAGCGAGCGCCGACGCGGTGTCGCCGCCTGCGACGGAGAACGCGAGCGGAAAGTTGCTGGCGCCGAACACGACGACGGGGCCGAGGGCGACCTTTCGCTGACGGATGTCGGCGCGCGGGAGTGGCGCGCGGTCGGGGAGTGCCGGGTCGATGCGGGCGCCGTTCCAACTGCCCTCACGCAGCACCGATGCGAACAGTCGCAGCTGACCCGTCGTGCGGCCGACCTCGCCGGTGATGCGTCCGACGGGAAGGCCGGACTCGGCGACGGCCCGCTCGATCAGGGTGTCGCCGAGGGCAGCGATGTTGTCGGCGATGGCGTCGAGGAACTGTGCACGGGTCTCCGACGACGTCGATCGGTATTCGTCGAACGCCGCGGCCGCGGCAGCTGCAGCCTGTTCGACCTGTCCGAGGTCCCCGTGCCGGTAGGACGGCTCCAATGTCTGTCCGGTGCTCGGGTCGATCCCGTGAACGGCGGTGCCGGTGCCTTGAACGGACTGTCCGGCGATGATCGACGCGCCGACGAGTTCGGTGGACTGCGTCAATGAAGCTGTCATAGGAGACTCCTGTTCCGTGTTGTTCGGTCAGCTACGTGACCTGACTCACTGGCGACGACGCTATGCCTTCGATTGATACGTGTCCAAGACCTTTAACTGCGCTGTCGATGCAACATGGGTATCACTGCACGTCTGGACGTGACGTGGGCGAACGGCCGCACCGATGCCGATGATGGATCAATCCATGCGTTGATGGTGTTGGACAGGAATCAATTTAAGTGCTTAGGTTTTTGTGAGCCGAGTCACTGAATCTCCCCGCCGAAGAAGGTTCGATCATGAACGCGCAGAACACCACTCCCGTCGTCGCCCAGATGCGCGTAGTCCCGATCGCCGGGCACGACGGCATGCTGCTCAACCTCAGTGGCGCCCATGCGCCGTACTTCACGAGAAACTTGGTCGTGCTGACCGATTCCGACGGTCGAGTAGGCGTCGGTGAGGTGCCCGGCGGCGAGCCTATCCGGCGCTGCCTCGAGGATGCACGGCCTCTCGTCGAAGGCCAGTCGGTCGGTGCCTACAACGCGATTCTCGGTTCGATGCGAAAGGCATTCGCAGACAGAGACTCCGGAGGGCGTGGTGCGCAGACGTTCGATCTCCGCATCGCGGTGCACGCGGTCACCGCTGTGGAGTCGGCGCTGCTGGATCTGCTGGGACAGCATCTCGGCGTCAGCGTCGCCGCCCTTCTCGGTGACGGCCAGCAGCGCGAGAAGGTCCAGGCTCTCGGCTACCTGTTCTTCGTCGGCGATTCGGCCAAGACGGACCTCGCGTACCGCACCCCCGGTGACGAAGAGGCAGGCGCCGACGCGTGGCAGCGGGTGCGTCACGAGGAAGCCCTGACTCCCGACGCGGTGGTCCGGCTCGCCGAGGCGGCCCAGGCGCGCTACGGGTTCCAGGATTTCAAGCTCAAGGGTGGTGTGTTGCCTGCGGCCGAGGAAGCTGCGGCGGTGACGGCACTGGCCGAGCGGTTCCCGGATGCGCGAATCACGTTGGATCCCAACGGAGGATGGCTACTGCAGGAAGCCATTCAGACATGCCGCGGGTTGCGCGATGTACTCGCCTACGCAGAGGATCCTGTCGGCCCCGAGGGCGGCTTCTCCGGCCGTGAAGTGATGGCCGAGTTCAAACGTGCCACCGGACTGCCGACCGCGACCAACATGATCGCCACGGACTGGCGCGAAATGGGCCACACCATCCGCTCGGGTGCCGTCGACATTCCGCTTGCCGACCCGCACTTCTGGACGATGAACGGTTCCGTCCGCGTCGCGCAACTGTGCGACGCGTGGGGCCTGACGTGGGGATCGCACTCCAACAACCACTTCGACGTCTCCCTTGCGATGTTCACTCATGTCGCCGCTGCAGCTCCGGGCAACATCACCGCCATCGACACGCACTGGATCTGGCAGGACGGGCAGCGAGTCACGAAGGAGCCCTACGAGATCGAGGGCGGTTACCTCACTGTGCCGGACAAGCCAGGCTTGGGCGTCGAACTCGATTGGGAGAGAGTCGATGCGGCGCACGAGCTGTACCAGCGCGAAGGGCTCGGCGCGCGCGACGACTCGATCGGCATGCGGTACCTGATCGACGGCTGGGCGTTCGACAGCAAGCGTCCTGCGCTCGTGCGATGAAGATCGTCGTAGGTGATCGAAACGTACTGCCGCACAAGGAGCAGTTCCTTCGCGAGCTCCCCGATGATGCCGACGTGGTCTGGGTCGTGCCGTTCGACGAGGCTGCGGTGATCACCGAGTTGGCCGACGCGGACGTCTACGTCGGCGGCAAGTTCAGCGCCGCGATGGGCAAGGCTGCTCCACAGCTGAAGATGGTGCACGTCGTCGGCGCCGGGACGGACAACGTCGACCGATCAGGACTCGGGCCGGATGTTCAGGTCTGCAACACCTTTCACCACGAGCAGTCGATAGCCGAGTACATCGTCGCGGCCACGGTCATGATGCGTCGTAAATTCTTGTCGCAGGACCGGGCCCTGCGGACCGGACTGTTCGAGACGTCGGTCTACGACCCGTCGATCCCGCAGCCGTTGTCGCTGAGCGGCGCTCGAATCGGATTCGTCGGGTTCGGGCACATCGGCCAGAGGGCGTGGGCGTTGTTCGAGGCGTACGGATGCGTCGGGGCTGCGGTGACCGGCAGCGGGAACGCCGACGGTGCACTCGAATGGCACTCCGATATTTCGGATCTCGGAAAGCTGATGGAGTGGTCCGACGTCGTCGTCGTATCGGCGCCGCTGACCGACGCCACGCGAGGGATGATCGGCGCGTCCGAACTGGCGGCTCTCGGGCCGGACGGGGTCCTGGTGAACGTCGGTCGCGGACCGTTGGTTCAGGAGCAGGCACTGTTCGACGCGTTGTCGGACAGGACCATCGCCGCTGCCGCCATCGATGTCTGGTACCGGTACCCGGGGCCTGATGGCGTCGGGAAGCCGAGTTCTCTTGCCTTCGAGGAGCTTCCGAACATCCTGATGACCCCGCACTCGTCGGGCGTCACGCATCACACGTTCGTCGGGCGGGTAGGCGATATCGCGCAGCGCATCCGCCATGTGCACGAAAATACATAGTGCCTTCGGGTCGTTCCGCAGGCTCCACTCCTGCCGCTATGTATTTTCGTGCACATGGGGCGAAGCCCCCTACCGCACGCCTTCGGCCCTGAGCTCCCGGGCCCACGCGTCGGCGTGCTTGGTCAGTACACCCGCGATCCGCTCCAACTCACCCGGGTACGACGCCACCTCCGCCGGCATCGACACGCTCAATGCGTCGGTAGCCGGAATTCGATAGGGCACGACAGTGGCGATACAGACGACACCGGGCGTGCCCTGTTCCTGCTCGAGCGACCACCCGCGCTTGCGAACCTCGGCGAGCTCGGCGATCAGTGCATCCCGGTCGACGATGGTGTTGTCGGTGTACCGCTCGAGCTTCTGGGGGAGCAGCTGCGTGACCTCGTCGGTGGTCAGCTCCGCGAGCAGCGCCTGGCCCAACGCGGTGACGTGACACGGCAACTTGCGGCCGACGCGGTGCATGCGCCTGACCTCGAGCTTCGACCCGCGGCTGGCGAGGTAGATGACCTGGTCCTCGTCACGTCGGGCGAAGTGAACGGTGTGCCGCACATCGGAACGTAGAGCCTCGAGCACGGCCGCAGCACGCCCCACCACCGAATCCTTGTCGAGGTAGGACGTGCCGGTCAGCAGTGCGTGCGTTCCGATGCCGTAGCGCGAACCGGACTCGTCGGCCTCGATCCACCGCAGGTCCTTCAGGGTGCGCAGGAGCGCGTGCAAGCTCGATCGCGGGTACTTGCACGCCTCCTGCAGTTCGCCCAGACTCATGCGCGTCGGCGACGCCGCCAACGTCTCGAGAATGTGGATGGTGCGTTCGGCGGACTTCACCGGGGTAGTGGCCTCTTTGACGTCGTTCACCATGAGGACAGTGTCCCTCATTTCGAACGATGTTTCACCCACGGACGCACTTTTCACGACGAACTCAGTATTCGCCGACGAGATTCGCCGAGATGAACTCGTGGTCGAACTCCTCACCCAGGCCCGGGCGCTCCGGCATCTGCACGATGCCGTTCGAGTCGATGGCGTCGACGATGGACTTCAGGTGCGGCGGAACCCAGTCGTAATCGGTGTGCGGGTGCAGCAGTCCGCGCTCGTACCACTGGATATTCGGAGCGCCGCCGACGAGCGCGAGGTTCGGCGCACCGTTGCCGTGGATCTCGCACTCCAAGCCGAAGCCGTCGGCCATGTGCACCGTCTTGAGGGCAGGTGTGATGCCGCCGCCGTTCATCGCTCCGACGCGGAGGATGTCGCATGCCTCGTTGACGATCCACTCCGACCGTGACTTGTGACGACCGGGCGTCGTCTCGGGCCCGATCACGGGGGTGTCGATCTGATCCGCGAGCCACTTGTACGAGCGCAGCGAGAACTCGTCCATCGGCTCCTCGAACCACGCGAACTTCAGCCGGTCGAGCTCGCGACCGAGCGTGAGTGCCTCGGTCCGCGAGTACCAGTGATAGCCGTCGAGCATCAACGAAAACCCTGGCCCGACGGCATCTCGTACCGCCGCGCATGCATCGATGTCGCGGCTGACGTTCGGTGCTCCCGGCAGCGGCGGCATCCACGTGTGCAGCTTGATCCCTTGGTAACCGCGCGCTTTCAGGTCGATAGCGAAATTCGCATAGTCCTCGGGGGTGGCCAGCCCACCGTCGATGTCGTCGCCGCACATCGTACTGGCGTACGCCTTGACCTCGGACCGAGAGCCGCCCAACAACTTCCACACCGGGGTGTCGAACTTGTTGCCCGCCAGGTCCCACAGAGCCTGGTCGATGTAGCTGAGTGTGTGCTCGGGCAGTTCGACGGCCTTGGTCCGCTGGCGAATCGCGAATTTCTTCTCGATGGCTTCTCGGGCGAGCGGGTCCGTCCCGATCAACACCGAGCGGAACGATTGCTCCACCTGATCCTGACGCAGGTAGTTCGGCTTTCCGAGTGCGTAGCCGCTCACGCCGTCGGAGTCGGTGATTCGCAGCAATGCTTGCGTGGTCTGAATCGACGGTCCTGGATGGCGGTGTCCGTACGAGTCGACCGCAGTGCGTGCCTCCGTCTTGAACACCTGCACGGCAACTTCCGTGATGACGCTGGACATGATGGATGATCCCCTATTTACCCTGGCGGGCATCGTATTTGGCTTTTGCGCGGTCGAGCTTGTCGGCGAAGTCGTCGGCGAAGTCCTGAGCGCTGAGCTGGCCGATCAACACCTTCTGCCATTCGCCCAGCATCTGGACCTGGACGATCTTGCCGAACGCCGCGAGGTAGTCCGGCGGTGTGACGAGCACGGTCTTCGGGTCGTCGAGCACCGCTTGTGCCGCCTGGACCGACGGCATGTTCTGGAACGACGGCGCCGAACGTGCCACAGTGTTGACCGGGATCTGTCCGACGTTCTCGTTCCAGTACGCCTGCGAGTCCGGAGACGTCATGAACTCGAGGAACTTCCACGCTGCGGCCTGATGTTTGCTGCTCTTGAAGATCGTGTACGACGGGAACGGGTCCGTCATGACCGTTCGGACGCCGTTGTCCGCGACGGGGAGTGCGACGGCTCCGACCTTGTCGCCCAATGCTTTCTCGTGGTTGCTCAAGGAGCCGAGATTGTGTTGCATCATCGCAACAGAGCCGCCACCGAAGCTGGCGACCATCTGGGGAAAGCCGTTGTTGACGTCGGCGGTGGGTGTGTCGACGTCGTACAACGCGGCGAAACGCTCGATCGCGTCGACCATGTCGGGCCGGTTGACCGTCGAGGTGTCACCGTCGAAGAAGTTGGTGATGCCGGTGGAGGCGAACATGTACTGCAGCAGTGGGTAGATCGATCCGGCGCCGCCGCGAATGGTGAAGCCGTATCGACCGGCGTCCTTGTCGGTCAGTTCCTGTGCGGCAGAGTAGAACTCGTCCCACGTGTCGGGCGGCGCGATGCCTGCCTCGTCGAACCAGTCGGCGCGGTACCAGAGCGTCGCGTTGTTGCTGGTGTAGGGAAGCCCGTACAGGTTCTGGCCGCCTCCGGACTCCTTCGCGGACTCGATGATCTTGGGGTCGTACTCGTCCTTCTGCGGCGACGCGGCCACGAAATCGTCGAGCGGGATGACGGCGTTCTGCGCGACCAGCGGCGCGAGATAGGCCGTCGACACGATTCCGAGGTCGGGTGCCGAGCCGCCGGCCAGGGCGGTCTGATACTTCTGCTGCGCACTGTCCGACGGCAGTCCGACGTACTCGATGTCGATGCCGGGATTGGCGGCCTCGAACCGTCGAATCAGCTCTTCGTACAACGGAGTTCGATCTGGGCCCGCATTGTTGTCCCAGAACGTGAGTGTGCCGCTGTTCGGGTCGCCGAGTGCGCCGTCGGGCAACGATGTTTCGGAGCTGCATCCGGCGAGAACGACGGCGGCGACGGTGCCGACGAGCAGGGTTCTTCTTGTCAAGTGGTTCAACATGATCAGCCCTTCACTGCGCCGGCGCTGAGGCCCTGGACGAGGTACTTCTGGATGACGGCGAACACGGCGACGACCGGAACCGCAGCGATGAGACCGCCGGCAGCGAGGACGCCGAAGTCGACGTTGTAGGAGCCGATGGTGTAGCTCAATCCGACAGGGAGCGTGAACTTCTCCTGGCTACTGATGAACATCAAGCCGAAGAGGAAGTTGTTCCAGCTGCCGATGAACGCGAACGATCCGACCGCGATGAGCCCCGGGCGCAACAACGGCAGCATGATGATCCGGAACGCACGCATGCGGGAACAGCCGTCGACCATTGCTGCTTCTTCGAGTTCTACGGGGATCTGAGCGATGAAGCCTGCCATCAGCATTGCGGCGAGCGGGAGCTGGAAGACGGTGTCGGCGACGATGAGGCCGAACAGGTTGTTGACCAGACCCATCTCGCGGAAGACCTGGAACAGCGGGATGAGAAGCATGGCGCCCGGGACGAACTGGCTGCACAGCAGCGCCATCACGAGGGGGATCTTGGCGCGGAACTTGAAGCGTGCCAGGGCGTATCCGGTCGCGAGTGCGACGAACGTTGTCAGGACGAGCGACAGTCCGGCGACGATGAGACTGTTCTTGAAGAAGAAGCTGAATCCCAGTGTGTTCCAGACGGTGTCGAAGTGCTCGAACGTGATGGGCCACGGGAGCATCGAGTTCGAGCCTGCGGGCCGGAACGCGAAGACGATCATCCAGTAGAACGGAACGAGGGTGAACAGAAGGTAGAGCGCGAGAGGGAATCCGACGCTGAGAAAGCGCGGCTTCTTCTTGTGTACTCGGAACTCGTCAGCGGATTCGGGCACCGGCGTGTGGATCACCGGTCGATCGGCGGTAGTGGTCATATCTCTCAGGCCTTGTCACTGTTGAACTTGCTGAGGCGCAAGTAGAGGATCGAGCAGAAGAGCAGGATCACGAATGCCACGGTGGTCAGTGCCGAGCCGTATCCGAAGTCCTGTGCGGTGGTGGCGAGTTGGGAAACATATAGCGGCAGTGTCGTCGTGACGTCGGCCGGTCCGCCCGACGTGAGCGTGTAGAGGAGGTCGACATTGTTGAACTCCCACACGCCACGAAGCAGTGTCGACAGGATGATGACTGCCTTCAGGTGGGGAAGGGTGACGAATCGGAAACGCTGCCACCGGTTTGCGCCGTCGACGTTCGCGGCCTCGTACAGATCCTTCGGTGCACTCTGGAGTTCGGCGAGAATCAGAATCGCGAAAAACGGAACACCACGCCACAATTCGGCGACGCTGGTGGCCCAGAATGCGGTGTCGGGATCGGCGATCGGTGCGGCGGTGCCGTCGCCGATGCCCATGGAGCCGAGGAGCTTGAACAACCCGGTTGATGGGTTGTAGATCAGCAGCCAGATGCCGGTGGTGAGAACGCCCGAGACTGCCCACGGCGAGAACACCAATGCACGCGCGAGTCCGCGGCCGCGGAAGACCTCGTTGACGAGCAGTGCCAGTCCGAGTCCGAGGATCAGCTGGAAGACCACCTGCACACCGACCCATTTGGCGGTGACGACGAGGCTGTTCCAGAACGCGTCGTCGGCGAACATCATCTTGAAGTTCTCGAGCCCGGCGAAGCCGTTGTCCCACGGCGTGGTCGGATTGTAGAACTGCAGGCTGTAGTAGAAGACGCTGCCGACCGGGTAGAAGATGAAGACGACGAGCAGCACGACGACCGGTGCAATGAGGATGTACGGCGCGGGGATGCGGCGCCGTCGGCGCGGTCGAGCGGCGGGAGGTGACTGCTTCCCGCTCGATCTGGGTTCGGTGGTGGTGACCATGGTTGACGCTCCGAAGTTTTCGGGGCCGGATGGGGCCGGCGGGTCTGGGTCTGTCGAATCGGCTGTGACGCCGGAAGATTCAGCGTGAAGGGAGTCGCTCTGTGTTCATCTCGATACTTGCCTCGCCGTTCACGTATATGAACTCACGTCTTCTATGTGAATTGCTGGATTCACTATGACGGCAGTCACAAGCCATGTCAAGCGTGACGGCTCAGACTCGTCCGTGTAGCCAGCCTGTGGCCGCGACCTGCATGTCGGTGGAGAACCGGTGGCCGTGTGGGAACCATTGTGTGGTCAGTGCGTCGGTGCCGTCGTACGCGAGCTGGAGGGCTGCTTCGGCGTCGTACATGCCTGTGGCGCTGAAATGGCGGTCGTCCGAGGCGAATTGGACCAGGAGTGGCGTCGGAGCGGCCGATGCGGCGACGTCGGGCCAGTCGCACACCGCGGGGAGTCCCGGGGTGATCATCAGCCACGTTGTGTCGTCGGCGTGCCCGTTCGCGACGTCGGCGAACGTGCTCATCATGGCTGTGACCACGGCGGCCTTCAGGTCGGCGGCCGCCAGAAGATGTACGACGCGTGCACCGCCGCCCGAGAAGCCCGCCGCCGCGATTCGCGTGGGGTCGATGCCCGGTGTGCTGCGTAGAACGGCGAGTGCGGTGAGGTCTTCCCGCAGCGCCTGGCCGGCGAGGGACGTTCCGCTCAGTGCAGCGATCTTGGCCAGGCCGTGCTCGTGTTCGCGCGCGGCGGCTTCGTAGTTCTCCGGGTCTTGGCCTGCGGCTTTCCTTGCTCTGTCTGGGAAATCGTCCCATTCGACGCGGCGGCTACCCCACGGGAAGACGTCGTGGACCAAGACGGCAAAGCCTGCCTGGACCAAGGTTGTGGCCGCCGATCTGCCGTCGTATCCGCGTTTCCGCAGCTCGACGACCTTGTCTGGGATGGGGTCTGGACCGTCGGCGACCTTCTCCTTGCCGTAGAACTTCATGCCGTCGTGGCCGTGGAGGAGAAGGACGGCGGGGAGATCTTGCGTCGTGCCGGCAGGTCGCAGCAGCCACGCGTCGGTGTTGCCCCAGGTCAGTGCGGTGCCCTCGACTCCCTTGTCGGACCAGTTGCGCTGCTCGTGGACGGCCGGCGCGGGGTCTTCTGAGGGCACGCCGAGGGCATCGCGGATCCGGGACCGTAGACATTCGGACTTGTCTTGTGTTCCCATGTGTGAACTCCGTCCTGCATTTTGAACGTTAGGGGCTTTCATGGCCATCGTCGGTCGCGTCGTCGCGCATGCATATCCGTGGGACGTTCTGGGTGATCCTCGGTTCGTCGAACGTGCACTCGAGCTTGGTATACGTGAAATCGCGCTCGCCGCCAGCTACCACTCGACCAGGGCTGCGACGCCGCTGCATCCGTCGCACAAGGTCGTCGACGCGCACCACGCAGCGCTGTACCGGCCCGTCCGTTCGGAGGCGTGGGGTGAGCTGCCGATCAGGGCGCGGACTGCGTCGTGGGCCGGCTCCGACGACGCATTCGCCGACGCGGCCGCGATTCTGAGCGATGCGGGAATCGCCGTGAATGCGTGGATCGTGTTGTCGCACAGCACGGTCCTCGGTCACGCGCATCCCGACGCCACCGTTGTCAACGCGTTCGGCGATCGCTACCCATACGCGTTGGCGCCGGGGCATCCTGACGTCGTCGCCTATGCCCGCACTCTCGCGGTCGAGGCCGTGCGCGGCGTCGACCTGCACGGAGTATCGGTGGAGACCTGTGGGCAAATGGGATTCGCGCACGTGGGGCCGCACGAGAAGACCGACGGCGCGTATCCGGGTATCGGGGACACATTGATGTCGATCAGCTGCACACCACGTGAGTTGTCCCAATGGGCACTCCTTGGAGTCGATTCCGACAAGATCGTCACCAAATTGCGCGACGGTATCGATGCACTGGCGTCGGGAATGCTGTCTCCTGGTGCGTCCATCGGTGAGGTTCTGAGTGACGACGAGGCCGACGCGGTACTGGCGGTGAGGCATGCCGATGCCGATCGTCTGCGCGGGGAGGTGCTCGAGGCTGTCCGTGCGGACAGTCCCGACGTGCGGGTCACGCTGCACGGTCATCCGGATCCATGGAAGACCGGGCCGTCGCCCGCGCTGACCGCCAGCGCCCCGTCCGACGTCGACGCGGTTCTGGTGTCGGCATGGCCGGGAACGGCCGAAACGGTGTCCGTGGTGGAGAGGACTCGCGCGCTCGTCGGCCCGGATGTTGCTGTCGGTGCGTATGTTTCGGTCCTTCCGCCGAAGAAACTCGACGAAGTCGGTGCACACGTGGCCGCGACGGTCGCTGCCGGGGCGGACGAGCTGCACCTCTATCACCTCGGGCTCGTCAACCGTCCGCAGCTCGACGCGCTGGGTTCGATCGTGGCTGAATTTTTCTGACTTTTGCCGGACCGAGGGCGTCATTCGGTCACTCAGAGTGACCGAATGACGCCTTCGCTCACCTCATGCGCTGGCCGAGCGGGTGATCGCAGAACGCACCGCCGACTCGCTGGAGGATCGGGTCGTCGAAGGTCCACTCGTGGTCGGCGAGGAACTCGTCGGCGAATTGTTCGGCGTCGTCCTGCGGTTCGTAGCCGATGGCGGCACCCTCGGCACCCGACCACCATGCCCGCGCGTTCTTCGAAATCCCCCACACCGTGTGAAAGCCCTTGGCGCTGTCGGACAACGACGCCTCGACGAGCCGCGCCGTGTCGGCCGGCGACATCCAGCTGGCCAGACCGCGATAGTTCGGCGGCTTCTCGAAGCTGGACCCGATGCGCAGGTTGACGACGTCGATGCCGAATCGGTCGTGGTACATCCGACCGAGCGCTTCTACGGCAGCCTTCGACCAGCCGTAGAAGCCGTCGGGACGGGGTGGGACGTCTCCGGGCAAATCCGAGCCACCCGCTTCCGCGTGGGTCCAGAAGCCGACGGCGTGATTGCTCGACGCGACCACGACGCGGCTGACGTCGTGCGTGACCGCCGCATCGAAGATCGCCTGCGTGCCGTCGACGTTGACCGACAGAATGTTCGCCCACGAGTCCTCGGTGCTCAGGCCGCCGAGGTGCAGAATCGCGTCGACCCCGTCCACCGCTGCGGACACCGCTGCGCGGTCCGTCACGGAACCTTGGACGAACTCCTCGGAGGCAGAGACGTCGTCGATCGCGGCGATGTCGAACAGTCGTACCGACCGGTCGGGTCGAGCCAGCAACGGGCGCAACATCTTTCCCATGTTCCCGGCGGCGCCGGTGATCAACAGCCGTGTCATCGTCTCTCGTTTCTCTCGAAATCCTTGTGCTGTGCATCACGGTAGTACATACTTCGAAACGAAGTCACTATCTTGACTCACATTCACATACATGAACACTCACTCGGACCGTCCGGCACGTTCCTGCCGGTGAAGGAGTACTTCCATCATGGCTACAGTCGCATTCGAGAACGTCACCAAATTCTTCCCCGGTGGTGACAAGGCCGCAGTCGATCAGCTGGACCTCCAGATCGAGGACGGCGAATTCCTCGTCCTGGTCGGGCCGTCGGGATGCGGTAAGTCCACGTCGCTGCGGATGCTCGCGGGGCTGGAGGACGTCGACCGAGGCGCCATCACCATCGGTGGCAACGACGTCACCGAGTTCCAGCCCAAGGATCGCGACATCGCGATGGTGTTCCAGAACTACGCGCTGTACCCGCACATGACCGTCGGCGAGAACATGGGGTTCGGTCTCCGTATCGCGGGTGAGGACAAGAGCGAGATCAAGCGACGCGTCGAGGATGCCGCCAAGATCCTCGACCTCACCAAGTTTCTCGACCGCAAACCGAAGGCACTGTCGGGTGGTCAGCGTCAGCGCGTCGCGATGGGTCGTGCGATCGTCCGCAAACCGCAGGTTTTCCTCATGGACGAGCCGCTGTCCAACCTCGACGCCAAGCTGCGAGTCCAGACGCGTGCGCAGATTTCCGCGCTGCAGCGCAGGCTCGCGACGACGACGGTCTACGTCACGCACGATCAGGTCGAGGCCATGACGATGGGCGATCGCGTCGCCGTGCTGAAAGACGGTGTGCTGCAACAGTGCGACACACCGCGTCGTATGTACGAGCACCCGAACAACGTGTTCGTCGCAGGCTTCATCGGATCGCCCGCGATGAATCTGCTCGAACTACCGCTGGTCGACGGTGGCGTCAGCTTCGGTGGTGAGGTCGTGCCGGTCCCTCGGTCTGCGATCGCAGGCATCGGTGAAAGTACGGTGACGCTCGGAGTGCGTCCAGAGGACCTCGAGATCACCACGGGCTCGGGGTTGGAGGTGACCATCGACGTCGTCGAAGAACTCGGCGCCGACGCCTACGTGTACGGCCAGACGAGTATCAACGGTACGAAACAGCCGATCGTCGTGCGCGCCGACGGCCGTATCCCTCCCCGTCGCGGTGAGAAGATCACGCTGTCCTACGCGGCCGAGCGGACTCACCTGTTCTCCGCGGTCACCGGGGAGCGGGTGGGCGGCTGACGCCGCACGTGCACGAAAGTACATAGCCCACTATGTACTTTCGTGCACATAGGGCATTGCTGTTATTGAATTGATGGATGCACAAATAGTGTTGGACGTGCATGAATGACCGGTCATAGGCTGTGAGCCAGCACACCATCACCGTTGAAAGAGGTCGCAGTGTCCATCGATGTGGGAACCAGAACAGCGCCGAAGCCGACCAGCGGACTCACCGCACCCGATGCCGCGATCAAGGCCCTGGCCGCCGGGGACGCGACGATCGATCGCATCGCGCACGTGAAGCTGTCGTCGATCACGCTGCCGCTGAAGAACCCGATCAGCGACGCGAAGGTGCTGACCGGCCGCCAGAAGCCGATGACCGAGGTCGCATTCCTGTTCGCCGAGATCCGGACCGAACAGGGCCACGAGGGCATCGGGTTCAGCTACTCCAAAAGAGCCGGCGGCCCAGCGCAATTCGCGCACGCACAAGAGATCGCACCTGTTCTGATCGGTGAGGATCCCAGCGACATCGGCAAGATCTGGACCAAGCTGCAGTGGGCGGGCGCGTCCGTCGGGCGCAGTGGTGTTGCGACGCAGGCGATCGCGGCCATCGACATCGCTCTGTGGGACCTCAAGGCGAAGCGCGCTCAGTTGCCGCTCGCCAAGCTCATCGGCTCGACGCGCGACTCGGTCCAGACCTACAACACGTCCGGCGGTTTCCTGCACACGCCCATCGAAGAGGTGCTCGAGAACGCGACCGCGTCACTGGCGGCCGGCATCGGCGGCATCAAACTCAAAGTCGGCCAGCCTGATTGGCGCACCGACATCGCACGGGTCACGGCCGTCAGGGAACATCTAGGCGACGACGTCCCACTCATGGTCGACGCCAACCAGCAGTGGGATCGGCCGACGGCAAACCGTATGTGCCGCATCCTCGAACAGTTCGACCTCGTGTGGATCGAGGAGCCGCTCGACGCGTACGACGCCGAAGGCCACGCTCAACTCGCCGCCAATTTCGACACCTCCATCGCGACCGGTGAGATGCTCGCCAGCGTCGGCGAGCACGTTCGTCTCATCGAGGCGGGTTCCGTCGACATCATCCAGCCCGACGCCCCGCGCATCGGTGGCATCACGCAGTTCCTCAAGCTCGCCGGCCTGGCCGAGCACCGCAACCTGCAGCTCGCACCGCACTTCGCGATGGAGATCCACCTTCATCTGGCCGCGGTGTACCCGCTGCAGACGTGGGTCGAGCACTTCGACTGGCTGGACCCGCTGTTCAACGAGCACCTCGAAACCCGTGACGGCAGAATGCACCTCTCCGACCGCCCCGGCCTCGGCTTCACTCTCAGCGAGCAGGCCAAGGCCTGGACGATCGGGACCGCGGAATTCGGCGGCTGACGCCCCATGTGCACGAAAATACATAGCCCTCTATGTATTTTCGTGCACATGGGCGCGGAGCGCCTCCAAAGTCCGCCGCGCACCGACCGAGTGCAGCGACGCGAGCTGACGCGTGTACTCGGCGACGAAACGCTCGTCGTCCACGAGGTCACCGAACACCGCACGGTTGGCGATGAACGCCGTCGGATCGTCCTTCTGCGACTGCGCAAGTGGGACGAGCGAGTCCTTCAACTGATCGACGATCTCGATCGGCTGCCCGAGCTCGTCGACGCCCTCGGCGTAGCGCGCCCAACTCGCGACGACGGCCGTCGAGCGGGTGATGTCCCCACCCGTCTCGAGGTTCTTGCGGATGACGGGCAAGAGCCACTTCGGAATTCGGTCCGACGACTCGGCGCACAACCGCGCGACGGTGTCGCGGATCTCCGGATTCGAGAAGCGCTCGATGAGCGTCTTCTTGTACTCGTCGAGATCGATTCCGGGCACCGGCTGGAGCGTCGGCGTGGCCTCGTTGTCCATGTACGCCAACAGGAATTCGGAGAACAGCGAGTCCTGCGCCACCTCGTGCACGAGACGGTAGCCGCTGAGGTAGCCGAAGTACGCGAGCGCCTGATGGCTCGCGTTGAGCAAGCGCAGCTTCATCAGTTCGTAGGGCGTCACGTCGTCGACGACCTGCACTCCGACGTCCTCGAACGGCGGTCGGCCGAGCGTGAACTTGTCCTCGAGCACCCACTGAGTGAACGGTTCGCCGGCGACGGGCCATCTGTCGTCGATCGCGTATCGCTCCGAAAGCTCCTGCACCACTTCGGGAGTGGTGACGGGCGTGATGCGGTCGACCATCGAGTTGGGGAAGGCTCCCTCTGTGGTCAGCCACGATGCGAGCGCCGGATCCTTCAGCTGTCCAAAGGCAGTGAACGTCGACTCCGCGATGTGACCGTTGCCTTCGATGTTGTCGCACGACATGATCGTGAACGGCTTCAGGCCTCGATCCTTGCGGCGCGCCAGAGCTTCGACGACGAGACCGAACGTGGTCGACGGAACAGCACCCGCCTCCAGATCGGCCGTGATGGCCGGATTCTCGGTGTCGAACTCACCCGTCGTCGCAGAGAAGTTGTACCCGCCCTCGGTGATGGTGAGCGACACGATGCGCGTGGTTTCCGCCGCCATCTTCTCGACGACGGCATCCGCGTCGTCGGGCGCGAAGAGGTATTCGACGATGGAGCCGATGATGCGGGTGTCCCACGTTCCGTCGGAATGCTTGAGCGCCAACGTGTACAGGCAGTTCTGGGCGTCCATGACGTCCTTCATCTTCCGGTCTCCCGGAAGGACGCCGACACCACAGATACCCCAGTCCGACGCCTCGCCCTGCTGCAGCAGCCGGTCGACGTACATCGCCTGATGCGCACGGTGGAACCCGCCGACACCGAAGTGCACGATCCCGACCTGCACGTCGGACCGATCGTAGGTGGGTACCGCGACATCTTCGATGAAATCGCCCAACGTGTGCTTGTTCAGCTTCATGCGTCTTTCTCCTTCGAAAGGCCGGGAATCACAACGGCTTTGATGCTGCCGGCCACTCGGTCGGCATCGAGCGCGTCCTCGACGTGCGCCAGATCGAATCGGGCAGTGACCATCGCATCGAGGTCGACCAGACCGGCCAGTACGAGCCGTCGTGCGATGGGCCAGGTGTTCGCGTACCGAAACACGCCCGTCAGAACCAGTTCTCGATTCTGGATCAGTGAGATCGGCAACGCATAATCGGCCGCACCCATACCCACGAGCACCACGGTACCGGCAGGACGAACGGCATGAATTCCGTCGACGACGGCTCGCGGCGCGCCTGATGCATCGATGAACGCGTCGACCTCGAGCGTGGTGACATCCTCGACGGCCGGGTCGATGACCCGCGTCGCTCCGAACGTCGACGCGTTGGTCCGACGCGCGGAGTCGATATCACTGACGATCACCTCGGTCGCGCCGAACGCACGAGCGACCTGGGCGGTGACGAGCCCGACCGGACCCGCGCCTGCGATCAGCACACTCGATCCGGCGGTGATGCCCGCCTTCTGCGCCGACGCGATTCCGACCGACAGCGGCTCGAACAATGCGGCCGCTTCGTCGGAGATCTCGTCCGGAACCTCGTGCGCGAAGACCGACTGGATCAGTACGTACTCGGCGAGCGCGCCGTCGATGGGTGGCGTCGCGAAGAACTCCATGGATGGGCACAGGTTGTATCGGCCGGCGCGGGACTGAGCGCTCGTCGGGTCGGGGCGTTGCGGCTCGATCGACACGCGCTGGCCGACGCGTGTGTCGGCGATCGCGGATCCCACGGCGACGATCACTCCTGCCGCCTCGTGTCCGAGGACGAGCGGCCCGTTGACGACGTGGTCTCCGATGCGGCCTTCGCGGTAGTAGTGAGCATCCGATCCGCACACGCCGACCGCGGTGACGCGGACCAGAACCTCGTCGGCGGCGGGGGTGGGTACCGGCCGCTCCTCCAGCCGGATCTCGTGTGGACCGCTGAGCACGCTGGCCTGCATCGACTGTGGGATCGGCGACTGACTGGCGTCGGGTGTTGTGTAGATCACACCTGAATGTTAGCTTAATGAGCAGAAGAACACACCCTGAGCATTTGCTCACTTAGCGACGAGGAGGGATCGTGACCACAGCGGTACCCGAGCCGCAGCGCTCGTCGAAATCGAACGACGATCTGCGCCTCGCAGTGCGTGCGGCCACGATGTATCACCTCGAAGGTGCGACGCAGGCCGAGATCGCGGCGAAGCTCGGAGTCTCGCGCCCCACCGCGGGTCGTCTCGTCGCGAAAGCGCGGACGCTCGGCCTCGTGACGATCGAAGTGCATGTGCCCGACGACTTGCAGGGCACCGTCCACGCGGATATCGAGCGAGAGCTCGAGAAGCTGTTCGGACTCACCGAGGCGCTCGTCGTTCCCGACGTCGTCGACGGCACCGACACCGGATACGGCTCTCTCGGACGCGCGGCGGCCGCGGTGCTCAGCAGGCGGCTGCAGCCGTCGGACACGCTCGGTTTCACCTGGGGCCCGGAAACCGTGGCGGTCGCGCAGTCGCTCAAGACACGAAGCGCCCGATGTGCGCAGGTCGTGCAGCTCGACGGATCGATGACGTCCGCCGACTACCAGACCGGCGTGGAGTTCACCCTGGGTCGATGCGCGCAGTATTTGCAGGCCAAGCCTGTACGTCTGAATGCTCCGCTGTACGCGGATCATGCGACGGTCACTGCGCTGCACCAGGATTCGGTGATCTCACGCGCCCTCGAGACCGGGACCGGGGCTGATGCGATGATGTACGGCCTCGGTCCCGTTTCCACGTCGACGACGCTGTTCGAAGGGAGCTTCATCGACTCGTCGGTGCTCGACGAACTGCACGGCCTCGGTGCCGTCGGCGAGATCGGTGGGAGATTCTTCGACATCGACGGGCGCGAAACGGCCGGCTCGCTTCCGGCGCGAACGGTGTCTGTGCCACTCGACGCGATCGCGACATGTGAACGTGCGGTGTTGATTTCAGGTGGGAAGAAGAAGCACGACGCGATTCTCGGCGCTCTGCGTGGCGGTTTCGCATCGATTCTGGTGACCGACATCGAGAGCGCGCGTTGGCTGGTCGCCCAAGAAGGGAAGGTACTCAAGTGAAGGCACTACCGAAGGTGGCCGTCGCGGCTTCGCTCGCGACGACCTTGGTCCTGTCCGGCTGTGCCGGCGCGGGCTCGTTCGGTGGCGGTGGTGACGGTACGACCATCACCGTGGCCATCGTCTCGAATTCGCAGATGTCCGACGCCATTTCGCTGGCTCCGGCCTTCGAGGCGGAGAACCCGGGCGTCAACCTGAAATTCGTGTCCTTGTCGGAGAACGAGGCGCGAGCGAAGATCACCGCGTCCGTCGCGACGGGCGGCGGCGAGTTCGACGTCGTCATGATCAGCAACTTCGAGACCCCGCAGTGGGCCGAGAACGGATGGCTCACCAATCTGTCCGACTATGCCGATGCGACACCGGGTTACGACGAGGACGACTTCATTCCGACGCTGAAGGAGTCACTGTCGTACGAAGGCAGCATGTACGCGGTGCCGTTCTACGGTGAGTCGTCGTTCCTGATGTACCGCAAGGATCTCATGGAAGCAGCGGGCATCCAGATGCCCGAGGAGCCGACGTGGCAGCAAGTCGCCGACGCGGCCGCCACGCTCGACAGCCCCGACGTCTCCGGCATCTGCCTCCGCGGAAAGCCCGGCTGGGGTGAGGTTCTCGCGCCGCTCGACACCGTCATCAACGCCTTCGGCGGACGCTGGTACGACGAGGACTGGAACGCGCAGCTCGACAGCCCCGAGGTCGAGAAGGCCGTGCAGTTCTACGTCGACACCGTGCGCGAACACGGCCAAGCAGGCGCTGCGACAAGCGGTTTCAGCGAGTGTGCAACGCAGCTGTCCCAGGGCAACACCGCGATGTGGTACGACGCGACGTCGGCAGTCTCGGTTCTGGAAGACCCGTCGTCCAGCAATGTCGTCGGCAATATCGGCTACGCCAAGGCGCCGAGCGAGGCCAAGGGTGACAACGGCTGGCTCTACTCGTGGGCACTGGGCATTCCGACGACGTCCGAGAACCCCGACGACGCATGGAAGTTCGTCTCCTGGATGACGAGCAAGGAGTACCTGAACAAGGTCGGTAACGAGCTCGGCTGGGAACGTGTACCTCCGGGAAGCCGCCTCAGCACGTACGAGATTCCCGAGTACAAGGAAGCGTCGCAGGCGTACGGGCAACTCACCCTCGACTCGATCGACAGCGCCGATCCCCAGAATCCGACGGTCGATCCGGTGCCGTACACCGGCGTTCAGTTCCTCACGATCCCCGAGTTCCAAGACCTGGGAACCCGTGTCAGTCAACAGATCAGTGCAGCAGTGGCAGGACGAATCAGCGTCCAGGACGCGCTAGCTCAAGCGCAGCAGTACGCCGAAGTGGTCGGCAAGACGTATCAGGAGGGCCAGGGATGACCACGACCGAGGCTCGGGCGACCGAAGCCGAACCCGAGAAGTTCGTTCCACGTCCGCGCACCATCTCGAAAGCGGAAGGCTGGCGCCGACGCGGGCCACTCCTGCCGGCACTGATCTTCGCGATCGTCGTCACGCAGATTCCGTTCCTGTTCACGCTGTATTACTCGACGCAGTCGTGGAACCTGGTCCGCCCGGGTTCGCGAGAGTTCAACTGGCTCAACAACTACGTCGACGTCTTCCGTGACAGCCAGTTCCGCGAGGTGGCCCTCAACACGGTCATCATGATCGTCGGCACCGTCGTCATCTCGGTGATCCTCGGTCTGTTCCTCGCACTACTTCTCGACCGAAAGTTCATCGGCCGCAGCCTGATCCGAACGCTGCTGATCACTCCGTTCCTCGTCACTCCCGTTGCCGGAGCGTTGATCTGGAAGACCACGATGTTCGATCCGGTCTTCGGTCTGATCAACTTCGCGCTCAGCCCGTTCGGCGTCGAGCAGATCGACTGGGTCTCACGCTTTCCGCTCGCGGCGGTCATGGTGAACCTGATCTGGCAGTGGACACCGTTCATGATGCTGCTGATCCTCGCGGGGCTGCAGTCGATGCCCAAGGACATCGCCGAGGCGGCACGCGTCGACGGTGCAAGCGCTGTCGCGCTGTTCCGCGAGCTGACGCTGCCGCACCTGCGACGGTTCATCGAACTCGGTGCGGTGCTCGGTGCGATCTACCTCGTCAACACGTTCGACGCGGTGTACATGATGACGTCCGGTGGCCCTGGCGTCGCGAGCTCGAATCTTCCGTATTACATCTACCAACGCGCGTTCCTCGGCTTCGACATCGGCCAGGCAGCAGCGATGGGCGTGGTGACCGTCGTCGCGACCATCGTCGTCAGCACCCTCGCGCTGCGATTGATCTTCAAGAGTTTCAGCGGGAACGAGGAGGCAGCCTGATGACCACGACAACCGCAACCGCGCCCGTCGTCAAACACAAGAAGAAGCTCGGCGCAGGCACTTTCTGGACCGTCGTCGCGTGGGTCGTCGGGATCGGGTTCTTCTTCCCCGTCCTGTGGATGGTGGTCACCAGTTTCAAGCAGGAAGGTGACGCGTACTCCGATCCGCCGAAGCTGTTCTTCACCCCGACGTTGGATCAGTACAGCGCTGTTCTGTCGAGCGGAATCGGTACGGCGCTGTTGAATTCGGCGTTCGCGACGATCGTGTCGACGCTTCTCGTTCTGCTGCTGGGCATTCCGGCTGCATTCGCGCTGTCGCTGCGCCCGGTCAAGAAGACGAAGGACGTGCTGTTCTTCTTCATCTCCACCAAGATGCTCCCGGTCGTCGCGGCGATCGTGCCGCTGTACGTCATCGTCGGCGACATCGGTCTGCTCGACAACATCTGGGCCCTGATCATCCTGTACACGGCGATGAACCTGCCGATCGCGGTGTGGATGATGCGTTCGTTCTTCCTGGAGGTCCCGAGCGAACTCCTCGAAGCCGCGAGCATGGACGGTGCGTCGCTCTGGACATCGGTCCGCGAGGTGATTCTTCCTCTCGTCTCACCCGGAATCGCCGCGACGGCGCTCATCTGCGTGATCTTCTCGTGGAACGAGTTCTTCTTCGCCGTCAACCTCACTGCTGTTCAGGCACAGACCGTTCCGGTTGCGCTGGTCGGATTCATCACCGGCGAAGGGCTGTACTGGGCCCGCCTGTCCGCCGCTGCGACCCTCGCAGCACTGCCCGTCATCCTCGCCGGCTGGATCGCACAGAACAAGCTCGTGCGCGGTCTGTCCTTCGGTGCCATCAAGTAACAGGAGTTCGCAATGGCTGCAATCAATTACAAGAAGGCTTCCTGCGTCTACGAAGGCGCCGACAAGCTTGCCGTCGACTCGCTCGATCTCGACATCGCCGACGGTGAATTCGTCGTCCTCGTCGGGCCCTCGGGCTCAGGAAAGTCCACCGCCCTGCGGATGCTCGCTGGACTGGAGGACATCGACGGTGGCGCCATCGAGATCGGTGGCAAGAACATGGTCGGCGTTCCGTCGAAGGACCGCGACATCGCGATGGTGTTCCAGAACTACGCGCTGTATCCGAACAAGACCGTCGGGGAGAACATGGGATTCGCGCTCAAGATGCGCGGCGTGTCGCTCGAGGAGCGTAAGAAGAAGGTCGCCGAGGCAGCGAAGATCCTGGATCTGACCGAATACCTCGACCGCAAGCCGGGCAAGCTGTCGGGTGGTCAGCGACAGCGAGTTGCCATGGGACGGGCCATCGTTCGTGAACCTCAGGTGTTCTGCATGGACGAGCCGCTGTCGAACCTCGACGCCAAGCTCCGCGTGCAGACTCGTACGCAGATCGCCGCGTTGCAACGTCGCCTCGGTACCACCACCGTGTACGTCACGCACGACCAGGTCGAGGCCATGACGATGGGCGACCGGGTCGCCGTGCTGCGCGGCGGCAAGCTGCAGCAGTTCGCGTCGCCGACCGATCTGTACGACAACCCGGTCAATGCGTTCGTCGCCGGATTCATCGGATCACCGGCGATGAACCTGATGACGGTGCCGATCGGGTCCGGCGGAGTGCAGATCGGCGACACGTTGCTGCCTCTCGAACGTGACGCGCTGACGAAGCTCGCGAGTGCGGGCCTCGACACCGTCACCGTCGGGCTGCGTCCCGAGCAGCTCGGCATCGACCACGGTGAGGGCTTCGCCGCCAAGGTCGACCTGATCGAGGAACTCGGCAGCGAGTCGTACGTGTACGCGCACCTCGACGACGCCAAGGTCAAGGGTCTCGACGGCGGACCGGTGAATCTCGTTGCGCGCTCGGCTGTCCGCGCTCCTGCGCGCATCGGGGAGAGCGTCAGTCTGACGAAGATCGACGGGCCGGTGCACCTGTTCCACCCGGAGACGGGTGAGCGGATCTGAGCGCTCGGTTGGCCACTGCCAGCGAGCGGTCGGTGAGGCGCTCGAGCTGACCGATGTCGTCGTAGGACAGGCGGTCGCACATCCAGCTCCAGTGCAGTGACACGAGATCTCCTTCGGCGGGGTCGGGCACCAATGCCCGCCCCGCCGATTGCCATCTGACCTGTTCCGGTACCGCGTCACCGAGGTGGAGTTGCGTGCCGTCGAACAACAGCGGGCGGGACAGCACCGTCGCATCGTCGCCGTCGCGATCGACGACGCGGCCCCATCGGATGCGGCACTGCTGCAACATCGACAGAGCGATGGCACCTCCCCGCGGCAGCATCCGCAGCCACGGATACACCGCAAGGACGTGAAAACTGTGGTGCGCCAGACAATCCTGTGGACGGAGCTCGTGGAGAATGCCACCGGGTTGCCCTGCGAATGCGACACGTAGCCGTCGTCGAAGATCGGCGGGATCGATCTCGTCGACCAGGTCGGAGCCGACCCAGTAGGCCTTGACGACGGCCGGATCCAGGCGGTCGGTGTAGCCGCCCGAACGCGCGAGCACATCGAGATATGTCCATGCGCCGTCGAATTCACGCGCCCGACGCCCGACGCCGTCACCGTTGGTGATCGCCTCGAGCAACGCGCCCGCGCCGGGTGGTCCGCAATAGCCCAGCTCGTTCGGCGGAAACGCGTAGCGCCCGAACAGCGCAGGCCCCCGAGACATCAGCAGATCCTCGGAAGTTGCTCTCCCAGAGGAAGATCGACGACGCGTCGAGCGCCGAGACCGGTGCGCGCGACAACGGTACCGCGATGGGCGTCGACACACCGCCCGATGACGGCCGCGGAGACGCCGAGCGGATGCGCACGCATGGCGGCCAGCACCGCGTCGGCATCCGGTTCGGGCACGAATGCGACCAGCTTGCCTTCGTTCGCCACGAACAGCGGATCGAGGCCGAGAACGCCGCACGCATCACGCACCGCGTCGGGAATCGGCAGTGCCTGCTCGACGATGGAGATCCCAACGCTTGCGGCCGTGGCGATCTCGTTGAGAGTCGCTGCGACGCCACCTCGCGTGGGATCGCGCAACGTGTGCACAGTGCCGGCCTCGATCATCGCGGCGACGAGGCCGTTCAACGGAGCGGTGTCGGAGCAGACCGTGGTACCGAACTCCAGACCCTCTCGGCAACTCATGACGGCAATGCCGTGCACGCCGATGTCGCCGCTGACGATGACGACGTCACCGGGTGCAGCGCGCTCGGGTGCGATGTCGACACCGTCGTCGATCACGCCGATACCCGCAGTGTTGACGAAAACGCCGTCCCCGTGACCGGAGTCGACGACTTTGGTATCCCCGGTGACGAGCGCGACACCGGCAGCCAGCGCCGCGGTCCCCATTGCCTCCGCGATGTGCCGAATGTCCCCGAGGGGTGTGCCTTCCTCGAGGATGAAGGCCGTCGACAGGACGAGTGGCCGCGCACCCGACATCGCGAGATCGTTGACCGTGCCGTTGACGGCCAGATCGCCGATGGTCCCGCCGGGAAACACCATGGGTCGCACGACGTACGAATCCGTCGAGAATGCAAGGCGCGCAGCACCGATTTCGACGACGGCCGAATCGCCGAGGCCTGCCGTCGCCGCCGACCCGAACGCGGGGAGGAACAGATGCTCGATCAGTTCGGCCGACAGGGCCCCTCCGCCGCCGTGACCCATGACGACGTTCGGCGAATCTCGCAGCGGTGCAGGACAAGTCCAGGACTCGATGTCGATGTCAGGCATGGCTCACCTGCGCGGGTTGTTCGAGGCGCCGGTAGAGGTAGTAGGCCGCGCACGCACCTTCCGACGACACCATCGTCGCACCGAGTGGGGTGCGCGGTGTGCATTCCTTGCCGAACGCGCCGCATTCGTTCGGCTTGAGCAGTCCTTGCAGGACCTCACCGGATCGGCAGATCGACGACTCGGCAGTGCGGATACCGTCGACGTCGAATCGTGATTCCGCGTCGTACTCCCGGTAGCTGTCGGACAGTCGCCAACCGCTGTTCGGGATCATGCCGATTCCCCTCCACGTCCTGTCGGTGACCTCGAAGACGTCGGCGAGCATCGACTGAGCGGCAACGTTCCCTTCGGCTGTGACAGCGCGCGGATACGCGTTCTCCAGCTCGTGCCGACCCGATTCGAGCTGCAGCACAGTGCGTCTGATGCCTTCGAGGATGTCAAGTGGCTCGAATCCGGTGACGACCATGGGAACGCGGTACTTCTCCGCGAGCGCGGGGTAGTCGCGTGTGCCCATGACGCTGCACACGTGCCCCGCGGCGAGGAACGCCTGTACTCTGCACGTGGGGGATTCCATGATCGCAGCGACGGCCGGAGGCACCAGCACGTGTGACACCAACAGCGAGAAGTTCTCGATGCCTTGCCGTTTCGCCTGGAACACCGTCATCGCATTCGCAGGCGCCGTGGTCTCGAATCCGATACCGAAGAACACCACCTGGCGTGTCGGATTCGCTCGGGCGATCTCGAGTGCATCGAGAGGGGAGTAGACGACGCGAACGTCGCCCCCCTCGCTCTTGACGTGGAACAGGTCCTTCTCGCTTCCTGGCACACGCAGCATGTCTCCGAACGAGCAGAAGATCACCCCGGGTGTCGACGCGATCGCCAGAGCGCGGTCGATGATCTCGAGCGGGGTGACGCACACCGGGCAGCCTGGTCCGTGAATCATCTCGATCTGCTCGGGAAGCAATTGGTCGATACCGTGTCTGATGATCGAATGCGTCTGTCCACCGCACACTTCCATGATTGCCCACGGTCGAGTGGTCGCAGCGTGAATCTGATCGAGCAGCCGTCGGGCCAGCTCGGGGTTGCTGAACTCGTCGAGATACTTCATGGTCCCTCCACCTCGCCTGCTTGTCGTGCCGCACGCTCGAATCCGTCACCGAACTCCTCGTCGAGAACGTTCATGCGTTCGAACTCCGCGAGCGTCGCCTTGGCCGACTCCTCGTCGAGGCGTTGGATCGCGAAACCGACGTGCACGACGACGTACTCACCCTCGGAGGCATCCGGAATGTAGTGCAAGCACACCTGTTTGCGAATACCACCGAAATCGACGTCGGCCATCGTCGTACCGTCGCGGTCGAACACTCGGACGATCTTCCCGGGAACGGCTAGGCACATGGGTTCACTCCTTCGCAGGTCACGAGGTGCTCCCGACGAGCACCTGACCGAATGCGAGCGCACCGTCGTTGACCGGCAGCAGACGTGGGGTCAGAACGGTGAAGTCGCGCAACGCCTCCGTGCACAGCGACAGCACGGTGGGATTCTGGAAGACGCCACCGGTCAGTACCACCGGCATGTCACCGAACATCGCTCGCAAATCCGACGCGACCGCCCCCACCAGGTTCGCGACTGCGCGGTGGAATCGTGCTCCGATGATCGCGGGAGCGACACCTGCATACACGTCGTCGACGATCGCTCGGATGACAGGGCCCGGATCGAGATCCGAGCCGAATCGATAACCGTCACAGGGGATATGACGGGACAGCGCTTCCAGTTCGATCGCAGCCTGGGCCTCGTAGTCGACGGTCTGCCGGACCCCGGCGATCGACGCGACCGCGTCGAACAGTCGGCCCATGCTCGACGTCGGAACGCACCCGAGACCGGTCTGAAGCTGGTGCAGCAGCACTCGGCGTTCCGGCGGAGGGCAGGCCGCCACGCACGGGAGATCCTCGGTCCACGGAACACCCGCGGCGTGCAGATGGGCCAACGCCATGCGATACGGGCGCTGCACGCTGACGTCCCCTCCGGCCAACGACGCGTTCCGCAGATGTCCGACGCGTTCGCATCCCTTGTAGTCGGCGACCAGTACCTCGCCACCCCACACGGACCCGTCGGTCCCGTACCCCGTTCCGTCGAAGGCGAATCCGAGAACCTTCTCGTCGCCGGCGAGACCGTGTTCGGCCATCACGGCCGCGACGTGCGCATGGTGATGCCACGCGTGGTGCACCGCTCGGTGCTCGGAGTGCCGCCGCGCCCAGGCGGCCGATCGATAGCCAGGATGGGCGTCGGACACGAGATGTGTCGGTCGAACACCGGTCAGCACCTCGAGGTGCGCTTCGCTGGCGGTGAACGCGTCGAGGGTCGCGAGATCGTCCATGTCGCCGACGTGCTGGCCCAGCCACGCGTACCGGCCGTCTGCAACGGCGCACGTGTTCTTGAGGTCGCCGCCCACCGCGAGAACGGGTTCCACAGGGAACGGAAGCGCAAGGGGCATAGGCGCATATCCGCGTGAGCGTCGGATGGGACGTTCCACCTCGTCGACGACCCGGACGACCGAGTCGTCGCACGGCACGACGATGTCGCGATCGTGGTCGAGCCAGCCGTCGGCGATGTCGGCGAGCCTGGTGTGTGCGTCGTGGGCGGTATGGGCGATGGGTTCGCCAGCCAGATTGCCCGACGTCATGACCAACGGGCCGTGTTCGAGAAGAAGATGATGAACGGGGCTGTACGGCAACAGTATTCCGACGTCGCGGCTACCCGGTGCGACGGATGACGCGAGGGTGGACGGTAGAGCTTCGAGCACGACGATCGGTCGCTGTGTGCCGGTGAGTACGGCCGCCTCACGCTTGCCGACCCGTGCGTACCGCCGGGCTTCGTTCACATCGCGGGCCATCACGGCGAAAGGCTTGTCGCCGCGCTGTTTCCGCGCGCGAAGTTCGGCCACCGCTGCGTCGTCGGTCGCGTCGCACGCCAGGTGGTAACCGCCGATTCCCTTGACGGCGAGTATCTTTCCCTCGGTCAGTATCCGGTGCGCAGCAGCGATCGCATCCTCCCCCGTCGCGTCGTTCGTTGCGCAGAGCGTCGGGCCGCAGTTCCAGCACGCGATGGTCTGCGCGTGGAACCGGCGGTTCGACGGGTCGCCGTATTCTGCGGCGCATGCGGCGCACATGCGGAACGGGCGCATCGTCGTCGTGGACCTGTCGTAGGGAAGTGATTCGATGATCGTGAACCGCGGACCGCAGTTGGTGCACGAGATGAACGGGTGGCGATAGCGACGGTCGGCCGGGTCGGAGAACTCGTCGACGCAGTCCGCGCACATCGCCAGATCCGGAGACGCGAACGTGCGGCCGGTTCCCGCGACCGTCTCGTCTATGCGAAATCCGCTGCTGCCCCGCACCGCAACCGTGCACGTGGTGACGGACTCGACGACCGACTGCGGCGGCGGTGCCGCGCTGAGCCTGCGTCCGAATTCGGCGACCGACTCGCGCGATCCCTCGACCTCGACGACGACTCCCGCGCTGGTGTTACCGACGAAGCCGGTCAGCGACAGCTCCGTCGCCGTCGCGTAGGCGAACGGGCGGAAGCCGACGCCTTGGACGACGCCGGTGACCGTGTATGCCCGGCGGATGCTCACGACTCCTCCGTCACTGCGCCGCGTCCCATCAATTCCAGGCCGGCCAACGCAGCCTCGGCGCCTTCGGTGTCCGTCTTCTCGACGACGAATCCCATGTGGATGATGACCCAGTCACCCGAGTCGAATGTCTCGTCGGGCATCATTCCGACGTTGACCTTGCGCTGCTCGCCGACGACGTCGACGAGAGCCAATTGACCCTCGTACCCGTCGAGCATCGTCACGATCCTTCCCGGAATGCCGAGGCACATTCAGACCACCTCCTCGAGTACGAGAGCCACCGCGTCGTCGACTGCCGCGGCGACGGGTGCGGACAACCCGATCCCCTCCGCGACGGTGTCCACCTGGCATCCGATGACGACGGTGCGTGGTGGCAGTTGCGCCCCGATCGAGTCCAGAAGCGACAGGACGGTCATCGGGCTCATACCGTGTGGGTCGAAATCGCCGTTGCCGAGATCGGATTCGGTGACCTGAAAGCGTCGAAGTGCACCGGGCTCACCACGATTGGGCACGGCATCGACCAACACCAGGGCATCGGGATTCTCCAGCAGGTCGTATGCCAGATGCAGCCCGCGGATGCCGTAGTCGACGTTGCGCACGCCCGTCGGCAGGTCGGCGAGCGGTATCCGCCTCGACACCTCCGGGCCGAAGCCGTCGTCGCCGAAGAAGATGTTTCCGATCCCTGCGATCAGAACGTGCATGATGTCGACGCGTTACATTCGCCGCATGCGGGCGTAGCGCTTGATGTCGGGGATCGATCTGACCCCGATCACCGCGGCACCGGCGACGGCGACGGCTATCACCACCGTGGTGATGTATCCCAGGACGCTCATGTCCTTCTCTCCCTTCTGCACTCTTCCGGAACAGGCTCCAGTTCGTCCGGAGCGAAGTACAGGTAGCGGCCGTACCACCCGTGGAGATCGGCCGCCGGATCGTCGAGCATCACGACACCGACGTGAGTGTCGCCGTCGACGTCCTCGTGCACGGAGGCCACACGTGCCGTTCGGCCTTCGAAGAACAGGTCCTGTGCGTCCGCACGGCGACTCGGATGCACGCGTACCAGGCTGTCCTTGGCGACCAGGACGCCCTGGACGAGAACGGCGTCCGTCTCGGGTTCGACGAGGCTGTCGGCTTCTGCTTCCCACCAGTCCATTCCGTCGGGAATCTCTGGTACGAGGCGAGTGTCGCCATGCAGGCTCTGCATGGATTCGGCTGATGCGGCGTCGCAACGGTCGATGATCTCCGCCGCCCGTGGATCCGTTGCCCGCGCCTCGGCCTTCTCGGTGTCCGTCATCGTCAAGACGCGAAGGGTGAGGATCTCGTCGATCTCGGTCGAGTCGAACAATGCCCCCTCACTCTGCTCGGCGATCTCGGGATAGTCGTACAGGATGATGGGTGACACCAGCACGTTGTCGGTGCTGCCCGGTTTGCCCGCCAACACGGGAAAACACCTGTGCTGGTGGCAGTCCGAGGCGGGCTGTGCCGCCTGCTCCTCAGGTTCGAGTAGCGACGAGAACGCTGTGCACTCCGCGTGCAGAACCAAATGCGTGCCGATGAACGACGATCGCATCGCCGAATCACGATCGGGTTCCGGCACTCCCGTGTTGCTGACTTCCACGTGCAGTTTCGTGTAGTTGCCCGTCCGGTCGCCGGACAGGTTGATCTCACCGCACAGGGAATGCCGCGAACGTACGATTCGGCCGGCGTCGCCCAAGTCTTCGGTGCGCACGTCGCCTTCGACCGACACAGGGAGGGTTGAACCATTGCTCAGCTCCGACAACGGAATTCGACCCATGTTCAGTTCGACCTCGACAGCCTCTTCCCACGTCAACCAGTGCATGCCGTCGACGGTGAGGTCGTCGACCGGAACGAACTCGGTGCCCACGCGGCGTTCGACCCGCCGATCCTGTAGTTGGAGAAACCGCAGAGTCACGTCGACCGTCGCATCGGGACGGGTCTCGACGAGGCATTCCGTCGACAGCGTCGACTCCTCCCCGACGCCCGTCTCGCTGGCGCGCTCGGGACCGAGAACGCCGAACTGCCAACGCGATCGGTTCTTCAGGGACGTCGAACGGTACGGATAGAGGAGATAGCCCTCGTAGAGGATGGCGTCGGCCACGCTTCTTATGTCTGTGTTCATTCACCTCACCTCGGTCTTCGACAGCAGTCGGGTCAGGGCTTCGTCGAATCCGAGGTACCCTTCCTCGGCCTTGTACCGCGCCAGGGCGGCGAGGGTGTCGTGTCGAAGCCGCAACCAGCCGGAGTTCGGATAGTGCAGCCGCACAAGGGCTTTCCATACGCGCACCGGGAGGTCGTAGTGTGCTTCGAGATCCCACGGGATCTGCTCGACGCCGAATCTGCGGCTGCCGTTCGTGAAGACGGTGCCACTGAACAGCAATGCCAGCGGGATGGTTCCGTCGTCGTGCATCGCGTGGAGGTATCTGCTCGCGGTGACGTCGAAATCGTACGTGCATGGCATCGTGACGTCGACGTCACAGGTTCCGGTGAATCCCTGTACGAGCGTCGAAGTCTGCATCCATTGGAAGGATTTCAGCGTCGACACCCAACGTTCCGGGGTCCCGAACATGTCGACCAGTGCCGCGGCCTCCGTCTCGCTGTACCGGCGGCGGTGTGGTTCGATACGGACCTGAGCCCGCATCGCCATCGCATGAATCGTCGTGTCCGTGTCTTCGGTGATGCGCACGTGGGCAATGAGATTCGGCACCGCAGCATACGTTTCGGGGGTGATGCCGAGAACCTTGAAGGACAAGTGTGTCATGACGCCGGCCTACTTCGTCTCTCGACGACGTCGAAGAAGTCGTCCATCGCTCTCCGTACGTCCTGCCCGCCGTCGAAACCGCGCCACAGCATGCGAATTCGGCCGACGAGTTCGTAGCATGCGTCTATCGGAACGAGGTGGCACGACGCGTCGCCGCGGGTGGGGACACGAATCAGCAGCGCCTCGACGTCGTCGCGTAACAGGTCGAGTTGGGGGACATCGGCGTCCTTCCGGTCGAAGGGCAGTTCGGATTCCGTTGCGCCCGTGGGACTGGGGTAGAACGCGCTCGTCCGACCGGTGCGCGAGCTGCGGAAGAAGAACGCGAGCCCGACCGGGATCTGCAGTGTGTCCCAGGTTCCCGGTACGAGCCGAAACGTCGGGAAGGACAGGTATCGGTCCGGTACCGCGCGGTAGCGCAGCGTCGCGGAGTCGTCGGTGAACAGCAGGTAGCAACCGCGACAGACGCACATCAGCTGCCGTGCCTCGACGTCGACGACGTGCTGATGCTCGCTGTCCCCGCGTGAAGGATCGGGGGCGGTGATCGGCTGCGCGCACATGTCACATCGCTCCGACGCGGGCGCCTGGGGCCGCGATCGGCTGATGCGGGACAGAGAAGACAGGGGGCTGGTCATGACATCGACCCCGTCGGAACGGCGACCGAGGTGACTCCGTCGCGGACGAGGACGGGAAGCGGGTCCAGGTGAAGATCGTCGACGTCCATACATGCCCCGGCCGCGCGGACGTCGTAGTGCACGCGGCACACCGGGCACGTCAATGCCACGCCACCGCCCAGAACCCGGCCGAGACGTGCACCCGCCATGGAGCCGGTGCAGCTGGGACAACGGTCGCGATACGCATAGAGCGTGACGTCGACGCGGCAGACCAGGACCGGCAGTGCAGCGACCTCGAACCCGGCGACGTCACCGTCGGCCAAGGACTCGAGTTCGGGCATGGCGACCCATTCGTGTTCTGCCGCAGCGTGTATCCGCGACATCAGCGAATCGGCGGCGATCAGAGAGGGCTCGTCCGGCTGCACGACCTCGATGGACGTCGTCTCGGGAGCTGCGGCGTGCACGGCGTCGGTCACCGCCAGTTCCAGTGTCACCGACGACGACGGACAACTCTGACAGCTGCCGGTCAGACGAAGCGTCACGACGTCGTTCTCCACCCCGACCAGTTCGACGTCGCCGCCGTGCGAGCCGAGGTACGGACGGACGCCGTCGAGTGCAGTCCGTATGCGGGTTTCGGTGTCGTCCGGGTGAAGTCCGCCGACGAGCAACAGACTCGCGACCAGATCGTCCCGGACGAACCGGTCGACGGCCCGCGCGTCGGACATGCGCAGTATTCGTGCGAGACCCTCGCCGTACAGGTCGACGACCTCTCGCACGAGCTGTTCGGCTCGTTCTCGTGTCGCAGCGCCCCCGACTCCGAACGAATTGACGAGAGTGTCGATCCGCTCTCCAGCGCTACGCCACGTGTCCTCACTCACCGGTCACCGATTGTGTCGGGGAGTGAAGCTTCTCCAGTGTCTTGCCATCGCCGAGATACATGTGCACTCCGCAGGGAAGGCACGGGTCGAAACTCCGGACCGTACGCATGATGTCGATGCCCTTGAAATGATCTCGGTCGTTCTCCTCGAAGATCGGCCCGCCCTGTACCGCATCCTCGTACGGACCGGGAGTGCCGAAGCTGTCGCGTGGATTCGCATTCCACGGGGTGGGCGGGTACGGGTGGTAGTTGGCGATCTTTCCGTCTCGAATCACCATGTGGTGCGACAGAACTCCGCGTACCGCTTCGGTGAAACCGCACCCGATGCCTTCGTCCGGCACCTCGAACGGTTCCCACGTCGCAGTGCGGCCCGCCCGGATCTCGACGAGCGCCTTCTCTGCGAAATGCAGTGCGGCAGCGGCAGCGTAGGCCTGGAAGTAGGTACGCGCTCGATTGCGTTCGAGGGTGTTGCTGCCGTGTTCGGGGATCTTCCACTCCAGCGTGACGGGGCCCTTCAGCGCGGTCTTCGGCAGTTCGATCTGCACGCTGTGACCTGTGGACTTGATGTACCCGACGTCGACGAGACCGGCCAGTGCCGTCGACCACAGCCGTGCAAGTGGTCCACCGCCGGTGTCGAGCGCGAGGTAGTCCTTACCGTCGTACCAGCGTGGGGACATCACCCAGCTGTACTTGTCGTCCAGATCGCGCTTCTGCGGCTTGGGGTTGGTGTGCTGATTCCACGGATGCCGACGGTCGACGGGATTGCCCAACGGGTCCGTCTTCACGAACGTCTCCTGGTCGGTCCAGTCGTCGTAATACGAAGAGCCGAGCAGTATTCGGATGCCGAGATTGATGTCGACGAGGTCCGTCGTGACGAGCTTGCCGTCGACGACGACACCCGGGGTGACGAACATCCGCCGTCCCCACTCCGTCATGTCCTTGTACGCGAAATTGCAGACTTCCGGATCCTGAAACGAACCCCAACAGCCGAGCAGAGTGCGGCGCAGCCCCACCTTCTCGTAGCCGGGAAGCGCGTCGTAGAAGAAATCGAACAGGTCGTCGTGCATCGGGACGACCTTCTTCATGAACTCGACGTAGCGCATGAGTCGAGTCATGTAGTCGGTCATCAGCTGGATGGTCGCGACGGTTCCGACGCCGCCGGGATAGAGCGTCGACGGGTGAACGTGCCGGCCTTCCATGAGGCAGAACATCTCTCGCGTCGATCGGCTGACGAGGAGCGCCTCGCGATAGAACTCGCCCGTGAACGGATTGAGCGAGCGCATGATGTCCGCGATCGTCCGGTAGCCGTGCGCCGCCTCGTTCGGCGCCCGTGTGTTCTCGGCCTTCGCGAGCACTCCCGGATTGGTCTCGGACACCATCTTCTCGCAGTAGTCGACGCCGACGAGGTTCTCCTGAAAGATGTTGTGATCGAACATGTATTCCGCGGCCTCGCCGAGATTGACGATCCACTCACCGAGGTGCGGGGGTTTGACGCCGTACGCCATGTTCTGGGTGTAGCAGGAGCACGTCGCGTGGTTGTCCCCGCAGATGCCGCAGATGCGACTTGTGATGAAGTGCGCGTCGCGAGGATCCTTGCCTTTCATGAAGATCGAATAGCCGCGGAAGATCGACGACGTGCTCTTGCACTCGACCACTTCGTTGTTCGCGAAGTCGATCTTGGTGTAGATCCCGAGGCTGCCGACGATACGTGTGATGGGATCCCATGCCATCTCCACCAAGCCGTCGTCGCCGGACTTCTTGTGAGACGGAGTGGGCATGGTGGCTGTCATGACGGAGCTGCCTCTCTTGCGTGCGAATGTCTACCAGGTTCGGCTGGCTCCGGTATCGAGTTTTTCGCCACGATGACGCCACCGAGGCTCGTGATCGACTGTCTTGCCGGTGATGTGGCGCAGACTCCTGATGACGGACCCGTACATACCCGACGCGGTCGTGGACAGTTTTCCGCCTGGCGGTTGGTCCATGAACGGCATGAACATGTCAGGGAACCCGGGCATGGTGCAACCGATGCAGATGCCACCGACGTTCGGGCATCCTCCGACCCCGTTGATCCAACCACGCTTGGGCACATTGCATTTGACGACCGGACCCCAGCAGCCCAGTTTGACGATGCACTTGGGTGAGCCGTACTCGTCCGCGAAGTCACCCTGTTCGTAGTAGCCTGCGCGGTCACACCCCTCGTGCACTGTCTGACCGAAAAGCCAAGTGGGCCTCAGTGCTTCGTCCAACGGAATCATCGGCGCCTGATCGGTCGCCATGTACAGCAGATACGTCAGCGTCTCGGACAGGTTGTCGGGTTGAATCGGGCAGCCGGGTACACAGACGATCGGTATGCCCGCCTTGGATTTCCAGTCCCAGCCGAGGTAGTCCGGGACGCCCATCGCACCCGTCGGATTTCCCGCCATCGCGTGGATTCCGCCATACGTCGCGCATGTTCCGACGGCGACGACGGCCGTGGCTTTCGGTACGAGTCGATCGAGCCATTCGCTCGTCGTGATGGGCTGATCGGTGGCGGGATCGTTGCCGAATCCGCACCAGTAGCCGTCGTCGTGCAGCTCTTCGTTGGGGATGGACCCCTCGACGACCAGCACGAATGGCTCGAGTTCGCCGCGATCGGCTTTGCGGAACCACTCGAGGAAGTCGTCGGCCCCACCGGCGGGGCCGCATTCGAAGTCGATCAGTGGCCAGTGCACAGCGATCTTGGGTAGGCCGGGCAATGCACCCAACGCGATCTCTTCGATACTCGGCTGTGTGGCGGCGGTGAGTGCCACCGAATCGCCGTCGCAACTGAGTCCGGCGTTGATCCACAGGACGTGAATCAGTGGCTCTTCCGCAGTCCCTGTGTCTTCTGCAGTCTCCGCTGCCGACGTAGGCATGGGTCCCCACCCTCCGGGGCCCACCTTCGCCCCTGTCGTCACCGGAGTCGACCTTCGGCTCGTTTCCGTGACGTATTCCACTTTCTACCCGCGGTGAAAAGTTGTCAATGAACCGCGTGTTGGTTTTGGGTGAGCCAACCGTACCAGTCGTCCAGTCCGTCGCCCGCGGTCGCGGAAGTAGGCAGAATTCGCACATGCGGATTGATCGACTCGGCATGTGCTGCAAAGGTTTCCATGTCGAAGTCGACGTAGGGCAGTAGATCGATCTTGTTGACGATCACCGCGTCGGCCGCGGCGAACATGTGTGGGTATTTCAGTGGCTTGTCGTCGCCCTCGGTCACCGAGATTAGGACAACCTTGCCTTCCTCGCCGAGGTCGAACAGTGCGGGGCACACCAGGTTTCCGACGTTCTCGATGAACAGCAACGATCGAGTGGGCGGGTCGAGAGTCTCGAGTGCGCGTCGGACCATGTCCGCGTCGAGGTGGCAGCCGGTGCCCGTATTGATCTGCACGACAGAACATCCTGTCGCCTCGATGCGATCGGCGTCGAGAGTCGTCTCCTGGTCGCCTTCGATGACGCTGACGGGCGTCGTGCTCGTGAGTTCCTCTATCGTCCGCACGAGCAGCGTCGTCTTGCCTGCTCCCGGTGAACTCATGATGTTGAACGCCGAGATTCTCCGGCCCGCGAGCCAACCGCGGTTACGTTCGGCGAGTAGATCGTTCTTGGCCAGAACTTTCTGTTCGAGGGTGATCACCTCACCGCCGTGTTCGTGGGGATGCTCGTGTGTGTGCTCGTGGGCGTCGTTGCCGCATCCGCATGTTGCGCACATCGAAGGTCACCTCGTTTCCATCGACAGGATTCGTAGATCGCGCCCGGAGAGTACGTCGACGTCGGCACTCCCGCACGGGCACAACAGGATTGCGTCGGGTATCGCGAACTCGCTGTCGCAGGTGCGGCAGCGAGCTCGCGCGGTCTCGGTTTCGATGTCGAGCCGAGCGCCCTCCGCGACCGTGCCCTCGGTGACGAGTTCGAAGCAGAATTGCATCGAATCGGGGATCACAGCGCACAGCTGTCCCACTCGTACCAGCACTCGGCTCACGGACTTCCCGTCGGCACGCTCACAGGCTGCGTCGACGATGCACTGCGTGATCGCAAGTTCGTGCACTGTTCAATAGTGCGCCTCAGGGCTTCGCCATGTGCACGAAAATACATAGTCGGCAGGAGCGGAGCCCGCGGAGCGACCGAGCGGCGCCGTGTACTTCTATGCACGTAGGCCGCAGGCCTTCTCCCGCCGCCGATACTTCCGACGCAAGAACGGCAGCATGATGCGCAGCATCACCCCACCCTCCTTCTTCACCCGCACGAGCTCATCCGGACTCAGGACGTCGATAACACGCGGGAGCTCGAAGTCCACCTTCCCTCCCTTGCGTGCGGCGTTCTCGACGGCTTCCCACTCGGCGAGCGGGAGGTGCTCGGTGATGAGCGGAAAGATCGTCCGCTCCTCGTCCTCGATGTGCTCGTCGAGTTCGTTCTTCAGCTGAACCAACGCGGCCGTCAGACGCGCCAGGCTCTCGGGGAGGCCGTCGGCTGCTGCTCGTAGTTCGTCGAGCAACGGGTCGAGCGCCTCATGGTCCTCGGTGAGGTCGCTCAAGTCGATGTGCGAGCCGACGGATCCGACGATCTTCGGCCACAGGACGTCGTCCTCGGTCGTGTGGTGATGATGGATGCTGTCGGCGAACAGGTGGACGTACTCCGAGATCGCGGTCATCTGTTTCGCGTCGGGACTCTTCAGGCCCTCGCACAGCGTCACGAGCCGTGCGGCGTCGCGTCGCATCGCGCGATGAGCGAGCTGGATTCCCAGGAGGTCGTATTCGGTCGTGATTTTCTGTGTCGTTGTCATGGATCGAAGCCTGCGCTCGATCGCTTGGCGCGCACTTAACGTCGACTGTCGGCCACCCCTGTTCGGGGGTAGCGGCGCTGTTCGGCGCGCGTTTAGCCTGAGGCGGACTGAGACCTGTGCCACACACGAGGAGCTTTCGATGACGGACGGAACGGCATACAAGGCGTTCGAGCAGGCACGGGATGTGCTGCTCGGCGCATACGGGCAGTACGACAAGGCCCTGTCCGACTTCGAGTGGCCGTCGTTCGAAGGCACTTTCAACTGGGCGATCGACTGGTTCGACGCGATCGCCCGTGGCAACGACGGCACCGCGCTGTGGATCGTCGAGGAAGACGGATCCGAGGCGAAATACAGCTTCGACGACATGGCCCGCCGGTCCGACCGAGTAGGCCGCTGGCTCGAATCCCTCGGCATCGGACGCGGTGACTCGGTCATCCTCATGCTCGGCAACCAGGTGGAACTGTGGGAATCGATGCTTGCCGTCATGAAGATCGGCGCAGTGCTGATGCCGACGACGACGGCCGTCGGTTCGGCGGATCTGACCGATCGGATCGAGAGGGGACGGGCGAAAGCTGTCATCGCCAACCCGTCGGACACCGCGAAGTTCGACGACGTACCCGGCGACTATCTGCGGATCGCAACGAGCGAGGTCGACGGGTGGAGCGACTATCGCGCCGCCTACGATCTCGAGGATCCGGCACCGTTCGAGTCGGTCACCGCGCCGTCGGACCGTCTGCTCATGTATTTCACGTCGGGTACGACGAGCAAGCCGAAGCTCGTCGAGCACACGCAGGTGTCGTACCCCGTGGGGCATCTGACGACGATGTACTTCCTCGGCGTCAAGCCCGGCGACGTGCATCTCAACATCAGTTCGCCCGGGTGGGCCAAGCACGCGTGGAGTTGTTTCTTCGCTCCGTGGATCGCCGAGGCGACCATCTTCATCTACAACTACAGCAGGTTCGACGCGACAGCACTGCTCGAGCAGATTCGACGCGCAGAGGTCACCACGTTCTGCGCGCCACCGACGGTGTGGCGCATGCTGATTCAGGCGGACATCTCCGGCGGCAAGGGGAATCTGCGTGAGGCGATCGGTGCGGGTGAGCCCCTGAACCCCGAAGTGATCTCGCACGTGCAGAAGCAGTGGGGGCTCAGTATTCGCGACGGCTTCGGGCAGACGGAAACCACTGCGCTCGTGGGTAATACGCCCGGGGCGGACCTGAAATCGGGGTCGATGGGACGTCCGCTGCCAGGAGTTCCGGTCGTCATCGTCGACCCGGTGACCGGTGAGAAGGCGGACGAGGGTGAGATCTGCCTCGATCTCGCGGCGTCACCGTTCAATCTGATGACCGGCTACCTGGGTGATGCGGCGCGCAACGACGAGGTCATGTCCGGCGGTTACTACCACACGGGCGACGTCGCATCCCGTGACTCCGACGGCTACATCACGTACGTCGGCCGGACCGACGACGTCTTCAAAGCGTCGGATTACAAGGTGTCGCCGTTCGAGCTCGAGAGCGTGCTGATCGAGCATCCTGCGGTAGCGGAAGCGGCTGTCGTGCCCGCGCCCGACGAGACCCGTCTGGCGGTGCCGAAGGCGTACGTCTCGCTCGCGGCCGGGTGGGAACCCAACGAGGACACCGCATCTCAGATCCTGAAGTACGCCCGTGAGAACCTGGCGCCGTACCTGCGCATCCGCCGGATCGAGTTCTTCGAGCTGCCGAAGACCATCTCGGGCAAGATCCGGCGCGTCGAACTGCGGGCGCGGGAGAATTCGGGTGAGGTGTTGTCGGGGGAGTTCCGCGAGTAGGCGCCTTCGGCGCACGTGCACGAAAATACACTGTGCCTGCGGGTCATTCCGCAGGCTCCACTCCTGCCCCGCTATGTATTTTCGTGCACATGGGGTTAGCGGAACGGCGTCCCGGTGACGGCATTCTCCCGGACCCGCGACTGCACGAGCCCGCGCTTCTCGAGGATCGGGCGCACCCCTTCGCCGAAGTGGAACGCCTCCTCGAGATGCGGGTAACCCGACAGAACGAAGTGATCGAGCCCGATCGACGCGTATTCCGCGATCCGGTCGGCCACTTCCTCGTGCGATCCGACGAGGGCAGTGCCCGCGCCACCGCGAACCAGCCCGACACCTGTCCATAGGTTGGGTGCGATCTCGAGGCTTCTGGCATCTGCACCTTGCTTGTAAGCCTCACCGCCGCCGTGCAATTCGCGCATGCGGCGCTGGCCTTCGGACACCGAGCGCGACAGGCTCGCCTGCGCTGCTTCGACGGTCGCAGGGTCGAGATTGGCCAGCAGTCGATCCGCCTCGGCCCACGCCTGCTCCGACGTGTCACGCGAGATCACGTGCAGGCGGATGCCGTAATCCAGTGTGCGGCCCTGTACTTCGGCGAGGTCTCGAATCCACGCGATCTTCGACGCCACGGACGCGGGCGGTTCACCCCACGTCAGATAGGTATCGGCGAACTGCGACGCGACGGTGCCTGCCGCAGGTGACGACCCGCCGAAGAAGATCGGCGGTGTCGGTTCGGGATGGCGCTGCAGCGACGCGTCCTCGACCTTGATGTACTTGCCGTCGAAGGTGACCGGGCCGTCGTTGGCCCACAGTCGACGCGTCACGTCGAGGAATTCCCCGCAGCGCGCGTAACGCTCGTTTTTGTCGAGGAAGTCGCCGAACCGTCGTTGCTCGTGATCCTCGCCGCCGGTGACGACGTTGAGCAGAAGTCGACCGCCGGATTGCCACTGGAACGTCGCAGCCATCTGTGCGGCAAGTGTCGGTGCGATCAAACCGGGCCGGAGCGCGACGAGAAACTTGAGGGTCTCTGTTGTGTCGATCATCATGGCCGTCGTCAGCCATGCGTCCTCGCACCACGCACCGGTCGGAGTGAGGACCGCCTCGAACCCGTTGCTCTCGGCCGCAGCGCCGATCTGATTGAGATACCTCAATGTCGCCGGCCGATCACCGGACATCGACGACCCGTGGCCACCTGCCATCAGGTTGCGGGAATCCCCGTACGTGGGCAGGAACCAGTGAAAGCGCAAAGACATATCGCCCGATTGTGGCAGTGGCGTCGGCGATGCGCCAGACTTCGAATCACCGTGATTTCAATTGGTGACCTGCAGAAGGTGCGTACTTACTCTGGTTTCACATGACTTCAATCGCCGAGCCCGCCCCGGTCGAATCGGACCCGGCCAGACGAAAGCGCCTGCGTACCGTCGTCGCTGCGAGTCTTCTCGGAACCACCGTCGAATGGTACGACTTCTTCCTCTACGCCACCGCCGCAAGCCTGGTGTTCAACCAACTGTTCTTCCCCGACCAGAGCTCGTTCGTCGGCACGATGCTGTCCTTCGCGACGTTCGCCGTCGGATTCGTCGTCCGCCCGATCGGCGGCGTCGTCTTCGGGCACTTCGGCGACCGCATCGGGCGTAAGAAGACGCTCGCGCTGACGATGTTCATCATGGGCATCGCCACCGCGCTGATGGGTGCACTTCCGACCGCCGAGCAGATCGGTGTCCTCGCCCCGATTCTGTTGCTGCTCCTGCGAATTCTGCAAGGTTTCGCGCTCGGCGGGGAATGGGCCGGAGCAGTGCTCCTGGCCGTCGAACACAGCCCGGCGAAGAAGCGCGGACTGTTCGGCAGCATCCCGCAAATCGGTCTCGCGCTCGGATTGGCCTTGGGCACAGCAGTGTTCGCGCTACTGCAAACAGTGTTCGACGACGCCGCCTTCCTGGCGTACGGATGGCGCATCGCGTTCCTCCTCAGCCTCGTTCTCGTCGCCGTCGGACTGATCGTGCGGCTCAAGGTCGAGGAGACCCCTGCGTTCCAAGAAGTCACCGATCTCAAGCAACGGTCGTCGGCGCCGGTTCGAGAGGTGTTCGCGCGCAAGTCGATTCGTGCGACCGTTCTCGGACTGCTGTCGCGTTGGGGTGAGGGCGCGGCATTCAACACGTGGGGTGTCTTCGCCATCACGTACGCGACCACCGAGCTCGACTTCGAGAAGGTCCCCGTGCTGCTCGTCGTCACCGTCGCCGCGGTGGTCATGGCACTGCTGCTCCCGCTCTCCGGACTCCTCGTCGACCGATACGGCGCCCAGCGGATCTATATCATCGGCATCGCCCTGTACGGACTCGCCGTGTTCCCGGTGTTCGCGCTCTTCGGAACCGGCAGCCTCTGGTTCTTCGGACTCGGGCTCGTCTTGGTGTTCGGATTCGTGCACGCACTGTTCTACGGAGCGCAGGGCACTCTGTACGCGAGTCTGTACCCCACGGAAATCCGCTACACCGGACTGTCGATCGTCTACCAGTTCTCCGGCATCTACGCGTCCGGAATCACTCCGCTGATCCTGACGGCCCTCATCGCCGCGGGCAGCGGATCGCCCTGGCTGGCGTGCGGATTCCTCGTCGGCACCTCGGTGGTCAGCGTCATCGCCACCGGGCTCATCCGTAAGCGGGATCTGTTCCTCTGATCTCCCAGGGGTGACCGAATGAGTGACCGAATGTCACCCTCGCTCACTCAGAGTGACCGAATGCCGCCCTCGCTCACCCCCGAGCGGCCCAAGGTTCAGGTGACCGAAGGTGACATTCGCTCCAGAAACGGCTCCACCACACCCAAGACCTCCGCACCCGCTGCGGGCGTCGTCGAGTGATCGAAACCGTCGATCAGGTGAAACTCCGCATCAGGGACCAGCGCGGCAGCGGAACGGGAGTCCACGAGACGCGTCGTATCCTCCGAGCCGACGTAGAACAACGACGGGATGTCGAAGCCGCGCAGAACGTCGTCGGCCAGTCCGGGTTCGGCGTCGGACGCGCGGAAGTATGCGGCCAGGGCGTCGGAATCGTTGGCGGTGAACACGGCCCGGGTCGCCGGATCCACCGGAAACAGTCGATGCTTGTTCCACTCCTCGATGAACCCGTCCATCCCTCGCGTCGCGAGGACGTCGGCGCAACCCGGGAAGAACAGCCGATCGAACGCACCCTTCTGCGGACCGTGCGACCCACCTCCCGCCACGAGAGCGCCGACGCGGTCGGGTGCCCGCGCTGCCAGCGTCAGTCCGGCGCGGGCACCGTACGAATAGCCCCAGTAGTCGGCCTTGTCGACACCCACCTCGTCGAGCACCGCAACGAGATCGCCGACGATCGAGTCCATGCGATACGCGTCGACGTCGTGCGGCTTGTCGCTTCGACCGTGCCCTCGCATGTCGAGCAGGATCAACGACCTTCTCGGACGCAGCGCTTTGACATAGCCGAACGTGCGCCAGATGGTGTGCGTGAGCAGGCTGCCGTGCACCATCAGCAATGGCGGACCGGACCCTACGACGGTGTAGGCGATCCGGGTTCCGTCCGACGGGTTGGTAGCGAAGTCCACCGGTCCATCATGCACGCTCCAATTCCACCCACCTCGTCGGCTCGAGATCGCGCAGGAACGGCAGGTCGTGGCTCGCGACGATCAGCGCGCCCTGGTAGCTCGCCAACGCCTCCGCCAGATGCGCTCTACTGGCGAGGTCGAGGTTGTTGGTCGGCTCGTCGAGCATCAGCAACTTCGGCGCCGGTTCGGCCAGCAGGATGCGGGCAAGTGCAGCTCGCAGGCGCTCGCCACCGGACAACGTCTCGACGACGGCATCTGCATCACTCCCGCGAAACAGGAAGCGCGCCAACTGCGCTCGAATCTGCTCGTTCGACGCGTGTGCCGCGACGGAGGCGACGTTCTCGGCGACGGTGCGTGACTCGTCGAACACGTCGAGCCGTTGCGGCAGGTACCGCCACGGCACCACGGGTTCCGCGGCCTCGAGCTCACGCAACAGGGTCGTCTTGCCGCTTCCGTTCGGCCCGATCAGTGCGATTCGTTCCGGGCCGACGATGTCCAACGAGTCTATCGAGACGATCTGCTGTCCCGCATGGACTTTCGTCGCCGGAAGGTCGACGCGTACCTCTCGGTCGTCGCGTAACCGATCCTCGGCAGATGCCAGCACGGCGTGGGCGTCGCTCACCTTCTCGATGTGATTGTTGCGCAACTTACCGGCCGACACCTGCGCTGCCCGTTTGCGATTGCCCATGACGATCTTCGGCTCGCGCTTCTGCTCCGCCATCTTCTTGCCGTAACGGAGCCGACGGTCGAGTTTGGTTCTGGCCTCCACCAATTCGCGTTCCTGCTTGCGGACGTCGTTCTTCGCGTCGTGCAACGCTGCACGCGCTGCCTCCTGTTCCGCGTCGACGACGGCTCGATAATGGCTGTAGTTCCCGCCGAACATGCGCAGCCGGCTCACACCGTCGCGCTCGGTGCGCACTTCCGCTGTGCCGTCCATGATCTCGAGCAGATCGAGGTCGTGGCTCGTTACGACCATGACGCCTTGGAACGACTGAACGGCCTGGTAGAGGTGCGCTCGGGCATCGAGGTCGAGGTTGTTGGTCGGCTCGTCGAGTAAGAGCACGTCGGGCTCGGCGAGCAGTTCCGCGGTGAGCGCCAACAGCATCGACTCACCACCGGAGAGCGTCCCGACGACGCGATCCAGATCGTCCGGGCGAGCGACGATGTGGCCCAACCCCAACTTGTCCAGCAGGGCCACGGCGCGTTCCTCGGCGTCCCATCGGGTGCCGACCACTGCGAAATCGTCGTCGTCGAAGTTGCCGGACTCGATGCGGTGCAACGACTCTCGCAGATCACGCATGCGCAGGATGTCGTCGATGCGTCGCCCTGCGCGCAGCGTGATGTCCTGTGGGAGGTAACCGAGTGTGCCGGGGGCGGTGATCGAACCGCGTTGCGCGGTCAGCTCGCCCGTGATCAGTTTCAGCAGTGTGGACTTTCCGGCGCCGTTGGAACCGGCGAGACCTGTTCTGCCGGTAAGGAATACAGCGTCCAGGCCGTCGAAGACCTGGTCGCCGTCGGGCCAGGCGAAACCGACGTCGGATATGCGCAGAGAAGAGGGGGTAGACATGATTGCTCCAGAGGTGTGCGTGCGTACATGCAGGCGTATGAACCTCTAGAAGAGCAACGGCCTCTCCAGTTCTGTCGGTGACAAGGCGAGAGTCAGGTTAGACCCGGTGCCGTAGGGAGCGCAAGGGGATTGCCTCACGTGCACGAAAATACATAGAGGGCTATGTATTTTCGGGCACATGCGGCGAAGCCGCCCCTGGTCCTTTCTTACGCAGATCATCCACCGTGCTCATCGCCTGACGCAGCTCGCCGAGCCACTCTTCGGTGTGCTCCCCGACGAGCTTGACCGCCCACGACAACGCATCCGCACGCGACCGCGCGACCCCGGCGTCGACGAGCGTGTCGAGCACCTTGCGCTCCGGCTGGCGCAGCCGAGTCATCACCGGCACAGCAAGATTGGTGAACAGCACTGCTTCGCCGTCGACCGCGACGCCCCACGCGACCTTGCGGCCGTAGCGCGCCTCGGCTTCGTCGGCGATCTGCATGCGGTCCTGACGCGTCGTCTCGCGGAATCGCGCGATGCGGCCCTCCGTCGACGCGGTCGATGCGTCGTCGGGTGTGGGGAGTTCTCCGATGACGACGATCTCTTCGCGATCCACCTCGACCGTCGCGTCCCCGGCGAACCAGCTCTCGGGCAGTCTCCCGCCGAACCAGTCGGATGCGTCGCCCGCATCGGGGGTGTCGGCCTGCTGCCAACCGCCTGGCCGTCCGAACTTTCTTCCATGGTGTCTCATGACGTCTCCTCTGAAGTCCGATTACACACTTACATGATTACACCGTTACACGGATATCCGCCACGTGTCAGGCATGATCAAGTGCGTGCGCACATCGAAGAAGACGGTTTCCGCCCTCGTCGCCGTCACGGCGCTGGTCCTCGCGGGGTGTGGTGACGACGGTCCGCCCGAGCCCCAGACCACCGCTCAGCAGTTCGTCGACGCGATCAACAGCGGCGCTGCCGATGCCGCCGCGCAGCTCACGACGGACCCCGCAGCCGCGTCGGCCGCACTCACAGGCCTGTACGACGGCTTGGCAGCAGGGGGCGTCGTGACCGCGACGCCGGACTTCACCGTCGAATCGGCGTCCGAGGACGGTGGTGCGGTCACGCTCGACGCGACTTGGAGGTTCTCGACGACGACCGATGGCACCGAGGAGCCCGACGGCGAGCCCAAGCAGTGGCAGTACGACACCCAGGCGACGGCGACGGAGACCGATCAGGGATGGAAGATCCAGTGGGATCCCTCCGTTCTCGCACCGGGACTGACTGCCGAGAACTCCATTCGCTACACACCGACCGACGCACTCGTCACCCCCAGGGTGTTCGACCGCACGGGCGCCGAACTCATGTCCCAGCAGGTCGTCACGCTCGTCAACATCGATGCGACGGCCGATGCCGCGGCCGTCGCGTCGTACATATCTCCGATCGTGCCCACGATCACGGCCGAGTCGATCACCGCTGATAGGGCTGCGGCACAGGGTAATTCGCTGACCGTGGTGTCGCTCCGTCAATCCGACATCGACCCGATCGCGGCCCCGCTCGCAGCGATCCCCGGCGTCACACTGGCTCCGCAGACCCGCTTGTTGACGACCGATCGCGCGTTGGCCTCTCCCGCATTGACGGGAGTGTCCGAGCTCTGGCAGCAGCAGCTCGACGACAACAAGGGCTGGTCGATCCAAGAACTACAGGCCGACGGGACCGTCGAACAACTGGCAGGCATCGACGCGACACCCGCACCCGACATCGCGACGACGCTCGATGCCGGACTGCAAGTGAAAGCCGAGAACGCACTCACCGCACTGCCGCAGCAGGCGGCGATCGTGGCTCTTCAGCCCTCGACGGGCAATGTTCTCGCTGTCGCACAGAATGCGGCCGCGGACCTGGAAGGGCCTATCGCGTTGACCGGGCTGTACCCGCCGGGATCGACGTTCAAGACGGTGACGACGTCGGCCGCACTCGAGGCAGGCACCGCGACACCCGACACGATCCTTCCGTGCCCCGGCACCGAGAACATCGAGGGGCGGCAGATCCCGAACGACGACAACTTCGATCTCGGTGACGTTCCGCTGCACACGGCGTTCGCGCGCTCGTGCAACACGACGATGGGACGCCTCGGCGTCGGACTTCCCGCAGACGGCCTGCAGCAGACTGCGTTGCAGTACGGTCTCGGCGTCGACTACGTGACGCCAGGACTGACGACCGTCACCGGGAACGTTCCGCTCGCGGACACACCCGCGGCACGCGTCGAATCGGCCATCGGCCAGGGTCAGGTGACCGCGTCGCCGTTCGGGATGGCGCTGGTGGCGTCGTCGATCGCGGGTGGGGCGCTGAAGGCGCCGACGCTCGTCACGGGTCAACCGGGTGTTGCGGATTCGACACCTCCGCCCGTCGACGGCGTGGTCGCCGATCAGATCAGGACCATGATGCGTGAGACCGTGACGGGAGGAACCGCAACCCAGCTGCAGGACATCCCGGGTCTTCTCGGCAAGACCGGAACCGCGGAGTTCGGGCCGAACAACGAAGGCGCACATGGCTGGTTCGTCGGTATCCAGGGGGATCTGGCGTTCGCGGTGTTCGTCGCCGGGGGCCAGAGTTCGGCTCCTGCACTCGAGGCTGCCGGACGGTTCCTGCGCTGAACCCACGTTTGCCGGTTGTTTGCACATTGTGACGGTTTTCAGGCTTGTAATGGGCGTCACGATTCGCCACGATGAGTGCAGACGGGAGTACACGGGGGAGGCGTGTAGCGAATTCGTGACCAGAGCGTGTGAATCCCGTGCTTGTTACGTATGTGACTGAAGTGAATAGAATGAAGCATGGGTTCAGGGAGGGCGGCGCGCGTGAGCGCGATACGGGGTCGTTACGTAGTAGCAGTGGGGGCAACGCTTGTTCTCACGTCCACGGCAGCGGTGTGGCTGCTCGATCAGCCGGAGAGCGAAGGCGAAGTAGCAGTCGGTGACTTCGTCGACGCGCTCAACGCCCGAGATGTGCAGGCAGCGGCGAACCTGACGTCGTATCCCAACGCCGCGGCCGCCAGCATCTCCCAGATGTTCGACGGCCTCGCCGCCGGTGGACCCCCGACCGGCGACTTCGAACTCTCGCAGTTCATCGGTCTCGACGACAGCTCCGGCTTCTTCACGATGGCCTCGGACTGGAACTTCGGCGACGGCAAGGACTGGGCGTACTCCACGCGAGGCACCGCCAAGAAACTGAGCGTCGGATGGCGCATCACGTGGGAACCGGACATCCTCGCGCCGGACATGCCGGGAGGCGGCAACGTCCGCTACGTCCGCACCGACGCACCTGCGCCACTGGTGTTCGACTCCGCGCAGAACGTCCTCATGAACGAGCGCACCATCAACGCGGTCTTGCTCGATCCGTCGCGCATGCCCGATCCTGTCGCGTCGACGTCCCGATTGGCCGACGTCATCGACGTCGTCGCACCGCTCATCACGGCGGACAGTCTGCAGCGCGACCTCGCGGCCACCCCCGGTAGCCCGATCCTTGCGGTCAATCTGCGCGACGACGATTTCGCAGTGCTCGAGGACGACCTGCGTGCCATCGAGGGTGTCGTCGTAGCGCCGACGCCCAAGCTGATCGCCGGGGATCGTCGGATCACGTCTCCGTTGCTCGACTCGCTGCGCAAGGCGTGGCAGGACAACCGCGACGCCAGCTCGGGCTGGGCCGTCGACGTCACCGGTCCCGACGGGGTCGTGACGCGTCAGGCCGGGTTCCAGGGCCCTGCCGGACCTGACCTACATGCGACGCTCGACCCGCGGATCCAGCTCGCGGCCGAGGAAGCCGTCGTCAGCGTCGGAACGGCGGCGTCGATCGTCGCAATCCAGCCGTCGACCGGCGCGATCGTCGCGACGGCCCAGAACAGCTACGCGAACGAGCAGGGACAGATCGCGTTCTCGGGCATGTATCCGCTGGGTTCGGCGTCGCGTCTCGTCGATGCCGTGACGTCGGGTGACGATTCCAACGCGACGCAACTCGGTCTCGGCGTCAACTATTCGATGCCGGGTCTCGACGCGTACACCGGGCAGGTGCCGTCGGGTAACAATTCGATCGACCGGATTCGCACGGTCGGCAACGAGACGTCGGACGTGTCGGTGACGCCGTTCGGCCTCGCGCAGATCGGCGCGGCCATCGCACGCGGTGCCGCGCCGCTGCCGTCGATCGTCGTCGGCCAGCCTGCCGTGTCGGATCACGAGACCGCGTCGATCGCGCCGGACGCGTTGGGCAAACTCCGTGACATGTTGCGCACGTCCGCACACGACGCCGGTCTCGACTCGTACGGCGGACTCACCGGGTTCGCAGGCAACAGCGGCGACGACCGTTGGTTCATCGCCAACCGCGGTGACCTGGCGTTTGCGGTCTACATCGAGAACGCGGACGGTACCGATCAGGCAGTGAAGATGAGCACGATGCTGCTGCGCGAAATGGACTCGGGCAAAGCGGAGTAATTAGCCGGAGTAGCTTTATCGTTCGTGACTCTGCTCGAATTCGGACTGCTCGTCGTCGCGGGCTTCTTCGCGGGACTCGTCGGATTCGTGACCGGACTCGCCTCGCTCGTGTCCTATCCCGCCCTGCTCGCCGTCGGCCTCCCGCCGGTCGCAGCGAACGTCACCAACACAGTGGCGCTCGTTGCCGTCGGCGTCGGCGCTACTGCGAATGCGTCGTCGGAACTTGCGAAGGACGGCAAGCAGCTGGCACGCTACGCCGCGTACTCGGCGCTCGGCGGGTTGGTGGGTGCAGTGATTCTGCTGTGGGCGCCGGAAGGGTCGTTCGAACGCGTCGTTCCGTTCCTCGTCGCGTTCGCCGCACTTGCGTTGTTGTTGCAGCCGAAGCTGCGAAAACTCTCGGGACACAGAGAATTCCCGACGCTGTATCCCGTCGCCCTGTTCGTCGTCGCGATCTACGGCGGCTATTTCGGGGCGGGTGCCGGGGTGATCTTCTTGGCGCTCGCGCTGCTGTGTACGTCCGATTCGATCTGGCGCGCAAGCATTCTGAAGAGCTTCTTCCTCGGTGTCGCGAACCTCGTCGCCGCGGTGATCTTCGCATTCTCCGGTGAAGTGAATTGGCTTGCCGCACTGGCGTTGGCGATCGGTGCATTCGCAGGCGGCTACTCGGGACCGCCGGTGGTGAAGATCATTCCACCGACGATCCTGCGCATAGCCGTCGCACTGTGCGGGTTGGGTCTTGCGGCGTGGCTGATGTGGAAGTAGTTACTGCACTCCGCTCATCATCTTCTTGATCCACGGCGTCAACGCGACGAGGACGACGCCGACAGCGATCGAAGCGCCGCCGACGGTGAGGAAGAACGGATTCGGATTGTCCTGGTCGTAGTAGCCGGCGAGCGTGCCCGCCATCGCGGAACCGAGTGCGACGGACAGGAAGAACAACGCCACCATCTGAGTGTGGAAGTTCTCCGGAGCCAGCTTCGTCGACAGCGACAACCCGACCGGGGACAGGAACAGTTCGGCGAACGTGAACAGCAACAGAATGCCGACGAGAGCCAGTAGTGGCATGTTATCGCCGGCGAGCGACGGCACGAACGCGAGGAACGCCAGTCCCATGATCGACACGCCTGCAGCGAATTTCAGCGGCGTCGACGGCTGCCGGTCGCCGAGTTTCGTCCACATCGCCGCGAACACGCCCGCGAAGATGATGATGAACACCGGGTTGATGGACTGCACCCACGACGGTGGGAAGTCCCAGCCGAACAAGTTGCGGTCGAGCTCGGTGTCCGCGATGAGCGGCACCGTCGTGAACTGCTGTTGGAACAGCGACCAGAACGCGGCGCTCGCGATGAACATCGGAATGAACGAGATGACGCGTCGACGCTCGATCTGGGTGATCTTCTTGCTGGACAGGATGATTGCGAAGTAACCGACGGCGGCGACGATGGTGACACCGACGACGACGTCGGACAAATTCGACGCCTTGATGGCGCCGAAGATCGACAGCAGAGCGACGACGACGATCGCGGTGACGCCGATGGCGCTCCACTTGATTCGATCTGTGGCCGGGAGTGGGTTGGGAGGCGTCGCGCCGATTCCGTGCAGGTGCTTGCGGCCGAGGGTGTACTGAATCAGGCCGAGCGCCATACCGATTGCGGCAAGACCGAATCCGGCGTGGAATCCGAGCTTGTCCCACGCGAGGCCGGTGAGGAGTGGTCCGATGAACGCGCCGATGTTGATGCCCATGTAGAACAGGGAGAAGCCGGCGTCGCGACGAGTGTCGTGCTCGTCGTACAGATCACCGACCAACGACGTCGCGTTGGCCTTGAGGCCGCCGCTGCCGAATGCGACGAGAATCAAACCGACTCCGACGCCGAGGAATCCGGGCAGAACAGCCAGCGCGATATGGCCGAACATGATCAGAACAGCGCTGTAGAACAGCGTGCGTTCGGATCCGAGGAGTCTGTCGGCTATCCACGCGCCGAGAATCGTCGACAGGTAAACGGTTCCGCCGTATGCGCCGACGATGGATGTCGCGGACGACTCCGGAATGCCGAGGCCGCCGTCGGACACCGAGTAGTACAAGTAATAGATGAGGATGCCTTGCATCCCGTAGAAAGAGAACCGCTCCCACATCTCGACGCCGAACAAGTTGGCCAGCGCGAACGGTTGTCCGAAGAACCCGGTGTCTTTCTTGTCGTGTACATCGGTCATATGTGAACTGTCCCATGTTCACCAGGCATTGGGGGCTTTCCGCAGCTCAGTTTTTCAGGACTGGTACCAATTTTGCGAGAGCCCGCCATCCCAGCAGGAACACCGCGAGAACAGTCGACGCCACGATGACGAAACTGAACGCGGTTCCTTGGCCGCTGATCACACGCAGAATCATGCCGAACAGGACCGTCGAGACCCACACGACGATGCCCGTCGGGAGGATCAGGAAAGCGTCGAACTTGTCGCGGTAGAGGGCGATCGTGAGTACCCAACCGATCACCGCCGCGATCACGAACGGCCAGGCGGTGTGGAACAGTCCCGCGAGTGCGTTCGCTTCGTCGTGGCTGCGTCGGCCGATCGCACAGAACACGAGAACGAGAACGAGGTCGACGACGGCGGCGATGATCGGGCTGCGCTTGCTCACCCGATACACCCTAGGGTGCCGCCGTCGTCCTACGTTTCTCCGCGTCGAATCAGGAAGCCAGGCCGGCTTCGATGTCGAGGCTCAGGGTGATCTTGTCGCCGACGACAGCGCCTCCACCCTCGAGCGGCATGTCGATGCTGATGCCGAAGTCCTTGCGGTTGATGACGGTGGTGGCTTCGAAGCCTGCGACCGGGCCGTTGCCCATGCCGGGGTTGATGCCGTTGAACTCGAGCTTCAGGTCGATCGACTTCGTGACGCCGTGCAGCGTGAAGTCACCGGTCACGACGAAGTCGCCACCGTCGGGTTTGACGGACGTCGAGGTGAACGTGGCGGTCGGGAACTTCTCGACCTCGAAGAAGTCGGCGGTCTTGAGGTGGCCGTCGCGCTGCTCGTTGTCGGTGGTGATGGAGGTGACGTCGATCTCCGCGTTGACGGACGGGGTGCCGTCGGCGGCGACGGTGACTGCGCCGCTGAAGTTCTGGAAACGGCCGCGGACCTTGCTCACCATCAGGTGGCGGACGGTGAACCCGACTGTCGAGTGGGTAGCGTCGATGTTCCAGGTGCCTGCGGACAGTTCGGGCAAAGCGATCGAGGCGGTCATGTCTGCTCCTAAAGGTTGAAGTTTCAAGTTCGTATACTACACAAGCGGACCGGGGTCCGCATCTATTCCCGGGAGAATTTTCGGAGGCGGCCGGGTGACCGAATGGCGCCCTCGCTTCGGACAGTGAGCGAATGTGACATTCGGTCACTCTGAGTGACCGAATGAGGCCCTCGCTCACCTGAGGGCGGTCGGGTGACCGAATGGCGCCCTCGCTCCGGACAGTGAGCGAATGTGACATCCGGTCACTCTGAGTGACCGAATGAGGCCCTCGCTCACCTGAGGGAGGCGGGTGGGTGACCGAATGGCGCCCTCGCTCACCGTGGGGCGGCCTAGCTGGGGGCCCGCGAATCAGGCCGACTCCGGATCCGCCCGGTTCGGCTTGGGATGAGTCTCGCGGGCGACGCGGGCGTCCTTCTGGAGTTGCTTGGTCTCGCGCTGTTCCATTTCGAGGTCGTACTCGAGGTCCTCGTGCTGGTGGTTGCGGAAGAGGATGAGGAAGACGATCCATCCGACGATCGCGACGAGGATGAAGCTGACGCCTCGGTAGACGAAGGCAGCCGCGACGGCTTGTGACGCGCTGATGCTGGCCGCGCTGGTGAGGAAGGCGATGAGGGTGGCGTCGACGACGACGAGTCCACCGGGCGCGAGAGGGACCGATCCGACGGCCTTGCCCGCGGCGAAAGCGATGAGCAGCCCGGACAACCTCGGATCCGCGCCGACGGCGTAACACGCGAAGCCGAGACAGGCGACGTCGGCGAGACGGTGAACCGCGGACCACGACAGCGTCAGAGCCCCGTCGCGTTTGCCGAGCTGAACGGAACCGACTTGCTCGATGACCTCGTCGATGCGGTCCTGCCCGGCGTCGCGCGGCTGGTTACGGAAGTCGTTGACCTTGTGCAGAACCCATCCTGCCGAGCTGCGGATGGACTGTGGGTGAGCCGAGACCCACCGGACGCCTGCGACGATCGCGACGACGCCCGCTATCGGCAGAACGAGCGTGAACGTGTTGACGGAACCGCCGACGAGCAACGCACCGCCGACGCCGAGTACAGCCAGTCCTGCCGCGGCGATCACACCGGAAATCGCGAGTTGCCACGACGCGACGACGGGACTCGCGCCCCAGCGTCGGGTCTCGCGGTAGGTGAATGCCGTCGAGAAGACCTGGCCCGCGGGCAGCGTCAAGGCCATCGCGGTACTGCCGTAGATGACGGACACCGACTTGGCCTGCCGGACGCGAACGCCGCCGGCCTGCAGGAGTTGCTTCTGTACCCGCCCGAACGCGCTGAGCGAGAGCGCCTGCATGAAGATGCACGCCGCGAGCCAGCCCCAATGGATTTCGGTGAGGGCCTTCCACGATTCGTGCAGACGAGGCCAGAGGTAGATCCCCTCGCCGATCAGCAATCCGACGAGGGCGAAGGCGGCCACCCATTTGAGCCACCGAAGCCGGTTCCGGCGTCGCGGACTCGCGGCCGCGGCCTCTGGTGTCGGTTCGGGCACCCTCACAGCGTAACCACTCCGACGTAGTGATCAGGGATGCTCGACGGGCCACGCAAGGTGAGTAGGTCGACCACGGCCACGTAGTTGAACTTGATCTCCGAGCTCCCAATGTTCTTGTTCCTCGTCGCTGGCGAAATACAGCGCCGACGTCGATGCCAGCACGCGGCCCGGGCGTAGCTTGGCCAATTCGGTCAAACGAGACGCTTCGTTGACCGGGTCGCCGATGACCGTGTACTCGAATCGTTCCTTCGCTCCGATGTTTCCGGCGACCGCGAGGCCCGCCGAGACGCCGATGCCGATGTCGAGTCCGACGATGTCGTTGAGGGCGAACCGCAGGTCACGGGCCGCAGCCAGGGCGGCGGTCGGTGCGTCGGGGCGATCCAGCGGCGCACCGAAGATGGCGAGTGCCGCGTCACCCATGAATTTGTTGACGAATCCGTGGTGATCGTCGATGACGTCGACCACGACGCGAAAGAACTCGTTGAGAAGTACGACGACCTCACCCGGCGGACGCTCGGATGCGGTTGCCGTCGAACCGACCATGTCGACGAACAGCACCGCGACGAAGCGCGTCTCGCCGCCCAATTCGGTACCGAATTGCAATGCGCGTCGGGCCACGTCCTCGCCGACGTGCTGGCCGAACAGCTCCCGCAGTACGCGTCGTTCGGCGGATTCCTCCATCATTCGGTTGAAGCCGACCTGCAGCCGGCCGATCTCGCTGCCGTCGAACACGTCGACCTCGACGTCGTTGTCGCCGCGCTGAACACGCTCGATGGCGCGCCGGAGCTGGCGGATCGGATCGGAAATCTGGCTGGCTGTCAGCATCGACAGAATGAACGCCTGTCCGATGGCGAGCACGCTGAGCAGGATGATGGCGATCGCGAGTGCATCGGTCGAGAACACGAGGTCGGTGGTCAGCTGGGTCGCGCACAGCAGGATGATGCCGATGACGGGCATCAACGTGCCGAGACCCCACGTCATCGCCATGCGGGTCCCGACGCCCGGAGCCATGGTCCGGTCGAAACGTCCCTCACTGAGTGCCATCGCCGCAACAGGCCGCAGGATGCGTTCACCGAGCATGTACGTGAATCCGAACGTCACCGTCGCGGCCATGATCACGGTGACGATGACGGCCACCGACAACGACGGCATCTCGGACACCGTCAGCAGGACGAAGAGGACACCGCCGATGACCCAGAGAATCAGGTGGACGATGGCCTGACGCAACGGTGCATGCAGCGTCGTCATCTGTTCCGCGCGCGTCGGCGGCCCGCCGCGCAGTTGCCATCGGACGACCGTGCGCAACATACGTGCTGCGTAATAGAGGCTGATGGCACCGGCGAACGCCAGGTAGGCGCCGAACACGTAGACGTTGCGCACACGGTCGGCGACGATCGACTGCGTCTCCGAGATCGGCAAGCCGTATCGGACGAAAGCGAATACGAGCACCGCGCCGAACAGATTCGACAGCAGCATCGACAACATATAGAGAGGCCAGCGACTCTTCAGGGTGAGCGAGACCGCTCTGAAAGATGCCAGCACAGGTTAAATTTACCGGGTGACCGATGACGAGCCGCGGGCAGAAGCGTCGAACGCAATCAGAGCCGGTTCCAGTGCGGCCGATTCGGTGCATCCGCTCGTCCGCGTCGGGGCCGAATGGACCTGGCGGCTACTGGTCCTTTTCGCCGGATTGGTCACGCTCGTCTACGTCGTCGGGCGGCTGGACACAGTGCTCATTCCGGTGGCGTTGGCGCTGCTGGCGTCGGCGATGCTCGTGCCGATCGTCGACTGGATGCAACGACGAGGTGTGCCGCGCGCAGCCGCCGTCGTCATCGTCATCATCGCGAGTATCGGCGTCGTCGCAGGGGTGATGACGTTCATCATCGAGCAGTTCGTCGAGGGGCTGCCTGCGCTGGGCGATCAGTTCACCACGTCGATCAACGACGTCCAGCGGTGGTTGGCCGAGGGGCCGTTGCACATCAGTCAGGATCAGATTCGGCAAGCGAGCGACAACGTCGTCAAGGTCATCCAGGACAACCAGTCGGCCGTCACGAGCGGTGCGTTGACGACGGCGACGGTGATCGGTGAAATTCTCACCGGCGCGTTGCTGACGCTGTTCACGCTCATCTTCTTCCTGTACGGCGGCGATCAGATCTGGGAGTTCGTCACGCGTCTGGCGCCGACGGCATCGCGTCGTCGAATTCGCTTGGCAGGCAGCCAGGGATTCGGATCACTCGTCGGGTACGTGCGCGCGACGGTCGCGGTCGCGGCGGCCGACGCCATCGGAATCGGCGCGGGTCTTGCGATTCTCGGAGTGCCGCTGGCGCTTCCGCTGGCGTCGCTCGTCTTCATCGGTGCATTCGTCCCGATCGTCGGTGCGTTCCTGACCGGGTTCGTCGCCGTGTTCATCGCCCTCGTCACCAAGGGCCTGCTGACTGCGTTGATCACGCTCGGCATCGTCGTCGCCGTGATGCAGCTCGAAGGTCATGTGCTGCAACCGCTTCTGCTCGGACGCGCGGTGCGGATCCACCCGCTCGCGGTGGTCCTCGCCATCACCGTCGGCATCTTGCTGGCGGGCATCGTCGGAGGTCTGTTGGCGGTACCGATCGTCGCGGTCCTCAACACCGCGATCCGGTCGCTGCTCGCCGACGACCCGGACGAGGTGTACGAGGAACTGGAGGAGAACGACCCGTCGACGCCGAGATTCCCGGCGTTACCGGACTCGCCCCACGCGCAGAACAGGGAACTCGATCCAGGATCGCTGAAGAAGCCCGACGATGACTGATGCCGTCGGGCCGCTCTGGCGGGCGTCGCAGGCGTTCCGTCTGATCACCCTCGTCTACGCGGTCAGCTATCAGGTCGCGTCGGTGCCGTACTACTCGAACGGGCGCCTGAGCTGGTTCTTCGTCGCATCGATGGCGGTGTGGACGGGCATCTCGGCGATGCTGTTGTCGCGACCGACCGTCGCACGGTGGAAGGTGGTTCTCGCGGACCAGGTGGTCGTCATCGCGTTGATGGCGTCGACGCGGCTCGTCACCGATCATGACTGGTACAGCACACACCAGACGTTGCCGACGACGCTGTGGGCGACCAACGCCGTCATCTCCGCCGCAATTCTGTTCGGGCCCAAGGGCGGAATAGCGTCGGGCATCCTGCTGTCGGTGGTCAGTGCCGTCGTACGTGATCAAGTCGATCTCGATCTGTGGACCGATGCGACTGCTCCCGTGCTGGTGTCGGTCGGCTTGGCACTCGGATTGGCAAGCAACACAGCTACTCGCGCCCATGCCGAACTCGAGCGGGCAGCCCGCCTCGCTGCGATCACCGAGGAACGCGAACGCCTCGCCCGGCAGGTGCACGACGGCGTACTTCAGGTCCTCGCGCTCGTCCGCCGCCGTGGTCGCGAAATAGGCGGAGCTGCAGGAGAACTCGCCGAGTTGGCCGGTGAACAGGAAGTCGCACTGCGCATGTTGATCTCGGAGCAGGGTGTACCGACCCCGTCGGGCGAGGACGTCGATCTGCGTAGCCTGATCGGAAAACAGGTGTCGGCGACGGTATCGTTGTCGGCGCCGGGTGAGCCCGTTCTCGTGAATCATGATGTCGCCGACGAGCTTTCCGCAGCGGTATCCACGGCGCTGTCCAACGTCTCGCTGCATGCAGGAGAGGGCGCGCGTGCGTACGTGTTGCTCGAGGATCTCGGCGACGTGGTCGTCGTCTCGGTCCGCGACGACGGATGCGGAATACCGGTGGGCAGACTCGCCGAAGCGGAGGCCGAGGGCCGGATGGGAGTGTCCAAGTCCATCGTCGGACGCATCCGAACACTCGGTGGCACAGTGGAACTCGACACGGGAGAGGGATCGGGAACCGAATGGGAGATTCGCGTACCGAAGGGGACGGCATGACGGACGAGCAGATCACGGTGATGGTCGTCGACGATCATCCGATGTGGCGGGACGGAGTCGCCCGCGATCTCGAAGCCGCGGGTTTCGCGGTCGTCGCCACGGCAGACGGCGTCGGCGCCGCGGGGCGACGGGCCACGGCGACGCGCCCCGACGTCGTACTCATGGACATGCATCTGCCCGACGGCAACGGTGCAGACGCGACAGCGCAGGTGCTGGCGGGATCACCCGGCAGCAGCATCCTGGTGCTGTCCGCGTCGGCCGAGCGTGACGACGTGCTCGACGCCATCAAAGCCGGTGCCACCGGATATCTCGTCAAGAGCGCGTCGGCCGACGAGCTGTTCGACGCCGTCCGTGCCACAGCCGCAGGTCAGGCGGTGTTCACTCCTGGTCTTGCGGGGTTGGTTCTCGGCGAATATCGACGGATGTCCACGTCCCCGGTGACAGAAGCAGAGCCGCATCCGACGCTCACCGAACGGGAGACCGAGGTGCTTCGGCTCGTCGCAAAAGGCCTCAGCGCCAAACAGATTGCCACCAAGCTGACGTTGAGTCACCGGACCGTCGAGAATCACGTGCAGGCGACGTTGCGTAAGCTGCATCTGGCCAACCGCGTCGAGCTGACGCGCTACGTGATCGAGAAGGGTTTGTGACGCACGGAGGTGGGGCACCCTCGTCGGTATGACCGACACAGACAAGCCCGTGGACACCACCGTCGACCCGACCGAGAAGTCACGCGGTACCGACGCGGATACCGGTCAAAGCGCAGACGAGCGCGGTGAAGCGATCCACGAATTCGACGACCACCTGGACGGATCCGGTGACACGCCGTCGTTGCCGACGCCCGATCCCGAGGACGTCACGGACACCCCGACGGACCCGAAGACGACGACCCGGACCGAGTGAGGTCAGTCCCGGACGAGGTTCATCAGGGCCAGTTTGGTGACCGGTGCGTAGGGGATCACGAGTGCCGGTGATCCGCTGATCGTCAGCCACGTGCGTGAGCCGTTCGGACGTGACGCGACTCCATGGGTGAGCGTCAGTGCGAGCAATCGGTATTGCCACCACGCCTTCCATGTCCACGTCCAGTGATCCTCGTCCACGGCGAGCACCTCGAAGTCGATGCGCACGCAGAGTGGACCTTCGACTCGGCCCGAGGTCTCGGCTCGTAGCCTGGGCTCGCCGTACTGAACTCCGCTGATCTGCGGCGCCCACGAAGGCCATCGGTCGGGGTTCATGTAGCGCTCCCACACCACGTCCGCGGGGGCCGAGCCGGATGCCTGGACAGTTGTCTGCACGAGTGAAGGCCTACCCCGCGCAGCGGCAGCGAAACGCCGGACAATTCGTCGACAATTGGTGTAACGGTCATCTTCCCGACGGCAGAGCCGTCGACACTGGACCCAGTGCGCATCGTGCAGCTCGCGAATTTCTACGGCCCGCGTTCGGGAGGTCTACGAACGGCCGTCGACCAGCTGGGTGCGGGATACTCCGCGCGTGGACACGAAGTGGTGCTGGTGGTCCCGGGCGCCGATCGGAGAGAAGAAGTGCTTTCGACGGGTGTCCTCCGGATAACCGTTCCAGCACTGAGGCTTCCGCTCACCGGTGGGTACCGAGCCGTCCATCCCAGTGCGGTCACCGACATCACCGCCGGACTGCGACCCGACGTCCTCGAAGTGTCCGATCGGCTGACGCTGCGGGGCATGGGTGCCTGGGCGTCGCGTCGCGGCGTCGGGAGCGTCATGATTTCGCATGAACGGCTGGATCGGCTTCTCGCGCAGGTGATGCCACGTCGGACCGCGCGTGCCTTGGCCGATGTCGCCAATCGACGCACCGCCGAATCCTACGACGCAGTGGTCTGCACAACGGGTTTCGCGCGCAGGGAATTCGAACGCATCGGTGTTCGCAACATTTCCGAGGTGCCACTGGGCGTCGACCTGGATCTCTTTCATCCAGCGCGGCGAACTGCTGCACGCTCACCATGGCACCGCGATGCCGATGCGTTGCTCGTGCACTGCGGCCGACTGTCTGTCGAGAAGCGGGTGGATCGCAGCATCGATTCCATTGCAGCACTGAGTGACTCGGGCGCGAACGTTCGGCTCGTGATCGCGGGCGACGGGCCCCGTCGGGCAGGGCTCGAGCGTCGGGCACGAGGGCTGCCGATCGACTTTCTCGGATTCGTCGATTCGCGCGTCGAACTTGCCTCGCTGCTTGCCTCGGCCGACGTGGCGCTCGCGCCGGGCCCGCACGAGACGTTCGGGCTCGCCGCCCTCGAATCGCTCGCCGCGGGAACACCCGTCGTCGTGTCTCGGTCGTCGGCGCTAGCGGACATCGTGACGCCGGCATGCGGAGGCCGATTCGACGACACCGCCGATGGGTTCGCGTCGGAACTGGGTCGGGTTCTGGGTCTGCCGTCGATCGCGCGACGTTCGGCCGCGCGCAGCAGGGCGGAACAATTCGGCTGGCCTGCGTCCGTGGACGGCATGCTGGGTGTTCTCGGTCGTGGCTCGTCCCGTGTCTGACCCCTATCCTGGTGGGCATGGAGGCGAGGAATCTACGGGTGTCCGATGCGGAGAAGGAACATGTCGGGCAGCTGCTGCAGAAAGCTGTCGGTCTGGGGATGCTGTCGCTCGGTGAGTTCACCGAACGGATGGACACAGCCCTGGCCGCGAAGACGCGGGGTGAGCTGAACTCCGTCCTCGCCGATCTCCCCGGGATGCAGATCGCGGAAGACCAGCGGCCGCTGCGCACTCCCCAGGTCACGCCGCAGGTGGCCACCTCGCCCAGTACGTGGGACAGCGGCGCCGGGAGCGTCGTGAAAGGAACGATGTCGACGGTCAGCAGGAAAGGACCGTGGCACGTGCCCCCGCGATTGTCGATCGAAAGCAAGATGTCGACGGTGACGCTCGACTTCACACAGGCGATCATGTCGACGCAGGTGGTGGAAATCTCGGTCGACGACTATTGCAGCACCATCTCGCTCGTCGTCCCACAAGAGGCCACCGTCGACCTGAACGGCGTCGAAACCATCGGAGGCAGTGCGAACAACAAGGTGCGCACCGGGCCGCCGATCGGACGGCTGCACGTCATCGTGCGCGGCAAGATCCGGTTCGGTTCGATCACCGCCAAACATCCGATGGGCACGTCTCTCCGTCGGATGTTCGGCGGGTAGATCTCTCAGACTGTCAGGGGAGCTCGCGCCGAAGCCGGTACCAGCGGGAACACCTGCTCGGCGATCCGTGCGAGTTCGTCGTGCGCGGGTGAACTCTGAATGAGCAACAGTGTCAGGCCCGCGTCCTGGTAGGCGGCGATCTTCTCGGCGACCTGTTCTGCGGTGCCGACCAGATCCGGGCGTAAGCCGCGCGTGCCGACCGAGTATTCGCGTCGGGACACCTCGACGTCGAGCTCCGAGTTCTTCACGAACTCCTCGAACGAGGCGTAGCCCGGCGAATTCGGGTCGACGGTCGTGATTCGCTCGAGTTCGGCGCGCGCTTCCTTCTCGGTGTCGCGGACGATGACGAAGCACGACATCCCGAATTCGGCCATGTCCCGCTGGTGAATCCGCTGAGACCGAGTGTTCATGTCGGCGATCTTCGTCCGAACCTCGTCGACGGTCCCGCCGTGCAGAACATACGAATCGGCGAAGGTTGCAATCGATTCCCGGCCGCTCTCGCTTTCGCCTCCGGCGAAGATCGGCGGTATGGCAGCCGGTTTGGGTGACAGGATCGACCCCTCGACGGAGAAATGTTCACCGCTGTAGTCGAACGGTGTCTTCTCCCACAGGCCGCGTAGCACATCGACGAATTCGGTTGCCTGACGGTACCGTTCGTCGTGGCGAGTGAAGGCACCACCGTACTGGCGTGCCTCCTCCTCCCACCATGCAGCGACGACATTGAGCGAGAAGCGGGCCGCACCGTCGACCGTTCCTGCGATGTCGCTGATGGTCGCGGACTCCTTCGCGGTCACCGCGGGCAGGTGAAACCCGGGACGCACCGCAGTCATGACCCGAAGACGTTGTGTGACAGCAAGTATCGCCGACGACAGCGACCACGCTTCGAGGCTCGGTGCAGCGATGCCCTTGCGGTCGTTCAAGTAGAGCTCGGGAACCAACGTGGTGTGGTAGCCGAGACGATCCGCGAGCAGCGACAGCTCCTTGACGTACTCCCACGTTGCAGGCATGGCCTCGTCGTCGACGTTGCGAAGGAAGCCGCCGTAGATGGGTGTCCAGTATCCGAAATCCATTGTCATTCCTCCGTGATGGCGTCGAGGGAGATGCGCAGATCCTCGATGAGGTCGTCGGTGTTCTCGAGGCCGATGGACAACCGAATCGTCGAGTTGCCGAAGCCGGCGAGCTCCAGTTGGTCGTCGGTGAGATGGCTGTGCGTCGTCGTTGCGGGGTGAACGACGAGGGACCGCGCATCGCCGATGTTCGCGACGATCGCGAACAGTCGCAGTGAGTCGACGAACTTGCCGATCCTCGCGAGGTCGTCGACGGCGAGATCGAACGAGAACACCGACCCCGCGCCTCTCGGCAGGTAACGTTTCGCCGCGTCGTGCCACCGGTTGTTCTCCAGCGCTGGATAATTCACCCGGACGACGGCAGGATGCGCATCGAGGAATCTCGCGACGGCCGTAGCCGACGACACCTGCCGGTCCAACCGCAGGTCGAGCGTCTCCAGTCCCTGCAGAAGCTGAAACGAATTGAACGGCGACAGGGCAGGCCCGAGGTCGTGGACCACCTTGGTCTTCGCGTAGACGAGGTAGGCGCTACGGTCGCGGCCGAACGCATCCCACAGCACGATGTCCCCGACCCGGGGATACGGCTCTGTGAACTGAGGCCACCGTGCAGGCTCGGCCCCGAAGTCGAACGTTCCGAGGTCGACGATCACACCACCGAGCGACGTCCCGTGACCGCCGATGAACTTCGTCGCGGAGTACACAGCGATGTCCGCACCGAAATCCCTGGGCTGCAACAGGTACGGCGTCGCAATGGTGTTGTCGACGACGAACGGCACACCGACCTCGTGTGCGATGGTCGCGATCGCTTCGATGTCGAGGACGGACGCGACGGGATTGCCGATACTCTCGGCGAAGAACGCGCGCGTCTCGGGTCGGGCCGCGCGACGCCATGCCTCCAGGTCGTCCTGATCGACAAGCGTCACGTCGATTCCGAAGTCCGCGAACAAGTCGGTCAACAGGTCGACGGTTCCGCCGTACAACTGCCTCGCGGCGACGATGTGCTGCCCGGTCTTGGCCAGTGCGAGCAACGCGACGGCGACCGCGGCCTGTCCCGACGCCGTCGCCAGCGCGGCGACTCCGCCGTCGAGGTCGGCCATGCGTTCTTCGAACACGGCCTGCGTCGGGTTGCCGGTCCGGCTGTACAGATTGCCCTTGCGGCGCAGAGCGAAGATCTCGCGTGCCTGGTCGAAGCTGCCGAAGTCGTAGGCGACCGATTGATAGATCGGCGGGACGGCAGTGTTCTGAGCAACCCCTGGTCGGTACCCGGCACGGACCTGCCTGGTCGCGAAACCCGGAGGCAGGTTCTCAGAGCCCGAAGGCTGGGACATGGGTGTATCGCCCTTTCGTCGATCAGGGGCCGCGAGGTTTGTGCGACGTCGAGAACAAATATGTTCCGAACAAAACACTATGTATCGACCGTTTGCACGACTTTTGTTCTGCCCGATTTTTAGTCTTGTTCGATTCGTTTGTTCGAGACAAAGTGGCGACACAACCTGCGCATACATCTCGAGTAAGGACATCTGTGAGCATCGACTGGCTGGAACCCGAAACGAACGTGCGTGGCTCGGTGGTCGTCGTGACCGGTCGGGGTGAGCACGCGGGGGTCTACGCCCGATTCGCACGTCGAATCGCGTTCGACGGGTACCGCGTCGCCGTCGTCGAGAACCAGCCTGCTGTGACCGATGCCGTCACCAGCGCCGACGCGTCGCTGCCGGTCGTGGTCGTCGGATCCGACAGTGGCGCGCTGACGGCTTTGGCGGTCGCGTCGTCGAACGATGCCGTCACCGCGGCCGTCGCGGCAGGACTTCTTGTCGACACCACGACCACGTGGGACGACGAGCTCGACGTCCGTTCTGCGTGCCCGGTTCACCGCGGCGTCTTGGGCGACGCGGCCAGCCTCGACCGCGGTGTATTGGCGACGGAAGCGCCGACTGCGACCGCCGGCGTGCTCGCCGAAGTTCGCGTCCCCACTCTGGTCGTGCACGGAGCATCCGACGTGGTCAGCTCGGTCGACGCCGTCACCCGACTCGCCGAAGAGCTGCCCGACGCCCGTGTCGTGCTCGTCGACGGCGGACGCCACGACATTCTCAACGACGTCTCCCATCGCTCCGTGGCTGCAGAGATCGTCCAGTTTCTCGAACGACTCCGACTTCCCGGCGCGCCGGACATCATCGTCCGTGCCGCGGGCGCCCTCGCGACGCGGTAGTCGACTTCATGGGAACTCTCTTGGATTCGGATGCGATTGCGCCCGAGTGGCTGTTCGAGCGCATCGCGGGCCGAAGCGGCGATCTCGCCGACGCGATCGCCGACCTGATCAGGTCGGGTGAGTTGTCGCCCGGTGATCGGTTGCCGACGGTCCGTGCGCTTGCCAAGGCCGGTGAGTTCAGCGTCGGATCGATCGTCCACGCGTGGGGCCAACTGCAGGAGCAAGGCTTCGTGCAGACACGTCGCCGCGGCGGCACCGTCGTACTTCCGCCTCGGGACAGCGTGCCCGAGAGGGGAATTCCCGATTGGCGTGGCGTAGACCTGGCGCAGAACGCTCCGGACCTGGCGTTGCAGCCATCGCTGTCGGACGCGTTGATGTCCAGCCTCGGTGCCGAGACATTGAATGTATTCGGTCGCGAGCTGATGACCGAACGGCTGAGGATCGCCGTGGCAGGCGGGTGGCCGTTCGAGCCGCAGGCGTGGGCGACGGCCGGTGGCGGAACCGAAGCCTTGCTGCTCGCGATCGAGGCAGCAGCCCCACCTGGGTCGACGATCGCCGTCGACGAACCCCTCGGACCCGGTGTGCTGGACACGATTCGGGACCTCGGACTGCACGCGATCGGGGTCGACGCGGACTCCGGTGGACCGAAGCCCGACTCGCTCGATCTCGCTTTACGTTCGGGTGCAGTAGCTTTCGTGTTCCAGCCGGGTGCGCCGTTCGCCGTCGACCATGTCGTGTCCGCCGAGAGGACGTCGCAACTGGCTCGGGTACTCGAACGGCACAGGGGCGTATGGGTGATCGAGGACGACTCCATCGGCCCTCTCGAGTCCGAGGAGTTGCCGTCGCTCGGTGTCGTTCTGCCCGATCGTGTCGTGCGAATTCGCAGTTACTGCAAGGCATACGGCATCGACGTCCGCACATCGGTTCTCGGTGGATCGAAGGATCTGATCGAGACCGCGATGAAATTGCGAAGCCACGGAGTCGGCTCGAACAGTCGGATTCTGCAGAACACGCTCGCCTATCTCATCGGCAGCGACGACGCCAAGCGCTCGGTCGATCTCGCGCGAGACCGCTACGCATCCAGGCGCGGAGCGCTCCTCGGTGCACTGCGCGCCCGCGGCATCGAAGCATTCGCAGGGCGGCACAGCCTGGTCGTGTGGGTCGCGGTGACGGACGAGACCGCGGCACTCGTCGCCCTGGCGCGTCAGGGGATCTCCGTCGGCGCGGGCTCACGCTCGTTCGTCGAGCAGTCCGGACGCAACCTGCTGCGGATCTCGGCGACCCAATTGCCCGACGAGACAGAAGGAATCGATCAGTTGGCCGATCTGGTCGCCATCGCCGTGGCCGAATCGGCGAGGGAGTACTTCGACTGACGATGTTTGTTCGAACCACCTCGCGCAACAAAACAATATGTTTCAAACCATCGAGAATTTAACTCTCGGCAGACGATCTTTTGTTCCATACACTTTCCCGCAGCGTGCCGAACAACGACCTTTCGGCATATGACGAAGGAGTACAGCCATGACGAAACGGCAACTGAAATTGGGGGCCGTTCTCACCCCGACCGGTGGCCCCGGTCATCCCTACTCGTGGCTCGACCCCGAGATCCCCGGTGACGCCAGCGTCGACATCGACTGGTACATCCAGTACGCCCGCTTGGCCGAGCAGGCGAAATTCGATCTCGTCTTCATCGTCGACAGCCAGTTCATCACCCCGTCGTCGCCGCCTCACTACCTCAACCGCCTCGAACCGCTGACGTTGTTGTCCGCGTTGGCCGTTGCCACCGATCACATCGGTCTCGTGGGGACGCTCACGACGTCGTTCAACCAGCCGTTCAATGTCGCCCGACGCTTCTCCTCGCTCGACTTGATCAGTCGCGGTCGGGCCGGATGGAACGTCGTCACCAGTGGCGACGCAGGCACAGCGGGTAACTACAGTCTCGACGAGCACTACGACTACGCGACGCGGTACGGGCGTGCGCTCGAGCACGTCGAGGTCGTCAAGGCGCTGTGGGATTCTTACGAGGACGACGCATTTCCGCGCGACAAGGATGCACGTACGTTCCTCGATCCGAGCAAGCTGCACACTCTCGACCATCGCGGTGAGTACTTCTCGGTCGTCGGCCCACTCAACATCGAGCGCTCTCGTCAGGGCCAGCCGGTCATCTTCCAAGCAGGCGACTCAGAGCAGGGCCGCGACCTCGGTGCACGTATCGCCGACGGAATCTTCACGCACGCACCCAATTTCGACGCAGGCGCCGCCTTCTATGCGGACATCAAGGGTCGCGCGGCCGCATACGGTCGTGATCCCGAGGACATCGTCGTCCTGCCCGGTGTGTCGGTCACGGTGGGCGACACCGACGACGACGCACGCGAACTGGAGCTCGCAACGCAGCTGGCGGACAACGACTTCGACAAATCCGTGCAAGAGCTCGGCCGTCCGTTCGGTTGGCACGACTTCACTCGGTACGATCTGGATGCACCGTTCCCCACCTCGGCTCTGCAACACGCCGAGCGAAGCTTCTACACGCAGGCCAAGAAGATCACCGACCTCGCGGTCGACCGCGGCTTCACGCTGCGTCAGACGGTCGAGGCGTTGAACGCGCCGAAGAAGTCCCCGTTCACCGGTAGTGCGGTGACCGTGGCCGACGAACTGCAGCGCTGGTTCGACGGCCGTGCACTCGACGGCATCAACATCCACATCGGCCACCCGGCACAGTTCCAGCGTTTCGTCGACGAGGTTCTGCCGATCCTGCGCGAACGCGGCGTCGTGCGCGAGGACTACGAAGGAAACACGTTGCGCGACAACCTCGGTCTTCCTTTCGTGGAGAACCGCCACACCCGCGCTACCCGCGACGGTATCGCTCCGCCGCCGCTCCCCGGTTCGCTGTCCGCGACCGTCTGACCACCGTCAACATTCTCTCCAGGAGTATCAAGTGAGCAAGTCGGGTCGGCGTCTCGCCGGCGTAGCAGCACTCGGGGTCATCGTGTCCCTTGTCGCAACCGCATGCGGTGGCGCGAGCGGATCCGAAGGGTCCGAGGTCAAGTGGGCGTTCAGCCTGCCCACGTCGTGGGATCCGGTGACCAGCCGCACCGGCAACGACATCAACACCATCAGCCTCGCGTACGCGTCGCTGACCCGCCTCGACGAGAGCGGCGACGTCGAACCGTCGCTCGCCGAGAGCTGGGAGTACGACCCCACCGGAACCGCAGTGACCTTCACGCTGCGCGAGGGCCTGACGTTCTCCGACGGCACCGCGCTCGACGCGGCCGCCGTCAAGGCGTTCTTCGATCGCGGTAAGACGCAGGAGGATTCGTTCCTCAAAGATCAGTTGGCCGACGTCACCGAAGTCACTGCCGACAGCGCCACCGACGTGACTCTGAAGCTGGCGTACCCGGACTACCAGATTCCGTACCTGGTAGCAGGACGCACCGGCGCGATCTCGAGCCCGGCCGCCGCGTCGGACACACAGAAGCTCAGCGTGTGGCCCGTCGGAGCAGGCCCGTTCAAGATCACCGAGTTCGTCGCCGAGGACCATGCGTACTTCGAGAAGAACCCGGACTACTGGGATGCGGCGAACATCAACATCGATCGGTTCGAGTTGACCGTCGCACCTGACCCGGCGACCCTCGTCGCAGGCGTACAGTCCGGCTCGATCGACTTCGCGACATTGCCTGCGCTGCAAGCGAAGGAAGCCGAAGCAGCGGGACTGAACGTGACCGTCGAACCGTCGTTGGCCGCGAACAACGTCTCGATCAACCTGAACAAGGCGCCGTTCGACAACCCCAAGGTGGTCGAAGCATTCCGATACGCCTTCGATCGGCAGGCGTTCGTCGACGTCATCACCGGCGGACTCGGCAGTACGACGAGCCAGCCGTTCCCGGAGGGCTACCTCGCGTTCAACCCCGAGATCGAAGACCTGTGGAGCTACGATCCCGACCGTGCGGTGAGCCTGCTGCAGGAGGCCGGGTACGGGCCGGGACAGTTGTCTATCCAGATCACCGCGATGTCGACGGCAACCGACCGTGCGGAACTCGCACAGGCGCAGCTGAAGAAGATCGGCGTCGAGTCGACCATCTCCGTCGTGCCGCCGGGGTCGTCCACATGGCAGAGCGAGGTCTACCTCGCGAAGAACCCGCAGCTCGCAACGGACGGCACCATCGGGCGCGAGTCGCCGGTGCAGAACCTGCTGGCCACGTACGGGCCCCAGGGCATCATGAACCTCTCCGGACCGCACGCATCACCCGAGTTCACCGCCGCGCTCGAAGAGGTGCGCAGCACGCCGATCGAGGATCCCGAGTACAAGAACCGCCTGTGGAATGCTGTGAAGGTCGGTGTGGAGCAGTCGCCCACCAACTACCTGTTCAGCACCCCGTGGATCATCGTGTCGAACCCTGATCTGCAGAACCTGAACATCCTCCCGTCCCAGGTCCGATGGGAAGGCGTCACGGTCTCATGACGACGACGACGGCGATCGAATCCGCTCGCACCGAGGGAGTACCAGCGCCCTCGGTGTGGGCGGTGCGGCTGCGCGCGGTTCTACGTGTCGTTCTCGGCACCGTACTGATCGTCGTTCCGGTCTTTCTGTTCTCGACGCTCATCACGTTCCTCCTCGGTGCGACAAGCGGATTGAACCCGGCCGCAGGCATCGCCGGGGACGCGGCGACTCCGGAGACCATCGCTCGAATCGACGCCGAGTTCGGTCTCGACAAACCGGTGTGGGCTCAGTACACCGATTGGATGTCCGGAGTCCTGACGGGTGACCTCGGCGTCTCGTGGTTCAACCGAATTCCCGTGTCCGAACTCATCGGTCAGCGTCTGGCGGTCAGCGCATCGATCGCCGGACTGGCTCTCGTGATCGGACTGATCTTCGGCGTCGGCCTCGGTCTGCTGGCTGCGGTGTACCGGGGGAGCTTGTTCGACAGGGCCGTCACGGCTTACACGTCGGTGGTATCGACACTTCCGCCGTTCGTCATCTCGATCGGGTTGATCCTCGTGTTCAGCGTGTGGCTCGGCTGGTTGCCGTCCGCGGGTTACGTTCCGCTGGAGGAAGATCCAGGACGATGGCTGATGCTGGTGATCATGCCCGCCGTCGCGCTGAGCATGGACGTCGTCGCCGACATCGCCCGCCAGCTACGGACGGGCCTGGTCGCCGAACTCGACCAGAACTACATCGTCGGCGCAGTCGTCCGAGGGATCAGTCCGCGAAGAATCCTGTTCGTCCACGCGCTCCGAAACGGTGCTGGCCCGGCACTTGCGATCCTCGGCATGAAGATTCCGACGCTGATCGGCGGCGCGGTCGTCATGGAGACGATGTTCTCGATGCCCGGATTCGGTCGTCTCGCAGCCGATTCGGCGCTCCGCGGAGACGTGCCCATCGTGCAGGGCACTCTCGTCGTCGCCATCGTGTTCGTGTTGGTGTGCAACATCGTCGTCAACATCACCCAGGGCACCCTCCAGCCTGCAGCCAAGCGGAGAGAGTGAAACAAGACATGTTCTCGACACTCGTGCGATACCGATCGGTGCAGCTGGCGTTCGCCGTCTTGGCGATCGTCGTACTCCTCGCCGTCCTCGGACCTGTGCTTGCCCCGTTCGACCCACTCGAACAGGACAGCACCGCGATTCTCCAGGGCCCGAGTTCGGTGCACTGGCTCGGAACCGACAACGTCGGACGAGACGTGTTCAGCCGCGTGCTGGCCGGCTCGACGGTGTCGGTGCTGTCAGCACTGCAGTCCGTCGCGGTGGGCTTCCTGCTCGGCGTGATCCCCGGCTTCTTGTCGGTCTACCTCGGGCGCGGAGTCGAATGGTTCACGCTGCGATTGATGGATGCGTTGATCACCTTGCCGTTCCTCGTGTTCGCCGTGGCGATGACGGCGCTACTGGGTAACGGTCTCGCGCAAGCGATGTTCGCTGTCGGAATCCTCATCGCACCCGCGTTCTACCGCGTCACCCGCGCCGCGGCGATGACCGTCGCAACATCCCAGTACGTCGAAGCGGCGGCGCTGATGGGTGCGACGACACGCTGGATCGTGCTGCGCCATGCCGTCCGCAAGGTAGCGCCCGCCGTCGGCGTCACGTTCGCGACGATGACCGGCGCGAGTCTCGTCATCGTCGCATCGCTCACGTTCCTCGGAATCGGCGTCGTACCACCGAATCCCACGTGGGGTGGTTTGTTGGCGGGTGGGTTGCAGTACCTGTACCAAGCGCCGTGGTCACCCGTCGTTCCAGCGCTGTTGATCGTCGCGACCGTGTGGGCACTCAACGCCATCGCCGACGCGATACGCGACGCCACCGGACGCCCGAGGGCCCGACGCACACCCGAGACGAAGAAGGTCGCCGCCGATGTCCACTGAAACGGTCGAACTGACGAAAAGCGCTGCTAATAAGCGTGTTCCGATCTTGACGGTCAGCGATCTGCACATCGGCCTCGCCGACGGCACCGAGTTGGTGCGCGGCGTCGACTTCGTGCTGAACAAGGGCGGAGCGCTCGGTATCGTCGGCGAGTCCGGCAGCGGAAAGTCGTTGACGTGCAGAGCGATTCTCGGAATTCTGCCCGACGGCCTCGCAGTGTCCTCGGGTTCCATCGACTTCGACGGCACCGAGCTGACCGAGTTGAACAGCAAGCAATGGCGGCCACTGCGCGGAACACGAATTTCTGCGGTCTTCCAGGACCCGTCCGCCTATCTCAACCCGTCGATACGCGTCGGCGAGCAGCTTGCCGAGGCGCTCCGGGCGACCGTCGGGCTCTCGCGCAAGGATGCGAAGAAGCGCGCTGTCGAGCTGTTCGCCAAGATGGGGCTGCGCGATCCCGAATCGGTGTACCGGCAGCACCCGTACGAGCTGTCCGGAGGCATGCTGCAGCGAGTCTTGATCGCGATCGCGGTGTGCGCCGAACCAGAACTACTGATCGCCGACGAGGCCACCACCGCGCTCGATGTCACAGTGCAGGCCGTGGTTCTCGATCTCATCGACGACCTTCGCATCGAGCTCGGACTTGCCTTGGTCTTGGTCTCGCATGATCTGGCCGTCGTCGCGCAGGTGTGCGACGACGTCATCGTCATGCGCGACGGCGGTGTCGTGGAAGCGGGAACGGCCGAGCGGTTGATGAACGAACCTCGGCACGACTACACCCGGCAACTCGTGGACAACCACCGCGACTACGGGTTGGAAGCCGTGCTGGAGAAGGGAAACGCAGGTGTCCGATAACACTCCGCTTCTGCGTCTGAACGATCTGAGTGTCGATCGTGGTGTTCGAGCCAAGCGACGAACCATTCTGCACGGAATCGACCTGGACATCGCCGCCGGTGAGAAGATCGGTCTGATCGGCGAAAGCGGTTCAGGGAAAACCACTCTCGCGCGTACCGTCCTCGGTCTGATCAGCCCGGTGTCGGGGTCGGTCGAATTGAACGGCCGCAGAATCGATTCGCTGAGCAAGAACGAACTACGTGCACATCGCCGGAGCGGTGCAGTGCAGTACGTGTTTCAGGACCCGCTGGCCAGCCTCGACCCCGACATCGAGGTGGGAGACTCCATCGCCGAAGGTCTGATCGTGCGTGGAGGGCTGGACCGCAACGAGATTCGATCGAGGGTCGCCGACGCGGTCGCAAGTGTCGGCCTGGACCGAGACATTGCGTCGAGACTGCCCGCCGAGCTGTCGGGCGGTCAGCGTCAACGCATCGCGATCGCGCGCGCCGTCGTACTCGATCCTTCTCTGTTGCTGCTCGACGAGCCCGTCAGCGCCCTCGACTCGGTGAACCGGATTCAGATCCTGAAGCTGTTGACCGAACTCGGCAGGACTCGGAACATCGCCCAGCTGTTCATCTCTCACGATCTCGGTGCGGTCGCCGCGCTCGTCGACCGGATCGCCGTGCTGTATCAAGGCCGCATCGTCGAGGTGGGTCCGACTGCACGCGTCATCAATTCGCCCGCGCACCCGTACACGGCATTGCTCCTCGGCTCGGCGCCGACACTGTCCGGTGGAACCGTCAGCCGGGAACGTCGCCGCGAATTGCGACTCGCGCTGGCAGGGGAGAGTGCGTCGTGACGGACCGGTCGCTCGTGCTCGGAGCCGTGCTCGTCGGCGTCGGCGACGCGAGTGGCGCGCACCTGTGGCGCCACCCCGATGTCCCGACGACGGCAAGCATCGACATCGGCTGGTACATCGAGCAGGCCAGGGAGGCCGAGGACGCGAAGTTCGACTTCGTCTTCGTCGTCGACAGCCAGTACATCGACCCGGGTTTCCCTCCGCACCATCTCAATCGGCTCGAACCGCTGACCCTGCTGTCGGCTGTTGCCGTCTCTACCGAGCGTATCGGCGTCGTGGCGACCGTCAGTACCACGTACAGCGAGCCATGGGACATTGCCCGACGGTTGGCGTCGCTCGATCTGATCAGCGGTGGCCGGGCCGCGTAGAACATCGTCACCAGTCAGGATCCGGGCACGGCCGGGAATTTCAGTCGAACGGAACATGGGGACTACGCGACGCGGTATCGCCGGGCGCGGGAGAGCGTCGACGTCGTCACCGGTCTGTGGAACTCGTACGAGGACGATGCCTTCACGACCGACAAGACAGCGGAGCAGTTCCTGGACCCGGCGAAGCAACATCGGCTCGATCATGTCGGCGAATTCTTCTCCGTCACAGGGCCGTTGAACGTCCAGCGGTCCAAGCAAGGTCAGCCGGTGCTGATCCAGGCGGGTACGTCCGACGACGGTCGCGACCTCAGTGCTCAGGTCGCCGACGTCGTGTTCAGCTTCGCACGCACGAAAGAGTCTGCAGCGGAACTGAAATCGGACATACTGAGTCGGGCCCAGGGCCGCGACGACCTGCTGTTCGTCCCCGGCCTGAGCGTCGTGATCCGAGATACCGATGACGAGGCCCGTCAGGCGCTGGACGAGATCCACGCGCGTGTACCGATCGAACGGCTCCTGGCCCAGGTGCAGAGGCTGTTCGGTGGCCGCAGCTTCGTCTCCTACGACCTCGATGCTCCGTTCCCTCGGGTGGACCCGTCGACGCCCGAGTCCCTCGCGGGCGCTGCGTCACTGGCGTCCCAGGCCGCCGTACACGGGTGGACGCTGCGTCAGGCACTCCACAGCCTGATCGAGCATTGGGCGACGTTCGTCGGCACGCCCACCACGATCGCCGACGAGATCGAACGCTGGTACCGCAGTGGGGCGGCCGACGGCTTCAACCTGTTCGTGCAGGATCCGGGTGACTGGCGTCGCTTCAGGACCGAGGTGGTGCCGATACTCGTCGAACGTGGGCTTGCGCGCGCGGACTACACGTCGGACACTCTGCGCGGCCACCTCGGCCTGCCGATTCCGGAGAACACGCACACCGCGTCACGAAAACACCTAGTGACAACCGAGTAGGACTACTCAAGCCCGTGGGGCCAGGGTCCTGAAGGGTTTCCTGGTATGACAACTCCGCGTGGTAACGGTGTGGATCCGCAGTTGGTGGCCAGGTTGTCCGGCCAGTTCCTCACTCTGGGCGAGCATCTACGGCAGGTCTCCGGGGATCTGAACGCATTGCATACTCAGCTCGTCGTACAGCCTGCTCAGCAGGTGCCTGCCCGGCCGCAGCCGATGCCTCAGCCGGTGCCCCAGGCCCGGCCGACGCCCCAGCCCCAGCCCGTGCCTCAGCCCCAGTTCCAGCCGCGCCCGTCGCCGTCGGTTGCCGCTTACACGTCGCGACCCACGCCGTCCCCGAAAGAGCCCTGGTGGCAACGTGACGGCGTCATCAGCCGCCTGCTCGCCGTCGCAGGCGCGGGGGTCACGCTGATCGGTGTCGTGATGCTTCTCGTGCTCGCAGCTCAGGCCGGGTGGTTCGGGCCAGAGCTGCGAGTCGGCGCCGGGGCGGTGCTGTCGGTGGGGTTGATCGCCGTCGGAGCGAGGGTATTCGGCCGGCCAGGCGGGCGAGTCGGTGGAATTGCCGTCGCCGCAACCGGTATCGCGGGTCTGTACCTGGATGTCGTTGCCGTGACGTCGATCTACGGCTGGCTGCATCCGGTGCTCGGATTGAGTGTCGCATTCGGAATCGCCGCGGCGGGAGTCGCGTTGGCGGTGTCGTGGCGATCGCAGCCGATGGCAGCATTGATTCTCGTCGGCGTGACGGTGTGTGCCCCGGTCGTCACCGACGGACTTTCGTTGCCGCTCATCGCATTCTTCACGGTGATGCTCCTTGCCGGCTTCCCTGCACAGCTCGGACGGGACTGGCCGATCCTGAATCTCGTGCGGACGGTTCCCGTCGTCGTGGTGCTCCTGATCGGTATCGCACGTGGGGTGACGTGGTCCCTGTCGTGGGAGAACGCGGTGCAGTTGCTCGTCGCCGCTGCGATCGTCTTCGCGTTCGGTCTCGGTAGTTCGGTGGAGTTGTTGCGGCGCAATGTCGCCGACGCGATGGCGTCGGCGATGATCGGTGTCGTCGCGGTGCCGATGCTCGCGGTCGGAGCGCTGTTCGCGCCGTGGACCCACACTCTGGTCGAGGCTGTGGTCGCTCTGATGTGCGTCGTGACGATTGCTCTTGCGCACTGGTTGCCGACCCTGACCAGGCTGGTTCTGGGTACCGTTGGGGCGATAGCACTGTTGCAGGCAGTGCTGGTCCCGACGTCGGCCGACCTGCGACCCGCCGCACTCCTCGTGGTCGCCGCAGGCATGATCGCCGCAGCGTGGCAGATGTCGTCGAAAGCGACGTACTGGTTCGGTGCCGCGTTCGCAGCGCTCGGTGCGCTCGGCTTCCTGGTCGTCGCACCGCCGGATGCGTTGATGGACTCCGACTACGCGGCCGGGGACATCGGTGTCGTCATTGCAGGAGTTCTGTTGACTGCCGCCATGATCGGACTCGTTCTCGTCGCTCGCCATCTGTCGATCGCGAACAACAACCTCGAAGCCTGCTGGGTGCTCGCCGGCATCGTGTCGCTGTATGCGATGACGTCGGCAACCGTCTCGCTCGGAGTCGCGGCGCTCGGAGTCGCGGCGCTCGGTGGCTCCGAGGGATTCGTCGCCGGGCATTGTGCGGCGACGATCGAGTGGATGGCCATCGCCATGGCACTGCTCGCACTCGGTCTTCGAAGCGAGAAGTACGCGCACACTGCACTGTTGGCCGGTCTGTCGCTGACGGCGGCGGCGGTGGCCAAGCTCTTCCTGTTCGATCTGGTCGCGCTCGACGGGCTGTTCCGCGTGAGTGCGTTCATCGTCGTCGGACTGCTCCTGCTGTTCGCCGGGACTCGGTACGCCAAGGTATTCGCGGAACGATGACCCGCCCGTCGTGAGTGAAAATGCGCAGCGTCCTTTGGTCGCTCCGCAGGCTCCGCTCCTGCCCTCTATACATTTTCACTCACGACTCGGGGTCTACAGGAACGTCTCGCCCAGCCCCAGCTTCCGCTGGATCCGCTTCATCCACTGCGGTGCCCACCAGCAGTCGTCACCGAGCAGTTTCATCGTCGCGGGCACGAGGAACATGCGGATCACCGTCGCATCGATGATCAGTGCCGCGATCATGCCGTAGGCGATGTATTTCATCATCACCAGATCCGAGAACGCGAACGAACCGGTGACGACGATGAGAATCAACGCCGCGGCGGTGATGATCCGGCCGGAATGCGCGGTGCCGATACGAATCGAATCGGTTGTACTGGCGCCCTTTTCGTGAGCCTCGACCATGCGAGAGAGCAGGAAGACCTCGTAATCGGTCGACAGGCCGAACACGATCGCGGCGATCAACAACAGAATCATCGCCATGATCGGACCCGGAGTGAAGTTCATGAAACTCGTGCCATGGCCGTCGATGAAGATCCACGTCAGGATGCCCATCGTCGCGCCGAGGCCAAGGGTCGTCATGAGCACCGCCTTGATCGGCAACACCAACGATCCGAACGTCAGGAACATCAGCAGCGTCACTATGCATACGACGAGAATTGCGGTCAACGGAAGCATGTCCACGAGCGCGGTGATCGAATCGCGTTCGATGGCAGGCGTTCCCGTTATCTGGACGGTGGCGCCGTCGGGGATGTCCATGCTGCGGAGGTGATCGATGGCAGGCTGGGAATCGTTGCGATCGACCAGGCCCGCCTTGAAGACGATGATGCCGTCCTTGCTGGCGCCCGTCGCCGAGAACTTCTCCACCAGGCCCGGTGCCTCGTTGGCCTGCTTCGTGATCGCCGCGAGGTCACTGCCCTGCGCGTTCTGGATGACGAGCTTCAGCGGCTCGGTGCGTTGTCCGGGGAACAGCTCGTCGAACTGTTCCTGTGCGACGCGAGTCGGATTGTCGGGTGGCAGGTAGGTCTCGTTGATTCCGCCGAACTCGATGCGACCGACCGGCAACGTCAGAACGACGAGCCCGAGCGTGATCGCGACCGCGACCTTGACGGGCCGACGCATGACCCAGCGAGTCAGCTTGCCCCACATACCGTTTTCGATCTCGTCCGACGACTTGGTCTTGCGCATGAACTTGAAACCGAGTGCGTCGACGCGTCGGCCGAGGATCGCCAGAATGGCCGGCAGCACCGTCACGGCCGTCAGCGCAGCCAAGGCGACCGTCGTGATGGACCCGTACGCAACGGACTTCAAGAAGCCGTGCGGAAACAGGAGCAGTCCGCCGAGACATGCGACGATCATCGTCGCCGAGAACACGACGGTGCGGCCCGCCGTCATGACGGTGCGCCGAACGGCCTCCTTGGTCTCGCGTCCGTCGCCCAGTTCTTCGCGAAACCGAGAGACGATGAACAGGCCGTAGTCGATCGCGAGGCCGAGCCCGACCATCGACACGACCGGCTGAACGAACGTGTTGACCTCGGTGAAATTGGTGAAGAAGCGCACCATGCCGTTGGCGGCGACGACGGTCAGACCGCCCACGATCAGCGGCAACGCGGCCGCCACGACGCCGCCGAACACGAAGAACAGCAGCACCGCCACGGCGGGGATCGCGAGTACTTCCATACGGTGGATGTCCTCGGACATCGTGGACTGCAACGCCCCCGCCACAGCTTGTAGGCCTGCCACCTGCACGTCGACGCCGTCGATGTCGAACGCGTGCTCGACGGCTTGGAAGTTGTCGGTCCGCTCGGTGTCGTCGGCACCGGCGATCGCGATGCTCGCGATCCCGATCTTCTTGTCCTCCGTCGCGAGGGCGGCGGCACGGACGGTGTCCGGCACCGGGAAGTAGGTGCCGTTGATCTTGTCGATCTGCCCGGAGTGGTCGGTGACCAGCGAGCTCAAACTGTCGACGACCGTCGCCGAGAATTCCGGATCGTCGACGGTCTTGCCCTCGGGCGCGGTGTACAGGACGAGCACGTCGCCCTGGGTGTCACGTCCGAACGTCCGGTCCGCGAGTGCGGCGGCCTGTACGGCTTCGGATCCGGGATCGTCGAATCCGCTTTGGCTGAGATGATTTTCGACGCCTATCCCGTACCCGGCCAACGCCAGCAGCCCCGCGATCATCACTCCGATGACCGTGAACCGCAGGCGGTGAACCAGGATCCCCCATGTCGCGAACATTCATCTCCCCCGTGTCGATGGTTGAAAACGCAGTGCAGTCGGGACGCACGAGAACGGCCACTCCGATGATTCGGAGTGGCCGCCTGATCGTCTTGGTGTGTTTACTTCCGCCGCTCCCTCGCGAGCAATTCGCTGACGCTCAACGCCTGTTGGCCGCCGCGATGGCGTCCGCTGTCGGCGTCGGATTCCGGCGTCTCGGGGTTCTCCGAAGAACGGCGTCCGGCGCGCGACGACGGGGCAGGGGAGTCCTCGCTACGACGCGTCGGCGTGGCTGCAGGAGCGTCGGGCTCCGGCGGCTGTGCCCGCCGTGACGGTGCGTTGCGCGTCGAGGCGTCGTACCGCGGTCGCGGGTCTGCAGGCGGACGTTGTGGGGACTCCGGCGCCGAGGCAGAACCCTGTGAGTACCCACGGATCCCGCCGGTACTGCGCGACGGAGTGTCGGCGCCGTTCGTCGCCGTGCCGTTGGTTCCGTTGTAGGTGCCGTTGGTGCCGCTCGAGCCGTTGACACCGTTGTAGGCGCCGTTCGTGGTACCCGAATTGCCGTATCCGTTGCGGGTGGTGCCACCCCGCCCGGTGGAACTGCCTGCACCGACCTGGTCTTCGTCGGAACGGGTGTTCTTCGGCGTCTCGGGTGTGCTCGACTTCTGGCTCGGCGCGCGCAGGTCCGCGAGCCAACTCTCGATCGAGCGCGGATCGGGTGTCGACGCGCGCGCCGGTTCGCTCGCGCGGTTCGGCTGCACGGTCTCGCGAGTCGTCGGCTGCGGCTTGCGCGCGGGCTGACAGTCGTCGGGAACCTGCGGAGCGGCGACGGTCCGCGGCTGTACGGGAGGAGCGGGAGGGGTCGACGCCTCGGCCGGTGCCGTGTGCGGCTTGCCCGTTGCCGATCGACGTTCTTCTTCCTTCGCGGCGTGTGTGGCGCGGATAGGGCCGGACCCGGTGGGCGCGACGACGGGGATCGGTTCGGTTAACGGTTCGTTGGCCCGAGCGACCGGTCGGGCAGCCGGGCGGATCGAACCGCCGACGGGAGCGAGCACCGGGACGTCTTGCGGCAGCAGCTCGTCTTCCAGGATCGTCTCGCCGAGTCCGAGCTTCTGCTGGATGCGCTTCATCCACTGCGGAGCCCACCAGCAGTCGTCGCCGAGCAGTTTCATCGTCGCCGGGACGAGGAACATGCGGATGAGCGTCGCGTCGATGATCAACGCGGCGATCATGCCGTAGGCGATGTACTTCATCATCACCAGATCCGAGAACGCGAAGGCGCCGGTGACGACGATGAGAATCAACGCGGCCGCGGTGATGATCCGGCCGGTGTGGGACGTACCGACGCGAATGGCCTCGCTCGTCGAGGCGCCTCGTTCTCGCGCTTCGACCATGCGAGAGAGCAGGAACACCTCGTAGTCGGTCGAGAGCCCGAACACGATCGCGATGATCAACACCAGGACCGGTGCCATGATCGGCCCTGGTGTGAAGTTCATGAAACTGGCGCCGTTGCCGTCGATGAAGATCCAGGTCAGGATGCCCATCGTGGCGCCAAGGCCGAGGGTCGTCATGAGCACCGCCTTGATCGGCAACACCAACGATCCGAACGTCAGGAACATCAGCAGCGTCACGACCAGAACGACGAGTATCGCCATCAACGGCAGGTTGGCGACGAGCGCAGAGATCGAATCTTGCTCGATGACGGGTGTGCCGGTGATCTGCACCGTCGCCCCGTCGGGAACGTCGATGGCACGGAGGTGATCGATTGCGGGTTTGGAGTCGTTGCGATCGACCAGGCCGGCCTTGAAGACGATGATGCCGTCCTTGCTGGCGCCGGTCGGCGAGAACTTCTCGATCAGGCCCGGTGCTTCGTTCAACTGGCGGGTGATCGTGGCCAGGTTGGCGCCCTGCGCGTTCTGGATGACGGCCTTGATCGGCTCGGTGCGCTGGCCGGGGAACAGCTCGTCGAACTCGTTCTGCGCCTGGCGGGTGACGTTGTCGGGCGGCAGGTATGTCTCGTTGATGCCACCGAACTTGATGTTGCCCACGGGCAGCGTCAGCAGTACGAGGCCGAGCACGATCGGGACGGTGACCTTGAGTGGGTTGCGCATGACCCACCGGGTCAGCTTGCCCCACATGCCGTTCTCGATTTCCTCGGACGACTTGGTCTTGCGCATGAACTTGAAGCCGAGCGCGTCGACGCGGGTGCCGAGGATCGACAGGATCGCGGGCAGGATGGTGACCGCCGTCAAGGCGGCAAGGGCGACCGTCGCAATGGACCCGTATGCCACGGATTTGAGGAAGCCCTGCGGGAACAGGAGCAGTCCGCCGAGGCTGGCCACGATCATCGTCGCCGAGAAGACGACGGTCCTGCCTGCGGTCATGACCGATCGTCGTACCGCCTGCTGCACGGAATAACCGTCGCCGAGTTCCTCGCGGAAACGAGAGACGATGAACAGGCCGTAGTCGATGGCGAGACCGAGCCCGACCAGGGACACGACGGGCGCGACGAAGCTGTTGACCTCGGTGAAGTGGGTGAAGACCTTGACGATGCCGTTGGCGCCGACGACGGTCAGGCCGCCTACGATCAGCGGAAGTGCCGCGGCCACGACGCCACCGAAGATGAAGAACAGCAGCACGGCGACGGCCGGGATGGCCAGCAGTTCCATGCGGTGGATGTCGCCTGCCATCGTGGACTGCAGTGCGCCTGCGACGGCTTGCAGGCCCGTGACCTGGACGTCGACGCCGTCGATGTAGAAGGCGTCCTTGACCTGCTGGAAGTTGTTGGTCAGCTCGGTGTCGTTGTCACCGAGCATCGCGATGCTGGCGATCGCGTGGGTCTTGTCGGCGGTGGCGAGGGCCGCGACGCTGACGACGCCGTCGGCCTTGAAGTACGTTCCGTTGATCTTCTCTATCTGGTCCGGATGTTCGGCGACCAGCGAGTTCAGGCTGTCCGTGACTTTCGCGTCGAACTCCGGGTCGTCGACGGTCTTGCCCTCGGGAGCGGTGTACAGAACGATCACGTCGCCCTGTTTGTCACGCCCGAACGTGTCGTCGGCGAGCTTGGACGCCTGCACCGACTCCGAACCCGGGTCGTCCCAGCCGCTCTGGCTCAGATGGTCGTTCAGATCGAGCCCGTACGCCGCGAAACCCAGAAGGCCGGCCACCATGACCCCGATGACCGTGAACCGCAAGCGGTAGACGAGATCTCCCCATCTGGCGAACACTAAGAAACTCCTTGACGCCCGACGAGCAGGGCGGACAGTGGACGGAACGGCTGCAACCATGCGCCCTCGTCCGGCAGCGAGTCGAGGCTGACCCGGGGAAGCGGCTCACGGAAGACTCCGGGAATGTCCTCCAGATCGAGGAACTCCAGGGTCTCGGAGGTAACCGCCCAGCTGGCGTGCTCGCGGAAGCCGAGCACATAGGCGGGAACACCCGTTGCGGCGATGCTCTCCAACGGCTCGCGAAATGCTTGGCCGTCGGCGGACGCCACCATGACACCGGCAAGCCCGTTGCCGCGACTGCGAAGCTCGATGTGGGCGAGCATGTCGGCGTCGACGTCGCTGTCCTCGTCGACCTTCGGCTTGGCGAACACCGCGAATCCCACGTTACGCAACGCTTCGACCCACGGGCGAACGACGTCGGCGCTGCCGGGCGCGATGTTGGTGAACACCGTGGCCTCGGGTTCGAGTGTCGCCGTGCCGGTTGCGGAGAGCTCGGCGGTGCGCTGCAACAGCCATCGGCCCAGCGCATCGAAGCGGGGACGGTACGCGGCCGTCGGGCGTCCGCCGAGGATGGCGCCGAGGCCCATGTCGAGATTGGGAGCATCCCAGACGAGCAACACGCGCTTGGTGTGTCGAGAATCACCCGTGTCGAGCACGGATGTCGGGTCGAGCGCGGCGTCCGTCACGTCGGTACTGGCGTTCGTCATCTGCTCTTCCCCCATATGAACTCGGTCACCGAACTGCCTGCAAGCTGGGCTTTGCCTTCGAACTTGGTGACCGGACGCTCGTGTGTCATCGGTGATTCCCAGTCGAGAACGGACAAGGCAGGCTCGGCGTTCCCGACTTCGGCGATCCATTCTGCATAGTCGGCGTGATCCGTCGCGACATGCAGAACGCCGCCGGGCTTCAGGCGATCGGCGATCATCGCGAACGTCGGGCCCTGCAGAAGCCTGCGCTTGTGGTGACGCGCCTTGGGCCACGGATCGGGGAAGAAGACGCGTACACCCGTCAGCGACTCGGACGTCAGCATGTTCTCCAGTACGTCCATCGCGTCGCCGCGCAGGAGTCGGATGTTGTCGATCTCGTCGCGCTCGATCTGCTGCAGTGTCTGAGCCAGGCCGGGCCGGTAGACCTCGACGGCCATCAGGTTGACGTGAGGCTCGGCCTTCGCCATCGCCGTCGTGGCCGTCCCGGTGCCCGAGCCGATCTCGAGAATCGCCGGACCGGTCCTGCCGAACCACGCGTCGATGTCGATCTTCTCGTCGCCGACGTCTCGGCCGATCCTCGGCCACAGGGTGTCCCACGTGGCCTGCTGCGCAGCGGTCAGAGCACCACGCCGCGACCTGAAACTGGTCACGCGGGGGTAGAGCCGAGACCCTCTGGCGGCGGTCTGCTCGTCCTCCGGTCGAAGGTTGTGGGTGGTGCTCCGTGGGTCGTTCACGCGTCCATTGTCGCCCATCGGGAGAGTGTGTGACAGGTGGGTCTCGAGTTGTAGTTGAGACTTCTGATAACAGTGCAGGCCAGCGGCTCGCGACACGGAGAATCTGTCGGAACGGTGTGTCAGAATTGCCCGCGAAATCTTCGGTGGGACGGATTTGTTGCGGGGGGTCGCGATGAACGGTGTGGATCGAGGGCGGCTGCGTCGGCTGGCGTCGGAAACGGGAATGCGCGACGCGGACCTGGGGCGCGAGATCGGCATAGCCCTCGACAGATGTTTCGCACGCATTCGCGTGCAGATTTCCGGACGGGTCGGCGTCGGCAAATCGTCGGTGCGTGCGGTTCTGGAGGCTCGGGGTTCCTTCGACGAGGTCGACGTCACCGAGGCCGCGGCCATCGACGTACCTCGTTCTCCTGATCCGATTCTCGACGGTGACGTCGTCGTCCACGTACTCGCTTCGGGCGCGCAGGCTGCCGACGTCGAGGTGTTGAGGTCGGTGCCGACGGCCGTCGCGGTGCTGGCCAAGGCGGACACCGTCGCCGATGTTCCCGGCACCATCGCCCGCCTGACCGCCACCGTCGGAATCGCGGTCCTGCCGCTCATGGGGACCATCGCGCGGAGCGTGTCGGAGGGTGAGCCGTCGTCGTTCGCGGACCTGCGTGTCGCAGCGACCTCGCTGACCGAGGACATGCTGTTGACCCCGGAGCGCTTCGAACTCGCCGCCTCGGATGCGGTCGTCCGTCGACAGCGCCGAGACCTCGTCGAGCGAATAGAACTGGCAGGTGTCCGTACCCTCGTCGCCGCGCTGAGCGCGGATCCCACCGTCGACGACGCGTCGCTTCGGCGCATGTTGGCCGATGTCAGTGGCGTCGAGCATGTCGTGGACGCCGTCGGTCGCAGAGTCGGAGACATCCGCGTCGACCGGGAGGGGCGGTTGCTGCACCGGCTCACCGAGCTGTGCGTGCAGTACCCGTCGTCGAGCGAGGCCGTCGAAGAGTATCTGTCGACCGACGACGCCGTGCTCACGATCATGCGGTCGGCACTCCGCGCGTTGAACGAGGTCCAGGACCCTGGGCCGCCATTGGATGCTGCCGTCGAGTGGCATCGGCGTGCGGAAGCATTCCGCGATCCGGACCACCGCCGTGCCGCTGGTGCGATCTCGCGGGGCTACCTGAGGTTGCGTGCGTCGTGATCGACGTTCCGGGCGACATGAGCAGCGTGGTCCGGCGCTGGTACCCGGAAGGACTCGACATCGTCGCCGACGCTCGGCGAGTGGTGCCCTCTGGGGTCTACGTCACCGGAACCAGCGGCTCGGGCGTCACCGCCGTCGAACGCGAAGTGGGTTGTCGCAGCGCAGTGAGCGAGGACGTGGCATCGGCAGCCGTCGTCGTGTTCGTCGTCGACGCAGCGGCGCCCATCGGACGTCGCGGGCTCGCGGAACTGATGCCGGCACTCGACTCGACCACCGTTGCGGTCGTCGTCAACAAGATCGACGCGCATCGCGAGTGGCGTGACGTGACGCGCTCCATCGCCGCGTCCATCTCGGAGTACGCGCCGCGTGCCGTCGACGTGTCCGTGTGGCCGGTGTCGGCTGCGCTCGCCGAACGAGCGCGCAACGCCGCTGTGCCTCAGGCCCGCGCTGCGCTGTACGAGGAGTCGGGGTTCGCCGCGCTCGACGCCTACCTCGCAGGCGCGTTGGCGGAACCTGCCGGGCTGCTGCGCGCCCGCAAGTACGACGCAGCCGTTCATTCGGCTGCGTCCGGTGCCCGGCGGGCGATCGTCGAGCGCGCACGAGAGATCACCGGAACCGGCTCGACGGTGGGTCTGCGCGCCGAACGCGCCACGTTGGTCGAGCGACGAGATCGCGAACGACACGACCGGACGACGGCGCTGCGCACGAGGCTGCAACTTCTGAGGGCCGAGGTCAATCACGACATCGGCGAGGAGTCACGCGCGTTCGTCACCGCGTCGCGCGAGTCCGTCTCGTCGGCGTCGCGATCGGAACTTCGCCACCTTCCGACACATCTGACCGAGCAGCTGAACGAGGCGGGGAGGCGTGTGGACACACACGTCACCGGCAAGATTCAGTCCATCGCCGACGACCTCGACATGTCCGCTGAATTGCCAACGGAAGCAACAGTATTCGTCGTCGAACCACCTAAACCGCGACGCCGTACCGTCGAGGACAAGATCGTGATCGTCGTCGGTGCATCCGCCGGGGTCGGTCTGGGCCGAATCCTGGTGTCGCCGCTGTCGATGCTGCCCGCGCTCGAGGTCGCCGTCGTTCCGGCGTCGTTGATTCTCGGTGCCCTCACGGCGTGGTGGCTGGTGCGATCGCGTGCGGCGACGGCAGACCGGACGCACCTGCGAACCTGGGCGGCCGACGCGGCGGCGTCGGCGAAGTCGGCGTGGGAGCAGGCAGCTCTGGCTCGGATGCTGGCGGCGGAGTCCGTGTTCGTGCCCGCATCGAACCAGTCGATCGGAACGGCGACGCTGGCGACCGAATCGGAACTGGAACGAGTGGAAACGGATCTGCGGGCCGCTGCCGATCGACGTGCCGCGGTTCTCTCGGCGTGTGACCGCGACTTGGCAGTGCTCGACCGAGGCGTCGAGAAGTTCGATGCCAAGTCGATGGAACCGGCACTGGCTCCGTCGCGTCCTAAGGATTAAGGACACGGAGGGGAGCGCTCGAGTGATGGATATCGACGACGCACTGCTGCTCGACCAGGAACCGCACGAGGATGCCGACCGCTTCGCCCCGGGAATCGAGATGTTCGACGTGGACGGCAACGGCGTCGACGAGACCCGTGTTGTTCACACGGATGCAGGCGTGACGGTTGCTACGGACAGAAACGAGGACGGTGTGATGGATACGTTCACCAGTGTCGCTCGTGACGGCCATTACGAAACTTGGGAAGTTTTTCGCGTCGCTGACGGTACATCGAGATGGGATCGGATCGATTCCGGGGAATTGTTCTGATGAAAAGAACTGATTGTATTTAATGTCCTTACATGGAATACCTGCAGCGTGAAGCCTCTGAACTATTACTTTCCGGTAGCTGAATCGTTCTTGTGACCAATCGGACAACACGTTGATTCCGGAATGGAGACATCCGGCGTTAACCTGGGACCAGGACACCCGGCGCCCGTGTCTTCGGTTTGACGTGGCCAGTATGATGCTGTATACGCAGATCGAGTGATAGGGCAGCTCCCCACCGAGGGGAAAATCAGATCTGCTCCGCCTCTGCCAATGCCCAGCAGTGGATGTAGTGGAACTGATTCCGGCTCACCCCAGGAGAGTTAGATGACCTCAGCGACCATTCCCGGTTTGAACGGCACTGACGCCGCACCTCCCACCCAGCACAAGGAACTTCTTGCGTGGGTTCAGCAGGTTGCAGAACTCACCGAGCCGGATCGCGTGGTCTTTGCTGACGGTTCCGACGAGGAGTGGGAGCGCCTCACCACGCAGTTGGTCGACGCAGGCACCTTCACTCGCCTCAACGACGAGAAGAAGCCCAACTCGTTCCTCGGCAACTCGGATCCGTCGGACGTGGCTCGCGTGGAGTCGCGGACCTACATCTGTTCCAAGCGCGAGATCGACGCAGGCCCTACCAACAACTGGATGGATCCGTCGGAGATGCGCGGTCTCATGACCGACCTCTACCGCGGCAGCATGCGTGGACGCACCATGTACGTCGTCCCGTTCTGCATGGGCCCGCTCGGCGCCGACGACCCCAAGCTCGGTGTCGAGATCACCGACTCGGAGTACGTCGTCGTCTCGATGCGCGTCATGACTCGCATGGGATCGGCCGTGCTCGAGAAGCTCGGCACCGACGGATTCTTCGTGAAGGCTCTGCACTCGCTCGGCGCTCCGCTCGCCGAGGGCCAGGACGATGTGGCGTGGCCGTGCAACGACACCAAGTACATCACTCACTTCCCCGAGGATCGCGAGATCTGGAGCTTCGGTTCCGGCTACGGCGGCAACGCACTGCTCGGCAAGAAGTGCTACTCGCTGCGTATCGCGTCGGCGATGGCCCACGACGAGGGCTGGCTCGCCGAGCACATGCTGATCCTCAAGCTGATCTCGCCCGAGGACAAGGCTTACTACATCGCCGCGGCGTTCCCGTCGGCGTGCGGTAAGACCAACCTCGCGATGATCCAGCCGACCATCCCCGGCTGGCGCGCCGAGACCATCGGCGACGACATCGCATGGATGCGCTTCGGCGAGGACGGCCGTCTGTACGCCGTCAACCCTGAGTTCGGATTCTTCGGCGTCGCACCGGGCACCAACTGGGATTCCAACCCCAACGCGATGAAGACCATCGATCAGGGCAATTCGGTGTTCACCAACGTCGCACTGACCGACGATGGCGACGTGTGGTGGGAGGGCCTCGAAGGCGATCCTCAGCACCTGATCGACTGGAAGGGCAACGAGTGGACGCCTGAATCGGATTCGCTTGCCGCGCACCCGAACTCGCGTTACTGCGTGCCGATGGCTCAGTGCCCGTCGATGGCGACGGAGTGGGACGACCCGCAGGGTGTGCCGATCTCGGCGATCCTGTTCGGTGGACGTCGTAAGACGACCGTTCCTCTCGTCACCGAGGCTCGTGACTGGCAGCACGGCGTGTTCATGGGAGCCACCGTCGGCTCGGAGCAGACCGCAGCGGCCGAGGGCAAGGTCGGCACCATTCGCCGCGACCCGATGGCCATGCTTCCGTTCCTCGGCTACAACGTCGGCGACTACTTCCAGCACTGGATCGACCTCGGCAAGAACGCCGACGACTCCAAGCTTCCGAAGGTCTTCTACGTCAACTGGTTCCGCCGTGGCGACGACAAGCGCTTCCTGTGGCCCGGATTCGGTGAGAACTCTCGCGTCCTGAAGTGGATCGTCGAGCGGATCGAGCACAAGGCCGCAGGCGTCGAGACGCCGATCGGTGTCGTCCCGACGGCAGAGGCGCTCGACATCTCCGGACTCGACACCACGGTCGACGACGTCGCCGAGGCACTTGCGGTGAACGTCGACGAGTGGAAGGCCGAGATCCCGCTGATCGAGGAGTGGTTCGACTTCGTCGGCGAGAAGTTGCCCACCGGCATCAAGGACGAGTTCGACGCGTTGAAGCAGCGTTTGGGCGCCTAGTTTTCCGTTGATCGGGCGAAATCGACTCCCCTATTCGGAATCCGAACCCTCTGGATTCCCAATAGGGGAGTTTTTGTCAGCCCTGAAAGCCCGGCGGCATCAGCACCGACTTGAGTTCGCAGAAGGCGTCGAGACCCTCGGGGCCGTTCTCGCGTCCGATCCCCGAGTTCTTGTAGCCGCCGAACGGTGAACTGGGGTCGAAGGCGTACCAGTTGATCGCGTACGTTCCGGTGCGGATCCGTGCGGCGATGTCGAGGCCGTGATCGACATCCGCGGTCCACACCGATCCCGCGAGTCCGTAGTCCGAATCGTTCGCGATCTTGACGGCCTCGTCCTCGGAGTCGTACGGAATCACCGACAGGACCGGCCCGAAGATCTCCTCGCGCGCGATGGTCATCGAATTGTCGACGTCGGCGAAGATGGTCGGTTCGACGAACCACCCTGTCTCGAGCCCTTGCGGACGGCCGCCTCCGAGAACGATTCTCGCGCCCTCGTCCTTGCCTGCGGCGATATAACCCTCGACGCGTGTGCGCTGCTTCTCCGAGATCAGCGGTCCGAGTTGTGTCGCAGGATCTTTCGGATCTCCCATGATCATCGCGCCGGCGCCGGCGACCATCGCGTCGACGATCTCGTCGTAGCGGGAACGCGGCGCGAGTATGCGGGTCTGCGCCGCGCACCCCTGCCCACTGTTCATCAGTCCGGACAGCAGCAGCATCGGCATCGACGACGCAACGTCCATGTCCTGCAACAGAATTGCTGCAGACTTCCCGCCGAGTTCGAGCGAACATCGCTTCAGTTGCTGGGCTGCGATGGTGCCGATGGTGCGGCCGACCGTCGTGCTGCCGGTGAACGTCACCTTGTCGACGCCGGGATGCGAGACGAGGTACTCGCCGGTGTACGGGCCACCGGGCAGCACCGACAAGACCCCGTCGGGAAGTCCCGCTTCGGCGAAGATGTCCGCGAGCAGATTCACGGCAAGCGGCGCCTCGGGAGCGGGTTTCAGCACGACCGAGCACCCGGACAGCAGGGCGGGCGCGAGTTTGTTGATGGCCAGGAACAGGGGCACGTTCCATGCGATGACGGCCGCGACGACGCCGACGGGTTCGCGCGTCACCTTCGTCTGACCGAAGATGCCGTGCCGGGTCTCCTCCCACGGAAAGGTCTCGGCGTGCGAGGCGTAGTAGTCGAGCACTGCCAGCGACGGGGTCTGCTGCAGCATCCCGACCATGACGCCGGGAGCGCCCATCTCGTCGGTGAGCGTCGAGGACAGTTCGGCGATGCGGGCCTCGATCAGCTTGTGAACATTCGATAGAACCTGTGCTCGTTCCGAGGGGGTCGTGCGCGCCCACGGACCGGATTCGAAGGCTCTACGCGCGGCACCGACGGCAGCGTCGATATCCGCTGGGGCAGCGACGGGAGTGCTCCCGACGCGCTCTTCTGTAGCGGGAGAAAAGACCTCCAGCCTCTCCTCGGTCGACGGTGCAGCCCAGTGGCCGCCGATGAACAGCTTCGCGAAGTCGGTCATGAAACGAGGCTAGAACACGTTACAGAAATTGGGAAGATGCGCGAAGCGCCCGTGCGTGCATAGTTGGTCCAGATTGTTACTTTCCGCGCACGGGCGACGAAGTCGCAAGCACCGCCGCACCCGTCAGAGTCCCGACGCCACCGAGCTGCGCGGGCACGATCTCCAAGCCGTCGAGGAACTTCAGGCGCGCGTGCAGCGCCGCGGACTCCTTGATCGGATCCCACAGCGGCGGGCCTGCCTGCGCGAAACCGCCGCCGATGACGACGAGATTCACGTCCACCAACGCGGCGGCCGACGCGATCGCCTGCCCCAATGCGACGCCCGCACGCTGCAGCGTCGTGATCGCGACGACGTCTCCGTCCTGTGCGGAGCGGGCCAGTTCGGCGCCCGTCGACCCTTCCCATCCCTGCTCCTGTGCCCATCGCACCGCGGATGGCCCACTCGACACCGTTTCCACGCAGCCGAGGCCGCCGCACGTGCAGGGCGTCGTCGAGCCGGGGACGACGATGTGCCCGATGTGGCCTGCATTGCCGCTGCGCCCGTGCACGATCTCGCCGCCGAGTACCAGGCCGCCGCCGATGCCCGTGGACACGACCAGGCTCAACACGTCGTCGACGCCCTGGGCTGCGCCGAACTTGTGCTCACCGAGCGCGGCACACCCGCCGTCCATGGCGACCGTCGTCGACGCGTCGGGAAAGTGCTTTCGAACGGCCTCGCCGAGGCCGAATCCGTCTTTCCATTCCGGGATGTTGATCGGTGCCACGGAACCGGAGATGGTGTTCACCGGGCCTGCACATGCGATGCCGACGCGTTCGATGTCGCTGCCGACGGCGACCGCGTCGAGCAGGTCGGAACATGCCTTCCAGACGTCGGTCTCGGGCGTCGGGACTTCCAGTGCTTCGCCGGGACGCCCATCGTCGCCGACCACCGCCGCGGTCATCTTCGTTCCCCCGATGTCCAATGCCAGCGCTGTCATCTTTCCAACGTAGCGTGTGCCTCCAGGACGACGACGAGATTGCTGGCGAGGAATTCGCGGACGACCGGAACGTGGATGATCCACCACGCCCAGCGGGGGTGGTATCGCGGAAAGGCGGCGAGCAGCGTTCCACTGGAAGTACTACGGGCCCAACGTAATCCGTCGGATGCGCCGATGTCGAACAGGGATTCACCGAACAGGTTCTTCGGCTGCCGACCATGCGTCCGACGGTATCGTTCGGCGGCGTAACGTCCGCCGAAGTAGTGCCACGGCCGAGTCTCGTGACCTCCGAACGGTGAGAACCACAGCGTGTACGACAGGACCATCAGGCCGCCGGGTTTGGTGACGCGCAGCATCTCCTCGGCCATCGTCCACGGCTCGCGTACGTGCTCGGCGACGTTGGAGGAAAAGCAGATGTCGACGCTGTTGTCGCGGAAGGGCAATGCCATGCCGGAGCCACGTACGCTCCCGTGCACGGCCAGGCCGGCGGCGTGCATCTCGGACGGGTCGGGTTCGACGGGGATGTAGCGCGCCTCGCTGTCCTGGAACACCTGGGCGAAGTAGCCGGGACCACCTCCGACGTCGACGACGATGCGGCTACGAAGCTCGTCACCTGTGAGGCCTCGATAGAGGTCACCGATCAGCTCGACGGAGTCGCGCGCGAGAGCGCCGTAGAAGATGTCCGGTGCGCTCTGCTCGTGTCCGAAGTCGTTCAGCAGGCTCACCGACCGCCGCAGAGTCGCCCGTTTCGCGAAGAGGCGGGTGACCTCCGACCGGCGCCTCCTGAAGTACGACACGAGCAGAAAGAGTATGTGAAGCCGACGCGTCGGGCTTCGCGGGGCCGGACGAACCGTTAGGGTGTTTCGAGTTCGTGTTGTTGTGGCCGTGATGGGGGACGGAAGCTGTGCGAGAGGTGCTGCTGCTCTGCTGGCGAGATACCGGCCACCCCCAGGGTGGGGGCAGTGAACGCTATCTCGAGCAGGTCGGCGCAGGTCTGGCGAGGCGCGGCGTCCGAGTGACGCTGCGGACCGCGTCGTACCCCGGCGCTCCCGCCGAAGAAGTGGTCGACGGCATTCGCATCAGTCGCGGTGGTGGCCGCCTCAGCGTGTATCCGCGGGCGCTCGCCGCCATCGTCGCAGGTCGTCTGGGTTTCGGGCCGCTGCGCGGAATTCGGCCCGACGCCGTCGTCGACACTCAGAACGGCATTCCGTTCTTCTCGCGCATTGCTGCCGGAGTGCCGGTGACGCTGCTCGTGCACCACTGCCACCGCGAGCAGTGGCCGGTCGCCGGTCCGTTGATGGCGAAGCTCGGTTGGTGGCTCGAAAGCGCCGTCTCGCCGCGGGTGCATCGCGCGAATCAGTACCTGACGGTGTCGTTGCCGTCGGCCGACGAGTTGGTGGCGCTCGGCGTCGATCGAGATCGCATCGCCGTCGTACGCAACGGGGTCGACGCGGTCCCGGGCGAGATTCCCGAGGACGTCAGGTCGTCTCATCCGTCGTTGTCGGTGCTGTCGAGGTTGGTTCCGCACAAGCAGATCGAGGATGCGCTCGCCGCGGTCGCGACACTGCGTTCGACGATCCCTGACCTGCACCTCGACGTCATCGGCGGTGGCTGGTGGGAGGACAACCTGCGTCAGCGAGTCCGCGAGCTCGGCATCGACTACGCGGTGACGTTCCACGGCCACGTCGACGAGTTGCGCAAGCACGAACTTCTCGGGCAATCGTGGGTGCACGTCATGCCCTCCCGCAAGGAGGGCTGGGGTCTCGCGGTCGTCGAGGCCGCGCAACACGGCGTGCCGACCGTCGGATACCGCAGCTCGAAGGGCCTCACCGACTCGATCATCGACGGTGTGACGGGACTGCTGGTCGGCGCCGACGGCGCGGATCGCGACGTCACGGCGCTGACCGCCGCCGTCGGGGATCTTCTGCGCGACGCGGAGATGCGCGCCGACCTGGGTGAGAAAGCTCGCGTCCGCGCACGCGAATTCTCCTGGGAACAGTGCGCGCACGGCGTCCACAGCGTGCTCGAAGCCTCGGTGGCCGGCGACCACGTCTCCGGGCTGGTGTCGCCGAGCGTGCCTCAGCCCTCGCGCCGGTAGATCGCGACGCCGAACCCGCCGGCAAGCAGCGCGAACCACACGAGGTGCGCGGCGACGACCGCCGCGTTGCCGCCGGACTCGGACGCGTCGAGCGCGTCGGGGATGCGGTAGAGGGCGAGTTCGTCGTCGGAATAGGCGCTGTCGAGTTGGTCGAGCGTGGTCTGCGACTCGCCGAGCTGCCCCGGCGTCGTACGTTCCACCAGAACCCAGCCGACGCCGAGCCGTCGCAGCTCGTCGACGCTCCCGCCTGCGAGGAGAACGGACTCGACGGATTCGGCTCGTGATCCTTCGCCGCGTACGGAACCGCCTGCGACGATCAATTCGCCGGTCTGCAGGACGTCGAGCGGCAGCATGCGGGGAGCCGGATCCAGCACGGGCGCGTCGCCGCTGTACGGGAAGATGCGGAACATGCCTGCGGGAAGCACCGCGACGTCGCCGGTGTCGCCTTCGAGTTTCTCGGCAACGGTGTGCCACGACGACGGGTAGTCGACGGGCCGGATCTGGCCCGCGACGCCCCACACGAGGTCCGGCAGAGCAATCAGCACCGCAAGCATCGCGGCGATGCCCGGTAGCCACGCGTTTCGCAGCCTGGCCGCCGCCCAGGTGACACCGGCTGCCGAGGCCAGTGCGTAGAACGGCATCGCCAACGCGACCCACTTCTGCGCGTCGCGCAGCAATCCGGCGCCGGGGACGTGCGTCGCCGCCCATTCGCCGACGTGCAGGCCGGGGCTCGTGGCCGCGAGCGCGAGACTCACGACGGCGACGACGGCGACTACACCCAGCGCGAGCACGTACGGATGTCGCCGACGACGCCACAGCAGCAGAATCCCGAGGGCGACGACGGCCAGCAGCAACGCGGTTCCGACGACGGCGAACAACGACGTGCGGGACGTCGGGACGGCATCGGCGTTCCAGATGCCGCCGAGTCCGGCGAGGCTGCCGATCGTGCCGAGGCCTGGTTCGGCGCGGGCAGCGAAGGCTGCGACGCCTGCCGGGTCGGTGCTCGTTGTTCCGCCCCCGGACACTGCCGTCGCGACGAGCCACGGCAGCGACGCGGTGATCGCGAGTGCCGACGTGATCAGACCGCGTCGGAGAGTGCCGGACACGGCCAGCGCGACGATCGCCGCGAGAACGGCACCGGTCGGAGTGAGTCCTGCGGCGGCGAGGCAGACGGCCAGCGGAGCCCAACGGCCGGTGCGTCGAAGCGTCAGGGCAGCCGAGACCGTCCACGGCAGTGCTGCATACCCGACCAGCAGAGACCAATGTCCTTGCAGCAGACGCTCGGCGACGTACGGATTCCAGATCGCGACGGTCGAGGCCGTCAGCAGCGCAGGCGTCGGAGCCGTCGGGAGCAGCGCGCGGGACATACGAGCGGCACCCCACCCCGCGAGCCACAACGCCAGCAGCAGAACGACCTTCACGACGACCCCGCCGTCGACGACTGTCGACAGCGTCGCGACGAACGCGTCCTGTGGAACCGCTCGCGCAGCGGCATCGGTCGTGCCCAGTGCCGCGTCTGTCAGGTAGGAGCGAGGGGTGCTGACGGCGTCGCGAAGCAGAAGATAGCCGGGTCCGAGCAGCGGCCCGAGAACCAGAACCGACAGCAGCAGGCTGTAGACCGGCGGCGCCCACCTCGATGTCGACGACGCCATGATCGGCACCCTATACCGTGGGGCGCATGCCGATTCGCGCCGTCTCCGCCTCCGCCGTGGCAGGTATGACGATGGTGACGATCGGATCCATGACGGCGAACGTCGCGTCGTACCTGCTGCATCTGCCTGCGAGCCGGTTGTTGGGTGTCGAGGGGTACGGCGAGTTCGCGAGTCTGCTCGCCGCGCAGTTGGTGCTCGCGGTGCCTGCTCTCGCGTTGCAGTCCGTCATCGCGCGCGAGGTGGTCCACGGCCGGAGCCGACGGTCGCTGCGCGGTCTCGGATATCGCTGTGCGGCAGTCGTCGCGGTGTTGGCCGTTCTGTGTGCCCCGGTCGTCGCCTACGCGCTGGACACCGGGGTGTTGGCGACGACGTCGGCGCTCGTCGTCGCGCCGATGCTCGTCGTGCTCGCCACCGAACAGGGATTGCTGCAGGGGTCGGCGCGGTTCGGCCGGCTGAGCATCGTGTTGGCGTCGGCGGGGTTCGGCAAGGTCGTTCCTGCAGTGGTCGCGCTGGCGTTGGGTGCAGGCCCCGGCGTCGTGTTGGCAGCCAGCGCAGCAGGAACAGGCGCGGTGGCGCTCGCCGCGCGACTGCTCGACGGCGCCTCGGACGACGCCGAAGCCCTGCGCATCGGCGTCGGGACGGTGCTGCAGGCGTCGCAGGTGCAGCTCGCGCTGATCGCGTTGTCGTCGGTGGATCTGATGTTGGCGCGCGGGCAGCTGAGCAGCGAGGACGCGGGTCTCTACGCGCTCGGAGCCGTGGCGACGAAGGCTGCGTTCTGGCTGCCTCAGGCCGTCGGCGTCGTGCTGTATCCGCGGATGGCGAATCCGGTGCAGTCGGGTGCGGCGCTGCGGTCGGCGTTGGCGGTCGTCGCAGGGATCGGCGCGGTGCTGATCCTCGGATCGGTGGTGGCCGCGGGGCTCGTGCCGATCGTCGTCGGTGAGGACTACGCAGCCGTCCAGGGATATCTGTGGATCTTCGCGGTGCAGGGCGCGTGCCTGGCGGTGCTGCAGAGTGCGCTGCTGTGGGCTATCGCCGGGGAGCGAACGACTCTCGCGCTCGTCGCGTGGGTCGGGTTGCTCGTCGAGGTGGTGCTGCTGACGTTCGTCGCGACGACGGTTCTGCAGTTCGTCGTCGTCGCCGCGTCCGTTGCCGCTGTGTGCGCGGTGGTGATGAGCGCGGTTGCGTTGGGCGCTTCGCGCCATGTGCACGAAAATACATAGCCCGCTATGTATTTTCGTGCACATGCGGCGAAGCCGCTTACTCCTTCGAGAGATTCGTCCGAGGAATTTCCTCGGTCCGATCCGTCGTCCAGTCGCGGTTGACGGGTTCGGTCTGCGGTGCGTAGCCGCCGCCGTCGTCGCTGTGCTGCGGTCCGCCGGTGCGTGCAGGCTGACGCGGGCCCTTGCCGCCGCGGAGACCGAGGATGATGCCTGCGATCAGGGCGATGACTCCGAGGACCGCCGCGACGATCGGCAGCGTGCGACCGAACAGCGACAGCTTGTCCTGGCCGTCCTTCGCCTGCTGGATCTGGTACTCGACGGTGTTCTCGTCGAACGTGATCGGTGCGTTCAGCACATCGACCTCGGGCTGTCCTGCCGTGCGCGAGTAGTACTGGTGCACCTGCTCTTCACCCTTGACGACGACGCCGGTCTCCGGCTCGACCCACACCGTGCGGGTGTTCTCGTACCAGCGCGTCATCGTGACGGGTGCTTCGCCGCCATCGACGCCCCATGTGGCGGCGGGCAGCGTCAGCTTGTTGGTCGGAGTGTTGACGACGGTGGACAGGTCCACCGGTCCGACATCCTGCTGGTACTTGTAGACCTTGGTGCCGTTGATCTCGGTCTCTTCGACGAAATCGATGTCCTTCGATGCGCGAGCGTTGATGTCGAAGTACGGGTAGCTCTTCTGCTCCGCGTTGAACGGGAACTTGTACTGCAAGCCGGTGTGCGGAACTTCCTCGGCGGGCTTGTCGCCCTGCACCTGAATGGTTCCGACGGGATTCTCGACGGGCATCGAGCTGACGCGGTCGATGGTGACGCGGTCGACGGTTGCGGTCAGAAGGCCTGTGTCACCCTGCTTGTCGCTGCGGCGCAGAGTCTGTCCGGCCTGCAGCGTCATCTCCTCGGCGTTCGACGGATCCTCGACGGTGACGAAACGCTGCGACACGAGCGGAACGTTCTCGTCCACCTGTGCGCGTCCCGCGGTGAGCGATGCTGCGTTGAGGACGCTGCCGGATCCGGTGGAGACCGTCGTGACCTCGAGGTCGAGGGGCGTCTTCTCGAGACGCGACACCGTGTAGGTCGGGATCAGAATCGCCGCGACCAGTAGGAATGCACCCAGGCCAACGAGAACGAGGGCGATGATTCGGCTCGGCCCTGAGCGCTCCGCCATGTGACAGTCTCCTTAGTCTTATTTCCCGGCGTGCCGCTGCTTCCACCCCCGTCAGGTCGGGGTGGGTCGAGCCCCCGACCTGGAGTGTCCGATTGGTATCGCCACGTCGCTGGTGACAGTAACAGTGATCACGCCGCGCGGGCGCGGGCACGCCCGATCATGGTCAACTTTCACGAACATCGATGCTTGACTGTCGATGATGAATACACAGGCCGTCTCCGTTCCACGTGAAGTCGTCCCGTTGCGCGGGTTCATACCGTCGCTCGAGGGGATGCGTGCGTTCGCGTCGATCGGCATCATCGTCACCCACGTCGCGTTCCAGACAGGGGCCGCGAACTCGGCCGTCATGGGCCGGATCTGGGGCCGATTCGATCTCGCCGTCGCGCTGTTCTTCGCGCTGTCGGGGTTTCTGCTGTGGCGCCCGCATGCGGCGCAGGCGCGCGGGCTCGGTGAGGCGCAACCGATGCTGCGGTACTTCTGGTCGAGGGCGGTGCGCATTCTGCCTGCGTACTGGGTCGTCGTGTCGATCGTGCTGTTGTTCCTGCCGAACACAGGGAGTAGTTGGCGCGTGTGGGCAGCGAATCTGTCGCTCACCCAGGTTTTCGTGCCACTGACGTTGACCGAGGGCATGACTCAGATGTGGAGCCTGTCGGTCGAGGTGGCGTTCTATCTCGCGCTTCCGTTCATTGCGATCCTCATGCTCGGGTTGCGTGGTGACGCGGCGCGATTCCGTCGGCCGGTGCTGTTCGTCGTCGCGGCTGTGAGTTTGTGCTGGGCGTTCGTACCGGTGTCGACGCCCGAAGCCATCCACCACGACAACTGGTTGCCTGGATACTTCGCATGGTTCGCGGCAGGAATGCTGCTCGCGGAGTACTCGACGAGTCCCGAGACGTGGATGCACCGGTTGACGTCCCGTAGATGGCTCGTCGCGGCAATTGCCGTGCTGGCCTTCGCATTGTCGGCGACCCCTCTCGCCGGACCCGAGGGGTTGGTCCGACCCGAGCCGTGGCAGTTCGCGGTGAAAGTGCTGCTGGGGGCCATCCTCGCGTTCGCGTTGTTGGCGCCGCTCGTGCTGGCCGACGGTTCGCGCAGGCACGGAATTCTCGAGCATCCCGTGACCCTTGCATTGGGTCGCTGGTCCTACGGAATCTTCATCTGGCACCTCGTCGTGCTGGCGATGGTGTTCCCCGTGTTCGGGCTGATCCCGTTCTCGGGGCATTTCCTCCTGGTGCTGATCGTGACCGTGAGCCTGTCCATCCCGGTCGCTGCGGCGAGTTACGCGCTCGTCGAGGAACCGATGCGTCAGCGGTTCGGGCCCTCGCGTCGTCGCTGAAGTCCGCTGCACGCGGCGACCGCCAGCGCCGCCATACCGACCAACGCCGTGAACTGCACGAGATAGGAATGCCCGACGTACCCGTCGGCGTCGCGCCACGGGCCCTTCGACAGCAGGCCCATCGACAGGAGCGTGCCGAGCGTGGCTGTGGTGACGAGCGTTCTCGCGGCGGCGTCGGAACCGAATCGACGCCCGATCCACCAGGTTGCCGCTGCGATGACCGCAGTCGTGACGACTCCCGTGACGCCGGCGATGACCGCAGCGGCAGCGAAGGCTCCCATCCATCCGACGGCGGGACTGCGCCACGTCGTCGGGGCAGGGTCACCGGTGGGGCGGCTGCGCCGGAAAGCAAAGAATGCCAATGGAATCAGCAGAAAGAGGCCACCGAAGATCCCGAGCCGGTACCACGTGTCCGACGGGTAGTCGAGCGTCACCGAGGTGGTTCCGGCAGGTACGACCCAGCCCTGCTGCCATCCGTTCACGACGACGCGATTCAGCTCGCTTCCGTCGGGAGTGCTTGCACGCCAACCGATGTTGTTGCTCTCGGGAACGACCAACAACTGATCGCTCGACGTGTCGGACAGCTCGATCTCGCGATGATTCTCTTCCCAAGCGGAAGTCGTCACCTGGCGTGGAGTGTTGGCGAAGGCGGTAGCGGCGGGAATGGGCATGGTGCGCAAGCGCATTCCGTCGACGAAGAACGCCGCTCCCGGATCGACGACGACGTCCTGCGCGCCCTCCGGCAACGGGATCGGGTTCAGAATGTCGTTGGGCACCGGGAATGCACCTTCGCACATCGTCGCTCGAAGCGGTGCACCCGAACGGAACTGGGCTGCGGTCGCGGTCACCGAGGCGCGGACGGTCTGGCCCGCGATCGACACGATCGGTCCGACGTCGCAGCCGACGGTGATCTCACGGTTCTCGTCCAGCGGTGTGCCGACTTCCTGCCCGCCGGACAGGACCGTGACGCCCGCGAGGCCGGGCGGTTGCGGAACGATGAAGCCCAGTGAATTCCTGTCGAGCACGTCGTCCCAGTCCACGATCGACAGAACGATGCGGTCGGTCACGTGCGGTTCCAGGTCGACGGTCGTCGCACCGTCGGGGTCGACGTCCCGAACCTGCGGTCCGGCACCGAGATTCACGGCCACACGCGTCGGATGCGTCGGCAGGGTGCCGACGCTCGGAGTCACCGTGAGTCCGTCGACGAGCGTCGGTTCTGGGAGGTCGATCGTCAGCGTCGGTTGAGTTCCCGCCCGCTTCTCGACGCTCTTCTGCGGTGCAGTCCACGACGTACGGTCGTCCCCGTCGGTCGCTGCGAATGCGGATCCGTGCAGATCGCCCACGTCCGACGCGCCGCTCGCTGCGGGCCGACCGGGTTGCGACAGAAGCGATTCCAGTTCCGGGCTCTGGCGAGTGCGCAGTGTCAGTTCGGGTAGCACCGCGGTTCCCGACGGCACCGACAACGTGCGCGAGAATCTGCCGAGTTCTTCGGGTTGCTGCGACAGGCCGCTGCTGCATCGGATGCGGTCGGTGGTGTCCAGGCATCCGGGACGGCCGGGGAACTCCTGGCCGAGATCCCAGTCCTTGACGCGCGCTCCGGCAGTCACTGCGGGCAGCACAGCTCGATGCACGATCGAAACCTGTTGCGGTGCATCACCGGAGTAGTCCTCGACCGACAGCTCGCTGATGCCGAACTGGCTGCCCCGTGTGTTGTCGACCGTGGATTTGGCGGTGATGCGAAGCCACGACGTCGACCCGCCCGGCAGTGACACCGTGATCGGGTCACCCGGTCGGTCGATGCGGGCGGCGGTGCTGCCGTTCTCGGTGGTGACCTCGACCCATTTGACGGGGTCTCCGATGGTGCCGGGACTCGTACGCAGATGAAGAAGACCGCCGCGCAGAGGCTCGTCGAAATCGAGCTGAAGCCATTGTCCTACAGCGCTTTCGATACCGTTGGACACCCATGCGGTCGCGAGATCCCCGTCGACGACGGCTGCGACTCCGCTTCCGGGCTTGGTGCCACCGATCTGTGTCGAGTCCGACGCGGAGCTCGATGCGGTGATCGTCGCGCCTTCCCATTCCGCGTCGACCGTCTCGGCGCCGTCGACCGGGTAGTCGGGCACCTCGTTGAGTGACCGTCTCGGCTCGTCGGCCGAACGTAACGCGGAACTGTGGTCGTCGACCTGCCCGAAATCGGTCTCGCGGTTCATCGGAGTATCCGTCACGGTGACCGCGTCGACGTCCATGCCTGCGGCCGCTGCGTCGGAGGCAATGATGACGGGGCCGGCCGGCATCGGGTCCGGTACGCCGGAGTTTCGCTGAGTATTCAAGCGCTGCAACGACTCCGGGCCGCCCTGGACGAACGGGACCTTGTCCAGATCCACGGTGTAGGGGCCGGACACGCTCGCCGACGACTCGACCTCGTAGATCTCGACGGCGGGATACGGCGGTCGTAGATCACCGTCGACCGTCACCCCGTCGACCGTTCCGGGCGCGATCTCGTCACCGAACTCGGCCACCCGCGTCAACCCAGGGGAGCCGTCGAGCGCCGCGTGCACCTGCACGGGGCGGGTGGAGCGCGACGTCTCGGGTTCGAGATCGTTGCGTACGACGACGTAGCGAATTCCCTGGCCGCGCAACGTATCCGCGAGGCCGGCCGACGGCGAACCGTCGGCGATGAGGCGCTGCACCGAGTCGAGCGCGCGGATCGCGCCCGGGGGAGTCAACGGCACCGAATCACGCACGGCCCATGGCGTCGTCGCAAGTGCTTGAAGCGGTTCGTCGCGTGTGAGGCCCCACGTCTGCAATGCGAACGGCGCACCGGGGACGACGAGGGCGCGGTCGGCGTCGGAGCCGTCGGGACTGCTTCCCGACGCGTTCTCGGTGAGCCAGTTCGCGGCGTCGTGCCAGTACTGCGGGATGGATTCGTACGCGCCGCGAGGTGCGAGCTTTCCGGTCCAGGCGAGCGACGTCGAGAATGTCAGCGCGACGAGGACGAGTCCTGCGACGGCGACCATCTTGTCACGTTCGGGGTGCGCGATCGCCTTGGTCCATGCGCGGAACGGAGTCGATCCAGGAAGGGGGACACGGGCGAGGAGGTGAGCGAGTCCGAGTACCAACGGGATTCGAACGACGGGCTCGAGTTTGTGGACGTTGCGCAGCGGTGCGCCCGCGGTGTCGAGGAACAGTCGGACCGAGTCGGCGATCGGCGAGCCGAGGTCGCCGACGTATCCCGCGGTGAGACCGAGGATTCCGACGAACAGCATGACGGTCAGTCGTCCACGGGCTGGCATCGACCGCATCGCGAGACCGGCGACTCCCGCCGCGGCCACGACGCCCGTCGCGACGACCGCTGCAGGCTGCGTGACGAGTACCGCGCCCGCGACGCGTTCGGGGGAGACGAACGGTGTCCAACTACTCGTTCCCCGAAGGATTTCCGCGAGCGAGGCCCACTGCGTCGTCGTACCCGAGGATTCGATGTAGTCGAGGAACGGTGGGCTGACGCTCCCGAGGAGTAGAAGCGGCACGATCCACCAGAGCGTCGCGAGCACGAGGAAACCGGCCCACCATCCGCTGAACTTCAGCCAGCGTCGGTCCGGTCGGTGGCACAGCACCCAGACGACGCCGACGAGGCATGCCGCCGCCGTCGCAACGGCATTGACGGCACCCATCAGCGCGACGGCGACAGCGGATTGGGCTGCCAACCGGCGCAGTGGCGGACTTTCGGAACGAAACGCCCATACGATCGGAATCAGCACCCACGGCGCGAGCATCATCGGCATCGTTTCCGACGAGATCGATGCCAGTGTCGTGACGACTCGCGGCGACAGAACGAACGCGAATGCTGCGATGATGCGCGAACTTCGGCTGCCGATGCCGAGTGCTTCGGCGAGACGGACGATGCCCCAGAATCCCGCGATCAGCAGGAGTGCCCACCAGATTCGCTGAGTCACCCACGGCGGAATCGACAGGACGTCACCGAGCGCGAAGAACGCCCCGTGCGGAAAGAAGTAGCCGTAGGCCTGATTCTGTACCTGCCCGAGCGGCGCCTGAGAGGTCCATTGATGCGATGCGCGCGCGAGGAATCCGAGTGGATTCTGCGTCAGATCGTATTTGGTGTCCGCGACGGTGAAGCCGGGAACCTGGACAAAAGTGAGAAGGAAAGCCAGGGTGGAGACGCCGAGCAGCCACCTACGACCGAGTGGTTCGGAAGAGATCGAAGCAGGAGCGTCAGCGGCTGCCGTACTCAACCTGGTTCAGCAGCGAAGAGTCGGCGTTGCCGGAGCGATCGATGTCGGGACGAGTGTTGTCCGACGCGGCCGCGGTCACACCGAACACGACGCCGGCACCCAGTACCGCGCCGACAACCGCAGCAACCACTCCCGGGACAGCGAACTTCATCTCGGTTCTCCACTTTCGTCGACAAGCGCCTGGGGCAACGATCGCGCGCGGATCACGGTATCACCCGAGCGCCCGGTCGCCGGGGTGCACGCGCCGTTACTTACCAGGAGGGACGATGAGAACCGGTCGATGGCTGTGGCGCAGCACATGGTCTGCGACCGAACTCTGGAGCAGAGAACGAAGACCCGTCGTGCCACGGGTGCCGGTGACGATGATGTCGACGTCGAGATCGTCGGCCTTCTCGACGATGGCGCTCCAGATGGCCGTCGTACATTCGGCGCAGTTGCCCTCGACTTCGAGGCCTGCCTGTTCCGCGAGGAGGACACCTTCGTTGTTGGTCACCTTGGCGTCGGTGAGAGCGACGTCCTCGGCTTGGTCGTCGGGAACCCACTCGGGTTGCATGACGCCCGACAGCCCCGACATGCGGGCTGCTTGACGCACCATCGGCTCCCACGCCGTGACGACGATCGCGCGTCGGGTGGTCAGAAATCGGCCGGCGTACTCGATGGCTCGCTTGGCGTTGTCGGAGCCGTCGTAGGCGATGAGGATCAGATCTGCAGGCATCGAACGTCCCTTCTGATGTCGCGTTTGTCCAAGGTTAACCCGTTCGGATGGGGGATCGCGGGAGTACGGTCGCCTGGACTACGGTCGGTGTCATGATGACCTTCCGATCGCCCGTGCCCGTCCTTGCAATGGTGCTCGGGGTCGGTTTCATCGCCGGATGCGGCAGCGACAGCAGTCCCGAAGCAGCCCCCGTCGCGACGTCGTCGGCAACAGCTCCCACGACCGAATCGACGACGCCCGTGCCGCCGCCCGCCCCGGTCGACGCGTGCGCGACGTTCGTCGGATCCCTCACCGAGAGGCAGCGTCTGGCCCAGTTGTTGACGGTCGGCGTCACCGGAACAGCGGATGCCGTCGACATCATGTCGACCGAGCAGGTCGGCGGCATCTTCATCGGCAGCTGGACCGATTCGTCGACGCTCGCCTACGGGCAGGTCCCACAGATCAACGATGCGGCGGCGGTGCCACCGATGGTGACGATCGACGAAGAAGGCGGGCGTGTCTCACGCGTCGAGGACTTGTTGGGTGCGGATCCGTCGGCACGCGAGACGGCTCGCACGATGACTCCCGACGAGACGTATCAGATGGCCCTGGAACGTGGTCTGGGTCTGAAAGAGCTCGGGATCACCGTCGACTACGCACCGGTCGTCGACGTCAGCGGCCAGCCGGACGACTCCGTCATCGGCGATCGGTCCTACTCGGAGGATCCGCAGCAGGTCATCGCGTACGCGGGCGCGTACGCGGCGGGTCTGCGACAGGCCGGAATTCAGCCCGTCATCAAGCACTTTCCCGGTCATGGCTCGGGTTCGGGCGACTCGCACACCGGCGCGGTGACGACGCCTCCACTCGAACAGCTGCGGCAGTCCGATCTGCTGCCGTACCAGGCGTTGTCGGACACGGGCGTCGGAATCATGGTCGGACACCTCGACGTTCCCGGCCTGACCGAGCCCGGTGTTCCGGCGAGCATCAGTCCTGCGGCGATGACGTTGCTGCGGGAAGGCGTTGGATACGGCGCAGCGCCGTTCACCGGGCCGATTTTCACCGACGACCTCAGCGGCATGGCCGCGATCACGGACCGACTCGGAATCGTCGCCGCAGTCGAGGCCGCGCTGGTGGCGGGCGCCGACGTCGCACTCTGGCTGACGACGGACGACGTGCCGGCCGTGCTCGACAACCTCGAAGAGGCAGTGGCGACGGGCCGTCTGCCTGCGGCGCAGGTCGACGAGTCGGCTGCCACCGTCGCCCGCTTCAAAGGTGCCTGCTAAATTGCCGTAGTGACGCAGGCCTCCTTACTGAGGAGTAAGGTTATGTGTTCGACGTTTGTTGGGAGGACACATGGCTGGCGGCACCAAGCGATTGCCCCGCGCCGTCCGTGAGCAGCAGATGCTCGACGCGGCGGTCGATGTGTTCTCCGACAACGGTTTCCACGAGACATCGATGGATGCGATCGCCAAGAAGGCATCCATATCGAAGCCGATGCTGTACCTGTACTACGGGTCCAAGGACGAACTGTTCGCCGCGTGCATCAACCGTGAAGGCGTCAAGTTCGTCGAAGCACTGACCCCCGCCGCCGACCCGACGCTCACCCCGCGCGAGCAGCTACGACGCGCACTCCTCGGGTTCCTCGGGTTCGTCGGCGAACACCGCAAGTCCTGGATGGTGCTGTACCGGCAGGCAATCGGGCAGTCGGCATTCGCGTCGCAAGTTCAGAGCAGCAGGGACCGGCTCATCGAACTGACCGCCGGGTTGCTCGAAATGAGCACCAAGGACCCCGAGCCCGGCCAGAACTTCGCGCTGATGGCCGTCGCTCTCGTCGGAGCGGGTGAGGCCGTCGCCGACCGCGTCGCCGGTGGAGAGATCGAGGTCGACGCAGCAGCAGACTTGCTCGAGAACCTCGCCTGGCGTGGTCTGGCGGGTAAGAAGACCGCGCACACGGGATAGGGCAGTCGGGGGTCGGCCGGCCCCGGGGTGACCGAATGTCACCCTCGCTCACTCTGAGTGACTGAATGACGCCCTCGCTCCGGATCCGCCCCGGGGTGACCGAATGTCACCCTCGCTCACTCTGAGTGACCGAATGGCGCCCTCGCTCCGGATCGACCCCCGCCCCGAGGTGACCGAATGTCACCCTCGCTCACTCTGAGTGACTGAATGGCGCCTTCGCTCCGGATCCGCCCCCGCCCCAGGGTGACCGAATGTCACATTCGCTCACCCCGGAGCCACCGTCCTACCTCAAAGTCGCTGTGAGGTACGGATACCCCTTCTTCGGGTGCTTCAGGGACAGGTCCCACCCGGACTCGATGGATTCGGCGTACACGTTGACCGTCGCAGGCAGCACGATCGGCTTCCCGAACCGCACGCTGTAGGTCACGGCGGTCGGCACTCGACCTTCGATGGTCTGCAGAACTGCTGCGGCACTCCACATTCCGTGCGCAATGGTGCGCGGGAACCCGAATGCCTTGGCGCCCAAGGTCGACACGTGGATCGGGTTGCGGTCACCGGAGATCGCCGCGTACTTGCTGATCGTTCGTTGATCCACGCGTAGGGTTCGCGTCGGTGGCGGCGGTACCTCGTCGGCGGGCGGGGCTTCCCGTGGTCCGCCCGAGAGGGACGTCTTCTGCAGGCTCAGGAAGCTGGACGTCTGCTTCCACACGAGTTCGCGCCCGACGCTGATCTCGCTGATCACGTCGATCAGCAGTCCCTTGCGGTGCTCGCGGAGGTTCTCGGCGTGCACGCGGATGTCCAGTGGCTCGGACGACGAGATGCCGCGGAACTGCTCGATGACGTTCTCCGCGTGGACCGATCCGATGGCCGCGAACGGAAATTCCTTGGACACCATCAGTTTCATGACCGTCGGGAAGACCAGAGTGAACGGATACGTCACCGGAAGGGTATCGCCGAAGCGAAGTCCCGTCGCCCGGCAGTATCCGGCGAGGTTGTCCGGGTCGACGCGAAGTCCGCGCAACTCATAGACCGTCGACGGCGCCGTCGACGACTTCGAACCAAGAAATGGCAACGCGCCCAACGCCGCTGACGCATAGATCTCCGACGTCTTGGGCTGCTCTTCGAGCTCGACGACGCTCATGCGCCGAGGAGGCTCTGGCCGCAGACGCGAACGATCTGTCCGGTGACGGCATTGGATGCGGGAGAAGCGAAGTACGACACCAATTCTGCGACGTCGACGGTCTGGCCACCCTGCAGTAGCGAGCTCATACGTCGACCCGCTTCACGCGTGGCGAACGGAATCGCCGCTGTCATGGCGGTTTCGATGAATCCGGGGGCGACGGCGTTGATGGTGATGTTCTTCTGCGCCAAGACCGGAGCGGACGCGTGCACCAGGCCGATGACGCCGGCCTTCGACGTGCCGTAGTTGGTCTGACCGCGGTTGCCTGCGATGCCTGCGATGGACGAGACGTCGACGACGCGGCCGCCTTCCTTCAATGCGCCCGAGGCAACCAGCTGCTCGGTGATGCGTTGCGGTGCAAGAAGGTTGACACCGATGACGGAGTTCCAGCGGCTCTCGTCCATGTTGGCGAGAGTCTTGTCGCGGGTGATGCCGGCGTTGTGGACGATGATGTCGGCGCCGCCGTGACGCTCCAGCAGATGCTTGGACAGTACCTCGCCGGCGTCGTCTGCGGTGACGTCCAGGGCGAGCGACGTGCCGCCGACCTTGTTGGCGGTCTCCGAAAGCGCTTCTCCCGCAGCAGGAATATCGGCGGCGACGACGGTTGCGCCGTCGCGAGCGAGCACCTCGGCGATCGTCGCACCGATGCCGCGGGCAGCGCCGGTGACGACGGCTACCTTCCCGGCGAGTGGCTTGTCCCACGATGCGGGTGCCTCGGAGTCGGCGTCACCGACGGCGATGACCTGGCCGTCGACGAACGCGGACTTGGCAGACAACAGGAAACGCAATGTGGATTCGAGGCCCGACAGGCCCGTCGAGGCCTTCGGTGAGATGTAGACGAGCTGTGCCGTCGCTCCGCGCTTGACCTCTTTGCCGACGCTGCGGGTGAATCCTTCGAGCGCTCGTTGGGCTACATGCTCGTCGACGCCGGCCGTTTCCTCGGGCGTCGTACCGATGACGACGACGCGCGCCGACGGTGCGAGATTGCGGATGACCGGCTGGAAGAACTGGAACAGTTGCTCGAGTTCGGAGACGTTCCCGATGCCGGTGGCGTCGAACACGAGGGCGCCGTACTTCTCGTCGTGTGCCTGTGCCTGCGGGTAGTCGGACAGCAGGATGCGCAGCGGTTCGACGAGGCGACCGTTGCCGCCGATCAACACGGGGCCCGCGAGCGGCGGTTCGCCTGCCTTGTAGCGGCGCAGCTTCTCTGGCTGCGGCAACCCCGCCTGCTTGGCGATGAATGCTCCCGGCGCGGACGCCAGGAACGAAGAGTAAAGGTCTGGGGCTCCCTTGGTGGCTGCCACTGTCCTACCTTTCAATTGGCGCCTCCGGCGCCCCGTGCGTGCGTAGTTGGTGCCTGGACCGACTACGAACGCACAGGCGCGAAGCGCACGACCGGGTGTCGACAACCAACTTACTCGTCAGTAAGATGAAACTCCACCAGGGCCATTCCACGATGTTTGGAGACGCAGTGACAAGCAAGCAGCTACGACCGGTCGCAATCGTCGGTGGAAACCGCATCCCCTTCGCGCGCTCGGACAAGAAGTACGCACAGGCTTCGAACCAGGATATGCTCACCGCCACCATCGATGGGCTCGTCAGCCGATTCGGCCTGCAAGGTGAGCGTCTCGGACTCGTCGTCGCGGGCGCGGTTCTCAAACACAGTCGCGATTTCAACCTCACTCGCGAATCCGTCCTCGGCAGTGCGCTGAGCCCGTACACCCCCGCCTACGATCTGCAGCAGGCCTGCGGAACGGGCCTGCAGTCGGTCGTCGCGGTCGGCGATGCCATCGCGTCGGGACGAATCGACGCCGGTATCGGCGGTGGCGTGGACACCACATCCGACGCTCCGATCGGCGTCAACGACGAACTCCGCGAGTTCCTTCTCTCTCTCAACCGCGCCAAGTCGACGACCGATCGCATCAAGCTGCTCGGCAACGTGCGCCCGTCGATGCTCGGTATCGAAATTCCCCGCAACGGTGAACCCCGCACCGGATTGTCCATGGGCGAGCACGCCGCGATCACGGCGAAGGAGTTCGGTGTTCGCCGCGAGGATCAGGACGAATTGGCTGCCGCGAGCCACAAGAATATGGCCGCTGCCTACGACCGTGGTTTCTTCGACGATCTTGTGACGCCGTTCCTCGGACTCACGCGCGACGACAACCTGCGTCCGGGATCCACCGTCGAGAAACTGGCGACGCTGAAGCCTGTGTTCGGTAACAAGCTCGGCGACGCCACCATGACGGCAGGTAACTCGACGCCCCTCACCGACGGTGCGTCGGCTGCGTTGTTGTCCACCGACGAGTGGGCGTCCGAGCGCAACTTGCCGGTCCTTGCGCACCTCGTCGATTCGGAGACCGCTGCCGTCGACTACATCCACGGCAACAGTTCGTTCAAGGACGGCCTGCTGATGGCGCCGACGTACGCCATTCCGCGTCTGCTCGCGCGGAACGGATTGACGCTGCAGGACTTCGACTACTACGAGATCCACGAGGCGTTCGCGTCCGTCGTGCTGGCGACGTTGCAGGCATTCGAGAGTGACGAGTACTGCAAGGAGCGCCTCGGCCTCGACGCGGCACTCGGATCGATCGACCGCAGCAAGCTGAACGTCAACGGATCGTCGCTCGCTGCCGGGCACCCGTTCGCCGCGACCGGCGGACGCATCGTCGCATCGCTCGCCAAGATGCTCGCCGAGAAGGGGTCGGGCCGCGGCTTGATCTCCATCTGTGCAGCGGGCGGCCAGGGCGTCACCGCAATCATCGAGCGCTGATCCAGCGCTCGACACCAGGGGGCCGACGGTCGGCAGATTCGTCACACGAGGGGTTTATGGATCTGCCGGCCGTGCAGCATTGTCGCTCGCGGAAGTGATTGCTCATTCAAACGAATGAAATAGGGAGACATTCCAACGTCGGTTGTAACGCATCACAAAGGGTCGCGATACTGAGAGTGGCTCCGCACTGCTGCCCGACCCCCGACCCGGCAGCGGTGCGGAGCCACCTTCGTATCTCCGCCCGGATGTGGCAGACGTCCATTGCGTAAGCTCGTGGAAAGTGTCGAGGGGATTTCTGGGGGTTCGGGAGGGCCGAGAACGTGAGCGTCGGTGGAGACGGCAAAGACAAGCATGACCAAGAGCCGGATCACGTCGATGCCGACGAGAGTGCTGCTGCAGCCGAGAGTTCGGTGCCGGACGTCGCCCCTTACGACGCACCGACCGAGGTCATCCGAGCAATCGATCCCAACGCGCCTGCCCCTGGCGAGCAGGTAGCGCAGCAGCCCGCAGTATCCGAGCCCGCAGTATCCGAGCCCGAGGCCGACGCACCGCCCACCGAGGCGTTCGCAGCCGAAGAGCAGCCCGCACCGGAACAGCAGCCCGCACCGGAAGAGCACCCCGCACCCGAGGTCCCCTCGGCGCCGACGGTCGCCCAACCCGCGGTTGCCGCTCCCGAGAGCGGCGAGCCTGCTTCCCGCACCGACGTGTCCAACAGAGCCAAGATCGCAGTCGTGGCCGGTGCCGCGATCGCCATCCTCGGTGTGTTCTACACCGCCGACATGTTGTCGTCGAGCGGCTCGGTGCCCCGCGGTGTCACCGTCGCGGGCATCTCGATCGGCGGATTGAGCCACGACGACGCCGAAGCACGCCTGCAGTCCGAACTCGGGCCTCGCGTCGAGCAGCCGGTGCGTGTGGCCGCAGGGGACCAGGAGCTCGAATTGGTGCCTGCCGCAGCAGGTCTCGACGTCGATTGGACGGCGACGCTCGATCAGGCCGGGGCTCAGCCGATCAATCCGTTCACTCGGTTGACGTCGCTGTTCGCCGATCGAGAGATCGGGGTGCAGTCGTCCGTCGACGAGCCCGCACTCGACGCAGCCGTGGAATCGCTTCGGGCGCAGACGGATCGGCAGCCGTCCGAAGGTGACGTCGTCTTCGAGGGCACCACACCCGTTGCGGTCACTCCTGCTCCCGGCCAGACGATGAACGTCGCCGACGCGCGGGATGTGATCGAGCAGAACTGGGCATTCGGATCTGTCGAGTTGCCGGTCGACACCGTAGATGTGACCGTGCACCAGGACGAGGTCGACCGCGTCCTCCGAGACGTCGCGACACCGGCCGTCTCCGCTCCGGTCGTCTTCACCGGCCGTGACGGTGCAAATGCCGTTCTGGCGCCCGACGCGATCGCCGGTCTCGTGTCCTTCGAGCCGGACGGCAACGGTGCTCTCGCGGAAATGTACGACGCGGGCGCAGCCACTCGAATTCTGGCGCCTCAACTCGCGTCGACGGAAACACAGCCGAAGGATGCGTCGTTCGCGCTCGGTGGCGGTGCGCCGACGGTGGTGCCCGGTGTCGTCGGCGAGCTGGTGCAGTGGCCGAAGACGTTGGAGCAGTTGCCGACTCTGCTGTCCTCGACCGATTCGCGCACGACGGAAGCGGTGTACGAGCAGGCTCAGCCGGCCCTGACCACCGAAGGTGCGCAGGCGCTGGGGATCAACGAGGTCGTCGGCGAATACACGACGGGTGGCTTCGAGTACGCGTCGGGCGTCAACATCCGCCTGACGGCCGACATCGTCAACGGTGCGCTGGTCAAGCCGGGAGAAACGTTCTCGCTCAACGACTACACCGGCCCGCGTGGGTCGGCGCAGGGATTCGTCGAGTCGGGAATCATCGACAACGGTCGTCCCGATCGTGCAGTCGGCGGCGGAATCAGCCAATTCGCGACGACGCTGTACAACGCGTCGTACTTCGGCGGAATGGAAGACGCCGGGCACACCGAGCACAGTTACTACATCAGCCGGTACCCGGAGGCACGTGAAGCGACGGTCTTCGAAGGCGCGATCGACCTGAAGTTCACCAATCCTGCGAAGACAGGCGTGCTGATCGAGTCCTTCGGTACGAGTTCCAATGTGACGGTTCGCCTTTGGGGAACCAAGACGGTCGACGTCGAGTCCATCACCGGCTCGCGAACCAATCCGACGAGTCCCAACACCATCACCCTGCCTGCAGGCGATGCGTGCGTTCCGTCCAGTGGCGGACCGGGATTCACGGCCAGTGACACCCGCGTGATCACCGACATCGCGTCGGGCAACGAAGTGTCGCGCAACACGCGGACGGTCAAGTACGACCCCATCCCGATCGTGCGATGCCAGTCGCCCGAACCAGAGCCTGAGCCCGAGGCGCCTGCTGGCGAAACGCCCCCGGGGGAGACGCCCGCCAACCAGCCCACTCCGGCGGCGCCGCCTGCAGCTACTCCTCCGGCGGACGACGGGGAGTAGTCAGAAGCTGTGCAGCGCGGAGTGTTTGGCGGCTACTCCGTCACCCGACGACGTGCCGCGCAGTCGACGTGACACCCACGGGGCTGCAAAGGATTTGACCCACTCGGCGTTCTCGCGCCGCCGTGCCGACGCGTCCACCGGTGGCAGTGGGTCGAGCGGTGTCAGGTCGATGGCATGCGCGACTCCGAGAAAGTCGAGCACCTCCGTCGCCATTCGCGTGTGCCCGCGCGTCGACATGTGCAGTCGATCCCAGTCCCACATTCTGCTGTCGTCGTATCCCTCGAAACGCCAGTAGTCGATCAGTTCGACGCCACGGCGGTCCGCGACTGCCCGCAGGAGTTCGTTGTAGATCGCGGTGCGGCCACGGAGTGCGCGGAACACGGGTGACCAGCCTGCGTCGTACGCGGTGAATGCGACGACACGCGCGCCGGTTGCTGTCAGATCCGCGAGGGCCGCGTCGTACCGGGTGATGATGGCGTCGATGTCGACCTTCGGCCGCATGAGGTCGTTTCCGCCTGCGTAGATGGTGACTAGATCAGGGGCGGCTTCGACGGCTATGCCCACTTGGTCCTCGATCACCTGATCGAGCAGCTTTCCGCGGACGGCGAGGTTGGCGTAACGGAAGTCCGGGTTCCCGACGGCGAGCTGCTCGGCGACTCTATCGGCCCAACCCTTGACGCCGTTGGGGCTGGTGGGGTCGGCGTCACCGACTCCTTCGGTGAACGAATCCCCGAGCGCGATGTAGCTGTCGATCCTCGACACGTAGATCCTCCGTAGTCTTGCTAAAGATTTCTCCAATCTACGACGCCCTGCGTATGCCGTTCATTCCCGGGGTAGGTCGCGGAAATAATCAGGCTGATTCTGATTATGGACACGTGGGTACTCGACGGGTTGGCTGTGTAGTACACGTGTTTTCCGAACGAAAGTAGGCGCATGACAGTCACGGTGGTGGCAGGCAACCCCAAGCCTGGTTCTCGAACTCTCGAGGCGGCGGGGCTGCTCGCGTCGGAGCTGACGGGTGGTCGGGCCGACCACCAGGTCGACGTCATCACACTGGGATCGGGCCTGCTCGGGTGGGGTGACGACGCGGTGAAGGCGGCCGTCGAGACCGTCGCATCGAGTGACATCGTGGTCTTCGCGAGTCCGACGTTCAAAGCGACGTACACCGGTGTTCTGAAGTTGTTCCTCGACCAGTTCGCGACCGACGAGGGGCTGCGTGACGTCGTCGCAGTGCCCCTGATGTTGGGCGCCGGTCCTGCACACGCGCTGGCGCCGGATCTGCTGCTCAAGCCCGTTCTCGTGGAGCTCGGCGCCATCACCCCTGCTCCTGGCTTGTACCTGATAGACACCAGTTTCACGACGGACACTCGTATCGTGGACTATGCACGGCGATGGGGACCCACCATCACAGCCGCAGCAGACGCGCGAAAGGGAGCTTCGGCATGACGCTCACACACACCGACCTCGACCAGGCGACGCTTCGCCAGGCTTACGCCCAGTTCCCGAGCGGTGTAGTCGCCGTTGCCGCCGAGATCGACGGCGTTCCGGTCGGGCTGGCGGCGAGCAGTTTCGTCGCCGTGTCCATCGAACCTCCGCTCGTCGCCGTCTGCATCCAGAACACGTCGTCGACGTGGCCCAAGCTCGAAGGCGTCCGCAACATTGGCGTCAGTGTGTTGGGTGAAGCGCACAACGATGCCGCTCGGACGCTCGCAGCCAAGACCGGCGACCGATTCGCCGGCCTGAATCTGCAGACCACGGATCAGGGCGCCGTATTCATCGAAGGCGCCACGGCCTGGCTGGATACCACCATCGACCAGCAGGTGCCTGCCGGTGACCATGTCATCGTGCTCCTGCGGATCCACTCTCTCGAGGTCCAGAGCGAGATCGATCCGATCATCTTCCACGGCAGCAAGTTCCGCCGCCTGGAGTCGTAGCCCCCGCTCCCACGCAAATGTGAGCGGCGTTCAGAAGTGCTTTGCGTGCGTCGCCGCTGCTCTTGTGCGTGTCGATGCACGAACTCGCGGCGCAATACTCCCGCCACATTCGGGTTGCATGTCCGACATGGATGCGGTGTTGAGTAACAGTCACGGCACTACGACGTGGCTGGAGGCCCGAAGTGAAACTGACAGTGGTTGCAGGCAATCCGAAACCCGGATCCCGGACGCTCGACGCCGCGCGCCTGGTGGCCGAGAGCCTCACCGGCCGCGAGGTCGACGAGACCGTCGACGTCATTGCACTCGGTGCAGGCCTGCTGGGATGGGGCGACGCGGCGGTGGCGGCGGCCGTGGAGACGGTTCGCACGTCCGATCTCGTCGTGTTCGCCAGCCCGACCTTCAAAGCCACGTACACCGGCGTCCTGAAACTCTTTCTCGACCAGTTCGCCGGAGGTGACGGACTGAAGGACGTCGTCGTGGTCCCGTTGATGCTCGGTGCCGGGCCCGCGCACGCGATGGCTCCCGACATCTTCCTCAAGCACACGCTCGTGGAGCTAGGGGCCGTGACACCCGCACCCGGGTTGTATCTGATCGACTCGACGTACACGTCGGACACTCGCATCGCTGATTACGTTGCCCGATGGGGCAGCGTCTTGACCTCTACCGCAACCTCGAGAACGGATATCTCATGACACTCGCCACCACCGAACTCGACTCGGGAGCCCTGCGCGCGGCATTCGGACAGTTCCCCAGCGGCGTCGTCGCGCTCTGTGCCGAAATCGACGGCGTTCCAGTAGGAATGGCGGCAAGCAGCTTCGTCGCGGTGTCGATGGACCCGCCCCTCGTCGCGTTCTGCGTCCAGAACACCTCGACGACGTGGCCGAAATTCGTTGCGGCAGAACGCATAGGAATCAGCGTCCTCGGCGAGGCCCACGATGTCGCCGCGCGTACGCTCGCCGCCAAGACCGGCAACCGATTCGAGGGACTCGACGTGACGACGACCGACGACGGTGCCGTCTTCATCGGCGGAGCCAGTATGTGGCTGGATGCGACGGTCACCGAAGAGGTTCCGGCCGGCGATCATGCCATAGTCTTGATGCGCATCAACGAGCTGGAGATCAAGGACGTCGCGCCGATCGTGTTCCACGGCAGCAAGTTCCGGCGACTCGCCGTGGAGGTGGGGTAAATGATGGAAGCCGCGTTCGACGCGTTGCGACAGGGCAAGCCGGTCCTGGTCACCGACGATGCACGACGCGAGAACGAGGGTGACGTCGTTCTCGCGGCGGATCGAGTGACGCCGGAATGGACCGCGTGGACCATCCGCAACACCTCGGGTCTGCTGTGCGCGCCGATGACCGCAGCGCGTGCGGACGCGTTGGATCTGCCGCCGATGGTCGCCGACAATCAGGATCCGAAGAAGACCGCGTACACCGTGACGGTCGACGCAGCGGTCGGAGTGACGACGGGAATCAGTGCCGCCGATCGTGCTCGTACCTTGCGAGTCCTGGCCGATCCGGGTTCTGTCGCAGCGGATTTGATCCGTCCGGGGCACGTCATCCCGTTGCGTGCTCGACCAGGCGGGGTGCTGGAGCGTGCCGGTCACACCGAGGCAGCCGTCGACTTGTGCAGTCTTGCGGGTGTTCCCGCGGTCGGAGTCATAGCAGAACTCGTCGCCGACGACGGATCCATGATGACGTTCCCTGATATCGAATCGCTGGGTCGACGGATGCAGCTTCCGGTTCTCACCATCGAGCAGCTCGCGAATTACCGCTTGGCGCAGGGAATATCGACTGTTCCGCCGGTGTCCAGAGTCGATCGAGTTGCCGAAACGGTACTGACGACGTCGCACGGTGAGTTTCGCGCCTACGGATACGCGGATCGAGAAACCGGAGCGGAACACATCGCTCTGGTGAAGGGCGACCTCGCCGGCGCTCCGATCGTACGGGTGCACTCCGAATGCCTTACCGGGGAATCGTTCTCGTCGGAACGGTGCGAGTGCGGTCCGCAATTGGATTCAGCGCTCGCACGTGTCGCACGCGAAGGTGGAGTCGTCGTCTACCTGCGCGGACACGAGGGTCGTGGCATCGGGCTGCTCAAGAAGCTCGCCGCATACCGGTTGCAGGACCAGGGTTTCGACACGATGCAGGCGAACCTCGAACTCGACGAGCCCGCCGACGGCCGCGAATACGGCGGTGCTGCAGCGATACTCGAAGATCTCGGCGTGACGACGGTCCGCCTGCTCACCAACAACCCAGACAAGGTGCAGGGTTTGCGCGACAACGGAATCGGGGTCACCGCTCGGGTGCCCCTGATCGTCGGAGCCGCGCCCGCGAACGTCCGCTATCTGGAGACCAAGCGTGACCGGATGGGGCACCTCCTCCCCGGTCAGCTCGAGCGGAGCGTGTAGACCGGTGGCAGATGCTCACCATGTAGTCAGGTGCACGTCAGTTGGCTAGCGAATCGGCGTGCGACTGGCGAAATGGTGAGCACCTGAGCTGAGTAGCCCCGGAACTGCACGCCCGTGCCACTATTCGTCCACAGGCGCAGAGTTATCCACAATTGGCTCCCGAGAGGCCGAGTCGGCCTGACCGATAGTGCAGTCTCGGACCATGGAACTGGACCCGACCCGAATCCTTCGTCGTCGTGATGCGTTGGCGATGGGTATGGCCGACCACGAGATTCGAGCGCTGCACACGAGTGGCGGCTGGATGTCCGTGCACAATGGCAGCTTCATCGGTTCGAGCTATGCGGACTCGCTCGACGACACGTCCAGGCACCGGCTCCTCATCGATGCTGTGGTGCCCACGCTGTCGGACAGTGCAGTCGTGAGCCACGAGTCGGCTGCGGTGCTTCATGGATTGCCGCTGTACGAAGTCGAATTGTCGAAGGTGCACGTGACCCGCAATCGGCGCGGTGGGGGTCGTACCACTGCGGGCGTGGTGACGCACTGTTCTGCTCTCGACGACTTCGTCGTGGTCGACGGTGTCAAAGTCACGACGCTTGCACGCACACTCGTCGACATCGCCCGGACCACGACGCTGGATACGGCGGTGGTGCTCGGTGACGTTGCACTGAGGCAGGGGGCGTCGAGTCTCGAAGTCGCTGAGGAACTCGAGCGCGCACGTCGATGGCGGGGGATCGCAGCTGCTCGGCGGATCGCCGACTTCCTGGATGCGCGCAGCGAGAGCGTCGCTGAGTCGCTGAGCCGAATTCGGCTGCATCGACACGGTTTCGGCGACGTGGAGTTACAGGTCGAGATTCGTGATTCGAAGGGAAAGTTCCTCGGCCGAGGCGATTTCGGTGTAACACCCGAGGTGGTGGGCGAATGCGACGGCAAAGCCAAATACGTGAAGTACCTTCGGCCTGGCGAGGAACCCGGTGACGTCGCGTTCAAGGAGAAACGGCGCGAGGATTGGATCCGAGACACCGGGCTGCAGTTCGTCAGTTGGACGTGGGACGAGATCTTCCGGTTCGAGGTCGTGGTCGACCGTCTCCGCCGAGCAATGACGAGAGCAGAGCGATCTCCGAAGCCCACGGCGATCATTCGGCCTGCACGACGGCTATAGATGCTCACCATGTAGTCAGGTGCACGTCTGTTGGCTAGCGAATCGGCGTGCGCCTGACGAAATGGTGAGCACCTGAGCTGAGCAACCCCTCGAACACCAACGGCCGCACCCAGGAAGGGTGCGGCCGCTGACGAGCGAGAAGATCAGAACGCTGCTTCGTCGAGCTCCATGACGTCGAGGTCGAGGTTGGTGAGGATGTTGCGGGTGGCCGTGAGGTTCGGGAGCACGTTCTTGGCGAAGAACGACGCGACGCCGACCTTGCCTTCGTAGAACGACTTGTCCGCACCCTCGGCGCCGGCGTCGAGCGCCTTGATGGCGATCTCGGACTGGCGCAGCAGGAGCCATCCGATGAGCAGGTCACCGAACGCCATCAGGAAGCGAACGGATGCGAGTCCGACCTTGTACAGCTCGGTCGGCTGTTCCTGAGCGCCCATGAGCTGCTGGGTCATCGACGTGACGATGGCCTGCACGTCCTCGAGGGCGGTGCTGAGCAGTGCGCGCTCTGCCTTCAGACGACCGTTGCCTGCCTCGCTGTCGATGAACGACTTGATCTGTCCTGCAACGTGAGCGAGCGCGACGCCACGGTCACGGGCGATCTTGCGGAAGAAGAAGTCCTGCGCCTGGATGGCTGTGGTGCCCTCGTACAGCGAGTCGATCTTGGAGTCGCGGATGTACTGCTCGATGGGGTAGTCCTGCAGGAAGCCGGACCCACCGAGAGTTTGCAGGGATTCGGCGAGCTGACTGTATGCGATTTCCGAACCGACACCCTTGACGATCGGGAGCAACAGATCGTTGACGCGGAAGGCGAGGTCCTCGTCGGCGTCGGACACCTGCTTGGCGGTGATCGGGTGCTGGTGAGCTGCCGTGTAGAGGTACACCGCGCGCAGGCCTTCGGCGTACGCCTTCTGGGTGATGAGGCTGCGACGCACGTCCGGGTGGTGCGTGATGGTGACACGCGGCGCGGCCTTGTCCGTCATCTGCGTCAGATCGGCGCCCTGGACACGCTCCTTGGCGTAGCCGAGCGCGTTGAGGTAGCCGGTGGACAGCGTCGCAATTGCCTTGGTGCCGACCATCATTCGAGCGTGCTCGATGACGTCGAACATCTGCGCGATGCCCTTGTGTACCTCGCCGACGAGCCATCCCTGCGCGGGAATGCCGTGTCCGCCGAACGTGAGTTCACAGGTGGCCGACGCCTTGAGGCCCATCTTGTGCTCGACGCCGGTGACGAAGACGCCGTTGCGCTCGCCCATTTCCCCCTTCTCGAAGTCGAAGTGGGTGTTGGGAACGAAGAAGAGGCTCAGGCCCTTGGTGCCGGGTCCTGCACCTTCGGGACGAGCGAGTACGAGGTGGAAGATGTTCTCGAACAGGTCGTCGGACACTGCCGAGGTGATGAAGCGCTTGACTCCCTCGATGTGCCAGGAGCCGTCTTCCTGCTTGATGGCCTTGGTGCGACCTGCGCCGACGTCGGATCCGGCGTCGGGCTCGGTGAGCACCATCGTGGCGCCCCACTGGCGCTCTGCGATGACCTTTGCCCATTCCTTCTGCTCGTCGGTTCCGTTGTGGAACAGGACGTTGGCGAAGGAGGGTCCGGCGGAGTACATGAAGGCTGCAGGCTGGGAGCCGAGGAGCATCTCGTTGATGGCCCAGCCGAGGTTGCGAGGTGCAGCGATGCCGCCGATTTCCTCGTCGAGGCCGACGCGCCACCATTCACCGTCGTAGAGCGCCTTGAACGACTTCTTGAAGGAGTCGGGCAGCTTCAGGGTGTGGGTTTCGGGGTCGAAAACGGGCGGGTTGCGGTCCGCTTCGGCGAACGACTCGGCCAGGGGGCCCTCGGACAGGCGTACTACCTCGCGAAGCATGTCGCGGGCTGCCTCGCCGTCGAGGTCGCCGAACTTGTCACCCGAGAGGGACTCGTCGAGCCCGAACAGCTCGAAGAGGTTGAACTCGAGATCCCGAAGGTTGCTCTTGTAATGGCCCATTGCGTCGCTCTCCAGTCGGTGGTGCGGTCTCGTGAGTACCGCCCAAGTTAGCTACTCGTCGGTAACATAACGGCATATTACCCCCGTTCATTCCCGCTGCCAAGACCGGACTTACCGGCGAGTAGCAAAGCATCGATGGCGGTACCACTGTCTGTTGTTCGGAGCCTCTTCTCGCAGAGGTGAACGGCGGCTCGATCCCCGACATCGAACGCCAATTCCTCTGCTGTATAGAGTAGTTCGGGATTCTGGGGTCCGCCCACCCCGTGTGAGATGTTGTCGGAATGATGCCCCAGAATCATGAGGATTCCGTCAGGTTTCAGGGCGTCGAGAGCGTTGCGTATTGCTTTCGCACGTTGCTCGTGGGGCAGGTGTAAATAGAGCATGAGAACCAAGTCATATGTCGGTTCCGCTGCGATGGTCGTCACATCGGCATGAACCCACGTGAGGCGCTCCCGGACCGATTTCGGGGACCGCGACGCGATCGCGTGGCCCTTCTGCAGCCCGACGGCCGAGAAATCGACGGCGCTGACCTCCCAGCCGCGAGTCGCGAGCCACAGTGCATTCCGCCCCTCGCCCGACGCGAGGTCGAGCGCGCGGCCCCTGGGGAGCGACGTCGCGACCTCGACGAGCGTCTGGTTCGGCGGCGCGCCGTAGATCAGGTCCCGGCTCGAATACTTTCGGTCCCAGTCTGCGGCGTCCATGCCACGAGCCTATCGACGCATGGGCGAACTCCCGCGTGTGCGCGGCCGCGCGGCCGAAAATATCTGTGCTACAGCGTAGTTCGCAACAACAGTACGTTGTAGTTCTGATGCACAGTGGCCAGGAAGTACAGATCCCGGCCCGACGACCAGGGGTGGATGTACGGCGCGTAGGCGCTCGACAGTTGGCGGGTGTCGACGAGAACCTCGGGCGCACTCCAGGGGCCGACCGGCGAAGGCGCTCGACGCATCACGATCGAGTTGAAGTTATCCGTGGTGAGCATCAGGTACTGGCCGAGGTACTCGTTGTACGCGACGGACAGTTCTCCGACGTTGTCGACGATCGGCGCGGCCGCTGCCGGGTCGTTCTTCTTCCATTCGTGGCCGTTCCAGTACTCGTACTCACCGAGGTTCAGGATGTCCTTCTCGGGCACGCGCGCGACGTGGCCGAGGTTGCCTCGTCCCGGCGGTGTTCCGTACTCGTAGACGAAGCCGCCGTCCTTCAAGAATGCGTTCTGTTGGAAGTTGCGGTTGCCGCCCTCGCACGTGCGTTGGGTTTCCGGGACGACGGCCCAGTTCTCACCGTTGTCGCCGGACACCGCAAGCCCGGAGTAGTTGGTTTCCCACCTCCCGGGCTCGCCCCAGTTCTTGACCGACATCAGGCTCATGAACTGGTTCGGTCCGATCGCGACGCCGGCCGTCGGGATCCTGCTGATCTCGACGAACGGGATCTTGGGACTCGGAATCAACTCCTTGGACTGCCCGAGAGGGTCGCGGACGATGCTGTCGAAGTTCATGCCGTCGGCCAGATTGCCGTCTCGGCTGCGGACGAGCGAGTTGCTACGCCAGGACCAGATGCTGCCCTGCAGCAGGTTCGGGAGTCCGAGTCCGGCAGTGTCACCGAACGCCGTCAGGATCTCGCCGTTGCCGTTGTCCCACATGATGCCGAGGTCGGTACCGAGCATGTTGAAGTTCTGAGTCTCGTTGGTACTGGCCAGGCCGGTGGCCTGCGCGACAGCGACGGTTCGACCGGTGAGAGACGGGAGTCCGAACACGCCGTTGAGCCCTGGAATGGGGTTCACGGCATTCGGATTCGCAACAGCTGGTCCGGCGACGACCAACGACATCACGAGCGCTGTGGTTCCCACAGTGAAGAAGCGTTTCACCAAGCCCCCCGGCTTAGACATTGTTTTGACTGAGCGCCCGGTAGTTTAGCCCACGAAATTGTCGGAAACAGGGAATCGGTTTTCCAGTAGTGATGTTTTGCCGCGCTAACCTGTTCTTGTGAGCATCGATCCGCATCTCGCCAGGGATCTGTCGGTGATGGCCATGCGCCTCAATCGGCAGCTCAGGTTGCGTCACGCGAGCGACCGCCTACCCGTCGCGCATCTGTCGATTCTGACGACGCTGTTTCGGGAAGGGCCGACGACGACGGGGGAGCTCGCTGTCCGTGAGCGCATCAAGCCGCCGTCGATCTCACGGTCGTCGCACACGCTGGTCGAGATGGGGTTGATCGAGCGGGTGCCGCACCCGACGGACGGTCGGCAGGTGCTCCTGACACTCACCGACGAGGGACGCCGTGTCGCGATGGAAGACGTGGCGGCACGCGAACAGGTACTCGCAGCGCAGGTGGCGAAATTGACCGACGATCAGCGCGTCACACTCGCGCGCTCGGTGGACATCCTGACGGAGATCGTGGAGCGGGCTGACTAGCCTCATCCCGCCTCGCGTGAGTGAGCGTCAGTCGTGGTGGACGGCGTCGTCGATCTCTGCGGTGTTCCAGTCCAGGGTGGATCCGAGTTCTTCGTTGTCGGCCCGTCTGGCGACACGACCGAGTACGACGGCGACAATCAATGCCAACGCCATCCAAATCGCTACGCCGATCAGTAACCCGACCACATGACGTTTGTAGCACCCGGTGCTGAGAAAAGCTGGTGAAACCAGCTAGCGGATTGTTGCGATGCGGTCTTGTAAAGATCTCCGATCTGCAACGAACCAGATGTGGCGGCCTCGATTGGACTCGGCGACGAATGCGCGCAATGGCTCGCTGACCTGCGTGTAGTCGTCGATCTCACCCACGATGGCGAGCCGAATTCGATAGTTCGCAAATTTCTGTACGAATTCGCCCATCAGTCGGGTGCTGAGGTCGAAGAATTCCGGACGGAATCGTTCGACCGGAATTGCGATCATTGTTGCTTCAACTCCGAATGCGTCGCCGAGAACGTCCACTGCGTCGGACTCGGAGCCCAGAAGTGGCCCATCGCTGTCGAGGTACATGGTGGTCATCGGCTTCCCTCCACGAATGCGTCGACGATGCGAAGGACTTCGGCGGTGTCGAGAGGTTCTCCGATGACGACGATCTTGAAGCTCGATGCGGTGGCGTCGTACGCGGTGTCGATGCGCAGCCGCGTACCTGAGTTTCCGCGCCCCATCGCGGCGGCTTGCAGGGACGTGGCCAGCCGCGATGCGGTCTCCCGGCCGATGGCGTCGACGGTGACGATGCTGGTGACGTCGACGTGCGCCCGCTCGGCCTGCGGATCGCCCGTCAGAGCCGCGAGGCCTGCGGGGGTGATGCGGTATTGCTTCCCGATCCGCACCGCAGGGAGCCTGCCGTCCTGGATGTAGCTACGGACGGTGCGCACGTGCAGGCCGAGCAGTTCCGCTACTTGCTCGGCAGTGTAGAAATCGTTCCCCATAATTCCTTATGGTGCCCCTCGTGAGTGAAAATGTGTAGTCCTCTATACATTTTCACTCACATGAGCGAAGCGGCTCCCCGGCCGACACACAGCCGCGACGGCCGCGACATCGGACGCATGATCGACGTCCCGCAGCGTCTCGAGCAGCACCACCTCCGCCGACCGCGCGCACAGCGCCGCGAGTGTGGCGGCGCCGGTGTCGGGTGTGGACATCGGCACCGTCAGCAGCGCCGACGCCAACGAGGGATCAGGAATGCCCAGCGCCCACCAGCCGCCGTCCTCGGCCATGCCCAGCACCGATCGCTCGCCCGTCAGCAACGACGCCGACGCATTCAGCAGCTCCGGCGTCACCTGCGGCGTATCCATCCCGATCTGGAACACCGGATGCCCGACGGCCGCCGCATCGACGTGCGCATGCACCAGACGCTCGGCGAACCCGTCGCCGCGCTGGCGAACAACGGTGTACGACGCCAATCTCGCAGCAATCTCGTCCCGACGCGCGGCCAGGCCGAGATCGCCTGTCATCGCGACGATGCAGTGCGCGAAGTCGGCCGAGGCAACCGCGTCGAGAGTGTCGAGGAGCGCTGCGGCCGCGATGTCCGCGGCTGCGTCGTCGCCGACGGTGGCAGCGAGTCGCGTCTTCGCGAGCCCGGGCACGGGAGCCTTGGCGACGACGAGCGCAGTGACCTTCATGTCGAGAGCACCTTCCAGAAATCCCGCACCGCGACGACGGTGCCCTTGACGGAACCGGACACCTTCGACGTCCCGGCGGTACGCGGGCTGTACGTGACATCGCGTTCGACGACGCGCCATCCGGCCTTCGACGCGAGCACGAGTAGCTGCAACGGATATCCGGAACGACGGTCGGTGACGTTCAGGTCGAGCAGTGCTTGTCTGCGCACCGCGCGGATCGCTCCCAGATCGTGCACCGGGAGTTTGTACTTGGTTCGAAGCCTCAGTGACAGAACGGCATTGCCGAGTCGTGCATGCAACGGCGAATTCCCGGATCTCCGACGCCCCACCGCGAGGTCGGCACCGGCCAAGGCGTCGACGAGCATCGGCAGTTCCCGAGGGTCCATCGATCCGTCGCCGTCGAGGACGCATACGATATCGGTCTCGGCCGCAAGGACTCCCGCATGAACGGCAGAGCCGTAACCCGGCACTGTTTCTCGAACGACCGTCGCGCCGTGAGCCTCGGCAACGGATGCTGTGTCGTCCGTCGAATTGTTGTCCACGACGATGACCCTGTAGCCGTCGGGCATCAGGGCAAGAACACCAGGCAGAGAACCTGATTCGTTCATGCACGGGATGATCACGGTGACGTCAGACACGCGGTGCCCCTGTACCTTCCGCATCGCGCAGTGGGGCAGTCGCGAATTCGCGAAGCCCGTCGAGTGGCGAGACACTGGCCTCGAATCCGATCAGTTCGCGCGCGAGCTCCGGGCTGGCGACAATGTGCCGCACGTCGCCGGACCGGTACTGCCCGGTCACCTCCGGTGCAGGGCCTCCGCAGGCGTCGGCCAAAGCGCTCGCGACCTCGCCGATCGTGATCGGCGAACCCGAGGACACATTCAACGCAGCGAAGCCCGGCAGCGCGGCCGATACGGACAGCACGTTCGCCGCGGCTATATCGCCGACGTGGACGAAATCCCGTGCCTGCCTGCCGTCTTCGTACACCTGCGGCGCGCGCCCGGCTTCCAGTGACGACCGGAACATCGCTGCCACACCGGAATACGGGGTGTTCCGCGGCATATGCGGCCCGTAGACGTTGTGGTAGCGCAGCGCGGTGACCGAACCACCCGTCGCGAGGGACCACGCCAACGCGTAATTCTCCTGTGCGAGTTTGCTTGCCGCATAGGTGCTTCGCGGCTGCAACGGTGAATCCTCGCCGACGAGAGTCCAATCCAGAACCTCGCCGGTGTCGGGATCGGTGTTGTCGAAGCGGCCTGCGTCGAGATCCGATCGCGACCGCGGACCGGGAACGACGACCCGGCCGTCCTGGGTGCGATAGCGGCCTTCGCCGTACACCACCATCGACGACGCCAGCACCAGCCGCGAGCAGCCGGCGTCGGCCATCGCAGCAAGGAGAACTGCTGTGCCGAAGTCGTTGTGGCTGGCATAGGCAGGGGCGTCGGACGCATTCACGCCCGCGCCGACGACCGCAGCCTGGTGGCAGACGACGTCGACACCCTTCAGTGACGAGGCCACAGCGTCGGCATCTCGAACGTCGAGAACATCGATGCCGTCGACTCCGGCCGAAGATCCGTGCGCCGACGACAGAAACGCATCCGTGGCGACGACGTCGTACTCGGTCTTCAGGGCCTCGAGGATGTGTCCGCCGATGAAACCGGCTGCGCCGGTGAGGAGTACGCGGGTCATGGTAGCTCGATCGGAAGGTCGGCGCCGTCGTGGATGCGGCACGACGAACAAGGGCCGCTCGGCGCCGCTCCGATGGCGTCGCGTACGAGCTTCTTCAGCGGTTCGATGTTGCGCGCGAACTCGGCGAACACGTCGACCGCTCGAACGCCCTGTCCCGCTTCGATTCCCGCGTCGAGGTCGGTGACCAATGCGATAGGGGTGTAGCACAGTTCGAGCTCGCGAGCGAGCACGGCTTCGGGGTGGCCCGTCATGTTGACGAGCGTCCATCCCTGCCGCGCGTACCACTGGCTTTCCGCACGCGTGGAGAACCGGGGGCCTTCGACGACGACCATCGTGCCGCCGTCGACGACACCGTCCTGCAACGCAGCACCACGAAGCTCCGAGCAGTAGGGATCGGCGAATTCGACGTGCACACCGCCCTGATCGAAGTACGTCTGCACGCGTCCCGACGTCCGGTCGACCAGTTGATCGGGAACGACGAACGTCCCGGGCCCGTACTCGACGACGAGACTGCCGACTGCACACGGTGCGAACACCCGCTGCACGCCGAGCATCCGCAGCGCCCACATGTTCGCGCGATACGGAAGCGTGTGTGGGGAGTACTCGTGGGCCGTTCCGTGCCGGGGCAGGAACGCGACGCTACGGCCGCCGACATCGCCGACGGTGATCGGCCCGCTCGTCGACCCGTACGGGGTATCGAGCACGACGGATTCGGCGTCGTCCGAGAAGAACGAGTAGAAACCGCTGCCACCGATGACGGCGATCTCCGGGCGGTGACTGGTTGTCATGGTTCCCTCTTCCATCCTCTTCTATGCTGAGCGCAACGATGCATTCGCACAAACGTTAGGTGAACGCTATCCGGTACTGGAGAGAATCCGTCGCGGCTGTCCTTGCTGCCCTGCTCGTCGCCGTGGCGTTCGTCGTCCCGTACCTGGGAAACGAGCTGATCACCCCGATCATCAACAGGACGCCGCAGCAGGTCCGTGATTTTGCCGACGCGGCACCGCTTTTCGGGTTCCGCGAGATCCACTTCGGGTGGGGTACACCGTTCGCGATCCTGATCGGCCTCGCGTCGGTTCTGTGGGGGCCGGACATTGCGCGACGGTTGCCGTGGCGCAAGCTGCTGCTGACGACGTGGGCCGCGTCGGGCGCGTGGACCTTCTCGCTCGCGATGATCGACGGGTGGCGTCGCGGATTCGTGGATCGTCTCGCGTCGACCGACGAGTATCTGCACGAGGTCCCCGGTATCACCGACATCCCGGAGACGTTGCGCGGCTTCTCCGATCGCATACTCGACTACCAAGCCGACTCGTGGACGACGCACGTCTCCGGTCATCCGCCGGGCGCGCTGCTGTCCTTCGTGTGGCTCGACAGGCTCGGTCTGAGCGGCGGCGCCTGGGCGGCAGCGCTGTGCGTGCTCGTCGGAACCAGCGCGGCCGTCGCGGTCATGGTGACCCTGAAGGCGCTCGGTGACGAGACGATGGCGCGTCGGGCAGCGCCTTTCGTGGCGATCGCACCCGCCGCGATCTGGCTCGCTGTGTCCGCGGACGCGTTCTATGCGGGCGTCGTCGCGTGGGGCATTGCGCTGCTTGCGATCTCGACGAGGCAGTATCGCTGGCCCGCGTCCGTCGCGGCCGGTCTGTTGCTCGGGTTCGGGATCTACCTCAACTACGGGCTCGTGTTGATGGGCCTGCCTGCGATCGCGGTCTTGATCGCTGCACGCACCGCGTGGCCGTTGATCGGCGCTGTTGCAGGCGCTCTCGTCGTCGTGGCGATCTTCACCGCGTACGGATTCTGGTGGTTCGACGGCTACGAGCTGGTCCAGGAACGCTACTACCAGGGCATCGCGACGGATCGGCCGTTCGCGTACTGGGGCTGGGCCAATTTCGCGGCGTTGTTCTGCGCACTCGGGCTCGCCGTACCTGCCGCGTTCCCGCGCATCTTCACCCGGCTGCAACCGGTGAATCTGCTTGTCCTGGCAGGGCTGGCAGCAGTCGTCATGGCGGATCTGAGTCAGCTCAGCAAGGCCGAGACCGAACGCATCTGGCTGCCGTTCGCGATGTGGATGCTGATCGCGCCCGCGGTACTTCCTGCCCGGACGCACAAGTTCTGGCTGGCGTTGCAGGTCGTGGCGGCGTTGCTGATCAATCACCTGTTGTTCACGAATTGGTAGTGCGCTTCGCGCCCGTGCGCGCATGGTTGGGCCAGGCACACACTATCCACTCACGGGTGCGGAGCGCATGCGCGCAAAATACCGACCGTGAAAAGACGCGATATCGACGACGCGTAAGCCCGCCGTGCGTGCCAGATCGACCGTCGCGTCCGCGCTGACGCTCGCCCACGCGAACCAGTCGCCGACCATCGTGTCGGTCTCCCAGCGCACGGTTCGATGCGTCACGCCCTCGCGGCCGGGCGCGTCGACCTCGGCGATGATGACGCCGTCGGGTCGGATCAGTTCGGCAGCTCGACGCAGAAGCCGCACTGGGTCTCCGCCGATGCCGATGTTGCCGTCGGCGAGGAGAACGCACGCCCATTCGCCGACGTCGGGCAACGGCTCGAACAGATCTCGCAGCACCGCGCGACCACCTCGTCCGACGGTCAGGTCGACGGCTTCACGAGAGGTGTCGACGCCAAGAGCCGAGATGCCGCGTCGTGCAAGCCTTTCGGTGAGACGCCCTGGGCCGCAACCGAGGTCGAGAGTGGGCCCGCTGCACTGCGCGATCATTCCGTTGTCCGCGACGCGGTCCTCGATGCTCGACGCCTCCCCACCCATCCAGCGGGCGATGGGGAGCGGTTCACGAGTGCCGTCGGAATGCCCCATCCAACAGGGGAGGCCGGAGGAGACCCGGCGAAACAGCTCGTCGGCTGTCACGGTCATGTCGATCTCCTGGTGGTTGCGAAACGGAGTGCGTAGGCGAGTGCGCTGACGCCGAACAAGCATGCCGTCAGTACGAGCCAACGGCCGAGGAACGGTTCCTGGGTGAGACCTGTTGCCGTGACGTAGGTTTCCGCGCCCTGCTCGATGATTCCGGGCAGGAACAGGACGAACGTCAGGGCGCTGCCAATCAAGGGGATTCGGATGTAGTTGAGCGGTGATACCCGCCACCGAACCCTCCTGGTGCGCACGGAGATCAAGGATCGATCCACGAGTGAGTACAGCGGAAACAGCACGAGATCGTGGACGATGACAGCCCCTGCGAACCAGACTGCGATCGACTGCCACCAGACGTCCTGATTCCAGAACGTCCGTATGCCTGCCACCCACACCACATATCCCATGAGCGCGAACGCCAAACCCATCACGAGCAGGTGTAATGGGTGAGCACCGTAGAAACGGACGAATCGCTTCATCAGCTCGTCCTGAACTCGATCGTCGCAACCCACTTGGTGTTGTGCACACCGGGCATCGCCGGGACGATGATGCGGGCTGGATAGCCGTGGTCGGGCGACAGGTCGGCGCCGTTGACCTGCAGCGCCAGCAACGAATCCGAATGCAGCACCTGGTTGGACTGCAGTATCGCCTGCCGGAACGGCCCGTTCTGCTCCAGGGAGGTGACCTGCGCGGACGTCGGCTCGGGCACACCGGCGACCGCAGCCAGATCACGAAGGCGCACACCGGTCCAGGTCTGCACCGTCGACCAGCCTTCGACGCAGGCGATCGGGAGGTCCGCGGTGTGCTGTTCCATCCGCAGGAGGGCATCCCGGGTGAACGACACGGGCGATGCACCTCCTGTCAGTTCGAGAGTCCAGTCGGCGCCGGTCACGTCGTCGGTGATCTGTGCGGCGGACGCGGTTCGGTTGATCTGGAAGTCGTTGGGGCCGTCGCCGTAGGACCGGCCACGGGGTAGGAGAACTGCTGCGTTGCGCAGGAATCCGCCTGTCGTCTGGCCGACGGTCAGGAGCGCGATGAAGGCTGCTCCACCGCCCACGAGCGCGAGGGCACCCCGTCGACTGATGGTCTGCTCCGACGGGTTCTCGGCGATGAGGTCGGAATCGCCTTGCTCTTGACCGTCCTGCAGGGCCTGCATCAGCGAACGGCCGCGCAAGGTGCGAATCATCAACGGCACCTTGAGAACTGCGTGACTGACGAAGCCGGCGATGAACACCCATGCACCCCAGTAGTGGGCGGTGTAGAAGCTGAAGCCGAAGATGTAGTCGTACTGGATGTTCAGAACGCCGGTGACGATCTCGAACAGAATGCCGCCGACCAATGCGATCAGCGAAAGGCGTTCGAGCGCTTGGGCAATCGAGCGCACGGGAGGCGTCGTGAAGAGTTTCGGGATGACCGACCATAGCTTGGCCAGCACGATCGGAACGAGGATCAGTCCGAGCCCGACGTGGAGACCCTGTGTGAGGCGATAGAGCCAGGCCGGGTCGGTCGGCCAATCGAACTGGGGTAAACGTAGCCATCCGACGTCACCGGGGATCGCCTGGCCGAATTGCGGGCCGTACGCCATGTAGGACAGCAGTCCGGTGACGATGACGATCGGAAGCCCGACGAGCAGAACCGCTCCGAGGACCGAGGTGAACCACGGTCCGCGGAGCGGGCTGCGAAACCGTGCGCGCCGTGAGTTGCGCACGGTGTCGGTGTTCATCTACGCAGTGGCGATGGTGATGGTGGCAACGCCCACCAGCAGGCCGGGTGCGACTGCGTCGGTCTTGAACGTGTCGTTCAGCAGGCCGGCAGCGGTCTCGGAGATCTTGACCTGGGTGCCCTGCAGGATCGCGGTGTTGTCGGGGCCGGTGGCCAGCGGGTTCAGCGTGCGGCCGTCGAGGTCGAAGATGACTGCATCTTCTGCAGCGACGGAGCCGTTGACCGTGACGGTACCCGCCAGAAGCGACGTGCCCGGATCGATGTCGAAGTCGGTCAGCTCGACGACGGTGTCACCTGCGGTGAGGGACAGTCCGCTGCCGTCGTGCATGATCTCACCCTGGACGTAGGGGTCGACGGTGCCCGGCTCCCAGTACTTGACGTCTCCGCCGGTGATCGGGAATGCGATGGAACCGTCTGCGAGAGTTGCGGTTCCGATGGTTCCCGGTGTGAGGCCGAGGGTCGTCAACGCTCCGAGGAATCCGGGATCGAGTGCGACGGCGGTGCTGACGCCACCCGAGAGGTCGTCGACCTCGGCCACGGGGGCGGGGGTTGCCTCGGTGGTTTCGGCTGCTGCCGACGTGGAGCTGGTGCTGCTCGACGAGTCGTCGCTGGAACAAGCGGCGAGAGGAACGAGTGTCATCGCTCCGATTGCGGTGGCGGCCATGACTTTACGAATCGTAAGCATCTTTTTCTCCCTTGTTGGCTCGCGTTTGCTCGAGCGTTGTAGGTGATTCGCCGCTACGTCGAAGTCGGATGGGTCGAGACTGGAAGACCAGGCCCACCAATCGTTACGCTCACCTCCGAACATCAACCACAAGGAGTCGTATGAGCCCTATCCGCACGGTCGAAGACGTCAAGTCCGCACTCGGAAGTCTCGTGCCGCCCGTGGTGCTCGACGTGCGCTGGGCTCTGGGCGATACCGAAGGCCGTCAGCACTACCTCGATGCCCACATTCCCGGTGCGGTGTTCGTCGACCTCGACACCGAACTCGCCGAGCACGGTGCACCCGAACTCGGGAGGCACCCGTTGCCGTCGATCGACGCTCTGCAGGCCGCGGCGCGACGATGGGGCGTCACCGTCGGGGTTCCCGTCGTCGTCTACGACAACACGGGCAACACGGCTGCAGCTCGTGCATGGTGGCTGCTGAAGTGGGCAGGGGTGGAGCACGTCACCATGCTCGACGGGGGCCTGAAGGCGTGGATCGAGGCCGGCAACGACACCGCGTCCGGCGAAGAAACGGCGCGGACGGAAGGTGACATCGAACTCGGCGAAGGCCACCTTCCGATTCTGACAGCTGACGACGCGTCCGCGCTGGCGATTTCGGGAACATTGCTCGACGCCCGAGCGGCCGAACGCTACACGGGTGAGACCGAGCCCATCGACCCCCGCGCCGGGCACATCCCCGGGGCGGTCAGTGCGCCGACGTCGGCCAATCTGGACGCCGACGGCCGATTCCTCCCCGCCGAGCAGTTGCGTGCACGATTCGCCGGTGTGAGCGACGAGGTCGGCGTCTACTGCGGATCGGGCGTTACCGCCGCTCACCAGATCGCGGCGCTGGCGATCGCGGGTATCGACGCGGCGCTGTACCCGGGCTCGTGGTCGCAGTGGTCCAACGACCCATCGCGCCCGGTCGCCACCGGGCCCAGCTAGCGGGCGCTCAGAATCAGGTCGGCCGCCTTCTCCCCGATCAGCACGCTGGGCGCGTGAGTGTGTCCGCGGATGATCGTGGGCATGATCGACGCGTCCGCGACCCGCAGCTTGTCGACGCCGCGTACCCGCAGGTCGGGGGTGACAACGCTCGACGCGTCGCTGCCCATCCGGCAGGTGCTGACCGGGTGATAGAGGGTGTGCGCGTTCTGCTCGAGCGCTTCGGTGAGCAGGTGCTCGGCGTCGACGTCGGGTCCGAGGGAGGGTCGGACGATGTCGCCGAGCAGTCCTTTCAGCGCTGGCTGTGACGCGATGTCCACGCACACGCGCAATCCTTCGATCATGGCGCGTCGATCGACTCCGTCGGGATCGCTGAGGTATCGCGGTTCGATGATCGGCTTGGCGAAGGGGTCCGCGGAGCGCAGCGTGATCTCACCGCGACTCTCGGGCTTGAGCAGCACCGATCCGATGACGGCTGCGTGCGCGTCGGGTGCGATGAGTCCTTCGTCGAAGAACGGCGCAGGCGCGTAGATCACCTCGACGTCGGGGTACGGGACGGTGTCGCGGCTCTTGATGAATCCGTACGCCTCGGCGACGTTGGAGGTGAGCATGCCGCGTCGTCGGGTGAGGTAGTTGATCAACTCGGGAATCTTCTCGGCGAAGAACAAGGAATCCTTCTCGACACTCCAGCCGACCAGGGCGGCCAGATGGTCCGTCAGGTTCTTGCCGACGTGCGGGGAGTGATGCCGCACCTCGATGCCGTGTGCGTCGAGCTGCGTCTTGTCTCCGATGCCGGACAGCATCAGCAGCTGCGGTGAATTGACGGCGCCACCGGCGAGAACCACCTCGCGAGCGGCGCGGACGATGCTCGTCTTCCCGCCCGAGACGTATTCGACCCCAACGGCAGCCGAGCCCTCGAACACCACGCGGACTGCCTGCGCGTCGGTCAGAACGGTGAGGTTGGCACGTTTTCGTATCGGCTTCAGATACGCGTCGGCCGTGCTCCAGCGCGCTCCGCGCTTCTGCGTGACCATGGTCTGTGAAAAGCCTTCCGGCTCCGGCCTGTTCGCGGCCTCGACGGGGTAGCCCGCCTCTCGGACGGCATCGAGGAACGACGACGTCAGCGCGCGAGGGCTGCGTTGGTTCGACACGACAAGCGGGCCCGAGCGTCCGGCGTCGAGAGCGGTTGCATTCTCGATGCTCTCGATCTTCCTGAAGTAGGGAACGACGTTCTCGAACGACCACGACGAGTCGGCGAGCGACGACCACTCGTCGTAATCGGCCGCGAAGCCGCGCACCCACATCATCGCGTTCATCGACGACGACCCACCGAGCATCTTGCCACGTGGCCAGAAGATGCTGCGGCCCTTCAGTTCGGGCTGAGGTTCCGAGTCGTAGTTCCAATCCACCTCGCTCCGAAACAGTTTCGAGAACGCCGCGGGGATGTGTGCGAACTTGTTCTTGTCCTCGGGCCCTGCTTCGAGGAGTACGACGCTGTTGCGCGGGTCGGCGCTGAGTCGGTTCGCGAGAACGGCGCCAGACGAACCGGCCCCTACGACGACGTAGTCTGCGATCGATGGGTTGGTCATCGTATTCCCCTATCCTCGCAGTGCCGACGCGAAGATCGCGGGAAGCTTTGCCCACGAAGGCTTTCCGGCGAATCCGGTCAACAGCCTGCCCGTCGTGGCCGCGGTGGTGTTGGTGACGAACCACGGCGGTTTGGGCGACAGCGACCATTCGCCGTTGACGATCGACCGCGGCGCAGGGCGGAACGGCCCGCGTACGACGGTGCGTTCGGCGCCGTCGATCAACAATGCGTTGTGCACGATGCCGATTCCGCTCTGGACGTCGTCGATGGTGTGTCCGGGGAAGGCGCCCCATGTCGCTGCGGCGCTGAGGAATCCGAGACCGGTCCACGCGTTGACGGCGATCGTTCCGTAGCGAAGCTCGGCGAGAAGGGATTCGAACTTGTCTCCCAGTTCGGCGATCGTCGACGGGTGCGCGATGATGTTGACGCCGAGTGTTCCGACGAAGTCGTCGTTGGCGGTCTCGACGGCGCGTTCGGCGAATGTCGTACCTGTGCACGGCAGTTCGATCACCCCGAGAACGGGAGCGAAGTACTCGGTGGTCAGCAGTGCGGTTTCGTCACCGGGGTCGATGTCCCCGATCAGCACGCGGCCACCGGACAGTTGTTCGGACCGCGGATAGCTGGTCCGCGCTCCGGACACGCGGGAGTCGCTACCGGGGTAGTACGCGCGACGCACCGGTGCCTTGTCGAAGGCGTTTCTCAGTGCGGCGAGGAACTCGTCGCGCTGCGGCCACGATGACGAGATCACGACGACTTGTGCCGCGACACAGTTGTAGCCACTGTTGTGGAGTCGTTGTGTGGCAATGTGTTCCGCTTGGAACTCGATGTCCGAGGGGCTCCACTTTCCGGGCAGCACGATCGTCGGGGACACCCCGCCGAGTTCGCTGGTCATCGGCTTGGTCAGGATCGGGTCGTTCGACGCCTTGCGTTCGGCGCCGGTCTCGCCGGGTCCGAAGACGATGGCGTCGTGTGTGATGGAGCTACCTGTCATGTGTACGTGGTCGACCGACGGGTGGTGGACGAGATACGTGCCGACTTCCGGTCCGCCGGTGAGGATTCGGACTGCGCCGACGTCGATCAGTGGTTCCAGGACCGTGGTCAGTACCGGCAGCATCGGATCGGTGATGGGGTTGAGCTTCAACGCGACGACGCGATTGTGTGCGAACAGCTCGTACAGTGTGTCCAGCGGCGCGATCGACGTGATGTTGCCTGCGCCGAGAACGACACCGATGCCGTTCGTGGAACTCCGGTCGAGCTGAGCCAATCCTGCATTCCGTGTCGCGGCGGTGGCGTCGACACCTGGGTTCAGCCAGACGTCGGCTCGAAAGCCGCTGAGCAGCAACGAATCGTAGATGCTCATCGGCAGGACCTGTACCGTCGTGCGATTCCCCGGCGCCGAACCGAAGGTCGCGGACGCGAGTGGACTGGTGCCCGAATCGAGCGCGGTGAGTGTGTGGACCAGTGTGGCCGCAGCACTGGCGAACGCGTACGGACCCGACATCCACTCCTCGCCCACGAGCGGCGACGACGCGTCGAGCCCCTTGATCGTCGACGCCGCCGTGACCCACTCCCGGCCGTGCGCGACGGTGAGATCACGAACGCGCTCCAGCAGACGACCTCGGTCCGACAGGGACAACGATGCCCACGTCTTCTCGCCCTCGCCGAGATCGGACAGCGCGGCGTCGACGGCATGATGAGACTCGGCCTCCGCGCTCTGGGCGACGTGCAGGTGAGGTGCAGATCGATCGGTCATTCAGGCAGCTCCCGTCGTAGATCCTCGAACTGTGATTGTCATCTCGCACGCCGTCCGACGCCATGGGCGGACGCTCTCGACTTGTTGTGCCGTCGCACAACGACGCTGTGGCGTGGCTAACAGTCGGTGAACTACCATCGGATCATGACGACCGCACCAGCCGTTGCAGGCTCGTTCGAACTCGCCGCACCTCTGATGGGCGAGGTCGAGGCCCTCACCGACGAGCTGGTCCGCCGCATCCTGGACGCCGAACACGGGTACGTCGAGTCCACGTCGTTGACTCGGGAGCAGCTTCGCGAAGCATGTCTGGCGAACGTGACGGCATTGATCTCCAATCTCGCGGGCGCGCATCCGATCGATCTGGAGTCCGCCCGTGCGGCCGGTCGGTTGAAGGCCGAGCAGGGCGTCCCGCTGGCTGCGCTGCTGCACGCGTTTCGATTGGGCGGACGCCTCATCTGGGAAAAGCTCATGCAACGGTCCGAGGCGGATCACCCGCGAGCTCTGCTCGAGATGGCGGCGCAGGTGTGGGCGCTGGTCGACGTCTATTCGGACGCGGCGTCGGAAGCCTATCGGCTCAGCACGGATGCGCGGGCCGAGCAGGACGCAGATGTACGACGACGCCTCGCGCGTGCCGTCTTCGCAGGCCATGGTTCCAATCCGGCAGCGGTGACCGACGCGCTACGCGCGTTCCGGATTCCCGATCGTGGAAGTTTCGTCGTCGTCTCTGCCGAGGCGCAGTGCTCAGGCATCTCGACTCCCGGTGTCGATGCCATCTGGGACAGCGAGGTCGACGGCGTGCTCGGCCTGCTGTTCGCGCATTCCGACGTCGCGCTCGATGCCGTCATCGGGGCCATCCCCGCGGGTAGCGGCACCATCGGCGTCAGTGCGATGTTCTGGTCGCAGTCGGATACTCCTGCCGCCGTCGAGCAGGCTCGGTTGGCCCGTGCGTGCGCACGCGTGGAACAGACGGCGTCGACGCGTTTCGATGCGGTTCCGATCCCGCTGCTGCTGGCGGCCAATCCCGATTCCGGACGCGTCGCAGCGCGGCAGATACTCGGCAAACTCCTCGATCTGCCCGACGCGGAGAGGTCGAGCCTGCTCGCGACGTTGGAGGCGTGGTTCCAGTCGAAGGGGTCGACGACCGACGCCGCCGAGCGGCTGCACTATCACCGCAACACGGTCCTGTATCGACTGCGACGAATCGGGGAGCTGACGGGTCGGGACTTCCTCGATCCGATCCACGCGTCGGAATTGTTCATCGGTCTCCGCGCCTACCAACTGTGCATGGACGGTGTGGTTCAGTCGGCATGACACACACGCACGAGAGTCTGGCCGCCGATGCCGCAAAGCTGGGGTTGGTCGCGGGCGACGTGGTCATGGTGCACGCCGCGTTCGGGCGAGTCGGTCCGGTCGTCGGTGGCCCGGATGTGCTGGTGGACGCGTTAGTCGACGTCGTGGGACCGTCGGGAACGCTTGTGTCGTATCAGGATTGGGAACTCGGCGTCGACGTCTGGAACGCCGACGGCAGTGTCGTCGACGAACTGCGGGCGCACGTTCCGCCGTACGATCCCGCGACGTCGCGGCCGGCGCGAGATCACGGAATACTTGCGTCGACCATTCGAACCCGCCCAGGTGTACGCACCAGTCGAAATCCTGGAGCAGCCATGTCGGCGTTGGGGTTTCGAGCCGACGAACTGACACGCGAGCACCCGATGGACGACGGCTACGGCGTCGGGACACCGTTGGCGAGACTGGTCGACGCAGGGGGCCGTGTGTTGATGATCGGGGCTCCGCTCGACACGATGACGCTCCTGCATCATGCCGAGGCGCTCGCCGACATACCCGGCAAGCGTCGGGTGAAGCTCGAGTATCCGCTGCTGGGCGAAAACGGTGGCACGGTGTGGCAGTGGGTGAGCGAGTTCGACACGTCGAGACCCGTCGTCGACGGTCTGCCCGACGACTATTTCGCGACGGTCGTCGAGGACTTCCTCGGCACGGGCGCCGGCCGTCGCGGAAGGATCGGCGACGCGGACAGTGTGCTCGTCGACGCGCGGGCCGTCACCGAGTTCGCCGTCGACTGGCTCGAAAGCCGCTTCTAGTTGCTCGCGATGATGACGTCCAGGATTCCGGCGCCGAGTGGAACCGGACCGCAGTAGGGGACGATGCCCGCGTCCGGATCGAGTGCGGCGAGCGCCAGTCCGAGGGCCGTCGGATCGTAGGTGATCGTGAAGTGTGCGACGTTGTTCTCCGGGCAGACATCCTGCACCACAACGTTGTTCACGTTCGGATCGTGGAACAGTGCGTTGGTGTAGGGCTGGATGGTTTCGTCGACTCGTGTCGCGATGGATGTGTACTGCACGCCGGGGACGGTGTCACCGTGTGCGTTCAGCTGGGTCAGGAACTCCGACCCTTGCAGTAGCTGAACGAGCGCGGGCCCGAATTCGCTCGATACGAGCGTCGTGCCGCCCGGAACCGATTGCACCGCAGGGGAGAAGCCGTATGCAGTGCCGCCGTACGTCGGAGACGCGATGCCGATCCATTTGTCCACGACGGCCGCACCGCCCAGTTCGTTCGTGTAGTACCTGGACACCGCAGCGCCCTGGGAGTATCCGACGATGTCGACCTTCTCCGCGCCCGTCGATGCGCGTACCTGCTCGGTGAATTCGCTCAGTTCCTCGGCGCTGCCGCGAATGTCGCTGTAGCCGTAGGTGGTTCCGTCCGGCGACAGTCCATAGTTCAGTGCATACGCACAGTAGCCCTGAGCCTGCAGGACCGGTCCGAATCCAGCCCAGTCCGCGTACGCAGTGGCGTCCGTGCCGTGCACGAGGACGACCGGATTCGGATGCTCCGGTGAAGGTACGCAGTCGAAGTCGTTGACACCGGGCGGTGTTGCACCCGGGTGCTGTTCCGAATAGCGGATCGCGTCGGCATGATTCGACTGCGGAGGTCCGGGAATGGTCGGCACCACCGGTGCGGCCGAGGCGACACCCGCACCCAGCGCGATCGATGCCGCGCAGATGGCCAACGTCAGTCGGTGGTTCACACTGTCCCTCGAGCATTCTCCCCCGGTTCGCTCTTACGATAGGCCGGTCTTCGGGAGTTGTCTCAACGAGACGCGGGATGTATCAGGATTGTTCACAAACGGATGCGACGGTAACGCAGCTGTGAACCCTGCGGGTCCACGTGCAGAGAGCCGGTGACGGGAATCGAACCCGCCTCTCAACCTTGGGAAGGTCGCGTTCTACCAATGAACTACACCGGCGTCGAGGGCCGAAAGGCCCGTGAGGAAACACTCTAGCAGCACTCCCGATGTCGGCCGTCGTCCGTTCGATCAGAGGTCGATGGTCCCGCCCCGCAGCAGTTCCAGCGCATCGGGCGCCGGGACCGGCCGGGAGATCAGGTACCCCTGCGCGCGTCGGCAGCCGAGGCCGAGGAGTACGTCGATGGCGTCGCGTGTTTCGACTCCCTCGGCGATGACGTCGAGACCGAACGACGCAGCCAACCCGACGATCGACGCGATGATTGCGAGATCGTCTCGGTCAGCGGTCCCGAGGTTGGTCACGAACGTGCGGTCGATCTTCAGGGCGTCGACCGGTAGTTCCTTCAGATGCGACAGCGAGCTGTAGCCGGTACCGAAGTCGTCGATCGCGACGTGGACCCCGTGTCGTCGCAGCCCGAGGAGGGTGCGTCTGGTTCGGTCGAGATCCTTGACGACCGCCACCTCGGTGATCTCGAGGCACAGCGACGCCGCGTCGATCCGATAGCGACGCAACATCGCCGCGACGGTGCGCACGAAGTCGGTCGACACCAGTTGCGCGGGTGAGACGTTGACCCTCATCGAGATATCGAGCCCCGGCACCGCTTCCTGCCACTCGGCCAAGGTTCGGCACGCGTGCTCGAGTACCCAGCGACCGAGCTGCGGGGCCAGGTTGGTCGCTTCCGCGACAGGAATGAACGCGGTCGGCGGTAACAGCCCTCGAATCGGGTGCTGCCAGCGAACGAGAGCTTCGACGGCCGTGATTGCTCCGGTCATCAGATCGAGTTCCGGTTGGAAGTACAGCACGAGTGCGTCGTTCTCGATGGCACTGCGCAGGTGTATCTCGACGTCGCTTCGCAGTTCGCTCTGACGTTGGACCGCCTCGGTGAACTGCGCAATGTTGTTGTCGCTGTCGCCTTTTGCGATGAGCGCTGCCTGGTCGGCGCCTCGAAGAGCGTCCTCGGCGGAGATCCGACCCGGATGCGCGACGGAGATGCCGATGCTCGCACGGCGGACGGAATCCATACCTGGGGTGCTCACCGAACCGGTCGCGTCGAGGATCGCCTTGGCAGCGAGTGTCGCCATGTGAGAGTTGGCCGGACCCCGAAGTACGACGACGAACTCGTCGCCGCCCAACCTGGCGACGACGGCGTCGGATCCGATTTCCGCACGCAGGATGTCGGCGATGGCGAGAATGTACTCGTCACCGGCGAGGTGTCCGAGGAAGTCGTTCAGTGCTTTCAGTCGATCGAGGTCGAGCGCGAGTATCGCGACCGGGCCCGTGGAACGGTCGTCGAGTCGCTCGCGCAGGTAGCCCAGTAGTGCTCGGCGGTTGAACAGTCCGGTCAACTCGTCGTGCGATGCGGCGTACCGGAAGCGGTTCTCGGCTTCCACCCTGGTGTGTACCTGCGTCATCAGGGCAGCGATGGCGCGCAGCGCGTTCAGTTCGTCGTCGAACCATTCGCGTGCGGACAGTGTTCCGAATCCGAGTACTCCGACCGTGATTCCGTTGTCCACCATCGGGACCGCGACGAGAGTGTCCGCAACGAACCCCGACGCGGACTCGACGAGCTTGCGGTAGTCGTCGATGCCGTCCCCGGCGCGGATGACCCGAACGTCGAACTGCTCCTCGGTCGACGCGAACACCGGTTCGGCGTCGTCGAAGCGCACGACCTGCAGCGGATCGGGTTCGGCGACGTCGGAGCGAGGTGGCCACTCTGCGATCAGCACACTCGATCGTGCGTCGATGTCGGTGTGGCGTAGAAAGGCGATGTCGAGTTCGAAGCTGTTGACAAGATCGCGCAGGACCGCCTGATAGGTCGCCTGGGCAGTCACCGCGTCGGCGCCCATGAGTTCGGTCGCGACGTCGGTCACTACGACATCGAGACTTCGGCGTCGGTTCAGCTTCCTCTCCTGTCGCGAGAACCCCCGATTCCCGACGTCGACTCTACCGCTGTGGCCAGCATGTTTCGCATGTCGTCCTCGGGGACGGGTCTCGAGAACAGGAAACCCTGTGCGCGGGTGCACCCGACGGACAACAGCTCGGCCTGCGCGGCTACGGTTTCGACGCCTTCGGCGATGAGGTCGAGGCCGAATGCCTTGGCAAGCGAAGCGATCGACCGGACGATCGCCTGATCGCTCGCGTCGGAATCGAGATGTTCGACGAATTCACGGTCGATCTTCAGAGCGTCGACGGGAAGGATCTTGAGGTGCGCCAGCGAGCTGAAGCCGGTTCCGAAGTCGTCGATCGCGATGCTGACACCGAGTTCGCGGAGCATCGTCAGGACTTTCGCCGTCTGGCCGGTGTCCTGGACTACGGCGTTCTCGGTGATCTCCAGGCACAGGTGCGTCGGCGGCACACCACCGGTGAGCAGGGCGCGGGAGACGATGTCGACGAATTCGGTCGCCAGCAGCTGTGCGGGAGAGACGTTGACGCGCAGCACGATATCGAGCGTCGGCAGATCGCGCGACCATTCGCTGTAGGTACGCAGCGCATCCTGCAGAACCCAGCGGCCGAGTTCCGTTGCGAGATCGGAGGACTCCGCGATATCGATGAAATCCGCCGGGGGAAGCAGACCGCGCGTGGGGTGTTGCCATCGAACGAGCGCCTCCACGGCGGTGATTCGCCCGGTCTCGAGGTCGACTTCCGGTTGGTAATGAAGGACCAGGTCGCCGCCTTGGATTGCCGCATGCAGGTGCAGCTCGACGTCGTTGCGCAGTGCGTTCCGTGCGCGGATCGTCGAATCGAACAGCGCGACGCTGTTTCCGCCCGTCCGTTTGGCGACCAGTGCAGCCTGATCGGCGTTCGCGATCACCTCGTGGACGCTGTCGACGCCCGGATATGCCGTCGTCACACCGATACTGGCGGTTCGGTTGATCGCGTCGCCGGCGATGATGACCTTGGTGGAGCCGACGGCATCGAGCACGCGGCACGCGACGTCGTACGGCGACATGGTCTTTCCATCGATGGCCGACGGCTGAAGCACGACGACGAATTCGTCGCCGCCCCACCGAGCAATGGTCGCGTCGGTGTCGAGGACACCGCGCAACGTGTCGGCGAGTGCACAGAGATACGCGTCGCCCGCGGTGTGTCCGTAGAAGTCGTTGAGCGCCTTGAGCCGATCGAGGTCGAGGAACAGCACTGCCACGGGGCCGCCGGTGGATCCGGCGTCGAGTCGGCGTTCGAGATCCTCGGTGACTCCTCGACGATTGGACAACCCGGTCAGGGCGTCGTGCTCGGCGGCCATGCGGAGTGATTCCTCGGCCTGAATTCGTGCATGTACTTGCGTGAACATCGACGCGATCGCGACGAGTGCGTTGGTCTCCTGCTCGGACCAATCGCGGTCGCCGCTCTTGATCAGACCGACCCATCCGATCGACCTGCCCTGCACGAGTGGAACGACGGCCATGGACGTGACCGAGTACCCGGACGCGGCCTTTACTCGTCGTCGATATTCCTCTTGTTCGGGGCGCGGCCGAAACACCCTGGGATGCAAGAGGTGCTCGCATGTTGCGAAGACAGGGTCGGCGTCGGCGAAGAAGACGACGCCGAGCGGGTCCGGGTCGGGCGCGTCCGGCCGTGCGGGCCACTCGGCAACCATGACGGTTGCGCGATTGGCGTAATCGGTGTGGCGCAGATATCCGGCGTCGACGCCGAAGTATTCGACGAGCGTACGCAGAACCCGCGTGTACGCCGTCATCACCGACGCTGCATCGACGCCCATGAGCTCCGATGCAACGTCGGTGACAAGGGCATCGAGACTACGGATGTTTTTCACGGTTCCCCCCGAGGGTCTCGATGCTCTTGCCGTGCGGTGAAGCTCAGTTCAGCGTTATGGCGCCCGACTCTACCTGCTGTGACGAGACATCTGTCCGACTTCGTCGGCGGCTCTTGACTGCCTCGGCATCGGTGTGTGACAGACGGAGAACCAATGTAATGCTCTCTCCCGGTTCGACACCCGCAACCGCATCGAATCGCTGTTTGAGTTCGGTCAGCGCGCGTGCGTAGTGCGATGACAGCTCGTCGAACTCCGCGGGCTTGTGTGCGTAGATGAACACCGGCGACGCGGGATGGACTGCGAGACCGTGCTCCTCGGCGGTGATCCACACGTTCTGAGTGCCCGATCCGCCGCGCACGAAGTCGGCAGGCGAGTCACCCGAGACGATGGTGACGGCCAACCCCGAGCTCGACATGATGCGGTCGTAGCTGTCCTCGCCCAGCGCGACGCCCGCATCCCAATCACGAAGCAGCGCCATGACATCCGAGCGACGCGACACGTCGAGCTTGACGAGATCGGTCGGATCCAGTGCGAGCGCGTGCACGTCGATTCCGGTGTTCGGGTCGGCCTGCCCCGGCCACCTCAACTCCGAAATCATCTCGGAGTGCAACGAGTTCGTCAGGTACCGAATACGGTCCGATTCGGCGATGATCTCGGCGACCTGTTCGATCGCGGCACGGTCGGTGATCAGCGACAACCGAGTGCCCTCGGACTCCGCAGCAGCCGACAGCGCCGAAGCTGTGGTGTCGTCGACTGTGCTCGGCGACCCGAGATTGCGGTTGGTGACGCGTGCCAGAACCCGCGGATACCTGCTCGCGAGTGCGGGATCGGCACCGTCACCGAGCATGAGCGTGACCTCGGCTGTCTCGCCGACGGTGTCGACCTTGGTCTCGCCGAGCACACCGCGGTCGGCTGCGGCGACCCGAGCATTGAACAGTGCGGCACCGAGCGCCACGTGACTTCCGCGGTACGCGACGTCGAGGCCCGACGTGCGCTCGCGGTCGACGGACAGTCCGACCGAGACGTCGTCGACGGTGATGTGCCACGGCTGCACGTTGCCGCCCGACGGTGCCCTGGTGGCCGCGTCGGCGATGGCCCGTAGCGCGTCGACCTCGGCGGGTGTGTCGTCTTCCGACGTAGCGATCGGGACGACGCCACCGATGTGTATCTCGCCGGTCGGTGGGACCAGGCCGTCGAGATGCTCGTCGATATGGATGCGCACGCGGCCCGACTCGAGTTTCTGTCCGAGGCCGAAGCGTCGCACGGCACCGGCGACCGACGCGCCGCCGAGCGTCACTTCGCTGCCGAGTTGCGGCCAGGTGGTCGTCGTGCGGTCGACCTCGATCATCGATGCGGCCATGCGGGCGGACAGGTCGTCGGCGCCGAGGAGAGCGAGCACGTACGGAACCTTGTCGTGCGTCGACAGGCCGCGCAGAGTGCTTGACTGAATGTCTCCCAGCAGGCCGTGGAACAGCGCACGATTCGGTTCGAGATCGAACCGTTCGACGTCGAGAAGGCCACGATCGCTGGTCTCCATGATGACGGGGACACCATGTGCACGAGCGTGTTCCCGGACGAGGAGCTTGACGTCGAGGGAGTCGCATTCCTCGATGACGAGGTCGAGACCGTCGACGAAGCTGTCGGCGGATTCGGCCGTGACACCGCGTTCGTCGATCTCGATCGGGAGATACGGATCGAGTTCCGCGATGCGGCGTGCGGCGACGATGGGTTTCGTGACGCCCAGGTCCAACAGCGTCGCGGGGATGCGGTTGAGGTTGGACAGTTCGATCTCGTCGAAGTCCGCGAGTCGTAGTGTGCCGCACACCCCGTCGAGTGCCAGTGCGTACGCGATGGCATGCCCGACACTGAGCCCGACGATGCCGATCTTCAGCGTCGACAGTCGATCCTGTTCCTCGGCAGTGATCTTGTTGCGGTTTCGGTCGAGTCGCAGCCGTCGGAAGCCGACGGGACCCAGAGTCGCGACGACGGTTCGACGCCACGGGTAGTGCACCCATCGCATCGGCTCGTCGAGAATGTCCTGGGGCGGCGGTGGAGTCAGGCGCGCGAGCCCGTCACGCTGTTCGGCGAGCCTGTCGAGAAACTCGATGGTCGGATCGTGTCGTAGTCGTGCCAGCTCGGCACGGTCGTCGGCGTCGTTCTCGTCGAGGACGATCGCGGTGAAGTGTGCGGTCATGATGCAGCAGCCTCCGTGGAGATGGTGCGGCCCAGCAGAGCGTCGACCGCATAGGAAATGTGGGACAGAATCTCGGCACCGGCCGTCAGGTGAATCGTGCGTTGATCCCACCAGAGGACACGAGTCTTGTATCGGTCGTCGGGATAGGGCACGGCGTCGATGTGGGCCGCCATCACGGCTCCCGAGTCGAGATAGGGGCCCACAGCGTGATCAGCGCTCGTCGCCAGAGTGAATCGGCATCCGAGAACGGCCGCCGCCAACGACGCACCGATCGCACCGAGGTATCCCGACGATCCACGGCGAGGTCCTCCGACCGACGACCACACCGTCTTCATCTCGACGACGCCGTGCGGAAGACGATCGGCCACCATCGCGCGCAATGCCGCGCGGCCGGTCGGTGCCGAATCCCATTCCAGATCCGCATGCGTCTGGTGTGGATACGAATAGGGTCCCTGGACACGCAGACCTCCACACAGTTCCCCCGTGCTGTCCAGTTTTGCGAAGAACAGCGAAGTCGACGACCCGTCCGCTATCCGTTCGTACTCCAGTGCTTTCTCGACGCCGAAATGCGAATAGCTCTCTCGGGCGCCTTCGACGAAGTCTCGCCACAGATCCGGACGTCTACTCGGAGTCGTGGCCAGGACCGTGCACTGCAATTGCGGATCGAAATAGCTCGATTCGGAAGGAACGAGAACGGGATTGCGCATTCGTTCTCTTACTCCCCGATCGAGCACGAAGGTCGAATTCATCGTCATCCTTCTGTGATAGCCCTGTTATGAGGCTCGAATTGGTGGACATTGCTCATTATCGGGGCAAATCGACCGGACGTGAGCAATGCAAAGATTCTGCGGAACTCGATCTTCGTTTCGGACTCCGGTGAATGTGATCGGTACCCACCGGTAACCAGTCGGCCGCAGGTGGGACGGCCTGCTGCAACGCGAGGGCGGCACGTTAGCCTTCCACTGTGCTGCTTTCCGACCGCGATATCCGTGCCGAAGTGTCCACCGGCAACCTCGGCATCGAGCCGTTCGACGCATCGATGGTTCAACCGTCGAGCGTGGATGTGCGTCTCGACAAGTTGTTCCGGGTGTTCAACAACACTCGATATACCCACATCGACCCGTCGAAACGGCAGGACGAGCTGACGAGTCTCGTCGAGCCTGCGGAAGGCGAGCCGTTCGTGTTGCATCCGGGGGAGTTCGTTCTCGGGTCGACGCTCGAGCTGACGACACTGCCCGACTATCTGGCGGGCCGGTTGGAGGGCAAGAGCTCCCTCGGTCGCCTCGGCCTGTTGACGCACTCGACGGCCGGATTCATCGATCCCGGGTTCAGCGGTCACATCACGTTGGAGTTGTCCAACGTCGCGAACCTCCCGATCACGTTGTGGCCGGGAATGAAGATCGGGCAGCTGTGCCTGTTCCGGTTGTCCAGTCCTGCCGAGCACCCGTACGGCAGCGCGTCGGTCGGCTCGAAGTATCAGGGCCAACGTGGCCCGACGCCGTCGAAGGCGTACCTGAACTTCGTGCAGTCTCCGGTCGACTGAATCACCCCCCGTTCCGGTTACGGCCGTCGAAACCTGCTTTTCGCTGGTTTTTCCGGTAGCCTCGCTCACTACCGTGTGGGTCGGGGCTTACTCGGAGTGAGGTTGTTCGATGACCGCCGTATTCGGCGCATCCCTCGGCGTGAGCGGCATTCACGGGTTGTCGGTGGATCTGGCGGATACTTCGTCGACGAGCACCGAATCGTTCGTTGCAATGCCGCCCGCGTCGCAGAATCACTGGCATGCCGTCACGTCCGCAGTGCGGGACATGGCAGGCACGTCGACGACCCCTGTTCTCGCGCTCCGCGACAAGCAGCCCACCGAGGCGTACGGCGTCGAATACGTGGACGGGCTCGCACTCGTCTCCGATCTCGGCGCCCAGATCGGCGCACTGCAGGAATCCAGCCTGCTGTCCGGAGAGAAGACGGTCGCACTGTTCGACGCAGGGGCGGGCGGAGTCACCGTGTCCATCGTCGACGTCGGCTCCGGGGTCGTGCAGGCCTCTCGCCGCAGCACGGTGTTCTCCGGTGACGGCTGCGACGCGGCCCTGACCCGATACCTTCTGGACCGGTACGGCCACGGCAGGCAACTCGCGCCCGACGCGCAGGAATTCTTCGTCGAGATGGTCTGCGCGGGCAAGGAGCGGCTGTCGCGATTCACCGAGGTGGAATTCGACGGCCCGTTCCCCGGCGGCCCGGTCACGGTGTATCGCACCGATCTCGACGACCTCGTCCGCAACGACGTGTACGACGCCGTCACACTCGCCGAGTCCATGATCGCAGCCGGCCCGCGCGTCGACGCTCTGTTCGCGGTCGGTGGGGCAGCCAACATGCAGATCGTCCGGCAATCGCTGTTCGACGCGGTGTCGGTGCCCGTGTTCGTGCCCGTCGAACCTCAGTTGCTCGCGGCCCGAGGGGCAGTGGGGATGGCGCGTGGGTTCGCGGCCGGGCGTGCGCCCGCACGGTCGGCGGCACCTCCCCGGCACAGCGACTCGTCGTCGAGACATACGCGCCGTTTGAAGCGCTCTCGCTATCTGGCCGGAGTGCTCGCCGTCCTGGTGGCCGGGGGAGTGGCTGCGGCGGCCGTGATCTCCTCGACGAAGGACGAGCAGGTCACCGTCGTCGATCGAAAGCAGCCCGCTCCGTCGACGCCTTCCGATCCGCCCGTCGCGATCCTGCCGGCGGCCGCCCCGCCGGAGCCCGAATCGGCAACGACGACAACCACTTCGGACGACACGACCCAGCAGTCGACCTCGCCGCCGGTGCCGACGACGACCGCGACGACCACCACGACCGAATCGACGACGACCCGAGCGCCGCGAGCGACCACGACGACCGTCCCGCCGACGACCGTGACCACCACGACGGATGCGCCACGCACGTCCCGTGAGACGACGCGGCAGAGTCCTACCTCGACGACCTCGTCGACGACCACGCGCTGATTCCCCCCCGGCCCTGTTCGGATGATCGCTTACTGTTCACCCGATTCGGGCACACTGGACTCATGGCTTCGATACAGACCGAACGCGAGGACAAGTTCGACGCGGATGTGGACTTCGTTCTCCCCTCCTTGACCGAGCTCGCCCCGAAGGGCGGTTCGATCGACGTCGCAGAAGTGCAGCTGGTCAGTAGTTACTACGACACTGCCGATCTGGATCTGCTCCGCCGCGGCATCACCATTCGGCGTCGACGCGGAGACGCGGACACCGGCTGGCACGCGAAGGTCCCGGCGGACAAGGCTCGCACGGAGATTCGTCTGCCCCTGGGTGTCGGTGAGGATTCGGTGGTGCCGGAGGAACTGGCGAGCCTGCTCGTCGGGGCGGCACTGGGCAAGCCACTGACGCCCGTCGCGACGCTGACGTCGTTGCGGCGAGTGCACGTCGTGCTCGATGGCGGCGGGGTGGTTCTGGCCGAGGTCGCCGACGATTCCGTCACCGCCGACGTCGCCGGTGCGCCGGGGCATGTGTGGCGTGAACTCGAAGTGGAGCTCGGGCCGGGTGGTTCGGAGAAGACCCTCGAGAAGGCGGCGAAGGTGTTGAAATCCGCGGGAGCCAAGCGGTCGGCGCACCCGTCGAAGTTGCACCGCGCGTTGGTGACCCAGCCCGCGGCGCCGTCGTCGAAGCCGATCGGTGTCGTCGCCGGATACCTCGACGAGCAGGCGCAGGCCATCTTCGCCGGAGATGTCTACCTGCGGCGCGGACTTGATCCCATTCACTCCACCCGCGTCGCGATCCGGCGTTACCGCAGCACCATCCGAGTGTTCGCGGACCTGTTCGACGACGACGAAGCCGAACGGTTCGACAACGAATTGTCCTGGTATGCAGGACTTCTCGGTGAGGTGCGAGATCGTCAGGTGCAGCGCGCTCGGTTCTCCGATGCGGTACACGCGTTGCCGGAAGAACTGGTCCTCGGGCCCGTCGCGTCGCGCATCGAGAACGATCTGCTGGCGGAGCAGATCCGCCACCGCGCCGTCGTGACCACCGAACTCGACGGCGACCGGTACCGCGACCTACTGGCCACGCTCACGGCGTGGTCGCAGAAGCTGCCCCTCGTCGACGGCGCCGACGACGCGTCCGAGAAGACGCTGATTAAGTTGGGACGTAAGGCAGCCAAGAAGGTCGCCAAGCGCGTCGACAAAGCCATCGAACTGGGCGACGACGACGCGCTCCACAAAGCCCGCAAGGCCGCCAAGCGAGCCAGGTACGCAGCCGAGTTGCTGCAGCCGGTCGTCGGGAAGAAGGAAGCCAAGGCCGACATCAAGAAGTTCAAGCACGTTCAGGAGGTGCTCGGCGAGCACCAGGACTCGGTCGTCGCGGCGCAGACGCTTCGCGATCTCGGCCGCGTCGCCGGTGTCACGCCTGGTGAGAACGGGTTCACGTTCGGTCTGCTCTATGCCCGCGAAATTCAGGCAGCGGAGGCGGCACGCGCCGAAGTGTCGGATTTGTCCCTCTGACTTCCGCGTGAACCGGGCACGGCGGTAGCCTGACGCACGACAAACCGACCGTCCGGCTGCGGTCGGTGTTTCGAGCGTAGGGGGGCGGGACTTCGTGCGGATTGCACTCGGCGTACACGTGAGCACCTACGAAGTGACCGCGTCGCTCGTCGACACGACCATGCCGGAGCTGGGACCTGTCGCCTCGAGAACGGTGCACGTCGCGGCCGCGCCGGGTGGGATCGCAGGCGCGGTGTCGACTGCACTCGGATTCATGCGCGTCCAGGCGGTACAGAACGATCTGACGGTCGCCGGTGCAGCCGTCGTCTGCGAGAACTCGCTGCAGCGCGAGATCGTCGCCGACGCGTTGGCGGACACCGAGCCGGAGCCGGTGCTCGTCGTCGATATCTTCGATTCGCACCTGATCGACGCCTACCCGCCCGACGTCGCAGCCGCGTTGCTCGTCGGCCAGGTCGACATCGTGGCTCCGCAGCGTGCAGCACTGCCCAAGCCTGAACGACGCGGCATCTGGCCCGTTGCGGCCGTTGCCGCACTCGTGTTGGCGGCGCTCGGCGCGGTCACGGCGTGGGCAATGACGTCGTCGCCTGCCGGGGATCGAACCGTGCCCGTCGAGGTGGTTCATCCGACGCAGGTCGTTCCGTCGACGGCCATCCCCGTCGAGGTCGCGATCCCGACGCCTGCTCCAGAGGCAACCGCCCCGCCGACGACCGAGGCGCCGCTCCCGCTTCCGCCTGCCCCGGAGACGGTCGACGTGATCGTGCCCGAGCCTGCCGTCGTCGTACCGACGCAGACGCAGCAACCTCGGCCGACCACGTCGGTGCCGACGACGACTCGGACGACGCAGCCTCCCGAGACGGGTACGACGACCGTGCCGAGCACCTCGGTGGCGTCGACGACGGCGGAGACTTCGACGACCAGTCCGGATGAGACCGAGACGTCTTGATGCGGCTTCACACGGGTGGCATGGCCGCACGTCTCCGTCACAATTCGGCGATGTGAACCACGTGTGAATTAATCCGTGGCAGGCGCATTTTCATCGAATTCCGGTGGCTGGATGTGATTCGACGCGGTTACGATCGATGTCACGACGACGTAGGCGTCACTCGAAAGTGCTTCAGCTGAAAATAGATTCGCACCCATGAATTGTAGGTAATCCGATGGACGATTCGCGTACCAACATCGACCTCGCAGTCGGAGTCCTCATTGCGTTGCGTGGCTGTTCTCCTGAGCAGGCTTTCGAGGAATTGGTTGCGCACAGCCATGAATTCAACGTGAGCCTGCTGCAGTCGTCGCGCTCGCTCGTCGCCGAGGCTCGAAAGCAATGCGGCGCCAACGATGCCGTGTGGGGTGAAGTTCTCGCCGATCGTAAACCGTCCGGCGGCATCGAGAACGTAGCCTGAAACAGCCGATTCGTCTGTGCGGCATGGCATCAGCATGCAGAGTGTAGCTACACCTCTTCAACCGATGTAGGGTAACCTAAGTCGGTGGTCGAAGGAGGGGTGGTGAAGCGTGCAGCGCTGAGTGGGGTGTCCGAAACGTCGCTGTGGACTCTGCGTAATCGAGCGATCGAGGCGAAACGCCCCGATTCGGTTCTGGAGGATCCGCTTGCCATCGAGCTGTACGACGAAATCGACTGCGACTGGGGCAAATTCGGTAAGCTGTCGCAGTCGCATCCTTTGCGAGCGCTCGCATTCGATCACGCGGTCTGGCAATACCTCGCGACCCACCGGAATGCGACGGTCGTCGCGCTGGGCGAAGGGTTGCAGACAAGTTACTGGCGGCTGGGTCGGCGAAACGTTCGCTGGCTGTCCGTCGATCTCGAACCCGTGCTTCGTCTTCGCGAACAGCTTCTGCCGCACGAGGATTCGGTCGTCGGGATTGCGGCGTCGGCGCTCGATCGCCGATGGATGGACCAGGTCGATCCGCGGAACGGCGTCGTCATCACCGCCGAAGGGCTGCTCATGTACTTCGATCGCGAGGATGCGCTGGCGCTCATCGCCGACTGTGCCCGACGCTTCCCCGGCGGTCAGTTGATCTTCGATTCCATCCCGGGGTGGTTCAGCAGGAAGACCCTGAACGGTCTGAAGATCTCCGACCGCTACACGGTGCCGCCGATGCCGTTCGGACTGTCGTACGCGCAGGCGGCCGATCTGGTGCGCACCATCGACGGGGTCGGATCCGTAGACGACATCATGCTCCCGCCTGGCCGTGGCTCGTGGAAATCGTCGATCCTGCGACAGGTTGCGTCGGTGCCGAAGGTGCGCGACTTCCGTCCCGTTCTGACCAGGTTGCGGTTCGCCTAGCTTCCCCGCGAGAACAAACTGGAAGTTCGGAAAAAGGGCCATTCAGCCTACCGATCGCCTGGTTCGGCGTTAGTATCTGCTGGTCGGATATGTGTAACCCGGAGTCGAGGTAACCATGAGAACGGTGCTGGGTGTGTCGGTGGGTACTGCGACAGCACGAGCAACCGCACTCGATGTCGCCGACGACTCCGTGGTGTCCGCCAGCGTCGCGCGCTCGTTCGAGCCGGCGGACCACGTCACCGCCGCGCTCGAACTCCTCGACTCGATGGCGCATGCTCAGCACGTCGAGGGCGAGGACATCGTGCTCGCAGTTCCGGACGACCCGGCGTCGCGCATGCGCACCTCGGCGTATTCGATGCACCGTTCCGAGCGCTGCATGGTCGTGTCCGAGCTCGGCGCCCAGCTCCGCTTCCTCCGCGGAACTGGCCAGCTCGACGGTCTTCGCACGGTTGCGATCTGCGATATCGGCGCGTCGGGGACCACGGTGTCGATCGTGGATCCGTCGTCGGGACAGGTTTTCGGGTCGGCGCGCACGCTCACGTTCAGCGGGGCGGTGTGTGACGACGCCGTCCGCGAATATCTGCTGAACACCTACGGCGCCGACGAGTTGGTGTCCACTGCGACGCTGGACAGCCTGACCACTGCCGTCCGTTATGCGCGGGAACAGCTGTCGAGTCTGCGTGTCGCCGAGGTGTCGGGTCCGTTCGTCGGAGGCCCGGTTCGGTTGTGGCGCAACTCGTTCGACGACATCATCGACAGATCCGTTCGATCGATCGAGGATTGGACGGCCAGCATCATCGTCGACGCGCCCAGCGCGGTCAACGCCCTCGCCCTCGTCGGCGGATGCGCGCACATCCCGACGCTTCGGCGAGTGTTCCGTCGGGATCTCAAATTGCCCGTTCTCGCCCCGTCGCTGCCGGAATCGCTCACCGCGCACGGGTCTGCGTTGCTCGCCGCCGACGCCGTACGCGACCGAACGCAGAAGCCGTTCGCTGCCGTCACCACCATCGCGCCGATGGAGTTCGGTGCGATGCCGAGCCACCGAACGGCGTGACGCTGTGGCTCGATACCACTGCCGACGGCCGGGTTCTATGACGTTCCACAAGCTCACTGCCCTCGTGTGGAACCCCTCGTCGAGAGACCGGTAGGTTTTTCGGAATGAGCGACAACGAGGCAGTCGATCCATCCGAGCACGTGCGCGCAATGGTGGGCCAGCACTATCGCACCGAGGACTACTACGAGGTCGGACGCGAGAAGGTCCGCGAATATGCGCGGGCGGTTCAGGACTTCAACCCGGTTCACTGGGACGCCGACGCCGCGAAAGCGATCGGCCACACAGGTCTGGTCGCGCCGCTGACGTTCATCTCCCTGGTCGGCACACTCGCGCAGCGACGGTTGCTCGAGAAGATCGCGGTCGGCTTCGACCTCAGTCAAATGCTGCAGACGGATCAGGTTCTGGAGTTCCATCAGCCGATCCTGGCGGGCGATCAGCTGTACTGCGACGTCTCGCTCGACTCCTACAAAGAAGTCATGGGCAAGGACATGATGGTCACCAAGAACATCGTGTCCAACCAGCGCAACGAACTCGTTCAGACCACGTACACGACGCTGCTCATCGGACGCGAGGGTGACGTCGACACCGGCATCATCGCCGCCGCCGAAAACCTGGTCATGCACGGCGCGACCACATCGGCCGCTCGCGCCAGCGCCTCCGGACACGAGGATCAGCAGGTCGAGCACCCGCCGCTCGACACCGTCGACCATTCTTCTTCTCCTGCGGTGAAGTTCGACGACGTCGCTGTCGGGGACACCTTGCCCGGCCGCACCGTCCGCCTCACACGCGGCGACCTGGTCAACTACGCCGGTGTCGCGGGCGACGCGAACCCCATTCACTGGAGTGAGCAGTTCGCCAAGCTCATCGACCTCGACGACGTCCTCGCCCACGGAATGCTGACGATGGGCCTCGGCGGCGGATATGTCACGTCGTGGATCGGTGACCCGGGTGCGGTCAAGGACTACACCGTGCGCTTCACTGCACCGATTCCAGTCGGCCCACACAAGGCCGCGGAAATCGAGTTCAGCGGAAAGATCAAGTCGCTCGACGCCGACAGCCGCACGGCCGTCGTGTCCCTGGGCGCGACCTTCCAGGGCAAGCGCATCTTCGGACACCGAGCCACCGCGACGGTTCAGCTCGGCTGACGTCGGATTCGGTTCGCTGCTTGTTTCATCGCTTGAATGGTCCATTCATGTTGCCAGACAACATGAATGGACCATTCAAGCGATCATTTTGCGCCACTTCCAGCCTCCGAACCTACGGAGTGCGCGGCCGCATGACGGCCGATCGGGTTTACACCAAGGATCTTGACTCCAAGTTTGCTGCCCGCCACGGCCGGTAAAGAAACTTGAAGTTCTTTTGCCAGGCAAAAGAAAACTGATATCGAAGAATTGACCGGACCCGGTTGTCCGGAAGCTTGAATTCCTCCACTTCGGAGAACCATCGTTCTTTCCGTATTCGATTGTGTTGCAACAGTTATCGACATCGTGCCCATCGGCGCGACGGGTGTCGTACCGTGGGGTCACGGCTTGGCGTACACCTGTGAAGGCTCGTTACAGGCACGGTGCAGGCGTAACGAAGTACTGCGGGGTTGCGACAAGTTGCCTGAGTTACCGAGCAGTCGAGACCCAGGCGCTCGTGTTGACCGGCCCCCGTCCACCGCGGACGGCACGGCACCCCTCATGCCCGCGACCCGGGCACCTTTCGCGATGGAGATACAAGGCTATGAACAAGGCAACCAAGGGCGCAATCGCTGCAGCAGCCGCAGGCGTACTTCTGTTGGGTGGCGCGGGTTCCTACGCCCTGTGGAGCGACAGTCAGACCGCTCCCGGTGGAACCGTCACCGCCGGTGAGCTGCGGCTTGTCCCCGTCAACACCGGTCAGTGGACCGAGGTGTCCACCACGGGAAGCGTTGCCCCCGGCCCCATCGCGGACATCTCCGCGTTCAAGATGGTCCCCGGCGACGTCCTCGAGTACGACGCGAGCTACACCGTCGCGGCGTCCGGCAACAACCTCACGGCGACCATTTCGGCCAGCCAGGACTCGATCGCGCGCACCAACATCTCCGCCACCGACACTCCGGTCACCGTGACGTCGAAGATCGGTACGACCGACATCGCGAACAACGCCGTCACCAGTGCGGACAACGGCAAGACCGTCGCAGTCAAGGTTCGTCTCGAGTTCCTCTCCACCACAACCGGACTCAACGGCCAGAACGGTTCGGTGGGTTTGACCAACTTCAAGATCGACTTGACTCAAACTCGTTCTTGATTCTGGTGAATTGAAGTTTGCCTGCCATGAGCATGAAGTGGCTGTGGTGCGCAGTCGCAGCGGCGGCGGTGGCTGCAGTGGCCTTCGGGTCCGTGCAGTCCACCGGCGCCCTGTGGCGTGCCCAGACCACCGCGCCCGGCGGAACCGTTGCCGCAGGTACCTTCTCGCTCACTGCGCGTAGCGGGGCGGATGCGAAATCGTCGAGTTATGTGTTCGCGAACCTGAAATCGTCGACGCCTCTGCTGCAGAATCAGTTCGTCCAGAAACCCTTGGTGCTGGAGAACTCCGGCACGACGCCGATGACGGTCCAGGTGTCGTCCATCGCAGTGCAGTTGCAATCCGGTGCTGCGGTGACGGTGCATCTCGACGGCACGGTCGTCGCGTCGCAGGCGGCGTGTACCGATACCGGCACTCCCACAGGAACTTCGGCGTTCTCCGTCGACGTGACCACGGGTACGCCCGCTGCCTTGTCGGGGGCAGCCACGCGGCTCGAACCGGGAGCCACGCAGATCCTCTGTGTTCGTTCGACATTGAAGACGGTCCCTGCCGTCCAGTCGACGTACACACACGTCTTCTCTTTCCTAGCGAAGCAGGCACCGAGAGCATGAACGCGCATACGGCACCCGTCGAGGACGACGAATCGACCGGCTTCGGCTGGTGGTTCTCGCGTATCGTCTCGATGGTCGTTCTGCTGTTCGTCGTCGCGGTTCTCCTTGCGGCCGTGATCGTTCCGAAGGTTGCCGGTGCGATGCCGTACACCGTGTTGACGTCGTCGATGGAACCGACGTACCCGCCTGGAACGTTGATCATCACCAAACCCATCGACGACGCGGAACTCGCCATCGGTCAGGCTGTGACGTACCAGATCGAATCGGGTAAGCCCGACGTCATCACGCACCGGATCATCGCGTCGTCGATCGAGGCGGACGGCACCACCGTCTACACCACGCAGGGCGACAACAACCCTGTTGCCGACGAGAAGCCGGTGCAGCCTGTCCAGATCAGAGGTGCTGTCTGGTACAGCATTCCGTATCTCGGATACGTGAACAATTGGCTCACCGGTGATCGGAGGACCGTCGTCGTCGGAGGCATTGCGGGGGCGCTGGTGTTGTATGCGCTGTATCAGTTCGTCGGCGCGGGTATCGATCGATCGCGTCGTCGATCATGAAGCGTCTGTGGGCCTTCGTCAGCAGCACTCGGGTTCGTGCGCTGCTGTCGTTGGGCATGGTTCTGGGGCTCGGAGCGGTCGGGACGCTGGCCGCATGGTCTCAGACTGCGACTGCGACGTCCGGTGTGTTCACGACCGGACTGTTCAACGTGAAACTGAGCGGTAGCGAGGCCAATCCCACTCCGCTGTCGCTGATCAACGGAACGAACGTCTATCCGGGAGACAGTGTTTCGGCGATCGTCACCGTGCAGAACGCCGGTAACCTCCCGCTCTATTACACGATGTTCGCGAAGGGTGCGGGCACCTTCACGTCGGGCCTGACGATGTCCGTGTACACGGGCGGCACGTCGACCGGAACGGCGTGTACGGGTGGTACCGCGATCGCCACCGCGGTCGCTCTCACCACCGCCGACGCAGCGATAGGCGTCAGGACCGGACCGCTCGCGGCCACCGGAAGCAACGCACTGTGCGTCGTCGTCACGTTGTCCTCGACGGCACCGAATACCGTTCAGGGACAGACGGGTACCGCATTGTTGAGGTTCGATGCAGATGCGTAAGAGGCTGCAGGAGACCGCTCTCACCGTCGGCGCGATCCTGGGGACGCTCTGCCTTCTGGGCGGAATCGCCGCTATCGCTTTCGGGATCACACCTCTCGTGTTCACGTCGGGGTCGATGGAACCGAGCATTCCCACCGGATCCGTCGCGATGTCGCGCACCGTTCCGGCGACCGACGTTCACGTCGGCGACGTCGTCAGTGTGCACAGCGCTGACGGCTCACGGATCACGCACCGCGTCGACGAGATCGGCACTGTCACTGGTAATTCCGTCGTACTGAATCTCAAAGGCGACGCGAATGCTGCGGTCGATTCGGAGCAGTACGTCGTCGTCGACGCCGATCGTGTGCTGTTCTCCGTGCCCTACCTCGGCTACGTCGTCGCGTGGCTGAGTACACCGTTCGCGTGGATCACGGGCGGCGTGCTGGCGTCGGTTCTGCTGTGGGTCGCGTTCGCGCCCGATGTACGACGCCTGTCTCAGCCGTCCGGTCGGCACGCGGCCGCCGCGTCCGTCGCAGCCGTGGTCGTCGTCTCTTCGATTGTCGGCGTCGGCTTCTCGCGGTCGACCGCCACGGAGGCCGCGCCGCTGGACGTGGCGACGGCACAGGCGTCGATCACACCCGTCGTACTGGGGCGGCCTGCGTCGTTCACCTGTGCCAACGCAGCCGGTTCGGCCGTGGATCTCAGCTGGCCGAACGTCACCCGTGCAACGGGGTACCGATTGGTGTTCACACCTCCCCTCGGGGCCAACCCGACGACCATCGACGTCACACCCTCGGCAACAGCAACGACGACCTACCGTCCTGCTGCCGGACTGACGAATCTGCTGAACCTCGGCGACATACGGGTCACCCTCCAGACCGTGTACAACAACTTCATTTCCAGCCAGTCCGTGACGCAGACGATCGTGGCACTGACGTCGTTGGCATACGCGTGCAAGACAGCCGGCACGGTCACTCCAGCTGCCGCGGCACCGCGGTCGGCCAGGATCGCGGAGGCCCCGGCCTCCACGTCGACGACCGAAGCACCAGCTCCCAGCACGGCCGCGACGTCCTCGCCTGCAGAGACCGCAACGACCACCACGACCACGGTTCCGGAGACTTCGGCGGCACCGACCACGACGACGTCGGCACCCGAGGCGCAGACTGCGGAACCCCTCGTGCCCGACACCACTACGCCGGCGGTCACCACGCCACCCCCGCCACCCGCGAGCGCGTTCATTGCAGAGGGCAGTTCGACGTCCTCCGGCGGATACACCGCGGGCGTCGACGGCGGGTCGCTCGTCATCACCGACACGATCGGCCGAGTAGTTTACGAAGGCCCCGCGTCATCGAGCGATCGCTACGGTTCGGGGGCTGTCTGGTCGTCCGACGGCAGCCTGTACGTGCTGTCCGACGCGTCCCCGGTTCAGATTTCTCCGGCCGAGGACGGTACGTTCGCGGCGGTCGTGATCTCGCCGGCGGCCTTGCCGTCGGACATATCTGCCCTGCTCTGACCACCGCTTGAATCGCACATTCATACGATCCGATGGTTTGAGCGGACCATTCAAGCCATCTGCCGGTTTGCGATCACCCCACCTCGGGAATCCGACTGCAGACGTCGGGGACGCTGGATCCGCCACGTCTCGGCAGAAGTGAGGCTGGACATGACACGGCAGGTCGGAGTCCTCGTCAGCGCGGTCGTTGCGGTGATCGGGTCCTTCATCGGTTCGGGAGCGTGGGTGGGCACGCCGATCGCGGAGGCAGCGAATGGCGCGCTCAGTGCGTCATCGACGCTGGTTGCGCCGTCGGGGCCCGCTTTTTCGATCTGGACCGTCATCTACATCGGGTTCGCCGCGTACGCGATTCATCAGTTCTTCGCCGGGCCGAGGCAGGAACCGCTACGCGTGCCGATCGCGGTGTCGATGCTGCTGAACGCGGTGTGGATTCTGACGATTCAAGCGGGCCTGCTGTGGCTGAGCGTCCTCGTGATCGCCGCATTGCTGGCAACCCTCGTTCGGATCTTCGTTCTCACGCAGGCAACGCCACCCGAGAATCGCCTCGACGCGGTGATCACCGACGGCACGATGGGCCTGTACCTCGGCTGGGTGTGCGTCGCAACGATCGCCAACGTGACCGCGTGGCTCGTCGACCTGGGCATCACCGGGGGTGCGACGGTGTGGGCCGTCGGCGCGGTGGTCGTCGCCGCGATCGTCGGTGTCTGGTTGGCCGTCTACTCGGGCGGCGCGGCCGCTCCCGCAATCGGGATCGTGTGGGGCCTGATGTGGATCGCACAGGGTCGACTTGCCGGCGAGCTGAGCAGCGCGCCGGTCGGGTGGACCGCAGCCGCCGCAGCCCTGGTCGTCGGCGTCTACACAGCTGTCGTCAGGAGCCCTGCACCACAGCGAACGATGGTTTCCGGCTGAAGTCGCTCCGCAGCAGACCGTAGTTCTGCTCGGAGTCGAACGCGTCGGTGCCCGAGTCGCGCAGCGAGTGCACGAAAACCGGTCCGACATAAGGAAGTTGCGACGCCTTGGCCAGGCTGCTGCCGATGATCGCGGCTTGCGCGTCCTCGCTGACGGACATGGGGCCGTTGCCGGTCGGCGCGCCGAGCTCGGTGATCCATATCTTCTTGCCACCGTCGCCGTTGGCCGTCATGGTGCCGTACGCCTGGTCGACCTGTGTCCACTGGCCGTTGGGATCGTTCTCGACGGTGAACGGAAAAGTGTAGGGGTGCAACGCAACTGCATCCATGAAGCCCGCAGCTCCGGCCGCGTACATCTGCTGAAGGAACGTCACCGGTGCGACGGTCCAGCCGCCGGTGTCGATGGTGGTGGCGAGTCCGGCGCTGATCACGGTGGCGCCCGGGTCACCTGCATGGATCGACGGGTACGCCGCGCGCAAAAGTCCCACGTAGCGCGACGCGTCGACGGGCGCGAAGAACGAGGGGATGTTCGGCTCGTTCCAGACTTCGTAGGTGTCGACGCGATCGCCGAGATGTGTTGCGGCAGCGCCCGCGAACGCACCGTAGGTACCTGCATCGGCCGGTACAGCACCCGGCAGGAAGCTGGGAATGCCTCCCTGCGCCCACGCGGGCGTGCCGGCGAGTACCGCCAGAACCGAATAGCCCTGCGCACGAGCCGCATTCACGACGCGATCGGTGTTGCTCCAGTCGAACACGCCCGGTGCCGTCTCGATCGCCGCCCAGTTGACGACGACGCGAACCCACGACGCTCCTACCTCGCGGCCTGCGACGAGCTCGTTGTTCAGGGTGGCGTCGTCGAGCAGCACGAACGGCGCGCCGCTGCTGAAACCCAGTCCCGACGGCGGGGCAGCCTGCGCGGCGGGCGCCGTGAGGCCCAGTGCAAGGGCCGCAGCGGCGACGACGGTAGCAACTCGGTGTTTCAGCATGGCGGTGATCCTAAGCGTTATCGGAGTGGTGCGCCGATCAGCGATGCGACGGTGGTGTGCGGAATGCGGTCTTCCCAACGGGCGGTGTTGAGTTCGTAGATGCGTTGTCCGGCTTTGACGGCGGCACTACGGTCGAGCAGATAGCGACGGCATTCGGCGACGAACTGCTCCGGGTCGTCGAACGTGGGGAGCTCGAAGACGGGTCCGAGCGATCCGACGGCCGCCGAGGTCCCGACGACCGGAAGCCCCTTGCTCGCGGCGTCGAGTATCTTGACGCGCACACCGCCGCCGGTTGCGACGGGTGCGATCAGAGCGCGGCAGGTGCCGAGGAATTCCTGCAGGTCGTCGACGAAGCCGAGGTCACGGACGCCGGGCGGGTAGACGGGATCGGGTGCACCCGTTGCCTTTGCGCCGATGATGCACAGCTCTGCGTCGTCGATTCCCTCGGAGATCCGGGGCCAGTACTCGAGCGCGATCTTGAAGGCTTCCTGGTTCGGCGGCCAGTCGCGTGTGCCCATGAAGACGAGTCGATTCGCGGTCTGTGTGAGGTCCAGTTTCGGCGTCGGCTCGAGTGTCAGGTCGATCCACCGTGCGTCGTGAACGCCTTCGCTGCGGTACATCTCTGCCTCGTCGGCGTCGTAGGTACCCACGGCGTCGGCTGCACGCGCGACGCGGATCTCGTCACGCAGAATTCTGGGCGCCTCGATCCGGCCCGTGAGTCCCCGCGTCACCTTCCAGACCTGTGACTCGGTGTTGACGGTGTTGATGACGAACGGTGACCCGAACTTCGCCGAGCGGATGAACGGTTCGGCCATGTAACTGTGTTCGGCCACATAGACATCCGACTCGGAGGCTTCGATTGCGGCGACGAATGCGTCGACGTCGTATCGGCCGTGGACGATGCTGCGCGTCGGCCGGAGCGATTTGAGCAGCAGCTTGGCGTCGACTCCGGGCTTGAGTACGCGGGTGACGTCGGGATCCGGTGACGGCGCTTGCTCTTTCGACAGGCACAGCGACCGAACCTCGAACGCTTCCCGCGCGAGCTGCATCATCAAGCGAGACAACGCGATATCGCCGCCGTGCTCGGTGATCGGATCCTTCGACAGTAGGAACGTCGCACGCCTCACGAGGCCACCTCTTCCTTGGCGGGTTCACGGTAGAGCGCTCGCGTGAACCACACGAGCAGAACGGCATCGGTGACGACCGATGCGATCGCGGCACCGACGGCGCCGAACGGGAACAGGCACAGGATCAACACCATCTTGAGCGGTGCGAGCACTGCTGCGGCGAGGACGCGGGTGCGGTCCCGGTGTTGCAGATACAGAACGGTCGTGAAGACGTAGTTCATCACGCGCATGACGACGAAGAACGACATCACGACGAGCGCGCCCGCAACTTCCGACGGTGCCGGAGTGAAGAACAGTACGAGACCCGCGATCAGCAGCAAAGAGCCTGCTGCGCAGCCGAGTACGACGGTGTGCTTCAGTGCGGGCCCGGCCGTGACGCGGCCGTCGGCGAGTCGTAGCTTCTCGTGGAACGTGTGCCCGAACGACTGTCCGATGAACGCAACAGCCCATGCGGTGACCGAGGCGACGGAGTAGTACCCGGCGATCGTGCTGTCGGTGAGATAGCCGAGCAACAACACGTCGCCTTGGATGTAGACGGCGTTGGCGAGGTTCTCCGAGAACAGCATCGAGATCTCACGCCACGATCCGGGAATGCGCGGTCGGGCGACGCGACTCTCGGCAAGCGCGGCTATCGCGATGACGAAATACGGAGCGACGTAGAGCAGACTCGCGATCAGCAAGGTCGGCTCCGCGACGGCGAAGAGATAGGCCGTCGCCAGTGCGATGCTCGACGCCTGACGCACCGTGTCCATCCGCTGCGTGACGTCGGGGTGCCCGTCGCGGAGAGCCTTGGATTTGTATGCGTTGAAGGCCATTTCGCCACCGGCGACCACCAACGCGAACCACGCCACGTAGTTCACCTGAATCAGGCACAGCCCGACGACGATCAGCCCGACACCGATCAGCGCGCGAGTGGTGCGCTCACCGAGATAGTCGGCTTCGTCGACGCGGATGGACCGAACGCCGAACGGATGATCCAGTGGTGCAGCGACTATCGCGGCGAGAGCGAAGGCCATGGCGTAGTGGCCGTAGTCGGCGATGCCGAGTTGAGCGATCAGCGCGACGGTCCAGAGCAAACCGATCCCTCGGCCGCCGTAGGTCCAGAGCGCGGCGATGCCTGCCTTGATCAGGTTGGCGTTCACTTGCGCCACTCCGCCAGGAAATCTTCGACGACGAGTTCCGGGGTGTTGGCCTGCCGCAGAGCCTCGACCTCACGCCTGAGCGTGCCGAGGGCTTCTGTATCGGTGACGAGGTTCGCTGCCGAGTCGGCGACGTCGTCGATACTGCCGTCGACAACTACTGCGCCACCGTCGGATTCGGCGAGCGCGCCGTACTTCATGCAGACGATGGGTGTCTGATAGGCGATCGCTCGCGTGACGACCGACGACGCAGGGAACGCGTCGCCGTAGATCGTGCGCCTGCCGTACGGGACGACGAGCGCGCGGATGGAGGAGAAGAAGGCATCCTCGTCCGCGTCGTTGACCTCGCCGACGATGTCCACGCCGTCGACGGCAGGCAACTGCTCGGTGCCGCGGCCGGCGACGCGAATTCCGATCTCGCGCGGAAGGCGGTCGCGCAGGCTTTGGATCTGTTCGAACCCTTTGCCGCGGTACACCAGACCGAACAGGCCGACGGCGAGCGGTCGTTCCTCTGCGGGTGTCAGATCGGGGCGCTCGGGCACGAAGATCGTGCTGGCTTTCGCCGTCGCGCGGGGGTACTGGGAGGCAAGCGAATCGGCGCCGGCCTTCGTCAGTGCGAAGAACGTGCGATCGGCTGCGACGTGTCGTTCCAGCCGGCGCCACAACCCGCGCAGGGGATAGTGCAGACCGTGATTGAGCAGCTTCTGCCCGGCGAGGAACTTGGTCCGCGCAGGCCACCAGACGAGCCCGGGCGGGTCGTGCACCGTCGCCGTCACCGTCGGGTCTCCGGCGAGCTTGCGCGTCGCCCAGAACGGAACAACCGAGCCACCGCTGAGCTCGCAGTGCACGATGGTGCGGTCCGGATCCTCGACGAGCTGTTCGATCGCCGTGCGGTGGGCGAGGATGTCGCGTACCGAGTCGTTCCCCGGCCCGTCGTGGCGGTACTCGACGACCTCGCCGAAGTGCGGGCGCACAGCGGCCGCGAAGTCGTCGGCATAGTCGCCGACGCCGCCCACGCCGGAGCGTGGGGCAACGTAGACGAGGCGGTAGTCGCTCAGCATCAGCGGGTGGGGCTCCTTCGGAGCATGTGCACGAAAATACATAGCGGGCTATGTATTTTCATGCACATGGGTCAGTAGAACAGCGGACGATACTTCGGGCGATACTGCAATGCATTCGGGTCACGAGTGCCGCGGACCTGGGCGGGAACACCCGCGACCACCTCGAGCTCACCGACGTCCTTGCGCACCATGGAGCACCCACCCACCACGGCACCTCGGCCGATGGTCACACCGCTGAGTACCGTGCTGCGGCTGGCGATCCAGACGTAATCGCCGATGACGCACGGCTCGAGGATCGGCTTGAACGTCGGATCGTTGTGGTCGTGGTAACCACCGATGATGTGGGTGTCGCTGGCGATGACGACGTTGTCGCCGATGGTGATTCCGCCGCGCGCGTCGAACATGCATCGGAATCCGATGGAGCAGGCTTCACCGATGACGAGGTTCTCGATGTCGAGGATCGTCGTGCCGCGGAAGATCGAGGTGTCCTTGCCGATCTTCGCGCCGAACGCACGCAGGAAGTTCTGACGTATCGAATGCGATGGGATGTAGGTGACCACCATGTTGAATCCCAGTGTGCCAATTCGGTTTCGGATCTTGCGGGCCAACGAGATGTCCTGCATCTTGTAGTCCGAGACGTGGTGAATCTCCGCGCCCGTCGTCGGCTCTTCCAGCGCTGTCATGCTGCCATCTCCTCGGTCATGTCGAAGTCGACCATCGCGGTGACGATCTCCTCGAAGTTCTTGGTGGGCGTCCACCCCAGCACGTCGCGTGCCTTGGACGCGTCGCCGATCATTCTCGCGGAATCGGCGGGCCGCAGCATCTCGGGATCGGCGTCGACGTAACTGCGCCAGTCGTCGATGCCGACGGCATGCATCGCGGCCGCCACGAAATCGGCGACGCTGTGTGCTTGCCCCGTTGCGACTACGAAGTCGTCTCCCTTGCCGTGCAACGCCATCGCGATCATCGCTGCGACGTAGTCCGGTGCCCAGCCCCAATCACGTTGGGCGGACATGCTGCCGAGTTCGAGCTTGTTCCGTGTTCCGCGAGCGATCGCGGCTGCAGCCTTGGTGATCTTGCGGGTCACGAAGGTGTCCGGGCGACGCGGCGATTCGTGGTTGAACAGGATCGCGTTTGTCGCCTCCAGCCCGCGGGCTCGATAGACCTGGACCATGTTGTGACTCAATGCCTTCGACGCGCCGTAAGGCGACGTCGGAGCGATGCGCGAGTCCTCGTTCTTCGCCGCGTCCGTGGAGCCGGCGAAGATCTCTGCACTGGATGCGTTGATCACCATGACGCGCTTGCCCGACGCCTCCTGGTGCGTGTGACAGGCGTCGAGCAGCGATGTCGCAGACACTCCGTTGACGCGTGTGGTGAGCACCGGGTCGTTCCACGACCTCCATACCGACGAGATACCGGCGAGGTGGAAGACGTAGTCCGGGTCCGTTGCAGTGACGACATCCGCAGCGACCCCGGGCTCTCCGAGGTCGGCGTGGTGCATCGTGACGTGGTCGACCACATCCGAGGAACCGGGTCGGGCTACTCCGTGAACGGTCCAACCGAGCTCGACGAGTGCCTCGGACAGGTAGCTACCGTCCTGCCCGGCGACCCCCGTGACGAGGGCCGTCGGCCGCTTCTCGGTCACGCTATCTTGACCGTGTCGGCCGACTGCTCCGCAAGGTCGTTCTGCACCATCATCGAAACGAGCTCGGGGAAGGTGACTTTCGGCTTCCAGCCGAGAACGGACTGTGCCTTGGACGAGTCACCGACGAGCAGGTCCACCTCTGCAGGCCGGAAGAAGCGCGGGTCGATCTTGACGTACTCGGCCCAGTCGGTGATGTCGACGGCCGCGAACGCGTGGTCGAGGAGCTCACGGATGGAGTGGGTCTCGCCGGTGGAGATGACGTAGTCGTCGGCCTGCTCCTGCTGCAGCATGAGGTGCATGGCCTCGACGTAGTCACCGGCGAATCCCCAGTCACGCTTGGCGTCGAGGTTGCCAAGAGCGATCTCGCTCTGCAGTCCGAGCGCGATGCGTGCGACGGAACGCGTGACCTTACGAGTCACGAATTCGATTCCACGACGCGGGGATTCGTGGTTGAACAGGATTCCGGAGCTGGCATGCATGTCGTACGACTCGCGGTAGTTGATCGTCATGTAATGGCCGTAGACCTTGGCGACACCGTACGGCGAGCGCGGCCACAGCAGTGTTTCCTCGCGCTGCGGGACTTCCTGGACCTTGCCGAACATTTCGGAGCTCGATGCCTGGTAGAAGCGAACCTGCTTGCCCGCGACGTCCTGGTACAGACGCGTCGACTCGAGCATGTTCAGCACGCCGCCGCCGGTGACGTCGGTGGTGAGGCGAGCGTTCTCCCATGAGTACGCGACGAACGAGACCGCGCCGAGGTTGTAGACCTCGTCTGGGTCGGCGACGGCGAAGGCGCGCATCAGACTGGAGAGGTCGAGCAGGTCGCCCGTAAGTACCTCGACCTGGGGGAGAACGCGGTCGAGCATCGCGGCCTTCGGATTGTTCTGTCCGCGAAGCAATCCGAAAACCTTGTAGCCCTTGCTCAGAAGCAGTTCGGCAAGGTAGAGACCGTCTTGACCGGTGATTCCCGTGATCAATGCCCTCTTGGTCATCGCGACAGCTTCCTCTCGATTGTTTCTTCGTGAATTTCTGTGACTGCCGCAATCAGTTCTGCTGCGAAGCGTTCCTCACTGAACTGCTCCACGTGAGCCTGAATCTTCAACGGCTCCCATGTTGTTCGTTCGAGCTTCTCGACCGCCTCCCGAATGGCTTCGGGTGTGGGTTGGTCGAAATAGACACCCGTGACGCCTTCTTCGACGGTGTCGAGGAATCCGCCCCACCGAAGCACCGCGCTCGGTTTCCCGTGATAGCCGGCCTCGATGGGGGTCAATCCGTAGTCTTCATAGCTCGCGGCGACGACGGCGTTACACCGCGTGTAGAGCCAGGTCATTTCGCCTGCGCTGAGGTCGCTCAGCATGAGTACGTTGTCCGACTTGACTTTTCGCAGGCGGTCGGCTTCGGGGCCACGCCCGACGACGACGAGCTTGCGATCGGAACCGGCGAAGGCCGCCATGATCTTGTCGACGTTCTTGTAGGGCAGCAGGCGTGAAATGCACAGGTGGAACGGATCCCCGGCGAGCCATGCCTCGGCGTCGGCGATCGGTTCGGGTGGTGCGTTCTCGACGGTGAAGGGCGCAGGAAGCAGTGTGGACGCGATGCCGTAGGCGTCGGTGATGCGCTTCTGGACGACCGTCGAGATGGCCAGGTAGCGATCCGCGGATTCCGCTGCACGACGGTCCCACTGCCGCAACGGCCAGGAGAGTGCTTTCAGTGCAACACGTTTCAGTGTGCTGCTCGATTCACCGAGGTACATCTCCGACTCGTACAACCATCGGGCGGGTGAATAGCAGTAGACGAGTTTGCGGCCCGACGTGCGGAATCCGTGCGACCACCCGCTGGTACTGGTGAGTACGACGTCGGCGTCGATCGCGATGGAACTCGACGCGAAGGGGAGAAGGGGTAGTGCGAGACGATGATTCTTGCGCAGGAACCCGATTCGGTTCAGCCGCGAGGTGCGGACGTCGACGCCCGCGAAATCGGGGAACGTCGTCGACGGCTCGAAGAGGGTTGTGTAGACGGGACTGTCGGGAAATGCACGTGTCATCGCGAGCACGACTTTCTCCGCACCACCGCGTTGCGTCAGGTAGTCGTGGGCGATCGCGACGCGCACGGGTCGGGTCATTTCCTGCGTCATGCGGCGACCTGCGTCGGATATGTTGCCTTCATCCCTCAACCAATCGTGTCGAACCGTGCACAAAGAGAGCTATGACGTGTGGTCCCGACTCCAGAAGCATTCTTTTCGCTACGACATTGTGCGATTGCTGTAGAGCTCACGTGCGTCCCCCGACCGGGACGAAAACTACAGACATAGCGCTGCCCCGCTGTGTCATTCGTTCACAGTAGATAAGTATCCGCTGAGAGACGGAATTGGTAGCACTAAGTGAGGTGGTTCACAGTGCCAATTCGGTGCAACGAGAGTATGGATACTCGGTATTCCTCGGGATTTAACACGGCGGAAATGATTTCTCCGAGGGACCGGGTTCTCGAGGGTTTCCCGGCCTGAAATTCAGACGCCGACAAAGACACCGACCGGTACGAATGTGACGTGTCGGTGAAAAGCGAAATTCGGACGCTTCGAGACTGAATGAATATCGAGAAAGACGCTTCAAACCTGCCGATTGCTAGTTTATTCGGAAATCGGTTTGTTTTCGCAACCTGCGCAGACGCACATGCATTTGCGCGGGTCGGGGCCTTCCCCTCCACACAGATGCGTGGAGGGGAGGGACGCGACTACCTCTGCGCCCGAGCCCCCGCGGCAGGGGTCCAGGTGATCGAGCCGTACTGGAAGGTCACGCGCACGCCACCGCCGTCGACAGGGGTTTCGTCGCTGGTCGCAGGCCCGAGCGTCGGATCCCAGGCGGAGATGATGCCGCCGCCGACGAGACGCGTACCGCCGATGTCCGTCGAGAACACGCGCAGGCCGTACGGGCTGTCGAAGTCCTGGTAACCGTTGGCGAAACCGGTGGTCGGCAACAGTCCGGTGCGCCGGACCGCTTCCGCGACCACGTTCGGCGACGCGATGAACCCCGCAGGCGTCTGGAACACCGTCGCGTATTCGCGGATCTGCGCCCACGTGTCGCGGATCGGGAACACCGGGCTGAGTGGCGCGCCGAGCCCGCTCGGCACCATCTGGAAGCGGTCGTACTCGGCCGAGCGCGGAACGTTGTTCATCAGCTGCGACATGACGCCCCACAGCGCAGGTTTGCCGCTCCAATCGGACCGCAGGAGACCGAAGGTCATCTCCGTGTCGGCGCTCCCGGTCTGCTGGTCACGCAGCTGGTAGAGGTAGATCGGCCCGGCGTACGGCAACTCTTGCCACTTGGTGATGAAGTGCGTGATCATGTCGCTCTGCTGCTCTTCCGACGTGACCGCGGTCGGGACGCCGTACTCGGTGGCCCAGATCTTCTTGTTGCCGTCACCGTTGGCGACCATGGCCGCGCGGATGTCCATGACCTGGCGGGCAGGAGAGTCGTCGACGTAGACGCCGTCGGCGAACTTCAGCGAGTACTGGTACGGGTGGAACGACAACGCGTCGAACTTGCCCCCTGCGCCCGCGGCGTACATCTGCTGCATGAACGAGACGGGGTTCTGCACTCCTGCCATGTCGACGACCGAACCCAACACGCCGCCGACGACCGTGGCCCCTGCGTCGGCGCTCTTGATGGCCGGATAGGCGGATTTCAGCAGGTCGGTGTACCCGGCAGCGTCGGGAGACGGTCCGTAGAACATCGCGCCGTTGGGCTCGTTCCAGATCTCGTATGCCTCGATCTTGCCCTTGTACCGGGCGGCGACCTTTCCGGCGAACTGACCGAACAGCGCAGGCGATGCAGGCCGCGTGTTGATCGGCTGGCCGGGAGGCGACGTCGCCCAGGCCGGCGTGTACGCGATGATGCCGAGCATCGAGATTCCGCGCGCACTCACGGCATTCACGACGCGGTCGACGGCCGTCCAGACGAGCTGGTTCTGCACGGGTTCGACGCTGGCCCACGGGATGGACACACGCAGCGACTTGATTCCTGCCGCGTCGAGAATCGACAACGTGGTGTTGAGTTCGGCGTCGCTTGACCACAGCAGAGCGCCGCTGTCGGACACACCGACGGTGGTGGGTAGAACGTCGGCCTCTGCCTGAGCGAGGGTGTGTTCGGTCGGCGCTATGTACGACGCGGCCCCGAGGGTCACCCCGGCGGTGATCACGGCTACCGACAGTGCGGACACCACCGAACGAAGTCGAATACGGCTCATCTGCTTTTCTCTCCGAGAAGGGGCTCATTTCCTGAGCCCGACAAGAAATAATTGCAGGACGAACCGAAGTGTTACAAGCCGAAAGTAAATAGTTCGACAGTATCGAACTGCTGGTCAGGCAGTGTTCGACGGTACCGGTCTCGGTGCAGTCAATGGCCCCCGACTTCGGTCGTCGGGCACGTTATCGGTCGCTTTTTCCCACGCCACGACGAGGAATACGATGAGCACGGAAAAGGCCATCGTGGTCGCCGGAATGGTGACGACGGGAAAATCCAACTGCAGCGCGACGACGGAGAATCCGATGAATCCGCCGCCGATGAATCCGTGCTCCCAGTTCTTGGATCGTAGGCACCGGTACCCGATGATCGCGCCGACGACGATGACTGCGACGAAGGCAAGGCCCGCGAGAATTCCGCCGCGGTACACCGACAGCAGCGGGGCGTTGGCCACGTAGTTGACCTCGAATGCGGAGCCCGGATCCTTGAATTCCGTGCGGCCCCAGCCGAGCCCGAACAGCCAGTGTCCGGCCATGTGACCGGGGAAGTCGACGAGGGCATCGCCTCGTGCGCTCGAGCCTGCGTCACCGCTTCCGAACGACGACAGCACACGGCTTCGCACGGTCGGGATGGACAGCGCCGCGACGAACGCGGCGAAGAATCCGCCGATGATGACGGCGCGATCACGCGTGCGCATGGTCTGGAACAGCAGCATGAGGACGACGCCGAACACCACCGAGAACAACGCCGCCCGCGACAGCGTCAGCACGATGGCCCCGAACAGCAACGCCGACAATGCCCATCGTGTCCTACCGCGAATCAGCAGGACACACAGCATCAGTGCGACGAACAGGCCGATGCCCGCTGCGTTGGGGTCGATATAGGTCCCGGCCAGGCGAACCGTCGTCGTACCGCCTGTGTAGACGCGCCGTGCACTGTCCTCTTCGGTGCCGTAGCCGAACGGTGAGAGGTAACCGATGAGCTTGCCTGACGGGTCCCCGGCGAGGATGACGACGGCAAAGGCCGCGGCGAGCGACGCTGCATAGACGTAGATGCGTCCGAACAGCTCGAGTTCTCGGCGAGGCAATCGAAGCAAGGAGACCACTACGAGGGTGGAAACAAGCCACTTACCGAATTCGGTGTAATCGACTGTCGCACTGCCGGTTGCGACGACCGACAGAGCGGACGTGACGATCAGGGTGATGACAGCCATCTCACCGTATGTGACGCGACTCACTCCTGTGCGGTGGATCACCGAAGCGAGAACGACGCTGAATCCGAGAGTGAACACCAGCGGTGCGTGCACGCCCGGCAGATAGCCGAACGGCAAAGCGCCCAACGAAAAAGCAAGAGTACGAGTCAGATACGTCGGATGTCGCAGCCCGATGTAAGCTCCCACCGCGAGTCCGACGAGGGCGAAAGCACCCAATTTTGCTGGTGTTCCACCGAAGATCATCAAGAATGTAACGAAAAACGGGACGACGACGATCAGAGCCGCGTCAACACGTTTCGAGATGTTCATGGGCACTGATGTTGTCACGCTTTCATCCGCTCGCAACATGTATGTACTGCTGAATTGTCGTCGGCACTTTATTCTTTCTGGCGAACCGGGCTATCGAAGAGGAGCATTTCGTGGAGATTCGAGAGTATGGGCGGATTCTCCGTGCGGGATGGTGGATCGTCGCTCTCGTGACGGTACTCGGAATCGTCGGTGGGTTCGTCTACTCGATGGTCTCGCCGGATCGGTATCAGGCGTGTGCCCGTCTGTTCGTCACGACGGAAGGCGGTAGCTCGGTAGGCGAGGCCTATCAGAACAACCTCTTCTCTCAGGAGCGCGTGAACTCGTACGCCGGGTTGGCCACGAGCACCCAGGTCGCTCAGCGTGCGGTCGATCAGTTGCAGCAGCCCATGACGGCGAACGAGTTGCGCGACAGGCTCACTGCAACGCCCATCGAGAAGACCGTGTTGCTCGATCTGTGCGCCACCGATTCCGATCCCGAGGTCGCCCGGGCACTGACCAATGCCGTCGCGGGGCAGTTGACTCAGGTCGTCCAAGAACTCGAGACGTCGCAGCGCGGTGGCAGCCCGGCCGCAGGCGCGACGATCGTCGATCAGGCCGATGTCCCGTCGAGCCCGATGGGTACCGGCCTGCTCTCCCTTCTCGTGCTCGGAGGTGTCGCGGGCTTGCTCGTCGGTGTGTTGGCGGCACTCGCTCGCGGACTGATGGATCGATCCGTGCGCGATCGCTCTCGTGCAGAGGACATCTCGGGGCGCGCCGTGTTGGGCGGGATTCCCTTCGACGCGGAGCGGCCGTCGACCCCTGTCTCGACGTTCGCCCGTATGGGTGAGCCACTTCGGGCGCTGCGCACCAACATTCGGTTCCTCGGAGCAGGGTCCCCGCCCCGCGTCATCACCGTGACGAGCGGCAGTGCGGGAGAGGGGCGCACGTCCACCGCCATCGACCTCGCGGCGGTTCTGGCCGAGGCCGGACACAAGGTACTGCTCGTCGGCGGCGACATGCGCACGCCCGAGCTCGCCGAGCGTCTCGGTATCGCGCAGACTCGCGGACTCAGTACCGTCCTGTCCGGGGAGCACCGTGCCGACGACGCGATCCATCGCGACGTCATCAACGGTGTCTCGGTTCTGCCCGCCGGCCCGGTACCGCCCAATCCGAGCGAACTGCTCGGGTCGGACCGCGCGCAGGTCCTCCTCGAATCCCTGCGCGGCGACTACCGATACGTCGTCATCGACACGCCCCCGCTGCTCGACGTCACGGACGGTGCCATTCTCACCGCCCTCGCCGACGGCGCACTGGTTCTGGCGCGCATCGGTCGCACGACGCGCGAGCAGCTACGACGAACGATCAAGGTTCTGGGTGGAGTCGGCGGCACGGTGCTCGGCGTGGTGACCACGTTCGAGCCGACGCGTCGACGCGGTGCATCGCACGCGAAAATCGTTGCTGCACCGGTGAAGCCGCAGGCCGCCGACGTCACCTGGGAGGCGCCTGCTTCCTCGTCCAGCAGGAGCTAGACGCATGGTGCGGTCCACGAGACCGGTCCGTGTCGCGGCAGGACTGTGTGCCGCTGCTCTGCTTCTGGCGGGCTGTGCGGGCGACAACCGAGTGGTCCTGTCACCCGACGTCGCCACAGCGCCCGTCACCGCAACGACGCAGCCACCCGAGCCGCTCCCACCGCCGAACATGGCGGACACGGGTCCGGGCTCGCTCCTGGCGGCGGATCCGATCGTCGATATCGCCGCCGACATCACCGAATTGGGCGCGACTGCAACACGTGTCGTGTATCGCTCGACGTCGGGAATCGACGGGCGGTCCACGAACGTCTCAGGAGTCGTCGTACTGCCCGGAGGCACTGCGCCCGAGGGCGGTTGGCCGATCATCTCCTTCGGTCACGGTACGACGGGTGTGCTGAACAACTGCGGGCCGTCGGAGTACGCGAACCTGCTCGGCAGCGCACCGATCGTCGCAGCATTGGTGCTGAACGGCTACGCGGTGACGATGTCGGACTACCAGGGGTTGGGCCTCGACGGCGACTATCACCCGTATCTGGACTCGAAGACGCTCGGCTACAACATGATCGACGCCGTGCGTGCGGCACGCAACTTGGTTCCGACGCTGAGCGACAGGTGGGCTGCCTACGGTGTGTCGCTGGGCGGCATGGCGGCGTGGTCTGCCAGCGACCGCAACGGCGAGTACGGCGGAGGCCTGAATCTCGTCGGCACCGCTGCCATCGTGCCCGTCTCGGACATGGCCGGTCTCGCCGACGCAGCTGCCGCAGGCACGTTGACACGGGCGCAGTACCCCCTCCTCATGTACGCCTTGCGGGGGCTGTCCATCACGCATCCGGAGATGAATCTCGACGACTACCGATCCGGGCTGGCGCGGGAGCGGTGGGACGACTTCATGCAGTGCGTCCCGCCGGGCTCCGATCTCGTGCCGGAGTTGGTCGTTCGGCTGCAGCCCGCGGATCTGCGACCGGCGAGCGTCGAAGCGACGGACCGCTTGCGTGGGTGGCTCGCTGGAATGGCTGTACCGCAACAGAAGTCGACGTCACCGTTGCTGGTCATGTACGGCTCGGAAGACGACCTGATCCTCCAGCCGTGGACGGAGAAGGCTCTGGAGAGGGCCTGCGCGTCGGGCGACGTCGTCGAATACGAGCTGCATCGCGGTGAAGGGCACGGGAACCTCGACAGCACGCGGTCGCTTCCGTGGGTCAAGGCGCGGTTCGCCGGTCAGAGCGTCGTCGACACCTGTGAGCTGAATCGATGATCGCGCCCGTCGGAGTGCCACGGCTGAAGGACTACGGGCGGATGATCCGTGACTCCTGGGCGTTGATCCTTGCCGCGACGGTGTTGTGTCTCGCGGGATCGTGGCTCGCGACGTCGCTTGTGTCGCCGACGTATACGGCACACTCGCGCGTGTTCTTGACGGCGCAGGGCCCCTCGACATCGCGTGCCGCACTCGACGGCAATCGCAGTTCACTGTTGCGCGTCGAAAGTTACGTGCAGCTCGCGACGAGCGAGCAGGTGCTACGACGCGTCAGCGTGGAGTTGGGTCTCGGCCTCGAGCCGGCGGACTTGAAGCAGGACCTCGTCGTACTCCCGAAACCAGGCTCCGCGCTGATCGAGATCTCGGCAACCGCCGACACGGGCGAGGATGCTCGTGACATCGCGAACTCGGTGGCCACCAACCTGATTCAGCTCGTCTCCGAGGTCGACCTCGGTGCCGACGGCCCGGTATCCGAGGTGACGCTCGTCGACGCGGCGTCGGTGCCTGCGGCCGAGAAGACGTTGATGGGCAACGTGATCGTCGGTGGCGGAACGGGGTTCGTCATCAGCTGCGTGCTCGTCGTGGCATCCGGGTTGCGCCGAGACTCCATCGACTACCGCGACCAGATCGAAGACATCACGGACGAGGACGGGGGAACCAGACGGTGAAGCATCTACGACGCGTCGGCGGGGCGTGCGCGGTATCGATGGCTCTCGTGTTCGCCGGGTGTTCCAGCGACAGTGAGACACCGGCCGACGCAGCTGCGTTCGGCGCAACGTTGACGGCCGACTACACCGACTCGGGACCTGGTTCACTGGTCAGCGCCGAGGAGCTGTTGACCGTCGACCGCCGCCTCAGCACCATTTCGTCGACGGCTGCGCGCGTCGTCTATCGCTCCACCTCGGGCGTGGACGGCCGGCCCACGGAGGTGTCGGGCACGATCTTCGCACCGAAAGGTGAAGCACCCGACGGTGGTTGGCCGGTCATCGCGTACGGCCACGGCACCACGGGTGTACAGCCGGACTGTGCACCGTCCACCGACCCCGAGTTGCTGGGGAGTTCGCCGATCGTGACCGCGCTCGTGCGGTCCGGGTACGTCGTGGCGGTGTCCGACTATCAGGGTCTCGGTCTCGACTCCACCTATCATCCGTATCTCGACGCGACAACGGCTGCGAACAATTTGATCGACTCGGTGCGTGCTGCCCAGAAGTTGGTTCCGGACAGCTCGGATCGCTGGGCATCGTTCGGTGGCTCGCAGGGTGGCCAAGCGGCATGGGCCGCAAACGAACTCGCGTCGTCGTACGGTGAAGGTCTCGACCTCGTCGGGTCGGTCAGCCTCGTACCGGCAGCCGACATCACCGGTCTCGCCCAGGCAGCAGCCGACGGGACCCTGACAGCCGATCAGAAACCGCTGTTGCAGTGGGTGCTCGTCGGTCTGGCGCAGTCGCACCCGGAGATCGACCTGGACGACTACCGCCGCGGCATCGTCGAGGAACGATGGGACGAATTGTCCGCGTGCGGTGGGCCTCTCGCAGCGGACCGTACCTCGTTGGCGGCGCAGATCGACGACGACGATCTGCGGCCGGCGACGCCGGAGGCCACCAGGGCCCTCGAAGGGTACCTGCGCGAGATGAGCCTGCCGCGCGCTGCCGCATCGGCACCGATGCTGGTGATCTACGGAGGTCAGGACTCGCTGATCTCCCAGCCGTGGACGGACAATGCCATCGGCGCGGCGTGTGCTTCCGGAGACACTCTTCAATCTCTCCTGCAGCCCGCTGCAGGTCACGCAGACATCGACGGAGCTGCTGCGTTCCCGTGGATCACCGAGCGCTTCTCGGGCGTCCCGGCCCTCAGTTCGTGCCCCGCACCGCCACAACCCTAAGGCGAGAGAAATGACTGCTACCCCCGACAGGACAGCCGCAGCGGCCACCGAACCCGCACCGACCGACAAGCGACCCGCGCGGATCCTCGGTCTGGACGGACCACGCGGAGTCGCCTGCCTGATGGTCCTCGCCGTGCACGTCGGTGGCCACAACAGCCCACAGACGGTCGCGACGTTCAAGCTGGGTCTGCTCGGGCAAGGCCTTGTCTTCTTCTTCGCACTGTCCGGGTTCCTGATCTTCCTGCCGATGGTACGCAGGCTGTTCGCGGGAAAACCGATGCCGGACACCAAGAGTTACGCCGTCCACCGCGTCCTTCGTGTCTTCCCGGCGTACATCGTCATCTTCCTGCTGTGCAGCTTCGTGCTCCGAGCCGTGTTCACCGAGAACACCGCCGTCGCCGAACGACACTTCACCGACGCCGGACTCGGCATGCTGACCGATCCGCTTGCGCTGCTGGCGAATCTGACGCTCGTGCACTCGTACATCCCGCAGTACCTGCAGACCGGTATCAACCCGTCGTGGTCGCTGTCGCTCGAGTTCGCGTTCTACATCGCGTTGCCGTTGCTCGCCGCCATCTCCTTCTCCCTACGGAAGCGCACGAACATCGGTGCTCCCGTTCTTGCGATGATCCCTGTCGCGGTGATGTTCCTCATCGGCCTCACCGGCAAGCTGTACACGCAGAGCCGCGCCGAGGCGTCGGGCATCACGGATCCGCTGTTGCTCGAGTGGGGTCCCAACGAGATCGCGGTCCTGAGCCGCAGCTTCTGGTCGCTCGCCGACAACTTCACGTACGGCATGCTCGTCGCCGTCGTGTTCGTGGCCATCGAACGCGGAATCATGAAGGGCCGGTTCGTCACTCGCATGCGGTGGTGGGCAGGATTGGCGATGATTCCGGTCGCGGCCATCTCGCTGAAGTTGATCGACGACAATTCCCGGTGGCAGAGCACGTTCGTCGCGATCGGGTCGGCGTTGCTGATCCTGTTCATCATCGTGCCGTTGGCTCGCGGTGAGAAGTCGAAGTTCGCCGAACGCGCCGATTGGGCGCCTCTCAGCTACATCGGCACCATCTCGCTCAGCGTGTACCTGTGGCACTTCCCGATTCTCATCATGGTCGGACGCTTCGGCTGGATGGCGGGTGACAGTCCGGCAGGCATGCTGTGGAACTTCGTCGTGGTCACCGTTGTCAGCATCGTGTTCGGCACGCTCACGTACCGTCTCGTGGAGAAGCCGGCGCTGATGTTGGCTCGTAGGTACAAGTCCAAGTGAGACGACTGCTCCTCGCGGCGGCGGTGTGCACTCTGGTTGCAGGCTGTACCGCAGCGCCGGTTCAGCAGAACGACGCGCTCGTCCTCGACGGGCCGAGCATCCCCGATCCGGATCCTGCGTCGCTCACGCCGATTCCGTTGAAGCCCATCGGTTTCACCGGAGGTGCGCCGTTGTTGTGGGCGAGCGAGGACGAACTCGACCGCAGTCTCGACGCGGTGGCGGCATCCGGGTCGTCGCGGTTGCGCCTCGACATGGCGTGGCCGTTGTTGGAACCGCAACGGGGACTGCAGGTCTGGGAGCCGACGGACCGCGTCGTCGATGCCGCGTTGGAGCGAGGAATCGAGGTGCTCGCGATCCTCGACTACACCCCCGAATGGGCGGCGGCGGACCCACAGCTCGGCCTGACGAGCAAACCGGCGTCCGCGGAGGAGTACGGGCAGTACGCGGGGCAAGTGGCACAGCACTTCTCGGGTCGCGTCCAGCACTACGAGATATGGAACGAGCCCAACGGCAAGGTGTTCTTCGCGCCGTGGGCCGACCCTGAACTGTATGCCGCGATGCTGCAGCAGGCGTATACACAGATCAAGGCCGTGGATCCGGATGCGGTCGTCGTCGGTGGGGCCATCGGAGCCGTCGGTGACAACGAGAACACGATGAACGGGCTGACGTTCCTGCAACGTATGTATCAGGCTGGCGCACAAGGATATTTCGATGTCCTGTCGGTTCATCCGTACTCGTACCCGGGCACGCTCGTCGGCACCGAGTCGATTCCCGACGGCGCGTTGCGGATGATCGCGGACATGCGACGCGAAATGCTCCACAACGGTGACGACCAGAAGCAGATCTGGGCTACCGAGTTCGGCTCACCGACCGACGTGGGTGCCGGAATCACCGAAGATCGTCAGGGCGAGTTGATGTCGTCGTTCATCCATGAATGGAGCCAGCTGCCCTATGCCGGGCCGATGTATGTGCACGAGATTCGTGATCGTCTGGCCGATTCGCAGAACCCGGAGGACAATTTCGGGGTTCTGCGTCGTGATTTCACGCCGAAGCCCGCGTACGAGGCGGTGACGTCGGCGATCGCGTCGGGCATGCTCGTCGATCCGGACTACCTCGGGATGCACGCTGTGGCGCAGAGTATGTCGTCGTTGGGAGAGGCGCTGACTCCGGTGTATCCGGGCCACGACAGGATCGGCAGGCCGTACGTCGCGCAACAGTTCGAGGGTGGGATGCTGTTCCGCTCGCACGACGGGTATGTCATGTCGCCGCATCAGGTGTCGGCTGCGGTGCTGGAGTCCGGCTTTCTTCCTTCGGGCCCGTATGTGCAAGGGATGCAGCAGTTGAACGCGGACGGCGGGGCTCGGGTGTTCTATTCGGAGCGGACCGGTGTGCATCTGGTGCGCGGCGCCATCCTCGACGCGTGGACACCGGAGATCGGTTATCCCACGTCGGAGGAGTACCAGGACGGCACGGCTCGGGTCAGTGACTTCGAATTCGGAAGTATCCGTTGGGAATCCGACTCGGGTGCGCAGGTGCAGTCCCAATGAGGATCGCAGCGGCAGTGATGCTCGCAGCGTCGGCACTTCTGGTATCGGGCTGTGCGGCCACGCCGTCGGTGTTCGCCGTGCCCGGTATCGCTGCGTTCGCGTTCCGCGACAAGCCGTCCGAGCCCATCGAGGTCGCCGATCCGGGAACCGGACCTGGCTCGATCGTCAGTGCCGAGACGATGCCGAATCTTCCGTGGACGGTTACCAGATCGGGGGTGAACGCTGCCCGCGTGGTGTATCGATCCGTGGACACCGAAGTGTCCGGGAGTGTGTTCACTCCGAGCGGTGTTGCGCCGGACGGCGGGTGGCCCGTCATCTCGTTCGGCCACGGTACGACGGGGATCGACGAAGCATGCGGTCCGTCGTTGTCGTCCGATCTGCTGGGCGTCGCGCCACTCGTAGCGGGGTACGCGGCAGCCGGATATGCCGTTGCGATAACGGATTACGAGGGCCTCGGGCACGCCGGGGTTCACCCGTATCTGGACAACATATCGGCCGGGTACACCATGATCGACGCCGTGCGTGCATTGCGGCACGTCTTTCCTGACGTCTCGGAGAGATGGGTCGCGTTCGGGGGTTCGCAGGGCGGCGGTGCAGCATGGGCGGCCAACGAACAAGCCGGTTACGCACCGGAATTGGACTTGCTGGGCTCTGTGAGCCTGGCCCCCGGCGCGAACATGGTGGGTCTCGTCGACAAAGCGGAGCAGGGAACGTTGACAGCGGATCAAGCTCCGCTGCTGCAGTGGGTGTTGGAATCTCTGTCGAGACGACTCCCGGGTCTGGACTTGGACCTCTACCGCAGCGGCAACGCAGCCGAGAACTGGGACGTGCTGAGTGGCTGCACCCCGGATGTCGCGTCGGCGCACAGTGATGCCGCCGATCGGATCGGTGCAACGGACTTCGCGCCCCGAACCCCCGAAGCGGCAACACGATTGCGCCGACTGCTCGAGCAGATGGCGGTCCCGCAGCAGGGTGCGTCGGCGCCGATGCTCGTCGTCTACGGCGACGCCGACACATACATCGATGCGGAGTGGACGGATGCCGCGCTGGACAAGGCGTGCGGCTTGGGCGACGTGATCGCGATCGACCGTCAGCCGGGTAAAGGACACGGCGATGTCGACGGGGATGCTGTGAATCGATGGATTGGCGAACGATTCGCCGGCGAACCCGCCGTCGACGACTGCGAGTAGAGGCGAGAAGTCATGAGTCTTGTTGTGCGGGCGAAGGATATCGTGAAGCGTCGATTGGGAACCGGAATCGCGGTGCCGCCGTCGAGCGAGCCGTACCTCGTCGTCGCAGTTCTCGGCCAGTCCAACGCGCACGGTGCTGGCATCGGCCTCGACCCGAGTGGGCTGGACAAGCCACATCCGCGGGTGCATCAGTGGGCGTCGTCGGGTCGTTCGAAAGACACGATCGTTGCGGGCTGCGACCCGCTGTTCCACGAAGTGCCCTCCAAGGCAGTGGGATTCGCGACGACGTTCGGACGCAATCTGGCTGAGGCGTCGGGCATGCCCGTTCTTCTCGTTCCGTATGCGCGTGGTGACTCCGCCTTTGCGCGGAAGTACGGGATCTCATGGGACCCGGCGGACCGCGGAGCACGCGTCAACCTGTTCTGGGATGCGGTGGCGCGCGTGAAGTCCGGGCTCGCTCTGAACTCCGAGAACACGCTGGCGGCCGTACTGTGGCACCAAGGCGAGAGCGACGTTCCGCTGACGCCCGGTCCGGTGTATGCGGCGAAGCTCGACCTCGTGATCGATACTCTACGAGCACAATTCGGCCAGGTGCCGTTCGTGATCGGGCAGATGGTGCCGGACGAGATCGAGTCGGGACATCCTGACTATCCGGTCATCGATGCGGTGCACCGTGATACGCCGAACCGTCGTCGCCAGGTGGTGTACGTGGAGGGTCCGCGCGGGCTGTACAACGGCGAAACCGAGAAGATTCACTACAACGCGGCGGGGCAGCGCGAACTGGGTGAGCGGATGTGGGCCGCGTTCCGCGCTGCCGCACCCGTGTCGGAGAAGTAGTGCTACGTGCGCTTCAACGCCGCACTCAGAGTGTCTGCTGCCGTCCTGGCCTCATGAGCGGACTTGCGGTACTTGTCCTGAAGCGCTCCTGCTTTCGCACGGACGGCGAGGGACGTCGCGAGGTGGATTCGCTCGTGCAGGCTGCGCAGCGCGATCGACAGCGCTTGTTCGATCCGGTCGTCCTGGGCGTCGAGGAGAGCAGCCCCGGTCCATCCGTGCCCGATGTGGCAGCGGTAGTTGTTGTTGTCGTCCACGGCGATCAGCGCACCCCCGCAGTCGGGGCACACATATCCCGACGGGGAGCCGAGGTTGTCTCCGGTGGGTCCGCGTTCGTACCGACTGCTGCGTGCGATTTCGTCTTCGAATTTCAGCCGGTCGTTCTGGGGCGGCGCGACGTCGACCGGGGGAATGACGAGGGTCGCGAGTTTCGGGCCGATCTGGCCGACAGGAAGGACGTGATCGACGGTGATGGCATCGATCGCATTGCACGGCAGGGTCGGGTAGACAGCGTCGTCGGGATGTTGCGCGACGGTCACACCGCCGCGTTCCGCGATGGCGGCGAGACCTTCCACGCCGTCGTCGCCCACTCCGGACAGCAGGACGCCGATGCCGCGAGGCCCGGAGTGCAACGCGACCGACCGGAAAAGAGCGTTGATCGACGGCCGGTGCCCGCTTTCCGTCGGGCCGTCGCTCAGCAAGATCGTGCCGTCGTGGACGAGAAGGTGACGATCGGGTCGCGCGGCGTAGATGACGCCGGGCTGCAGGTGCATACCGCTCTCTGCCGTGACGGCCGTCAGCAAGCCGGATCGGTCGAGGATGTGGGCGAGGGCGCTGGTCCCGTGCGCGGGCATGTGGAGTGTGACCAGAACGGCGTGTGGAAAGTCCCGGGGCAGGTGAGCCACGAACGCGGTCAGCGCCTCGACACCCCCGGCGGAGGCGCCGACAGCTACTACAGAGGGGGTGGACGATTCGGGCACGTCACGGGCTTACCCGTCGGAACCACTTCTAACCGAATTGTCGGGCTGTCCGATCAGGGCGCCGTGGATGCGTCAGAATGGACGCTGCAGTCATGGTCGCCGATCGGCAATGAACTGCGCTGTGAAAGGACTTGGGTGTGGCCGAGGAACTCGACGACGACTTCGAGGCGTTGCTGCGGTACCTGCGTGATGCGCGTGGATTCGACTTCACGGGGTACAAGCGCACGTCCCTGATGCGTCGGGTTCGCCACCGCATGGAACAGGTCGGAATCGAGGGATTCCCCGACTATCTCGACCACCTGCAGGTCAGTGCGGACGAGTTCGCGGCGTTGTTCAACACCATCCTGATCAACGTCACCGCGTTCTTTCGCGACTCGGACGCGTGGGACGTTCTTCGCACGATCGTCATTCCACAGTTGCTCGCGCAGCGTGGTCCCGACGATCCGATTCGAGTCTGGAGTGCCGGATGCGCGACGGGTGAGGAAGCCTATTCACTGGCCATGCTCATCGCCGACGCAGTGGGCGCGGAAAGCTTTCGGCAGCGCGTCAAGATCTATGCGACGGACGTCGACGAGGAGGCACTGTCGCAAGCCCGGCAGGCGTCGTACGAGGCGAAGGCAGTGGAGAACATTCCGGCCGGATACCTCGCGCGTTATTTCGATCAGGACGGCGCGCGGTACGTCTTCAGCAAGGATCTGCGTCGAGCCGTCATCTTCGGCCGGAACGATCTTGTTCAGGATGCGCCGATCTCACGAATAGACCTACTGGTCTGCCGCAACACACTGATGTACCTGAATGCGGAGACGCAGCGACGCGTTCTGGGCCGTCTCCATTTCGCTCTGGCACCGCACGGCATTCTGTTTCTCGGTCACGCCGAGATGCTGCTCAGTCACAGTGACCGGTTCGTACCGTTCGATCTCAAGAACCGACTGTTCCGAAAGTCGCTGAACCAGCGGGGCGTTTCGCTGCAGTCCTCTGCCGACGCGCTCGCCGACGTCGGTCACGACCAGCCTGCGGTGTCCAATCTGCGTGAGCTGGCGTTCCACTACACACCCGTCGCGCAGGTGGTGCTGACGAGCGACGAGACCGTGGCGATGGTGAATCAGCAGGCGGAATCGCTGTTCGGATTGTCGGCTCGCGATGTCGGACGACTGCTGCGGGACCTCGAATTGTCGTACCGTCCGGTCGAGCTTCGCGGATATGTCGAGCAGGCCAAGGTGGAGCGACGGTCGTCGCGCATCCGTGAGGTCGAATGGCTGCAACACGGGAGCCAACCGATCTGGCTCGAGATTCACGTGAATCCGTTGATCGATTCGAGCAACGGGTTGACGGGTGTGTCGATCGCGTTCTTCGACGTCAGCACCACGCGGGCATTGCTCGACAAGGTCGAGGAGACCAACAAGCAACTCGAGAACGCCTACGAGGAATTGCAGTCGACCAACGAGGAGCTCGAGACCACGAACGAAGAACTCCAGTCGACGGTGGAAGAACTCGAGACCACCAACGAGGAATTGCAGTCGACCAACGAAGAACTCGAGACGATGAACGAGGAGTTGCAGTCGACCAACGACGAGCTTCACGAGATCAACGGGACGCTCGGGGACAAGACGATGGAATTGACTCAAGCGCAGGAATTCTTCGATTCGATACTCGACTCGGCGAACGTCGGCATAATCGTCGTCGACCGCGATATGCGCGTGACGGTGTGGAACCGCGCGTCGACCGAGTTGTGGGGCGTGACCGACCAGGAAGCGCGGGGGAGGGCGCTGCTCAATCTGGATATCGGGTTGCCGACTTCCCCGCTGAGACCGCTGATGGGTAATGCCTTGGTCGACGAGAACTACTCCGAGTCCATTCGCCTCGACGCGATCAATCGCCGGGGACGTGCGGTCCGAGTTCTCGTGCGCTGCAGTCCGTTCAAGGTGCACGATCGAGAAATCCGAGGGTCGATGCTGCTGGTGCACATCGACGACGAGAACTAGCGGTACATCGAGAGGTACTGCTCGGGACCGAGAACGGCCCAGACGGTCTTGCCGTTGCCTGTGGGAGCGCTGCCCCACGAGTGCGACAACGCCGCCAGGATCGCCAATCCCGACACGTAGACGTTGTTGGTGGCCGCGGCTTCACGCAGCACTGCGGGAGCATCGCTGTCGTCGGACATCGCGAATTTGATCTGCTGACCGATCACCTCGATACGTAGATCGAGATCGCTGTCGGTGTGTTGGAGGACGTTTCCGCTCAACACCGAGACGATGCACCGCGCCGCGGGCACGCACTCGGGGAGGCCCCAGCCTTCGAACGTGTCGGTCACCAGGTCGCGCATCTGCACCAACGCGGAACCGCTCCGCGGGCGGTGATGGCGGACGCGCAGGCGCGTGCCCTCGTCGTGACGGTCGATGTCGACCGCGGCCAATGCGTCGTCGAGCGTCGCGTGCAGTGGCACGTATCTGGTGATGGCGTTGCGGGTGAGTTCGGTCTTGCGGCCGGGAGAGCTGGAGACGGCCAGAAGCGGAATGCCCGGCCACTGGCGGATGAGCCAGCTGGCGCTCGTCAATACCGTCCACGCCGAGGGCGACGACGCCACCAGATGATCGATGACGACGACGACGGCTTTCGGTCCGTCGGTTGCCGCCTTGACGATCGCGTTGCGAACGTGCAGGTAGCTCCGAGCGTCGAGAACTCCACACAGATGTACGACGGGGATCTGACCGACCCACTCGGTGGAGGTGGAAACGTCTACGGACACAGGGTCTGCCTCACGGAATCTGCCTCGCAGCCGCAATTCGGTCGGGCTCGTTTTCGTTTGGTACGAACGTTGCCGAGTCTACCCTTCGTCGTGGCCGGTCACGCGATGCCGAGCGTTCTATAGTGGAATGCACCGAGATCGAGGTAACGAGTAAGCGGATGTCCGGGCAGGTGAATCCGTGAGTGACGAAACGAGGCCCGTCGGCCCGGCCGAGCGGGGTAGCGCAGCGGCCGCGCGTGCGCGCGAGTTGCAGCAGCGACGCGTGGACTTGGGCGCCGGAAAGCCGTGTACGCCGGAGACCGCGCGGTCTGCTCAGGAACGCGCCGAACTCGCGTACGACCGCGCAGCGCGAGCGCATCTGGCTGCGTCCGTCGGCCATCATCGCGCGGCGATGGCACATGTGCGGGCAGCGGAAGTGCACGAACGCGCGATCGCGCAAGGGTTCGGCGACATCGAGGAGCACAGGCGTGCCGCAGCCGACCATCGTCGTGCTGCCAAGGAGAACGATATCGCCAGTGTCATCAGTGCGCGCGAGGCTAACGCGGACTTCAACGCGAAAAAGACTCAGCCGCAACGGAAGAACGTCAGGGATGCTCGGAATCGATGACTTGCTGAGCAAGTTGGAGTACGGGAATGTTCTGGTCTTGCGACAGCTTGCTCAATAGTCGAAACGCTTGAAGAGCGTCGATCGCGAAGCGCTCCATGACGATCCCCTTTGCCTGCCCGATGATGTCGCGCGAGGCGAGGGCAGAGCGGAACTGCTCGTCCCTACGCGCGCCCGAAATTCCGACGGCCGCATGTGCGGCGAGCGCCTCGGCCTGCTCGATGATGTCCTCGTCGAAGGAGTCGGTCGTTTCCGAATAGAGGTTGAGCGCCCCGATCGACTGCTGATCGGTGTACAGGAAAATCGAGAGGCTGGATCGGACGGCGGTGCTGCCGAGGATCGCTTCGGTCAGTTCCGGCCACCGCGCCTCGACGGTGTAGTCGGCGACCCGCAGAGTGGCTTTGTCGCGAATGGCATCCAGGCACGGACCGATCCCGAGTTTCTCCTGAAGATGATCGATGTACTCGGGAATGTCCCCGGTGGGAGCGACCGCCTCGAACGAGCGCTTCTTGCCGTGCTGATGAATGAGGCTGACGCCCGCGTGGTCGACGCCGGGAACGAATCGCGTCGCACCGGCTGTGACCTCGGCAATCACGGTGTCTGCAGTGACCGGATTGGAGCTGCTCGAGGTATGCATTGCGCGAGCCAACTCGGCGATCGCGCTATGTACTGTTTCAGCTCTGGTCCCCATCCGAGTCTCCCCGTCGTCTAGTGATCCCTCTCACCAGACTGCCATACCGACGCCGCTCAGGGGAGTCGCAACTCGGACACGATGGCGCCGATCAAGGGCTCATCCGGACCGGACGGTTTGTCGAAATGGCCATGTGGCGCGGTATCGAGGTGCACTGTATCGAAAAGAGTGCATTTCTCGGGGCCCTTTGTCTTGCGTCCTATCGGCAATTCGTTGCTCCAATTTCCGCATCGAGATCTACAGTGGTTAACCTGGGGGTAACTCACCGAACTTCGAAAGGCATCGGAACGTGGCCAAGCAAGTCATTTACGAATTGATCGACGACATCGACGGCACTGCAATCGATGAGGGGCAAGGGGAATCGATCGAGTTCTCGCTCGACGGCGTCGACTATGTGATCGATCTGAAGAACAAGAACGCCAACGACTTTCGGAAGAAGTTGGATTACTACGTCGGCTTCGCCACGCGCGTCGGCGGCCGTAAGAGGAAAGCAGCACCGGCCGGAGTGACGACCAAAGCGGCGCCGGCACCCGCAGCTCCCGTGAAGCGCGATGCCTCGCAGACCCGCGCCATCCGTCAGTGGGCGGCCGACAGCGGCTACGAAATCAACGATCGCGGACGCATTCCCGCGGGCATCGTCGAGGCGTATGAGGAAGCTCACTAGACGCTGCGCACGTAAGCAGAGAGGCTGCGCACGTGAGTGAAAATGTATAGCCCGCTATACATTTTCACTCACGACGGCAGTGGTCACAGCCTGCGCATCCCCCGCAGAATCTGAATCAGCGGGAGTGAAGAAGCAAGGCCGACAGACAGTTTCGTGTGAACGGCGCTGATGTTGCACAGCACCGCGTATCGAAGCCCGTGGTCACGCCACTCACTGGCTTGATCGAGAATCTCGGACGGAGTCCCCGTCAAACAGACCTCGCGAATCAACGACGGCGGCACACGCTTCACGTAGTCGAGCGCCGTCTCAGCATCGAAGTTCTGCGGCAACAAGTCTTGGATCCCTGAGAAATTCGCGCCCAGCGGATGCTCGACGCCGTGTCGTGCCCACACCTCGGCGGACACACACAGCGCATAGGCCCGGGCGCCGACGGATTCCACCATCTCGTCGACCTGTCCGGAACTGCGTGCGGTCAGCACGAACAGAGTCGCTGCAGGGATGATGGTGGTCGGGTCGCGGCCAGCGTCGACGGCGGCTGCTTGAACTGCGGCGAGCTTTTCGGCGTACTGTTTCGGCTGCTGCGGATAGGCGGGGAACCAGGCGTCGGCGTAGCGACCCGCGATGCGCAGCATGCGAGGACCGTGCGCCGCAACCCAGATCTCCGGCCATTTCCCTTTATGGGGAGGAATGTCGAACACCGCTTTGTCCAGCGGGAAGAACTGCGACTCCCGCGTGACGGGTGAGCCTCCGGAATTCCACAAAGCCCGAATCGTGGCAAGTGCTTCGCCGAATCGTGCGACGGGTTTCTCCCAATTCACCCCATAGGGTTGGTTGCCTTCGCGTTCGCCTGGGCCGATGCCGAGGATCGCTCGGCCGCGGCTGAGCTGGTGAATCGTCGCTGCGGCCTGGGCCGTCACCGCAGGATTTCGACGACCCGCATCGGTGACTCCTACGCCCAACCGCAGGCGCGTCAACCTGTTCTGTGCGGCGACGTACCCCAACGTGGTCCACGGCTCGAGTGTCGCATCGGCCTTGGGCAACAGTTTTGCCATGCCGAGATGTTTCGGCGTCCAGATCGATCGCGGCAGAATTCCGTTGAGATGGTCGGGAATCCACATCGAGTCCGCTCCGCCCGCAGCGGCGGTCTGTCGTGTGGTCCGAAGAAGTAGATCGGATGCGAACCGAGGGTGCAATGCACTGTCCATCAGTCCAGTTCTGAAGCCATTCATGAGTCCTCCCCGCGCAGTGCGATTTCACGCTCCCGCCCAGTGGCAGGGCCACATTCGCTGGCTGGCTCGGAGTGCGGCAGCCCCGCAATGACGAAGCGCGTTCCGACCGGTCGAGACGAGACCGGTTGTTTCGATCGTCCTCGCATCGGGTCGGGATGTCACTGACGGTTAGGGCACCGAAACACCGCGGGCTACCGCGCAGGCGTGATCGCCAGAGTCGTTGTATCCGCCAATTCGGCCGGCACAGGCGCACCGGTCGTCACGACAAGAGAAAAACGAGAAGGGTCGACGACGGTCTGGCCCCGCCTGAAGTAGCGAATTCGGCCCGGGTCGGTCGCTTCGGCGGCCATGGCTTCGCGGTCCTCTTCGCTGGGCATCCGCGCGATCGATTTCGACACCGTTCCGCCCTGCTCGGAAGTCTTGGCAGGCAAAGGGTCGTCGGTCGGGGCGTCGAGGTCCAGAATGCGCGCCGTCAGACCGGCGCGAATTCGACTGGCAGCCAGGGCGAGTGTCGACGGTTCGGTGAAGTCGATGGCGACCGATTCTCTTTTCTTCAACTGCTGCAACGCATCCCACGCCGGGTGTCCGGGTTCGAGGAGAGCAGCGCCGGGTGCAGCGGCGTCGAGCAGATGTCCGACGGTTTTCGTCGGCGTCTCGGCGGCCAACGTATCTGTACCGACCCGAAAAGGTAAGGGCCACACTGGGTAGGGCGGGGTGGGCCAGACGTATCCGGTGTCGCCGGACCAGTCCTTGGGATACAGGTCGGGGGCTTTGTTCGCCAGCGAGCGTCGGTGACTGTCGTGGACTGCGTCGTCGCCCAGCCAGGGCGGTAGCCGGCCTTCGCGGCTGAGTTCGTCGAACGTGAACGCCGGGCCGTAGTCGAGAAGCTGCGCTTCGAGTGCATCCGCGTGGCCACGCGCGGCCCATTCGCGGCACGTCGCGACGCCGTACGCGATGAGCGCCGGCGTGAACCCTCGCCACATGGTGACCGCGGGATGACGCTTCCATCCGTACGTCGGCCAGATCAGCGCACGCAGAATTTGGAACGTCTCGACACGTTGCTTCCCGAGGCGTCGGTCGTCGAGCGCACGAGCGGACCGTACGAACCCGGCTTCGGGCAGGAAGGTTTGCACGGGCGTAGCTTCCCCTCGTCCCGTCGAGGACAAACTCCCTCTTACATAACGACCGTTCGTGTTCTACAGTCATTTCACTAACGCACTAGTGAAATGGTGGCAAATGATCGCGTACCGGATCGACCGGCGTTCCGGCATCCCCGCGTACGTCCAGCTGGTGCTGCAGACCAAGCAGGCTCTACGCCTGGGTGAACTGACGGTCGGCGAACGGTTGCCGACTGCCAAGGACGTCGTCGGCGCTCTGGCGATCAACCCGAACACTGTGCTCAAGGCCTACCGCGAGCTCGAACGGGACGGGTTGGTCGAACCACGGCCGGGGCTCGGCACTTTCGTCGTCGCCACCCTTGCCAAGCCCGGGATGGCAGAGAAGGCGGCACTGACCGAAGAACTGGATCGCTGGGTCGCGCATGGCGTCGCGGCGGGACTGGACCGATCCGACCTCGAAGCGTTGATCGCCTCGGCGCTCGACACCCGCTATGCCGAAGAAGGAGATTCCGAGCGATGAGCGACACGGTCCTGTCCATGACAGGCGTCGACAAATCCTTTCGACGAAAAAAGGTGCTCGACGCCTGTTCTTTCGAGATCGAGCGAGGCAGCGTCACCGCGTTGGTGGGATCCAACGGTGCAGGCAAGTCGACGCTGATGTCGCTCGTCGTCGGACTGCTCACGCCGGACAGTGGCTCGCTCGAGGTGTTAGGAAACTCGGTGGGCCAGCGTGGAATCGCGCCTGGGCTTTCCTATCTCGCTCAGCACAAGCCGTTGTATTCGAGATTCACGGTGAAGGAGATTCTGCGCTTCGGCGGCAGGACGAACGACTCCTGGGACGACGCCTATGCCGCGCATTTGGTAGAGGTGGCAGGTGTTTCGACATCGGCGCGCATCAGGTCGCTCTCTCCTGGCCAGCGCACTCGCGTCGCACTTGCTCTCGCGCTCGGTCGTCGACCCGACGTGCTCTTGCTCGACGAACCGCTCGCCGACCTGGACCCGGTTGCCCGCCGAGCCGTCGCGCAGACGTTGATGCGTGACGCCGCCGAGTTCGGTACGACAATCCTGATCTCGTCGCATGTTCTGGCCGAGCTCGCCGACGTCGCAGATCATCTGATGTTGCTGCGTGACGGTCGCATTCGGCTGTCCGGTGGTCTCGACGAGCTCACCGGTGAGCACTATGTTCTTGTCGGTTCCGGAGATCCGGCGGAGGTGGTGGAGAACGGCTCGGTGGTCTCCGAGGCTCTCGGTTCGAACGGAACGGTGTTCGTCGTCCGAGGCGCCCGACCCGTTGTGCCACCGGGATGGCAGGTCGAGAGTGCGACGCTCGACGACGTCGTGCTCGCCCATCTGAGCGTTCGGAGTGCATCGTGATCTGGGTGACGTGGCGACAGTTTCGCGCCACGATCCTCGCCGGTGTCCTGACGCCGATAGTCATTGCTGCAGTCGTTTTCGGATTGACACTCACCATCGGCGGGAGTCGACCGCTCGGGGTTCTGTTCTTTCAATGCTTCGGCTACTCGTCGTCGCAGTGTTTCGCCGAGTCGACGCTCACGCTAGCGTCGATGGCGACCATCGTGCTTCCCGTCGTGCTGGGGTTGTTCGTCGGTGTCACAGTCTTCTCGCGCGACATCGAACGAGGGACACACGTTCTCGGCCTGACGCAGTCGGTGAGTCGACGACGCTGGTACTGGACTCGGGTTCTTGTAGTGTTCGTGCCGGTAGTGCTGGCCATGGCCGTACTCGGGGTCGTCTTCTTCTGGGCGCGTTACCAATCTTTCTCGGGCGCCTTCACTTTCGCGGGTGTCATCGACTCGCGGCTTCAATTCCCGGTGTTCGGTTCGGTCGGTCTGGCCCCTGCCGGATATACCGCCCTCGGACTGACTATCGGCAGCACGACTGCACTGTTGTTGCGGCACACTGTCGGTGCAATGATCGCGACCCTGGTCCTGACTGTTCTTGCGCTGGTGCTGTTTCCTGTTCAGATACGCGAGCATTATGCGACACCGCAGGTGCACGAACTGCCGCTCGAAGACATCTTCAACGGTGCGTATTCGTCGTACTCGCAGCTCGGATATGAAGATTTCTATCCGGAATGGTCAGTGGGGGCCGACTACGTGGACGCTGCAGGCGAGCGGGTGGTCGTTGCTCCCGATGCGTGCATCTCGAGTGCTGGCGACTGGATCGAACCGGGTCCGGACGAGACGAACGCCGAATACGAAGCCCGCCTCGACGCGCGGTACGCAGAGGACGCAGCGCTGCGAGCAGACTGTCTACGCGCTGCCGGCGTCGATCATTACGAGAGTCTCTATCACTCGGACAGGCTGTTCTGGAGGTTCCAGTTCACCGAAGTCGCTCTGTGCCTGCTGCTCTCGGCCGTCCTCGCAGGTTCTTCGGCGATGCTGGTGCGTCGGCTGCGGCCCTGACGTGCAGCTTCACAGGTCGCGAGGGCGCGGGGCTACCCTCGAGGAATGGCCGCACCAACTGCAGTTCTCCTGGGGCTCGAGAGCACCTACGCCGACGAGCTGAGTGACCTGACGGTCCCGTGGACAGGTGCGGAGGCGCCGGAGCCTCGGCTGCTGGTGCTCAACGAAGAACTGGCGACGACGCTCGGCCTGGACGCGGACGCCCTGCGCAGCGCGCCGGACGTCCTGGCTGGGGCCACCGCGCCGGAGGGTGCGAAGACGGTTGCGATGGCGTATGCCGGTCACCAATTCGGTGGTTACGCCCCTCTGCTCGGCGACGGCCGGGCCCTGTTGCTGGGCGAGTTGGCGGGCCCCGATGGGCGCGTGGACCTGCACCTGAAGGGTTCGGGACGCACACCGTTCTCCCGCGGCGGTGACGGCCTTGCGGTCGTGGGTCCGATGTTGCGTGAGTACCTGGTCAGCGAGGCCATGCACGCGCTCGGGATCCCGACGACGCGTTCGCTCGCCGTCACCGCGACGGGTCGCGACGTCATGCGCAGTGGTCCCGAGCCCGGCGCCGTCCTGACGCGGGTCGCGGCGAGCCACATCCGGGTCGGGACGTTCGAGTTCGCGGCGCGCAAGGAAGGCCTGCTCGAGCCCCTGGCCGACTACGCGATCGCCCGTCACTACCCTCACCTGCAAGGCCGGTGCCTGGAGTTCTTCGAAGCAGTGGTCGACGCGCAAGCCGCGTTGGTGGCCAAATGGATGCTCGTCGGGTTCGTGCACGGGGTGATGAACACCGACAACACCACCATCTCGGGTCAGACCATCGACTACGGGCCGTGCGCGTTCCTCGATGCCTACGATCCGTATGCGGTCTTCAGTTCCATCGACCACGGCGGCCGTTATGCGTTCGGCAATCAGCCGGGGGTGGTGCAGTGGAATCTCGCACGCTTCGGGGAAACGTTGCTGAGGCTCGTGACGGACGACCCGAACGACGCCATCCCCGCGGTCACCGCTGTGCTCGAGAGCTTCGCAGACCGATACGGGAGGTATTTCGCGGAGGGCCTCGCGTCGAAACTGGGTGTGGCGGAACTCGATCCGGCGTTGGCCGACGATCTACTGACCCTCATGCGCGAGAACGGCCTCGACTGGACCGGGACGTTCCGCCTCTTGGCCAGCGAGTTACGCTCCGGCGCAGCCGATCTGGGGGTGCTGGAGCCGTGGGTCGAGCGCTGGCGCCTAGTGTTGCCAGAGGATTCGACAGCGGTCGCCGACGCTATGGACCGAGTCAATCCCCTGTACATCCCGCGGAATCACCACGTCGATGCGGCGCTGAAGGCCGCAACCGCCGGCGACCTCGGCCCGTTCGAGGAGTTGCTCGACGTCGTTACCCACCCGTTCGAGGTCCGAGCCGGGTGGGAGGCGTTCGCCGAGCCTGCGCCACTTCAGTTTGCGGAGGGGTTTCAGACTTTCTGTGGCACCTAGGCATCCCACGACGGGTAATAGTCTCGCGCCCGATCCGACCCGATGATTCCCGGCCCCATCTTGTTCATGACGTAGGAGAACGTCGTCCGGGTGTTCGGATTCATGACGGTCAACGAACCACCCCATCCACCCCAGAAACAACCGTCCGAGATGTAGGGGACCGTATCCTGTTGGGGCAGTGCGTAGCCCATACCGAAACGCAGCGGGACTCCCAGCGCCAGGTCGATTCCGCTGGCCTGTTCTTCGAACGCGAGGGCCACCGCGTCTGGCCCCAACAACCGCACCCCGTTCACGACGCCGCCGAGCGACAGTGCCGACATGATCGTCGAAACAGATCGAGCGTTGCCGTGCCCATTCGCTGCGCCGATCTCGGCGCGGCGCCACTCGGCCGTGTTCGCGGCGCCCGCCTGTACGACGGGTCCCAAGAATGTTCGACGACGCACCTTCAGTGGGTCGGGTACTACGTCGGTCGGAGCCGGCGGTGGCACGATGTCGGCGATACGTCCCCGATCTTGCTCTCGGGCACCGATCTGGAAGTCCGCACCCAACGGTGTCGATATTTCTTCGGACACGAACTGGCGCAGTGTCTTTCTCGTCGTTCTCCGTACCAGTTCGCCGACGAGTGCGCCCTGGCTGACGGCGTGGTAGCCCGATGTCGTGCGTGAATCCCACCACGGCTCCTGTCGTGCCAACTGCGCGGCGGCGCTCGGCGCGTCGTACAGGTCCTCGATGGAGCATGGTCTGTCCCAACCGGATACGCCCGACGTGTGCGACAGAATGTGTCGCACCTCGACCAGTTCCTTCCCGCCGTCGGCGAATTCGGGCCAATACTTCGATACAGGTGCGTACGGATCGAGCACGCCGCGATCGAACAACATGAGCGCGGCGAGGTTGGTGACCAGCTTCGACGTCGACCAGACGTTGACGATGGTGTCTTCGGTCCAAGCCACCGACCGATCCGGATCTCGGTGCCCGCCCCAGATGTCGACGACGCGTTTGCCGTCGACATCGATGGCGATGGAGGCTCCGAGTTCCTCACCGGACGACAGATTGGATGCCAACGCGTCGTACACGCCCTGAAACGCGGGGTCGACGTACCCGCCGATCATCGTTGTCCGCCCAGGAGTCGGTGGACGGCGAGGTCGACGTATTCGTCGGCGACGTCATCGATACTCATGGCGCCGTCGTCGTGGAACCAGCTGCTGATTCCGTTGAGCATGTCGGCCAAGGCGAACGACGCCAATCGTGCGTCTCGAACAGTGAATTCTGCTGTGCGCATACCTGCGGCGATCACATCGCGAACACGTCGTTGGTACTGCCTACGATAGTCCTCGATGACGGCGCGGTGCTCCGGCGTCAGGGATGCCAATTCATGCAGTCCCACAATGTATTCCAGGCGCCGTCCGTTGAGGTGAACCAGATGCGCACGCACGAGCGCCGCGAGTCGCTCGGTTGGAGTTCCCGGCGCATCGAGCAACGGTAGCGTCTGCTCGACGGGCTCTTGTGTGACAGTGAGACACACTGCGAACAGAATGTCCTCTTTCGACGGAAAGTGGTGGTAGAGACTCGCGCCCTTGATTCCGACGGCGTCCGCGATGTCGCGCATCCCGACGGCGGCGTAGCCGTCGCGAGCGAAGATCTCTGCGGCCTTCGCTGCGATGTCTTCCTTGCGTCGACGTGTTCTGACCTCACGGGGAATGTCGTGGGTGTTGTCGGGCAGGGTCACACGGTCTCCTCGACTGCTAATTTTCTCAACTCGCGCTTGAGAATCTTGCCCTGTGGGTCGACAGGAAGCTCGTCGACGATGTGAACGGCCTTCGGTGTCTTGTACGACGCGAGCTGCCCTCGGCAGTGTTCGATGATCGCGGCGGGATCGGGGGAGGACCCCTCGGCGGCGATGACGAACGCGGTCACAGCCTCGGACCAGTAGGGATCGGGCATTCCGACGACGGCGGCACGCAGTACGTCGGGATGCGCGTGGATCGCTCGTTCCACTTCCTGAGACGACACGTTCATACCTCCGGATTTGATCATGTCCTTCATCCGATCGTAGAAGAACAGATTTCCGTCGGCGTCGACACGGACCATGTCACCGGTGTGGACCCATCCTCCGTCGAACACCTCTGCTGTCTTTGCATCGTCCTTGAAGTATCCGAGCATGACGGACGGAGTGCGACAGAGCAATTCGCCGATCTCACTGTCGTTTCCATCGGTGTCGACGACCTTGATTTCGAGGTGGGTCACCGGCTTGCCTATCCATGATGCATCCCCGCCGGGGATGTCGTCGAGCGTCGTGAACCAACCCACCGATCCCAGTTGCGACAGTTCCGACTGACCCCAGTAGGTTCCCCAGATTGCCTCTGGCGCAGCCGAAGCCCACGCCGAGATTGTGTGCGGCGAGACTTGCCCGCCATAGGTCAGGCAGCGTCGAACCTGGCCGACGGCATGTTGTCCGAACGTCGCCTGACGTGCGAGGGCGAGATAGAAAGTCGGTGTCTGTGCGATGACCGACACCTTCTCGTCGGCGATGATGCGTAACGACTGTTCGGGATCGACGGTCGCGGGGAGGACGAGGGTGGCGCCCATCAGCGTCAAAGTGGTCATCGAGCCGAGCCCGGCGATGGTGTGGAACGGCATCACGAACAGCCACGTGTCCTCGGGGCCGGTGCGCAGTCCCCAACTCCACGCGGGTGCTGTCGAGATGAGGAAGTTGCGGTGCGGAATCATCACACCCTTGGGCGCGGCCTCGGTGCCGGACGTGTAGATGACCATGGCGACGTCGTTTTCGTCGATGTCCACGTCGGGTTCGTCGGCAGGAGTGTTTGACGTCAGCTGTATGTAGTTCTCGCCGAACGTAACCAGCGTGGTGGCGTCTGGCTTCACTGATGCAATCAGATCGGAGAATTCCGCGTCTGCGACGACGACCGTCGGCTCGGCATGCTCGAGCTGGTGGCGCACTTCCGCTTCGCGATACAGGACGTTGATCCCGGTGAACGCTGCCCCGACCTTCAAGGTTCCGTAGTAGGCGACGACGACATCGACACTGTTTCGCGCCATCGAAGCCACGCGATCGCCGTGCCCGACGCCGAGGTCGATGAGCAGGTTCGCGAATTGGTTTGCCCGCGTGTCGAGTTGGCCGTAGGTGGTGACGTCGCGTGTGCCGTCCGTTCGATAGCTGATGAATGCGATCTTGTCGGGCTGTGTGCGTGCGTGGCGTCGTAACTGGTCGCCGATGGTGGCGCGGCCGATGCGAGAGCGGTGATGTGCGGCTGTGTCGGGCATGGCGTGGCTCCTCGGTCTACAGGGCGACAGGTCTACAGGACATAGCGGGTCTACAGGGCAGCGGCAGGAGTGAACATCGGCCGCGAGAACGTCTCGAGCGCGACGATCTCTTCGACGGGACTACGCGTCAGCTTCTTGGGAAACGACTTCTCCGGGTATCCGACGGCGATGTGTGCGGCGGTGATGTACTCGTCGGGAATCTCGAGAAGGTCGCGGATGGCCGGTTCCTCGTGACACAGCAGGGTCGTCACGGCGGTGGCTACGCCCTGATCGCGCAAAGCCAGGCACAGGTTCTGGACGGTCGGGTAGATGGATGCACCACCGACAACGGACAGTCGTCCGAGTTCGTGATCGGTGGGGTGAAGCCCGTCGAGTGCGGCGCACACGACGACGATGGCGGGCACGTCGGCGAGGTGGCGAGCGAAGTGATCCGCGTCTTGCACGGTTTTGGGCAGTGCACCGACTGCGACCGTACCCCCGGTGATGCCGGCGAAGTACGCGTCCCACATCGGGAGGTAGAGGTCGGCGAGGGCCTGTTTGCGGGCCGCGTCGCGCACGACGATCCAACGGACCGGCTGGCGGTTGCCACCTTGTGGACCGAAGCGCGCGACATCGAACGCGTTTCGGAAGACGTCGTCCGGTATCGGAGTGTCCGCGTAGTGGCGGCAGGTGCCGGTGGTGCGCATTGCCTCGGTGAGTTCCATGTCGTTCCCTTCGCCTGACCGCTGTTAGGTGTGGAGAACAGCATCATGTGGTGTGTGCCACATTGTCAAGGGCTAAAAACCCAGCGTGCTCGAGGTCTTGTGTTCCAGTGCCTAACCATGGTTAGTTTTGGAGAAGTTTCGTTCTGAGGAGGTAGATGGTGACCGTCACTGCTGCGATTGCGATCGATCGAGCTCGGCTGGCGCGTGCACTGGACGCTGCCAACATGCCGAGCCTCGTTGCGGTGCTCTACCAGCTGACCGGGGACGAAACGTGGTCCGACGAGCCGTACCGGCCGACCCGTAGCCGCGGTATGGACGACAACGACAGCGGTGGGTTCGCACCCGAGGTCGCGTCGACAATCCGGGCGGCAGCGCTCGACGCGATCGTCGACTGGTCCAATGGGACACCCATGGCTGTGCCGTCGCCGAGTGGTGAGCAGTTGGTCGAGATGATCAGCGTCGCGGTCGGTGAACCGGTCCCGGCCGAGTTCGCGTCGATGGTCGCCGAGGACATGGGCTTCGCCGAGGAGCCTGTACGACGCCCTGCGCGCAACGGTCTGTCGGTCATCGTCATCGGTGCGGGTGTGTCCGGAATGCTCGCGTCGATCAAGTTGTCCGAGGTGGGCATCGAACACGTTGTTCTGGAGAAGAATTCGGACGTCGGTGGTGGCTGGTTCGAGAACACCTATCCCGGTGCAGGCGTGGACACACCGAGCCACCTGTACTCCTACTCGTTCGCCCCGCGTTCGTGGAGCACCCATTTCGGAAGACGGGACGAGGTATGGCAATACCTCAGTGACGTTGCAGCAGAACATGATCTACGACGACGAATTCGCTTCGACACCGAGGTGGCCGATGCTGCTTACGATGCGAGTGGCCAGTGTTGGACGGTGACCACCGTCGGAGGCGAGGTACTCACAGCCGACGTCGTCATCACCGCCACAGGTCAGTTGAATCGGCCGAAGTTGCCGAAGATCTCTGGAATCGACACGTTCGAGGGGCCGATATTCCATACCGCCGAGTGGCCGGATGGGCTCGATCTGGACGGAAAGAGGGTAGCAATCGTCGGAACCGGTGCGAGTGCGATGCAGGTGCTGCCCGCCGTTGCGTCGAAGGTTGCACACGCCACCGTCTTTCAACGCTCGCCCCAGTGGGTCGCGTCGAGTGATGTGTATTTCGAGCCCATCGACGGCGACGTCAGCTACCTCATGGAGGCCGTTCCGCTGTACCGCTTGTGGTACCGGGCGAGGCTGGCATGGAATTTCAATGATCGCGTGCATCCGTCGTTGCAGGTCGATCCGGAATGGGGAACCCCGGACCGGTCGATCAACGCGATCAACGACGCGCACCGCAGGGTCTTCACGCGCTACCTCGAGAAAGAGTTGGAGGGTAGGCCGGATCTGATCGAGAAGTCGTTGCCCGACTACCCGCCTTTCGGTAAGCGCATGCTGCTCGACAACGGGTGGTTCGCGGCACTCAAGCGCGACAACGTCACCCTGGTGACGGAAGGCGTAGCGTCGATCGGCGCGAATTCCGTTGTGGGAACGGACGGAACAGAGGTGGAGGTCGACGTCGTCGTTCTCGCGACGGGTTTCGAGACGCACAAGCTGCTCAGCCCGATCGACATTCGCGGCCGGTCGGGGCGGTCGATCAAGGATTTCTGGGGACCGGAGGATGCGCACGCGCACCTCGGCATCACCGTCCCGGATTTTCCCAATCTCTTCATCACGTGTGGCCCGGGTACTGTTCTGGGGCACGGGGGTAGCTACATCACGATCGCCGAATGTCAGGTGCGATACATCGTCGATCTTCTGAACGCGATGTCGGACAACGGGATCGGTTCGGTCGAGTGCAAGCCCGAGGTCGAACAGGACTATGTGCGACGACACGACGACGCGCATTCACACATGATCTGGACGCACGAAGGTATGAGCAACTGGTACCGCAACGACGCCGGACGCGTCGTGTCGACGTTGCCATGGCGGATAGTCGATTACTGGGAGATGACGAGGCACGCGGACCTCGATGATTTTCTGACCGAATCCCCACGTGAGTGAAAATGTATAGCCCTCTACACATTTTCACTCACGACGGGCCCGGCAAGTGCATCCCGTGCTCCTCGTGATCGAGTTCATGTTCGAGCACCCGCATGTCGGCGTCGGGCAGCCGACCGGCATCGCGCCATCTCAGTAGTTCGTCCCTCTGTGTGGCGATGATCCGGCGGCGGGTGCCGAGCGACGCCTGCTGAGCAGGTGAGACCAGGGACGCGTCGTCGTCGTTGTCGAGATGATCGAGTCGCCGGCGGTAGCGCTCGATGCGATGCTCCAGCTCCTCCCGAAAAGCAGCCGCCGCCTCTGGCTTCAGCTTCTCGTCGCGCGCGATCCGATCGAGTTGCTCGAGTGCAGCCTTTGCCGCACCCTGTCTGGCCTCGTTACGTACCCGCGAGGTGGCCGCGTCGTCTGCGCGAACCTTCAAGCGGCGGACAAGGGGCGAGAAGGTAGTTCCCTGACCTACCACGGTCACGAGTACGACGAGGAAAGCGCAGAACAGCAACAGGTCTCGGGCCACGAACGGTTCACCGGAGTCGAGGGTCAGGGGCAGTGAGAATGCCGCTGCGACGGTGATGACTCCGCGCGTTCCTGCCCAACTCATGACTGTGATCTCGGAACCGGGCAGGCGCGGAACGTCGGCGGCGGCGCGATTCTTTCGACGCGGAACACGCTCGGTGACGAACAGCCACACGGGTCGGAGCAGCAGAACGCCTGCCAACGTCACGCCGACGGCGGTGGCCACTGTGGACAGCGAATAGGCGGACAGTCCGGCGACCACCGTGGGTAGCTGTTCGCCGATCAACAGAAAGACGAACCCCTCCAGCAGCACGTCGATCAGTCGCCACACTGCGCCGGTCTGCAGACGGCTTGCGCTCGACGCGGCGTGGCGAGTGTCGTGCCCGACGATCAGCGCGGTGACCACGACGGCCAGAACCCCCGACGCATGTATGTGCTCCGCTGCCAGGTATGCGACGAACGGTGTCACGAGCGAGACGATGTTGAGCAGCAGCGGGTCGTCGATGAGTCGCTGAACGAGTCGGATGACGAACGCGATTGCTGCGCCGACGGCGACGCCACCCACCGCCGCGAGAAGGAACAAGCCACCGGCTTCGGCGGGGGACATGTCGAACATGGCGATAGCCGTCGTGGCGACCGTGAGCATCGTCAGCGCGGTCGCGTCGTTGAGCAGGCCTTCACCCTCGATGAGGGTCACGAGCCTCGGCGGAATGCCGGCGCGTCGGCCGACGGCCAATGCTGCGACGGGATCGGGTGGCGCGACGGCAGCGCCCAAGGCCATACCGGCAGCCAACGTGACGGTCGGTATCAGCAGATACAGGCCCACTCCGACGACCGCCGCTGTGGCAACGACCAGACCGACCGACAGGCTCAGGATTGTCAGTGCGTTCTTTCGGATCGCTACCAGCGACGAGTTGAGTGCCGCGCTGTACAGCAGCGGTGGAATGACCAGCGTCAAGACGACATCCGGGTCGAGAACGATGTCGGGTAAGGGTGTCGCGGATACTCCGAGACCCGCCAGCGTCAACAATGCTGCGGCGGGAACGGTGGTCTTCTTCGACAACACCTGGGCGGCGACGATCAGCGCAACGGCAGCGAGAACCAGGCCGAGCCCGCTCAACATGAGGTGTCACAGGATGAGTACACGAAGGTGGGTTCCACCGGGCGGTGCGATCAAACCTCGGTTTCACCGCCCGGCCCCGACCGGGCTTACGTGAGAACGGGCACTGCCACGAACAACTCCGCCGTCGCGATCCGACGCACCGCGCGGTGCAGTGTCACCGACTGGAGGATCCCGTTGGGATCGAGTGCGAGGTCGACGTCGAGAATGCCTGCAGCCGTGCCGATTCGGAGCGAGCCGGGCCACCCGATTCGGGCGTTCGACGCGACGACGCCGCCAGACACCGTCGCAGCCGCTGCGACCGCCACCGCCGACGTCAGTCCGATCGCCGGGTGCGGAGCCATCATCGACATCATGCGGACCGAGATGTCGTAGTCGGCAGCATCCACGTCGGTACCGGCAGTGGTGCGGTAATCCGTTGGCGGGCCGACGATCCCGACCTTCGGAATCGCATGTGTGATCGGATCCTCCGGTCGGCTCAGACCCATGCGCAGAGCTGCCTGACGCCGTAGCGCGACGAGGGTGTGCAGATGATCAGCGATGTCTTCTGCGCCACCGAGCCCCAGGTCCGATGCGTCGAACAGTGCGGCGGGCGCTCCAGCATTGACGAAGGTCCCGCGAAAGGTTTTGTCGCGCAACGTAATCTCGTCCAGAGCTTCACCCGTGGGCAGCAAGGTCACTCTGTCGGCGTGAAGATCTGTGAACGTCAGTCCCACGGGAACCCCCAGCGCGGTGGTTCCGGGGACCGTGGCGTCGCCTTCGGTGGGGACGTGACCACCGGGGGTGGCGATTTCAGCGGACAACACTGCCCCGGTGTTCTGATTGCGCATTCGCACGACCGTGACCGCGTCGTCGACGGCTACCAGCCCTGCTTGCAGTGCGTACAGGCCGATGGCCGTCGCGCAGTTACCGCAGTTGCTACCCCACTCGACGGTGCGGCTGTCGATCGCCACCTGCGCGAACAGGTAGTCGACGTCGATGCCCGCGGCGCTCGACCGCCGGACGATCGCGGCTTTGGATGTCGTCGAGCTTCCGCCGCCCACGCCGTCGAGCTGGCGGGGATCTCCGGATCCGAACGCGGCCGTGAGGATGTTGTCGAGGCCGCCGGCGTCGGCGATGTACGGGTCGATGTCGACGGCATTGAACAGCCAGCACTTGCTGGTACCGCCGCGCATCCAGGTGCCTCGTAGGGTGAACATCTGTTGTGCCTTTCGTCGATCTCGGTGCACTCCAGCCTGCGTGGGCCAGGGGTAAAGCACAATTACGAAATATGTTCGAGCCGTTCAGGGATGCTTAAACCAGGCTGGGTGCGATGACCAGTACGAGCCAGCACAGCGCCGGAGCGACTGCGACGACGACGCCCGCGTTAACCAGAAGTTGCCGGTAGAACCGGGGACGTTCGATGTTCTGGGCATTGGCCAGAACGAGCGCACCGTTGGTCGAGAACGGGGAGACGTCGACGACGGTCGCCGAGATCGCGAGAGCGGCGACGACGCCCACTACCGGCAGGGCTCCTGTGCCCAGCAGAGGCATGGCCAGCGGGATGACCGCGGCGAGCAATGCTGTCGACGACGCGAATGCGGATGTCACGCCGATGACGTAGCAGAGAACGAGCGCCACCAGCATCGGAGCGCCGAGCGTGATCGCGAAGTGGGCGAGCGTGTCGATAGTCCCCACCTCTTCGAGAATCGAGATGTAGGTGACCATGCCGGCGACGAGGAGAACCGTCGACCAGCTGATACCTGCGATGGCCTCGCTCTGCTTCTTCAGGTCGGTGAACGCGAGGACGGCGCCTGCCGCGATGGCGATGAAACTGATCGGCAGGTGGAACACGAGAACCAGGACGAGCAAGGTTGCGGTCAGGAACAGCGTGAGCTTCTGAACACGGGTGACCGGTGCGGGTGCGTCGACCAGGGTTGTCGTCGTGGGTCTTGCCAGCACCTGGGTGCCGCCACTGCCACCCGACGGCAGGGATGGGGAGTCGTCGCGTGAACCCGTCGTCGGGAGGGGCTTGGTCGTTCCGGTCGCGGTGTACTCGAGACCGCGCATGCGCGACAGAGCTGCATATCCGACGACGGTCAGCACCGACAACAGCAGGTTGATGCCGTAACTGGCGAAGAACAGCGTCCACGGGTCGATGCTGAGCCCGTTGTTTTCGACGATGTCGCGAACCAGGACACCGGACACGCTGATCGGCGAGAAAGCGCCTGCGTGTGCACCGTTGATCGTCATGATGCCCATGACCAGCGGGCTCATCCGAGTGCGCGCGGCGAACGCCATGGCTGCCGGGGTGATCAGAGCAACTGCGGCTGGGCTGAAGGTGCCGAGAGCGGTGAGCACCGAGGCGACGAAGAAGAAGACCCACGGTACGACGGTGACGCGGCCATGCACGGCGCGTATGCACGAGTTGACCAGCAGGTCGATGGTTCCGTTGCGTTTCGCCATGCCGAAGAAATAGGTGACGCCGACGATGGTGAGGACGATCGAACTCGGGAATGCCTCGAGGATTTCCTTGTCGTCGTAGCCGAGTGCGAAGTACCCGACGGCGAACGCGCCGATGAAGCCAAGAATGCCGATGTTGATGGGGAAGAACGTGGCGATCACGAACATCGCGACGAGCGCGATGAGCGGGAGTATCTCGATGGAGGTCATGAGGGTCTTTCGGTGGCTGGAGTAGTGCTCGGTTCCATTCAGCGCTGAAACGTTGTCCAAGTCACACTATTGACCGCTTGGATTCAGGACAATACGGTTTTGCTACCACTCTGTTTAGCTCAACTGAAGGCAGGCATCGAGAATGCAGCAATCGTTCGACGTCGTGACGCTGTTCCTGCTTCTCGACATCGCCGAAGCCGGGTCGCTGACTGCGGGTGCCGAGCGCGCGAACATGACCGCGTCGGCCGCATCGCAACGAATTGCCAAGTTGGAGAACAGCATCAAACAGCCTGTCCTGACGCGTTTGCCCCGCGGCGTCCAGCTGACGGAGGCCGGGGAGATTCTCACCAGCCGAGCGAGATTGTTCCGACGCGAGATGCGCGCCGCCAGTGGTGATCTCGAAGCGATCCGCGGGTTGGAACGCGGAGCGGTGCGGCTCGGTTCGTTCCCGACGGTCAGTGCGTCGCTGTTGTCGGATGCGTTGAAGGAGTATCACGCACGATGGCCGGGTGTCGACGTGCGCGTCCGGTCAGCGGTACGCCCCCAATTGCTCGACATGCTGCATTCGAGCGAGGTCGATCTGGCGTTGCTGTGGAGCTACGCGTGGACCGAGGAGGCCGAGAGGTCGTTGTCGTTGGAATCGCTGATGGAGGACGAGACCAAGCTGCTGCTCCCCGTCGACGACGACCGTGCGTCCCACGAGATGGCGCTCCCCGACCTGAAGGGGTCGCGGTGGATCATTCGAAGCAACGACCATCCTGCGGCGGAAGTACTCTTTCGTAGTTGCAGGGCAGTCGGTTTCGAGCCCGAGGTGGTGTACGAGGCGCACGACTATCAGGAGATCGAGGCGATGGTTGCCGCCGGCGTCGGCATCGCGATGGTCCCGGGACTTGCGGTGGTGCACCACCGGCCCGACGTGCGTCCTCTCGCGTTCCGCGCAGCAGACCGGGTCCCGACGCGTGTCATCTACATCGCCTCCCTCGCCCGACGGCAGTACACACCGGCGATGTATGCGATTTCCAGCGCGTTGCGTGGGGCGGCGGACCGCATCGTGGGTTCCAACCTCCCCCGGTGACCGAATGCCGCCTTCGCACACTCTGAGTGACCGGATGCGTCATTCGCTCCCCGGGAGGCTGGTTATTCGACGGACAACCTGGGCATGCGGATGAGTGAACCCCGAGAAAGGACCACATCATGCCCGACGCTCGTCCGCTTGCTCTGGTTACCGGCGGATCCTCCGGTATCGGATTCGAGCTCGCGAAACAGTTCGCTCGGAACGGCTACGACGTCGCGATATCCGGCCAAAGCGAACGCGTCTTCGAGTCGGCCGATGCGCTGCGTGAACTGGGGGTCGACGCGTACCCCCACCGCGCGGACGCCGCTACGTACGACGGCGTGGAGGGCTTCTGGACCTTTGTCGACGACCTCGGTCGGCCGGTGGAGGCAGCTGCGTTGAATGTCGGGATCGGACACGGTGGAGCGTTCGTGGACAACGATCTCGATGACGAGCTGAGGCTTATCGCCATCAACGTCACCGGCACCGTTCACATGGCGAAGAGGGTTGTGCAGCATATGGTTTCGAACGGGCGTGGAAAGCTGTTGATCGTGTCGTCGGTGTCGGCGACAACTCCGACGCCGTATGAAACGGTGTACGGGCCGTCGAAGGCGTTCGGTTTTTCGTTCGCCGAATCACTGCGTGAGGAACTGCGCGACACCGGAGTGACGGTGACGGCACTGCTTCCGGGCGCGACGGACAGTGACTTCCATGCCAACGCGGGCATGGGGGATACCAAGTTCGGCGACAACAGTTGGAAGAACGACAAAGCCGTTGTCGCGCAGCAGGGTTACGACGCCCTGATCGCTGGGGTCGACCACGTCGTCGGCGGTGACGACGCGACCAAGAAGGAAGCTGTCGACAACCGCAAGACCCCTGAGCCCGAGAAGGCCGCCAAGATGGCGAAGCAGGCAAAGCCGGGTTCGCGGTGAGAACCGCCGATTAATTCCGTTGCGCCGCGTCACCTTGATCGCTGAGACTCGACTCCGGTCCGAGTGATCGAAGTCTGATGTGAGGTGAGCGTGGTGGAGGATCCGCCGGAAGAAGCGTACGGACGGGTGACGAATCCCGAGCGATTCGCGCCGCTGGTCCCTGCAGCCGAGGAGCTTATTGCTGACCTGCAGCGGAGGTTCGACGTCACCGTCACCCTCGGACCTGGAGCAACTGATCGAGAATTGCGAACGATGAAAGTGACTCCTACGCAACCGGATCAAGCGCCGCTGACTATAACCGTCACATCGTTTCCAGGTGTATACGTCGCTGCTGGTGCGTGGCAACAGATCGCGCTGCCGGCCTGTGGCTGTGACGCGTGCGACGAGGATGCCGACGACGCCGTGCAGGTATTGCACGAGTACTGCACGGCCGTAGTGGAAGGTCAACTGTTCGAACGTATTACAGGGCGGCGGATCTTGGAACACACCTGGAAGGGTGCCGACTGGAGTAGGAGCGGCAAGCGGCCCTTGTCCCGTCAACGCGCAGCAGCGTTGCGGAGCAAAGCCGTTCAGCCGCCGTCCGGCGGGCATTGGCGCCCCTGGTCGGTGAAGACCTCGTCGTGAGGCCGTCGGCTGCGGGTGACGCGCACACCCACAGCCGACGCGCCCGCGCCGACAGCTGCGCCGACGACAGCGGTCGAGATCGGTAGTGCCAACCACAGCGACACGGGGAGATTGTTGTCTGCCACTGGGGCGAAGTCCCAGAAGCCTGCGCCGGTGAACGTGGGATCGTCGGGTGCACTCTGAAACCCTGAAAACGGTTCGATCACATCACCTTCGGACTCGGACAGGTAGTACTGCGGACCGTCGATCTCCGGTTGGTCGACGGCCCATACCCCGGCCGCGACCAGACCCAGAAGGCCACCGAACGCCGACGCCACCGCAACTGTCCCGATCCATTGCCTACTCACCGGACCAGGATTCCACACGAAGACGCGCGGGTCGCAGGGCCCAGCCGCGTGCACCGGCGAATGTCGCCGTGAGCACGGCAACAACTGTCAGCACGACGGCCACTGTCGTCGACGCCGTCGTGGTGTAACCGAGCAACCGAGCTGTCTCGACGCCTGCTCCGGTGGCGGCCACGGTGCCGAGCGGCAGTAATGCAGCTACGAATATCATTGTGCGGCGGATGAACTCGTCTCTACTGACCCTCAATACCCCGTAGATGGCCGCTACCGCGGCGCAGTATGCGAGGCCAGCGCTGGCCAGATACGTTGCGATCAAGGTCTCGTAGGACACTGCGACCGACACGTCGGGAGCCAGGCCGACGAACGTTCGAACCACGACGATCAACACCGGGGACACGCCGATGAGTACTCCGACAAGCCCGGCGGTCACCACACGACCTACGTGAGAACCGCGTTCAGTACGACCCATCGGACCATCATGGCCCATGGCACGTTCGACCTACCCTGGTGGGACTGCCCTGTCGTCGATCGGAAGGATTCCGGTGTCACTGACCAAACGTGAACGCGCCGCGACCAGCAACGAACTGCACGCCAACCTGGTGCGGTCAGGGCTTTCACAGTCGGAGCTCGCAGCGAAGCTCGAGATCGTCGAACAGAGAGTGAATGCCGTCCTCGCTCTCGACGGCGCCCGGCCCGAGGACGTCTGGCTCGTCCGCGACTACCTCGACCGCGCGATACGGTCCGCGGGTCTGACTCCGCAGCCGTACTCGAAGCTGACCGAGGCCATGCGTGCGGCGGCGAAGTCGTGGTTCCCGCTGACCGACGTCGAGAGCAAGTTCGACTGTCCTCCTTCGGGCAACTAGCGGTTGGGCGTCCGGCTCAGCCGGTCAGGGAGCGACCGGGTAGTGGCTCGAGATCGCGATGCGGTTCCACCCGTTGATCGTGATGGCCACCCACGTCACGGCAGCGATCTGCTTCTCGGTGAGCGCTGACGCGACGTCGACTTCCGGGGCAGGCGCTGTGTGCTCGTCGCCGATACGCGTGATTCGCTCGGCGAGCGTCAGCGCTGCCTGTTCCTGCTCGGTGAAGTACTGCGATTCCCACCAGGCCGCGAGTACAGCGAGCCGGTCGGCCGTTTCTCCTGCCGCGACGGCGTCACGGGCGTGCATGCGCAGGCAGAACGCGCAGCCGTTGATCTGCGACACGCGAATCTTCACCAACTCGACCAGGGCGCGGGGCAGCTCCGCGGCCTCGGCAGCCTCCACGGCATTCTTCTCGAGCTCGATGTAGGTCTTGTAGGCGTCGGGGAATTGCTTGCTGATGTTGACGTGCGGGAGCATCGTGTCGTCCTTCGTCTCGTGATTCGTCCTGTCCCTTACTCGACGACGTAGCGCGTCAGATCGTGACATTTAGGGTGAGCTACTTCAGTGCGTCGGCGACAGCAGTGTGTCATTCGAACACATGAACATTCTGTTGAATCCGGCAATTAGGCTTCGGACCCGGCATGTGTCTCAGCGCTGACCGGATTCTGACGAAAACCATTGGAAGAAGCAGCTTCTTGTCGGACATCGCGGCCGGCGTGTATTGCTGCTACGACGGCGGTCGTCGCTGACAAAAAATGAAGTTCGCCCAAACTTGTTCTTGGATTGGCCGGCTGGGCCGCTCGGAGGTCTTCCAGCCGGTAGCCTGTAGCAAATCTAATTCGACGTTCAAGAAGAGGGCGATGAAGCCACCCCCAGGGGCCAGTTGGATGAATCCGGAAACTGGACGATACGAAGCTAACGGTTGCTACTGGGACGGCGAAACCTGGAAGCGGATCGATCAGCCAGTTACTCCTGACGATGGCAGCGTTCAGAAAGCCGGGCGGCCTCTGCCGGGCACGAACGTGACGCCGCCCCCTGGTTCGCACAAGTTGAATCCCGAGACGGGGCGATACGAGGCTAACGGTTGCTATTGGGATGGCGACAGCTGGCGCTCGATCAGCGGCGGTGCGATGCCGCCCGGACGCATGTCATCGCCGGTGATGAATCAGAGGCTGAAGGTCGGCATCGCGGGTGTCTGCATATTGGCGGTCGGAATCGGAATTGGAGCACTCAGCACCGGTGGTGACGCCGAGCCTGACCGGGCCACAACAACGACCACCCGGGCGACTGTCGCCGCAACTACGTCGGCTTTGAGCCCAGCCGAAATCGAAGCGAGAGACGCGGCGGTCTCAGCTGCTGCCAGCGCACGAGCGGAAGCAGCGGAGGTGTCCAAGGCCCGGGCATCCGAAGCCGCGGCAGAACAGAATCGCCGGGCAGTGGAGGCGCAACAGGCAGCGGCCGCCGCGCAAGCGGCAAAGTTCGACCGGTCCACTTACGCACGTATCTCTGAACGCGACTACGGGATTCTGGTACGAGATCCTAATGCGGCCAAGGGGCGCAAACTTGTCGTGTACGGGTATGTCACTCAGTTCGATTCGATAACTGGGCCGTCTACTTTCCGCGTAGAGACTGCGGCGAACCCGGGCTCGAACTGGTACGACTTCGACCACAACACGATTGTGAACTTCGATCCAACAGTCGGCGCTAACGTTATCGCAGAAGACATTGTGACGATGTACGTCGAGGTTGTCGGAACCACCACCTACGATACGACGCTTGGTAGCAGTCAGACCGTGCCGACACTCCGAGCGAATGTCATCGACGTCGTCGGTTAGTACTTACTGCAGGAGTGGCACGTGTTGACAAAGTATGGGCGAGTAGCGTCCAGCGTCTACGACCTGCTGGGCAGAAACGAAGTGGACCTCACGGCGGCACTCGGATGGGCGCTCTCGCAGTCAGATGCGCTGCTTACGGCATTGGCCGCGCATATCGGATCTGTGACACGATTGGATCCGCCAAAGGTGCTGAAAACCAGCGATGCCCATCGCTCGTTGTTGCCGGGTGGCCCCGTGCCCACCCTCGCTCTCGTTCGACCAGCACACGGTGGTGTGATGTACGCGGTGCACCGTCGTGCGTGAAATGTACTGAGCTGCATTGTCCGTGTCGGGCGCTGCTCACCACGCAGGAGGTTGGTCGGATGTCCGCCGACCGCGGATCGTGCTCGCTTCGAACGAAAGCTACCTACTACCCGGCAGGATTTCAGTCGTCGATCAGGTCGTATTCCCAGTTGACGCGTTGGATGTCGAGGTCGATCTGCCGGATCTGCCCGGCTAGGTCATCGGCAGTCGCACGCAACGATGAAACAGGAAGCGCTGCAACGTAAACCAACTCCGAACGTAGCTGGCGTGGCCCGTAGCGGTGTTCGTGCTCTCGACCGGATGCTGCGTCGGCAGCCGCGGTGATCGCTTTGTGCCTGATGCGCAACACATCTCGGTGGGCGAGCGCGTCGGTGATCGTGCCGCCTCGAATCGTCGCTGCACTGTTGGATCGGTTGATCCGTCGGATCAACACTTCCAGGCGGTCGAGTGCGGCAGCATGCTCCAGCAGGAGTGCAGACGCATCCTCCGCTGGTGATTCACCATCTTGGTGGCGAGCATTCGCCAGAATCCGAACCTTCAGATGTTCGGTGCGCCTTGTCAATTCGCCTCGTTCTGCGAGGGCTTCGGCGAGCTTCATGATCTGCACCCCGGTGCCTCTGCACCGAAAGTGGGCAACGTGCGGGCGCTCATGCGCCTTTCGACGTGTCGAATGTATTCATATCCAAGAAGTACCACACCGATCGGCTGAGGTCTACCCGAGTAGTTTGGAGCCGCATGTACCCCTGGTCGCAGTTTCTCTGGGTAGTAACGGCATTCGTCGGCCTCCCGACGGTCGTATGGGCGTATTCCATTCGAGCGGTGAAGATGAAGGAAGACCCTCGGGCCGACGGCCTCGGCCTCGTGGCGACCGGGTCCGTCGCCTTCCTCGGCGGTTTCGTCGCCTGTGCGGGCTGGCTCAGTTGGTCCGCATACGGTCGCGGCCCCGGCCTCCCGGCGCCCAGGGAATTCCCGACGTGGCAAGTGGTCGCATGTGGGATCACGGTCGTGTCGGTGTGCTTCGCTGCGGCGCACCTGTCGCGCTGGGTCAAAGCCGGGGGACTGGCCGCCGCTGCGGGTGCGACCGCCGGATTCACGACGGCATTCAGCATCGACGCCAGTACCGACGACACCGGCCAGGCAGGTGTGGGCATCCTGCTGTCCGAGCTCGGATGGGGCATCACCCTGAGCATCCTGGTGCTCGTCCGCGCTGGGTGGGTGCGATCTAGATCGAGTTGACACGGCTACCTGTGACGCGCGACACTTCCCCGGACCGAGCGATCGCTCGGTGACAGCGGAAGGGGCCACGAATGGCAACACTCGTCGACGCCTGGACAACGCGGGTCGCAACGCACCCCGATCATCCAGCGATCGCGTACTTCGACGGCATCCTGAGCGCCGCAGAAGTCGACGAGCTGTCCGACGCCCTCGCCGCAGCCCTGGAGAGCAAGGGCGTCCGGCACGGCGACAGGGTCGGCATCCACCTCCAGAACATTCCGCAGTATGCACTCGCATTCCTCGCGCTGTGGAAGCTCGGAGCCGCGGCGCTCGTCTTGAACCCGATGTACCGCAAGGCAGAGCTACGACACCTCGTCGACGACGCCCGAGCCGTCGGCATCATCTGCGCCGATTCTGCGGTCGAGGAGAACGCAGAGACGCTGCGAGACAGCTCGATTCGCTGGACCATCAGTACCAGCGACCTGGACTACCAGACGCGCAACGACCCGCGCGTGTTCAAGAACGGAGACCGCCGGCGCCACGACGGGGTCGACGACCTTCTCCAGCTCGTCGAGCAGTTCCGCGGCAAGAAGCCCGAGAAAACGAGAATCGCCGACGACGACACAGCCATCCTCGCCTATACGTCGGGAACCACCGGACCGCCCAAGGGCGCGTTGAACTCTCACGCGAATGTTCTGGCCGTAGCGACGTCGTTCGGCGAGTTCGCGCACGTCGACGACGGCGACGTAGTGCTTGCGGTCGCGCCGCTGTTCCACATCACCGGTGCCGTCATCAACGCCGCGATCGCGCTGATCCGCGATTGCACTCTCGTGTTCGCCAACCGATTCTCGCCCGACGTCACACTCGACGCGTTCGCAGAACACCGCGTCACTTACACCATCGGTTCGATCACCGTCTTCAATGCGCTCTACAACTCGCCGAGCGCTACTGCACAACACTTTTCGTCGATCAAGGCTCTCTATTCCGGAGGTGCGCCGATCCCGCCGGCGTCCGTCGAGAAGTTCGAGAAGAAGTTCGGCCACTACATCCACAACGCCTACGGGATGACGGAGACCTCGTCGGGTGTCATCGCCGTCCCGCCCGGCCGTCGCGCACCCGTCGACCAGGAAAGTGGCGCGCTGTCGATCGGAATCGCACTGCCGCACGCCGAGATTCGCGTCGTCGACATCGACGGCACACCGCTGCCCGACGGAACCCAGGGTGAGCTGGAAATCGCTGGGCCACAGGTGGTCTCCGGTTACTGGCAGAAGCCCGAAGCGACTGCCACGACCTTTCCCGACGGTCGATTGCGCTCCGGCGACGTAGCGATCCGCGATCAGGACGGATGGATCTACCTCGTCGACCGACTCAAGGATCAGATCAACGTGTCGGGGTACAAGGTGTGGCCGCGCGAAGTCGAAGGTGCACTGCACGAACACCCACTGGTCAACGAAGCTGGTGTAGTCGGCACACCCGATGAGTATCAGGGTGAATCGGTCGTCGCGTACGTCTCACTCGTTCGCGGTGCCGACGTCACCGAACAGGAACTGATCAGCTTCGTCGGCGACAGGCTCGCTGCCTACAAACGACCCAAGACCGTCCATATCGTCGACGAACTCCCCAAGACCCAGACCGGCAAGATCCGACGCACCGCACTGCGCGACCCGGAAGCAGAGGCCACACGATGACCAACTCGACCACAGCCACAGCCCCAGCCCTGACGATGCGGGCAAAACGTAAGTCCCTCTTCGCAAGTGCCGTCGGCAATGTCCTCGAATGGTACGAGTGGAGCGTCTACGCGGTGTTCGCGCCGTTCATCGCGGCGGTCGTGTTCAACAGCGACAATCCCGTTTCGGCACTGCTGTCCACCCTCGCGGTGTTCGCGGTCGGCTTTCTGATGCGCCCTCTCGGCGGCATCATCTTCGGGCGTATCGCCGACCGGCGCGGCCGAAAGTTCGTGCTGATCTGCACGATGCTGATGATGGCAGGAGGCAGCCTGATCATCGGCGTCATGCCGACGTACGAGTCGGTGGGCGTGTGGGCATCGATCATCCTGCTCGGTGCCCGCATGGTGCAGGGCTTCGCGCATGGCGGTGAATCGGCGACGGCGTACTCCTACGTCAGCGAGATCGCGCCGCCACACCGGCGTGGCATGTGGGGCAGCGTCGCGTTCATCGCGATCTTCGGTGGTTCCGTTCTCGCGTACACGATCGGTGGCGCGATCACGTCGACCCTGTCGGAAAGTGCTGTCGGCCAGTGGGGTTGGCGTATTCCGTTCCTGATCGGAGCCGTGCTCGCGCTGGTTGCGCTCTATCTGCGACGCAGCATGGAAGAGAGCGAGGTGTTCGACGACCAAGCCGCTGCACCCGAACAGGTGAAGATCCCGCGTCGCACCATCGTTCGTGCAGTGTTGCTGATGATCTGCATGACGTCGGGAATCACTGCCGCGCACTACACCTGGACGTCGTACATCTCGACGTTCGCGATCACGCAGAAGGGGATGGATCCCGACGTCGCGTACTGGATGCTCGTCGTCGCGCAGTCGATTGCGCTTGTGTCCTTGCCGTTCTGGGGCCTGCTGTCCGACAGGATCGGCCGTCGTCCGATGTTGTTCGCGTTCGCAGTCCTGCTCTTCGCCCTCCAGGTGCCGCTGACGATGATGATCACCGATGCCGGCTGGACTCTGCTGGTCTCGACCACCGTGGCACTGCTCATCGTGTCGATTCCTGCGTCCGTGTTGTCGGCGACGCTGTCCGAGAGCTTCCCGACTCAGCTGCGTACCCAGTCGATCGGGTTCGCGTATTCGCTCTCGGTCGCGATCTTCGGTGGTACCGCGCCGTACCTGAATCAGCTGCTGATCAACCTCGAGATCGGGTGGGCGTTCGGCGTCTACATCATGGTCCTGTGCGTTCTGACCGGCCTGGCCTGTGTGTTCATGCGCGAGACCAAGGGAATCCGGCTCGAGGACGCCTGAGTCTCTGCCACCTTCACCATAACGCGTGGACCTGGTCTTGCGGCAAGGGCCCGGTGGTGATGCAGACTCGTCCGCATGCATGACGTCATAGTGGTCGGAGCTGGACCGACAGGGTTGATGCTGGCCGGTGAGCTGCGGCTGCACGGAGTCGACGTCGTCGTGCTGGATCGAGACGAGGAACCGACGTCGTTCGTTCGTGCTCTCGGCATCCATGTACGGACGATCGAGATCATGGAGCAGCGCGGTCTGCTGGACCGATTTCTCGAGAGGGGCAAGCAGTATCCGCTGCACGGATTTTTCGCGGGGATCGCGAAACCTGCACCGAGTCAACTGGATACGGAACACGGCTATGTCCTCGGCATACCGCAGCCCGAGATCGACGCCATCCTCGCCGATCACGCAGTCAAGGTGGGCGCCGACCTCCGGCGCGGCAAACAGGTGGTCGACGTCCAGCAAGACGATGACCGAGTCACAGCCCAATTGTCCGACGGCACAACACTCGACGCGCGATATCTCGTCGGGTGCGATGGTGGCCGCAGCACCGTGCGCAAGCTCGTCGGTATCGACTTCCCCGGTGACCCGTCGACGGCCGATACGCTGATCGGCGAGATGGACGTGACCATGCCGGCCGACGAACTGGCCGCCAAAGTCGCCGAAATTCGACTGACGCAGAAGCGATTCGGAATCGGACCGGCGGGAAACGGCGCGCACCGAGTGGTCGTACCCGCAGCGAGCGTGGTCGACGACCGAAGTGTGACAACTACTCTCGACGACATCAAGCGGCAGCTCGTCGCCGTCGCGGGCACCGACTTCGGTGTGCACTCTCCGCGATGGTTGTCGCGCTTCGGTGACGCGACACGTCTCGCCGAACACTACCGTCATGGTCGGGTCTTCCTGGCGGGCGATGCCGCGCACATCCATCCACCGATGGGCGGGCAGGGCCTCAATCTGGGGGTGCAGGATGCGTTCAACCTCGGGTGGAAGCTCGCGGCTGCGATCGACGGATCGGCACCCGAAAGCCTGCTGGACACCTACGAGTCCGAGCGGCGGCCCGTCGCTGCCGATGTCCTCGACAACACCCGTGCGCAGGCGGTGCTGATCTCCACGGAACCGAAAGCGCAAGCGGTACGACGACTGTTCTCGCAGCTGATGGACTTCGACGACGTCAACCGTTTCCTTGTCGAAAAGATCACTGCGATCTCGGTCCGGTACGACCTCGGCGGAGGTCACGACCTTGTGGGACGCCGGCTGCGGAACATCGCGTTGAGCCGCGGCAGCCTCTACGACCTGATGCACGACGGCCAGTGGCTGCTCCTCGATCGGACCGGTCGGCTGTCGGTGGGTGAGTGGCAGGGACGCGTCGGGCATGTCGTCGATACCAGCCCCGATCTCGACGCGCCCGCGGTCCTGTTTCGCCCCGACGGTCACGTGGCGTGGGCCGGTGACTCGCAGGCAGAACTCGTTGCGGCTCTAAGGAAATGGATTTTAGTGAGTTGATGGAACCCCTGACAGGACGTCGGCGACCGTACTCGGTTCATGCCCGATCAACGTGGCCAGCAAAGGATCTACACCGCGGAACCACCCTTCGCCCGCAGCCTGGAACATGCCGAGCGTGAATCGAGCCATGGTTTCCGGCTGTCCGGCCGCGATCCGATTCGCAAGCCATGCGTCTTCGCCGACGACGACCGTCTCGATCCTTCGACCGGTGACGTTCGATGCGATGTCGGCGATGTCCGCGAAAATCGGTGCAGCGCTTGCAGTCAGAGTGGTCGGACCGTCGTACTGACCTTCCGACGCCAGGATGACGGCGGCGCCGTGGGCCGCGTCGGCGCGGGCGGTCCAGGACACGGGACCGTCGACGGGGACCGAGATGACGCCGCTTTCTCGCCAGTCGCCGAGTAGCCAGTCCAGGCTGTGGGCGTAGAACCCATTGCGCAGCGAGGTCCATCGAATCCCGGAGTCGGCGAGTATCTGTTCCGTTGCTGCGTGGATCTGCCCCGGCCGGAAGGGGCTGTCCAGCCCTGCACCTTGGTGACTGGTGTACAGAATGCGGCCTACTCCGGCTGTTGCGGCTGCCTCGATGGCGGTGCGATGTAGAGCCACGGCGTCGGCTGCCGGGTCGTTCGACGACACGAGCAGCAGTTGGTCGGCGCCCTCGAACGCGGCGGGCAGTGACGCTGGATCCGCGTAGTCACCCCGGCGTACCTCGATGCCCAGGTCAGCAAAGCGCTGTGCGCGTTGCGCGTCGCGGACGGCGACGGCGATATTCCTGGCGGGAACGAGGTCGAGCAGACGGTCGACGGTCGCGCCGTTGAGCGCTCCGGTTGCACCGGTGATCACGATCATGGACGTTCCTTACCTGTTATCAATGGAATCATTTCGACGGTATCACCGATATTGTTCGATAACAACAATGCGTTATCGTTGATCCATGAGTGAGTCGAACTCCCGGGAAGGTGCCCGGCTGGCAATCGTCGACGCCGCCGCGTCACTTCTGAAGGAACACGGACCTGCGGCGGTGACGACCCGCGGTGTCGCCGAGGCCGCCGGCGTCCAGGCGCCGACCATCTATCGCCTGTTCGGCGACAAGGACGGGCTACTCGACTCCATTGCAGAACACGTCTTCGCGACACACGTGTCCGCGAAAGAGGCGTCTGCGCAGGCCGAGATCGCCGGTGGAGGTGATGCTGTCGACGATCTCCGGGCGGGGTGGCGCAGTCAGATCGAGTTCGGGCTCGCCAATCCCACGTTGTTCACGTTGATGAGTGATCCGATTCGCGGCCGCAGCTCACCGGCGGCTCGGGCTGGGGCGGCTGTGCTGGCAGAACGTGTGCGACGCATCGCGCGGGCCGGGAGGCTCGCTGTCAGTGAGCAGCGTGCCGTCGACCTGGTTCACGCAGCGGGAACCGGGGCCGTTCTCGCGCTTCTCGCAGCCCCGTCCGGCGGTTCGGACACGGCTTTGGCCGACGACTTGTTCGACGCGGTGCTCGGCCGCATCCTGGTCGAAGCGCCCGAGTCGGAGCGGAATGGGCCGGTGGCGGCGACGGTTGCGTTTCGAGCGGTCGTCGACGATCTCGAATCGCTGACCGATGCGGAACGCACGTTGCTGGTGGAGTGGCTCGATCGGGTCGTCGGGTACTAAATGCAATACCTCTGTTTCAGAGGTACTGTCGGAAGGTGGGATCTTTCGATGAACAGCTGCCCGGGGAACAGCCTGCCGAGGAGCTACTGCCCGGCGATCTGTTCGTTCGCGTCGGGCGATTTCGACGTCAGCTGCGCCGAGTAGCCGGCCGCTCGTTCGAGGACAAACGGCTGACCGAGTCGCAGGCCGAACTCCTCAGGCTCGTCGGGCGGCGTCCAGGGACATCCGTAGGCGATGCGGCGTTCGAGCTGGGCCTTGCCGCGAACACTGCGTCGACTCTTGTATCGCAGTTGGCAACTCGTGACCTCTTGCAACGCACGCCTGATCCCGACGACCGTCGCATCGGCCGGCTCGCGCTCACACCCGAGGCCCAGGAGGCAGCGGACCGATCGAGGTCCAGGCGGCACCAGCTGATCGGCGAGGTGTTGCAGCAGTTGACATCCGAGGAACGGCACACCCTGATCGCGGGCCTCGACGTTCTCGAAACCCTGACCGATCTTCTCCATGAACGTGAAATCGAGGGCATAGCATGACAATCGAGCATCCACCCGCCGTCGAATGCGTCGGGTTGACGCACCGGTACGGGGATTTCGCGGCGGTCGACGACCTGTCGCTGACGATCGAAGCCGGTGAGGCATTCGCGCTTCTCGGCCCCAACGGAGCCGGCAAGACGACCACGATCAGGGTTCTCAACACCCTGACGCCGATCCAGCAGGGCTCGGTGAAGATCTTCGGCCTCGACATCTCGTCGCACGCGATGGATGTGCGCTACAACATCGGCTATGTGCCGCAACAGCTGTCGATCGAATCGACGTTGACGGGTCGCCAGAACGTCGCCTGGTTCGCGCGACTGTTCGACGTCCCGAGGCGTGAGCGCGCCCAACGCGTCGACCAGGCTCTCGAGTCGATGGATCTGCTCGATGTCGCGGATCGGATGGCGTCCACCTACTCGGGCGGGATGGTGCGACGCCTCGAGTTGGCTCAGGCTCTCGTCAACCGGCCCGCGCTGCTGGTCTTGGACGAGCCGACCGTCGGGCTCGACCCCATCGCACGCGACAGTGTGTGGGAGGTCGTCGCGCAGATGCGTGAAAAGTACGGCATGACAGTGCTTCTCACGACGCACTACATGGAGGAGGCCGACGTGCTGTGCGATCGCGTCGCGCTGATGCATCGAGGAAGGCTGCAGGCCGTCGGAGCGCCCGCAGATCTGAAGCGCGAGTTGGGCGTCGACGCCTCGCTCGAGGATGTCTTCCGACACTACGCGGGAGCCGATCTCGCCGAACAGAACGAGGGAGGGATGCGCAATGTCCGAAGCAGTCGCCGCACGGCCTGACGAGACGTACTTACGTGCGCCGAGAGGCGTACGGAAGCTGACCGTTCTGGCGTCGCGCATCGGTGCTTTCTCGCTCGTGGAGCTGCAGAAGCTGGGCCATGATCGTAGCGAACTGATCACGCGCGCAATACAACCCGCACTGTGGCTGATCATCTTCGGGACGACGTTCAGCAAGCTGCACGTCATCGACACCGGTTCGGTGTCCTATCTGGCGTTCCTGGCTCCCGGAATCATTGCCCAGTCCGCCCTGTTCATCTCGATCTTCTACGGAATTCAGATCATCTGGGATCGTGACGCGGGCATCCTGAACAAGCTCCTGGTCACCCCGACGCCTCGATCGGCGCTCATCACCGCGAAAGCCTTTGCGGCAGGGGTCAGATCGGTAGCGCAGGTGCTCATCGTCGTCGTGTTGTCGTACATCATGCAAATCTCACTGACGGTGAATCCGCTGAAGATTCTGGGTGCGTTCGTCGTCGTAATTCTCGGTGCGGTGTTCTTCTCGTGCCTGTCGATGACGCTCGCCGGACTCGTGCGCAAGCGTGATCGGTTGATGGGAATTGGGCAGGCAATCACGATGCCGTTGTTCTTCGCATCGAATGCTCTGTATCCGATCGACGTCATGCCCGGTTGGCTGAAGGTCATCAGTTACGTGAATCCGTTGAGCTACGAAGTGAACGCGCTGCGGGATCTGCTCGTCGGGATCCCGTCGAATTTGGCACTCGATTTCGGTGTGCTGCTCGCGGCAGCCGTGCTCGGAATTGCGGCGGCGAGTTCGACTCTCGGGCGGCTGGTGCGGTGACGAAATCCCCGAACAGGTGAATCACCCAATTCGTGAGTAGTTTTCGACCATTGGCTCGAAAGGTTTCGGTCCGCTCTTTTCGGTGAAAGCAATCGTTCCGATAAGTCCTACTCACCGAAGAGGATTCACATGCGACCACTGGCTCGTGTTCTGATCGGCGCCGCAGCGTGCACACCACTGATGCTGGCAGTTCCCGCAACAGCATCCGCCGCGGAGCCCACCGATGTGACATACGCCTTCGCGGTCGAGGGATCCTCGGTGACCAATACGATCACCAACAACTCAGGCCTTCCGCTCAACTGCAGCACCTCCCTCGCACCCGCGCCAGGCGGAGTACTACCGCCGGTGGATCAGGTCATCGGCAACGGCCAGACCCTGTACGCGTCAGGCAACGCAGGGCAGCCGGGAGTCAGCGCGCAAACCGTGGTGAACGTTCCTGCCGGCAGTTACGTCGTTCTTGCGTCGTGCGGGACTCAGGACGTCGAGCCTGCGTTCGCGTGGATCTCCGACTACCCGGGCCTCGAGGGATATCTGGGCACCTTCCCGTGGACGCCGTTCACGGTGCAACAGGAGTCGACCGTCGTCACTGTCGAGCCAGGGCTTTTTCCTGATCTCGGCTCACTCCTCCCCAGCGGCAGCGCCTTCTGATGTCGCAGACCGCCGACAGTTTGCAGGCGTTGTACGACAGCGCTCCCAACGCACGGCTGATCCTCCAGGAAGGTCAGCTCGTTCTCGACGTCCCTGAGCAGCACGTCGAGAACGACGTCGTGGTGGTGTTGACGCGCGAGGGCCTGCTCGACCGACTGGCAGAGCAGGGAGCGGCACACCCGTCGCCCGACGACTTGGAGAATTTCGCGCCGGTCGTCGATGACATCGCGGCCAAGCTGGGAGCCTGAGACCGGGGGCTAGCTGACATGCGTTCGGACCCGCTGGAAGTAGACGAGAGCGAGTCCGACGAGTGCCATGGGTAGAGCCACGAGGAGCTCTCGCCAGAAGCCGGTCCAGTTCGCGAGACCGATGAATGCCAGCGCAAGCAGTGCGACGACGGCCAGCCACGACACCCACCGGCGCATGGCGAGTGCGGCGACCAGAGGTGGTGCGGCGAGCGACGCTCCGAGAATCAGCAACGGCTGCACGCCGAGTACGTCGATGATGCGGTCGTCGCAGGTGGCGCCTTCGGCGGACAGCTCGCCGATCTTGGAGCACGACAACGAGACCGTCATCATCGGTGAATCCGCGGCCATCACGGCAGAGGCGACTCCAGCAACGGCCAGCAGCAGCCACACCGTGCGTACGACGACCATCAACGCTCCTCACGCGTCAGGCGGAAGCCCAGACTGTGCAGGGCAGGTCTGACCGTCATGATTAGCAGGAGTGGGCGCACAGTAGAAGGCTATTCAGCTGGCTCAGTGCTGCTAGTGCCAGGCGTCGCCGCCGACGTTCTCGATGGTGCGTTGGAGGACGCGGATGGTCGTCGCGAAGTCGTCCTGGCTGATGCCCTGCACCGGGGGCGCCCCTCGGTCACTCAGAGTGAGCGAGGGCAACCTTCGGTCACCTGAGGGCGAGGGCTGCGATGTCCTCGAGCTGCGCTGCCCGGGACTCCGAGTTCTGGCTCTGGATCTGCAGGAACAACACCGACCTCGCGTGCAGCTGGGCGGTGTCGGTCCCGACGATCCCGGATCCGGCACGCGAGATGACGAGTGCCCGCGAGATCTCGCTGAGCGAACGGAGAGTCTCCACTTTGAGTGCCAGCCGTTCCTCGAAGTACTGCGGCCCCTTGGGGTCGGCTCCCGCTCTGTCGCTGAGTCCGTAGGCCGACGCGCGGTAGTGCGCGAATCGTGGCTCCCACGCACTCTGTACCGCAACGGCTTTGGGGTTGCTCGACGCTCTCAGCTCGTCGAATATGGCGCGGGCGACCCCGAATGCCTGAGCGCGCACATCGCTGATGATGTTGCGGTCCTTGGTATCCCAGTCGGAGATGGGACCGCGTGTGACGACGTCGGATTCGGGGACGAACACGGCGTCGAACGTCACCCGCCACGTTCTGCTCCCGGTCGCCACGACCAGCGGCAGCTTTTCCGCCTTGACGCGCGTGTCGGTGACGTCGACGAGAACCAACAGACGCGTTTCGGTAGCTGGATCGATCGCTGCGACCGTCAGGAATTCGTTGACGCCCCAACCACTGACCCACGACACCGTTCCGTCGATCGCCCATCCACCGGCAACCGCCGTCGCCGAGATGTAGCGTTCGGGGTAGTGCCTGACGTCGCTGATCGCTGTGCCGGTGAGGATTTCGCCGCGCAGAACTCGTTCACCTGTCTCGCCGACGGGCTGTCCGGACTTGGCGTGCTCTGCGTACTGCGTCACCAACCCGCTGTGCTGAGCCCACACGAGCCAGGTGTTGAAGTCGCCGTGCGCGATGTGCTCGTGGATCGCACGCTCACCCGCCTTGTCCACCTGTGCACCGCCGAATGCTGTCGGTGCATGCGCGTTGAGCAACCCGAGCTCGCGGAGGCGGTCGACGGTCTCCGCGCTCACACCGTCGCTATCGGTGCGTAAAGCGTTCGGAGCAAGTTCGTTTCGCGCAAAGTCACGCGCGCGTGCGACGACTGGAATCGAGTCGGCAGCGTCGACCGCGTCGGCACTGGTGGTATCGACCGAGAATGCGATGGTCGTGATCCTCTTCCGGTTGTCAGGCGAAATCGTGTGTGAGTAAAGCGATCTCGAATCCGCGTCGCTGCAACCAATGTGCGACGACGGCAGCACGTGCGCCGGTTTCGTCGTCGATCAACACGACGCGAGCACCCCGCACGGCGATGGTGCGATGCGAGACTCCCAGCAATTGACCACCTTCGGCGTTGATCGAACCATCGAGATGCGATCGCTCGAATTCCTCTGGTGTGCGGACGTCGAGAAGGTAGGTGGTGCGCTGCGGATCAAGTGCCCATTCATGTGCAGTGTCGATGTCGATACGTGGAAAGCTGTCGTCCGCAGCGATGGTGTCGACGCGCTCGCTGGCGAGCTTGCGTCCCTCGTCGTCCACCGGTCCGTAGGTGGCAGTGGCGCCGACTTCGAGATCGAACTTCTCGTTCGTCCATGCCTTGGTTCCGTCGTACAGGTACGAAACCTTGTTGGCCACACCGGAATCGATCAGTGTCTGCGCGCCGATGATGGCGCGGGGCAATCCCGCGCACGAGACGACGACGTGCGTGTCCGGCGACGGGACCACATCGGCGAACCGAAGCAGTAGCTCGGCGCCCGGCACGGCAACAGCTCCGGGCACGTGGCCCTTCTCGAATTCGGGGAGAGTTCTGGTGTCGAGGACGACGACGTCGGCGCCGTTGTCTTTCAACGCCTTCAGTTCGGCGGCGGACACCGAGGGAGTGTCGCGCTCGTCGCGGATCTTCAGCGAGAAGTCGCGGCCGGGTATGTCGAATGTGGGCTGTTCCGCGTCGGGGTTCTTGGTCCACTCGGCGATTCCACCGGTCAGCGTGAAAACGTCTGTACGCCCGGCAGTGTCGAGCTGAGCCGCAAGAGTGTCCGCTGCGCCGTCGTCTCCGTCGACGAGCACTGTCCGCACCGAACTGCGCGGGATGAACCTGTCGATCTCGGCGAGCGCGCGGTCAACCGGGAGGTTCGTCGCGAACAGAGGAGACGCATACCCGACCTCCTCGGCCGGACGAATATCCAGGACCGCCAATTCAGCATCATCGGCGAGCCATGCTCGGAGGGTGTCGACGTCGATCGCTCTGCTCATGGAGTCAGAGGGTAGCGGCGATCGAGGGGCTCGCGGTGGTGTCGGCGCAAGGGTTGCGAGGGCTGAGACCGGGTTGACCAGGGGGAACCCGGGTGGACGAGGGTATCGTTCACGCTGGTTCTAATTCGGGAGGGTAGCTTCGCCAGCTGTGTGTCCGAGCGAGGACTTGCTGTATTCGGTATCGGGCGCGACAGGAAAGTTTCGGCTCTCATCAGCGTCTGAGGGCGGAGTCGCGCTAGGTATCAGCCTCGCCCCACGTACGGCATGCGGTTGGCCATGATCGTGAGGGTGGGGACGTTGACGTCCAGTGGAAGTCCGACGAGGTGGACGATCGTGTCGGCCACATGTCGTGGATCGAATGTCGGTTCCGCGCGAGTCGAACCGTCGGCCTGGGCGGCGGCGTGGCCGATGCCAGCAGTCATGTCGGTTGCTGCGTTGCCGATATCGATTTGGGTGCAACAGATGTCGAAGTCACGCCCATCCAACGCGATGGATTTCGTCAGTCCGGATACTCCATGCTTCGTTGCGGTGTACGCGACGCTGTGGGGCCGGGGAGTGTGTGCGGACAATGACCCATTGTTGATGATTCGGCCTCCACGCGGACTCTGCGCTTTCATCATTCGCACCGCCTCGCGGGCGCAGAGGAATACTCCGGTGAGATTCGCCGCGACAGTCTCGCTCCAGGCCTGCGGGTCGACAGTGTCTACGCTGCCCGACGGCCCGAACGTGCCTGCGTTGTTCACGAGAACATCGAGGCGGCCGAATCGTGTTGCCACCGAATCGAACAGATCGCGCACCGATTCCGGCGACGAGACGTCGGCAGGTGTCACGACCGCCCGGTCGTACCCGTCCGCCGTCGCGTCGAGCTTGTCCCGATTGCGACCGGCCAGAACTACGTAGTCACCCACGTCGAGCAACGCCGTTGCCATGGCGCGTCCGAGCCCGGATCCGGCACCTGTCACCACGACGATCCTCGGTGTGCGGTCGGTGCTCGTCATCGGGTTCCTCCGTCGTCTCGGTCGCTGGTCACAGGGTAAAGGATGGTGCGGCGAAGATTGTGTATCCGAAAATACGGTGGCATCTATGCCGTCCATACGCATTGCCGGAACCTTTTGATGCGGACTGATTTCGGTTGCTACCGTCGTACATCAATTTCTTCGAACCAAAGGACTCTGACATGCGCCTTTCGACCCGTAATCAGCTGACCGGTGTCATCACCGAAGTCACGCTCGGAAGTGTGATGGCGACGGTGAAGATCAAGCTCGACGGTGGAGAGCAGACCGTCACCTCCTCGATCACCAAGGAGGCAGCTGTGGAGCTCGGCCTCGAAGTCGGCCAGGCTGCAACGGCATTCGTGAAGTCGACCGAAGTGACCATCGGCGTCGAATAACTTCAGAGGTCCAGCAGTTCCTCGTGGAACCCGCCGATTCCGCGTCGGCGGTCCACGAGGTGAATCTCGAGGATCCAGTGGCATCGGCGTCCGGACCGGTCGTCGCGGCGCATCTGCTGGTCGCTGCCGGGTGCGATGTAGGAGCCGATTTCCTCGCCGGCGATCTTCTCGTGCGGGAATTCGCCGACGAGGTGGCCGGCGATCGAGCCCCCGAACTCCCACCCGGCTTCTTCGGCGAGCTCGACGACCCGGGCATAGAGCTGGTCTCCGGTGATGTCTGGATGCGCCTCGAAGTGGGCGCGGCCTGCGTCGAACACCGTCGGTAACGCGTCGCGCAATCGGTGTTTGATCGGGTCCTCGCCGAGCACGAACGTGCGGCCGAAGTCCGCCTCCCACTGTTCGAAGATGGGCCCGAAGTCGCAGAAGACGATGTCGTCGTCGGCGATCGTGCGGTTCGGAGGGTTCTCGCGATACGGCTGCAACGTGTTGATCCCGCTGCGGACGATGCGTTTGTGCCAGAACTTGGTGGTGCCGAACATCTCCGAGGCCAGATCCCTGATCTCGTTGCTGACCTGTTTCTCCTGCGCACCCGGCCGAATCAGGCCGCGCTCGGTGATCGCGTCGAACAGTTCGACGGCTTTTGCCTGCGCGTCGAGCAACTTCGCGACACGGGTGGACTCGTTCTCGATTCGCTCGGGCATGTCCCGAATCTAGCAACCCGAGGTTTCGCGTTCGCGGAACGATTGGCTTGCTGAATCCGCACACGCTGATCGAAGGTGCATCGCGTGACGCTTCCGCGAAGCGCCACTACGTCGTGGACGTGTCGAAATAGAGGTGGCTGTGGAGCCTGCACCCGGGATTGAACGCAGCCGAGCACTGCGGACACTCGGTGACGTTCAAGTAGTCCGCAATGCTGATCTGGGTGATACAGACGCCGCACAGAACAGCGGGTGAGTCGAAGCTGTCGCGTGGCCACATCGTGCGCGGGTGATCCTCGGACTCGTCGTGGCACAGGTAGCAGGGGTAGAACTTGCTGCAGCAGTGGAACTCCATCGCAACGACGTCGAGGTCCGTCGAGTAATGGATGCACCGGGTCTGGTCGTCGACCGTCGGGCCGTACACGTGAACCATGCTGTCGGACGTTACGCCGGATGCTCGGTCGACGGTGATCCGAAGCCCTGAATCCTCACTCGGATTCTCGGTCCTCCTTCGAAACATTGGATGAGGATTATCAGGCGGCGTGAGGATTTCATCGTCTCGACGCTGTCTCGACGGCGCGGCGGAACATCTCGACTACTCGGTGGAAAGTCGCAAGGTGCGGCCACCTCCAGCGGATGAACAAGAAGCCTCGCGAGCGAAGAGCGTCTTCTCGGTCCTTCTCCTCGGCGTAGGCCGCGCCTGAGCCTTTGTACTTGGTCATTCCATCGAACTCGCCGATGATTCGGTACTTGGGCCAATAGAAATCGACGCGTACGCGAAACTCCGGAAACGAATGTTGCAACACCGGCATCGGAATACCATGCTGAAGGAACCTTAGGCGACTCAGTGACTCGCCTGGACTCTCACTCAACCCGTCCATCAGGTCGACGGCCCGCTTGGCGGCATCGATGCCTGTCATACCGGCCGCGCCGTCCAGACGGTCGACGAGCTGGGGCTTGATAAGCGACGTCTTGCGGAGAGCAGAGTCCCCGATGACGACGGCATGGTCCAGATCGAGGGTCCGTGCACAATCGACGACAGTGTCCGCAGGTGATGATGTTGGAATGCCTTTGACCTGGATGGCTTGGATGTTGTGTCGGCAGTGGATATGCCGATCCGTCTTTCGGCTTCCCCCGGTGGCCCGAGGCACAGTCAGATGAACGCGAGTCAGATCGGTGTCCCACAGGTCGAGCCCGTGCACTGCTGCTGCAGATTGGTGGCTGACGACGCCCGACTTGTGCCGCCGCGTCAGAGCGTGCGCGCGAACGACGTGTCGACCGCGCTCGTCCAGTGGGGTGAAGGTCTCAGCGGGAACGAACAAACCGGGCGCCACCTTGTGGAGGAGGCCGTCTCTGCACATGCGAGCTAACTCGTTGTCGGTGTAGCCGGCTTCCAACGCTGCAGCACGGGTGATGAATCCGGATGTGTCAGGTTGCATGCGATGAATCGTGCAGAGGCTCGGAGGGTTTCGGTAGCCCCAATGTCGAATCTGTGGATAACTTTCGGGCTGTGGATAACGCGCTGGACGGATAGTCGGGGGTGATCTATGGTCAGGGGTTTCTGTCCAGGCGGAAATGCTCAGCGGTTCCAGTAATCCTCAACCGACGTATTGGATGAGAATCAAGATTCCGAATGAGGATTTATTCGAGCATCAGGAGATGCTCGACGAATTCTCCATCGAGTCGCATTCTTTCCGAACGATGTTCGGTCCCCTTTAGGGAGCGACAATGCACGCTGGGCCAATGGGTGTCGCCGGATTGACGGTGACCGTCTGGATCGGCCCACCTGCCGACGTCTGGTAGGCCATCAAGGAGTGTTCACCCGGAGCGGTGGGGGTCCACAGCGTGACCTTGTGTCCGAGAACGACCGGTGTACTGAAATACGGGTCGAAGTTCCACGCCAATTCCTCTGGGAACATGACTGATTCGTTGGTGTAGTCGACGATGTCAGTGCGTGGTTCCGCCAGATTCTCGGTGCGGGCCACCACAAGATACGTACACCCGACGCCGAAGGGTGTGGTGGGTCCGGCACTCAATCCCGGCACGATTGTCAGGTCGACTACCTCGGCCGACGCTGTGGAATTCGAAGCCAACGTAGCGGCGGCGCAGATCGCGAGGGCGGTGAGGGAGAACCGGATAGTCTTCACACCGATGGGTCGGTTTCGACGGGATTGCTGTTACAAGACGCTTGCCTCTCGTGTACGTACCTGCACCTTATGCTGGTCAGCGTGTCCAGTAACTTTGCCCGACGAGTGCTCGCCCTACTCACCGTGTTCGCGGCGGCCTTCGTTGCGGCGATCGCACTGACCACGTCCGTGCCGCGCGATTTCGCGTTCGTCTCGGGCGGCGACCGCCTCGATATCTTCTTCGACAGCGCAGCATCTGCGGCGACGCTCGGCAGCATCGTGGCTGTGGTGGCGGCGCTGTCGCTGACGCGTACGCGGTGGGCGCTCGTTGCAATGGGGTGCGGAATTCTACTGCTGGGCGTCATGGCGGTGTTGACTGTTTCGTGGGTGCTGCATCCGCGAGCATTCGCCGCCGGCCTGATCCTCGGCGGTGCTGCCGCGTTGACCAGCTCGGACGGCCGTCGAACAGCGCAGTGTTCGTTGATCTCCGGTGTGCTGAGTGGTGCCATGCTGGCCGACCTGATCGTCAGCGGGCCTATTCGCTATCGCGACTACCTGGCATCGACGGCGCCTCAGTCCTACTTCTGGATCGCGGTGGGTGTGCTGGCGGTGTTGCTGGTTGCGTCGGTGGGGGTGTCGGCGTTCGGGCAGGTGAGGATGGCGTCGAATCGGCTTCGAATGTTGTTGGTGGGCATCGTCATTCCTCTAGTCGGTCTGGTGCTGTACTGGTCGTTCGATCGCGCGCTGAGCTCGTTGGGGTCGGGCGGTGTCATGCAGAATCGTTGGGTGATAGGCATTTTCGTCATTCCACTGCTCGTCGGCGCGGCGTTGGCTCTACCTGCAGCGACCGGTTCTGTTCTCCTGGCCGCGCTGGCGTTCATTTCTGCTGCGGGTGCCGGGACGTTCGGCTGGTCGTCGGCGATCATGTTCGTTGCACTTGTGTTGGTGGGCTTCGGGATCGGTCTGTGGCGGCGGATGCCGTTGGCGGCCTTCGGGATTCTTGCGGTCGTCGCCGCGACCGGGATATTCACGGCCCCACCGCTCGATGTGATCACCACGGTTGCGACGGCCGTCGTGCTGCCTGTGGCTGTCGGGGTGGCGTTCGCGTCGCTGCTCCCCACGGAGGCGCCGGTGGCTGCGATGGCTGCGACGACGCCGATCGTGGTGACGGTTCCGATCGTCGTCGAATTCGGTTGGACGGCATACACGCCGCTGACCTCGATCGAACCGAGCTACTCGCCGAGCACATGGGTCTGGACGTCGACGGGGGTTTCCGTGCTGTCGGTAGTGGCGGCGGTTGTCGGTCTCATTCTCTTGCGTCGGCGGGAGCTGGGTGTACTCTCGTCCGAGTAGTAGATCCTCCTCACCGGGCCGTGTCTCCGTCATGACACTCACGATGACACTTGCTTTCGAAAGGGCTACGGTCCCTTTCAGCCGGTGAACCGGCACAGACCGCGTCGCCCTCGGCGGGACGGCGGAGCCATCCTCCTTCTCGCACAATGGCGTAAGCGCGTCGAATTCGTCGAACGCCGAGCGCTTACCGGGCGAAGGCCAAGGAATGCACTCGATAATCGAGTGGCGCCCTCAAGTCTCATGACAGGATGTCCGGCGTGCGATGGCGCCTTCATGGGGTACGGGTGCCGAGATCGACTCGAATCACTGATACGGCGGAACAGCCGTCGGACTCACCGCCTCGCAGTGGAGGTCGCGCGCCTCGACGCGAGGTATCGTCTGGCGACAGTGGAAGTCGATGCGCCCGGCGGGTTTCCGTGGTGGGACCGGCGCGTGCCGTGGGCGTGAGTGCTGTACACCATGCGCCCACGCTCCCTCGTCCGGGAGAGGGATCGCACACTCGCCCGATCCGTGGCGTCGGCATGCTTGGAACACCCCTAGGGCATGCTCAGATCGGGCCCGAAACGTCCTCGACCTCTGTGCATTTGACGAATCCAGTGAACGAGATCGGCACGGGCGATTCGGGTTCGACTTCGTGACTTGTCGCCGAGAAGCCTATGCCGTCGTTCGCGACCTGGATTTCCAGACGGTCGAGGACTGTCAGTGTGTGGTGGATTCCATCCCGGTCGACGAACTTCAGCAGTAGGTAGTCGGTGCGCTCGCCTGCCGCATTCCGTACAGAAGAGGGGTTCAGGAGCACTTCCAGATCGAAATCCGTACCGGGACTTGCACTACCTCGGTCGAACGGGGCGAAGTCGCTGGTCGCAGCGCGGAAAGCGCGGGATCCTTCGGAATTGGCTCTGCATTTCGAATATTTGTCCGCAGCAAGGGCTCCCGAACCGGACAGGCCGGACTCGAACTTCACGAACGTTCCCTGGCCGTCGCTGTTCGGGGTGGTGGGAACGGGGTACCGGGCTTCGACAGACGGCGAATCTCCTGTGCCGATAGTGCAAGCGGAGGCGAATGCCATCACCAGCAGGCTGCCGATGATGGCGGACGATCTGTTCGGCATGTGCGGTCCCGCTGCCTACTCGACTATTGCTGACCCCGACAACATACCTTGTGGTCCACTATCTGTCGTAACCGCCGAATCCGACGACGAGCGCGACCACAATCACGACCGCGCCGGAGATCCACAGTCGTCTGGAACGAGTCACCGAAGATCCGATTGTCCTACTGGCGAAGTCGGATCAACTGCACGACCGAGAGAACGCTGACCAGCGGCCAACAAACGATCGCGATCCAGACACTCGTGCTGTGCTGCCCTTGGCTGATGTCGTAGATCGCCACTATGGACAGCGCAACGCCGACCACGAGTGAAACCCATTGCAACTTGATCCGCGTCTCGCGAGAGGCGGCCGACCAACCAGTCCTCATGGACGTAACTGTAGGGCGTGTCGAGCTGGGGCGCTGAAGAACAAACCACTGGGTTTACGGTAGTCGCGTGAACACCGCTCGTACGCACGCTCGAGGATCTGCATGGTCGACGGCTGCAGTTATCGTCGGGATCGTCGCGGCGGGAACCGTCGTCGCAGGGCTTTTGAACGACCCGCAGTCCGAGGCGATCACGATCCCCGGTTGCGACGAGGTGGTCCAGCCAGAGGATATGCAGCGCATCAACTATGCATTCGTCGGTGCAGATTCCTACGATGATCTGTGGTTCTCAGAAGAAAAAGCGACAGCGATGTCCGACGCGTTGGCCGGGGCGTTGCCGGCTGATGCCGTCGTCGAACCGCCTTTGTCTTTCGACAGTGACGCCACAGCACACGGAACGGTGTCGGTGAACGGAAATTCGGGACAGCTGACCGTCCGCGTGTGGCAGTCCGACGAACCTGCCGGACCGTGTTTCGCCGGGTACGTGGACGAACGACGGAGCCTCAGCGACGGGACCGTGCTGGATATCTCCGGAGAGCGCGTGATTGCGTACGTACCGGACGGCAGTCGTATCGATGTGAACGCCGACAACGTGTTCACCGTGAAACAATTGACCGACATAGCAACGACTCCCGGCCTGCGAGTGAGTGAATCGTCGGTGCCAGAATGAGTTTCGAGCTGTGTGGCGACGCGTCCTCGGCGAATTGGCTTGTCGAGCAGAATCTTCCGTGGTATCAACTGGCGGTTCGAGGGCCGGTCGGATTCCAGAAGTACGCGCGGGTGAGGTTCATCCCCGACCCGGACTTCATCGGGCAGAAGACGAACGAGGTCGAGTTCGAGCACAAGGAACTGTCGGAGTTGGGGCAGGTCGGCGTCGCACTCGATATTCTCGCCGAGTACACGACCACGCCCGGCGAAGTGTATTTCTGCATGTGGGACGGATGGGGCAGCATCACAATCGATTCCCGGCCGAACTTCAAGATTCCTGATCGTGACTACTTTCTGTTCCGCGGCACTCTCGCGGACTACGCGGACTGGAGCAGCGACGATCCCGCGCGCTGGCATTACGGAGATTCGCCTGATCCGGCGTTCATCTGGCCCGCCGACCGCGCGTGGTGCGTCACCAACGATGTCGATCCGCACTTTGCGACGGTGGGAGCAGTTGGGGAGGCGATCGATCGGATCGTTGCGGACAGTCGGATCGATGCAGTGCCCGACGACCCGGGAAATTGGCCTCCGAATTGGGACTGACGGGCAACGTACTATCTCGGCTATGGGTTCATCCAACGTTGTGTTCGACGGGCGCATCGACGTCCACTACGGCCAGTTCTACGTCCACAGCACGGATTTCGACGGCGGGGACGGTGACCTGAATGCTGCGTTCGCAGGCCAGTCCAACGGGTTGTGTGGAGCTGCCGTCGAACATGCTCTGTCGCTGCTGACGGGTCTGCACACTGGAAGTGTGGGTCTGACAGTCGAAGTGCGCACGACCGAGCCCACCGCCGACGACAGTTGGGAGGACGTCGTCGAGGTGTCGTTCTCGGTAGGTGAAGCCAGCAACTACTCGATCGTGGAGTGGGAGGGCGATGTCGTAGGTGAGCCAATCGAATTGGCTGCCGGTGACTATCGCGCGCGCTACAGCGCCCACGGCATGGACGCTGGTCGAGGGCTGGACACCGGCGACGGGCCGGACAAGTATCTGCTTCAAATCTGGCCTGCGGCAATAGCTCCGGACCGGGTCGTCAAGCAGACATCCGAATCGGCCGAGTACTGGCACTCGGCGTGGTCGGATTAGGAGTCAGAACAAGTCAGTCAGGAATCGCCGCGACATCGGGAGCTACGACGCCGAAGAGATCCGAGATGGCCGCGAGGCTGGCTACCTGCAATGCGCTGGCATCCGCGTCGGGCAGCCGTCTCGTTGCAGTTGCGCTGGCGACGACCGTCGGCTGATACCCGAGGCTGAAGGCACCACGTGCGCTGGAGTTGATGCACATGTGCGTCATGAAGCCGGCCAGCAGCAACTTGTCATGTCCGAGAGCCTTCAGTGTCTCGTCGAGTTCGGTGCCGACGAAGGAGTTCGGGAAGTTCTTCACGATGACCTTCTCGTCACCCCGAGGTGCGACGCGGTCGACGATCTGGCCGATCCGAGCGCTGACGTCGTACGGAGTTCCGACGCCCGCGTCGTGCATGATGTGCACGATCGGTGTGCCTGCGGTTCTCGCACGGTCGAGCAGGGTCGCGGCGGCGTCCAATGCGGGCTGAACTCCGTCGAGTTCGAGGACACCCTCGGTGTACGTGTTCTGACAGTCGATCATCACGAGAGTGGAGTCGCCGAGCGCGGCTGGGGCGTCGGGAAGTCCGGTGAGCTGGCGCAACGTAACTGGTTCGGTCATGTCTGCCTCCTGGTCGGCCTCGAACGTACCCGGCGTCCAGTTGCATGCGGGTTGCACGCGTCTCGGGCTTGTCCGCGATCAGATCGACTCTGCGGAATTCGATGACTCCACGAATCGCGACCAGATCGGTACTTTCACCTTGATGGGCACGTGTTCCTTGATCCCTTTCCCCGGAGGCAGCTCGTTGACCAGATAATGGATGAGATTCGCGCCGTAGTAGATGATGTCGGTCTGCCACACGGAGAACACCGGAGAACCCGAAGGCGCAGGTGCTGCAGGCGTGTACCGGTGTCCGAAGATCGGTACAAGACGAGGCCACGACGCCAATTCACGTCGCACGGCCGTGGCTACCTCGTCCGGATCGGACGGCATCGGGCCCCAGGAAGCGCCCCAGAACGGTGGACTCTGGTTGAGTGCATCGAAGATGAATCCTTCGGCGACCCAATCCAGTTGACGTCGAATCGGGTTGTCGTCTTCGTTGCGCCAATCGGGCCACTGATCACCAAGTGGTACAGCCTCTTCGAGAAGGCTGCGGTGGTCCGGGTTGAACTGGAAGCCGAAACGTTCCTCTACCGAAGCGAATTCGTCGTCGGTGAGCCCAGGGCTCAGCTGAATACCTGCCTCACCTAGCATCGAAGACGCTTCGCGTCCGATATGTCCCATGTATCGAGTCTCGCAGATGTTCGACGGCCCTGGGCGTCGTCAGTAGGGTGCCGGGTCGTCGGCGTCTGCCCTTTCGCCGGGTGACAATTTCATGCTCCAGCAGGTGGTCGGTGTGGGGCGTGGCCTGGTGGTCGACGCGGTATCGCCGGGCGCAGCAGTGATCGTCGCGGTGGTGGTCGTTGGCTCCTTGTCTTGGTCTTCTTTCTGTTCGGAGTCGGCCTGCGCTGTGTCAGGTTCGGTGGTGTGCTTGGGTCGGCGTTTGCGTGGGATGTGTGGGGTGAGTGTGTGGCCGGTGAGGTCGGTTGTCCCGATGGTGTTTCCAGGCAGTGTGACCGCGGTGCTGCCGGAGTTCGATTGCCAGTATTCGATGGCGCCGGCGAGCATGGTCGGATGCCAGGCGCCCATGGTTTTGAGGGAGTGGTGGTATCGGCACAGG
>NZ_FZOW01000011.1 GCF_900188125.1 Rhodococcoides kyotonense | reverse complement strand
AAGGGGGAGATGATGCCGACGGGTCCGAGGGGTTGGCGGATGGAGTAGACGTCGACTTTGGTGGAGGCGTTTTCGGTGAAGCCGCCCTTGAGCAGGTGCGGGATGCCGCAGGCGAATTCGACGACTTCTTGGCCGCGGGAGATTTCACCGAGTGCGTCGGAGAGGACTTTGCCGTGTTCGGCGGTGATGATTTCGGCGAGTTCGCCCTTGCGCTCGTTCAAGAGTTCGCGGAATTTGAAGAGGACCTGGACGCGCTTGGCCAGCGACGTGTCGCGCCAGGCGGGGAAGGCGGCTGCGGCGGCGTCGATGACGGTGCGGGCGTCGTCGAGGTTCGCCAACGCGAGTTGTCCGGTGACTTCGCCGGTGGCGGGGTTAATGACCGGTGCGGTGTTGCCGGAGGTGCCGGCGTATTCCTTGTTGTCCAACCAGTGCGCAATAGTCGTCACAGAAGTTCCTTCGCTCGAGATGTGATACCAGTCTCGTTGGCAATGTTGCCCCTGTCAAAGACCAAAATCGCACTATGGCGTGCATATTTGCACGCACTGATACTCTGGCGTCATGTTCACCGCCGACCACCTTCGCTTCTTCCTCGAAGTGTCCCGCCACGGGCGCTTGGTCGATGCATCCAAAGCGCTCGGCGTCGACCACACCACCGTCGGCCGCCGCATCACCAGCTTGGAAAAGCTTGCGGGACAACGCTTGTTCGATCGGACTCCCAGCGGGTGGCGGCTGACCGACGCAGGCGACCGGCTCGTCGGCTACGCGGAAACCGTCGAGTCGGCGCTCATCGCGGCATTCGAGGACCAGACGTCGACGGTGGGCTCGCTGACCGGTTCGGTGCGGATCGCCGCGCCCGACGGATTCGGCGCCTTCGTACTGACGCCGAACCTCACCAAGCTGCGCCACCGGCATCCGGACCTCGACGTCGAGTTGGTGACCGCCACCGAGCACAATTCTTTGAACACACGCGAGTTCGACGTCGCCATCACCCTCGAGCAGCCGTCGGCGCGGCTCGTGTCCTTCCGCAAGTTGGCGACCTACTCACTGCACCTCTACGCCACCGAGGAGTATCTGGCGAACACCGCCGCGATCTCGACGATCGAAGACCTACGCACCCACACGTTGATCTGGTACGTCGGTGCGCTTCTCGACGTGGCGCCGCTACGAATCCTGGATTCCATCCTCGCGGACGGTCGCGCGCAGATTCAAACCAACAACATCACCGGTCACTGGCTCGCAGCGAGGAACAGTCTGGGCATCGCGCCGCTACCCAGCTACATCGGGGAACCCGACGACACGCTCGTTCGCGTTCTGCCCGAACACTTCTCGATCGACCGCACGTACTGGGTGGCCGTGCCCCGCGAGTTGACGTCGTTGGCGCGGGTGAAGGCCGTCGACGAATTGCTGCGGTCCATCGTCGCCGACGCGCCCCACCTGCAGACGGGTCAGTGATCGACTCGATCGTCGGCGGAGGCGGTGTGGTGCACCGCTGCGAGAAGTCCTTCGAGAAGTTCGCGGTCGGAGTCGGCGCCGAACAATCGGCGATGTACGGCCTCGATCTCGCCGGCCAACGCGTCGTACTTCTGCTGGCCGCGGGCGGTGTTCCTGATCAGCACCTGACGCCTGTCGACCGTGCCCGACCGTCGATGAACCAAGTTGTTGGCGACGAGGCGATTGACGACCTTCGTCAGAGTCGGAGGCGGGAGCAACGCGAAATCGGCGGTCTCGGCCATCGTGTGCCCGTCGCCGTCGGACAACAAGCTCAGAACTCGCCATTCCTCGAGTTCCACGTGTGCCGGTGCGAGTACTGCCCGCATACGCTCGCTGACGATTCTGTCCACGGACGCCACCAGCCGGTCGGTGTCCAGAGCGCGATCGGGGCGTTCGGGAAGGCTCACGCTTGTCGCACTCCTATCATGAAGGGGTTCTTCTTCGTGGAGTCTAGGCGACTTTCTCGCCTCGCGACGAGGTCGACGCGGGGCAAGACATGGGTAGGTGCACCGACCGAATGATGACGACGCGCAGCGACGGCGATCCGACGTTCACCGTCGGCATCGTGTTTCCGATGTCCGGTTCGTTCGGCCTCGTCGGTCCGTCCAGCGAACTGTCGGCGCAACTTGCCCAGGAGGAGTTGAACGCCACCGATGGGATACTCGGCCGACGTGTCGAACTGCTGCCGATCGACGGTGGGCGCGATCCGGCTGTCGTCGCCGCCGATATCCGAGACCTTCTCGACGCCGGTGCCCTCGACGCGGTCGCAGGACTGCACACGTCCGCAGTTCGGCGTGCGCTGATCCCGATCACCACCAATCGAATTCCGTACGTCTACACGTCGCTGTACGAGGGCGGTGATCGCTATCCAGGGCTGTTCGTGACAGGCGAGACGCCGTCGGCGCAGATCGTTCCGGCTCTCGACGTCATGGTCGACGAGATGGGGCGTAGGCAGTGGGCCGTCGTCGGAAACGACTATGTGTGGCCACGCAAGACCGCCGCGATCGTCACCGAACACCTGCACTCGATCGGGGCTTCGGTGGTGTTCGGCGACTATCGGCCGATCGGCACCGTCGACTACTCGCGCACGGTGTCGGGCATCGAACAATCGGGATGCGACGGCGTCGTCGTGCTTCTGCTGGGCGACGACGCGGTCGCGTTCCATCAAGCGTTCGCGGCGACCGGTCTGGATCGTCGATGCGTTCGTCTGAGCCCGTTGATGGACGAGAACATGCTGCTGGCGACCGGAGCGGAGAACATCCGTGAGCTGTACGTCTCGTCCGGCTATTTCGAAACTCTCGGGACGTCCGAGAGTCTCGACTTCTCCGGACGGTTCTCGTCGCGGTTCGGGGTCGACGCACCGATCGTCGGTTCTCTCGGGCAGTCCTGCTACGAAGGGATCACGATGCTCGGCGAACTCGTCGACCGGGCAGGATCGGCCGAGGTCGCAGCGCTCGAATCGGTTGCTCAGGACTTCTCGTACGACGGCGCCCGGGGTCATCTCGCCATGGCGAACGGTCATGTGACACAACCGATCTACCTGGCCAAAGCGGGCGAGGTCGATTTCGACGTTCTCACTCGGATCACGCCGCGTCGTCGTTCCTGACGGAAGTTGCCGATGCCGTCTACGGTGGTGGGCATGACTGTAGAAGACTTCGGTGGGCGGCGCACGGTGGCGGCGGAGGAATTGCTGGTCGTGGTCGGTGACTATCAGCTTGTCGATACCGGTGGAGAGCCGATCGGACGCATCGAATCCGTCGCGCAGGACGGTCTGGCAGTCGTCGTGACCGTGACGCGCGGGGAGGACATCGAAGGTGTCGAGTTCGCGCCCGAGGAGCAGGTGACCATCGAGCCATACGACGGCGGCAAGGCGCCCGTGGTGCCCTGACCGCTACTTGCTTCGATCGAGAAGTGTTGGCGCGGTGCACGTTCGGTGAGAATGGAATTACATCTGTGTAACTTGCGTAACACTGGCCACATCAGTCACATATCGGGTACCCTCTAGGCGACCTCCGTCGTCTGAAGGAAGGACGTGCTGTGCGAATCAGCCTGTCCCGCACGAAGATCGGTGTAGCTACCGCGTTGTCGACCGCCACGATCCTGGCCTCCGGTGGCGTCGCGAGCGCCGAACCGGCACCCGCGCCCGTCGACCCTCGTTCGATCATCGAGTCGATCGCGGAACCCGCGACCCCGGCGCTCTACAACTCGGCGCAGGACAACCTCGTCAAGGGGAACTACGACGTCGGCCTCGCAGCGCTCGACGCATTGACGCTGGCTGCTCCCCAGGATGCGAACGTCCCTGCGCTACAAGCGTTCTATCGCAACGCGTCCGGTGACCAGCAAGGTCGGGACGACGCACTGGTTCGGCTGGGCGCACTCGACACGGAACTGCATGCGGCCGTCGAACGCGCGCTCGGCATCATCGCGGCGTCGGCAGAATCTCCGATCGACTACGCACCCGTCTACGACGGCCCACGCACCGCCATCGTCGTGCTCGGGTTCGGTCTCGAAGGGGATGGATCGATGCGCGGCGAGCTCGTCGATCGACTGACAGGCGCCGCTGCAGCGGCGAAAGCAGCCCCCGAGTCTCCCGTCGTCGTCACCGGCGGAAACCCGCAGAACGGCATCGCCGAAGCCGACGCCATGCGAGAGTGGCTCGTGGACAACGGCATTGCGGCGGAACGCGTTCACGTCGAGAACAAGGCCAACTCGACCGTGCAGAACGCTCAGCTGTCTCAGCCGATTCTGGCGAGTCTCGACGCGCAGAGCGTCGTACTCGCCACGTCGACGAACCACATCCGGCGGTCCACTTCGAACTTCGTCATCGCCGGATCGAACGTGATCGGTGCGATCAGTCCCGACCCGGCGACGGTGCCCGACGTCCCGGCGCTCGGGCCGGACTCGCGATTGGGAATCACCGTCGACGCGACGAAGGTCGTCGGTATTCCGCGTACGTACCCGTAGGTCAGGCGGCCGGGGGAGCGGCGACCCGGTCGAGGCGCTTCTGTGCGCGTCGGCGCCGACCGCGCACGATGACGATGGCGAGAAGCACGAAAACGGCTACGGCGACGATCGCGCCGAGAGCCGTTGCGCCGCGGAAGCCGGGGGCGCCGGTGTTCATGTTCTGTGCCGCAGCCAGCGCCGCGTTGCCGTTGCCCAGCACGATCGACAGCGTCATCAGGTTGGGGACGGCGACGGCGACGGCAAGCACGACCGCCACTATCGCGGTGACCTTTCCACCCCGCCGCTTGCGCACCGAGAAAGCCGCGAAGAACAGTAGAAGTGGGACGAGCGTGCAGACGATGCCGAAGGCGAGTCCCCACAGAATTCCCTTGGTGAACGTCTGATCGGCCAGTTGCGACATCCGGATGCCCCACCACCGAGGAACGAACGCCGCCAACGCGAAGTAGGCGATCACCAACGCCACGGCCCCGACTGCGATCACCACGGCCTTCGTGACCCAGGAGGGCCTGCCGGAATCGGTCGGTGCGGGGGAGGTGCCGTCGGCGGTCATGCCCAGAATCCTAGCGGCGTCGCTCTCGTGACAGTCGCCACATGTGACGGCCCCCTCATCCTCGTTCATTTATGTGTATCCGTCGGTAACAATCAAGATCACTTCGGCCCGTCCGCGGGTCGTACGGCGTATCTCCAGGGGGTAATCATGACGATGTTCTTGATGGGAGCGGTCGGCTTCGTGGGTCTGGCAATGGCCCTACTCGATTCCGGCAGAGACTTGAATTTCAACAATCGGCAGATGAGAGCCGTGTACCGCTCGCGCTGGTCCTGAGCCCGGCGTCGATCCTGTGATGGCGTGTGTCGAAAGGCATACGCCATGACAGGGGCTCGTTCCGACTTCGCTATGTTCGAGCGTATGAACAAGCGGCGCAATCGTTCACGTGCCACCGGCTTGTTGCTGGGCCTCGCGCTCGATCGAGCTGTCGGCGACCCACGCCGATATCACCCGGTAGCGGGCTTCGGCCAGTTCGCCGGCCGGCTCGAACGACGAACGTATCGGGACAGCAGGATTGCGGGGGTCGTTCACGTGACGGTGCTCGTCGGCGGCAGTGTCGGGATCGGCGCTGTGGCAACCGGCCTCGTTCGACGTAGTGGAGTGCTCGCGGAGACGGCACTCGTCGCAGCCGCAACGTGGGCCGCACTCGGGGGTACGTCTCTTGCTCATACCGGAACCCGCATGGCGCGACACCTCGAAGACGGTGACCTCGGAGCCGCACGGGAACTGCTTCCGTCGTTGTGCGGCCGTGACCCCAGCGTTCTGGACGAGGCCGGGATCGCACGCGCATCCGTGGAATCGGTCGCGGAGAACACATCCGACGCCACCGTCGGCGTCGTGTTCTGGGGCGCTGCCGCCGGCGTACCCGGAATTCTCGGCTATCGCGCCGTCAACACGCTGGACGCGATGATCGGCTATAAGTCGCCGCGATATCGACGGTTCGGATGGTTCGCGGCACGTCTCGACGACGTCGTGAACATCGTGCCGGCACGACTGACCGGGTTGCTGACCGTTCTCCTCGCACCAGCAGTCGGCGGACGTGCAGCGGATTCGGTCCGGGCCTGGCGTCACGACGCGTCGCGGCACCCCAGTCCCAACGCGGGCGTCGCCGAAGCGACGGCCGCAGGAGCACTCGGGATACGTCTGGGTGGGCGGACCGAGTACGCGCACGGCGTCGAGATCCGGCCGACTCTGGGCACCGGACGCGAGCCGACGGCGTCGGACATCGGTCGCGCCGCTCGCTTGTCGACACTGGTTCAGAGTTCGGCGACTGCCGCGTCAGCGATTCTTGCCGTAGCGGTCGGCCAGGCGCACGTCGTTCGCCGAGCGCACGGCTGACTGTTCCTTCGACTTCTTCGCCGTGCGGCGTTCCTTGCGCGTCGGCAGAGTGAACTCGGGTTCCTGGGCTCGCGGCTCGGCGACAGGTTCTTCCGGTGCCGCGGGTTCGGTCGGTGTTGGCGGGGCCGCGTCGGCGATGTCCTGTGCCTTCGCTTTGCGACGCTCGCGCCACTCGGCCCTGACGAAGTACGCGAGGCCGAGGGGAGCCATGATGCCGAACGCGAGCCATTGGAGCCCGTAGGACAGGTACGGTCCGGCGTCGGTCTGTGGCAACTCGATCAGCCCGAGTCCGCCGGGTTGGCCGTCGTCGAGCTGCAGATAGCCGTCGATCGGATCGATGCCGACGGCCGGACCGATCTGCTGTGGAGCGATGTTGTAGACCTGCAGGTGTCCCGCTTCTTCGATCGGCTGCCGCGAGCTGCCTTCGGAGACACGTAGTCTCGCGTCCAAGGTGATCGGGCCTGTCGGCGCTGGATCGATCTCCGGTGGCGCGGTGCCCTGGACGGGCAGAACGTAGCCGCGATTGACCAGGACGACCGGACCGTCCTGCACCTGAAAGGGCGTGATGACCTCGTAGGCGGGCTGATCCCGGATCACTCGGAGCCGGACGAGAACATCGGAGTCCGGAACGTACGAGCCTTCGGCGACGACGCGTCGCCATTCGTCGTCGGGCGCGAAGCCGTCCGCATCGACGACCTGCGAGATCGGTACCGGGTCGGCGTTCACGGATTGCTCGATCAGATCGTTGCGGTGTGACGTCGAGGTGTTCTTGCCCAGCTGCCACGGCGCGAGCACGTAGAAGCACATGAAGGCGAACGCCACGACGACGACCGCCAACGCCAACCAGCCCGGTCGCAGCAGGAATCTCAGCCTTCGCACACCCCTACGGTAGCGGCTGGCCCGAAGTGATCTACGACGGCTCGTCGGAGACGTGGTCCGCGACCCATCTCACGAGGCCGGGCATGGCAGCCTCGATCTGTTCACGTACTTCCGCGAAGGCGCTGTCGGCGGAGTAGTACGGGTCGGCGACGGACTCGGATTCGGCGTCGTCGTCGAACGACCGCAGCAGCACGACGCGGTCCGCCGGGGCGTCCAGTTGCAGGAGCTGTCGAGCATGGCCCGAGTCCAATGCGACGAGGAGGTCCGCGGCCAGATGGTCGTCGTCGACCTGGGCCGCCACGTGGTCGGTGTCGTACCCGTGGGCCTCGAGCTCGGCGACGGCACGCGGATCAGCGCCGTCTCCTTCGTGCCACCCATCGATGCCAGCACTCGACACCCGCACGGACTTCTCGAGACCCGCTTCGAGGAGGTACTGATCGAAGATCTTCTCCGCCATCGGGGAGCGGCAGATGTTGCCCGTACAGACGAAGGCCACGTGTACCGACGGTTCAGTGGGTGTTGTCACCGAGCACCTTCGCGAGTTCGTCCATGGTCGTGACGGTGAATGCAGCGTCGTCGTTCTCCCCGTCGATGCCGTATCCCCAGTCGACGTAGACGGCAGGGATCCCGAAGCGGGCAGCACCGTGCACGTCGTGATCGCGGTCGCCGACCATGATGACGTCCGGAGTTCCGCCGTCGGCGATCTCCTTCGGGATCAGACCCAGGTTGCGCAGCGAGTGGGCGATGACGTCGGGCTTGGCCCGTCGGACGCCGTCACTGCTCGCTCCGCCGATGAACTCGAAGTACTGCGACAACTCGAAGTGGTCGAGGATGCGGTGCGCGAAACGCTCCGACTTGCTCGTCGCGACTCCCAGCCGGACACCGCGCGCCTTCAGTTCCTTCAGGACGGGCTCGATACCGTCGAACACCGAGTTCTCGGCCCAACCCTGCGCGTCGTACCGTTCGAAATACGCGGCCAGCGCGTGCTGCGCGTCGTCCTCCGGCAGGCCCATCGTGCGGAACGAGTCGATCAGCGGTGGGCCGATCACCAGCGCGAGTTGCTTCTCGGTCGGCTCGGGCGCCCCGACGGAGGCGAGCGCGTGCCGGAAGCCGGCGAGGATGCCGGGCGCCGAGTCGGTGAGCGTTCCGTCCAGGTCGAACAGCACGACGTGGGCGCGTGTGTTCGTCGATTCGTCGAGCTTTGTCATGACAAAACCATATCGGTGTGGGCGCCGACTACGCTCATCGGCAACGAAAGGACCGCTCGAAGTGCACTCACGTTCGCTGCTGCGCCACCACGGCGATGCCGAGGTCGGCGATGGGCTGGTCGATTTCGCGGTCAACGTTCAAGGAACGGCGCCACCTCGCTGGCTGCGGGAGCGACTCGCCGACACGCTGAACCATCTCGGGGGCTACCCGTCGGCCGCTGCCGATCTGCGTGCACGCGAGGCCGTTGCCCGCAGGCACGGTCGAACTCCGGACGAAGTGCTGCTGCTCGCAGGCGGAGCCGAGGGATTCGCGATGCTGCCGAGGCTAAGGCCCCGGCTCGCGGCCGTCGTGCACCCGTCGTTCACCGAGCCCGAGTGGGCGCTGCGTGAAGCCGACGTCGACGTCGCTCAGGTGATCCTGCCGCCGCCGTACGAGCTCGATCCCGGGCTGGTTCCCGAATCGGCGGACATGGTCGTGATCGGGAATCCCACGAATCCGACGTCGGTGCTGCATCCGAGAGAAGAGCTTCTCGCGTTGCGACGACCGGGGCGCATCCTCGTGGTCGACGAGGCGTTCGCCGACGCCGTCGAAGGAGAAGCACAGTCTGTCGCGGCCGACGCGCTCCCCGATGTGCTCGTGCTGCGGAGCTTGACGAAGACGTGGGCGCTGGCCGGTCTGCGCTGCGGATACGCCCTCGGATCGCCGGAGGTGCTGGCAACCCTCGCGCACGGTCGGGCGCACTGGCCGGTCGGCACGCTGCAACTCGAAGCCATCACCGCCTGCAGCGAGCCCGACGCCGTGGCCGAAGCCGCAGCCAAGGCGTCGTGCATCGCCGACGACCGCGACGCGATGGTCGACCGACTCAGGAAACTCGGCATCGTCGTGAGGACACCGGCTCACGCACCGTTCCTGCTGCTGCAGGTACCGTCCGCAGCCGACGTCCGCGAACGCCTGCGCAGCGAAGGCATTGCCGTCCGCCGATGCGACACCTTTCCCGGCCTGGCGCCCGATCACCTACGCGTCGCCGTCCGGGGTCCTGAGTACGTCGACGTTCTGATCGACGCGTTCGAACGCGTTCTGTAGTGAGGAGAAGTCAGTGACCGAAGGCCGTGTGCGCCTCGCCGACGTCATCGCCGTTCTCGATGCCGCGTATCCGCCGCGCCTCGCCGAGAGCTGGGATTCGGTCGGGCTCGTCACCGGCGACCCGTCCGACCCCGTACGCAAGGTGATCTACGCAGTCGACGCCACCGCTGCCGTCGTCGACGAGGCCATCGAGTGGGGCGCCGACCTCCTCGTCGTGCATCATCCGTTGTTGATGCGAGGCGTCGACACCGTCGCGGCGAACACGCCGAAAGGTGCGCTGATCCACCGGCTCGTCAAGGCTGGATGTGCACTGTTCACCGCGCACACCAACGCCGACTCCGCGGATCCCGGCGTGTCCGACGCGTTGGCCGATCTGCTCGGAGTCACCGGGACCCGCCCGATCGAACCCATCGACGGCCCGCGCGTCGACAAGTGGGTGGTGTTCGTCCCGACGACCCATTCCGACGCCGTGCGCGACGCTTTGCTCGACGCAGGCGCGGGAGCCATCGGCGACTATCGAGACTGCAGCTGGACCGTCGTCGGGACAGGTCGGTTCCGTCCGCTGGACGGCGCGGATCCCGCGATCGGAACCGTAGGGCAGCTCGAGCAGGTCGCCGAGGACCGCGTCGAGATGGTCGCGCCCGCGGCATTGCGTGCGCAGCTGATCGAGCGGCTGCGCACCGTTCATCCGTACGAGGAACCGGCGTTCGACATCGTCGAGGAAGTGCGGCTGCCGTCGTCCACCGGGCTCGGCCGAGTGGGAACGCTCGCCGAGCCGACGACGCTGCGCGCATTCGCCGAGCGCGTGCGCGTCAGGTTGCCGGACACCGCATGGGGAGTGCGCACGGCTGGAGATCTCGACGCGTCGATCCGCACGGTAGCGCTGTGCGGCGGTGCGGGCGACTCGTTCCTTGGCGCGGTGACGACGCTCGGTGCCGACGTCTTCGTCACATCCGATCTGCGGCACCATCCCGTCGACGAACACCTGCGCGCCGGGGGACCGGCCGTCATCGACGTGGCCCACTGGGCGTCGGAATGGCCGTGGTGCGAGCAAGCCCGATCGATCGTCGATTCGGCCTTCTCGGATGCTGCCGCGTGGGAGAGTCGAGTGAGTACGACCAGAACGGACCCGTGGACCCTCGGGGCGGCGAACAACTGACTGCTCGCCCGGTAGGGTTGACCGAATCTTCATCTTCCATAGTCGCAGGAGTCATCACGCGTGAACGTCGATCCCCGAGTGCAGGCCTCACTTCTCGAGCTGGCCGCAGTGGACACCGAACTGACTCAGATCGCGCATCGTCGGAAAAACCTTCCGGAGCAGGCCGAGGTCGAGAAGCTCGAGGGCGAACGCATCGCCCGTAAGGACGCGGCCGTCGCGGTTCAGATCTCGATGGACGATCTCGACCGCGACATCAAGAAGCTCGAGAACGAGGTCGACGCGGTTCGCCAGCGCGAGGACCGCGACAAGAAGCTGCTCGAGAGCGGCACCGTTGCCGCGAAGCAGATGTCCGAGATCCAGCACGAGCTCACGAGCCTGGAACGACGTCAATCCATCCTCGAAGAGGAGCTTCTCGAGGTCATGGAACGGCGTGAGGCGTCGGAAACCGACTACAACCACGCAGGCGCGCAGCTGACCCAGATCGAGGAAGAACTGATCGACGCGGGCCGGCGCCGGGACGACGCCGTAGCGGACATCGACGCTGCCGAGCAGCGCAGTACCGGTCGCCGCTCCGAGCTGGCAGGTACTTTCCCGGACGATCTGCTCGGGCTGTACGAGAAGCAGCGCGGCCTGACCGGTCGCGGCGCGGCGCTTCTGCAGGCCCGCCGGTGCGGCGCATGCCGCATCGAACTCGACCGCGGCGAAATCTCGCGAATCGCGGCGAAGCCTGCCGACGAACTGGTTCGCTGCTCCGAATGCAACGCAATCCTGGTGCGCACCAAGGAGTCCGGCCTGTGAGCACGCCCGTCCGGGTGATCGTCGAGGCGGACGGTGGCTCACGCGGCAACCCGGGGCCTGCCGGATACGGCGCCGTGGTCCTGTCCAGCGATCGCGGCGACGTGCTCGCCGAACGCCGACTCGCACTCGGTGTCGCCACCAACAACGTGGCCGAGTACCGCGGTCTCATCGCAGGCTTGACCGCTGCCGCCGACGTCGGCGCGCGTGAGGTGCAGGTCAGGATGGACTCCAAGCTCGTCGTCGAGCAGATGTCGGGACGCTGGAAGGTCAAGCACCCGGACATGATTCCGCTGAACCGTGAAGCGGCCGAGCTGGTCCGTGGATTCGATTCGGTGAGCTTCGAGTGGATTCCGCGGAACCAGAACTCGCACGCCGATCGACTCGCCAACGAGGCGATGGATGCAGCGGCCGCCGGAGACGACCTTGCGCCCGCCGAGGAGGTGACCGAGAAGCCCGCCGCGCCCGGCTGGACCGGCGCCGTCGGTGAGCCGACGCGCATGCTGCTGCTGCGGCACGGCCAGACCCCACTGTCGGTCGAGCGACGCTACTCCGGTCGCGGCAACCCCGCGTTGACCGAGCTCGGCGAGCGTCAGGCCGCTGCGGCGGCCGACCATCTCGCGAGGCGAGACGACATCGCGGCGGTGGTGTCGTCGCCGCTCGGACGTGCGCGGCAGACCGCAGGTGCGTTCGCCGACAAGGTGGGCTTGGAGGTATCGGTACTCGACGATCTGACCGAGACCGACTTCGGTGACTGGGAAGGTCTGACGTTCAAGGAGGCCTCGCAGCAGTACCCCGACATCCACCAGCGTTGGCGCGGCGACACCTCGGTGGCGGCGCCCGGAGGCGAAAGCTTCGACGTCGTCCACGAACGCGTCAAGGCAGCACGCGACAAGCTCGTCGCGTCGTACGCGGGGTCGACGATCGTCGTCGTCAGTCACGTCACGCCGATCAAGATGCTCCTGCAGCTCGCACTCGACGTCGGACCGTCGATTCTGTACCGCATGCACCTGGACCTGGCGTCGCTCAGTATCGCCGAGTTCTACCCGGACGGTGGGGCGTCGGTGCGTCTGGTCAACGACACGTCATATCTCGATCAGTAGCGAGACCCACAGCGCAGCAACCGATCCCACGATCGTCAACGGTGTGGTGATCAGCCCGAGTGTGGTGAACGTTCGGAGGTCGGCCGGTTCGTGATTCGCCGCGCCGACCCGTCGCCACAGCATGATGGCGAGCGAACCGACATAGGTCAGATTGGGGCCGAGGTTCACCCCGATCACCATCGCGAGCAGCAACCCGGGCGGTGCCGACGGGCCGAACGCAGCCAACAGCATCAACGTCGCAGGAAGATTGTTGACGACGTTGCACGCCACCGCCGCGATAGCAGCGGTGGCAAGCAGACCGAGGAACGTCTCCTCGGTCGGCAGGATGTCGGTCAGCCAGCGTCCGATCGGGCCTGCGGTGACACCGGCGACGACGATCGCCAGCAGCAGGACGAAGCCACAGAACTTCAGGTCGGCGGCGCGCAGGATTCTGCTCGGCACCGTGAATCCGTTGCGCAACGCGGGAACAGCGAGGACGAGCGATCCCGCTGCCGCGACCCAGAACGGCTCGACATGGAAGAGACCGGCGACGGCGAATCCGACCAGTGTGGCCCCGAGAACAGCGAGCGTCCCGAGAGGTGCAGGGATGCGCTCTGGGCTCGGCGCGTCCTCGATGCGCACGAGATCTGCGCGAAAGAAGATCCAGAACACCGCGAACTCGATCAGCACGGCCACGATCCACGGCAGGGCCATCAGCGCAGCGAAGTGAACGAACGTCAAGCCGGTCGCACCGAACGCCAACAGGTTTGTGAGGTTGGACACGGGAAGCAACGTCGACGCCGAATTGGACAGGTGCGCGCTGGCATAGCTGTGCGGCCGCGCAGACATCCGCAGTGCGCGCGCCGCGCCGATGACGGCAGGGGTCAGGAGGACCACGGTGGCGTCGAGGCTCAGGATCGCGGTGGTGACCGCGGCAGCAGCGAACACCGAGACCAGCAACTTGTGCGGACTCCCGCCGGCACCCCTGCCCATCACCGACGCCATCCACGTGAACACGCCTCGGGCATCGGCGAGGTGGGCCAGGATCAGAATGAACGCCAGGAACACGACGGTCGGCAGCAGTTCGGTCACCTGCTCGACAGCACCCGAGACGGTCACCAGGCCGAGTACCAACGTCAGTGCAGCGGCGGGCAACGCAGCGACGATCTCGGGGAGACCGCGGGGACGAACGATGGCGAAGATCAGGACAGCGGCGACGAGAGCCGCGGCGACGAGGCTCACGCGAGCATCTTGGCGAGTGTCCGTAGATTGCGCGTCGTGGTGGTCGGCTTGAACTTGGCCTTGGCGGTGGTCTTCCCGACGATGCTGTCGGTGGTGTGGCCCCGAAGAACTTCCCAGTAGACGACGCCCCGGCCGGCCGCGATGCGTTCCAGGTCCGGATCCAGCGTCTCGCCGATGGCCGCCAGCTCGGCGAGATGGTCGTCGTCGTTGCCGAAGACGACGTAGGGGTGCCAGCCCTCGCGCTCGGCGTCGAACGGGTACTCCTCGACGATGCCGCGCAGGGTCGGGACGTCGAGAACGATGACCCAGGCTTCGTAGCCGAATCGCTCCGACAACACCGCCTCGACCGACGCCTTCAGTTCGGCACCCGTCGACGGCGATCGGAGGTGCACGTTGCCCGTCGCGAGAGTGGTCCGCACGTCGGTGAAACCTGCGTCCGTCAGGGCGGCACGGAGATCTGCCATCTTGATGTTGATTCCGCCGACGTTGATGCCGCGCAGCAGAATGACGTGATCCATGGGGTGAACTGTAGTGCGGGCCCCACAGGTGTAGTTCGAACGCGACAGACACGGGTAGAGTCACCTCTCGCGAACGAGTCGGTTGGACGGCTGCGGCACGAAGGACTGGCGGGCTCGAACCGTCAAGCTTCGAGCCGAGGAAAGTCCGGACTCCACAGAGCAGGGCGGTTGCTAACGGCAACCCGAGGTGACTCGCGGGACAGTGCCACAGAGAACAGACCGCCCACGTGCGGATCCTTCGGGAGACGCAGGTGGGTGAGGGTGAAACGGTGCGGTAAGAGCGCACCAGCACCTCAGGTGACTGAGGTGGCTAGGTAAACCCCGCCCGGAGCAAGGTCGAAGGCCGCACCCGTAACAGGTGCGGCTGCGCAGGTGTTCGAGGGCTGCTCGCCCGAGCCTGCGGGTGGACTGCTCGAGGTACCCGGCGACGGTGTGCCCAGATGGATGGTCGTCGTTCCGTCCCGTTTCGGCGGGGAGGAAAACAGGATCCGGCTTACATGCCGGCTCGTTCGCACCCAGTACGGCACACTGTTCTCATGAGCAACGACGACGAAGCCTGGTACTACGACGTTCGTACGAAGACCGTCTCGCAGGGCAAGGAGGCGGGTGCCTTCGATCGCATGGGACCGTACCCCGATCGCAAGACGGCCGAGCGTGCCATCGAGATCGCGGCGGAGCGAAACAAGGCCGCGGACAAAGCCGACGACGACTGGAACAACTGACTTTCGTGGCTCCGATTCGACTGCCCACCTCGAACTTCGACTTCCACGCGATCAGGTCCGAATTTCGTCTGCGAGAGGCGTTCTCGGACGATGCCTTGGCCGAGGCATCGTCCCCGGTCGATCGGTACGAGCACGACCGCGAGGATCGCACCGATATCCCGCTCGTGACGATCGACCCGCCTGGTTCGATGGACCTCGACCAGGCGGTGCACATCGAGAGGCTGACGTCGGGTTTCGTCGTGCATTACGCGATCGCCGACGTCGGCGCTCTCGTGATTCCGGGCGGAGCACTCGACTCCGAGACGCGTGAGCGCGGACAGACCTACTACCTGCCCGACGGTTCGGTCCCGCTGCATCCGCGGGTGTTGTCCGAGGGTTCGGCGAGCCTGCTGCCGAACGAAGCGCGCGCCGCGGCGCTCTGGCGAATCGAGCTGGACTCCGACGGCGAAGCGGTGGCATGGACAGTCGGCCGCGCGATGGTCAGGTCGGTCGCGCGTCTGGACTATGCGGGCGTGCAAGCCGACGTCGATGCAGGCACTCCGCATCCGTCGATCGCAGCATTGGCAGAGTTCGGGGCATTGCGTGCGCAGGCAGCTCTCCTGCGTGGATCGATCGACATCACGCTGCCCGAACAGGAAGTCGTCCCCGACGGCCACTCCTGGCGGGTGGAACTGCAGGGCCGCACGGACGTCGACACGTGGAACGCCGAGGTGTCGCTACTGACCGGAATGTGCGCCGCGCGCATCATGCTCGACGCCCGCGTCGGGATACTGCGGACGCTGCCGACCGCGTCGAAGGATGCGCTGGCAACGCTGCGCACCACCGCGGACACACTCGGGATCGAGTGGCCGGAGGGCGCGTCGGCAGGCGCGGTTCTCGCTGGACTGCCGAGCGCCGCGCCCGAGACACTCGCGATGATGACCGAGGCGACCGGGCTGCTGCGCGGCGCGGACTACGCCGCGTTCGACGGCGACGTGCCGAACCTGACCGATCACGCCGGCATCGGCGCGCCCTACGCGCACGTGACGGCTCCGCTGCGACGGCTGTCCGACAGATACGCCACCGAGGTCTGCCTTGCCGTCGTCGCGGACACCGAGATCCCGGCGTGGGCGCGCACCGCGCTCCCGGACCTCCCGGCGGTGATGCGAGCGTCGGATTCGACTGCGTCCAAGGTGGATCGAGCGTGCATCGATCTGACCGAGGCGACGATGCTTGCCCGACGGGTCGGCGAGGAGTTCGGCGCGCTCGTGTTGCGTGGTGCCGAAGGCAAACGCGACGCCGAAGTGTTCCTCGACGACCCGATCGTCATCGGAAAGTGCACGGGTGAGCCGCCGGAGGGGGAGAAGGTGACGGTACGGCTGACCGTCGCCGACACCGACTCCCGCCGAATCGAATTCAGCTACGACTCACCGTAGCGACGCGAACCGGTCGGTGGCCTGGACCAGATGATGCACGATCCCGGGCTCGCTGGCCGAGTGTCCGGCGTGGTCGACGACGATCAATTCTGCCTCGGGCCATGCCTTGTGGAGGGCATGTGCGCTCGTCGCGGGGCATACGACGTCGTAGCGACCTTGGACGATGACGCCGGGGATGCCGTCGAGCAGATGCGCGTCGTCGAGCAACTGGTTCTCGCGCAGGAACCCGCCGTTGCGGAAGTAGTGGTTCTCGATTCCGGCGAACGCCAGCGCGAACCGCGGATCGGAGTTCTCGGCGACCTGCTCCGGCCGCGGCAGCAGATAGCTCGTCGCGGCCTCCCACGACGACCACGCGACGGCGGCAGCAGTGGCCACATCCCGGTCGTCCGACGTCAGCAGCCGGTGATAGACCTCGACGAGGTCGCCGCCGCGTTCGTTCTCCGGGACGGGTGCGAGGAACTCGTCCCACTGCTCGGGGAAGATGTGTCCCGCGCCGCCGTTGTAGTACCAATCGATCTCGCTACGCCGCAACAGGAAGATTCCTCGCAGAATCAGGCCGTTCACGCGGTCTCGATGGCTCTGCGCATATGCGAGCGACAGCGTCGAACCCCACGACCCGCCGAACACGAGCCATCGTTCGACGCCCAGATGTGTGCGTAGCGTCTCGATGTCGCTTATCAGCCGATCGGTGGTGTTGACCGACAGGTCGGCACCGTCGGCGATGTGCGGCGTCGAACGGCCACAGCCCCTCTGGTCGAAGAGGATGATCCGGTACGCAGCCGGGTCGAAATATCTACGCTGCGCGGGTCCGGTGCCGCCACCGGGACCTCCGTGCACGAAGACGACCGGGGTGCCTTCGGGGTCACCGCTGGTCTCCCAGTAGATGCGTTGGCCGTCACCGACGTCGAGATGGCCGGAGTCGTACGGTTCGATCGGTGGATACAGTTCGGTCGAATACGTCTGTGTCACGGATCAGAACCCGACCAGACCGGACGCGAGATCGGGGATGTCGAGGGACTGCATGGCCTCGGTGCGCACGTCGGGGCAGTTCGCGATCGTGATCTCGTCGACGATCGCGCGGTTCTGCACCACCTGCAGGTTGATGACTCCGCTCTGCGCCGCCCAGGTCTGCACGACGATGTTCAATCCGCCGCGCCCCAACGTCGGACCCTGGATGCGCCATTCCTGCAGTTGCTCACCGAGATCGGTGCACAGTTGCTGCTTCTGTTGATCGGTGATGCCGTCCGCGGCTGCCGTAGTGGTGGTCGGCGGCGCAGTCGTGGTCGTGGTCTCGGGAAGAGACGACGACGATCCGGTGGTGGTGCTGTCGGTGCCGCAGGCGGCTGCTGCTGCGACGACGACAGCCGCCCCCGCAAGGGAGGCGGCTGTGCGGCGAAATATCTGTGAGCCACGCTGGGTTCGTGAGTTCATGGCACCGAGTGTGCCATCGACGAGCCTCGGTCAGTAGCTGTGCTCGGGGCCGGGGAAGGTTCCGCTGCGTACCTCGGACAGGTACGTCGCTGCTGCCGAGCGCAGCTCGTCGCCGACGGCTCCGAACTTCTTGACGAACTTGGCCGTCTTGCCACTGGTGTAGCCGGCCATGTCCTGCCACACCAGCACCTGTGCGTCGGTCTCGTTGCCCGCGCCGATTCCGATGGTCGGAATGGTGAGCTTGCGGGTCACCTGACCGGCGAGATCGGCAGGCACCATCTCCATGACGACGGAGAACGCACCTGCCTCCTGTACCGCGATGGCGTCGGCGACGAGTTGATCGGCGCCGTCGCCGCGTCCCTGGATGCGGAATCCGCCGAGCCCGTTGACGCTCTGGGGGGTGAACCCGATATGAGCCATGACCGGAATGCCTGCCGCCGAGATGGCTGCGATCTGGTCGGCGACGCGCTCTCCGCCTTCGAGCTTGACGGCGTGGGCGAGGCCTTCCTTGAGGAAACGCGTCGCCGTGGCGAGCGCCTGCTGCGGTGAGGACTCGTAGGTTCCGAACGGCAGGTCGGCGACGACGAGAGCGTTCGGGGCGCCGCGCACGACACCGCGCACGAGGGGGAGAAGTTCGTCGACGGTGACCGGAACCGTCGTGTCGTAGCCGTAGACCACGTTGGCCGCCGAATCGCCGACCAGGAGCACCGGGATACCGGCTTCTTCGAAGATGCGGGCACTCGAGTAGTCGTACGCCGTGAGCATGGCCCAGCGCTCACCCTCGGCCTTCATCTGCAGGAGATGATGGGTGCGCGTCTTGCGAGTCAGTCCGGATACCGCAGCATCGGACGCACCGTACACAGAATTGTCGGACATCTTTGTCCCTTTCGGTTCCTCGAGGCCCGCCTGCGGGTCCCCGGGATGGGGTTGATGACGCCACCAGTCTGCCACCGACGACCTGGCCGTTTAAGGGGACTCGGCAGTGCAATACATCACATCGGGTCGTCGTGGCTGCGGAATCGGTTCGTGATGGGCATCCGCCGATCGCGTCCGAACGCGCGCGAGGTGACCTTGGCCCCGATCGGATACTGACGTCGCTTGTATTCCGACGCGTCGACCTTGCGCAGGATGTCGGCGACGGTGTCGCGGTCGTATCCGGCGGCGACGATGTCCCGCAGTCCCTGATCGCAGTCGACGTAGCGGTAGAGGATCGCGTCCAACTCGTCGTAATCGGGCAACGAATCGGTGTCGAGTTGGCCGGGCCGCAATTCCGCGGACGGCGGCTTGTCGATGCTGTCCTCGGGTATCGGCGGAATCTCTCCTCGCTCGGTCGCAGTCTTGTTGCGCCATCGTGCGAGGTCCCACACCAGCGACTTCGGAACGTCCTTGATCGGTGCGTAGCCCCCGACGGCATCGCCGTAGATCGTCGAATATCCCACGGCGAGTTCGGATTTGTTGCCCGTCGCGAGTATCAGATGCCCGTCGGAATTGGACAGCGCCATCAATGTCATTCCGCGACATCGCGCTTGAATGTTCTCCTCGGCGAGACCGGTAAGGCCGAGTGTGCGAACGAAGACCTCGACCATCGATTCGATCGGTTCGGTCGTGAAGCGAATTCCGGTACGACGCGCGAATTCGTCTGCGTCGCTGCGTGAATGGTCCGACGAGTACCGCGACGGCATCGACACCCCGTGCACCGCATCGCTGCCGAGTGCGTCGACTGCGATCGCGGCGACGACCGCCGAATCGATACCACCGGACAGGCCGAGTGCAACGGTCCGGAACCCGTTCTTGTGCACGTAGTCTCGAAGGCCGGTGACGAGCGCCGCCCACACCTGTTCCTCGTCGGGCACGGGCTCGGCAATGGACCGACCCCTGCGATCCCATCCGCGAACGATGATGTCGGAGAGTGTGTTTCGGTCGACAGTCCACCCGTCGGGGTGGTCGTCGGGCGTACGGTCGCCTGGCAGATCGACGTCGACGCACAACAGATCCTCGGTGAACGGCCGTGCGAGACCGAGGAGCTCCCCGTCCGCGGCGACGACCATGCTGCCGCCGTCGAACACCAACTCGTCCTGGCCTCCCACCAGATTGACGTAGGCCACCGGAACCCCCGCCTCGGCGGCGCGACGGTCGACCACCGACCGGCGAATCGTGTCCTTGCCGAGTTCGAACGGGCTCGCATTGAGGCACAGCAGCGCGTCGACACCGGCGGCCGCGTACGCAGGCACGGGTCCACCCGGTTGCCAGATGTCCTCGCAGACCACGACGCCGACACGGTGCTCGCCGACAGTGGTGATGCTCAGATGCGTGCCCGGAGCGAAGTATCTCGCCTCGTCGAAGACGCGGTACGTCGGCAATGCGACCTTGTCGTAGCGAGAGACGACCTCGCCGGCGAACAACACCGCGGCACTGTTCCTGGCGCCCGCGATGTCGCGATCCAGATAGCCGACGACCGTGACGACTCCTCCGCAGCCTGCGCGGTCCAACGCGTCGGCCAGCCGTCGTATCGCAGTCGTGCAGGCCTCCGCGAACGACGGGATCAACGCGAGGTCCTCGACGGGATAGCCCGTCAGCGCCATCTCGGGAAACAGCACGACCTGCGCGCCCTCCTCGACCGCCCGTCGCGTCCACGACACGATCAGCGCAGCATTGCCGTCGAGGTCTCCCACTGTCGGATTGATCTGGGCAAGGGCGATTCGCAGTGCCTGCACAGCTCGGAGCCTAGTAGCGACTTCTTCGGTCCGCTGGCTGTGTCCACGTGCACCGCATGGGCGCTCTGGCACCATCGTGACTGTGAAGTCTTCGAGAGTGGGCGCTGCGGTGGTCGGGGCAGTGGCACTGCTGGTTCTGCAGGGATGTTCGGGTCGCGAGGCGACAACCTTGGGCACCGCCGAACCGTCGTCGGACGAGCAGTGGGCGGCAGGCGCGGGGGTCGTACCGGCCGGGCTCGAGCAGTTCTACACGCAGACACTCGATTGGGAGTCGTGCGACGGTTACGACACGGACGGCACCGGGCTCGGCAGCACCCTCGAATGCGCGAAGGTCACCGTCCCCCTGGACTACGCGAACCCGGCCGGACCGATGGCCGAGGTTGCCATCTCGCGAGCACACGCGTCGGGAGACAAGATCGGATCGATCCTGTTCAATCCGGGCGGGCCCGGTGCCTCCGGGCTCTATCTGGCGACGCAGGCCGAGGATTCGCCCATCGCCGAGAGGTTCGATCGCATCGGATTCGACCCTCGCGGAGTCGGCGCATCGACCCCTGCCGTTCGGTGCCTGACGACCGAGGAGACCGACGAACAGCGACGCGAGAACGACGTCGACATGTCTTCGGAGGGGATCGCGACGACGGAAGGCGAGCATCGTGACTACGCCGCCAAGTGTGCCGAGCGGACGGGTGCCGACGTGCTTCAACACGTCGGCACACAGGAAGTCGTGCGGGACATGGATGTCATCAGATCCGTCCTCGGCGACGAGAAGCTGACGTACGTCGGCTTCTCGTACGGCACCCGGCTCGGCAGTGCGTACGCGGAGACGTTCCCGGCGAACGTGCGGGCGATGGTTCTCGACGGTGCGCTCGATCCCGAGCAGACTCCCGTCGACGAGGCCGTCGAGCAAGGGGCGGCGTTCCAGAAGGCGTTCGACGACTTCGCGGCCAGTTGCGCCCAGACGTCCGAGTGCGCGCTCGGGACGGATCCGGTCGACGCGAACCGGAAATTCAGAGAGCTCGTCGACCCGTTGCTCGCCTCACCTGCCGCGACGACCGATCCGCGCGGCCTCAGCTACGACGACGCGTTGACCGGCGTCCAGCAGGCGCTCTACTCGAGCACGCTGTGGCGTGTGCTGCGCGTCGGACTGACGGAGTTGAACGACGGCAGGGGAGACACGTTGCTTCGTCTCGCCGACACGTACTCCGGTCGTCTCGACGACGGCTCCTATTCGAACCTCGACGACGCGTTCACCGCGATCCGATGTGTCGACGATCCGCCGGTCACGGATCGAGCCGAGGCGGACGAGGCGGACGTGCGGTATCGCGAGGCTGCGCCGTTCCTGGACGACGGCCTCGGCACCGGTCAGGCCCCGCTCGACGTGTGCGCGTTCTGGCCCGTGAAGAACACCGGTACGCCGCACACCATCTCGGCGCCGGGAGTGCCGAAACTCGTCGTGGTCTCGACGACATTCGATCCGGCGACGCCGTATCAGGCGGGGGTGGAACTCGCCGCGCAACTCGGCGCCGACCTGATCACCTACCAGGGAACGCAGCACACCGTCGCGTTCTCGGGTGAGGACTGCGTCGACGGCCCGCTCGTCGATTACCTCGTCGACCTCGTCCCGCCAGGTAACAATTTGGTGTGTTGACGTCCGATCACGACGGTATCCGGCCAGGTGAGAGCGGCCGGAAGTGAGACTGAATTCACGATGTAACACAGATTTAACGCGGTTTGCTTACTCTCGCGGACATGGATCGCCAAAAGGAATTCGTGCTCCGGACTCTGGAGGAGCGCGACATCCGCTTCGTCCGCTTGTGGTTCACCGATGTCCTGGGCTATCTGAAATCGGTGGCCATCGCGCCCGCCGAGCTCGAGGGCGCGTTCGACGAGGGCATCGGATTCGACGGCAGCGCGATCGAGGGCTTCGCGCGCGTTTCCGAGGCCGACACCGTCGCCAAGCCGGACCCGTCGACCTTCCAGATCCTGCCGTGGTCCACGAGCAAGGGTCACCAGCACTCCGCGCGCATGTTCTGCGACATCGCGATGCCCGACGGTTCGCCGTCGTGGGCCGATTCGCGGCACGTGCTGCGTCGCCAGCTCAGCAAGGCAGCCGACCTCGGGTTCAGCTGCTACGTGCACCCCGAGATCGAGTTCTTCCTTCTCAAGGACAGCCCGGAGGACGGCTCGCCTCCCACGCCTGCCGACAACGGCGGTTACTTCGACCAGGCGGTCCACGATTCGGCTCCGAACTTCCGCCGGCACGCCATCGACGCGTTGGAGTCGATGGGTATCTCCGTCGAGTTCAGTCACCACGAGACGGCACCCGGACAGCAGGAGATCGACCTCCGCTACGCCGACGCGCTGTCCATGGCCGACAACATCATGACGTTCCGCTACGTGGTCAAAGAGGTCGCGATCGAGGAGGGTGTGCGCGCGACGTTCATGCCCAAGCCGTTCAGCGATCAGGCCGGCTCGGCGATGCACACCCACATGAGCCTGTTCGAAGGCGACGCCAACGCGTTCCACAACCCCGACGATCCGATGCAGTTGTCGGAGACCGGCAAGTCGTTCATCGCAGGCATCCTCGAGCACGCCAACGAGATCAGCGCCGTGACGAACCAGTGGGTCAACTCGTACAAGCGTCTCGTGCGCGGCGGCGAAGCACCGACGGCCGCGTCGTGGGGACCCGCCAACCGCTCGGCGTTGATCCGCGTCCCGATGTACACGCCGAACAAGGCGTCGTCGCGTCGCGTCGAGATCCGTAGCCCTGACTCCGCGTGCAACCCGTACCTGGCGTTCGCAGTTCTCCTCGCGGCAGGCCTGCGCGGCATCGAGAAGGGCTACACGCTTCCTCCCGAGGCCGAAGAGGACGTCTGGGCACTGACGTCCGCCGAGCGCCGCGCGATGGGCTACAAGGAGCTGCCGGGCAGCCTGGATCAAGCGCTCAACGCGATGGAGGGTTCCGAGCTCGTCGCGGAGGCCCTCGGCGAGCACGTGTTCGACTTCTTCCTGCGCAACAAGCGCCGTGAATGGGAGGAGTACCGGAGCCACGTGACGCCGTACGAGTTGAAGGCCTACCTGGGGTTGTAACAGGCGTGGCTCTCCGATGGACTAGGTTCTAGTCGTTCGAGAACGATAGTTCCTGCGGTGAGGTGAATCTGTGTCACGCCAGAGTCGAGGTGTTCGCTGATGGTGCGTCCGCCCACGTCACGATCGGTCGTACCAGGGGCAGGCCGTCTCGGCCTCGTGGAGCCGAGCGCCCCTGCGGACTTGCAGCGGCTCGGCTGGTTCGACGAGGACAGCCTCGAGCTTCTGTGGTCTCTGTCGAGAGCTGCGAACGCCGATCTGGCCCTGCGCACGATCGTGCGGTTGTCCGACGCATTGGGTGAGGACTTCTCGGAAGTCGCCGCTGCACTGCGCTCGGACAAGGGTTTTCGTGGCCGTCTGTTCGGGCTGACGGGTGCGTCGAGCGCGCTGGCCGACCATCTGGTGTCCGACCCCGACACATGGCGCCTGCTGCTGACGCCCGAGGGCAAGTCGAGCAAGGGCTCACGCGTCGAGCTGCCGAGCAAGGATCAGCTCACTCAGCAGTTGCTCGATGCCGTCGAGGCAGTCCCCGAGACGGGTGAGAACGCCGCGCCGGACCTGTACCGAGCGGGCATCATCGGATCCGAAGCCGTTCTCGCGCTGCGTAAGACGTACCGCGACCAGGTGATGGTGCTGGCCGCAGCGGACCTCGCGGCCACCGTCGAGAACGAGCCGGTGCTGCCGTATCAACTGGTGGGAACGCAGCTTTCGGACATGGCCGACGCGGCCCTGACCGCCGCTCTCGCCGTCGCGGTCGCCACCGTGTGCCCCGACAAGCCCTGTCCGACGCGTCTCGCCGTCGTCGCGATGGGCAAATGTGGTGCGCGAGAGCTGAATTACGTCTCCGACGTCGACGTCGTGTTCGTGGCGGAACCTGCCGATGCCGTGGCGAGCCGCATCGCGGGTGAGATGATGCGCATCGGCTCCTCGGCGTTCTTCGAGGTCGACGCGGCGCTGCGGCCCGAGGGCAAGCGCGGCGAGCTCGTCCGCACGCTCGAATCCCATGTCGCCTACTACAAGCGGTGGGCCAAGACCTGGGAGTTCCAGGCACTGCTCAAGGCCCGCCCGATGACCGGTGACCTCGAACTCGGTCACGAGTACGTCGCCGCGTTGAATCCCATGGTGTGGTTGGCCTCTCAGCGTGAGGACTTCGTGCCCGAGGTCCGTGCGATGCGCAGACGCGTCGAGGAGATGGTGCCGCCCGAGCTACGCGAACGCGAGATCAAACTCGGTCGAGGCAGCCTCCGTGACGTCGAATTCGCCGTGCAGCTACTGCAACTCGTGCACGGACGGACCGACGAGTCGCTGCGCGTTCTCGGCACGACCGACGCGCTTGCGGCGCTCACCGACGGCGGGTACATCGGCCGCGACGACGCGGCGAATCTGACGGCGTCGTACGAATTCCTGCGCCTGATCGAGCACCGCTTGCAACTGCAGCGCATGAAGCGCACGCACACGCTGCCGCCCCCGGACGACGAGGAAGCGCTGCGATGGCTCGCGCGGGCAGCGCACATGCGTCCCGACGGCAATCGTGACTCGCTCGGCGTGCTGAATGCCGAGATCAAGCGCAACGCTCAGCGCATCAGGCGTCTGCACGCGAAGCTCTTCTACCGCCCGTTGCTCGATTCGGTCGTGCGGTTCGACTCGGACACCGTGCGTCTGACGCCCGATGCCGCGATTCGTCAGCTCGCCGCGCTCGGGTACGCGGCACCGGAGAATGCACTCGGGCATCTGCGAGCCTTGGTGGGTGGCGGTGCACGCCGCGGACAGATCCAGGCCGTGCTGCTGCCGACGCTTCTCGAATGGCTCGCCGACACACCGGATCCCGACGCCGGACTGCTCAACTATCGACGGCTGTGCGAGGCGACGGTCGATCACACGTGGTTCCTGCGCATGCTTCGTGACGAGGGAGCCGTCGCACAGCGGTTGATGATCGTTCTCGGATCGTCGGCGTACGTCCCGGACCTGCTGATCAAGGCACCGGAAGTGGTCCGACTGTTCGCCGACGGTCCGACCGGACCCAAGTTGCTCGACGCGGAGCCGGAGGAGACGTATCGCGCGATTCTGTCGTCGTCGGGCCGGTACGAGGATCCAGCGCGGGCGATCAACGCTGCCCGCTCGCTTCGCCGACACGAACTTGCGCGTGTGGCATCGGCGGACATTCTCGGCATGCTCGACGTTCCGCAGGTGTGCCGCGCGCTGTCTTCGGTGTGGGCTGCCGTCATCAATGCAGCTCTGGCCGCAGCGATCAGAGCAAGCGAAGCCGAACGTGGTGAGCCGGCACCCGCGCGTCTCGCCGTCATCGGAATGGGACGCCTCGGCGGAGGCGAGCTCGGCTACGGCAGCGACGCCGACGTGTTGTTCGTCTGTGAACCCACCGAGGGTGTCGAGGACAGCGTTGCGGTCAAGTGGGCCAACGGAATCGCCGACCGCATACGCAAACTCCTCGGTGCGCCCAGCACCGATCCACCGCTCGAGGTCGACACAGGTCTGCGGCCCGAAGGCCGCAACGGGCCCGTCGTGCGGACTCTGTCGTCGTACGAGGCCTACTACGCGCAATGGGCACAGGCGTGGGAAGTTCAGGCCCTGCTGCGCGCCCATCAGGTCGCCGGAAACCAGGACCTCGGCATCAAGTTCCTGCTCATGGTGGACAAGGTGCGCTACCCGGAGGGTGGTGTGTCGGCCGAGGCCGTACGCGAGATCCGCCGTATCAAGGCACGCGTCGACTCCGAGCGGCTACCGAAGGGCGCCGACCCGGCTACCCACACCAAACTCGGGCGCGGCGGGCTCGCCGACATCGAATGGACGGTACAGCTGATCCAGCTGCGGCATGCACACGACGTTCTTGCGCTGCACAACACATCGACGCTGCAGAGCCTCGACGCGATCGGTGCAGCGGAACTGCTCAGCGAATCCGACGTCGAATTGCTGCGTGAGGCATGGATTCTTGCAACGAAAGCGCGGAATGCACTCGTGCTCGTGCGCGGCAAGCCGACCGATCAGCTGCCCGCGCCCGGGCACATACTGTCCGCGGTCGCGAAGGTCGCAGGATGGCCGAACGGCGATGCGGGGGAGTTCCTCGACAACTACCTGCGCGTGACGCGTCGGGCAAAGGCAGTGGTGGAGCGCGCGTTCGGGGCCTGAGGCCGCCGAACGCGCGCATCAGCCGGCGGTGACGAAGCCCTCCGACACCAACCAGTTGCGGGCGACGTCGGCGGGCTCGTTGCCCTCGACGTCGACCTGCCGGTTCAGCTCGGTCATGACCTGGTCGGTGAGCGTCGACGAGATCGGTGCCATCACTTCGGCCACCTCGGGGTGTGCGTCGGCGAACGACTTCTTCATCACCAGTGCAGGGTTGTACTTCGGGAAGAACGCTCGATCGTCCTCCAGCAGAACCAGATCCAGCGCGATGATGCGCCCGTCGGTGGTGAAGACCTCACCGAACTTGCACTGGTTTCCGTCGGCGGTCGCCTGGTAGATGATGCCGGTCTGAAGAATCTGCCTCGGCGCAGCGGCCGGATCGAATTCGTACTTCGCCGCCATGCCCGGATATCCGTCCTGACGGACGTTGAACTCGGTCTCGACGCACGTGGTCGCTGCCGCAGGGTCGGTCTCGACGAGGCGTGCGTAGTCCGACAGTGTGCGCACGCCTGTCTGTTCGGCTGTCTGCTTGTTCATCGCGAGCGCGTACGTGTTGTTCATCGGAGCCGGTACGGCCCACACCATGTCGTTGGCCGCGAGGTCCGCGTCGCGCACCGCCTCGTACTGCTGCGTCGAGTCGGGGAGCGGAGTTTCGTTGCCCAGGTAGTTGATCCACCCGGTGCCCGTATACTCGTACGTCAGATCGATCTGGCCGTCGAGCTGCGCGTCGCGGGTGCTGTTGGAACCCTGGATGTTGGTCAGATCGCGGACGTCCGCGCCGGCGGCCGCCATCGCGAACTCGATGATGTAGCCCAGAGTGATCTGCTCCGTGAAGTCCTTGGACCCCACGGTGATCTTGACGCCCTCCAACTCGGGAACGGGTTGAATGCTGTCCGGTCCGACCGGAAGCGGTACTGCGCCACCCGATTCGAGTCCGCATCCCGCGAGGAGCAGTCCCGACGCGGCCAGCGCCGCCACTGTCGACCTGATGGATCTCATCGCAGCCCCTTGGGTCCGAGGAACTGTTCCGCGAGAGCGCCGAGCCAGTCGATGAACAAAGCCAGAGACACCGCGAGAACTGCCCCGACGACCAGAGTCACGTTGTCGCGCAACTTGTATCCGGTGTCGATGAGAATTCCCAGACCACCTGCACTCACCAGGAAGCACAGCGTCGCGGTTCCGACGGCCAACACGAGTGACGTGCGCAGTCCCGCGAGAATGTACGGAACGGCCAACGGGAACTCGACCTTCCGCAGAACCGTCGCCGCTGACATTCCTTGTCCTCGACCGGCATCGATCAACGTGCGGTCGACTTCCTGGTAACCGAGAATCGTGTTGCGTAACACGGGAAGCAGTGAATAGAACGCGATCGGCAGCACACCGATCCAGAATCCGGTCTGCCTCGTGGCGAGGTAGAACAGCACCAACAGACCGATCGCGGGTGCCGCGGCGCCGATGTTCGCGATGCCGACGAAGAACGGCGCGAGCCGGGTGTATCCGGGACGGGTCAGCAGCGTTCCCAGCGGCACTGCGATGATCACGACGATGACGACGACGGCAGCAGTGAGGAGGATGTGCTGCCAGGTCAGCGTCGCGATGTTGGAGATGCTGATACTGCCTTCCTGGGTCGCGGTCAATTCGCGACTGAACGCCCAGATCAACACTCCCGCAGCGAGAACCACGACGAGGACCGGTTGTACGAGAAGTCGAAGTCGTTCGGCGCGGCGGGTGGCTCCGCGTTCGGATGCACCCAGGTCCGGCTCGGGCTCCATGTCCGGGACGTCGGGCGTTCGGGTCTGCTCCGAGGTGGTCATGCCGGCGCCTCGGCCGGACTGACGTCGTCGTGATCGTGCTCGTGTTCCTCACGCATCTTCTGCAGGTGGCCGACGAGCGTGTCGATGGAGATCAGGCCGACGTATTCGCCGCGGTGGCCCGTCACGACCGTCGATGCGGTGCTCTCCGCGAGGAGCGCTTCCAATGCGTCCTGCAGCGTCGACTGGATCGACACCAGTTCGCCGATCGGTGTTCCGACTCTCCTTAGCGACGACGCCGTCTGCAGGTGTGCGGGATTGACCCACCGAAGAGGACGGTTGCGGTCGTCGAGGATCAGACCCCACTGCCATTTGCGCGAGCTGATCTTGGCCCTGAACTCGTCGACCGGATCACTTTCCTTGGCGGTCGGGCACTGCACGAGTCGCACGTCGCGAATTCGGGTGAGCGTCAACTGCTTCAGTGACGCATCGGCGCCGACGAAACCGGCGACCGTCTCGTCGGCGGGGTTGGCCAGAATTGCTTCGGGGGTGTCGTACTGCAGGATCGAGGACTGATTGCCGAGCACCGCGATCCGGTCGCCGAGCTTCACTGCCTCGTTGAAATCGTGCGTCACGAACACGATCGTCTTTCCGAGCTCTGCCTGCAGTCGCATCAATTCGTCCTGCAGCAGCCCTCGTGTGATCGGATCCACGGCGCCGAAGGGTTCGTCCATCAAGAGCACCGACGGATCGGCGGCGAGAGCGCGCGCTACGCCGACGCGCTGTTGCTGCCCTCCGGACAGTTGTCGCGGGTACCGGCCACGATAGGTGTCGGGATCGAGTCCGACGAGGTCGAGCATCTCGTCGACGCGGTTCTCGATGCGCTTCTTGTCCCAGCCGATCAGGCCCGGCACGGTGCCGACGTTCTTCGAGATCGTCATGTGGGGGAACAGACCGGCCTGCTGGATCGAGTACCCGATTCCGCGGCGCAGTTCGTCGGGATCGATGGACAGTGCGTCCTTGCCGTCGATGGTGATCTTGCCCGACGACGGCTCGATCAACCGATTGATCATCCGCATCGTCGTCGTCTTCCCGCAGCCGGACGGGCCGACGAACACGACCGTCTCTCCCGCGGGCACCGTCAGCGACACGTTGTCGACTGCCGCGTCCTTCTGGCCCGGGTATCGCTTGGAGACGGAGTCGAGCACGATGTCGACGCCGGATACGTGCTGGTTGGTTGTTTCAGTCACGAAGACCCCTCGAGGTTGTGAGACGACCGACAAGGACGAGCAAGCCGTCGACGATGAGAGCGAGAATGACGATCAGGACCGTGCCGACGAGAGCCTGAGGCACCGCGTTGGGGCTGCCGACACGTGACAGTCCGGAGAAGATGAGGTTGCCCAGGCCCGGGCCCTTCGCGTATGCGGCGATCGCGAGGATGCCGAAGATCATCTGGGTGCTGACGCGCATACCGGCGAGAATCGACGGCCACGCCAGTGGCATCTCGATGCGGGTCAGAATCTTCGTTCGATTGAGCCCGACGCCCTTGGCCGCGTCGGTGACGGCCGGATCGACGGAAGCGAGACCGATGATGGTGTTACGGATGATGGGCAGAAGGGCGTACAGCACGAGCGCGGTGATCGTGGGTGCGACACCGAGACCGAGAATCGGGATGAGCAGACCCAATAGTGCGAACGACGGAATCGTCAGGATGGTGCTCGCCAGAGCGGTCGCGACGGCCGAGCCGGCGGGGGAGCGGTAGACCAGGATCCCTACGAGGACCGCGACGATCGTCGCGATGACGATGGACTGCACGACGGCGGACACGTGCAGGTACGAATCGGTGAGCAGCTGCTGTCGTCTGTCGGAGACGAAATTCCAGAGAGCGTCCATTCGAGGTTCTTCACCCTCTTCGCGTATCCACGGTCTCGTTCGGCGGTTCCGAACGAGCGCCACGTACGAGAGTGTCTTACTTTGACCGTTGTTAAACCGGTTTTCGCCAAGTCGTTACCCGAGTGCACGAAAAAACCACCCGCACCGCCGAGATTCGGCGATACGGGTGGTTCCGGTGAAGCGGTGACGGTGTGTGATTACACGTCGTAGTACAGCTGGAACTCGTACGGGTGCGGACGCAGGTTGACCGGGGCGATCTCTTGCTCGCGCTTGAGCGAGATCCAGGTCTCGATCAGGTCGGTCGTGAACACGCCACCCTCGGTGAGGTACTCGTGGTCGGCCTCGAGGCGATCGATGACGGTGCTGAGCGACGTCGGAGCCTGAGGAATGTTCTTGGCCTCCTCGGGCGGCAACTCGTAGAGGTCCTTGTCGACCGGAGCCTGCGGCTCGATCTTGTTCTTGATTCCGTCCAGGCCGGCCATCATCTGGGCGGCGAAGTTCAGGTACGGGTTGCCCGAGCTGTCCGGTGCGCGGAACTCGAGGCGCTTGGCCTTCGGGTTGTTGCCCGTGATCGGGATACGCACGGCAGCGGAGCGGTTGCGCTGGCTGTAGACGAGGTTGATGGGAGCCTCGTAGCCCGGCACCAGACGGTGGTAGGAGTTGACCGTCGGGTTGGTGAACGCCAGCAGCGACGGTGCGTGGTGCAGGATGCCGCCGATGTAGTGGCGAGCGAGATCCGACAGTCCGGCGTATCCGGCCTCATCGTGGAACAGCGGCTTGCCGTCCTTCCACAGCGACTGGTGGACGTGCATGCCCGAGCCGTTGTCACCGAAGAGCGGCTTCGGCATGAAGGTGGCCGACTTGCCGTGCTGCCATGCGGTGTTCTTCACGATGTACTTGAACAGCTGCAGGTCGTCGGCGGCTGCGAGCAGCGTGTTGAACTTGTAGTTGATCTCGGCCTGACCGGCGGTGCCGACCTCGTGGTGGCCGCGCTCGAGCTCGAAGCCTGCGTTCTGCAGGTTGGTCGAGATCTCGTCGCGGAGGTCGACGTAGTGGTCATACGGTGCGACGGGGAAGTATCCGCCCTTGGGGCGAACCTTGTAGCCCAGGTTGGGGCTGCCGTCGGCGTTGGTCTCGACGCCGGTGTTCCAGGAAGCGGACACCGAATCGATCTCGTAGAACGCGCCGTTCATGGCGGAGTCGTAACGAATCGAGTCGAAGATGTAGAACTCGGCCTCGGCACCGAAGAACGCGGTGTCGGCGATACCGGTGGAGATCAAGTACTCCTCGGCCTTACGCGCGACATTGCGGGGGTCGCGGCTGTAGGACTCGCGAGTGAAGGGATCGTGCACGAAGAAGTTGACGTTGAGCGTCTTCGCGGCGCGGAACGGGTCCACCTGCGCAGTCGTCACATCGGGGAGGAGGAGCATGTCCGACTCGTGGATGGACTGGAAGCCGCGGACGGACGAGCCGTCGAACGCGAGGCCGTCGTCGAAGACATCCTGGTTGAACGCAGACGCCGGGATCGAGAAGTGCTGCTGCACACCGGGAAGATCCGTGAATCGGATGTCCACGTACTCGATATTCTCGTCGGCGATGAACTTGATGACCTCTTCGGCCGTGGTGAACGCCACGCTGTTACTCCTTTGTCGTTTCCGTCGACCAGCACGTTATGGACCTCGTGTTGCCCGCCAGTCAAGGCTATGTTTCGCCCGTGTTACACGTCGCGTGCTGAATTCACGCTTCGCGGTAGCGTCGGATGCGATCTCCGCACCGATCGCGGGAGCGCGACGCCCTCCCAACAGTACGGTGACGAATTATTCCGACGTCAGGGTCGGAGCCTATCCTGGTAGCCATGGCACGAATGACAGGCTCCTGGTTGTCCGGTCCGAACGCGGCGATGGACGACGACGGGACCGAACAGAATTTTCCCGGCGAGAAGCTCGGGTTGCCGTCGGACGGTCCTGGGGCCGTCGCCGGCCTCGGTCGTCGCAGTGCGGCACTGCTGGTCGACTGGTTGATGTCGATGGGAATCGGTGCATTGCTGCTGAGTGTCACCGGGTGGCAGCAGTCTCTGTCGACCGTCACCTTGCTCGTGTGGTTCGTCGTGGGCGTCGCCGCCGTCACGATCTTCTCGTTCACACCGGGGCAGATCGTCGCGGGCATACAGGTCGCCCGAGTCGACGCGGCCGCCAAGGTCGGTTTCGTCCGTGCGCTCGTGCGCACGTTCTTCATCGTCTTCGTCTTCCCGGCCGTGATCTCGGACCACGACGGTCGCGGTATGCACGACCGGGCGACGGGCACCGCAATGCTGCGGGTGCGCTGACGGTTCAGCGGAAGATCAGCGACGCTTGATGGTGCGCTGAACGCCCTTCATCTTCGCGCCGCCGGGGATCGGACCCTTCGGCATCGCGGGTCCGCCCTTGGTGCCCAATGCGGACAGACGTGACTCGATGGTGTCCATCCGCTTGCTGTCGATGTTGTTCGGCAACTTGGTCAGGTACTTCTGCAAGCCCGACAGCGGAATCTGGTTGTCGCCGTTGCCGACCACGATGTCGTAGATCGGAGTGTCGCCGACGAGCCGTGCGGTCTTCTTCTTCTCTTGCGCGAGAAGCGATTTGACGCGCTGCGGCGCACCCTCGGCAACCAGGATGACTCCGGGCTTGCCGATGACGCGGTGCACTGCGTCGAGCTGCGTGGTTCCGGCGATCGCATTGGTGACGCGCCAGGATCCGCGCAGGTTGTCGAGCGCCCACGCCGCCGCGCCTGCCTGACCGTCGGCCTTGGTGTACACCGACTTCTGGACGCGACGTCCGAAGATGATGAATGCGACCAGGACGCCGATCAGAAGTCCGAACGGCAGAAGGAACCATTCGATCCCGAAGATCAGACCGATCAGGAATGCGACGACGGTGATACCGACGACCGCACCGATCATCAGCGGGAGAAGGAGTTTGTCGTCCTTCCGCTGCATCTGGAATGCCTGCCACAGCTGACTGCGGCGTTCCTTCGATGCCTGCTTGCGGGCAGCTTTCGCTGCCGCCTTTGCTTCCTTGCTGGGCTTACCTGCTTTGCCCGCTTTACTGCCGTTCGCCATGCTTCACAGGATACGTCCCGCCGCGGCAACTACTGTCACCGCGGCGGCTAGTGAATCAGCGTGCGGCCAGACGGGCCATCAGAGAGCTGGCTTCCTGGGATGCGTCGCCGCCCTCGGCGAGGTGGCTCATGCTCTCGGGGAGTTCGCGCCCGTGGTGTGCCATGGCCTGTGCGTAGAGGCGTCCCGCGCGGTAGGAGGAGCGGACCAACGGTCCTGCCATGACACCGGCGAAGCCGATCTCGGTGGCGTACTCGGAGTGCTCGACGAACTCCTCGGGCTTGACCCACCGCTCGACCGGGTGGTGCCGCGGCGACGGGCGCAGGTACTGCGTGATGGTCAGGATGTCGCAGCCTGCCTCGTGGAGATCGCGGATGGCTTCCTGCACTTCCTCGGGGGTCTCGCCCATGCCGAGGATGAGGTTGGACTTGGTGACCAGGCCGTCGTCGCGTGCTGCGGTGATGACGTCCATGGACCGCTGGTAGCGGAATGCAGGACGGATCCGCTTGAAGATGCGAGGGACCGTCTCTACGTTGTGCGCGAGCACCTCCGGGCGCGAGGAGAAGACCTCGGCGAGCTGATCGGGCTTGGCGTTGAAGTCGGGGATGAGAAGCTCGACGCCGGTGTTGGGGTTGAGCTTCTTGATGTAGCGCACGGTTTCGGCGTACAGCCACGCGCCGCCGTCGTCCAGGTCGTCGCGGGCGACGCCGGTGATCGTGGAGTAGCGCAGGCCCATGGCCTGGACGCTCTCGGCGACACGGCGTGGCTCGTCGCGATCGAGCGCGTCGGGCTTGCCTGTGTCGATCTGGCAGAAATCGCAACGTCGGGTGCACTGCTCGCCGCCGATGAGGAACGTCGCCTCGCGGTCTTCCCAGCATTCGTAGATGTTGGGGCAGCCGGCTTCCTCGCAGACCGTGTGCAAGCCTTCGCGCTTGACCAGGCCCTTGAGCTCCGAATACTCCGGACCCATCTTCGCGCGGGTCTTGATCCAGTTGGGCTTGCGTTCGATCGGGGTCTCCGCGTTTCGGATCTCGAGGCGGAGCAGTTTGCGTCCTTCTGGGGCCACAGTCACGAAATCGATGCTACGCGCCGAACTTCAGCGTCGTGAATTGCGGGTTACCGGAAGCTGCGACGGGTTCCGGACGGGGGACGGGGTGGTCGGAGACAGGAAGGTCGCCGTCCAGCGCGGCGACGACGGCAGCGGTGACGGCAGGAGTCACGTCGGCGATGGTCACGTCGCGTCCCAGCTCGTTCGACAGCGACGTGACACCGGCGTCGGCGATTCCGCACGGCACGATCGCGTCGAAACCGGCCATCGTGGAGTTGCAGTTCAGCGAGAAGCCGTGCAGCGTCACCCCGCGTTGAACGCGCACTCCGATCGCGGCGATCTTCCGTTCCGGAAGCCACACGCCGTCGCGCTGCGTCGACGACAGCCACACACCGGATCGACCGTCGACGCGGCCGCACGGCACGCCCAGATCCGTGCAGACCGTGATGAGGGCTTCCTCGATACGGCGGACGTAGGCGACGACGTCGATCGGTTGTGCCAGTTTGACGATCGGGTATCCGACCAGCTGCCCGGGGCCGTGCCACGTGATCTTGCCACCGCGGTCCACCTCGATGACCGGCGTTCCGTCCTGCGGGCGGTCTTCGGGTGATGTTCGACGCCCCGCCGTGTAGACGGAGGGGTGCTCCAGAAGCAGGAGGGTGTCACGACCGCATGCATCGGCGCGCATGTCGGCGAGTTCGCGTTGACGGTCCCACGCGTCGATGTACTCGGTCCGTCCGATGTCCTGGACGTCGATCGAATCCGAACTCTCTCGTGCTGACCGTGCGGTGCTCATGGCGCCGAGATTACGCCCCCGTCAACGACCGACTGCGGCCCGCAGCGCCTCGCCGACCGTGTTGTGCGCGAAAACGTAACCGGTGTCCTCGAGAACCGTCGGGATGGCCCTAGGGCCGGTCAATATCGCCTCCTGGGCGAACTCGCCGATCCCGGCGCGAAGCACGATCCCGGGAACGATCCACGGGGCCGGCCGATGAACCGCACGAGACATCGCGCTGTTGAACTGAGCATTCGTCACCGGCGCGGGTCCGACCATGTTGACCGGACCCGACACGGCGTCGTGCTCGATGCCGTGCACGATCGCGCCGATCTCGTCGTCGAGCGAAATCCAAGGGAAGTACTGTCGGCCACTGCCGAGACGCCCGCCGAGGGCGAGGAGATACAACGGGCGGAGTTTGTCCAGCATTCCGCCGCGCTGCGACAGGACGACGCCGCTGCGCAGAGTGATGGTGCGCACCCCCGCGGAGGAGGCCGCCGACGTCGCGTTTTCCCAGTCGCGGCACACCTCGGCCAGGAAGCCGGAGCCGACGGGAGCGGACTCGTCGACGACGCGGTCGCCGGTGTCGCCGTAGAAATTGACGCCGCTGGCGTTGATCAGCGTCGGGACCGACTGGGCCGCACACGCGTCGGCGAGTACTTCGGTCGGAGTGATCCTGCTGTCGCGGATCGCCTGCTTGTACGACCCCGACCACCGTTTGTCGCCGATTCCGACGCCGCACAGGTTCACCACGGCATCGGTACCGCGCAGTGCCCGTTCGTCCAGCGACCCGTGTGGGGGATCCCACTGGTACTCATCGGGACCGGCGGGCGCGCGTCGGACCAAACGCGCGACGTCGTGACCTTTGCCGCGCAACGACGCGACGAGAGCGGTACCGATCAGGCCCGAAGAACCAGCAATGACTACGCGCATGAGTTCGATTGCCTCCCAAGCAGTTTCGGGGCACCACTCGCGCTGCGAATGGTGCCCCGACTGTCGATCGATTCCCCGTTTTCTCGAGGACGGGCCAGCGTGTATCCGTAACGTCAGAGTACAGAAACTTCGGCCCGGATCCCGCTCTAGATACCCAGATCGGCCTCGAACGAAGCATCCTGCAGACGCTGCTTGATCGTGGTCAGGAAGCGACCTGCGTCGGCGCCGTCGACGAGACGGTGGTCGTACGTCAGGGGCAGGTAGACCATCGAGCGAACACCGATGGACTCGTTGCCCGCGTCGTCCTTGACGACGACCGGACGCTTGACGATCGCGCCGGTGCCGAGCATGGCCGCCTGCGGCGGAACCAGGATCGGGGTGTCGAACAGGGCGCCCTGGCTACCGATGTTGGTGATGGTGAAGGTGCCACCGGACAGCTCGTCGGGCTTCAGTCCGCCCGAGCGCGCCCGCGATGCGATGTCCGCGATTGCCCGTGCCAGACCGGCGAGCGACAGGTCGCCCGCGTTGTGGATGACGGGAGAGAGCAGACCCTGATCGGTGTCCACGGCGATGCCGAGGTGGACATCGGCGTGGTACGTGATCTCCTTCTTGTCCTCGTCGATGCTGGCGTTGACGTTGGGGTGCGCCTTCAGTGCCTCGACGACGGCCTTGGCGAAGAACGGCAGGTACGTCAGGTTGACGCCCTCGTTGTCCTTGAACGTGGCCTTGGCGCGGGTGCGCAGTGCCGCGATCTTGGTGACGTCGACCTCGTGGGTCTGGGTCAGCTGTGCGGAGGTCTGCAGCGATTCGCGCGTCTTCTTCGCCGTGATCTGGCGAATACGGTTGATCTTCTGCGTGGTTCCGCGCAGGTGAGCAAGTTCCGGGCGAACACCCGCGGTGGCGGGAGCGGCCGGAGCCGATGCTGCAGGCGCGGCCGATGCTGCGGCGGGAGCAGCGGCAGGAGCCTTCTTGGCCTCGGCTGCGGCGAGAACATCCTGCTTGCGGATACGGCCACCGACGCCGGTGCCCGTGACCGACGTCAGATCGACGCCGTTGTCCGCGGCCAGCTTGCGGACGAGCGGGGTGACGTACGGCGTCGAACCCGACGCATCCGCCTTGGCGGTGTCCTGCTTGGGGGCTTCCTGCTTCGGAGCTTCCTTGGGTGCCTCCTGCTTCGGGGCTGCCTTCGGTGCTTCCTGCTTGGGAGCTTCCTTCACGGGCTCGGGTGCGGGAGCGGGCTTCTCGGGTTCCGGCGTCTTCTCCGGCTCCGGTGCCTTCTCGGCGGGGGCGCCGGATCCGATCACGGCCAGCTGCTCACCGATGGCGACGGTGTCGTCTTCCTCGGCGTTGATCTCCAGCAGCGTGCCGGCAACGGGGGACGGGATCTCGGTGTCGACCTTGTCGGTGGACACCTCGAGCAGCGGCTCGTCGACAGCGACCTCGTCGCCCACGGCCTTGAGCCATCGGGTGACGGTTCCCTCGGTGACGGACTCGCCCAGCTCGGGCATCTTGACAGGCGTACCGGATCCGGTCGACTCAGACTTGGCAGCCGGTGCGGGGACCTCTTCCTCGGCCTGCGGCTCGGGCTCGGCAGCGGGCGTCGGCTCCTCGGCGGCGGCCGGCTCCTCTGCGGGAGCGGCTTCCTCGGCGGGTGCGGATGCCTCGCCTGCTTCACCGATCTGCGCGAGTTCACCACCGATCTCGACGGTGTCGTCTTCCTGGGCCACGATCTTCGTCAGAACGCCAGCGACGGGGGACGGGATTTCGGTATCGACCTTGTCCGTCGATACTTCGAGCAACGGCTCGTCGACCTCGACGGTGTCGCCCTCCTGCTTGAGCCACCTCGTGACAGTTCCCTCGGTGACGCTCTCACCAAGAGCTGGCATCTGGACGGAGAAGGCCATGTCTGTTGACTCCTCGACAGTTGTATGCGGGTATTTTCGGTCCGGCGACTTGTGGTCGTGGACCATTCTGCTGGCGTTGCTGGGGTCGCGGACGTTACTTGCGATAATTGCGACCTTCACAATCCATCCTTCCATCCTCGGCGATCGCGTGTTCCCCGAGGGCGGCTGTTGCGCTGGCAAACTGGTGAGTAACCAAAGTTCGGAACGATCGCGACCGCAGTCTCGGCGCACACACGAAGGAGTCACCGATGGGGTTGTTCGGCCGTTTCTCACGACGCGGGGGCAGAGGTAGACGCGGTGGAGACAGCTCTGCCGCGGACTACCTCGCCGACTGGACGGCAGCGCGCACGGGGGTCGAGGCGTTCGTCGAACCCAAGACCACAGTGACTCCTGTCACTGTCGTTCTCGTCGCGAAAGACGGGGAGTGGACCCGTCGAGCCGTCGACGAGCGCAGCATCCGAAAGCTTGGTCCGGACCTGAAGATCCCCGTCTACGACGTTCGCAAGACGGGGTATCCACAACGCATGCGCGACCACGACGCTCGGCAGAAGATTCTTCGCAAGCGGGCCGAAGGCTTGTGAGTCGACCCGAGGGTCGTGAGTGAAAATGTAGAGCGGGCTCTACATTTTCACTCACGGGGCGCTAGCCGTTTTCGACGATGTCCTCCAGTACCGCGAACATCGTGCGCACGGGAACTCCGGTGCCGCCCTTGCCGACGTAACCGAACGGGCCGCCGGTGTTGTACGCCGGTCCTGCGACATCGATGTGCGCCCACTCGACGCCCTCGGCGACGAACTCCTTCAGGAACAGCGCAGCGGCCAACATGCCGCCCGCGCGGTTGTTGGTCACGTTCGCGAGGTCGGCCACCTTGGAGTCGAGCTCGCGGCGAATCTCCTTGGGTAGCGGCATCGCCCAGCCGTCCTCGCCGACGGCCTGTGAGATCTCCGCGACACGGTCACGGAACTCGTCGGTGCCCATGACACCCGGAGTGCGGTTTCCGAGCGCGACGACCTGAGCGCCCGTGAGCGTCGCGGTGTCGATGAGGTAGTCGGGATCGTCCTCGCACGCGCGCACGATGGCGTCGGCGAGCACGAGACGGCCTTCGGCATCGGTGTTGATGACCTCGACGGTGATGCCGCCGTACTGCGTCAGCACGTCACCGGGACGCTGCGCTGTGCCCGACGGCATGTTCTCGGCCATCGGAACCGTCGCGACGACGTCGAGTTCCAGTCCGACCTTCGCCGCGAGGATGACGGTCGCGATGACGGCGGCAGCGCCGGCCATGTCCGACGTCATGTTCTCCATGCCTGCCGCGGGCTTGATCGAGATGCCGCCGGTGTCGAACGTGATGCCCTTGCCGACGAGTGCCACCTTCTTGGACTTTCGCTTGCCGCCCGCGTGCGTCAGTCGCACGAGACGAGGCAACCGCGACGACCCCTTGCCGACGCCGTGAATGCCGCCGTAGCCACCCTTTTCGAGCGCCTTGTCGTCGAGGATTTCGACCTTCAGTCCGACGTCGGTGCCGAGTTCCTTCGCGCGGGCCGCGAACGCCTCAGGGTAGAGGTGGCTCGGGGGAGTGTTGACGAAGTCGCGTGCGATCGCGACGGATTCCGCGATGGCGATCGACCGGGCGAGCTCGGCCTTCGCTTCTCGTGCGCGGACATTGGGGACGAGCAGTTCGACGCGGCCGAGCGGGCCCGCGTCCGGGCCGGGGGCGGACAACGACGACTTGAACTCCGTGAAGCTGTACGCCCCGAGGAAGAAACCCTCGGCAGCTGCGCCCAGATCCAGCGACGAGAGGGTCGTGGCGACGGTGGTGGTACCTGCCAACGCCCGGGCCGCCGTTCCTGCCGATCGACGAATCCGCTCGTCGTCGATGTCGGCGGACTTGCCGAGACCGACGGCGAGGACGCTTCCGACGGCCAATCCCGCCGGGGCGGGGATGCGCGTCAGCTCGTCTGCTTTACCCGTGGCGCCGACCGTCTCGAATGCGTCGAGAAGTCCGGAGGAAACGGCGTCGTCGGAAATGTCGTCGGTGATGACGAGCTCCAGCCCGTCCTCGCTTGTACTCAGCGCGACGACGAGTACGTCGACGTTCTTGCCGAGGCGGCCGGCCAAAACCAGGTCGGGTCCGAGAGTCCGGGATGCGGAGGAAGGCACTGAGCAGCTCCTACGAGTGGGAAGAGATTGTCGGTCCACTCGATCGTAGTGATCGCACCTCGTCCGATAGCGTTGGCCGCTATGAGCGACGAACTCCTGCGAGGCCCGGTTCACGATGTCCATGTCGACCTCGGCGCGACGTTCGCTCCGTTCGGTGGCTGGGAGATGCCGGTGTCGTACGCCGGTGTGGTCGCCGAGCACAAGGCGGTCCGCGAGAGTGTCGGCGTGTTCGACGTCAGCCACCTCGGCAAGGCTCTGGTGTCCGGCCCGGGTGCCGCCGACTTCGTCAACAGGGCGCTGACGAACGATCTGGGCCGCGTCGGACCCGGCAAGGCGCAATACACGTTGTGCTGCACCGAATCCGGTGGAGTCGTCGACGATCTGATCGCCTACTTCGTCGGCCCCGACGAGGTCTTCCTGATCCCCAATGCCGCCAATACGGCTGCGGTCGTCGCCGCACTCTCGGAGAAGGCGCCGGAGGGAATCACGGTGGTGGATCAGCATCGTGAGTACGGAGTGCTGGCCGTGCAGGGCCCGGGTTCGCGAGGCGTCGTCGAGCAGTTGGGTCTGCCGGTCGACATGGAGTACATGGCGTTCGAGGACGCGCTGTGGGGCGAGATCCCGGTTCGCGTGTGTCGCACCGGATACACCGGTGAGCACGGATACGAGCTGGTCCCGTCGTGGTCCGACGCCGACGCTCTCTTCCGCGCGTTGGTCGACGCCGTCCGCGCAGCCGGGGGTCAGGTTGCCGGGCTCGGCGCGCGTGACACGCTGCGCACGGAGATGGGGTACCCGCTGCACGGACACGAGCTGTCGCTCGACATCTCGCCGGTCGAGGCGCGGTGCGGGTGGGCCGTCGGCTGGAAGAAGGACGCGTTCTGGGGCAAGGACGCTCTCGCCGCCGAGAAAGCAGCTGGACCGGCTCGAACGATTCGTGGCATCAAGGCACTGGGACGCGGCGTCCTGCGACCCGGGCTGACGGTGAGCCACGACGGTTCGGCGATCGGCACGACGACGTCGGGCACGTTCTCGCCGTCACTCGGAGTGGGAATCGCGTTGGCGCTCGTCGACACCGCGGCCGGTGTGTCCGACGGCGACGAGGTCGAGGTCGACGTGCGTGGGCGGGCGTTGAAATGCGCGATCGTGGCACCACCGTTCGTCACGCCGAACACCAAGTGAGCCGGGTTACGGTCGTTCGATAAGATTTGTCCTCATGACTGGCCTACCCGAATTCACCCGTGTGCAGCATCCCTCTCCCGCGCCGTCGGAGGCCAGGGAGGCCGTACTTGCTGCGCCGGGGTTCGGGAAGTTCTTCACCGACCACATGGCGATCGTCGACTACACCGCGGACAAGGGCTGGCACGACGCCACGATCACCCCGTACGGGCCGATCGAGTTGGATCCGGCGGCGATGGTCCTGCACTACGGGCAGGCGATCTTCGAGGGTCTGAAGGTCTACCGCCAGCCGAACGGTGAATTCGCGTCGTTCCGTGTCACGGCGAACGCCGAGCGCTTCCGGTCCTCGGCTCGTCGGCTCGCGATGCCGGAACTACCCGACGAGCTGTTCATCGGGTCGATCGAACAGCTACTCGCCGCAGATCACGCGTGGGTCCCGGAAGCCGGCGGCGAGGACGCTCTCTACCTGCGCCCGTTCATGTTCTCCACCGAAGCCGGGCTCGGTGTGCGTCCGGCGAACGACTACCGATACATGCTGATCGCGTCTCCGGCGGGCGCCTACTTCCCGCGTGGGGTCAAGCCGGTCAGCGTCTGGCTGTCCACCGAGTACGTGCGCGCCGCTCCTGGCGGAACGGGCGCGGCCAAGTTCGCAGGCAACTACGCTGCATCGCTTCTCGCACAGGCGCAGGCCAGCGAGCAGGGATGCGATCAGGTCGTCTGGCTCGACGCCATCGAGCGCCGCTACGTCGAGGAGATGGGAGGCATGAACCTGTTCTTCGTCTTCGGCTCCGGCTCGGACGCGCGGCTGGTCACGCCGTCGCTGTCGGGCTCGTTGCTTCCGGGTATCACGCGCGATTCGTTGCTCGCACTTGCGACCGACTCCGGAATTCCCGTGGAGGAGCGTCGTATCTCGACGGAGGAGTGGCAGAAGAAGGCCGAGTCAGGTGAAATCACCGAGGTCTTCGCGTGTGGCACGGCCGCTGTCATCACTCCGGTCGGCAGCGTGAAGTCTGCCGACGGGGAGTTCACGATCGCCGACGGCGAGCCCGGTGAGATCACGCTTGCACTGCGGGACACCCTCACCGGCATTCAGCGTGGAACGTTCGCCGACACCCACGGGTGGATGACGACGCTTCGCTGAGTCGCTTCGGTCCTATCGGCCGCCGAGCAGGAGGCCGACGACGGTGATCGCCGTCGTCACCTCTACGACGGCGCCCAGCACGTCGCCGCTGAGTCCGCCGAACCGTCGGCAGCAATGACGGACGGCCAGTTCGGTGAACATCGCCGCAGCGGCGACGACGATCGGGCCCTGCCACCACCGGTCGTCGACGAGGAAGGTCGACAGGCCAAGCGCGGCGATCATCCAGATCGCGATGACGTACGCCTGCTGCGTCCCGGCCACCAGAGCGCCGAAACCGCGCTCGGACGCGGCGGGGACTCCTCGGCGGCATGCGAGGACGACACAGACGCGTCCGACGACGGCGGCGAACACGATGGACCACCATGCATGCCGATCTGCCAGCGACGCGAATCCCGTTGCCTGCACAGCGAATACGACGACGATCGCGGCGACGCCGAACGGGCCCGCTCCACCCGACTGCATGACTTCTCGTGCGCGTTCCGGTGGTCCGTAGCAGCCCAATCCGTCGACGGTGTCGGCGAGACCGTCGACGTGCATGCCGCGAGTGACGAGCGCGAGCAGTCCGACCGCGAGAAAGCCTGCGAGAATTCCGTTCAGTGAACCTGCGCCCGCGGCCCACAGTGTCAGCGCCGCAAGCGAACCCAACAGAAGCCCGACGAGCGGCGCCGACGCGATGGCCTTGGTTGCCGCGGCTCGATCGACCTGCTGCGGTCCCCGGACGGGCAGAACCGTCAACCAGGACAGTGCGAGTGCAGGGCCGACGATTGCCGCGCGCATGGTCAGCGGTCGGGAGTGGCTTCGGTGCTGACTCCGGCGTCGGCGAACGTCGACATCTGCGACAGCGTCGCGATCGCCGCGTGGATCAAGGGAAGCGCGACGAGGGCGCCCGATCCTTCGCCGAGCCGCATGTCCAACTCGAGAAGTGGCTCGATACGCAAGTGCCGCAGGGCGATCGAGTGAGCGGGTTCGGTGGAACGGTGACCGGCGACCCACCATTCACGAGCGCCGCGTGCGGCTTCCTCGGCGACGAGCGCTGCCGCGGTGACGACGACGCCGTCCAGAATCACCGGCGTGCGACGATGTGCTGCTTGCGCGACGAAGCCTGCCATCGCGGCGATGTCGGCGCCGCCCGCAACCCGCAGAAGCGCCACCGGATCCTTGACGACCGGTCGCGCCCGTCGCATCGCGTCACGAATCGCGGCGGTCTTGCGCATCCATCCCGCGTCGTCGACGCCGGTGCCGCGCCCGACCGCGGCGACGGGTTCGGTGTCGGTCAAAGCTGCGATCAAAGCTGTTGCGGGAGTGGTGTTTCCGATTCCCATATCGCCTGCGACGAGCAGGTCCGCGCCACTGTCGACCTCCTCGTCGGCGATGGCCCGACCCGCGTCGATCGCAGCACGAACTTCCTCTTCGGTGAGGGCGTCCTCGCGGTCGATCGAACCGCTGGAGCGTCGTACCTTGTAGTTGCTGACGGACGGATCGGTATCGGAATCGACCGAGATGTCGACGACGCGAACCGTGGCGCCCGCGGTCGCCGCCAGAGCGTTGACGGCCGCTCCGCCGGCCAGGAAGTTCGCGACCATCTGACCGGTCACTTCGGCGGGGTAGGCCGACACGCCGTGAGCGGTGACGCCGTGGTCACCGGCGAACACGACGACGCGTGGGCGCGTCAAAGGCTGTGGGGGACAGGCATCCTGGCATGCCGCAATCCACTCGCCGATCTCTTCGATCCGGCCGAGGCTCCCTGCAGGCTTGGTCAGGATTCGCTGTCGTTCCGACGCGGCCTTGCGCGCGTCCGCCGACGGCGGAGACACCGGCCGCAACGGCGTCGACAGTTCGGTGGGGTCCGAATTCGCGGTCACTGCCGACCCTTTCGTGGAAGTGGAGTGTCGGAACTTTTCAACACGAGGGGGAGGCCCGCCACGACGAGTACGACGGAGTCGCACACTGCCGCGAGAGACGAGTTCAGTGAGCCGATCTCGTCCTGGAACAGTCGGCCGGCGCGAGTCTCCGGGACGACGCTCATCCCCACCTCGGGGCTGACGAGAATCAGGTGCCCGGTGGCTGCTGCGACGGCATCGACGACGGCGTCGACGCGCGGCCCGACGGTCCCGCGGGGGCTGTCCCAGGCGTTCAGGTCGTCGAACGTGTGGGTCAGCCAAGTGCCCAGGTCGTCGACGATGGTGCTGCCGGACTCCTCGCCGATGACCTCCGCGAGGTTCGCCGAGGCCTCGACGGTGGACCACTGCTCCGGCCGTCGCGCGCGGTGATCGTCGATGCGGGCTTCCCAGTCCGCGTCGGACGGATCACGCCGTCCGGTCGCGACGTATCGAACGGGCGATGAGCTGTCGACGAGAGCTTCCGCGTACGCCGACTTTCCCGACCGTGTGCCGCCGAGAACGAGGATGCGCTGGCTCGGCGTCACAGGTCAGACAGCCGCGCCGCGATCGACGCGAGGCTTCGGAGCTCGCATCTTGCGAATCTGCGAGGCACGAACGAAGGAATACCAGCCGAGCTTGAATCCGCCGTCGGCGGTGTCGGGGAACCGCGCGCGGACACGGTTGTTCACGAGGCGGCCCAGGAAGATGCCCTCGATGACCATGAACAGCATCATGACGAACATCGCGAGCGTCACGTACGCCTGAACCGCGGGATTCAGGAACAGCGCGAAGATCAGCAGCAAGGCCATCGGCATGAACAGGCCGACGAGATTGCGCCGGGCGTCGACGATGTCGCGCACGTAGGCGCGAACCGGGCCCTTGTCGCGGGGAAGGAGGTACTTGTCCTCGCCCGCCAGCATCCGTTCGCGACGATCGGCGGACGCTGCCCGCCGTTCCTCGGACGCCTTTTTGCGATCGGCCTTGGACCCGCGGTTTGCCTTACGGCGTTCGCGCGCTTCCTTGCTCGTCATCGGCGGGGGAGCCACGGGTCCCCGGCGGCGGGCCTCGGCCTCACGCCGCTTGGGCGTCGGGCGGCCCTTGCCGAGCGATGCGTTCGACGACGAGTCCTCGGTGGATTCAGAGGACTCGACGGACTGGGAATCGCGATCGTCCGAATTGTCAGAGTTTCCGCGGCGTAGCAACTTCACACTCCCAGGTTATCGGCTCGGCGGCGTTGAGCGAACACCGGCCACGTCACCGCGGGCCGAGGACCCGACATCATGCTCGTGAAATACACGTGGAGTGTGAGGAATACAAGCGCGCGGAGTACGGTTGAGACGTTCACGGGTTTGTACGACTGACAGGGAGAGCCCATGACCGTCTCGAACGACACCATCACGCACAAGGTCACGATGACAGAAGCAGCGTCGTCGAAGGCCAAGGCGTTGCTGGATCAAGAAGGCCGCGACGACCTCGCGCTGCGTATCGCCGTCCAGCCCGGTGGCTGTGCAGGCCTGCGCTATCAGCTCTTCTTCGACGACCGTAGCCTCGACGGCGACCTCGCAGTGGACTTCAACGGAGTCACGCTGGCTGTCGACCGGATGAGTGCTCCGTACGTCGAGGGTGCGTCCATCGACTTCGTGGACACGATCGAGAAGCAGGGCTTCACGATCGACAACCCGAACGCAACAGGCTCGTGTGCCTGCGGCGATTCGTTCAACTGAGCTGAAGCACCGAGCAACAGAAACCGGTACTCACCCTGAGGGTGGGTACCGGTTTCAGTGCTGTTCGAGGCACGTTTTCGCCCAAGATATGGGGTACCGCCGAGTAGGGTGGACTCCGCATCGCACACGACCGAAAGGCCCAAGTACGTGACACTCGCGGTATCGGGATCGATTGCGACCGATCACCTGATGCGATTCCCGGGCAAGTTCGCCGAGCAGCTGGTCGCAGACCAACTCTCGAACATCTCGCTGAGCTTCCTCGTCGACGATCTGGTGATCCGGAAGGGTGGCGTCGGCGGAAACATCGCCTACGCGCTCGGCGTTCTGGGCGGTTCTCCGCTCCTGGTCGGGGCTGTCGGGCCCGATTTCGGCGAATACCGGTCGTGGCTCGAATCCAACGGTGTCGACTGCTCCGGTGTCCGGGTGTCCACCACCGCGCACACCGCGCGGTTCGTCTGCACGACCGACGACGACATGGCACAGATCGCGTCGTTCTACCCCGGTGCGATGAGCGAAGCGCGGGAGATCGCGATCGGCGACGTCGCAGCGGACGGAACCGTCGAACTCGTGCTGATCGGCGCCAACGATCCCGACGCGATGCTCGCCCACACCACGCAGTGCCGCGAGGCAGGCATTCCGTTCGCCGCCGACCCGTCGCAGCAGCTGGCCCGGTTGAACGGTGACCAAGCACGTGAGCTCGTCGACGGCGCGGCGTACCTGTTCACCAACGAATACGAGTGGGGACTTCTCCGTCAGAAGACGGGCCTGTCGGAAGACGACATCGCGTCGCTCGTGGGCATACGCGTCACCACGCTCGGAAAGTCGGGCGTCGAGATAGTCACCGCCGACGGCGTCCGCACGCACGTCGAGGTCGTCCCGGAGACCAGCAAGGTCGATCCGACAGGTGTCGGCGACGGCTTCCGGGCAGGCTTCCTCGTCGCCCATCGCGCCGGCGCATCCGTCGAGCGTGCGGCCCAGCTGGGATCGCTCGTCGCTGTGCTGGTGCTCGAGACCACGGGAACGCAGGAGTGGACGTTCGATCGCGACGACGCTCTGAAGCGCCTCGGTGCCGCATACGGATCGGCTGCCGCCGAGGAGATCGGCGCGCTGCTTCCGGGCTGAAGCTCGTAACGCATCGATGGGCCGCCGCAACGTTTCATGCGTTGCGACGGCCCATCGATGTTTCGGTGGATCGTGAGAATCAGAGACTGACCGGGTAGGTCGGTTCGGCGATCGTCGGCACGATGCGCTTCTCGACGAAAATTCCGTGCCACACCATGAAGATCAACACCGTCCAGAGTCGGCGGCTGTGGTCCGACCTGCCTTCGCGGTGCTCGTTCAGCATCGCGGTGATGGCGGCCTTGTTCAGGATGTGATCGGTCTCGGATTCGGCGATCTGCTGATGTGCCCAGTCGAACAGTTCCGTGCCGCGCAGCCAATGCCGCAGCGGCACAGGGAAACCGAGCTTGGCGCGGTGCAGGACATGGCCCGGGACGATTCCCTCCAGTGCTTGGCGCAGGGCGTACTTGGTCGTGTCCTTGGTGATCTTCTGATCCAGCGGGAGCTTCTCGGCAACCGCGAACACCTCGGAATCGAGGAACGGCACGCGCAGTTCCAGTGAATTGGCCATCGTGATCTTGTCGGCCTTGACCAGAATGTCGCCGCGAAGCCACGTGAACAGATCGAGGTGCTGCATACGCGCGACGGGGTCCCAGCCCTCGGACTGCGCGTAGATCGGAGCCGTGACGTCGGTGTGCGTCCATTCGGGACGGAAATCACGCAGCACCGCCCGTAGTTGCGCGTCGCCGAAGCTCCTGGCATTGCCGTAGTAGCGCTCCTCCAGCGTCATCGAGCCCCGATGCAGGAGACTCTTGCCGCGGGTGCCGTCGGGAATTCTCTCGCTCAGCGCGCCCGCTGCACGACGCAACCCCTGGGGCAGATAGTCGAACGGCTTCAGCGACAACGGTTCCCGGTAGATGGTGTATCCGCCGAAGAGTTCGTCTGCGCCCTCGCCGGACAGTACGACCTTGACGTGTTTGCGTGCTTCCTTCGCGACGAAGTACAGCGGCACCAACGCGGGATCGGCGACCGGGTCGTCGAGGTACCAGACGATCTCGGGAATCGACGCTGCGAACTCTTCGGGACCGACGACCTTGACGACGTGGCGCGCACCGATGGCCGCGGCCGACTCCGCGGCGACGTCGACCTCGGAATACCCCTCGCGCTCGAACCCGGTGGTGAACGTGATCAGGTTCGGGTTGTGCCGCATCGCCAACGCGGCGATAGCGGTCGAATCGATGCCGCCGGACAGGAACGAGCCGACCGTGACGTCGGCGCGCATGTGCTTGGCGACGGAATCTTCCAGCGCCTCCGCGATCTCCTTGTATCGCGCTGCCTCGGAGCCGGCCGCGAAGGGCTTCACCGGGAACTTGGGCGTGAAGTAGCGGGTGATCTTCGGGGCTGTCCCGGGGGAGAGCGTCGCGTAGCAACCCGACTCGAGTCGACGGATCTCGCGGTGCAGCGTCTCCGGCTCGGGCACGTACTGCAAGACGGTGTAGTGCTCGGTCGCGCGCGGATCGAGTTCGGTGCCGATGCCGACGAGGTCGGTCAGCTCCAGCAGACTCTTCTTCTCGCTACCGAAGGCAGTTCCGCCGGAACCGGTGGCGAGGAACAACGGTTTGATGCCGAACGGGTCACGCGCGAGGAACAACTCACGGGTCTCGGTGTCCCATATGGCGAACGCGAACATTCCGCGTAACCGCCGGACAGCGTCGGCACCCCAATAGTGGAACGCCGCGACGATGGGCTCGCCGTCGCCCTCGGTGAAGAACTCGGCACCGTGGTCGCGCGTGAGTTCGTCGCGAAGCTCGATGTAGTTGTAGATCTCACCGTTGAAAGTGAGGGCATAACGCGTCGGATTGTCCGCAGGTCCCCAGCGCAGAGGCTGATGAGAATGCTCGATGTCGATGATCGACAAACGATTGAACCCGTAGATGACGTCGTCGTCGTGCCACGTTCCTGGTTCGTCGGGTCCGCGGTGGCGCATACAGTGCATGGCGGAGGAGACAAGGTCCACTCCCGCAGCGTCCGTGCCGGCCGACGTGAGTACACCGAGTAGTCCACACACAGCGTCCACTACCTCGTTTCGTAGATCGGAAAAGGGTTCCGCCGCGCCCGGTGCCTTGATCTACTCGTCGGTCGCGGCGTCGGGGTTCGAGTATGCCGCAGACACGGCGCGCGCAAGGTAACGACCCGACAGTGGCCTTGCCGCCCCTTTGGTCTACGCTGCGTAGTACATAGGGCATCTGCATGTGGGCGCCCTTATTCTTCAGTGGTGATCGATCAGGAAGGCGTGAACGTGGCGCAGAGTCGGATCCTTCGGCGAGCTGGGCTGACAGCATTTCTCGGCGTTGCCGCGTTGCTGTTGTCGGGCTGTTCCATCGACAACGATGTCCTGCGCTTCGGATTCCCGGTGGGTGTCACGCCCCAGGGTAAGTCGATTCGCGAATTGTGGACGTGGTCCGTGGTGGCAGCCCTGATCATGGGCATCATCGTGTGGGCTCTGATCTTCTGGGTGGTCATCTTCCACCGTAAGAAGAAGGACTCACCCGAGTTCCCGCGGCAGACGGCATACAACGTGCCCCTCGAACTCGCGTACACGGCAGTACCGTTCGTGATCATCGCAGTTCTGTTCTACTTCACGGTCGTCGTGCAGAACTACGTCGACGAGAAGACTCCTGATCCCGACGTGACTGTCGATGTCACGGCGTACCAGTGGAACTGGAAGTTCGGCTACCAGAGCGTCGACCTCAAGGACGGCGAAGCCAAGTACGACGGCATCGACCTCGAAGAGCAGGCAGCCTCGGAGGCCGCAGCCACTCCGGGTGAGGGCGCCGAAGGCAGCGAAGACGGTGAGTTCGTACCGGGAGCGATCCACGGCGCGAGCCCCCAGGACCTGTCCTACCTGAACTACAACAAGATCGAGACCGTCGGTACCAGCGAGGAAATCCCCGTTTTGGTTCTGCCGACCGGTAAGCGCATCGAGTTCGTTCTCGCATCCTCGGACGTCATCCACGGCTTCTGGGTCCCCGAGTTCCTGTTCAAGCGCGACGTGCTGCCGAACCCGAAGGAAAACCACTCGGACAACGTCTTCCAGATCTCCGAGATCGAACGCGAAGGCGCATTCGTGGGCCGCTGCACCGAAATGTGCGGCACGTTCCACGCGATGATGAACTTCGAGGTTCGCGCTGTGTCCCCGGCGGACTTCCAGGAATACATCGACCTGCGCAAGCCGCTGTCGGAAGGTGGCGAGGCGTTGACCAACGCACAGGCACTGGAAGCCATCGGCCAGTCTCCGATCGCGACAAGCACCACGCCGTTCAACACGGACCGCACCGTGAAGTCCGAATCCGTCGCCGAAGGCAACTGACCAAGAGAGAATGCTGATATGAAAATCGAAGCCAAGATCTTCGAGATCCTGACTGTCTTCTTTCTTCTGGTCGGGATCGTGTACGCCCTGTTCACCGGTTTCTCGCGTACCGGTGTCGAGTGGGCCGGTGTCACGGCCATCGCGCTGTCGGTCGGCCTGACGCTGATCATCGGCACGTACTTCCGATTCGTCGCCCGCCGTCTCGACACTCGTCCCGAGGACTTCGACGACGCCGAGATCAGCGACGGCGCGGGCGACCTGGGCTTCTTCAGCCCGGGCAGCTTCTGGCCGATCGTGCTCGCCGCCGCGGCCTCGGTCACGGCAATCGGCTTCGCGTTCTTCCTGTGGTGGCTCATCGCCTTCGGCGTCGTGCTGGTGCTGTCGGCAGCCGCAGGCCTGGTGTTCGAGTACCACGTCGGACCCGAGAAGCACTGATACAACGCTACATTCACGCCTCGAGTGTCGATCCTGGTTGCAGGATCGACACTCGAGGCGTTTTCGGCTTATATGGGTGAATCCTGCTGCTGGAGTGGCTTTCTTAGGGGAGAACGATCGCTTGCGCCACGATGACCCGCTCGCCGTCGAATGTGGCGGCCGGTGCGCCGTGCAGCACATAACCGTCGTCGAGTGCCGCGGACACCCGACGGCAGAAATCTGCGTCGTCGGGGCCGGTAAGAAGGCGATAACGCAGCCGTTCGGTGTCGCTCATGGCTCGACCTTATCGATCCCTGTAGCTACGATGCGACGCTAAGGTTGTGGTTCGAACGTATGTTCGATAAAATTGGCGCATGGGCGGGGATGCTGACATGATCGACGCGAATACTGGCGGTTCTGCCGGTGATTCGTCGGACGAGTCGTGGCGCAGATCCGAGAAGGAGCTACTGCAGGATGCGGTGGCGTTGTCGCAGCGGATCCAGGACTTGGAGATCGAACGTATCCGTCTGGTGCGCGCGATCGACGATCGAGTCCCCGCCGAAGTACTCGGGTTCAAGAACGTTCGGCCGTGGCTGGTGGCGTCGACGTTGCTCGACAACACCGCAGCCGGGCGCATCCTGGCCCTCGCCCGCGGACTGAAGAACCACAAGCAGGTGTCCGACGCGTTCGACACCGGATCGATGCCCATCGACCTCGCGGTGATGCTCCTCGGTTTCTGCGAGGAGCCTCCGGCGAAGATGCCCGACGAGGCGATGGAACCGGCACTCGCCGCCCTGATCGCCGCCGCGACGGGTCCCCGCGCCAACCGTGACGTCGTCAGGGCCGGCATCAAGACGCTCGAGCACATCTTCGACTCCGACGACCCGCCGCCGTCGGAAGACCTCGACCGCAACACCCTGCACGCCTCGACCACGATGAACGGCCGAGTCGCCGTCAAAGCGGACCTCGACGCTGCGACCGGAGAGCAGTTCCTCACAGCATTATCCGCGTTGTCGAAACCTGTTCCGGCGCAAGACGGCACCCCGGACCCGCGCACGCCGGCGAAACGCCGCGCCGATGGGTTCACCGAACTCGTCGAACGCTATCTGGCAGCAGGTAACGGACCGTCCGAAGGCGGCGAGAAGCCGCACATCAATCTGCACATCCGCGCCGATCATCTCGCCGATATCCACCGCACCCGCAACCACGAAACTCGAGACGACGAAACACGCGGCAGCGACGACGAGCGGTCCGGCGACGAGCACTGCTGGAACTCGTCCTGGGACAACGCACTGCACCGGCTACTCGCCGAGGAGGCGATCGCGTCGCTGACAGGCCGTGATGCTCCCGCCGATTGGGACATCACGGGCGGCTGGGACCCCACTCGATCCGAGGCTCTCCAGGCGAAGCTGTGGTCTCTCGGCGATACGTGGACCGAAGCCGATCACTGGGCGGCCTGGGGTGAGCAGATGGGTGCCAGCAGTGGGTCGGAAGCGCCGAACGAACGAGTGCGGGACACGTCCTTCTACCGCGACCTGATCGCCGACGCCGGTGTGGGCTGGGTTCCGTGGACCGGGCCGGTCACCGTCACGACCGCACGCAGGCTGTCGTGCGATTGCATCCTCACCCCGATGTTTCTCGACGAGAATCGCGTGCCGTTGAATCTCGGAAATACCGAACGGACGGCGACGCGAAAACAGCGTCGAGCATTGGTCGCCCGCGATCACGGGTGTGCGTTCCCGGGATGCACACAGCCCCCGGCGTGGACGCATGCCCACCACATCAAGCATTGGATCGACGGTGGCGCAACCGATCTCGACAACCTCGTGTTGCTGTGCGGTCACCACCACCGAATGCTGCACCACTCGGACTGGGAAGTGGTCATGGGCACCGACAGGCACCCCGAGTTCATCCCACCCGCGAGCGTCGATCCGTTCCGACGACCCGTGCCGTCCAATCGCAGCCCCCGAAGCAGCCCGAGTGCCCGAAGTAGAACCGGCCCATAGGAATCAGGCACACCGGAACCAGGCCGACGGGAACCAGGCCTACAGGACAGAGTTGCTCGGCATGACCGCTTGCAGCTGATCGACAACTACACGAACGAGCCCTGCATCGGACGAGCCGACCGATGCAGGGCTCGTTCGTGCGTCCAGCGCCAACGCGCTGTTCGAATTACGGCGCAGTTGGCATCACAGTGCTGTCGACGGGTGGGAGCGTGACTGGGGGAGGGGAGTGGTGTCGCGGAAGCCACCGTCGCACACCGTGAGATCCACGGGGCCCACTGAGCGAGAAACACGAAGGGGCGGCATCCGAATGGATGCCGCCCCTTCGAGTTCGATCTGGTTAGTGCTCGCTTTCGCTTTCCTTGCGTGCAGGAGAGTGATCGGGCGAGCCGTTGCCGTTCGAACCATGGCCGTTGGAACCATGGCCGTTGGAGCCGTGTCCGTTGCCGTTGCTGCTGGCACCGTTGCCGTGTACTCCGGCCTGGTACTCGCGGAGCATGGCCAGCTGCTCGAGTTCGCCGTGGTGTGCGGCTTCTTCGAGTGCTTTGCTCTCGGAGACGGGGTCCGGACGGAACATCGATCCCGAGCCGGGCTTGCCTGCGGATCCGAGCTTGTTCATCTTCTTCGGAACTGCAGCGCCCTGGTACTCGAGCGGGATCGGGTGACCGTGGTCGTCGACCGGGCCGAGCGGCTGGTGAACCTCGACGTACTGACCGTGAGGCAGACGCTTGATGATGCCGGTCTCGATGCCGTGATCGAGAACCTGGCGGTCACTGCGCTGCAAGCCGATGCAGAAGCGGTAGGCCACGAAGTACGCGATCGGAGGCAGGATCAGGATTCCGATTCGACCGATCCACGTCATTGCGTTCAGTGAGATGTCGAGCTTGAACGCGATGATGTCGTTGATGCAGGACAGTGTGGCGACGATGTAGAACGCCAGAACCATTGCACCGATCGCGGTACGGACCGGAACGTCGCGCGGACGCTGCAGCAGGTTGTGGTGAGCGGTGTCGCCGGTGAGACGCTTCTCGATCCACGGGTAGGCGATCATGACGGTGAAGACGAGACCCATGATGAGCGCGACAGCGAACACCGCGGGGATCGTGTATCGGTTCGCGATGTAGATGTCCCATGCAGGCCACAGACGAGCAAGACCGTCGGTCCACATCATGTAGAAGTCGGGCTGTGAACCTGCGGAGACCTGGGCCGGGTTGTACGGGCCGAGGTTCCACACCGGGTTGATCTGCAGGAGACCACCCATGAGCGCGAGCACACCGAACGTCACGGCGAAGAATGCGCCGGACTTGACGGCGAAGACGGGCAGGATTCGGACGCCGACGACGTTGGTCTCCGTACGGCCGGGGCCGGGGAACTGCGTGTGCTTCTGGTACCAGACCAGCGCCAGGTGGGCGGCGATCAGCGCGAGGATGATCGCAGGCAGCAACAGAACGTGTGCGACGTACAGGCGCGGAATGATGATCGTGCCGGGGAAGTCGCCGTCGAAGATCAACCAGTGCAGCCAGGTTCCGACGACCGGGACACTCATCGTGATGCCGGAGAACGCGGCACGAAGACCGGTGCCGGACAGCAGGTCGTCGGGAAGCGAGTAACCGAAGAAGCCCTCGAACATCGCCAGGATCAGCAGCAGGCAGCCGATGACCCAGTTGGCCTCACGCGGACGTCGGAACGCACCGGTGAAGAAGATCCGGAGCATGTGCACGATGATCGAGCAGGCGAACATCAACGCTGCCCAGTGGTGAATCTGTCGCATGAACAGACCGCCGCGGACCTCGAACGAGATGTCCAGCGTCGTCGCATACGCGCGAGACATGGTCACGCCGCGCAGCGGCTCGTAGATGCCGTTGTACTCGACCTCGCTGAGCGACGGATCGAAGAACAGCGTCAGGAAGACACCCGAGATCAGCAGGATGATGAAGCTGTACAGCGCGATCTCACCGAGAAGGAACGACCAGTGCGTCGGGAAGACCTTGTTGATCTGACGACGCAGGCCGGGTGCCAAGTGGTAGCGACTGTCGACGTCGTCTGCCTGCTTGGCGGCGAGGGTCTGCAGTGAAGGACTCATGATTCACTCTCCGCTTCGCGGTTCGGGCGCTCCCAGAAGGCAGGTCCGAGGGCTTCGATGAAGTCACCGTTGGCAACGAGGAAGCCTTCCTCGTTGACCGTGATGGGCAGCTGCGGCAGCGCACGAGCAGCGGGGCCGAAGAGCGGCTTGCCGTATTCGAGGGCGTTGAACTGCGACTGGTGGCACGGGCACAGAATGCGGTTGGTCTGCTGCTCGAACAGCGAGGTGGGGCAACCGAGGTGGGTGCAGATCTTCGAGTAGGCGAAGTAGTCGCCGTAGTTGAAGCTCTCCTGGCCCTTACGCTTGATGGCCTTCTCTGCATCTTCCGTGCGTAGACGGATGAGCATGACCGAGTTGCGAATTCCACGCAGAGACATGAGCAGAGCGTGATCGTCGCCGCGATCTGCCTCGCGGAAGGGGAACACGGTTTCCATGGCGCCGGCATCCATATCTTCGGGACGCACCAGGACGACGTCGTGGGGACGTCCGGTGTCGCGCCGAAGGTAGATCGTCTCCCCAGCGTAGCGCGGAGTCCAGCCCGAAACCCAGAGCGGCGACTTGTCGCCTTCGGCCCACGGGTTCTTGATCAGACCACCGAGCGGCATGAGAGCCATGATTCCGAGCGCTCCACCACCGAAGAACAGCGACCGCTTGATGACCTTGCGGCGGCCGAGGGTCGACGTCTCGAACGAGTCACCTAGTTCGGCGACGACAGTCCTGCGATCCACCTCGGAGGACGAGCCGTCGTGGCGGTCCTGGATGGAGACCTCTTCGGGAATGAACTTCTTCGTGAACTGGACGGCTCCGACGCCGACTCCGAGGATCGCGAGACCCATCGTGAGACCGATGAGCGGGGTGTACAGGGTGTAGGCGCCGTAGTTCACTTCGCCCATGCCCGCGTACTGCCACGGCCAGAACAGGTAGATCGCGATGAACGCGACAGCAGAGACGCCTGCCAGCGTGAACCACGCGGCGACACTGCGCTCGGCGCGCTTCTCGGCGCGAGTGCCCTTGACTGCCCAGCGATCGCGACGGTAGGCAACGTCGACATGGTCGAGGTTGGTGCCCAGCTCGACGAGCTGTTCACGCGTCATTCCGGCGAGTTCCTCGTCGGTGTATTTCTTGTTCACGTCCACCTTGTCGACCTTGTTGCTGTCGTCGTTGTGTCCGCTGTCGGTGCGCCGGGATTCACCGTCGCTCATGACCTTGCTCCGATCCAGAGTGTTGCGCCGACAACGGCACCGATTCCGATGACCCAGATGGCGATCATTTCCGTGCCGGGTCCGAATCCGCCGAGTCCCCATCCGCCGGGGGCGGTGGTCTCCTGTGCGGACTTCACGTAAGAGATGATGTCGACCTTCTCCTCCTGCGTCAGCTGACGGTCGGAGAATTTCGGCATGTTCTGCGGTCCGGTGAGCATCGCCGCGTAGATCTGCTGTTCACTCGCAGGTCCGAGCGGGGGAGCGAACTTACCGGAGGACAGTGCGCCACCCTCACCGGTGAAGTTGTGGCACGAGGCGCAGTTGAGACGGAACAGTTCGCTACCGCGTGCGATGTCGCCGCTGGCGAGCGAGGACTGTGCGATCTCGCCGTTGCTGTCACGGACGACGGTCGGTCCGCCGCCGTTGGCCTGGATGTACGCGCCGAGTGCGTCGATCTGCTTGTCGTCGAACTTCGGTGGCTTACGCATGATCTGTGCTTCGTTGCGCACCGCAGGCATACGTCCCGACGAGACCTGGAAGTAGACGGCAGCCTCGCCGACGCCGATCAAGCTCGGGCCGCGATCCTGCACGCCCTGCAGGTTGACGCCGTGGCAGGTGACGCACGAAGTGTCGTACAACTGCTTGCCCTCGCGAATCAGCGCAGCCGAGTCCTGGTCGGCCGTGGCGACCTGTGCGTTGGGGGTCAGGGCAGAAGCGAGGAACCCCGCGCTGATGAGTCCCATCATGAGGACGAGTGCGCCGGTGACGCGACGGCGTACCTTGCGCTGGCGACGGCTCTTCACGGCCGCCGGGGATCCTGCCGATGCGGATCCACTGGTGCTGTCACCGGGTGCTGCTGGGGGAGATGAACTCATCTTCTATCCCTTGTCGTGTCGGGACGGACTGAACGTCGGGGGCTGATACCGAACGTCCGCTGGCGAAGTGAAAACTGAAGTACTGCTCATGCGCGTCAGCGAATGAAGTAGATGGTCGCGAAGAGTGCGATCCACACGATGTCGACGAAGTGCCAGTAGTACGACACGACGATGGCCGCCGTTGCCTGTGCAGGGGTGAACTTGCTGACCAACGTTCGCGTGATCAGGAAGACGAAGGCGATGAGACCACCGATGACGTGAAGTCCGTGGAAACCGGTCGTGATGTAGAAGACCGAGCCGTACACGCTCGACGACAGCGTCGTGCCCTCGTGGACCATGTGGTAGTACTCGTAGCCCTGGCCGGCCACGAAGAAGATGCCCATTGCCAGCGTGATCACGTACCAGCGGCGCAGGCCGAAGACGTCACCGCGCTCGGCGGCGAAGACGCCGAGCTGGCAGGTGAACGACGACGCGATCAACACAGCGGTGACCGGTACGGCCAATGCCAGGTTGAGTTCGGTCGGCTCCGGTGGCCAGTTTCCGTTCGCCTGCGCTCTTGCGACGAAGTACATCGCAAAAAGTCCAGCGAAGAACATGAGTTCGCTCGACAGCCACACGATGGTGCCGACGCTGACCATATTGGGGCGGTTCAGCGAGTGCACGCGTTGGGTGATTGCCGATCCTTGAGTCCCTACAGCGCTCGTCACAGAGAGAAGTATGACTGCCCGTAGTACCGAACGCATACCCGGGTCCGGTGTTGGCGCGTCGTATCGAGCGGCGCCGACGACGGTGCCGCGAAAGCCGCAGTTCAGGCCCTGTGGACGGTGCGAGACAGTCATCTCGTGGAAGGCTTGCCTCATGTCAACGAACGGTGGCGGCGGTTGGTTCCGGCGAGTGTTCTCGCGCGCGAAGGCACTACCTCTGGACCCCACGCGAGGCGATTTGGTGGTAGTGGCGTCGTCCTTCGACGACGCCGAATCCTGTTCTTCCGCACTGGACCGCGGAACCGAAACGAAGGGATTCGTCGCAGACAGCGAGGCGGTGTTGCGGCATCATCTCGTGCTGCCGCGCGACACCGTCGACGATGCGGCGACGATCGCCGCACAGGACGGCTACGCCGTCGCCGACGGTGTGCCCGAAGCTGTCTCCGAGACCTCCGTCGACGACGGAGTAGCGGTGACGCTGCAGCGAGTCCAGATCGTCGACGCGCTGCACTGCTCGCAGGAGCGGTCTCGCATGGCAGGTCTGGCGCAGCGACGGGGAGGGGTCGTTCTCGGCTGGGATGTGCTGCAACCTGGTGCGGGCGTGGAGAAAAGCTCCTGACTAAGCTTTCGTGCGCACGGTACGGGCCTGAAGATGCGTCGGCCGGCCAGACGTCAGCGCAGGAAGACACGGGGAGAACATGACCGATCCGAAGACCGGTGAGTCGCAGCGGACATGGAAGTCCATTCTCGGGGCATTGACGTCGGCGATCGATCTGTCGGCCGCCGACACCGGCTGGGCGATGGACGAAATCATGTCCGACAACGCAACTGCGGCGCAGATCGCAGCGTTCGGTGTGGCACTGAAGATGAAGGGCCCGACGTCCGCCGAGGTGCGCGGTCTCGCCGACTCCATGCTCGGACATGCGAATCTCGTTGCCAGCGAACCGAATTCGGTCGACGTCGTGGGTACGGGCGGCGACGGTGCGGACACGGTCAACATCTCGACGATGGCGGCGGTCGTCGTCGCTGCGGCGGGAGCTCCCGTCGTCAAGCACGGCAACAGGGCCGCGTCGTCTCGCAGTGGCACGACGGACGTGCTCGAGGCGTTGGGAGTGAAGTTCGGTCTGGGACCGGCCGGTGTGGCACAGAGTGTCCGCGACGTCGGCATCGGATTCTGCTTCGCACCCGTCTATCACCCGGCATTGCGATTCGCGGGGCCTGCGCGCAAGGAGATCGGGATTCCGACGGTGTTCAACGTTCTGGGTCCACTGACCAATCCAGGACGACCGAAGGCCGGACTGATCGGGTGCGCATTCGAGGCGCTTGCGCCTGTGGTGGCAGGAGTATTCGCCGAGAGAGGGACGAGCGCACTCGTCGTGCGCGGCGACGACGGTCTGGACGAGATCACGCTGTCGACGACGACAACTGTGCACGTGGTGTCCGACGGTTCGGTGACGGTCACGACCCTCGACCCCCGAGACTTCGGCCTCGACCTCGTGCCGATCGAGGCGCTGCGAGGTGGCGATGCCGAGTACAACGCAGGCGTCGCACGTGCGGTGTTCGCGGGTGAGACCGGTCCTGTTCGCGATGCTGTGTTGCTGAACGCAGCAGCGGCCCTGGCTGCGCACGGAGGAATCACGACCGGGCTGGCTGCCGACGGTCTTGCGCCCGCCGTGGCGTCGGGACTCACGCGCGCGGCGAAGGCGATCGATTCGGGCGCCGCGGCGGACGTGCTCGCGCGGTGGGTCACGCGGTCCAACGAATTGGACTGAGCGAACTGGACCGAGCGGCTACTCGCCGATCGAGAACCCTGCCTCGACATCGGCACTGGAATACGACTGGAACGCGATGTGCGTCGCAGTGTTGAGGACTCCGGGCACCTTGTTGATCCGTCCGGTGACGACGTCGGCGATCTGCTGATGGTCGCGGACCTTCACTATGGCGATCAAGTCGACATCTCCTGCACACGAGTACACCTCGGTGACTCCGGAGACGTCGGCGACGGCCTGAGCGGTCTCGGGGATGGCGCTCGCCTCGGCGTCGATCATGACGATGGCGTTGATCATGGGGCTCCTTCACGACCGGGGACACGTTGTTACGCACGTGACGTGGACGAGCTTAGAGGGCGTGCCAATCACCACCGCGTCCATGGCTGTCGTATGCGGCGTGTTCGCGGCGAGAGACCTCGCGGACGGTACTGCACCACTGCCTCCAACTGCCTGCCCCGTGGAGTGGCTCTGCGTATCCGTCGGTAGTCCTTACTATCCGCACGCCGTCGGAGCCCAGCCAGCGCACGATGAGGGCTACTTCTTCGGGGGATGCGCCGCGGAGCGGAGTGGCATCCGGGACCACGGTTTCCGCGGACGCGGTGATCGCCTCGACGACGGGCATGGGATGCACGCGTCGTGGAGCGACGGCAGCACCGGTGAGACGGCCGTATCTGATGACCGCCAACTCCCACCCGCCGTCCGGTGTCCGACGCGCAGCGACGAGCTCCGCGATCGACGCGACGGCCGCGAGCCGGTGCATCCGCGCCAGCATGTCGGCGAGGACCGCGAGGCGATCCCGGAGCCGCGCCGCGGACTCGAAGAGTTCGGCGCCGGCGAGGTCGACGACCTTGGACCGGGCTTCGAGCAGAACCGTGTCGTCGAGTCCGGCCGCCAACGCGAGGAACTTGTCCGGAAACGGCGCGTACTCCAGAGCTGTCAGTATTCCGGCCGACGCTGCCGCGCACCCTCCGACCGCGGTCGGGAGGCAGTTGGTTCCGTGGACTTTCGACGCGGACAGCCGTGTGGTGCACGTACGGATCCCGGCGTACTCGGCCACCAGCGCTGCCGCGTCGGCTGCGTCGGCGCGCGCCGAGAAGGGGCCGAGTGAGCCTGGCGTCGGGACGCGGACGATCGACAGCCGTGGGAAGGCCTCGGCCGTCGTCGTGATCCACCAGCCCTTCTTCGGGAACTTCGACCGCCGGTTGTACGGCGGGATGTGCGCGCTGAGAAGTCTGAGTTCGCGGACGCCTGCTTCGAGACCGTGGGCGCATTCGACATGGTCGACGCCGACGGCGAGGCTGACCATCTCCTTCATCCGCCCTCGCGTCTCGGAGCCGGTGAAGTAGTTGCGGACGCGCCGTTGCAGGTTGGTGGACGTGCCGACGTAGAGGACCTCGCTGCCCGGCCCCTTGAACAAGTAGACACCGGGTTTTCGCGGCAGGTCGAACGCCAGATGTCGCTTCGCGCGCTGACCCGACGACACGTTGGGGAGGTAGTCGACCAGTTCGGCGTAGCTGTGTACGCCTTGATTCCCCACTCGTTCGATCAGCGCGTGCAGGACGTCGACGGTGGCGCGGGCGTCGTCGAGGGCGCGGTGCGTGGGCCTGGTACTCACCTCGAACAGCGTCGACAGGGCCGAGAGCTTCACCGACGGTGCCTCGTCGCGGGTGAGAACGCGACGGGCCAGTTTGACGGTGCACAACACCGAGAACTTGGGCCAGGCGACGTCGAGACGACTGGCAGCGGCACGCAGGAACCCCATGTCGAATCGGGCATTGTGCGCCACCAGGACGGCACCCTGGGCGAACTCGAGGAATGCGGGCAGTACTCGCTCGATGCGTGGGGCGCCGATCAGCATGGCAGTGGTGATGCCCGTCAGCTCGACGATGTACGGCGGAATGGAACGGCCTGGATCGACGAGGGTGGCGAACTCGCCGATGACCTCACCGCCACGGATCTTGACCGCACCGATCTCGGTGATCGCCTCGGTGTCGGCACTCGCGCCCGTCGTCTCCAGATCCACGACGACGAAGGTGGTCTGGTGCAGAGGTGTGTCCAGTTCGTCGAACGTCAGCTGAATCGGAAGGCTCACAAGATCTGGACGCTAGACGGAGGCACCGACATATCCCGTTCGACATTCCGCAGTCCGGAGTCTGTCGGAGGGCGTCGCTAGGTTGCCTCTCGACGGCCGAAACGGGCCCTTGACCAACGAAAGAGACGAGGATCACATGATTGTCGACTGCAGCGATTGCAAGGTTCGAGACATCGCGTGCGGGGACTGTGTCGTCACGGTGCTGTTGGGTGCTCCCGGATGGCCTTCGGGGGAGAGTGTTCGTGTGGGTTCGCGTGCCCCGAAAATCGACATCGACCAGGAAGAACTCGGTGCGATGGGGGTTCTCGCGGAGTCCGGAATGGTGCCCCGTCTGCGGCTCGTGACCGACGAGAATTCGGCGGGTCGCAGCGAGTCGTTATCGCGTCGTGACCAAGACACCGACCAGCGCGCTGTGTAGTCCAAAATCGAACTATTGGGCGTTACCCAGCGCGTCGGGGTCGACACGGGCGTATGCCATTTCGTAACCTTCCTGAGACCTTGCGGAGTCTCGCCAATCCACACAGGAGTGGCGTCGCAAGTCACCGCCTAATCGGGCTCTCGTGAGAGACCCGAACCGGGAACCCGATTTCCACTGGGGTGAATCCCGCCGAATCGCTACTCGCGAGCCGGTGGGTAGGGCTGATCTTCCCAGCCCGAACCCGTCAGCTAACTCGGTCGGCGGATGATTGGAAGAAACGGAGCAACACCTTTCTCGTGGCGTCACATACTTCAACCCGTTCATTGCGTCGTGTTCTCGTAGCCGGCGCGATCACAGCCGGCGCGGTCGTTCTTCCCGCTGCCCCCGCAATGGCGGCTCCCATCACCATTCCCGGTGTCGGAACCTTCGAGATCCCCGAGATCCCGGGCCTTCCGCCGCTGCCGACCGAGATTCCCGGTCTGCCTGCTGTTCCCAGTCTTCCCGGAGCGCCCGCGGGCGTTGCTCCGCAGGTCACGCCTGCTGCCAAGGCAGTTCAGGCTGCCGAGTCCAAGATCGGTGCACCGTACGTCTACGGCGCCTCCGGTCCGGACTCCTTCGATTGCTCCGGCCTCGTCCAGTGGGCGTACAAGCAGGCAGGTATCAGCCTGCCTCGTACGAGCTACGACCAGGCCGCGGCTGGCGCACCCGTGTCACAGTCCGACCTCCAGCCCGGTGACGTGATCTCGTTCTACGGCGGATCGCACTCCGGCATCTACGTCGGCAACGGCAACGTCGTCCACGCGTCCACGTCCGGTGTTCCGGTCAAGGTCGCACCGGTCGCGTCGATGCCGTACGACGGAGCGCGCCGCTACTGACGTCGTGATCGACGCGCGCGCATGATCGATCGACGAGCAGCATCGGGATCGAGCCCACCGGCTCGGACTCCCGATGCTGCTCTCGTCGTTTCCGGGAAAAATGTAGCCACGAATGTGCTGAGCGTCGTGCTGTGGGTGTGGCCCTGTTGTGAGGTCCCACAACGGATTCGCGTCGAATGGACAGCGACCACCACATTTCGTAGCCTAGCGAAGTTGTTCGGAGGTACTTTGCCGACCGCAGGTATGTAAATTCTCCGAATTTCCTCATGTCAAACCTCCCCACGCATCGTTACTCATGGGTATGGTTCGTTCTCGAATCGTTATCCCCACCGATGGCCTGATTGTCGAAGTCAGGACTCGGTGGTCACTGCAAGAACGGAGAGTCACCTTCTCGTGGCGACACCGACCGTCAAGCGCGTCACTCGATCGAAGCGCGCCGTCCTGACTGCCGCGCTGGCCGCATGCCTCCTCGCGAGCCCGACGACAATCGCACATGCCCAGCCCGAGGTCTCTCCGGCAGCACCGGAGATCAACACCGCGTCGGACGCCCAGACCCGCCTTGCGGACCTGTCGCGTGAATCCGAGCAGACGACCGAGGCCTTGCACAACGCTCAGATCGATCTGGACGGCAAGAACGCAGCACAGAAGGACGCCGAGGCTTCCGTCGACGTTCATCGAGCCGCGCTGGATGCAGCCGAAGCGGCGCTCGCGCAGCTGAAGCCGGCCATCGACAAGGTCGCGAACGTCAACTATCAGGGCGGCCGCACCAACCGTCTCTTCGCAGTCATGGTCAGCGATTCGCCGCAGCAGTTGTTGGACCAGATGTCGGCGCTCGACGTGATCTCGGCCGAGACCGCCCGTCAGGTCGAACAGTTCAAGCAAGCCACATCGGACGCCGCCGCGGCCGAACAAGCCGCTCAGCAGGCCGCCGATCAGGCGCGCACCGCTGCCGAGCAAGCCAAGATGGTCTCGGACGACCTGCAGGCGAAGCAGAGCGAACTTCAGGGCCAGATGGCCGAGGTCATGGCTGCCTACAGTGCGTTGTCGAGCGATCAGCAGGCAGCGCTTGCTGGTACGCCGCTGCCACCGGGGTTCGATCTCGGGAAGATGTTGCAGAGCCTCGTCCCGGGATCCGGCGCGTCCGCGCTGCAGGCGGGCATGACGCAGATCGGCAAGCCGTACGTCTGGGGCGCGACAGGACCCGACGGGTTCGACTGCTCGGGTCTGGTCGTGTGGGCCTACAAGCAGATCGGCAAGACGCTCCCTCGGTCGAGTCAGGCCCAGGCGCAAGGCGGAACGCCGGTGGACCAGAAGGATCTCCAGCCGGGCGACGTCGTCCTGTTCTACCCCGACGCGTCGCACGTCGGGCTGTACGCGGGCAACGGCAACGTGCTGCACGCGTCGACGTTCGGCGTCCCCGTCAAGGTCCAATCGATGGCGTCGTTCCCGTACTACGGTGCTCGGCGCTACTGATCGTCGACCTCGGCCGGCCGTGACTCGTCTTCGAGTCGCGGCCGTTGTCGTCGTGATGGGGATTCTCGCGGCCTGCGGCGCACCAGAAGCCGACATCGCGCCTTCGGGTACCCCGGACCCACCGACCAACCCGTACGAGGAGCAGCGACGCGACGGCGTCGAACAACTTCTGGATCGCTGGGCGGCGGCAGTGCGGTCGAACGACGTCGAGGCGTTGAAGGACGTGGTCGATCCCGATGCACCCCCACAGTTCCTCGACGAACAGATCGCTCGCGCAGGCAATCTCGCCGCAGTGCCGTTGAGCGATTGGGGATACGAACTGGTCGACGACCCAGAGACACCGGTTCCGTCGGACGTGGCCTCGCCACTCGATGCGGCCGACGTCTGGGCGCCGTCCGTCGTGCTCAGATACGCGATCGACGGCGCCGACGAGGTCCCGACGCGTCGGCCGGTGTCGCTTCTCGTGGCCGAGCGCGGCGGCGAATGGCGCATCGTGTCCGACGCCGACATTCCGGGTATCGACCGCCACACGTGGCGCGGGCCGTGGGATTTCGGGCCGGTGACGACCACGCCGGTCTCGTCGGCCGGTGGAACGTCGGTCGTCGTCGCGCATCCGGAACAGTCCGCGCTGGCCGGGGCGCTCGCCGACGAACTACCTGCCGCGGTCGATGCCGTGACGCGTTTCTGGGGTGACGGGTGGCGTCGAACCGCGGTCGTCTTCGTGACGGCGTCGTCCGAGGAGTTCGCTGCGGCCGTCGGCACGTCTGCCGCGGGTCGTGACGTTGCCGCGGTGTCGGTCTCGGACACGGTGTCGGCGGACAGACCGGTCAGCGGCCAACGGATCGTGTTCGGTCCAGCGGCGTCCGAGCGGCTCACCGAGTTCACGACGCGGTCGGTGTTGCGCCACGAGCTGACACACGTCGCGGCCAGATCGACGACGGTCGACGGTTCGCCGATGTGGATGCTCGAAGGGTTCGCCGACTATTCGGGATACCGCGACAGTGCAGCGCCGTTCGATCGTCTCGCTCCGACGCTGAGTCGGGTCGTCGCAGCGGGCGGACCACCGACCGTCCTCCCCGCCGACGAGGACTTCACCGCGGGAGGCACACGGTCGACTCTTGCGTACGAATCGGCGTGGTCGGTGTCGGTGTTCGTGGCCGAGCGATTCGGCGAGGACGCACTGCGATCGTTGTACGAGCACATGGCGAACGGGCCCAAGACCGAATCCGACGTCGATCGTGTCCTCACCGACGTTCTGGGTACGGGCGGCGACGACTTCGTCCGGCAGTGGGGGGCGTGGGTGGCGACGCAGTCTCGTTGACCTACGCTCGAGCAATGCGTCGGACCTTGTTGGTGACGAACGATTTTCCGCCCAGACCGGGCGGGATCCAGTCGTATCTGCACAGCTTCGCCACTCGATTGCCCGCCGAAGAACTGGTGGTCTACGCACCCCGATGGCGTGGCGACAGTCACGTGAAATTCGATGCGCGCCAACCCTTCGAGGTAGTTCGGCATCCGACGACGCTGATGCTGCCGACACCACTCGTCGCGCGTCGAGCGGCGGCCCTGGTGAAGTCGCACGAGTGCGACAGCGTCTGGTTCGGTGCCGCAGCACCGCTCGCCGTCATGGCACCCGTCGTCCGACGCGCGGGCGCCGAGACCGTCGTCGCCAGCACGCACGGTCACGAGGTGGGATGGTCGATGGTGCCCGGTGGGCGAGGAACGCTGCGCTCGATCGGCAATTCGGTCGACACCGTGACCTACGTCAGCAAGTACACGCGAGGCAGGTTCGCCTCTGCGTTCGGTGCGCGCGCCGCCCTCGAGCATCTTCCGCCCGGCGTCGATACCGAACGGTTCAAGCCGGACGCCGGAGCGCGAGAGGAGCTTCGAGCGCGCTACGGATTGGGGGAGCGGCCGACCGTGCTGTGTCTGTCACGCCTGGTGCCGCGTAAGGGACAGGACTACTTGATCCGGTCCATCGGTGCTGTGCGCGAGCGGGTCGACGGTGCGGTACTCGTCGTCGTCGGCGGCGGACCGTACGAGGGCGCATTGCGTGATCTGGCGAAGAAGGCGGGCGTCGAGGATCACGTGATCTTCACGGGCACAGTGCCTTCCGCGGAACTGGCCGCTCACCACACCATCGCGGACGTCTTCGCGATGCCGAGCCGCACACGCGGAGCAGGGCTCGACGTCGAGGGGTTGGGCATCGTCTATCTCGAAGCGTCGGCGACAGGTGTTCCCGTCGTCGCAGGCATGTCCGGCGGCGCACCGGAAACCGTGCTGGAGAACAAGACCGGCTATGTGGTCGACGGCCGCTCGACGACACAGATCACCGAGAAGTTGGTGCGCCTCCTGTCCGACCCCACCCTCGCTGCGTCCATGGGGAACGCAGGTCGGGCCTGGGTCGAGAAGGAGTGGCGCTGGGACAGTCTCGCGCAGCGGTTGCAGTCGTTGATGCGCTGACGCACCCCGTGTCACCGCACGTACAGAGCCTCGATGTCGTCGGCGTAGGACTTCGTGATGACGTTGCGCTTCAGCTTCATCGTGGGTGTCATCTCACCGGACTCCTCGGTGAAGTCCGACGGCAGAATTCGATACTTCTTGATCGCCTCGGCGTGCGACACCGACGTGTTCGCGTCCGCCACGGCGGCATCGATTTCCGAGCGCAGGTCGGCGTCGTCGGCCAAATCCGCCGCGCTCGCACCGGATGGCTTGCCGTGTGCGGACTTCCAGCCCGACAGTGCGTCGTCGTCGAGGGTGACGAGCGCCGCGATGAACGGCTTCTGATCGCCGACGACGATGGCTTGGCTGATCAACGGATGCGCGCGCAGTCGATCCTCCAGCCCCGCGGGCGAGACGTTCTTGCCGCCTGCAGTGACGATCAGTTCCTTCTTCCGGCCGGTGATCGTGATGAATCCGTCGTCGTCGAGAGACCCGAGATCGCCTGTGCGGAACCAACCGTCGTCGAACGCTTCCTCCGACGCCGCCTCGTTTCGCCAGTAGCCGGAGAACACGACGGGCCCACGCAGCTGGATCTCGCCGTCCGACGCGATGCGAACGTCGTTGCCGGGCAACGGTTGTCCGACGGTGCCGACGTGCTGATGTCCGATCGTGTTGACGGCGAACGCCGCACTGGTCTCGGTGAGTCCGTAGCCCTCGTAGATCGGCACGCCGATTCCGCGGTAGAAGTGACCGAGCCTGGCGCCGAGGGGAGCGCCGCCGGAGATTGCGAGACGGCATCGACCGCCCAGTGCCGCACGAAGTTTCGAGTACACGAGCTTGTCGAAGACAGCGTGCTTGAGCCGAAGGACGATCCCGGCGCCGGTGTCGTGCGCTTCGCTCCACGCAACCGCGGTCTCGGCTGCGGCGTCGAAGATCTTGCCCTTGCCGTCGGCGTGCGCCTTCTGCTTCGCGGTGTTGAACACCTTCTCGAACACACGCGGAACCGACAGAATGAAGTCGGGCTGGAACTCCCCGAATGTCGCGACGAGGTTGGGGATGTCGCTGGTGTGCCCGATCGTGGTACCTGCATCGAACGCGGCGATGGTGACGGCGCGGGCGAGAACGTGCGCCATCGGAAGGAACATCAGCGTGCGGCTGTCCGAGTTCAACAGTGACTTCAGGCTCGTCTCACGGATGCCGCGGGATTCGGAGACGAGATTGGCGTGCGTCAGCTGAACACCCTTGGGACGGCCCGTGGTTCCCGACGTGTAGATCAGTGTGGCGGGATCGGACGACTTCAGCGTCGCGACTCGGGTGTTCACGACGTCTTCGTTGATCTGGGTGCCGAGCCGAGTCAACTCGGTGATCGCGCTCGAGTCCGCGGTGTCGCCGTCGATCCGGAACGTCCGAGTGACCGACGCTGCCGCGGCGACGACGTCGGCCGTCTCCTCGGCGTGCTTGGCCGTCTCCAGGATGACGAGAACCGGTTCGGCGTCGGACAGAATCCATTCGACCTGGCCGGCGGAGGACGTCTCGTAGATCGGGACGGTGACACCGCCTGCAGACCAGATGGCGTAGTCGACGACCGTCCACTCGTACCGCGTCGACGACATCAGTGCGACGCGATCGCCCTGGCCGACACCCGCAGCGATCAGGCCTTTCGCGACATCGGTGACCTGAGCGGCGAATTCCTCCGCGGTGACGTCGGTCCACGTTCCGTCGACGAGGCGACGAAACGCAACGGACGACGGCGCACTCGCCCGGCGGTCGAACACGGTGGCGACCGTCGACGCCCCGTCCTCGACGACGAAGTGGGCGGGCACTGTGAATTCACGCACGGGGGGCCTCCATCGGGCGAATCGGTAGCTGTACTGACTGGTAGCTCGGATTTGTCTCACTGTAGCCCCGAAGTTCGTGTGCATTCGCGCGCCTCACGTGCGGCGCGGCGACACGATGTGTGAAGCTCATTCGATGAGCAGTATCCAAGTGGCGGATCAGACGTTTGTCGCGGCGCCGGGAGCGCGCGTCTCCGAAGCATTGTCGCCTCAGGTGCGGTGGCGGCAGTGGTGGCCGGATCTCCGACTGACGGTGACCGAAGACCGTGGCGAACAGGGCATCCGGTGGACGGTCGCGGGTGCGCTGACGGGAACGATGGAGTTCTGGCTCGAGAAGATGCCCGTCGTCGACGGGGTCGTCGTGCATTACTTCCTGCACGCCGAGCCGAACGCCGGACGTGAACGCGTCGACTTGGTCGACGAGAACCATCGACGCCGTGTGGCGGGGAAAGCGGTGACGTTCGAACTGAAGCGTGAACTGGAAGCAGGCAGGGCAGCAGGGGAACGCCCCGAGCACGCGCGAGGCTAGTCTCCACACGTTGTGCCTTCCACGCAGAATCGTGTGTGATGGGTACGACACGCGGGCAGCGACAACACGCGAGAAGAGCAGAGCAGAGAGGAAGCGGACCAACAGCATGGCCGAGAAAACTCAGAGGTCGATCACTGTCGACGCTCCGTCCGCGCAGGTCATGGACGTGATTGCTGATTTCGATGCGTACCCGACGTGGGTGTCGGCGGCGAAGTCCGTCGAGGTACTCGAAGTCGGTGCCGGTGGTCGTGCCGACCGGGTCAGGTTCGTGCTCGACGCCGGAATGGTCAAGGACACCTACGAACTGCAGTACGTGTGGTCGCCCGACGGCATGGCTGTCGCGTGGGAGCTCGTGCAGGGTGAGATGCAGAAGTCGCAGTCGGGCTCCTACACGTTGAAGGACAACGGCGCCGGGGGCACCGACGTCACGTACGAACTGACCGTCGATCTGAACATCCCGATGATCGGGCTGTTCAAACGCAAGGCCGAGAAGGTCATCACGGACACCGCGCTCAAAGAGTTGAAGAAGCGGGTCGAAGGCTGACGAGCGTCCGCGCCGACGCGCGTACCACGGTCCGACTGTTCGTCGGCAAGGGTGGCGCGGGCAAGACGACGATCGCCGCGAAGGCTGCGCTCGATGCGGTCCGTTCCGGTCGGCGCGCGCTGATCGTCTCGTTCGATCAGGCTCACTCGGTGATGGACGTCGTCGACGCGGCCGACGTCGACGCCGTCCGCGGCGAGGTCGTCACGGTCGCGGACCGCTTCGATGCACTCGAACTGGATACTCTCGCGCTCGTCGAATCGAGTTATCGTTCGCTCGCGGCACTTCTGGCCGTCGCCGGAACGGGCCACGAACACGGCGTCCGTTTCGGCGGTATCGAACCGGAGGAGGTCGTCGGCGCTCCGGGTGTGCAGGAGATGCTCGGTCTGCATCGCATCGTCGAGCTCGTCGACGAAAATGCTTGGGACACAGTCTTCGTCGACCTTCCCTCGACCGCGGACGCGGTGCGCACACTGCAGCTTCCGGCGCTGGTGTCGGGATACGTCGAACGACTGTGGCCACGACACGATCGCATCGTCGCAGGCACGGGAACCGATCCGCGGCTGACCGTCCTCGTTGCATTCCTCGAGCGAGTCGTCGCGAACGCCGAAGCGGTGCGCGAGCTGCTGTTCGACGCCGACCGAACCTCCACGACCGTCGTCGTCACCCCCGAGCGAGTCGGTGTCGCCGAGGCGCGTCGCACACTGTCCGCGGCCACATTGATGGGCCTCGACGTCGACACCGTCGTCGTGAACAAGGTTCTGCCCAAACTGAATTCGTCGTCCGTCGGTCTCGTCGGTGCACATCCCGCCGTCTTCTGGTTCGAAGGCTGGCGGGCAGCCCAGCAGTCGGTGCTCGACGACATAGAGACCGTCGCCGGCGACGCGGGACTCGTCGTCGTCGAACGGTCGGCTCATGAACCGGTAGGGTTGGCCTCTCTCGACGCACTCGTATCGGAAGACCTCCGCCCGACGGCCACCGGCTCGCAGGCGAAGGCTGCCGACGCACGCGAGCGCCGGAGTGGACCGAGAGTTGCGCAGGAGTCGGGGTCGGGGTTGGAGTCGGTGTACACGATGACGATGCATCTACCGGTCGTCGACGCGTCGACGCTGACGCTCGGACGAGTGGAGGACGACGTGATCATCGGCGCCGACGGTGTGCGAACGCGCGTCCGTCTCGCATCGGTGTTGCGGCGGTGCGTCGTCGTGGGGGCGGACTTCGACGACGACAATTTGGTCATTCGGTTCACGCCCGACCCGAACGTCTGGCCGATGTGAGGGGGAGACGGTAAGTGGCCACCGAACATTCCGATGTCGCGGCCGAGCTCTGGGCTCTGGCGGAGACGGTTCTGACGCGTCTGGAGCCGATACTCGCGCGCGCGGTGGAGGATCAGGCCGACGCGCCACGACAGGGCTGCAGTTGGTGCCCGGTGTGCGCGCTCGCTGCGTTGATCAGAGGCGAGCAACACGATCTGTTGACGCTGGTCGCGACCGAGGGTGCGACCGTCGTCGCGATGATCCGGCAGATCGTCTCCGAGCATTCCGCCACCGGTGCGCATCGCCGGGGCGACGACCCGACGACGCCGAATCCGGGCAGCGACGCAGGTTTTCGTGAATCGGATCACACCAGCGAGTCGCCTATTGCGCACGACACGGAAGTGCCAGGAGTTCGACGCGCAGGATTCACACCCATTACGGTGAATGTGAAGAACTCGGGGTCGGGCGACCGGGGCGAGGATCGAGATATCTGAACAGCCGATTTCGATCGGACGGTCAGTCGTACAGCCGCTGGGGGGGGCCGGCAGAGAAAGGTCGAACAACAATGAAGCGGCACCGCGATGCCTTCACCATCGGTATCGACGTCGGCGGCACGAGTCTTCGTGCATCTGTGGTCGACGCGTCCGGGCAGGTCATCGACTCCACTCAGTCGCCGACGCCTCACTCCGCCAAGGCTCTCGAGCACGGTCTCGATCGAGCCGTCCAGGAACTGGCTGCGCGGCATCCGGTTTCGGCTGTCGGCCTTGCCGTCGCGGGATTCGTGGACTCCGACAGAACGTCCGTACGCTTCGCGCCGCATCTGCCGTGGATCAACACACCCGTCGCGAAGCAGATGAGCGACCGCATCGGGCTGCCGGTCGTGCTGGAGCACGATGCGAACTCCGCCGCATGGGCCGAATACCGCTTCGGCGCGGCCGCCGACGGCCGCAACGTCGTCATGGTGGCGATCGGCACCGGGATCGGTGCGGCACTGCTGATCGACGGCCGCATCTACCGCGGAAGTTTCGGTGTCGCACCCGAGCTCGGGCACATCCAGGTCGTTCCCGACGGCCGAGCCTGCCCGTGCGGAAAGCGCGGATGTTGGGAACGGTATTGCAGTGGAACGGCATTGGTGGACACTGCGGTCGAGCTGCTCGCAGCCGACGATCGTGGGTCGTCGAACATCCTGGCGCGTGACGTGTTCCTCGATCCGGGCTCCCTGACCGGTCGTCGTATCGCCTCGGCGGCTCAGGAAGGTGACGTGATCGCGCGTCGCACCATGGAGGATTTCGCACGGTGGCTCGGTGTCGGTCTGGCGTTGGTCAGCGATGTCTACGACCCCGACCTGATCGTCATCGCGGGCGGTGTGGCGACGTCGTCGAACCAGTTCCTCGATCAGGCGCGTGAGCACTACGGCCGACTCGTCACCGGGGCCGGTCACCGCCCGGTCGCGAAGATCAGAAGCACCCAACTCGGCGAAGCCGCGGGCATGATCGGTGCGGCAGACCTGGCTCGCTCCGAGTTCGTTGCGACCGGCCGATGAACAACGTGTGACCTCTGTCCTCTCCTTCGCGTCGATGTGGCTGGTGTCATAAACGGCCGGTAGAGTCACCAGCGGATCCGTATGTGGGGGCCTCCGGGCCGAAGGCACGATTTCGTCCGGAACAAGTGATCGAATCAGGAAGGACGCCATGTGGTACTGGCTGTTCAAGTACGTGCTCATCGGTCCACTCCTGGTTGCGTTGGGTAGACCGACGATCGAGGGCCTCGAGAACGTCCCCGCGCGCGGGCCGATGATTCTCGCGAGCAATCATCAGGCGGTGCTGGACTCGTTCTACCTGCCGCTGAAGGTGCCGCGTCGGATCACGTTCCTCGCCAAGAGCGAGTACTTCACCGGACCGGGCCTCAAGGGTGCGTTCCAGAAGTGGTTCTTCTCTGCGGTGGGACAAGTTCCGATCGATCGCACCGGCGCGGATGCTGCTCAGGACGCTCTCAATGCAGGCGCGCGCGTCATCGGCAAAGGCAAGCTTCTCGGGATCTACCCGGAAGGCACCCGTTCACCCGACGGGCGTCTCTACAAAGGCAAGACGGGCATGGCACGTCTCGCACTGCAGACCGGCGTTCAGGTCGTGCCTGTCGCGATGATCGGTACCGACAAGATGAATCCCATCGGTTCCAGGATGTGGCGTCCGGCGAAGATCACCATCAAGATCGGCAAGCCGATCGACTTCTCCCGCTTCGAGGGCATGGCGGGCAACCGCTTCGTCGAACGTGCCGTGACCGACGAGGTCATGTACGAGCTCATGCTGCTGTCGGGTCAGGAGTACGTGGACGTCTACGCGGCGTCGATGAAGAAGTCGGCAACTCCCGCTGTCGTCGGCACCGAGCCCGAGCGAGTCCCGGAGACCAAAGCCAGCTGAGAACCTGAGAATCCGAGCCGTCCGAAGAAGGCGCCGCCTCCATGGCGGCGCCTTTTCGTTCTCAGGCCGGTTCCAGGTCCGTTGCCTTCTCGGTCGTTCTGTCGAGGCGCGTCGAAGGTCTCGTCGCCCACGCGGCCACGACGATCGCAGCGGTGCCCCACCACACGTACGACGAGGCGACGACCTGATCCCACAGTGGCCACCCGAGGCCGGACCAGCGCCCGACAGCGAGCTGCCAGTGCGGGGCGAAATGCAGCACCACTGCGCCGATTCCGACGAATCCGAGTGCGACGACGTTCCGTGTTCGATAGGCAAGTGTGCCGAGCGCGACGAGCAGCGGCACCGTCCACACCCAGTGGTGCGACCACGACACCGGTGACACCAGCAGTCCGAACATGGCGTTGACTCCGAGCGCGAGTGCTGTCTGGTGTGCCGCGAAGGCGCGTCGCATCGCGTAGAAGGTGACGCCCAGCAGGACGAGCGACAATGCGATCCACCCGACGGACCGGATCGTCTCGTCCAAGCCGAGTCGAGCGAGCATGCCGGTGATGCTCTGGTTGGCGGGGTAGGCGGGCCGTCCGATGCGGTCCGAGTCGACGAGGACCTTGGTCCAGTACTGCAGCGAGTCGGAGAACGTTGCGGCGAAACCCAGCGCGGTGAATGCGAGGAAGCTGATGCCGGACACGACCGCGGCACGAAAATCCTTGCGGAACAGGAAGAACAGGACGAACACGGCGGGCGTCAGTTTCACTGCGGCGACGAATCCGATCAGCAGACCACGCGGCCACGGAGTCTTCCGAGGAAGGCAATCCGCCGCGACGAAGGCCATCAGCACGATGTTGATCTGGCCGTAGTCGAACGTCGAGAACACCGGTTCGAGGATCATCGCTGCCGCGAACACAGCCCCGGCCGCCCACAACAGCAGCGTTCGCGGGGAGTAGCCGAGCGAGACGAGCGTCAGCACGATCGTGCCGAACAGCAACGCCAACGACAGGCACGTGACGACGATGCCCGCCCAGTGCAGCGACATCAGAGACAGCGGTCCGAAGATGACTGCCGAGATGGGCGGGTACGTGAACGGCAGCGTGTTACCCAGTGCCGTGGGCGGCATCTCGCCGTAGAGAGGTGTGCCGGACATGAACACACCGCCACCGAGGCGGTAGACGTCGAGATCGATGCGGTAGTAGTCGCCGATCGCCCTCAGTCCGGGGAACCCGATCAGGTTGTACGCGAGCCCGGCGAGAACGGCCAGCAGAACGGCGCCGCAGGCGATCGGGATCAGCCGCGACGAAAGCGCACGCGGTGCCCGCGCGTCGACTGCTCTCGCGTCGGGTCCAGCGGCACCGGCGTCGGACATCGTGGTGAGGTCGGGTGGCGTCAACGAAACTTCTTTCTGATGGCAGTCGATCTCTTCTCGAAGCCGGGTCGGGGCTACTGTGTCCTCCGTGCGCTACTTCTACGACACCGAGTTCATCGAAGATGGTCGCACAATCGACCTCGTCTCGATCGGGGTCGTGTCCGAGGACGGTCGTGAATTCTATGCGGTGTCGTCGGAGTTCGATCCCGAGCGAGCCGGCAAATGGGTCCGGCGCAACGTGCTGCCCAAGCTGCCACCGTACTCGTCGCCGTTGTGGATGAGCCGAGCGCGAATCCGAGACGAGCTGCTCGACTTCCTCGTCCCGACCGCCTTCGCCGACGTGGAGCTGTGGGCGTGGGTTGCCGCGTACGACCATGTCGCGCTGTGTCAGTTGTGGGGTGACATGACCGAATTGCCGAGGTCGCTGCCTCGGTTCACTCGCGAACTGCGGCAGCTGTGGGAGGACCGCGGCAGCCCGTATCTGCCCCCGGTGCCGGACGACGCGCACGACGCGCTCACCGACGCACGACACAATCTCGCGAAATATCAGGCGATTCAAGCCGCATCGCTCTGACACCGCGTCGCCCTGGCGGGGGAGCCGGTTTCGGCACTGCACGGTGAACGAATATCCTGGGCACGTGAACTGGACTGTCGACGTACCCATCGACCGCTTGCCCGAGCTCCCGCCGCTGTCGCCGTCCCTTCGGTCGCAGCTCGACGACGCGCTCGCGAAGCCAGCGGCCCAGCAGCCCTCGTGGGACGCAACGCAAGCCGCCGACATGCGCAAAGTGCTCGAAAGCGTGCCTCCGATCACGGTTGCGAGCGAAGTGGAATCGCTGTCGGATCAACTCGCCGCGGTGGCCCGCGGGGAGGCGTTCCTGCTGCAGGGAGGCGACTGCGCGGAGACGTTCGTCGACAACACCGAACCGCACATCAAGGGCAACATCAGGACACTGCTGCAGATGGCGGTCGTGCTGACCTACGGCGCCAGCATGCCGGTGGTGAAGGTCGGCCGCATCGCTGGGCAGTACGCCAAGCCACGGTCGTCGGACACCGACGCTCTCGGTCTGAAGTCCTACCGAGGCGACATGGTCAACTCGCTGGTCGCCGACGAGGCGGTCCGTCGGCACGACCCGTCACGCCTGGTCCGGGCATACGCGAACGCCAGCGCTGCGATGAACCTCGTTCGGGCGCTCACCGGTGCAGGGATGGCCGATCTGCACAAGGTGCACGACTGGAACCGCGAATTCGTCCAGAGCTCACCCGCCGGTGCGCGCTACGAGGCGCTGGCAGGTGAGATCGATCGTGGACTGCGATTCATGGACGCCTGTGGTGTCACGGACCCGAACCTCGAGACCGCGCAGATCTTCGCCAGCCACGAAGCGCTGGTACTGGACTACGAGCGGGCGATGCTGCGGCTCGACAACGCCGATGCCGACAACCCCAAGCTGTACGACCTGTCCGCACACTTCCTGTGGATCGGTGACCGGACCAGGCAGCTCGATGGCGCCCACATCGCGTTCGCCGAACTGATCTCCAACCCCATCGGATTGAAGATCGGCCCGACGACGACGCCCGAGATGGCGCTCGAGTACGTCGAACGCCTCGACCCGACCAACAAGCCCGGTCGCCTGACGTTGATCTCGCGTATGGGCAACGGCAAGGTCCGCGATCTGCTTCCCGCGATCGTCGAGAAGGTCCAGGCATCCGGGCACCAGGTCATCTGGCAGTGCGACCCGATGCACGGCAACACCCACGAGGCGTCCACCGGTTACAAGACGCGTCACTTCGACCGCATCGTCGACGAGGTGCAGGGCTTCTTCGAGGTCCATCGCGGACTCGGCACCCACCCGGGTGGCATCCATGTGGAACTGACCGGCGACAACGTCACCGAGTGCCTCGGTGGTGCGCAGGACATCTCGGATCTCGACCTGTCGGGTCGTTACGAGACGGCCTGCGATCCACGTCTGAACACCCAGCAGTCGCTCGAACTGGCGTTCCTCGTCGCCGAGATGCTGCGAGGCTGACAGCCGCAGGGCCGGGAACTCAGGGGAGCGACACCACGGACACCGACGAGCCCGGGGCCACTCTGGTTCCCGGGCTCGGGTTCTGTGAGATGACGAGGGATCCGTCGGTGTCGACGACCTGGCGGACCTTGAAGTCCAACTCCAGCCCCTGCACGGTCTGACGGGCGGACCCGACCGACCTGCCCAGAAGCGACGGCACGGTGATCGCGTTGGACACCGTCAGCCGCACCGAACTCCCCGCTGTCACCGACGAGCCGATCTTGGGGTTCGTCTCGATGACGTTGCCGCCGTCGACTCGTTTGTCGAAGTCGACGTCGGTGCCGGATACCGTGATTCCCACCGTCGCCAACGCCGCGACGGCATCGGACTCGGTCATGTTCTCGACGTCGGGGACATCGACCGGCGGTGCGCCCTTCGACCGCAGGATCTTGACGGTGTCGCCGACCGAGAGCACGGTGCCGGGCGGCGGATCCAGCGCGGCGACGCCACCCACCGGTGCTGTCGTGCTGAACGCCTCGCCGCCGTCGGCCGGTTGGAACGTGCGGTCGCGGAGCAGTTGCTGCATGTCGCCGATCGCGACGTTCGGATCGATGTCGGGAACGGTGGGCGCACCGAGGGACACGAGCAGAGACACGGTGTCGCCCTTGGGGATTCGCGACCCTGTCGTCGGATCGGTCCCGATCAAGGCGTCGACCGGCACGGTGTCGGAGTACGTTCCGCGAGTGTCGACGGTCAAGCCCGCGGACTCGAGTTCCGACGTCGCGGACGCTGCGTCCAATCCCTCGACGAGGGGAACAGATGTGTAGCGGCCCGAGCCCATCCACCACCCGCCCACGCCGACGAGCACCGCGAGCAACGCCACGACGGTCAACCAGACGATGATCGCCCGACGCGACCGCTGCCGGTCGGCGTCGAAATCCGGGAACTGATATTGCCGTCGTCCGGGCGGCGGCGGGGGAGCGTCGTTGCCGTCCCAATCGCCGCGGGACGTCGGTGCTGTCTGCACACGCGTGTGCTGGACACCGGCGTCGGGCTGAGCGGCGTGGACTTCCGTCGGCGGGACAGCGACGACCTCGGTCGCCGGTGACCGGGTTGCATCGTCGCGGTGGCCTGCGAACGTCGTCGGTGCACCGAGTGCTGCTGCGCTGCGGTGCTCGGCGGACTTTCGCGGTGCCGGAACGCGGTAGGGCGGAAGCTCCAGAAGCGCGCACACCGAACGCAACGCGCGGGCCATCTCGTCGGCGTTCTGGAAGCGGCCGGCCGGGTCACGGACGGTGGCGCGTCGAACCAGGTCGTCGAATTCCTGGGGGACGCCTGCGATCGCGTCGCTGGGACGTGGGACGTCGTTGTCGATGCGTTGATACGCGATCGACAGCGAGGTGTCCCCGGTGAACGGCGTTCGTCCGGTCAGCAGTTCGTAGAGCACGACTCCGACGCCGTAGACGTCGCTGCCCGCGTTCGCCGAGCCCACGGTCACCTGCTCGGGGGACAGGTAGGCGGCGGTGCCGAGAATCACACTGCTCGACGTCGCATTGGACGCCGCGACCGCTCGGACGAGACCGAAATCGGCGATCTTCACGTCACCGGCGTCGGAGATGAGAATGTTCTCCGGCTTGATGTCGCGATGTACCAGGCCGGCTCGGTGGGCGGTGGCCAAGGCGTCGAGAACGGGCCGAAGCACGGCCGCGGCCGCGTGAGGGGGCATCGGACCCCGCTCGCGGAGAAGCTCGCGCAGCGTGCCGCCCTCCACCAGTTCCATGACGAGAAATGCGTACTCGCCGTCGCGACCGTGGTCGTAGACGGCGACGAGACCGGGGTTGTTCAGTCGGGCGACGGCCCTGGCCTCGAACTCGAACCGCGCCACGAAGCTGGGGTCGTCGGCGAACTTGGGGTCCATGATCTTCACGGCGACAGGCCGGTCCAGCCGCGTGTCCAGGCCGCGGTAGACCGTCGACATGCCGCCGCGAGCGATCGGCGCGTCGATCCGATAGCGCCGATCGAGCAACGAACCCGCCGACGCGGACCCTACGGACATCACTCCGCGAACACCTCCATAGAAAGTCGCTACACCGGCGATGGTAACCAGCGCAGGTATCACCTCAGTCTCGACAGACCGGCGACCGTGCCCTGGCTTTTCGCTTCCCGGTACGAACCGGTTAACGTTACCGGAGTGAGCACAATCCCCTACGCCGACGACGTTCTCGACCCATCCGAGTCCCTGCTGCAGCTGACGGACGTCAGCAAAGTCCTCGGAGTTCCCATCTCACGCGTCGAGCAGATGCTCCGTGATCGTCATCTTCTCGCAGTCAAGCGACGCCGTGTTCCCGGCGTTCCCGAGGTGTTCCTCGCGTCCGACGGCCGAGGCGTCGTCAAGGGTCTGCCCGGTCTGCTCGCCGTCCTGCACGACGGTGGTTATCGTGACGAGGAAATTCTCCGCTGGTTGTTCGAGGCAGACGACAGTCTGCCGGGACGACCCATCGACGCCATGCACGGTGACCTCATGCGAGAGGTGATCAGGCGCGCTCAGGCGATGGCCTTCTGATCCTGCTGCGAGCGCTCGTCCAACCGACGGAGGCGAGACCGGGCGCGGCGACGGACAGTCGCCGCAGCCGGGGGACACGGGCGCGCTGCTGCAGTACGCGGTAGCCGCCCTGCTCGACCTCGCGAAGTATGTCCCCGTACAACGTCAGAGCAGTACGCATTCCCGGCCTCACGGCCGGATCCAACATCTCGATACCGGGTGCGGCGGTCCGGTACACCGCACGGGTGTGCGCGATGAGATGAGCAAGAGCGCGTTCGAGTCTCGGCTCTCTGCGGCCGGTCGCGCGGCAGTCGCGCAGCATGGCTTCGTCGACGCCGAATGCCGCGAGCTCGTCGGTCGGGAGATAGATCCGATCTCGGTCGAGATCTTCTCCCATGTCGCGGATGAAGTTGGTCAATTGGAACGCCTCACCGAGCGCCGCGGCAGGAGCTTCCGCTACGCGACGGTCCACCGACGTCCCCAGAATCGGCAGCATCTCGAGCCCGATGACGGCCGCAGAGCCGTACATGTATTCCGACAGCTGCTCCATCGTGCGATACCGCGACCGGAACATCGGCGTGCCTGGAATGTCCATGCGCATGGAGTGGAAGAACGCGTAGAAGTACTCGTGCGGGATCGAGTAGCGCACGGTGGTGTCCACCAACGCGGCCAGCACACGATCGGACTTTCGTGGGCCGAGGCTGCGGCCGTTCAGGGCTGCACGCACGTGATGCTCGAGTACGTCGACCTTCTGCCCTGCCTCACGATCGACAGGTGAATCGCTGTCGTTGACGGTGAAGTCGGCGTCCTCGGGTAGCTCCGGCAGCTCGACGTCGGCAGAGTCGACATCCACGTCGACGATGTCATCGACCATGCGGGCGAATCCGTAGAGCGCGTGGACCGCGGCCCGCTTGTCCGCGGGCAACAACCGGGTAGCGAGAAAATAGGTCTTTCCGTGCTCGGCGTTCAGTTCCCGGCAGATCGCATACGCGTCGTGCAGTGTGGGGTCGATGCCGTCGAGCTCACCCATGGCCGGCGGGAGTGGTCTCGACGGCTGTGGACGGGGTCGCGCGCAGTCGCAACGGGTCGACTCGGGTCAGCGACAGCGCCGCGACGACGGCGGCGAACGTCGCGAGTGCCACGTGCGCCCATGTGTACAGGCCGATCGAGCCGTCGGGCCGGAACACCAACATCAGCCACGTCGACAGCCCGACGAGGATCATCAACGTCCGGGTGGACAGCGCGAATCCGGCGGCGATCGCGAGCGGCCACGAGTAGTACCACGGCAACGCCGCGGGGGAGAGCACGACGACCGCGACCATCGCGATGACGATGCCCTTCACGGCGTCGGCCTCGGTACGGCGGAACTTCCACCACGTCGCAAGTACGACGACGACCAACACGATTCCGCACAGCATGCGGGTGACCTCGAGGACCGGGGCCAGACGGACGTCCAGGAACCACGAGGTGCTGACGGTGACCAGGTGCGCGAGGATCGTCGGGAGCGAGAGCCAGTTGATGATCTTGGCCGAGCCCGACAATGCTGTGAGCCACCCGATCCCGACGCCCGCGACGGCGGACATCACCGCGAACACCGCGGCGAAGACTCCGAAACCTATACCTGCGGCTTTCGCGAAGGCAGCGATGGGTGACAGGGGCTTACGGTTCTCGTCGATCGCCTTCTGCTTCTCGTGGATCATCCAGATCCAGACCATGAACGGCAGTGCCAGACCCGCCGTCGCCTTGATCGCGACACCGATCGCGACGAGCGCGATGCCTGCGACGTGGCGACGTTCGAGCACCAGCACTATGCCTGCCGCCATGAGACCGACCATCAGCAGTTCGTTGTGCACGCCGCCGATCAGATGGATGAGCACGAGTGGATTGAGAACGGCCAGCCACAGCGCGATCGTCGGGGTGCCACCGAGGTGCTCGGCGAGACGCGGAACAGCCCACATCATCAGCGCGAGACCCGGCAGCATCGCGATACGGAAGAACATGGTGCCTGCGATGACGTTGTCACCGGTCACAGCAGTGATCGCTTGCCCGATCAGCAGGTGCAGCGGACCGTAGGGCGCGGTCGTGGTGGTCCATACGTTGCTGACGTTGTCGAGCAGGACTCCCGGGTTGGCCACAGGGCCGACGGCGTACGGGTCGAAGCCGTCTCGGAGCAGCGCACCCTGCGCGAGGTACGAGAACGCGTCGCGACTGAACATGGGGACGGCCAGCAACATCGGGGCGGTCCATGCCGGTACGACCCACCGAAGTTCACCGAGGGTCGTGCGCCCGGCCAGGGTTGCTCGGCCCAGGCGCACCCAGGCGACGATCATCAGCAGCACGCCGACCCAGACGATGATGCTGGACAGGACGAGACCGTGCCCGAAGCGAAGCCACGACAGATGCATCGCCTCGAGTAGCGGGTCGCGTCGGCGAACACTGCCGGCGCCGAAGCCACCGAACGTGATCATGACTCCACCGACGAGACCGAGAAGAGCGGCATGGCCCTCGGGACTGCGCAGGAATGCCGACAGGCGTCGAACACGGGAGGACGATGCGGCTCTCGGCGGTGTGGAATCCTTCGAATCCGAGGCACCCGAGGTGGCGGCATTCGACGAAATCGACGACATTGCCGGGTCATTCTCCTCTCGGGTGGCAGTGGAAAGTCCGAAGGAAGTGCGTTCTTCCGTCCGGACCGCGAATCAGTTTAGTGCGTCGCGTTCTCGTCCGAAGAACCGCGACGTCGTGGCACGTGCATTGCTCTGTGACCCGGTGACTCGTTCGGCGGCCAGTCTGCCCGAAACGAGGACCGTGGGCACGCCGACACCCGGTGTGGTTCCCGACCCGGCGAGAACAACGTTGTCGACGCCTCGTACCAGGTTCTCACGCCGGAACGGTCCGGTCTGCCTGAACACGTGAGAGGAGGAGAACGGGCTGCCGTGCAGCATGCCCTTGGCCTGCCACGTCTTCGGTGTGTCGAGGTGGTCGACGGTCATCTCCGACGCCAACGCGTCGTAGCCGCGGCTCTCGAGGACCCCCTGGATCTCGCGCATGTACGGCACGCCGAGGCGCTCCCAGTCCAACGGGGCACTGTCGAGGTTGGGACACGGCGCGAGGATGGAGATCGGCTCGGACGTCTCGCCGTGGCGTTCGACGAGAAGTGACGGATCGGTGACGGCGGGTCGGGTGACGAGCAGCGACGGGTCGGCCATGAGCTGCCCACGGCCGCGCCGGGCGGTGATCCTGGCGAACGTGCGCGCCCACTCGTCTCCGAAGTCGATGGTGTGGTGGGCTCGTGCGGGCCATGTATCGGTGACTCGGGTAGGGACGGTGCCGTGGAACACGACGGCCGACGGAGAGACGAACGAATAGCCGCGACGTCGACCACGCGAGGTGACCCCGGCCCTGTCCAACAGTCGATCGACGACGGGAAGATCGGGCGTCAGCACGACGGCGTCGCACGCGAATCGGCGGCCGTCCTCCGTGTCGACCGCGGTGACGCGTCCGTGTGCGATCTGCAAGCCGGACACGTCCGCTTCGGTGACCAGCGTGCCGCCGTTGCGCACGAACGCGTCCGACATCGACTCCGCGATGGTCGACATGCCCCCTTCGGGGAAGTACACGCCCATCGACGTATCCATGTGCGCGATCGCGCCGTAGACGGCCAGGGCCTTCGACGGGGCCATGCCCGCGTACAGCGCCTGGAACGTGAAGACGCGACGTAGACGCTCGTCCTTCAGGAACGACCCGACGCGAGGGCCGAGTCGGCCGAATCCACCCAGTGCTGCCAACGTCGCGGTGTCGCGCAGAGCGGGACGGGTCGACACGAGGTCGAGCGGTGAATCGAAATTCGAGTCGATGTAGCGATCGAACTCGGCGTCGAAAATCGAAGCGAGCCATCGTCGAAGGCCACGATATCCCTCGGCTTCTCGTGCACCACATACTCTTTCGACCTCGGTCGCCATGCGTTCGGGATCCGAGAAGACGTCGATGTGGCTGCCGTCCGCATACCGCGTGTGGTAGCTCGGCGACAACGCCTCCAGGCGCAGCGGCGGCGTCGTGCTGTGCAGTGTCTCGCCGACGGCAGCGAGCGCCGACTCGATCAGTTCGGGCATCGTCAACACGCTCGCGCCGTTGTCTATGTCGTACAACGGCTGCCCGTCGTCGCCGAACACGGGGTACGTGCCGACGCGACCGCCGACGGTCTTCTCGCGCTCCAGAACCGTGACGGTCCGGCCGGCTCCGGTCAGATGCAGGGCAGCCGACAGACCGGCCAACCCGGACCCGACGACGACGACCGAATCGGTCGGGCCTGGTATCGATCGTGTTCTCGGCATGAGGGCCCGGCTCCGATCAGTATGTCCGCTGTGTGGCGGCGACAGCCATGTCCCGCAGACGGGACGCGGCGGTCGACTCGACGTCGCTCGACGCGAGTGTCGCCAGTGCTCGTTCGGTGAGTTCGGTGATGCGTCGTTCGACGTCGTCCACGGCGCCCAGGTCGGTCAGCGCGGTACGGATCGTGTGAACCTGTTCCTCGTCGAGGTCCTCGGAACCCAGCGTCGTGCGAAGCAGTTGCGCGAGGTCTGGTCGACTCTGGTCCGCCCGCTGCATTCCGACGGCCATCAGAACGGTGCGCTTGCCTTCGCGGATGTCGTCGCCCGACGGCTTGCCCGTGACCGCCGGGTCGCCGAACACACCGAGGAGGTCGTCGCGAAGCTGGAAGGCGACACCGATGTCCGTGCCGAACGATCGGTAGCTCTCCACCAGACCGTCCGGCGCGCCTGCCATGACGGCTCCGAGCTGCAGCGGTCTTTCGACGGTGTATGCGGCCGTCTTGTAGCGATTGACGCGCATCGCGGCCTCGACCGATTCGTCGCGTCCCGCTTCGCCTTCGATGTCGAGGAGTTGTCCGCCGAGCACCTCGGTGCGCATCGCCGACCACACCGGCGAGATGCCTGCCGACACGGGTGCGTCGAGGCCTGCGTCGCGCATCATGTCGTCCGCCCAGCACAGAGCGAGGTCGCCGAGGAGAATCGCGGCGGATTCACCGAAACGCGATGCCGAACCCGACCAGGCCTGTGCGCGATGCCGTTCCGCGAATCCGACGTGGACGGTGGGGAAGCCCCGACGGGTGACGGACGCGTCGATGATGTCGTCGTGGATCAGCGCGCACGCCTGGATCAGCTCCAACGACGCGCACGCGCGCAGGACTGCAGGTGCATCCGGGCCGCGGCGATCTCCGCCCGCACCGAGCCATGCGGTCCACGCGAACGCGGGGCGCACTCGTTTTCCGCCGCGAAGGACGAATGCGACGAGGTCGTCGACGGCGTCCGCGTAGCCGCCGCCGAGTGCACCCACCAGAGCCCGCTTGGATGCGAAGAAGTCGGTCAGAGCCGCTTCGACGAGATCGACGATTCCGACGGACTCGTCGTACACGGCGGTGTCGAGTCCACTCGACGTGCGAGTGGCGGGCGAGGTCAGGTCACCGGACAGGGGATCCTCCATACGAGCGGACGGGCGGTGCAGCTTCGCCAAGAGTAGTGGGTGGATCGGACAGACGAGGCTGCCGTGACGGTGTGGCCCGGCCGAAACTATGATGGGTCGGTGACATCCGATGCCGTCAGGGGGCGGTCCAGTGACGGGTGGGTGACTCGAACCCCGTCGATAGTCGATCGCCTGCGGACGACGGCCGATTCCAGGATCCCGTTCTCGGTCGAGTTCTCGCCGCCGCGTGACCAGGCAGCCGAGGCCCGGCTGTGGCGCGCCGTGCGAGAGTTCGAGCAGATGCAGCCCGCGTTCGTGTCGATGACGTACGGCGCCGGAGGATCCACTCGGGACCGGACGGTTCGTGTGACCGGCCAGATCGCCGAGGAGACCACACTGCTGCCGGTGGCGCACCTGACGGCGGTGTCGCACAGCATTTCCGAACTCAGGTCGATGGTCGGTGCCTACGCGGACCGCGGTATCTCGAACATTCTGGTGCTCCGAGGAGACCCACCCGGCGATCCTCTCGGTGACTGGGAGAAGCACCCGGACGGCGTCGAGTACGCCGAGGAGCTGGTGTGCCTCGTGCGGGAGCTCGGTGACTTCCACGTCGGAGTCGCGTCGTTCCCCGAGGGCCACTACCGTGCCCTCGACCTGGAGCAGGACACCCGCGTACTGGTGAACAAGCTGCGCGCAGGCGCTGAGTACTCGATCACACAGATGTTCTTCGACGTCGACGACTATTTGCGTCTGCGCGACCGCGTCGTCCAGTTCGATCCCGAGCAGGGCGCCAAGCCGATCATTCCCGAGATCATGCCGATCACGTCGCTCCGGTCCGTACGACGCGCACTGTCGTTGTCGGGATCCGCGCTGCCTCGCCATATCGACGATCGTTTCGTGAAGGCGGCGGGAACCGGGACGGACGAGGATCGCGCTGCTGTGCGCGAGGTCGGTATCGAACTCGCGACGTCGATCGGGGAGCGGCTCATCGCCGAAGGCGCTCCCGCGCTGCATTTCATCACGCTGAACTTCGCGCGGGCGACCCGCGAGGTGCTCACGAACCTGGGACTGTCACCGGCTCGCGTCTGAGTCCGCTGCGACGAGCGGCCGACGCTTCCACGTGAGCTCGCCACGCGCGTGTCTGCGATGCGAGACGACGCAGAGCCCGAGGTAGGTGACGACCGACAGTGGATTGGTCGACGCGACGGCCAGGTCGGCACCGAGGTGTGATCGGCGGAAGCCGCGTTCCGATTGTGCCGCAACGGTTCTCGCCACGACTGCTGCGCCGTACCCCACCACGCCTGCACGACGCGTCGGCCCGCTGCCGAGTACCGCGGCGACCGGCGGAACCACGTATGTCAGCGTCATGAGGGCAGCGACCGCCGCCGTGCCGATCGGCCCGCCGAACGCGGACCACAGCCATCGGGTGTACCCGTTGCTCACGGCGCTCCAGCCGTCGTACATCCGGCACGAAACGAATCCGGCCCCGGACGCCACCGCTGTTCGGTGACCGCGCCTGCGGAGTGCGCGCGCGATGTCGAGATCCTCGGTCGCGCTCGAAGCGACGGCTGCATGGCCACCGATGTCGAGGTACGCCGACGCGTCGAACACCATCATCTGGCCGCAGGCCACGACCGTCGACGGTCGACTCGACCGATCGGCGACACGCACGGGGAGCGTCGACATCCACGAGAAGCTCAATAGCGGTTGCACGAGACGTTCGGCGACGCTGCCCGTCCGTTGCTCCGGCCACGGGCACACCAGCGCTGCATCGAGAGCCCGACGAGCGGCCACGGCAGCGGCGAGTGCGGTGTCCGCGAGCCTGACGTCCGCGTCGACGAACACCAGGATGTCGGGATCGTATGTGAACGCCTGCTGGGCGAGAGTCCTGCAGGCAGCTGCCTTGCCGGTCCACCCGTCCTCGGGTGGGCCGGTTGTCGAGGTGACCTGGACTCGCTCGTCACCTGCGGCCGCAGCGCGGGCAACCGCGGCGGTGTCGTCCGACGACCCGTCGTCGAGAATCAGGACCGTCAACTGTCCGTCGTAACGCTGAGCGCACAGGTCGGCGACGAGCGACGGCAGATGCTTCTCCTCGTCGCGCGCGGGAACGCAGACGACGACCGAATCGGTGACGGGTCCGACGGGCGTGCGCAGCCGAGTCATCGTGGCCGCATTGACGACGGACATCACCGCGGATGCCGCAGCCAGCGTCGCGCCTGCCGAGACGACGCGACGGGCAGAGATCACGACTTGGGCGTGTTGTCGGGTCCTGTGCCGGCCGTCGCATCCGCCTTGGCGCCGGTGCGTCCGATGGGAGGATTGCGCGTCACCCACGCCATCGCACCGACGATCGCCGCGACGCCGACGGTCACACCTCCGACGATGCCCGCCCACCCTGCGAAACTGCGTGTGTTGGGATCGGGGTAGTTCACCTCGGCACGCATCGTCGTGACCTCACCCGCGGGCAACTTCCACGTGATGATGTTGTCGCCGTCGCGCGTTCCGTTGGTGGTGCCGATACGCGCAGGGAACGCGATCGTGAACTGCACGTCCGATCCCTGCACAGGCACCGTCTGGAGATCTGCCTTGCCGTCGAGCGTCACCTGGTCGCCCGAACGATGCAGCGCCAGCTGAAAGCTTCCGGTTGCCTGATCGTTCATCGCCCCGAGGGTCTGGACGTCACCGAAGGAGAGATCGGAGAACCGTGCCGACGTGCCGACGTAGCCGTCCTGCTTGTACTCCTCGATGCGGATCTTGTTCTCGAGCGTGGACGGTGACGTCAGCGTCGGACCGGTATCGGTCTCCGACGTCGGGATGGTCGCTGCGACGATCTGGCCCGACACTCGGTCGTCCGCGGACACACCCATCGACACCTGCACGCGGAGGCACCCGGTCAGCAGCGGCGCGACGAACAGCGCCAGCGCGAGCGCCGACAGAAGCCGGCGGCGATTGCGGGATTTGCCTTCACGGGTTGTCGACTGCACAGCGACATCGTGCCAGACGCGGCCCGGGCGAGGCGTCAGGGAGCTACCACTGTGGCGCGTCTCGTCTCGCGCAGCCATGTCACGACGAACGGAACGCCGACGATGCTCATCGCGCAGAACCCGTAGACGGCCGAGAATCGGAGCTCGTCACCGTCGAGAAAGACGGAGTGCGCCAGGGCCGAACCGAGCCATGTCCAGAGGAACAGCACCAGCGGGGCCGCGTCGGACATGGGGGAGGTGACCGGACGACGCCCCGCGACGCGATCACCGACGAGGTCGACGACGACCGCCATGACCAGCGCCGTGACGAACCAGCCGAGATAGTTCGACACCGGGATCGAGGGGATCCCGGGAAGCCCGGCGATGTCCGACGTCCATGTCCACTGGCCGTCGGTGACCATCTGGGTGTCGAGGTACAGATCCCACCCGACCATGCCGAGTGCCGTCGCGACGATGCGGTGACGCCTCTGCCGCCCCGGCGAAAGGCTCGATCGTTCGAGGACGTATGTGACGGCGCAGCGAATGGGATAGAAGCCGGCTGTCCAGGCGAGCGGAACGACGGCGGGGACGCCGAGGATGTCCGGGCCCAGCCTGTCGGTCGCGTAGAAGTAGCTCCCGAACGGGAACCCCGTCGCGGTGCCGACGATCTCGGCGAGAATTCCGATGCCTGCCGTGGTCACGAACAGGACGGACGCCCAGGCGACACCTCGAGTGACCGCAGCATGGGTGAGTACTGCGGCGGCCAGAAAGCCCACGACCGCGACGGTCACCACGTCCCGCGCAGTTCCCGAGACCAGCGGATAGGTGATCTGAGCCGACAAGGCAGCTGCCACCAGAACCCAGACGAGCCGCTTCATCGGACTTTGTCACTTATCCATCGACGGAGTCTTCCCGCGCGTGCGTCCGCGAGGGCGATCCGGGCCGCACTGCGTCCGCTGGCTGCGGACACTCCGCCGCCGGGATGCGTCGACGCTCCGGTCAGATAGAGGCCGTCGGCGCCAGGAACACGATGGGAGGACAGCTGGGGGATCGGGCGCCACATCATCATCTGGTCCAGAGACATCTCGACGTGCATGATGTTGCCGCCGATCATGCCCAGCTCACGCTCGATGTCCGTCGGCGATTGAACGTGGCGCGCGAGTATCGACTCGGCGAAACCCGGCGCGTAGGAGGCGATCTCGGCGACGATGCGGTCGCCTTCCCTCTCGGCCACGTCGTCGGGGTCGATGCGGCCCGAGTCCCGACGCCACGTCCTCCCACCCGACAGAGTGTGCGGATGCCACTGCGACCACAGCGACACCTGGTGCTGACCAGGGGGAGCGACACTCGGGTCGAGCGCCGTGAACGACATCCCGAGAACCACGGGTCTCGGGGGTAGCTCGCCTGCGGACGCAGATCCGTGGGCCAGGCGCAGCTGCGCACGATCTCGAACCAACAGCTGCAACCCTCCGGTGGCGTCCGACGGGTTCTCGGCGCTCTCGTATCGCGGCAGTGCGTCGGTCGCCAGGCGTACGGCCATCCCGATGCCGGGCCCGACCCGGATCGCGCGTCGCCACGCATCGACGGGAGCTCGATCGTGCCCGCCAGCGACGAGGAGATCGAGCGTCGTCAGTACGTGGCAACCCGCGACGACCATGCGGCTCCGAACGGTCCGTCCCGACGCGGTCGTCGTGATCCATCCGTCGTTTCGACGGGACAGGGAGACGACGGCGTCGCCGAGGGCGACCGAGCCTCCGGTCGACTGAAGCTTCGAGACGAGAGCCTCGGTCAGAGCTCCACTTCCACCGACCGCGCGTCCGGGCGGAAGCGTGTGCATCAGCGCTGCGAATCCGACCATCGGCGCAGTGCCCGGTTCCGACATCGGTGGTCCCGACTGCGCCCCGAACCAGGCCAGCGCTGCCTTGAGTCGTTCGCTGTCGAATGTCTGGTCCAGAAGCGCATCGCCGGTGGTCAGGAATTCCCTGGACAGGGCGCTGCCGCCGTCCGGGGCACCGAGCCCCCAGAACGACCGGAGGAGTTTGGGTCCCGTCGGAGGTGAGGAGAACGCACGCATCGTGCGAACACTGCGCGGACCCCACGTGCCGACGAAGCGGCGATACGCCGCCGCGTCGGCATGCCCGCAGGCACGGGCGATGGAATCGCAGGTGAGGTCGAGGTCTCGATGGAACACCAGTGCCGGCTCGTCCGTGCCTGGCGCGCCGGGCGCGAAGGCCCACGGGTCGCAGTCGACGTACCGCAGTCCGTGGTCGGCAAGTCCCAGTTCCTCGATGACGCCGGTGTGACGGACCATGATGTGCGCCGACGAGCCGCGATCCACCCGATGACCGGGGAAGCGTTCGGCCGACGACACGCCGCCTCCGGCGATCGTGTCGCGCTCGAGAACTTCGACGGACAAATCGGACTCGGACAGGTAACAGGCAGCGGTCAGGGCGTTGTGCCCCGAACCGACAACGACGACGTCGATCACGACTTACACGCTACGGGCCCGCCGGTGGACCCATCGGCAGCGAGCGCCCGAGTACGGCGAACGGACGGCGATCACCGGCAAACGTGAAATCGCGAAGAACGTCCTGGAATCCGAGCCGCCGGTACAACCGCCATGCTCGATTGTTCTCGTGCGCGATTTCGGGAGTGGACAGCAGAACGGTCCGTTCCTCCCGGCCCTCGAGAAGTCTTCGGGTGAGGGCCGCGCCGAGTCCGTGTCCCTGAGCGGTCGGTTTGACGTGCAGTTCGGTGAGCTCGAAGTAGTCCGACAGCACGGCGTCGACGTAGTCGGCGCTGGACCCGGACCTGCGCAGTCCGTCACGAACCTGCTGGTGCCACCACTGATGGCGTGCTCCGCGGTAGCCGTAGGCGATCGCGACCATCGGCGCGTCCGGTGTGGGAAGCACGGCCGCGACGCCGCGCCAACCCGGACGCTGCACGTGTTCGATCCACATCGGCGACCGGTGGTATTCCGTTCCTCGCGGATACCCCATGGCCTCGACGTAGATCGACAACGCCTCGGGCATGCGTCGACGGATCTCCTGGGGCGAGAGGTCCACCAGGTAGGGGGTCGTTTCCGCGTCGGTGTCGACTGTTCTCAACCTTTCCTTGACTACTTGTCGGTGGGCACAGCTATATTGAATATGTCGAACGGGTGTTCGATGCCGGTGATCCGGCGGTCGGCGATTCGGCGATGGGCTCGAGGGAAGCGAGACTCGCCGGGTTCCGACCTTAGAGCTTTCATCATGGTCCGGGCGTGTCGGAATGTGATCACGAACGGCGTATCGAACAGGAGGTGTTCGAGTATGGCCACACAAGTTCTCCGTGCCGATGTACGTCCGCCGGTGTCGCCGCGAGCCAGGGTGCTGCTCGGGAGAGCGGATGCGTTCCTGTCTCGGTCGATCGGCGCTGCGGACGCTACCGAGCGATTTCTCGACTGCTATACGGCTGCACTGCGAGGTGCCGCTGCGATCCTCGAAGTGAGCCCGGTGTCGCCCTCGCGCGCTCGGTCCCGCAGTGCCTGGGTTCTGCTGAGCAAGGCAGCGCCCGAGCTCGATGCGTGGTCGGACTACTTCTCCGGCTACTCGTCCACGCGAGCCGCGGTCCAGGCCGGACTCTCGCGATCGATCGACGAGTCGGAGGCCGATGCGTTCTACGCCGAGGTAGGCAAATTCCTCCACGTCGTCGAGGACTACATCGGCGCCGATTCTCGTCTGGATCGATCGGACGGAATGCGTCGCTCGATGACGGCCTGACACGAGGGTGACGTCGTGGTCATGTGGTGCGCGGCACGACAAAACGGACTTCGCTCCTATGTTCGCGTGCCCTGTGCAGGGGTTCTTCGAAGAATTTCAGGAACTCGTAGAGCGAGTAGGTGGTAAGCAGTCGATTCTGCTCGTATCATTGACTCCAGGTAGCCGCCAAGGTCAGCTTCCCGTCGTTTCGCACCCGAAATGACTATCAATTTCTGTGCAGGGGGAGGTACCGTGCCACTCTCCGAGCACGAGCAGCGCATGCTCGACCAGATCGAGAGCGCTCTCTACGCCGAGGATCCCAAGTTCGCGTCTCACGTCCGCAGTGGACGCATGCGTACGGCATCGAGCAAACGTCGCTTCCAGGCGGCAGCTTTGTTCGTGCTGGGGCTTGTTCTACTGATTGCCGGGGTTGCTCTGCCGTTCAAGCCCGGTGGATTCCCAGTGATCAGTCTCGTCGGCTTCGTCTTCATGTTCGGTGCGGGCGTCTTGTTCATTCTCGGCGGATCCCGCAAGGGTGCACCCGCAGCGCAGGGCGACGCGTCAGGTGACAGTGGGTCCGGGCAGTCCTCGGGACCACGTAATGCGAGTCAGAAGCCCAAGTCCGGCCGAAAAGGCGGGGGCTTCACCTCTCGTATGGAAGATCGCTTCCGACGGCGGTTCGAACAAGATTAAGAACTGGATGCTCGCGATCACGCTTCTGGTGCGGTCGCGAGTTTCGCTGTTCGAGAGCTGACTACACAACAGAAGATCTTCATCGGACACCGGAGCGGTGCCTCGCATCAGTGAGGCACCGCTCCGGTGTCTTTCGTCTGTCGTGCCGATTCCGACGGTCGCATTCGGGGGTCCGCGATGGGTGCGTGCATCGCCCAAGGGCTCGCACGGAAGCCGAGAATCCCCACTTTCCTCCACCGGCAGGGGTTCTTCCACTGAAATCCCCACTTCTCCCCACGATGTCGACGCAGAGTGACAACGTCACCCTGGTTCTACTGTCTGAGCTGCGGATATACGGAATCAAGGCAGGTGGGCTGTGAAGGTGCTGGACTGCTGACCATGTGCGCTGCCGATTTTCCCCCACCTTCCTCCACGTGCTTTACCAGGCGATTTGTGCGCCGTCACAGAAATTTCCTCGTCTGTGGGGTTGAAGGTGGGTGAAAGTGGGGTAATGTGGTGGCAGCGGAGAGCCCGGGCGGGAGGTGTCGAGTGTTTCTCGGTACCTACACGCCCAAGCTCGACGACAAGGGGCGGCTGACGCTGCCGGCGAAGTTTCGCGAAGCACTCTCGGGAGGTGTGATGGTGAGCAAAGGGCAGGATCACAGCCTCGCTGTCTACACCCACGAAGAGTTCGCCGAGCGTGTTCGTCGGCTCACCGAAGCGTCGCGGTCCAATCCCGTGGCTCGGTCCTACATCCGTCAGTTGGGTGCAGGCACCGATGAACAACAACTCGACGGTCAAGGGCGGATCACGCTCAGTGCCGAGCACCGTCGTTACGCAAACCTCGACCGAAACGTCGTCGTGAACGGATCGATCGAGTTCATCGAGATCTGGAACGACGAGGCTTGGGCTCGGTACTCCACCGAGAGCGAGCAAAGCTTCTCCGACGCGTTCGACGAATCCCTCGGAGGGATCTTGTAACCCCTTCGGTCAATGCCGAGTGCCGCGAGGCCTCTGCCCGATCAGAACCCTGACGTACTTCCCCGACGCCAGGTTTCGCAGATCAGGACCCTGACGTTCTTCCCCAACGCCAGGTTCCCTATCGGACAGGGACCTCGAGGCATTCAGCCCATCAACGATCGACCAGCTCGTCGAGCACGTGGCGAGCACAAGCAAGACCGGGAGGAATCATTGTGGAAGGCGAGAACACATCGCCCGACCCGGATAGCGCTCCCGAACCGTCCGGAGCTCCGACCGACTCGAACGATTCGTCGACACCGAAGCACATTCCGGTTCGACTGGGCAGGGCCGACGAGCTGCTCGGCCCCGCGCTGACCGCGGCGGGTGAGCACGGGGGAGGCGTCATGATCGACGCGACCCTCGGACTGGGCGGGCATTCGGAACATTTTCTGCGTACCTATCCCTCCATGCGGCTGATCGGCCTGGACCGTGATCCGAATGCCCTTCGGCTGGCAAGCGAACGTCTCGCCGAGTTCTCCTCGCGAACCACGTTCGTGCACACCACGTACGACGGCATCGCGATGGCGCTCGACGAGGCAGGCCTGGACGAACGCGAGACGGTGCACGCCATCCTGTTCGACCTCGGGGTGTCGTCGATGCAGCTCGACGAGGCAGACCGCGGATTCGCCTACTCGGTCGACGCGCCGCTGGACATGCGGATGAATCCGACCGTCGGTATCACCGCGGCGGACGTGCTCAACACGTACAGCCACGGTGAGATCGCCCGCGTACTCAGTACGTACGGAGAGGAGAGGTTCGCGGGACGTATCGCGTCGGCCATCGTCCGCCGCCGGGAGACAACGCCGTTCACGACGAGCGGTCCGCTCGTCGAATTGCTGTACGAATCCATTCCGGCGGCAACCCGTCGTACGGGTGGCCATCCCGCGAAGCGAACTTTCCAAGCTCTCCGTGTCGAGGTGAACGGAGAGCTCGATTCGTTGGAGAAGGCGGTTCCCGCCGGCCTCGACGCTCTCGCTGTGGGCGGCCGGGTGGTGTTCATGTCGTACCAGTCTCTCGAGGATCGGGTCGTCAAGAAGCACATCACGCCCCGCACCAAATCGCGGTCGCCGGAAGGATTGCCGGTCGAATTGCCCAACATGGGACCGGAATTCAAGCTTCTGACCCGTGGTGCGGAGCGCGCGCCGGACGAAGAAATCGAAGACAACCCGCGTTCGGCGCCCGTGCGCCTGCGTGCAGCCGAGCGAATTGCGAGGAGAGCGGAATGACCATCGCCGCGGGTTCCGCAGGGACCAGGCGCACCCGTCGCAGTCGGAACGCCGAGGACGGCGCGCCGCGTTCGGGTGCAGCGCTGCGCGCGTACGAGCGGCGTCAGCAACGGGCCTCGACACATGGCGGTACCGCCCCGACGACGAGTCACGGGGCAGCGCGAGTCTCGCTGTCCGGTGCGTCGATCGCGGCTCGAATCCCGTTCGTGGCGTTGATCATCGGACTTCTCACGCTCGGTCTCGGACTCACGTTGCTGCTCACGACTCGCTCGGCGGGGGACTCCTACGATCTCAGCGACGCGAAGGCATACAACGAGCGTCTCGTTCAGGAACGGGCGTCGCTGCAGCGCGACGTCGAACTTGCCGATTCGGCACCCGAGCTCGCTCGAAAGGCTGCCGAGCAGGGCATGATTCCCGCCGCGAACGCTGCACGAATCGTCGTGGCACCCGACGGGTCGGTGTCCATCATCGGCACCCCGGCGCCGGCCGACGGGAAACCGGTCGCACCGCTCGATCCGGTGCGGGCACAGGAGAATTCGCAGCTGAACTCCGACCCGACCTCGACCACCCAGGCGACCCCGAGGGCCGCGTCGTCGGCTCCGTCGGCAGCGTCCGCCACGCCGAATGCCTCCAATAACGCCTTGTCCGAGGCTTCGGGTGAACAATTGGTTCCCATGAGTACCCCGTCGGCGAGTCCAACGGGTAGTCGGCAGTGACGAGGCCGACCACCGGATCTCAGAGGCGAAAGCCTGTGCCGCGCACTGCATCCCATGGTGCACGCCCGCGCGATGGCGCACGCGGTGGCCGTCCTGCTCCACGAACTGCGGGGTCGCCACGCCCGCCTCGCAGGCCCGGCTCGGGACGATTCGACGCGTCGTCGTTCGGTTTTCGTCACGGTCTCGGCAGATGGTTGATGTTCGGTGTACTCGCCGTCGTCGCACTGCAACTCGTGTGGATCATGGGCATCAACGGCCCCCGCCTGTCCGCCGAGGCCGCATCGCAGCGAACCACGACGCTCGTCGACCCTGCGATGCGCGGTTCGATCACCGATCGCAACGGTAAGCCGATCGCATTCACGATGGAGGCGAAGGCGCTCACGTTCCAGCCCGTCCGTGTTCGCAAGGAACTGGACGACGCTCGCGCCAAGGATCCCACGAAGCCTGCGACGGACGACCGGCTCGAAGAGATCGCTGCGGGGCTTCACGATGCGTTGGGCGATGTCGCGAACGAGAAGGACATCCTTACGAAGCTGAAGAGCGACGACACCTTCACGTACCTGGTGCGCGGCGTCGACGCGACGATCGCAACCAAGATCAACGAGGAGTTCGAGGAAGTCGGACTCGAGCGCCAGGACATCCGCGAGTACCCCGGCGGATCGCTTGCCGCGAACATCATCGGCGCCACCGGATGGGACGGGCACGGGCTTCTCGGGCTCGAGGACGCACTCGACTCCACGCTCGCCGGAACGGACGGGTCGGAGACGTACGACCGCGGTTCCGACGGTGCCGTCATTCCCGGAAGTTGGCGAGACAAGCAGACCGCGGTGAACGGATCCGATATCGAACTGACCCTCGATTCCGATCTCCAGTACTACGTGCAGCAGCAGGTGCAGCTGGCGAAGGATCTGTCGGGCGCGAAGAACGCGTCGGCGTTCGTGCAGGACGCGCACACCGGCGAGGTGCTCGCGATGTCCAACGACAACACCTTCAACCCGGGGATCGGCGTCGGCAACAACGACAGGAACAAGGAGATGGGCAATCTTGCCGTCTCCACTCCGTTCGAACCCGGGTCGGTCAACAAGATCATCACTGCTGCGGCGGCGATCGAATACGGCCTCACTACTCCCGACGAGGTTCTTCAGGTGCCAGGGAACATCTTCATGTCCGGGGTGTCGGTGAAGGACGCGTGGGATCACGGCGTCGTGCCGTACACGTCGACCGGTGTGTTCGGTAAGTCGTCGAACGTGGGCACTCTGATGCTCGCGCAGCGAGTCGGCGAAGATCGCTTCGCGGACATGCTGTCCCGATTCGGGCTCGGCCAGCGCACGGGCGTCGGCCTTCCTGGGGAGAGCGCGGGCAATGTGCCGAGCCGTGACCAATGGTCGGGAGGCACGTTCGCGAATCTGCCCATCGGACAGGGTCTGTCGATGACGTTGATGCAGATGACCGCGATGTACCAGGCGATCGCCAACGACGGCATGCGAATCCCGCCGCGCATCGTCAAGTCGACGGTCGGGCCCGACGGCACGCGAACCGAGACCGAGCAGCCCGACGGCGTGTACGTCGTCAGCCCCGAGACCGCTGCGACGGTCCGCGACATGTTCCGATCCGTCACGCAGGACGACACTGGAAATCAGCGCGGCACAGGCGTCGCGGCAGGTGTCGACGGCTACCAGATCAGTGGTAAGACCGGCACCGCTCAGCAGGTGGACCCCGAGTGCAAGTGCTATTCCAACTCGAACTACTGGATCACGTTCGCGGGTATCGCACCCGCCGACGATCCTCGGTACGTGATCGGAATCATGCTCGATGCCCCGACCCGGAGCGCCGACGGCTCGGGCGGCCAATCGGCTGCTCCGCTGTTCCACAACATCGCCAGCTGGATGTTGCAGCGAGACAGCGTTCCGCTGTCGGCCGACCCTGGGCGCAGGTTGGTGCTGCAGGCCGACTAGACAGCCGATCCGAATGCCCGATCGTGCTGCGGCGTACGTGGCAACGGTGACGAATGTGCTGGTCGGGTCACGATCGGGCATCAACGACGCGTCCCGTGTCACCCTGCCATCCGACTCGCCGGTAACCTGACTCGTCGGCCTCGTCCGCGGCGACGGACGATGCCTCGTTCGACCGTATCCAATGGGGTCTCTCGGTCGTCGCGATCCTCTCCACAGCCCGAGCAGAAAGGAGCACAGTGCCCGTGCCAGCAGATGAGCCTGGTCCCTCCGCAGGCTCCGCTCCTGTCGATCCTGGTCACTCCGCAGGCTCCGCTCCTGTCGATCCTGGTCACTCCGCAGGCTCCGCTCCTGCCCCACGGCTGGGTCCGTCGGACTCTCGCCCGTCCCGGCCTCCGCAGACGTCGCTCGACGACATCGTGGCCGCATCGAGCGCAACCGAGGTGCCCGTCGACACGGAGACCGGGCGATTCGTCACCGGCGTCGACCTTCGAGCCCAGGACATCCGCAGCGGCGACCTGTTCGCAGCGCTCCCGGGATCCTCGGTACACGGAGCCACGTTCGTCGGTGACGCACTGGAACGCGGCGCAGCAGCGATTCTGACGGACTCTGCCGGCCTGGAGATCGTGCGCGAGAAGTACACGCCACTACCTGTTCCGGTTCTGGTGCACGACGCACCTCGCTCGGTGCTGGGCACGATCTCGGCACTCGTCTACGGCAATCCGTCCGAGCACATGACGGTCATCGGCATCACGGGTACATCCGGGAAAACCACCACGTCGTACCTTCTCGAGGCAGCACTGACCGCGGCGGGCAAGGTCACCGGTCTGATCGGCACCATCGAGACCAAGATCGCCGGATCGCGTGTCCCCAGCGCGTTGACCACCCCCGAGGCGCCTCGACTTCACGCACTGTTCGCCGTGATGCGAGAGCACGGAATCGACACCGTCGTGATGGAGGTGTCGAGTCACGCGTTGTCGCTGGGTCGCGTCGACGGCACTGTGTTCTCGGTAGGCGCGTTCACCAACCTGTCGCAGGATCACCTGGACTTTCACGACTCCCTCGAGGACTACTTCCAGGCCAAGGCGCGTCTGTTCTCCGGTGACTCGGCGGTGCACACCCGTTCTGCCGTCGTCTGTGTCGACGACGTGTGGGGCAAGAGAATGGCCGAGATCGCGACGACCGCAGGGTCGTCCGTCGTGACGGCGTCCGTGTCGGCGGAGTCCGACTGGACCGTGTCCGGTGCGACGACGAACGACGACGGTTCGCAGAGATTCACCGTCGTCGAACCCGGTGGCGCGCAGCATCCGGCCTCCATTCGACTGCCCGGCCGATACAACATCGCCAACGCGGTCCTCGCCGTGGCCACGTGCGCAGCCGCGGGGGTCGACGTCGACCGTGCGATCGCAGGAATTGCCACCGTGGACGTGCCCGGAAGAGTCCAGCGCATCGAGCGTGGACAGGACTTTCTCGCCGTCGTCGACTACGCGCACAAACCCGCCGCGGTCGAAGCCGTGATCGAGACGCTCAAGGCACAGACCCGCGGCCGTATCGCGGTGGTCCTGGGGGCCGGCGGTGATCGTGACACCGGCAAGCGTGCGTTGATGGGCGCCGCCGGTGCCCGAGGTGCCGATCTGCTCGTCATCACCGACGACAATCCACGGTCGGAGGATCCGGCGGCCATTCGCGACGCCGTCGCGGCCGGTGCGCAGGCGGTGGATCCGCTCGTGCGCGGAGAGATTCGTACGGTCGCCGGCCGCGCTGACGCGATCGCCGACGCCGTGCAGTGGGCACGCACGGGTGACGTCGTACTCGTTGCAGGCAAAGGTCACGAGACCGGCCAGGAGATCGCCGGAGTGAAGCACCCGTTCGACGACAGACAGGTTCTCGCGGACGCCATCGACCGCAGGATCGACGCAGAATCCGGAGAGACATCGTGATATCGCTGACGTTGCAGCAGATCGCCGACGTGGTGGGCGGAACCCTGCACGACGTGCCCGATCCGACTCAAGTCGTCGACGGGACGGTGGAGTTCGACTCCCGGAAGGTCACGACCGGAGGGCTGTTCCTGGCGCTGCCGGGTGCTCGCGTCGACGGTCACGACCACGCTGCGACCGCGATCGAGGCCGGTGCCGCTGCTGTGTTGGCCGCGCGCCCGGTCGGTGTTCCGGCGATCGTCGTCGACCCCGTGCCGCACGACGGCCGAGCGATGGCACTCGAACACGATCACGACGGCTCGGGAGCGGCGGTGTTGACGGCGTTGGCAGCGCTGGCGCGGGAATCCGTGGTCGAACTGACCGCAACAACCGGACTGACCGTCGTCGGCGTGACCGGGTCGTCGGGCAAGACGTCGACCAAGGATCTGTTGGCGGCCGTGCTGACACCTCTCGGGTCCGTCGTCGCGCCTCCCGGTTCGTTCAACAACGAGCTCGGACACCCGTGGACCGCTCTGCGCGCCGACGAAGCGACGCGATACCTCGTTCTCGAGCTGTCCGCCCGCGGTGTCGGTCACGTCGCCTCGCTGGCTCGGACCGCGCCGCCGCGCATCGGTGTCGTGCTCAACGTCGGAACCGCGCACCTCGGTGAATTCGGATCGCGCGAGAACATCGCACTCGCGAAGGGTGAACTCGTCGAGGCACTGCCGAGCGCCGCCGACGGGGGAGTCGCAGTCCTGAACGCTGACGACCCGCTGGTAGTCGGCATGCGTTCGCGGACGTCGGCGCGCGTCGTGACGGTCGGTCTCTCGCCCGACGCCGACATCCGCGGCACGAACGTCCGGCTCGATTCGGACGCTCGCGCTCACTTCACCCTCGTCACCGCAGACGGAGAAGTCGACGTCGCGCTCGCCGTCCACGGTGAACACCAGGTCGGCAATGCGCTCGCCGCAGCAGCAGTCGCGCTCGAGTGCGGGGCGAGCCTCGAACAGATCGCGACGGCGCTGTCCGGTGCGACCGCAGCATCCGTGCGGCGCATGGACGTGCGGACACGCACGGACGGGGTGACCGTCGTCAACGATTCCTACAACGCCAACCCGGATTCGATGCGCGCCGCGCTCAAAGCTCTCGTGTCGATGTCCCGTTCCGGCGACGGTCCGCGTCGACGTACGTGGGCCGTATTGGGCGAAATGGCCGAACTCGGACAAGAATCGATCATCGAACACGATTCGATCGGGCGTCTGGCGGTCCGGTTGGACGTCAGCAGGTTGATCATCGTGGAGTCCGGACGCTCGACACGGGCGATGCATCAGGGTGCCGTGATGGAAGGCTCGTGGGGCGAGGAGTCCATGCTCGTGCCCGACGACGCGTCGGCCATCGCGGTGCTCCGATCCGAGGTGTCCGCAGGGGACATCGTCCTGGTGAAGGCGTCGCAGTCGGTCGGCCTGTGGTCGGTCGCGGACGCGCTTCTCGCGGACGGGACGCAGCAGTGAAGACAGTCGTGGAGCGGGACGGGGAGAAACAGACGATGACAGCGGAGGCAATGCAGTGAGACAGATCCTCTTCGCCGGAGGCATTGCGCTCGCTGTGGCGATCCTTCTGACGCCGGTTCTGATCAAGGCGTTCTCGAAACAGGGGTTCGGCCAGGAGATCCGGGTCGAAGGCCCGGCAAGTCATCAGTCGAAGCGCGGCACTCCGACGATGGGCGGCATGGCGATCCTCGCCGGCCTGTGGGCGGGCTACTGGGGTTCACACCTCGTCGGTATCGCATACGACGCCGACGGCCCCTCGGCATCGGCGCTGCTGGTACTCGGGCTGACGACGGTGCTCGGCCTCGTCGGCTTCCTCGACGACTTCATCAAGATCCGCAAGCGTCGCAATCTCGGCCTCAACAAGACGGCCAAGCTCGTCGGACAGCTGTTCGCGGCGGTCATCTTCGGCATTCTCGCATTGCAGTTCCGTGGACCGAACGGGCTGACACCGGGCAGTACACAGCTGTCCTACGTGCGCGACATCGCGACCGTTAGCATGGGCTCGGTCGTCTTCATTCTGTTCTGCTACCTGCTCGTCAGCGCATGGTCCAACGCAGTCAACCTGACCGACGGCCTCGACGGCCTGGCCGCCGGATCGATGACCCTCGTGCTCGGCGCGTACACCGTCATCACCTTCTGGCAGTACCGCCAGGCGTGCTCCACCAGCCCGGGACCCGGCTGCTACGACGTCCGCGATCCGCTGGACCTCGCGTTGATCTGTGCGTCCGCGGCAGGCGCGTGCATCGGCTTCCTGTGGTGGAATGCGGCCCCCGCGAAGATCTTCATGGGCGACACCGGTTCGCTCGCGCTCGGTGGTCTGCTCGCCGGACTGTCGATCGTGACGCGCACCGAACTGATCATGGTCGTCATCGGTGCACTGTTCGTCGCGGAAGCCGCGTCGGTGTTGATTCAGATCGCAGTGTTCCGGTCGAGTCGGCGACGCGTGTTCCGGATGGCGCCGATCCATCATCATTTCGAACTCGGTGGGTGGGCGGAGACCACCGTCATCATCCGGTTCTGGTTGTTGGCGGCGATATCGTCGGCGGTCGGACTGGCGTTGTTCTACAGCGAATACCTCGCGGCAGTCGGAGGGTAGGTCCCGGTGGCACAGTCGATCGACGACGAGGATCTGACGCGGCTGCGGGGACGCACGGTACTCGTCGCAGGAGGCCGGGTGTCGGGCCTCGCCACCGTGACACCTCTGCAGGATCTCGGGGCTCGTGTCCTGGTCACCGATTCGGACGCGGGTGCCGTTGCGAACGCCGTCGCACGGGGTGCCGGGGGAGTGCACCAGGACGAGCTCTTGGCGGATTCAGCGGCGTTCGACGACATCGCGCTCGTCGTCACCAGCCCCGGACTGCGCGCCGACTCGGCGATCCTCGCGGCGGCCGCAGGACGCGGTATTCCGATCTGGGGCGACGTGGAGCTGTCGTGGCGGATCGACCGTGCAGGACTGTACGGCTCACCGAGCAAGTGGCTCGTCGTCACCGGAACCAACGGCAAGACGACGACGACCTCGATGCTCGCCTCGATTCTCGACTCCGCCGGCATCGACAGCGCGGCATGCGGCAACATAGGACTGCCGATTCTCGACGCGCTGCAACAAGATCCGCACCCTGCCGTTCTGGCCGTCGAGTTGTCGTCGTTCCAGTTGTTCTGGGCGCCGTCGGTGCATCCGGAGGCCGGTGTCGTGCTCAACATCGCCGAGGACCATCTCGACTGGCACGGCGGCATGGACGGCTACGTCCTCGCGAAGGCGGGTGCGTTGACGGGACGGGTCGCGGTAGTCGGTCTCGACGACGAGCGCGCTGCGTCGCTCGCATCGACGTCTCCTGCCGAACGTGTCGTGGGATTCCGACTGACCGAACCGTCCGTCGGCGAACTCGGTGTCGTGGGGCCCGACCTCGTCGACCGAGCGTTCGCCGAGCACGCCTCGCTCGTGCCGGTGGCCGACGTGCACCCGGCCGGGCCTGCGGGCGTCATGGATGCCCTCGCGGCCGCCGCGCTGGCGCGGGCTGTCGACATCGCGCCCGAGCACATCGCGGACGGGTTGCGCACGTACCAGGTGGGCCCGCATCGCAACGCGGTCGTGCGCACACTCGGAGGCGTCACGTTCGTCGACGACTCGAAGGCAACCAACCCGCACGCCGCACGATCGTCACTGCTGGCGTACGACCGAGTCGTCTGGATTGCAGGGGGGTTGCTGAAGGGCGCAGCGATCGACGAGCTGGTCGCCGAGATCGCTCCGCGGCTTACCGTCGCGCTCGTCATCGGGCGCGATGGGATCCAGATCGCAGAGGCTTTGGCGCGACACGCGCCGGATGTTCCCGTCGTTACGTACCCGGCGGGAGACGATGCTGGTGTGACTCGTGTGGCTGAAGATGCTGATGAAGTGATGCAGGCCGTCGTGCTCGAAGCCGCCCGACGGGCCGCACCGGGGGATACGGTGCTCCTCGCACCTGCGGCGGCGTCCCTCGACATGTTCGTCGACTACGGGCACCGCGGCCGCAGCTTCGCCGACGCTGCCTTGGCGCTGACGGGTTCCGACGTCGGTGACCGGGGCGGTCGGGCGTGAGCACCTCCACGCCACGCGCCGGGGCACGGACCAGAGTCGGCGTATGGCTGGGACGCCCACTTGCGTCGTTCCATCTGATCGTCACCATCGCGGCGTTGCTGACGTTGCTCGGGCTCGTGATGGTGCTGTCGTCGTCGGCCGCCGAGGCCTACGCGGCGGACGGGTCCGCCTACTCGCTGTTCACTCAGCAGCTCATCGGTGTCGCGCTCGGAGTGGTCGCGTTCTACTTGGCGCTCCGCATGTCCGTGCGCCTGCTGCGCAAGATTTCGTTTCCTCTTTTCTGCCTGTCGATCGTGCTGTTGATGATGGTCCTCATCCCCGGCATCGGATCCGAAGGCGCGGACGGCGCCAGGCGCTGGTTCAACGTCGCCGGTGTGTCGTTCCAGCCGTCCGAGCTCGCCAAGGTCGCACTCGTGTTGTGGGGTGCGCACATCCTCGCGTCACGCCGCAGCGAGCACGCGAGTCTGAAGTCGCTGCTGATCCCGCTGGTTCCGGCGGCGCTGCTGATGGCGGCGTTGATCGTGTTGCAGCCGAACCTGAGTACGGCGATCGCCGTCGGCATCATCCTCGTGTCGTTGCTGTGGTTCGCAGGTCTCAACGCACGATTGTTCGCGATCATCGTCGGTGGCGGTCTCGCTGCGGCGACCGTCCTGGCGTTCACCGCCGGGTATCGGTCCAACCGCATCAAGGCATGGCTCAACCCCGGTGACGATCCGCAGGGACTCGGCTACCAGTCGAACCAGGCCAAGTTCTCCCTTGCCGACGGTGGTCCGTTCGGCGTCGGACTCGGTCAGAGCCGCGCGAAGTGGAGCTACCTACCCAACGCGCACAACGACTTCATCTTCGCGATCATCGGCGAAGAACTCGGCTTCATCGGGTGCATTGCCGTACTCGGGCTTTTCGCGTTGTTCGTCTATACGGGTCTCCGCATCGCGATGCGTTCGGTCGATCCATTCCTTCGTCTACTCGCCGCCGGATCCACCACCTGGATCTTCGCGCAGGCGATGATCAACATCGGATATGTCGTCGGTCTGCTTCCCGTCACCGGACTCCAGTTGCCACTCGTGTCCTACGGCGGTTCGTCGACGGCCATCACCCTGCTCATGTTCGGCATCATCGCCAACGCAGCGCGTCACGAACCCGAAGCGATCGCCGCCCTGCATGCCGGGCACGACAGCCGCCTCGACCGTGTTCTGCGCCTGCCGATGCCCGCGTCGTTCTCGCCGATGCGCGCTGCAGCCGCCCGGTCGCAGTCGTCGAGGCCGGCACTCGACGGACGTGGCCGACGCCCGCTCGAGTCTCGGGCCGTCGAAGGACGTCGCCCTGCGCGTGCCGACGCCGGTGTTCGGGCTGGTCGAGACCGGCGCGCACCTGTCGGTGGACGTAACCCCGAACCCGGACGACGCACCCCACGGCAACCCGGGGTGCAACGCGGGCACACCGATGGGCGAGGATACAGACGGTGAATGCACGTACGAGACCGAAGTCCGTCGTCCTCGCCGGGGGAGGAACCGCCGGGCACATCGAGCCGGCCATGGCCGTCGCCGATGCGCTGCGCGACCTCGACCCGGACGTTCGAATCACCGCGCTGGGAACATCCCGAGGCCTCGAGACCAAGCTGATTCCGGCCCGCGGATATCGACTCGAATTGATTCCACCGGTCCCACTACCGCGTAAACCAACTGTCGATCTGCTGAAGCTGCCCGGCCGCGTCGTCGCCTCGGTACGCCGAACGAAGCAGGCTCTGAAGGACGCCGAAGCGGACGTTCTCGTCGGCTTCGGCGGGTATGTCGCGTTGCCGGCCTATCTCGCGGCACGCGGCGCGCGCAAGGGGCGGTCCGTGCCGATCGTCGTGCACGAGGCGAACGCGAGCGCCGGAATCGCGAACAAGGTGGGTGCACGGCTCGCGACGCGTGTCCTCGCTGCCGTTCCTGGGTCAGGTGTCTCGCTGCGAGGCGCGGACGACGCCGAGATCGTCGGCATTCCGGTGCGCCCGACGATCACCGGGCTGGATCGAGTCGCCTCACGCGCTCTGGCTCGCGAGCACTTCGGACTGCCGGCCGAAGGTCCGGTCCTGCTGGTGTTCGGCGGATCTCAGGGTGCTCGCTCGCTCAACGAGGCCGTCTCGGGCGCTGCGTCCGCGCTGTCCGCGGCCAAGGTGTCCGTGCTGCACGCGCACGGCCCCAAGAACACGGTCGACGTAGGCCCGACCGACCCGAGCGCGCCGTACGTCGCTGTGCCGTACGTCGATCGGATGGATCTGGCGTACGCGGCGGCCGATCTCGCAGTCTGCCGTTCCGGAGCGATGACGGTCGCCGAGGTATCGGCGACGGGTCTGCCCGCCGTCTACGTGCCTCTGCCTCACGGCAACGGTGAGCAGGAGCTGAATGCGCGTCCCGTCGTCGACGCCGGCGGCGGCATGTTGGTGACCGACGCACAGATGAACGACAATTTCGTTGCGACGACGATCGTCGAGCTGATCACCGATCCGGCGCGACTCGCTGCGATGGCACGTGGAGCCGCCGGGGCCGGCCACCGTGATGCCGCAGCAACCGTTGCACGCATCGTGCTGGACGTCGCGTCGGCACACACGAACCTCACGGCGCAGACGTGACGACTGAAAGGACCGACATGTCCGAGCTTCCCGCTGAGCTCGAGCGAGTACACATGGTGGGCATCGGCGGAGCAGGGATGTCCGGTATCGCACGGATTCTGCTCGCCCGCGGCGGGCAGGTGTCCGGCTCGGATGCGAAGGAGAGCCGCGGCGTCCTTGCGCTGCGCGCCCGCGGTGCCCAGGTGCGCATCGGTCACGACGCCTCGGCGCTCGACATGCTTCCGGGCGGGCCGACGGTCGTCGTCACGACGCATGCTGCCATTCCGAAGACCAACCCCGAGCTCGTCGAGGCGCGTGAACGTGGGATTCCGGTGGTGCTGCGTCCCGCGGTGCTGTCGTCGCTGATGGAGGGATACCGCACCCTGCTGGTGTCGGGCACGCACGGAAAGACGTCGACGACGTCGATGCTCGTGGTTGCCTTGCAGCACTGCGGATTCGATCCGTCGTTCGCGGTGGGCGGTGAACTCAACGAAGCGGGGACCAACGCGCACCACGGCAGTGGCGACGTGTTCGTCGCCGAGGCCGACGAGAGCGACGGCTCGTTGCTGCAGTACTCGCCGAACGTCGTCATCGTCACCAACATCGAAGCCGACCACCTCGACTACTTCGGCACCGCCGAGGCGTACGTCCAGGTCTTCGACGACTTCGCTGCCCGACTCGGACAGGGCGGCGTGCTCGTCGCATGCATGGACGATCCGGGTTCTGCGGCGTTGGCGAAACGGGTCCACGAGCGTGGTCTTCCCGGTGTTCGGGTGCTGGGGTACGGATCCGACGGTGTCGATGTCGGCGACGTCGAGATGGCCGTTCGACTGCTCGGATGGGAACCGGAAGAGGCAGGCGGCGTCGCACAGTTGCTCGTCGCGGGCGAGGAGAAGCCGCGCACGCTGCGGCTCGGAGTGCCCGGCCGTCATACCGCGTCTAATGCGCTCGGCGCGTTCACCGCCGGCCTACAGGTCGGCGCCGACATCGACGATCTGCTGGCCGGACTTGCAGGCTTCGGTGGCGTGCACCGCCGCTTCCAGATTCGCGGACGCGAGCACGGCATCCGGGTGTACGACGACTATGCGCATCACCCGACCGAGGTACGCGCTGTGCTCACTGCCGCACAGCAACTCGTCGCGAGCTCGGCAGGCGCCGACGACACACGCGGAAGAGTCGTCGTGGTGTTCCAGCCTCACCTGTACTCGCGGACCGAGACGTTCGCCGACGAATTCGGTGCTGCCCTCGGTCTGGCCGACGAGGTCGTCGTCCTCGACGTCTACGGAGCCCGCGAGGAGCCGCTTCCCGGTGTGACCGGCGCACTCGTCGCGTCGGCAGTGACGAAGCCGGTGAACTACCAACCGGATCTGTCGCTCGTCGCGAAGCAGGTGGCCTCGCTCGCAGCACCCGGCGACGTCGTCATCACCATGGGAGCCGGCGACGTCACGATGCTTGCAGGCCCGATACTCGACGCGTTGCGTTCGAAGACCGACTTCCGGATCGGGCAACGCCGGACATCGGAGTGAATGCACGGCCGGGGCGATCAGGCCGCTCGCCCGGAAGTGACGCCGACCCGCGTCGACGAGACAGGGCGCGGGACCGCACGTCCGACGACGCCGCGGCCGAGAAGTCTCCCGAGGCAATGGACCGAGAGCGTCGACGTGTCGCTCGCGAGGAAGAACGCAGGCGCGTGTCGCGCTCGCGTCGCCGAGCGCTACTGATCGTGGCCGCGATCGTCGCCGTCGTGGCGGGCGGCGTCGTCGCCGTCTACTTCACGCCGTTGCTGACGGTTCGATCCATCGAAGTCGACGGCAACGTGTCCGTGTCCACCGAGGAGATCACCTCCGAACTCGCTATCCCGATGGGGGAGCGGCTCGTTCACGTCGACACCGGTTCGGCGGCGCAACGCGTCGCCGGAATTCCCGCACTGGCATCTGCTCGGGTTCAGCGCATGTACCCGTCGACGGTGCGTGTCACCGTCGTCGAACGTGTCGCGGTGGTGTTCGTCGACGAGCCCGACGGGACACATCTATTGGACGACGAGGCCGTCGACTTCGCGGTCGCGCCGCCTCCTCCGGGAACTGTGCGGCTGGTCACGGACACACCTGGCGTCGGCGATCCAGCGACCGAAAGTGCACTGGCAGTGCTGAATTCGCTGCCCGAGCCGTTGCGTGGGATGGTCGGGGAACTGCGTGCGTCGTCGATCTCGGATGTGTCGTTGCTGTTGCTCGACGGGCGAACGCTGGTGTGGGGCAATCGCGACAACTCCGAGCGCAAATCCGCTGTGGCGCTTGCGCTGCTGTCGCAGCCCGGCCAGATTCTGGACGTCTCGAGCCCGGACCTTCCGACGACCAAGTAGATTGTTCGGTACCGGTCCTAATCCCATGCGACACATGAACAACAATTTCTTCGGTGTCGTTCGGCGCGCCTAATGGCGGATGCGGGTACCGGTGCATAGCGTTCCCTCCAGTCGAATACTTGACATAACACTAAGCCTGTGGTTCAGGTTGAGGGTTTGGCGAGCAGGCGACGAACAACAGCACTACGCGAACAACAGCAGTACACACAGCACTCACGAACCACAGTCGATACGGAAGGCGAGAGCCAATGACGCCCCCGCACAACTACCTCGCCGTAATCAAGGTCGTCGGCATCGGCGGCGGCGGCGTTAACGCGGTCAACCGCATGATCGAACAGGGACTCAAGGGAGTCGAGTTCATCGCGGTCAACACCGACGCACAGGCATTGCTGATGAGCGACGCCGACGTCAAGCTCGACGTCGGGCGTGAGCTCACGCGTGGCCTCGGCGCAGGTGCCGACCCGGAGGTCGGCCGCAAGGCTGCCGACGACCACAAGGACGAGATCGAAGAGGTGCTCAAGGGCGCCGACATGGTCTTCGTCACGGCAGGCGAGGGTGGTGGAACCGGTACCGGTGGCGCCCCCGTCGTCGCGAACATCGCGCGCAAGCTCGGAGCATTGACCGTCGGCGTCGTGACGCGCCCGTTCTCGTTCGAGGGCAAGCGCCGCGGCGGCCAGGCCGACACGGGTATCCAGCAGCTGCGTGAGTCGTGCGACACGCTGATCGTCATTCCGAACGACCGGCTACTGCAGCTCGGCGACGCGGCGGTCAGTCTGATGGATGCGTTCCGCAGCGCCGACGAGGTTCTCCTCAACGGTGTGCAGGGCATCACCGACCTGATCACCACGCCGGGACTGATCAACGTCGACTTCGCGGACGTCAAGGGCGTGATGTCCGGTGCGGGCAGCGCACTCATGGGCATCGGATCCTCGCGCGGTGAGGGCCGGGCCATCAAGGCGGCCGAAGCTGCGATCAACTCTCCGCTGCTCGAAGCATCGATGGAAGGTGCTCGCGGAGTGCTGCTGTCGATCGCCGGCGGATCCGATCTCGGTCTGTTCGAGATCAACGAAGCAGCCTCGCTGGTGCAGGAAGCTGCTCATATCGACGCCAACATCATCTTCGGCACCGTCATCGACGATTCGCTCGGTGACGAGGTGCGCGTGACGGTCATCGCTGCCGGATTCGACGGCGGCACTCCGACGCGGCGACCCGTCGAGGCAGCGCCGGCAACCGGACGCGGCCCCATCGGTTCCGCTCGGTCGGGAGAGGTCTCCGGGCGTTCGTCCGAGAGCACCGAGTCGGGTGCGGTGTTCCGCGATCCCGTCGGCGCTCCGTCGGGCAGCTCGCTTCCGCCGCTGTCCTCCGGGCAGGGCGCGGGTCAGTCCTCGAACCAGAGTTCCGGGCGCCGCGTTCCGGTGTCCGACGACGAGGGCGACGACGACGTCGACGTACCCTCGTTCATGCGCCGCTGATCGCTGCGCACAGCACGAGAGGATCCAAGACACTGAGTTTCAAGGTTCGCCGGGTATCGACCACACGTTCCGGGGGTGTCTCGGCTCCTCCGTTCGACAGCTTCAACCTCGGCGACCACGTCGGGGACGAGCCGTCGGCCGTCGCTGCGAACAGGGAGCGGCTCGCCCGTGAGCTGGGTCTCGGTCCGGATCGGCTGATCTGGATGGAGCAGGTGCACGGGCGCACGGTCGCGGTCGTCGACGAGTCGACGACCAGTCCGGTGCCGGTCACCGACGCGCTCGTCACGACGACCCCCGATCTCGGACTCGTCGTGCTGACTGCCGACTGCGTTCCGGTGCTGCTGTCCGACGAGGAAGCAGGCGTCATCGCTGCCGTGCACGCGGGCAGAGTGGGGGCGAGGATCGGAATCGTTCCCCGTGTGCTCGACGCCATGGTGCAGCAGGGGGCGGAGCTGTCGCGCATCGGTGCGTTTCTCGGGCCCGCCGCCAGTGGCCGGCAGTACGAGGTGCCCGCACACATGCGAGCGGACGTCGAGAAGCATCTCCCCGGAAGCGCGACGACGACGGTTCGCAAAACTCCTGGCCTCGACATCCGAGCCGGCATTCGCAAGCAACTGCTCGACGCCGGGGTACCGGCTGTCGCGATGGATCCTCGGTGCACCATCGAGGATCGAACGCTGTTCAGTCACCGTCGTGAAGCGCCGACGGGTCGTCTCGCCAGCGTGATCTGGATGGACACGTCCGCGGGAGAGACCGCGTCATGACCACGGACGCCGACCGGTCCCGGGAGATCGAGACGGCACTCACCGCCGTCCGAGACCGGATTCGTGTGGCCCGGGAGGCCGCTGGACGCGACGACGACGTGATGTTGCTCCCGGTGACCAAGTACTTCCCGGCGAGCGACGTCGAGATACTGCACGGTCTCGGGTGTCGCGAGTTCGGGGAGTCACGCGAGCAGGAGGCCACCGCGAAGGCGGCCGAACTGCACGAGAAGTTCTCCGATGCGCCGGCCAGATGGCACATGATCGGACACCTGCAGCGCAACAAGGCCAAGTCGGTGGCTCGGTGGGCGCATTCCATCCATTCGGTCGACAGCGACCGACTTGTCGATGCCCTGCAGAAAGCGGTGCGCGCTGCAGTCGACGACGGTGAGCGCACGACGCCTCTCGACGTACTGCTCCAGGTGAGTCTGGACGGCGACGTCCACCGCGGTGGCGTCGAGCGCGAGGATCTCGCGGCCCTCGCCGACCGCGTCGCGTCGTGCACGGATCTTCGACTGGCCGGCCTGATGGCTGTGCCTCCGCTGGACGCGGATCCGGACGCAGCATTCGCTGATCTCGCGGGACTGCACCGCGACCTCCTCGTGAATCACCCCGAGGCGACGCAGTTGTCGGCGGGTATGACGTCCGATCTGGAAGCTGCTGTGCGACACGGATCGACGTGCGTGCGTGTCGGAACCGCAATACTCGGGTCTCGGCCGATAGCCTCGCCAGTACAGACCACGGACCACACCAGTCACAACTGACACATGAGCAGCCAGAGTGGGGCCGGTGGAGCAGAGCGAAGCCGCGGAATGACCAGAGCTGACGGAAGGCAAGATCGATGAGCACCCTGCACAAGTTCAAGGCGTACTTCGGCATGGTTCCTCTCGCGGACTACGAGGACGACTACCTGGACGAACCCGATACTCATCGGGGCTCGCGTGGTCGTGACCCGTATGCCGACGACGATCGTGGTGACCGAGAGTTCGCCAAGCCGAGTTTCAGCTCGCGTCGACCGTCGCGCGCAGAGTTGGACGATCTCGACGACGAGTACGACGACTACGAGGCCCCTCGTTCGGCGCCGACACTCGCGCCGATCGGTGGTAGGTCCTCGCGCCCGACATCGGTCGGTCGCGGTGCCTCCACACGTGGCAACCTCGCCGTGGACACCCGCATGGACGTGCGGGCCGAGACGCGCCGCAGCCCCGTCGTCGACGACCAGAGTGCTCTGGCGAAGATCACCACGCTGCGCCCGCGTGACTACAGCGAGGCCAGGACCATCGGAGAGCGGTTCCGCGACGGCACCCCTGTGATCATGGACCTGGTGGAGATGAGCAATGCCGACGCCAAGCGTCTGGTCGACTTCGCCGCTGGTCTCGCGTTCGCGCTGCGTGGATCGTTCGACAAGGTCGCGACAAAGGTGTTTCTGCTCTCGCCTGCCGACATCGACGTGTCGCCGCAGGAGCGACGCAGAATTGCCGAAACCGGCTTCTACAGCCAGCAGTGAGCGAAATTCGCAACGAGAAAACCGAGCGGTTCGATCGAGTGTTTCAGGTCCCTGACCTGGTCGCTTTGATCGAACCGCTTTTTTCGGGCAGAGTATGACCTGTGGCCTTGTTCGCGGTTCTCTACTTCGTTCTGTTCATATTCTGGCTTCTGCTGATCGGCCGCATTATCGTCGAATTCATCAGGACGTTCGCGCGAGATTGGCGTCCGTCGGGAATTGTGGTGGTATTGCTCGAAGCGATATTCACGGTGACCGATCCGCCGGTCAAGCTGCTTCGTCGCCTGATACCGCCGGTCAATCTGGGTGGCGTACGCCTGGATTTGTCGATCATGGTTCTGTTGTTCGGGGTTTTCATCCTGATGACAGTTGTACGGAGTTTGGGGTCGTAGCAGTCGATACTTCGGTGAAAGACTTCGGGGACGCGCGCGACCTGCGCAACCGATGTGACAGAATGGACGCCAGTTACAGTTTGTTTGTTCCGGACCGTGTGGAATGGGATATAACTGAATGCTTGCTCTACCGCCTCAAGACGCGTGAAGGGATCCTTCCATGCCGCTGACTCCAGCTGATGTGCACAATGTCGCGTTCAGCAAGCCGCCTATCGGTAAGCGCGGCTACAACGAAGACGAGGTGGACGCTTTCCTCGACCTCGTCGAGCAAGAGTTGTCGCGACTCATCGAAGAAAACGCAGACCTGCGTCAGCGGGTAGGTGAACTCGACCAGGAACTGTCCGACGCCAAGAGCTCGGCGCGACAGGGTGGCGGCTCCCCGCAGCCGGTGCCGGTCCAGAAGGCTCCCGAGCCCCCGCGCCCGGTCGAGCCACCGAAGCCTGCTCCCGTCGTGGCTCCCACCCCGGCTCCCGCGGTTGCGCCGACGCAGAACGCCGGCGACTCCAACATGCAAGCCGCCAAGATTCTCGGTCTGGCCCAGGAGATGGCCGACCGCCTCACGAGCGATGCGAAGACGGAGTCCGAGCAGCTGCTCGGAAATGCTCGTACCAACGCCGAGCGGCTCGTCACCGATGCTCGCACTCGGTCCGAGGCCATGGTGTCCGACGCACGTCAGAAGTCCGAGTCGTTGCTGTCCGACGCTCAGACGCGGTCCGAGACGCAGCTTCGTCAGGCCAAGGAGAAGGCCGACGCTCTGCAGGCCGACGCCGAGCGCAAGCACACCGAGATCATGGCGACGATCAACGAGCAGCGTTCCGTGCTCGAGGGTCGTATCGAGCAGCTCAAGACATTCGAGCGTGAATACCGTGTTCGCCTGAAGTCCTACCTCGAATCTCAGCTCGAAGAGCTCGAGAACCGCTCGTCGGCGCTTCCCGTCGACAACGGTCAGGACAGTTTCAATCAGGAGAGCCAGTCGTCCGGGTACAGCCAGTCGTACGCCAAGGGGAACAACTGAGGTTGTTCGTCACGGCGCGTCGCAGTCGACGGCCGTTCCCGGATGTGAAGGACGCCTAGAGGCGCATCGGGAACGGGGTGGGTCGTGCTGGTACTGACGCTGTGTGCGGCGGCGGTCGGGTTCGGACTGCTGGTCATCGCGTTGATGACGGGTTCGGTCCTGTGGGCGTGGGGTTGCATCGTGGTATGTGTTCTCGGTGCGATCCTACTTCTCGCCGGTGCGCTGACCGGGCGGAAGACGCCACCCGATCGGTGACCCTTCCGGCGCCGTGACCGGGCCGTCCGAAAACGCGGTTGCGGCCGTCGTTAGAATCGTTTCAGGCGTGGATCCGGCTATCACCGGGGAGTCTTCGGAAGAACGGCGAGGGTCTCTCGCTCAGTAGAACCGAACGGGTGGGCCCGTCACAGCCTTCGTGAAGTGGCATCGGATCCGTTGGTCGGGTCCATGCAAACGGGGTGGTACCGCGGTACCGGCGTCGACACGCCGGTTGTCGTCCCCGTGCCGATTCATCGTCCGCTCCTGGGGAGTGGCTGGCACGGAGGAGTTACCGCCATGACCGAAGTCGATCCTTCGTCGCGCGAGTCGTACCCACTCGTCGACATCTCCGGCAGCAAGGCCGGAAGCGTGTCCTTCCCCGATCTCGAGAAGAAGGTCCTCGACGCGTGGGCCGCCGACGGCACGTTCCGTGCGAGCGTCGACAACCGCGAGGGTGCGGAAGAGTTCGTCTTCTACGACGGCCCGCCGTTCGCGAACGGTCTGCCTCACTACGGCCACCTCCTGACCGGGTACGTCAAGGACCTCGTCCCGCGCTACCAGACGATGCGCGGCAAGAAGGTCGAGCGTCGATTCGGCTGGGACTGCCACGGTCTGCCCGCCGAACTCGAAGCGGAGAAGCAGCTCGGCATCAAGGACAAGTCCGAGATCGACGAGATGGGGCTTGCGAAGTTCAACGACTACTGCAAGCAGTCCGTGCTGCGTTACACCGACGAGTGGCGTGACTACGTGACGCGTCAGGCTCGCTGGGTCGACTTCGACAACGACTACAAGACGCTCGACGTCGACTTCATGGAATCGGTCATGTGGGCGTTCAAGACGCTCTTCGACAAGGGCCTGATCTATCAGGGTTACCGAGTTCTGCCGTACAGCTGGTACGAGCAGACTCCGCTGTCCAACCAGGAAACCCGACTCGACGACGCATACAAGATGCGCCAGGATCCGGCAGTCACCATCGCAATGCCCCTGTCGGCGTCGGGGTCGGCGCCGGACTCCGTGCTGGACGGCGCCAATGCGCTGATCTGGACGACGACACCGTGGACGCTGCCGTCCAACCTCGCCATCGCGGTCCATCCCGAGGTTCGCTACGTGCAGGTTCGGGGTTCGGACGGCGAACGCTACGTGCTCGCGGCGGAACGCGTCGCACATTATTCTCGTGAACTCGGCGAGGAGCCGGAGGTCGTGTCCGAGCACCTCGGCGCCGAGCTTCTCGGGCTGACCTATGCGCCGCCGTTCGACTTCTTCCTCGGCCACGAGAATGCGCATCGAGTGCTCAGCGCCGACTACGTCACCACCGACTCGGGTACCGGAATCGTCCACCTCGCACCGGCTTTCGGTGAAGAGGACATGGATGTCGCTACGGCCAACAGTATCGAGGTCGTTCAGCCGCTCGATCCGGGTGGCAAGTTCACCTCGCTCGTTCCGCCGTACGAGGGCCTGATGGTGTTCGACGCGAATCCTGTGATCATCAAGGATCTGAAGGCGTCGGGTCGGTTGCTCCGGCACGAGACGATCGAGCACTCGTACCCGCACTCGTGGCGTTCGGGCCAGCCGCTGATCTACATGGCGGTGCCGTCGTGGTTCGTCGCGGTGACGAAGTTCCGCGATCGGATGGTCGAGCTGAACCAGCAGATCACCTGGGTCCCTGAGCACATCAAGGACGGGCAGTTCGGCAAGTGGCTCGAAGGTGCACGCGACTGGAACATCAGTCGAAACCGTTACTGGGGCAGCCCGATTCCGGTGTGGACCTCCGACGACCCGGAGTACCCGCGCCTCGACGTGTACGGCAGTCTCGACGAGCTCGAGCGTGATTTCGGTGTGCGTCCGGACGATTTGCACCGCCCGTACATCGACGATCTGACGCGTCCGAACCCGGACGACCCGACGGGCAACTCGACCATGCGTCGTGTGCCCGAGGTGCTCGACTGCTGGTTCGAGTCGGGCTCGATGCCGTACGCGCAGGTGCACTTCCCGTTCGAAAACCAGAAGTGGTTCGACGGCGCTGAAGACACGGAGGGGCACAACCCGGGCGATTTCATCGTCGAGTACAACGGGCAGACGCGTGGCTGGTTCTACACGCTGCACGTGTTGGCGACGGCGTTGTTCGACCGTCCCGCGTTCAAGACCGTTGCGGCACACGGCATCGTGCTCGGCGACGACGGTTTGAAGATGAGCAAGTCCAAGGGCAACTACCCGGACGTGAAGGAGGTGTTCGACCGCGACGGCAGTGATGCGATGCGCTGGTTCCTGATGTCGTCGCCGATCCTTCGTGGTGGCAACCTGATCGTCACCGAGCAGGGCATCCGCGAGGGCGTGCGTCAGGCGTTGCTGCCGATCTGGAACGCGTGGAGCTTCCTGCAGCTGTATGCGGGAAAGCCGGGACGGTGGCGTACCGATTCGCCGAACGTGCTCGACAGGTATGTATTGGCGAAGTTGTCGGCGACGCGTGACTCCATCACCGATGCTCTCGAGGTCAACGACATCGCCGGTGCCTGCGACGAATTGCGTACGTTCTGCGATGCGCTCACCAATTGGTATGTGCGACGGTCGCGTTCGCGGTTCTGGGGCGAGGACTCCGATGCGATCGACACTCTGCACACGGTGCTCGAGGTCCTGACGCGTCTCGCGGCTCCGCTGCTGCCGTTGATCACCGAAGTGGTGTGGCGCGGTCTGACGGGCGGGCGTTCGGTGCATCTGACGGACTGGCCTTCTGCCGAGGATCTGCCGTCGGACCCCGAACTCGTCGGTGCGATGGACGAGGTGCGGTCGGTCTGCTCGACGGTGCTCGGCTTGCGCAAGGCACAGAACCTCCGTGTGCGGTTGCCGCTGCCCGAGGTGACGGTCGCCGCGGACGACGCGGAACGTCTGCGTCCGTACGCCGACATCATCGCCGACGAGGTCAACGTCAAGAAGGTCGATCTCACCGACGACGTCGCGGTGCATGGCAAGTTCGAACTCGTCGTGAACGCACGTGCAGCGGGGCCGAGGATCGGCAAGGACGTTCAGAAGGTCATCAAGGCCGTCAAGGCAGGGGAGTGGTCCGAGGACGAGAACGGCGCCGTCAGCGCGGCCGGAATCGAATTGCTGCCGACCGAGTTCACTCGGAAACTTGTTGCTGCCGAGCCTGATTCGACTGCAGCGCTGCCGGGCAATGCCGGCCTCGTCGTGCTCGATTCGCAGGTGACCGCGGAACTCGAGGCGGAAGGGTGGGCCAAGGACCGCATCCGCGAGCTGCAGGACGCGCGTCGAGGTCTCGGCTTGGACGTCTCGGACCGCATCGAGATCGTCGTGTCGGTTCCGACCGAGCGGCAGGACTGGTTCGACACGCACCGTGACCTGATCGCCGGTGAGGTGCTCGCGCTGTCGATCGTCGACGGCGATCCTGGCGTCGATGCTCTCGATCTCGGCGAGGGCGTGCGCGTGTCGATCACCAGAGCGCGGTGACGACCGAGCTGTCGGCGGAGGACATCGCCCGACGGGTGTTGTCCTTCGCTCGCGACGGAATCGTGCCGATCGTCGCCGTCGGAGATCCGGTTCTGAGGATCCCGGCGGCGCCGTACGCCGGGCAGCTGGAACGGCGGACCCTGGACCGCCTCGTCGACGTCATGCGCGCGACGATGCACGATGCTCCCGGTGTCGGGCTCGCGGCGCCGCAGATCGGCATCCCGCTGCGCATCGCCGTCATCGAGGACATGTACGACGTCGATCCCGAGGTAGCCGAGGTGCGCGAGCGCACCTCGGTGCCGTTTCGTGTGCTCGTCAACCCCGAGTACACCGAGGTGGGCGACGCGCGCAGATCGTTCTACGAGGGCTGTCTGAGCGTGCCCGGATATCAAGCCGTCGTCTCGCGCGCCGCCGACGTTCGGTTGACGTGTGTCGATCTCGACGGGCATGCCGTCGACGAGGTGGTGCACGGCTGGCCTGCTCGCATCGTCGCGCACGAGACGGACCACGTCGACGGCGTCGTCTACGTCGACAAGGCGGTCACCCGATCGATCGCGGCGAACGACCTGTACGCCGAACTGTGGGCGCATCCGTCGCCGCGTCGGGCGGCCGAGACGTTGGGCTTCGCGCTCGAGCACGAGTGAGATGTCGGTACGTGAGGGTACGTTTCGGGCATGACCGACGCGCGCAGTAAGCGGTGGGTCCTGCATCTCGACATGGATGCGTTCTTCGCGTCCGTCGAGCAACTGACCCGTCCCACGCTGCGTGGCCGCCCGGTGCTGGTCGGCGGCGCGGGCGGGCGAGGCGTCGTCGCCGGATGCAGTTACGAGGCACGGGTGTTCGGTGCTCGGTCGGCGATGCCGATGCACCAAGCGAGACGGCTCGTCGGGGCGGGTGCCGTCGTGCTTCCGCCTCGCGGTGCGCTGTACCAGGTGCTGAGTCGTCGTGTGTTCGACAGTCTTCGTACGCGTATGCCCGTGCTCGAGCAGTTGTCGTTGGACGAGGCGTTCGGTGAACCGGCGGAGCTTGCCGGAGCGACCGTTTCCGAGGTCGAGGAGTTCTGCGAATCACTGCGAACGCTCGTCCGCGACGAGACGGGCCTGATCTGTTCGCTCGGTGCCGGTGCGGGCAAGCAGATCGCGAAGATCGCGTCGGGACTCGCCAAGCCCGACGGCGTCACCGTGGTGTCTCCTGCTGAGCAGACGGCGTTGATGGCCGCGCTGCCGGTGCGCAAACTGTGGGGCATCGGCCCCGTCGCGGACGAGAAGCTACGACGGCTCGGCATCGACACCATCGGGAAGTTCGTGGCGACTCCGGAATCCGAGGTGGCGTCGATCCTCGGCGGAACCATCGGCCCGAGTCTGCACAGACTGGCACGAGGCATCGACGATCGCGCGGTCGCCGAACGCGCCGAGGCCAAGCAGGTGAGCGCGGAGACCACCTTCGCCCACGATCTGGTGACGATGGCGCAGCTTCGCGCGGCCGTCGACAAGAGCGCCGACGCCGCACATCGACGGCTGCTGAAGGACGGCCGGGGGGCCAGGACCATAGTCCTCAAACTGCGTAAGGCGGATATGGGCATCGTCACCAGGTCCGTGACGCTCCCGTACGCGACCGTCGACAAGCAGACCATCGTCGCTGCGGCGCAGCGCCAAGTACTCGACCCGGTGGAACTCGGACCGATCCGTCTGGTGGGAGTCGGTCTGGCCGGCTTGTCCGCCGTGCAACAGGGATCACTGTTTCCGGAGCTCGACCATGATTCGGACGACGTCCCCGCGCCCGCGCAGACGACGTCGAACATTGTGGCTTCGGTAAGAGAACAGGGTCCGAAGTGGCATCCGGGTATGGACGTAAGGCATCCTGAACACGGACACGGATGGATACAGGGGGCAGGCCACTCCGTGGTGACTGTTCGATTCGAGACGCGATCGTCGGGACCGGGTCGCGCTCGTACTTTCGCGGAGGGGGACACGTTGCTCGAGGTCGCGGACGCTCTCGACAGTCTCGAATGAGCTACTGGCACGCGAAAGCTACCGGTGAGTATGCATTTCCTGGCCGCGTGCGATTCGTCCTGGCATAGTGGAACAGCCTGACGAACGACGAAAATGACCCACAAGAACTGAAGGGACCAAGCAGTTGAAGCTTCGTAACACCCGAAGGGCCATGGTTGCCGGCGTCGCGATCGCAGCAGCGTTGACGATGACCGCATGTAGCTCCGACGAGGGCGGCGGCAACGAGACGACCACGACCGCGGCTTCCGCGACGACGTCGGCGTCCGCAGCTCCCGAGGCGAACAGCGACTACCCGCCGGTTCCCACCGCCGAAGAACTCAACGAGCGACTCGCCCGCGGTCTCGATCCGGCAGTCCCCGTCGAGGAGAAGGCTCAGCTGATCCAGGGCGCCGAAGCCGATCCCGAGCTCATCAACCAGGTTGCCGCCGCTGCCGTTCAGAACGGCGCACAGATCGTCATCACCAGCGTCGACGACCTGGGCGACGGAACGCTCAACGCCGGCGCAACGCTCACCATCGGTGGCCAGGCGAACCCGGGTAACTTCACCTTCGTCGCAGAAGACGGCGTGTGGAAGCTCTCGAAGGAGAACGCCTGCAGCTTCGTTCAGCTCGCACAGCTGACGTCGCCTGCCTGCGCCTGACGCTCGACGTTCACCGCTTCACCCGATGCCGGTGTTCGCTCCCCGAGTGGGAGTCGAACACCGGCATCGGCCGTTTTTCATGCTCCCAGGCTGACGCCGCGAATGCCGTCGACGGCCGCCTGGGCCAGCGCCGAGAGGGTCGCGTCGTCGACGCCGTCCTGGTCGGTCGCAACGACCTGGACCACGGTCGAATCGACGACGGCGACCACCACATCCGACACGAGCGTGAACCCGCCGCTCTCGATCTTCAGCCGCGCCGTCACCGACGCGTCACCTGCCGTCACGTCGCCGTCGCGGCCTTCGAGGGTGTACGAGATGTCGATTCCGTCGGCGTCGGTGCCGGTGAACGAGCCGCAGTCGGCGAACGCGGCCTGCACGGCGGCGAACGCGTCGGCTGCGCCGCGGCCGGTGTAGCTGGCCGCGTCCTCGTCGATCGACGAGAAGTCCGGTCCCGAGTAGCGGACCTCCGCCGACGCGGCCGCGTCGGCGAATTGCTGTGAGATCGGTGCCAGGACGTCGGCGCATCGCTGTGGGTCGGTGCCCGACCGGTCGGGATCGTCGTAGCCGGGTGCCGGATCGAGACCGAGGTCGCGGACCGGGTCAGGAATGACGGTGTAGCCGGGCGGCAGTGACTCCAGCGGGATCATCGCGGACTGCAACACCGTCGAGTCGGTGATGGCAGGCCCGGCCAACGGATCCGGTGCGGCGACGGCCGCAGGAATCGGTGCTGCCGACGTCGTCGCGGGTTCGTCCGCACTGTTACCGCAGGCCGCGCAGATCACGGCGCAGGCACCGACGACAGCGCCGAGTCGCACACGACGCATCACGTCGTCGTCCAGCGAAGCGAGTCGGTGATGTTCTGGCCGAGGACCGTGGTGCCCTCCGGATCGCTGTATCGCTGCGTTCCGCCGACGGACACGTCGCCCGCAACGGGAAGCGGCTTGGTCAGGTCGAGCTCGACGGTTCCCGAACCCGACATGACGTAGGAGTCGATGGCGAGGCTGCCCGCGTCGTCGGGAAGTTCGAGGGTCGTCGACTCGGGTGTCTGGTCGATGCGCAGATCCACCGTCAGACGGTTGCCGTCACGGGCGCGCAGTGTCGCCGTCGTGACCTGGTTCAGCGTCACGCCGCTGATGACCTGCTGTTCGACGGTCCACACGGCACCGACACCGACGTCGCCGTCGGGATAGGACACCGACCGGTAGACGGCCTGGTTGAGCGCCTGCTCGATCGCTGCACGAGCCGAGTCCTGGGCCTGCTCGGACGGTGTGATGCCGAGCGCCGTCACCGCACCCGTGTCGGTCACCGTCAATCCGGCCGAGGATCCTTCCGAGGGGGCCAAAGCGTCGGTCAGGCGTTGATCCGCCGACGTGGGCTTTCCGATCGTCAGGGCGACCTGATCGCCATCCGGCGTCGCCGTCAGCGGAAGTGTCAGTTCGGGCGTCGAGAAGTCCTGCACGGCCTGGTCGTCGATCTGCTGCGTCACCTTCGAGTCGGTGGTCAACTGCACCGATTGTTCGCCGTCGTACGCGGGAGTGAGCGGCGACCGCGGCTCGGCACCGGGCTCCACCAGCGTCGTGGTCACCGGAGTGACCGGAAGAGACACACTCGTCGGCACGTCGGTACTCGAGGTGTCGGTTGTCGTGTCGCCGTCGGACGAGCTGCAGGCGGCCATCACCGCCGCCGCGGTGACCAGCGTCGCGAGTGCACGCAGACGTCGTGTCGAGGTTTCGGAAGTCGAGATCACGGCACCAGGCTACGGATGCGTCTCGTGCACGTGCGGCAGTGCACAGGTCCGGATGCGTGGTGCGGGCAGCCGATGCGACATGATGGAGGGGTGAGTGACGACCGCCCGACCGATTCGAATCCTCCCGACAAGCCTGCCGACGAGACTGTGGAGACGCCCGCAGCAGACGACGCCGTCGCGGCGAAGCCCCTGCGCACTCGGTTGTTGATTCTGATCGCCGCCGCCATCCTCGCGTTCGATCTCGTCACCAAGATCGCCGTCGTCCACTGGATCCGGCCCGGTAATCCCGTCGAGATCATCGGCGACGTCGTGACACTGCGTCTCGTCCGCAACCCGGGTGCCGCGTTCTCGATGGCGACAGGCATGACCTGGCTGCTGACGATCGTCGCGGTCTGCGTCGTCATCGGTGTCATCCGCATCGGGCGCACCCTCAGGTCGCCGCTGTGGGCGCTGGGCCTCGGACTCGTTCTCGGCGGTGCACTGGGCAACCTGATCGATAGGTTCTTCCGGTCTCCGGGACCGCTGCAGGGCCACGTCGTCGACTTCGTGTCCGTCGGATGGTGGCCGGTGTTCAACGTCGCCGACTCGTCGATCGTCTGCGGTGCAATTCTGCTCGTCGTGCTGAGCCTGTTCGGATTCGAGCCGAACGGCATGCGCGTGCAGTCGAAGAAGAAGGACTCTGCTTCGGCCCCGGCGGCCGACGAATGAGGGAATCACGGTCGATGCCGGTTCCCGACGGCCTCGACGGCATGCGCGTCGACGCGGGGGTGTCGCGATTGCTCGGTTTGTCGCGCAACGTCGTCGCGACGCTCGCCGAAGAGGGCTCGGTTGCCGTCGACGGCACCGCGGTGGGCAAGTCCGACCGCCTGTCCGCGGGCACGTGGCTCGAAGTCGAGCTGCCCGAACCGGCCCGTGAGCTGACGATCGAGGCCGAACCCGTTCCCGGAATGGACATCCTCTACGCCGACGACGACATCGTTGCCGTGGACAAGCCGGTGGGTGTCGCCGCGCACGCGAGTGTCGGATGGACCGGCCCCACGGTCATCGGTGGCCTGGCCGCTGCCGGCTATCGAATTTCGACGTCGGGCGCGCACGAGCGCCAGGGCATCGTGCACCGCTTGGACGTCGGAACGTCGGGTGTGATGGTGGTCGCGACATCCGAACGCGCGTACACGCTGCTCAAGCGAGCGTTCAAGCAGCGAACCATCGAGAAGCGGTATCACGCACTGGTGCAAGGGCATCCGGACCCGAGCAGCGGCACCATCGACGCGCCCATCGGCAGGCACGGTAGCAACGACTGGAAGTTCGCGGTACGGGCGGACGGCAAACCGAGCGTGACGCACTACGACACGATCGAAGCATTCCAGGCTGCGAGTCTGTTGGACGTGCACCTCGAGACCGGGCGTACACACCAGATCCGCGTGCATTTCTCGGCGCTGCGGCACCCGTGTTGCGGCGACCTGACGTACGGCGCGGATCCACGGCTCGCCGAGCGTCTCGGCCTCGAACGTCAATGGCTGCACGCGAAGTCGTTGGGCTTCGCGCACCCGTCGGACGGCCGCTGGGTGGAGATCGAGAGCACGTATCCGGCCGACCTCGAACATGCGCTCGAGGTACTGCGGAACGCATGAAACGGGTGGCAGGGCTCGTCGAGGGCGTCGTGCTGGTCGCGGCGGCCGTCGGGCTGTGTGCCGTCGTCGGCATCGCGTCACCTCGCCCTGTCCCCGGTGTGAGTACGGACCGGCTCGGACCCGACACAGGGGAGACGGTCACCGAGTACGTCGACCGTTCGCGCGCGGGCGTCGCGGAACTGACCGACACCGAGCAGCATTGGGCTCTCGTGTCCTTCGACACGTACCTCTCGCCTCGGGCAGCTGCGGAAGCGGCAGGCGGTGAACGCATCGCCCAGGTCGTGATTCGAGTGCCGCTCGATCGTGTGCAGACACGGGTGCTCACGATCGGTGTCCCGGGCAGCGTCATGTCGGTCGTCGACGCGCTCGACGTCGCGGCCACGGAACTGAACGCGGGTGTCGGCCAGTGGGATCGGCAATCGCAGATCGACGCGGCGTCGGTCTCGCGTCTCGCCGACGGCTGTGATTGTGTCGTCGGTCTCGTCGTGCGGGCCGACCCGTCGGCGCTGTCGACGATGGCGGATTCGCCGGGTGTACGGGCTGTCGAGGCGTTGCCTGCCGACGCACGTGCAGGTCACTTCGCCGTTCGTGCTTTTCTGCCGGACTACACCGACGTCGTCGGTGCGCTGCCCGACGACGGCCCCATCCCGCCCCCGTAGGAACAGCTCGAAAACGGGCCGCAGACACGCGGGGTGGGGACACACCGACGACTGCGATTCTGTCGCAACCTCGTAATACAGTGGGTGCACTCCCGCACGACCCCGCTGTGCCGCTCGACCCTCAGGAGAGAACCTTCGTGGCTGACTCGTTCGTTCATCTGCACAACCACACCGAGTACTCGATGCTCGACGGGGCGGCAAAGATAGCGCCGCTGTTCGCAGAGGCGAACCGGCTGGAGATGACGGCCGTCGGCATGACCGACCACGGCAACATGTACGGCGCGAGCGAGTTCTACAACGAAGCCAAGAAGGCCGGCATCAAGCCGATCATCGGCATCGAGGCCTACATCGCTCCCGAGTCGCGGTTCAACAAGAAGCGTGTCCTGTGGGGCGATCGCAGCCAGAAATCCGACGACGTCTCCGGCAGTGGCGCCTACACGCACATGACGATGGTCGCCGAGAACGCGACGGGCGTCCGCAATCTGTTCAAACTGTCGTCGTTGGCGTCGATCGAGGGCCAGCTCGGCAAGTGGGCCCGTATGGACGAGGAAATCATCGCCTCGCATGCCGAGGGAATCATCGCGACGACGGGATGCCCGTCGGGTGAGGTGCAGACCCGCCTTCGCCTCGGGCAGGATCGCGAGGCTCTCGAAGCCGCTGCGAAATGGCGTGAGATCTGGGGTCCCGAGAACTTCTTCCTCGAGCTGATGGATCACGGTCTGTCCATCGAGCGACGCGTGCGCGAGGGCCTGCTCGAGATCGGCAAGAAACTGTCGATCCCGCCGCTCGCCACCAACGATTGCCACTACGTCACCAAGGATGCAGCCGAGAACCACGAGGCACTGCTGTGCATCCAGACCGGCAAAACGCTGAGTGACCCCACTCGATTCAAGTTCGACGGTGACGGTTACTACCTCAAGTCCGCCGCCGAGATGCGCGAACTGTGGGACGACCAGGTCCCCGGAGCCTGCGACAGCACCCTGCTCATCGCCGAGCGAGTCCAGCCGTACGACGACGTCTGGGCCCACCGCGATCGCATGCCGATCTTCCCGGTTCCCGAGGGCGACACCCAGGGGACCTGGTTGACGAAGGAGGTCGACAAGGGCCTGGAGTGGCGATTCCCGAACGGCGTCCCGCAGGAGTACCGCGACCGCGCCAAGTACGAGATCAGCGTCATCCTCGAAATGGGTTTTCCGGCGTACTTCCTCGTCGTCGGTGACCTCATCTCCCATGCCCGCGAGGTCGGCATTCGCGTCGGGCCGGGTCGTGGTTCGGCCGCAGGGTCGCTCGTCGCTTACGCGATGGGTATCACCAACATCGATCCGCTGCCGCACGGTCTGCTGTTCGAGCGATTCCTCAACCCCGAGCGCGTGTCGATGCCCGATATCGATATCGACTTCGACGACCGTCGCCGCGGTGAAATGGTGCGCTACGCCACCGAGAAGTGGGGCAGCGACCGCGTCGCGCAGGTCATCACGTTCGGAACCATCAAGACCAAGGCTGCGATCAAGGACTCCGCGCGAGTGCAGTTCGGTCAGCCGGGGTTCGCGATCGCCGACCAGATCACCAAGGCGCTGCCGCCGCCCATCATGGCGAAGGACATCTCGGTCGCCGGTATCACCGACCCGGCGCACGAGCGGTACAAGGAAGCAACGGAAGTTCGAGCGCTCATCGACTCGAACCCCGACGTCGCGACGATCTACAAGACGGCACGCGGCCTCGAAGGGCTGATCCGTAACGCAGGCGTCCACGCCTGCGCGGTGATCATGTCGTCCGAGCCGCTGACCGACGCGATTCCGGTGTGGAAGCGCGCGCAGGACGGCGCGATCATCACCGGGTGGGACTACCCGTCGTGCGAGGCCATCGGCCTGCTGAAGATGGACTTCCTCGGTTTGCGCAACCTGACGGTCATCGGCGACGCGATCGACAACATCAAGTCCAACCGTGGCGTCGAACTCGACCTCGACACGCTCGGTCTCGACGACCCGGCAACGTACGAATTGCTCGCTCGCGGAGACACTCTCGGTGTATTCCAGCTCGACGGCAGTGCGATGCGTGACCTTCTGCGTCGTATGCAGCCGACGGGCTTCGAGGACATCGTGGCCGTTCTCGCGCTGTACCGCCCCGGTCCGATGGGCATGAACGCGCACAACGACTACGCCGACCGTAAGAACGGTCGACAAGAGGTCAAGCCGATTCACCCCGAGCTGGAAGAGCCGCTCGCGGAGATCTTGAAGGACACCTACGGCCTGATCGTGTATCAGGAGCAGATCATGCAGATCGCGCAGAAGGTCGCCGGGTACTCGCTCGGTCAGGCCGACATTCTGCGTCGTGCCATGGGTAAGAAGAAGCTGTCGGTGCTGGAGGAGGCCTACGCGGGCTTCCGTGAAGGGATGCTGGCCAACGACTTCTCCGAGCCGGCCATCAAGGCGCTGTGGGACACCATTCTCCCGTTCGCCGGATACGCGTTCAACAAGTCGCACGCCGCCGGTTACGGCCTCGTGTCGTACTGGACCGGCTACCTCAAGGCCAACTACCCGGGCGAGTACATGGCCGGTCTGCTCACCAGCGTCAGCGACGACAAGGACAAGTCTGCGATCTACCTCGCCGACTGCCGCAAGCTCGGGATCACGGTGCTACCTCCGGATGTCAACGAGTCCGAGCTCAACTTCGCCTCGGTCGGCAAGGACATTCGCTTCGGGCTCGGTGCGGTTCGCAACGTCGGTACCAATGTCGTGGCGTCGATCATCAGGGCGCGCGAGGAGAAGAGCAAGTACACCGATTTCTCCGACTACCTGAACAAGATCGACGCGACGGCGTGCAGCAAGAAGGTCACCGAATCTCTCATCAAATCGGGCGCCTTCGACTCGCTGAATCACCCTCGCAAGGGCTTGATGTTGATTCACGCCGACGCGATCGATTCGGTGATGGGCACCAAGAAGGCCGAGGCGATCGGCCAGTTCGATCTGTTCGGTGGTGACGACGCCGACGAGTCCATCAGCTCGGTGTTCAACGTTCGTGTGCCCGAGGAAGAATGGGAATCCAAGCACCGACTGGCTCTCGAACGGGAGATGCTGGGCCTGTATGTGTCCGGTCACCCGCTGCTCGGTGTCGAGCACATGCTGGCCGCACAGTCCGACACGAACATCCCGGCGATCCTGGAGGGTGACGTCAAGGACGGCACTCAGGTGACCATCGGCGGCATTCTGGCGTCGGTGAACCGTCGTATCAACAAGAACGGGTTGACGTGGGCGTCTGCCCAACTCGAAGACCTCGTCGGCGGTATCGAGGTGTTGTTCTTCCCTCAGTCGTACTCGGTGTTCGGCGCGGATGTCACCGAGGACTCCGTCGTGTTGGTGAAAGGTCGCGTGTCCGTTCGCGACGACCGCATCTCACTCATCGCGAACGACCTTGCCGTGCCCGATCTTTCGGCAGTCGGTGTCGCGAAGCCGCTGGCGGTGCTGTTGCCGACGCGTCTGTGCACTGCCGACAAAGTGGGTGCGCTCAAGAAGGTGTTGATGAGCCACCCCGGAACATCGGACGTTCACCTGCGTCTCGTCAGCGGCGACAAGGTGACTGCGCTCAAACTCGACGACAGCTTGCGCGTCACGCCGACGTCGGCGTTGATGGGGGATTTGAAGGCTCTGTTGGGTCCGGGCTGCCTGGCCGGTTAGTAGGACCGAGAGCCGTTGCACGATATCGGCCGGTATCGACGGAATCCCGTCGATACCGGCCGATCGTGTGCAGTCAGTCGCGGTGTTCGACTGTCGAACGGTATTCGACCAGCTTCAGCGTCCACCACGCTGCGACGGTTGCGGCTGCGGCGCCGAGAACGGCGACCTGCAAAGTCATGGTGAGCGCGAGCGTGCCGACGAACACGATCAATCCGAGAACCAGGGCTTCGACCTTGTACACCGGCCACGCGGTACCTGCGATGTCGACGGTGTGCACGGTGGAACGCTGACGAGTGGGGATCCTCGGGATCGCGTAGGTCATGATCTGCTCCATTCGGCGCTGCTGCGTACTTGCTTCAGGGTATACGCACGCAAGGTTTCGGTCCACCGAAACTTTTTCCTCGGCCCGTCCCGTTCGCGCGGGGAGGTGGCGAAACGGCTGTGGCGGGTGTTCACTCGAGTACATGCCATTGACAGGTGAATACGAACCGAGCACATCCGACTGGGCACGCGAACAGGCCGAACTCCTCGAGAACTCCGGCGGCACCGAGGGCACCACGCTGCGGGGCCTGCCCGTCGTACTTCTGACGACCAAGGGCAACAAGTCCGGCAAGCTGCGCAAGACGCCACTGATGCGCGTCGAGCATGACGGCGAGTATGCGGTGGTCGCATCGCTGGGCGGTGCTCCGAAGCATCCGGTCTGGTACTACAACGTCGTCGCCGAGCCGCAGGTGGAGCTGCAGGACGGCACGGACAAAGCCGACTACGTCGCACGCGAGGTGTCGGGTGACGAGAAGGCCGTGTGGTGGGACCGCGCCGTGGAGGCGTTCCCGGACTATGCGGACTACCAGAAGAAGACCGACCGAGAGATCCCGGTCTTCGTGTTGACGCGTGCCGGCGAGGACTCCGCACGTTGAAGGTCGACACGGTTGCAGAGCAGATCGTCGCTCAACTGATCGAGGTCGGCGTCCGCCGCATCTACGGCGTCGTCGGTGACAGCCTGAACCCCATCGTCGACGCGGTCAGGCGCAGCGGGGGAGCGTCGGCAGGCGGAATCGACTGGATTCACGTCCGTCACGAAGAGGCCGCTGCCTTCGCAGCGTCCGCCGAGGCACAACTGACCGGCGAGCTGGCGGTGTGCGCCGGATCGTGTGGGCCGGGCAACCTACACCTCATCAACGGCCTGTACGACGCGAACCGCTCGGGCGCGCCGGTGCTGGCCATCGCGTCGCACATTCCGAGTGTGCAGATCGGGTCGAGCTTCTTCCAGGAAACGCATCCTGATCGGTTGTTCGTCGAGTGCTCTGTGTACGCCGAGCTGATCAGTACGCCGGAACAGTCACCGCGCGTGGTGCATTCGGCGGTGCAGCATGCGGTGGCCGCGCCGGGCGTTGCCGTCATCACGTTGCCGGGCGACATCGCGGACGAGCCGATCGGCAGGGCGGCGCCGTCGTACGTCCGGACCGCGACTCCGTCGCTCGTTCCCGCCGACACCGATGTACGACGCCTCGCCGCGGCGATCGACGAGGCGTCGACGGTGGCGATCTTCGCAGGTGCGGGTGTTCGAGACGCGCGCGCCGAGCTGCTCGAGCTCGCCGACGTTCTGGGAGCGCCTATCGGACATTCACTGCGGGGCAAGGAGTTCGTCCAGTACGACAATCCGTTCGACATCGGGATGACGGGGCTTCTCGGCTACGGCGCCGCGCACGACGGTATCCACGACGCGGACCTGCTCCTGCTGATCGGCACGGATTTCCCGTACGACCAGTTCCTCCCGGACCGGGTTCGCACGGCTCAGATCGACAGTGCGGCCGAAAACCTCGGGCGTAGAACGAGTCTCGACTACGCGGTCCACGGTGATGCGAAGAGCACGCTCGCGGCGTTGCTGCGTCTGGTGCAGCGCAAGTCGGACCGGTCGTTCCTCGAGCGCACCCTCGATCGGCACAACACTCTGATGACGAAGGTCGTGGGCGCCTACACGACGCCGGTGAAGCAGCGGACGCCGATTCACCCGGAGTACGCGGCATCGATTCTCGACGATCTCGCTGCCGACGATGCGGTGTTCACGTCCGACACCGGCATGTGCAACGTGTGGACCGCGCGCTACCTGAACCCCAACGGGCAGCGCAGCTTCCTCTCCTCGGCGTTGCACGGATCGATGGCCAATGCGCTCCCGCATGCGATCGGCGCGCAGGTCGCGTTTCCGAATCGTCAGGTCGTGTCGCTGTCCGGTGACGGGGGTCTGTCGATGCTGATGGGTGAACTGTTGACAGTCGCGATGTATCGGCTCCCCGTGAAGATCATCGTGTTCAACAATTCGACGCTCGGCATGGTGAAGCTCGAGATGCTGGTCGACGGCATTCCCGATTTCGGTGTCGACGTTCCGGCCACGGACTATGCGGCTGTCGCGGCGGCGTTGAACATCTTCTCGCGGCGCATCGAGGACCCCGCGGACATCGAGTCGGGCATCACGGCAGCCCTGGAGCACGACGGCCCTGCACTCGTCGACATCGTGACGGACCCGAACGCACTGTCGCTTCCGCCCACGATCACGGGCGAACAGGTCAAGGGATTCGCGTTGGCGATGTCGCGGATGGTCATGAACGGCGGCGTCGGGGAGGCAGTCCAGATGGCCAAGTCCAACCTGCGGAACGTGCCACTGCCGTCACAGTTCTCCCGCTGACACCAGTCCCGGCTTACGGTCGGGACTACGCTGGTGGCAGCATGGACGGGTGTCCAACTCGCCTGAAGCAGCCGTAGCACGCACCCAGTCGTTCGCCATCAGCGCGGACGACATCGACGCGGCGGCCAAGCGAATTTCGGACGTCGTCGCATCGACGCCGCTGCAGTACTGCGAACGCCTGTCCGCTGCCACCGGCGCGCACGTGTACCTCAAGCGTGAAGACCTGCAGATCGTGCGCTCGTACAAGATCCGCGGTGCGTACAACCTGATGGCGCAACTGACGCCCGATGAGCTGGCAGTCGGTGTCGTGACGGCCAGCGCAGGTAATCATGCTCAGGGCGTCGCGTTCGCGTGCCGGGCCATGCAGGTGAAGGGCCGGATCTACGTGCCGGCCAACACTCCGAAGCAGAAGCGTGATCGCATCCGGGTGCACGGGGGAGAGTTCGTCGAACTCATCGTCACCGGCGACACGTTCGACGCGGCCGCGGCGGCTGCAGCCGATGACGTCGTCCGGACGGGCGCCACGATGGTTCCGCCGTTCGACGACGAGCGAACCGTCGCGGGGCAGGGCACGATCGCGGCCGAGATCGTCGAGCAACTCGGTGCCGCCCCGGATACCGTCGTCATGCCCGTCGGCGGTGGTGGCTGCATCGCGGGAATCTCCACGTACATGCGCGAGCGGTCTCCGTCGACCGCGCTCGTCGGTGTCGAGCCGTCGGGTGCGGCGTCGATGACGGCAGCGCTCGTCGCCGGCGGACCGGTCACGCTGTCGGACATCGATCCGTTCGTCGACGGTGCCGCAGTTCGCCGGATCGGTGACGTGCCCTACGAGGCGTTGAGGTTCCTGGGCGCCGAGGTGGTCTCGCACGCGTCGCTGCCGTTGGTGACGGTGCCGTCGTTCCCGCGCGGTGACGAGGCGTCGGGCCCGTTCTTGATGACGCAGATCGACGAGGGTGCGATCTGCACGGCGATGCTCGACCTGTACCAGAACGAGGGCGTCATCGCCGAACCTGCAGGCGCACTGAGTGTTGCTGCGCTGCACCAGATCTCGGTCGCTCCCGGAAGTACTGTCGTCTGCCTGATCTCCGGTGGCAACAACGATGTGTCGCGCTACGGCGAGATCCTCGAACGGTCGCTCGTGCATCTCGGACTGAAGCACTACTTCCTGGTGGACTTCCCACAGGAGCCGGGTGCGCTGCGTCGATTCCTGGACGAGGTTCTCGGTCCGGACGACGACATCACGTTGTTCGAGTACGTCAAACGCAACAATCGAGAGACCGGCGCCGCGCTCGTCGGAATCGAGTTGGGTGTCGCGTCCGGCCTCAGTTCGCTTCTCGAGCGCATGCGGTCGTCGCGTCTGACGGTCGAGCAGTTGGAGCCGGGTTCGCCGGCGTATCGCTACTTGACCTGACCTTCGCCCAGTAGACGTTCGACCACCTTTTGGTGCAGTTCCGGATTCACGTCAGGGAGATCCATCAGCGCATTCAGGTAGATGCCGTCACCGACGAGTCGGACGATCTCGGCGGTGACAGGGTCGGCGATCTCGGCCCGTATCGCTTCGTCCCACAGTCGCATGACCTCGGTGACGGCATCCTGGATCTCGCCGGGTGTGCCGTCGATGCTGCGAAACACTGCGAGGGTGGATCGAAACAGGGCAATCTCTTTCTCTGAGATCGTCTCCGGCGGCTGCAGGTACCACTGCGCGACCGTCGTACCACCTTGCTCGGCGAGTGCTCGCTGTTCGTCGGAGCGCTCGCCGAGCCGTCGGACCATCGCGGCGATCATCGCGTCCTTGGTGTTGAAGTGGTACAGCAGGCCACCTTTGGACACCCCGGCCTTGGTTGCAACGCTCTCGAGTGTCACCTTGGTCGATCCTTGATCGAGCAGCATCTCTTCGAGCGCGTCGAGTATTCGGTCGCGTGTGTCGTGTGACATAAGTCGAGTGTAATTGACTGTACCGGCTGGACGGTCGACTGCTACGCTGGGCGACTGTACCGGCTGGACGGTTGGGTCGCCGGGGTAATTCAAGGAGAAATGGTGAGTGAGTTGCGCACGCCGAGCGTGCAAACCGAAGTCACGGCCAAGGCGACCACGAAGGATTGGCTCGGGCTGATCGTCCTGGCGTTCGCGGTCTTGTTGATCGCCGTCGACGGTACGGTCCTCGATCTGGCGCTGCCGTTCATCAGCGCCGACCTGTCGCCGACGAGTAGCCAGTTGTTGTGGATCATCGACGTCTACTCGTTCGTGCTCGCCGGTCTGCTCATCACGATGGGCACACTCGGCGACCGCATCGGTCGACGAAAACTGCTCCTCATCGGTGCCGCAGGATTCGGCGTCGCATCCGTCGTCGCCGCATTCTCGGTCAGTCCCGAGATGCTCATCGCCGCACGTGTGCTGCAGGGTCTGTCGGGCGCGACGCTGATGCCTGCGACGCTCGGTTTGATCAGGACCATGTTCGCCGATGCACGCCAGCGCACCACCGCGATCGGTGTGTGGGGCGCGATGGCGGGCGGCGGCGCCGCAGCAGGTCCTCTCGTCGGCGGTTGGTTGCTCGAACATTTCTGGTGGGGCTCGGTATTTCTCATCAACATCCCCGTCATGATCGCGCTGATCTTGCTGGGGCCGTTGGTCATTCCCGAATCCAAGGATCCGAAGCCGGGTGTCTTCGATCTCGTCAGCGCGGGTCTGTCGATGCTCGCCCTCGTGCCGCTCGTCTACGCCGTCAAGGAAACCGCAGCGCACGGCATCAGCGTTGTCAACGTCCTCGCAGCCGTGGTCGGCATCGTTGCAGGCGTCGTGTTCGTGCGTCGTCAACGGCAGCTCGACGACCCGATGATCGACCTGCGTCTGTTCTCGAATCCCGCGTTCTCGACGGCCGTCTTCACGAACTTCCTGTCCGTATTCGCGCTGGCCGGAGTGTTGTTCTTCGGAGCGCAGTACCTGCAGTTGGTGCTGGGCTACAGCCCGCTGGAGGCCGGCCTGCTGATGCTGCCGGGTACGGCGTCGAGCATCGTGACGTCGCTGGTCGCCGCCTATCTGGTGAGGATCTGGACGCCCCGGACGGTGTTGGCGGGCGGCCTCGCCGTGTCGGCGATCGGTCCGGCGTTGTTGTACGGCCTCGGCGTGGGAACCGGTCCGGCCCTGTTCATCGGCGGCTTCGTTCTCGTCGGCGCCGGTGCAGGCATCGCGCTGACCTTGACTTCCGATCTGGTGGTCGGAGCGGTCCCGCCGAAGAAGGCAGGCGCAGCGTCGGCCGTGTCCGAGACCGCCTACGAGCTGGGTATCGCGCTCGGAGTGGCGATCCTGGGCACCGTCGTCATGTCGTTCTTCCGTCGCGGCCTCGACCTGTCCGGGCTCGACCCGGCTCAGGCGTCCGCTGCACAGGAGACACTCGGCGGCGCCGTCGAGGTGTCACGAACCCTCCCCGACGAGGCCGCCGCCGTTCTGGCCGATTCGGCGCATCTCGCGTTCGTGACGGGCATGCACGTGGCATCGGTGGCGACGGCCGTCGTGCTGGCCGTGACCGCAGTCGTCGTGGCGGTGCGCTTGCGCGCCCGTGCGTGAAGGGTTGGTCCAGTGGCCAACTATGCACGCACGGGCGGCTACGCCGCGAGGATCGTGAACGAGTAGCCGGGAATCCTTGTTGCAGAACCGGTTTCGTCGGACGTCGGCGGCTCCCACGACAACAGTGGGGTGCCGCCGACCGGGACGGTCACGGGGTCCGGAGACAAGTTGCACGCCACACGAATCGAACCACGATGCACGACGATCCACTGCTCGTCCTCGTCGTAGTCCACCGTGAGGTTCTCGAGCCACGGGTCGGTCAGTTCCGCGTATTGCTTACGCAGAGAGAGTAATCCGCGGTAGGTGTCGAGGAGTCGAGCATGGTCGCCGCTGCCCAGTTCGGACCAGTCGAGCTTGGACCGCTGGAAGGTCTCCGGGTCCTGTGGATCGGGAATGTCGTCGGAGTCCCACCCGTGTTCGGCGAACTCGGCCTTGCGACCCTCTGCGGTCGCCTTGCCCAGTTCCGGTTCGGGGTGCGAGGTGAAGAACTGGAACGGCGTCGACGCGCCCCATTCCTCACCCATGAACAGCATGGGCGTGTACGGGGACGCGAGGACGAGCGCGGCTTTGACGGCCAGCTGTCCGGGAGTCAGATAGAACCCCGGCCGGTCGCCGGTCGCGCGGTTTCCGACCTGGTCGTGCGTCGTCGTGTACGCGACGAACGAGCTCGCCGGAACACGACGCGTGTCGACGGGTCGGCCGTGGTTCCGCCCGCGAAAGCTCGAGTACGTTCCGGCGTGGAAGAAGCCGTGCCGCAACGTGTTCGCGAGGCCCTTCAGCGATCCGAAATCGCCGTAGTACCCCTGCCGTTCACCGGATACCGCGGCGTGGATCGCGTGATGCAGGTCGTCGTCCCACTGCGCGTCGAGGCCGTAGCCGCCACCGGAACGCGGAGTGATCAACATGGGGTCGTTCAGGTCGCTCTCGGCGATGAGCGTCAGCGGCCGGCCCACGTGAGCGGACAGTCGTCGAGTCTCGATCGCCAGTTCCTCGAGAAGGTGCACCGCGGTGGTGTCGGCGATCGCGTGCACCGCATCCAGCCGGAGACCGTCGATGTGGAACTCGGAGAACCACCGCAACGCGTTCTCGATCGCGTACCGGCGGACGTTCCCCGAGTCCGGCCCTGCGTAGTTGATCGTCTGACCCCACGAGTTGGCGCCCTGAGCCATGTAGGCCCCGAAGCGTTCCAGGTAATTGCCCGACGGCCCGAGGTGGTTGTAGACGACGTCGAGCACAACGCCCAATCCGCGCACATGGCACGCGTCGACCAAGCGCTGCAATCCATCCGGACCGCCGTACGCCTCGTGCACCGTGTACCAGAGGACTCCGTCGTAACCCCAGTTGTGCGTGCCGTTGAACCCGTTGACGGGCATGATCTCGACGAACGTCACCCCGAGTTCGACGAGGTGGTCGAGCTTGCCGATCGCCGCGTCGAACGTGCCGTCGGGCGTGAACGTGCCGATGTGGAGCTCGTAGACCACGCCACCTTGCAGCTGGCGTCCGGTCCACCCCGAGTCCGTCCAGACCGAAGTGTCGAGCTGATGCAGCTGTGAAAGCTCGTGCACGCCCTCGGGCTGACGAGGGGAGCGCGGGTCCGGGATCACGGCGTCGTCGTCGCCGAGAACGAAGCCGTACCGGCTGTCCGGTGACGCATCGGTGTCGACGAACCACCATCCGTCGTCACGCTTCTGCATGTCGTGCAGTTCACCGTCCAGATGGAGGCGAACGGTGTCCGGCGTCGGTGCCCATACCTCGAAACGATGGCTCATCGGTCGGTATCTCCTACGTTCTCGCGGACGAGCAGCGCCACGGGGAGCGCCGCGAACAGTTCGGTGGCCGCGACGTCTCCCGTGAACTGTGTGCCGGTGAGTCGATCGCGCCACTGTCCTTGCGGGAGTACCACCGACGTGGTTCCCCAACCCTTCGATTCGAGGGTCAGCGAATGCCGAGTCGCGAGTGCGATCACGTCCGGATCTCCCTGCGCGGGCCCGCGAGCGAAGCCGACGACGTGCGCGGGCGCCGAACCCCTCGCGTAGACGGGTGCGTAGGTGCCACCGACGAAGCTGCCGGGCCGTTCGCGACGCTCGCGCAACGCGGCACGCACGACGCGGAACTTGGCTGCGGCATCGGTGCTGGAATCGGGGGTGTCGTTGTGCGTCAGCAGCTCTCGACGTGCAGCGAAGTCCACAGGCCGCCTGTTGTCCGGGTCGACGAGCGAGTCGTCCCACAGTTCGGTGCCCTGGTAGACGTCCGGTACTCCGGGGCCAGCGAGCTGTAACAGCTTCTGCCCCAACGCATCGCTGCGTCCGTGTGGGTCGAGACGCGCGACGAGCATCGTCACCGAATCGGCGACGGATCCCTGCATGACCCCGTCGAGCCAGTCGTGTACCGAGGTCTCGAATTTCTCGTCGCTCTCGTTCCATCCGGTGCGAAGATTCGCCTCACGAATCGCCTTCTCCGCGTAGGCGTGTATCCGGCCACGGAATTCTTCGTCGAGAACGCCGTCGACCGGCCACACTCCGAACAGGTTCTGCCACAGGAAGAGCCCGGTTGTGCCGTCGGGACTCGGCACCAGCAGTTCCCAGTCCGCGATGCACCGAGCCCACAGTTCGGGAGTCTGTGACAACACGCCGATCCGGGCGCGCACATCCTCGCCACGCTTGGTGTCGTGTGTCGACAGAGTCGTCATCGCCGCAGGCCAGTGCGTCGCACGATCGGCGTTGGCGAGATGGAACTGCGCGGGCGCGACACCGAAACTCGATGGATCCCCGCCGACTTCCTGCAGCGAGATCAGCCGTGTTGCTCGGTAGAACAGACGATCCTCGACGCCCTTGGCCGTGACCGCGCCGCACACCTGCTCGAATCGCACGGCCGACTCGCCGTCCGCGACGAGTGCCGCCGTGACAGCGTCGAGACCGGCTTCGAGCTCGGGCTTCTTCTGCAGCACGATGCCGATGACACGCGCGAGTGTTCCTGCGAGCGGGGCGTAGTCCGACCGGTAGTAGGGCATGTGCGCGACCACTGCCACGACCGCGTCGGTCACGCTGTCCGCAGAGGCATCCGTACCGGACTCGCGAAGGATCGCACGCGTCAGCCGGCGGACCTCGGGCTTCAGATCTCCCTGCGCGACAGCAGTTTTCGACGCCTCCTCCGCATCGTGCAACCACGCTGCGTCGCTCGCGATGCCGGTACGCGCCAGTGACAGCTCGCCGAGAGCCGCAGCCCCGGCTGGATCGACGAAGACACCGCCGACATCGGCCAACGCGTCGTACCCCGTCGTTCCGTCGACGGGGAGGGAGGTGTCCAAGGGCTCACCGCGCGCGAGGATCTTCTCGATCACGAGCCAACGGTCCGGGCCCATCAGCTCGCGCAGTTCGGTGAGATATCCCGCAGGGTCGGCAAGCCCGTCGGGATGGTCGACGCGTATGCCGTCCACCACTCCGTCGGTCATCCACGACGCGATTTCTCGGTGCGACTCGGTGAAGACGTCGTAATCCTCTTGGCGCAGACCGGCGAGCCCGTTGACGGAGAAGAAGCGACGGTAGCCGACGAGGCCGGATCTCCAGTTCACGAGCCGGTACGCCTGGCGATCGTGGACGGTCGTCGCGTCCCCGTCGTCGGTGCCGGTGGCGATGGGGAAACGGTGTTCGTAGTAGGCGAGCAGTGGTGTGTCGCCGGTGCGGTCGATCGTGAGTTCGTCGACGTCCGCGTCCGATCCGAGAATCGGAAGCGCGATCTTGCCGTCCGTGCCGTTGTCCTCGGCCCAGTCGATGTCGAAGAACGTGGCGTACTGCGACGCGCTTCCGTTCGTGAGAACGTCCCACCACCACGCGTTCTGACGTGGATCCTCGACGCCGACGTGATTGGGCACGATGTCGATCACGACGCCCATTCCGCGCGAGGACAATTCGGCGGCGAGCGCATCGAGCGCCGACCGTCCGCCGAGGGCGGGGGAAACGGACGTCGGATCGACGACGTCGTATCCGTGGGTCGAACCGTCGGTAGCCGTGAGAACCGGGGACAGGTACGCGTGAGTGACGCCGAGGTCGTCGAGATAGTCGACGATTCCTCGGGCGTCCTCCAGCGTGAACCCGTCCCCGCGCAGCTGCAGTCGATACGTGCTGGACGGGGTGGGCATAGGTCAGGCCGTCTTTCGTAGAACGAGTAGTGACCGGGCGGCCACCTTGACGTGTGTACCCGCTTCGATGACATTCTCACTCGTGCCGGTCGGAATGGCCGTATCGAGCGCGACAGCCCATTCCTTCGCGTATTCGCCGTCGGGCGTCATGAACTCGATCGTTTCGTGATGTGCGTTGAAGCACAACAGGAACGAGTCGTCGACGACGCGTTCACCGCGCTGGTTGGGTTCGGGAATTCCCTCGCCGTTGAGGAACACGGTGAGGCTCTTGCCGAATCCGCTGTCCCAGTCCTCGGGCGTCATCTCCTCGCCCATGGGGGTGAGCCAGGCGATGTCTCGGGCCTGGTCCCCGCTGCGAATCGGCCGTCCCTCGAAGAACCGACGACGCCGGAAGACAGGGTGGTCGTTGCGAAGTGCGATGGCGTTCTTGGTGAATTCGAGTAGATCGGCGTTGGTCTCGGCGAGCGACCAATCCATCCAGGCCAATTCGGAGTCCTGGCAGTAGACGTTGTTGTTGCCCTGCTGAGTTCGGCCGAATTCGTCTCCGTGCGCGATCATCGGAGTGCCCTGACTCAGCAACAACGTCGCCATGATGTTGCGGATCTGGCGGCCGCGGAGTTCGAGGATCTCGGGGTCGTCGGTCGGGCCTTCGACGCCGCAGTTCCACGAGCGGTTGTGGCTTTCGCCGTCGTTGTTGTTCTCGCCGTTGGCCTCGTTGTGCTTCTCGTTGTAGGAGACGAGGTCGTTCAGGGTGAAGCCGTCGTGTGCGATGACGAAGTTGATGCTTGCGCCCGGTCGTCGGCCCGTGGCCTCGTACAGGTCCGAGGACCCGGTGAGTCGAGATGCGAACTCGCCCAACGTCGCCGGCTCGCCCCGCCAGTAGTCGCGGACCGTGTCGCGGTACTTTCCGTTCCACTCGGTCCAGAGTCCGGGGAAGTTGCCGACCTGGTATCCGCCCTCGCCGACATCCCACGGCTCGGCGATCAGCTTGACCTGACTCACGATCGGATCCTGCTGGACCAGGTCGAAGAACGCGCTCAGTCGGTCGACGTCGTGCAGCTCGCGGGCCAGCGTCGAGGCGAGGTCGAAGCGAAATCCGTCGACGTGCATCTCGGTGACCCAGTAGCGGAGCGAATCCATGATCAGCTGCAACGTGTGCGGGTGGCGAGCGTTGAGACTGTTACCGGTGCCGGTGTAGTCCATGTAGTGGAAGGAGTCACCGTCCACGAGGCGGTAGTACGCGGCGTTGTCGATACCGCGGAAGCTGATCGTCGGGCCCATGTGGTTGCCCTCGGCGGTGTGGTTGTAGACCACGTCGAGAATCACTTCGATGCCGGCGGCATGGAACGCGCGGACCATGGCCTTGAACTCGGTCACGGCCGCGCCTGCGGTCGGGTTCGACGAGTAGTCGGCATGCGGCGCGAGGAACCCGAAAGTGTTGTAGCCCCAGTAGTTTCGCAGTCCCTTGTCGAGGAGCGTCTGATCCTGCATGAACTGGTGCACCGGCATCAGCTCGATCGCGGTGACCCCCAGGTGGAGAAGGTGATCGATGATCGCGGGATGTGCCAGCCCGGCATACGTGCCGCGTAGAGACTCCGGAACATCGGGATGCGTGGTCGTCATGCCCTTGACGTGGGCCTCGTAGATGACCGTCTCGTGGTACGGACGCCGGGGCGCTCGATCGTTCTGCCAGTCGAAGAACGGATTGATGACGACGGTGGTCATCGTGTGGCCGAGCGAGTCGTGCTGCGGGAAGTCGTCGCGCGGGGAGACGTCGTGTGCAACCGGCTCGGATTCGACGACGTCGCCGTCCGGATCGGCGAGGTCGGAGGCGTCCTCGAACGGCTTGTCCTGGTCTTCGACGTCGTCCGGCTCCGGCACGTCGAGGCTGTAGGAGAACAGCGAACGGTCTCCGTCGAAGTCGCCCTCGAACGCCTTGCCGTACGGATCGAGGAGCAGCTTGCTCGGGTCGCAGCGGTGGCCTGCTGCTGGATCCCACGGTCCGTGTACGCGGTAGCCGTATTTCTGTCCTGGGATCACGGACGGGAGGTAGGCATGCCAGACGAAACCGTCGGACTCCTCGAACCGGATGCGTGTCTCGGTGCCGTCGTCGGCGATCAGGCACAGATCGACGGCTTCGGCGACCTCGGAGAACAGTGCGAAGTTGGTGCCGACACCGTCGTAGGTGGCACCCAACGGATATGCGGACCCCGGCCAGATCTCGATCGCGGGTGATTCGGTGGAGGCGTCCTCAGGCATGGATCAACCCTACTGTGGCAGGGTCGGCCCGGCTCACCACCAACCGGTAGCCGAGGCCATCTGCCGACCGAGTTCCGTGGTCAGCGTGCGCATGTAGGTCGTGGTGAGGTGATGTTCGTCGCGGTAGATCAAGACGTTGCCCGCAATCACACGGCAGACGTCGTCGTCGCACAGGGCGTCCGACATGTCGAGCGGCAAGACCCTCGGGAAACGGAACGACGCGGCAAGCGCGGGATCGATCGGCGAGAGCGCATTCTCCCGAGGCATTCCGCACGACGTAGCGGATCCGCCGTCGGCGAGGCAGTCGATCGCGCGATATTGCACGCCGCCGTGCTCGAGCCACGGATTGTCGCGCATCGCGAGGACGGGAATGCCGTACGACGACAACTCGGCCCACACCTGGAGATACCAGTCGGGCGTGTAGTCGCCCGGTCCGTCGTCTCTGGGGCGCGTCGACGTCGTGAACACGTAGTCCGGTTGGCTCTGCTCGAGCCTGTCGAGCACGGTCTCGGACCAGTCGAGGCAATCGGGGTATTCGGTGTCGCCGAGCATCGGCATCGTCCCCAGCGTGAGCGGGCATCCCATCTTCAGATAGGTGACGACGCGGAAGCCGTGCTCACGGCCGAGAAGGTCGAGTGCGGTGATCCAGTGCTCGGCGTGCGAACTACCGGCCAGCGCGATGGTTCGTGGCGCGTCGACGTCGCCGTATTCACAGCTCACGGCGTCGCGAGTCTCGAAATCGGCGATGCAGCCCTCGATCGTCGTGACCGGTAGATCCTCGGGCGCCGAGAACAACGACGGAATGACGTCGGCGTCTTCGGCGATGGCGCCGTCGGTGAGTGCGAGCGCACCGGGATGCGTCGCGACATCGCTGCCGTCGGCCGCCTGCAGCTTGGCGACCGTCGACCCGATGTAGTAGTTCCAGCCGATCGAACCGGCGACGACGACGGCGGCCATGGCGGCCGCGGTGCCGGTGATGACGAGCCGGGGGACGGTCCGCGTCTTCGCCTGCATCGGCTTTTCGACGAGCTTCACGGTTGCCATCGCGAGGACGACGGACACTGCGATGACGGCAGCGCCCGCGGGCAGGCTTGCCGACGGCTCGCCGCTGATCGACAGCCAGAAGATGAGGATCGGCCAATGCCAGAGATAGAGCGGAAACGCGATCGATCCGAGCCACAGTCCGGTGCGACTGCGGAGCGCTTTGGCGACGACGGTGTACGGTCCGGCGACTATCAATGCGAGCGTCGCCAGTACTGGAAGCAAAGCCCAGGGACCGGGGAATTCACGCACACCGTCGAGTACGAAACCGCAGGCGACGATGGCACCGAGCCCGGCGACGGCCAGGATGGTCCTGCTCACACGCGAAGGAAGGCCGTACGAGTGTGCAGGTGCGCGGAACGCGAACACGGCAGCGAGCGCCGCACCGGCGAGGATTTCCCACAGTCGTGCGCCTGTGTCGTAGTAGTTCCAGGACTGCAGTCGGGTCGCGCCGTCGGCTGCGTAGACGAACGACAAAAGTGCGACGCCTCCGAAGAGCACCAGGTAGACCCGGGGATCGGGGCTCGTGCGGTGGCCGCCTCTCGACCGACGCATGATGGCGGCCAAGCCGAAGACTACGGCAATGGCCAGTAGGTAGAACTGGAACTGCACGGCGACGGACCACAGATGTTGGAGCGGGCTGACGGTCGGATCAGCTGCCAGATAGTCCTGAGACGTCCACGCCAGTTCCCAGTTCGCGAAGAAGAACACTCCGGACACGAGCTGGTCGCCGACCTCCGCCCATCGCGTGCGGGGGAACACCACCAGCGTCGCCACCGCGACACCGGCGAGCACGAGAACGAGGGGCGGCCCCAGCCTGCGCAGGACGCGTCCGACGCGGGTGAAGGGGTTCAGGCTTCCGCCCGACTGCGCGGTCCGGATCAGTGAGGCGGTGAAGAAGAACCCCGTCAGAACCAGGAAGACGTCGACGCCGCCCGACACCCGGCCCATCCAGACGTGGAATACGACGACGAGCGCGATCGCAACGCCTCGCAGCCCGTTGAGGTCTTCGCGTACGGCGGCTCGTCCAGCCTCCGCAGACGTGGACGGCCGAGGATCGGTGACGCCGACAGGTTGGGATTGCGCATGCATATGAGGGTGAAGGCTCCGGCAGTCGGCGTATATCAGGGCAGCGTACGGTTACTCGGCCACACGATACTGGTCCGTCGCCTCCGGTGAACAATCAAGCAACGGAACCTGACGCTGCGGTAGGTAACGCATGAATGGCGTCGACGAGTGACGCCAGCTCCGGTACCTCGCGTGCGGATGCGAGCGCGCTCTCGAGAACCGCGTCATGGGTGGGTCGAGCGCGAGCGACGGCTTCCCGGCCCTTCTCGGTCAGTTCGGTGTAGATACCGCGGCGATCGTCCTTGCAAAGAACGCGCGTAAGGATTCCGCGATCTTCCAATCGATTGACCAGCCGGGTGGTCGCGCTGCTGCTCAAGGCCGACGCGCGGGCGAGTTGCTGCATGCGCATGTGCCATCCGTCCTGACGGCTCAAGGCATCGAGCACCGTGTATTCGACGACCGACAGGGAGTGTTCGGACTGCAGCGTCCGTTCGAGGTCGTTTTCGATGTGTGCGTGCAGAGCAGCGAGAGTTCGCCAGCCTCGCGCGCGCACCAGCGACGAATCGTCTGCGATTCCCATGCCTGCTCCTCATGCCGATGACCGGCTCCGAGTTTAGCAGCTTGCGCGTTTATCGAGCGCGTGCAACTATTTATGACGCGCCTGCAACTACATGCACACGCTCTATATCTGCTCACGCATCGATCGAGGAGTCATCACATGCCGCTAGGGCTACTTGCACTTGCCGTCGGAGGGTTCGGCATCGGTCTCACGGAATTCGTCATCATGGGTCTGCTGCCCGAGGTCGCCGCGGATTTCGGCGTCACCGAATCCGTGGCCGGATGGCTGATCACCGGCTACGCGCTCAGCGTCGTCGTCGGAGCTCTCGCGGTCACCGCCCTCGTCAGCCGCTTTCCGCGTAAGAATGTCCTCGTCGCGCTGATGGGGCTGTTCATCGCAGGGAACTTCCTGTCGGCACTCGCGCCGTCGTACGAAGTCATGATGGCCGGACGCGTCGTCGCCGCGCTGTGTCACGGTGCGTTCTTCGGAATCGGATCGGTCGTCGCCGCAGACATGGTCGCACCGAACAAGAAGGCAGGCGCCATCGCGATGATGTTCGCCGGGTTGACCGCCGCGAACGTTCTCGGCGTGCCGTTCGGAACCTTCCTCGGTCAGACGTACGGCTGGCGTTCGACGTTCTGGGCCATCACCGTCATCGGCGTGATCGCGCTGTTCGGCATTCTCGCGCTCGTGCCTGCGCCGCAGGGGCCTCGGCCCGTCGCTGATCTGCGACGCGAACTGCGTGCCTTCCGCGAGATCCAGGTCTGGTTCTCCATCGCACTGACGGTTCTCGGTTACGGCGGAATGTTCGGAGCCTTCACGTACATCGCCTTCACGTTGACCGACGTCACCGGCTTCGCTTCGTCCACGGTTCCGTGGTTGTTGGTGCTGTTCGGTGTCGGCTTGTTCGTCGGCAACTACGTGGGAGGCAAGGCTGCCGACCGGAACCTCACCCGCACGTTGCTCGTCGTGCTGGCTGCCCTGACGGGTGTACTGGTGTTTTTCGCGGCGACCGCCGAAAGCCAGATCGCCACTGTCGTATCGCTGTTCGTGATGGGAGCGTTCGGATTCGCGACCGTTCCAGCCCTGCAGATGCGGGTGATGTCGTTCGCGTCGGATGCGCCGACGATGGCGTCGGGCGCCAACATCGCCGCCTTCAACCTCGGTAACGCGCTCGGCGCGTGGATCGGTGGAGTCACGATCGCCGCGGGCTTCGGATACACCTCACCGATCTGGGCAGGCGCGGGTATCACCGCGGCTGCGGCCGGGGTTCTGGTCGTCGCGACGGCGCTTCAGCGGAATCGGCAGCTGGTGGCGGCGTAAGTGCTCGAACGAGCGCGGCGGGGTCGTCGACCTGCAGGCTGAGTGACGACACCATGCCCTGGATCCTCCACTTCGCGAGCATCGCTGGCACGACAGCGTCGACGGGATCCGACAATTCGACGTCGACGGTGGTGCCGTCCTGCGTCGGGAGAATCAGTCGGCCGTTCTCGATGGTGGCATTCACGACGCCGTAGCGACGATGGACGCGTGCGGCGCGAACAGTGGCTCGTGGAATGTCGGCGACGACCTTCCCGGCCGATCGGAGCGTCAACGTCTCCGGAGTGGCGGTGTGTGGGTTGGCGCGATGAACGGCAATGGCGCCGACGAAGAAGCCGAGGCTCACAATCGACAGGCCGAGCAACGTCCACTGCAGCCACGGCCAAGGAACAAGGAAGTGGACCGCGACGATCTCGACGACGCTCGCGACACCGAACGCGATCGGGGTCGCGAGCGTCCCGCGTCGGGCTGTGAACGCTTCGGTGTCGGTTCTCATGGACTGTCTCCTTCGGTCATCAGCTCGACTGTGCGCACGAGCGCAGCCCGTTGCGCTGGATCAGGAACGACGTCGTCGATGTCGAGTCGGATCGGATCGGTGTGCGCTCCGAGCGCGTGGACGTCCACCATCAGTTCCGCGAGATCTCGTGCGATGGAATCGATCTCGTCGGACGCATGTTCAGGATCGGTCCCGTGGAGCGACGACCACCGAGCGAGGACGGCGAGATACGACGCGACCGAATCGGGTTCCCGCACCGCCTCCGTCATCGCGATCGCGAGGTCGTCCGACAAGCCACCCGACAGTGCGAGCACTTCGAGGTGGTCACGCTCACGTTCCAGTTCGACGCGTGTGACGTCGTCACTACTGTCGATCAGATCGGCCAACTTGTCGGCGAGTTGCCGGGGAAGTGCGCTGAGAGGTCTACCGTCTCGTGCGTCCGCCAGCAGATCGAGCAGCCGAGTCTTCCTTGTCTCCAATACTTCCTGTTCACGTTCGATACCTGCAACCAGCTCGGTCAGATCGTCGATCACGTCGCCTTCTCGTCTTTCGCCATCCGCATCGGTCGTCATCGCGGCGACCGCACCGAGGGGGACCCCGCTCGACGCGAGTCTGCGGATGCGCATGAGTCGCACGAGGTCCGACATCGAGTAATCGCGATAGCCGGACGACGTCCTCGTCGGTTCCGGCAACAGGCCGAGTCGGTGGTAGTGCCTGACCGCCCGCGGAGTCGTTCCGGCTGCCTGGGCGAGGACTCCGATTCGCATACCTCGATTGTCGACCTTGACGCTGCGTCAAGGTCAAGTCCGAATGTCCGTCTCGGTTGCTACAGTGACGCCCTGACTCGGGGGAGGTGTTCGATGGGGATCGTTCGGTCGGCGGCAGTCATGGTTGCGACGCTGGCGGTAGTGGCGGCTACGACGGGCGGTGTCGCAGCCGCCGACGTGTCGCCGACGGTGTGGCTGTGCAAGCCCGGCTCGGTTCCGAATCCCTGTGAGGGCAGCCAAGACACCTATGTCGACACATCCGCTTCGGTAGTGCCAGGTCCGGAGCCATCCGATCCGCCGGTCGATTGTTTCTACGTGTATCCGACGGTTTCCTTGCAGCCACGAGCCAACGCCGACCAGACCGTCGGTGTGGAGCAACAATTCATTGTGCAGCAGCAAGCCGAGCGGTTCTCTCCGCATTGCCGCGTGTTCGCTCCGGTCTATCGCCAGAGCACACTTCTCGGTCTTGCGAACTCGCCTGGCGATGAACGCGCAGCTGCGCTCGCAGTTGCGTACGGCGACATCGACCGAGCGTGGGATGACTACCTGACGCACTACAACGGCGGACGCGGTGTCGTTCTGATAGGTCACTCCCAGGGCACCTACATGCTGAGGTCGTTGATCCGTCATCGGATCGATGACGACGAAGACATCCGGTCGCGGATCGTCTCGGCGTTGCTGATCGGCGGAAACGTCTTGGTTGCGCGAGGGAGCAACATCGGCGGGGATTTCGAGAACTTGCCCGGATGTGCGTCGGCAGATGAAATTGGTTGCGTCGTAGCGTATTCGGCGTTCAATGACGTGCCGCCGGTCGACGCCAGATTCGGTCGTTCGCCGTCTGCCGACAACTACGGTTCCGCTCTGGATCTTCCGTATGGTCCCGATTACGAAGTGTTGTGCACCAATCCTGCGTCACTGCAAGACAATTCACGAGCTCCGTTGCAGACGGTGTTGCGTTCTGCTGCAGTCGTTCCGGGCGCTCCCGCAGTCGTCGTGAATGCGAACGCCGTCGTAGCACCCGCGCCATTCGTAATTCCCTCGCAGAACTACACGGCGCGATGCGAATCCGACGGGGATGCGCGGGTTCTCCGTATCGAGGGTAGTGACGCAGCGGACCTGACGCCTCTGCCCAACGACGGTTGGGGTCTTCATTTACAGGACGTCAACCTGGCGCTCGGTGATCTCACCGACATCGTCGATCGTCAGTCCGCGGCGTACCTAGCGCAGAACTGAGTACGACAGCTGTGCAGCCATCGACTTTGTCCTGGGTCAACCGGTACCTGAACCCTGGCGAGCGGGTCGTACGCACTGAGGCGTTGCGCGGCGGCACCGCTGCCGAAGTACGCAAGCTGACCACGCTCGTGTCGTTGACGGCGTAGACGGAGCGAGGGCGGCATTCAGTCACTCTGAGTGTGCGAGGGTGACATTCGGTCACCCCAGGCCCCAATCGCCCGGAAACTCAATCCGGCCGGCTCCGGAGCTCCAAGCCGATCTGCTCGGCGTCGAGGACGGTCAGGGCCTTTTCGAGTGACTCGGCGTCGAACAGCCCGTCGTCGCGGGCGTCGAGGAGAGCCGTTCGCTGAGCCGAGATCTGATTCCACCGATCCTGCTCGCCGTCGAGGGCCTCGGTGAGGAGTTTGCGGATGCCCTCGCGCTGGGCGTCGTCCTCGTCGGTGTCGTCGGCGGGGGTCGGCGTCACCCATGCGACGACGCGCTTCAACGTGCCGCCTTGCAGAAGCAGTGAACCGGTGGCGACGAGGAACGCGATGAACACCAGCAGCGACCTCGCGGGCGTGTCCTCGGGAAGTGTCTGTGCGGCAGCGAGGGTGACGGCACCGCGCATTCCCGCCCACACGACGACCGTTCCGTCGCGCCAGTCGAGGGGAGCGGCGAGGAAGTAGTCGATGTCGGCGAGACCCCGGCGAATGCGGGTGCGGAATCGCTCGATCTGTCCTTCCGATGGTGTTCGCCGTCGACCGTGGAACAGGTAGTTCTCGCCGTCGCCGTCGAGGCGGCCCGCCGCGTCGTACAGTCTCGGTTTCATGAGTTCACCGCGAGCCGCTCGCCGTCGAAGCCAGCGGATGAGCGGTGCGACGAAGGCAGCTCGCACGAGAATTGTCAGGACAAGTGCACCCGCCGCGACGAGAGCTGCCGCACCGAGACCGCGGTGATCGTCGTTCACGTCGGAGACGATGGTGGACAGTTCGAGGCCCATGGTGAGGAAGACGGCGCCCTCCAACACCAATTCCACGGCACGCCAGTTCTGAGTGTCGGAGAAGCGGTGCCGTGGCGACAGCGAACGGGGTGCGCCGTGCCCGGTGACGAGGCCCGCGACGACTGCCGCGACCAAACCCGAGGCGCCGAGTTCCTCGGCAGGAATGGCCGCCAGGAAGGGGACGGTGAACGAGATGACGGTGTTCACCGTCGAGTCCTTCACGAGGGACCGGACTTTCAAATTCAGGTGTCCGACCACGAATCCGATCACCGCGGCGACCGATACCGCGAAGGCGAAGTCCCCGATCACGCCCAACAACGACACCGATGCTGCAGCGCCGGCAATGGCGGTGCGCAGCAACACGAGTGCGGTGGCGTCGTTGAGAAGACCCTCACCCTCCAGAATCGACACGACGCGTTTGGACACCGGGAGGCCGCGCACGATGGATGTGGCCACCGCGTCGGTCGGGCTGACGATGGCTCCGAGTGCGATGCCCCACCAGATGTTCAGATCGGGGATGGCCCAGCTGAAAAAGAATCCGAGCACGACAGCGCTGACGACGACGAGGAGAACCGACAAGCCTCCGATCGCACCGAACTCGCGCCTGAAGTCCATCGTCGGCATCGACACCGACGCCGAATAGAGCAGTGGTGGAAGGACTCCCGCGAGGATCCACTCGGGGTCGATCTCGACGTCGGGCACGAACGGCAGCAGGCTGATGCCGATTCCGAGCACGACGAGCAGCAGGGGAGCCGCAACGCCGATCTTCTCCCCGAGCATCGAGGCTGCGGCGATCGCGAGCAGCGCGGCAACCAGAACGATCAGTATCTCCACGCAGATATCCTTTCACTGGCTCACGATCGGCGCAGACACCAGACGTGACGCAGCACGACAATGGCCCCGAGCACATGCTCGGGGCCATTGTTCTGGAAATCCAGCGGGGATCTAGCTAGACGCGGTCTCGCGACGCGGCAGCTTCCAGCCGGGACGCACGAAGTGGCACGTGTACCCGGTCGGGTAGTTCTGCAGGTAGTCCTGGTGCTCCGGTTCGGCCTGCCAGAACGGGCCTGCTTCTTCGACCTCGGTGACGACCTTGCCGGGCCACAGTCCCGACGCGTCCACGTCGGCGATCGTATCGAGCGCAACCCGCTTCTGCTCGTCGCTGGTGTAGTAGATCGCCGAGCGGTAGCTCAGGCCGACGTCGTTGCCCTGACGGTTCTTCGTCGACGGATCGTGGATCTGGAAGAAGAACTCCAGGATGTCGCGGAACGAGATCACCGACGGGTCGAAGACGATCTCGACGGCCTCGGCGTGGGTGCCGTGATTGCGATACGTCGCATTCGGTACGTCACCGCCCGAGTATCCGACGCGCGTCGACACGACTCCGGGCTGATGCCTGATCAGTTCCTGAGCTCCCCAGAAGCATCCTCCGGCGAGGATGGCGGTTTCGGTCGTTGCAGTCACTTCTGCGCTCCTTCGTCTGCACTGTGATCGTTCTCGGTCTCGAACTGTGCGCGATATTCACCGTAGCCTTCGGCTTCGAGGCGATCCACCGGCACGAACCGCAGCGATGCCGAGTTCATGCAGTAGCGGAGTCCACCCTGGTCCTTCGGTCCGTCCTTGAACAGATGTCCCAGGTGGGAATCGCCCGCGGCGGACCGAACTTCGGTGCGCACCATCAGATGGCTGAAGTCTCGCTTCTCGACGACGCTCGACGCATCGACGGGGCGAGTGAAACTCGGCCACCCCGAATGGCTTTCGAACTTGTCGGCCGACGAGAACAGTGGCTCGCCGGTGACGACGTCGACATAGAGACCGGGCTCGTGATTGTCCCAGTACTCGTTGTCGAAGGCTCGTTCGGTGCCATCCTTCTGAGTGACGCGATACTGCTCGGGCGTCAGCCGATCGAGGGCCTTCGGATCCTTGGCGTAAGAGCGCGACATTCCCGTCCTTCCTGCTTCGATGGGGCCTGTGAGGCCACACATGGTTGAACGTCGTCGACTCTCCGATATTCCCTGCTCGGGAGTGCCACACTGGATCGATGGGGGTAGTGGGGACGTTCGACGTTCGATCCCTCCCACGCGCGGCATGGGAGTACGTCCGACGGGCACCGGGAACGTACGTCTGGCTGGCCATCCTGCTCGCGACGACCATCGCGACGTGGTTCATGTCTCCGGGCGTGCTCGCCCACGTGCTGGGTAACCGATCGACCAATCTTCATCATCTCGCCGAGGATCCGCTGCGGGTTCTCGTGTCGAGCGCGTTCTGGCTCGCGGGCGGGGGATGGATCACCTACTTCGTCGTCTTCAACATCTTTCACGTTCCGGCCGAGCGCTGGCTCGGAACTCTGCGCTGGCTGTGCGTCGTCGTAGTCGCGCACGTCGGAGCCACGTACCTCAGCGAGGGTGCGCTGTACTGGGCGATTCGGCACGGCCACGCCCCGGATTCGGCAGTGAACACTCTGGACGTGGGCGTCAGCTACGGTCTCGCAGGCGTAGTCGCACTTCTGACCTACCGGATCGCTCGCCCCTGGTGCTATCTCTACATCGGTGGCGTCCTGATCTTCTTCGCCGTGCCGTTGTTCGTGGAGCTGAACTTCACCGCCGTCGGGCACTTCACGGCCGTGCTGATCGGTCTTGCGTGCTATCCGCTGACTCGGTCGCGCCCGGGTACGTGGAATCCCGTCGACACCGTGCGAAAGCTACGGAAGAACGCGCCTGCGTAGGCTGGATCGGAACGATGCCAGACGCATCGCGGCCGACTTCGTAGGTAGGGAATGACAGATGGCGCTGGTTTCGGATCGACTGTGGCGGGCTCTCGGACGTTCGGCGCAGAAGGGCCAATCGCGCTCCCGCAGCAAGGTCGACGCTGCCGCGGATCTGTCGTCGTGGGCACAGAACCTGACCGACACCGAGATCGCCGACGCGGCCGCGAGTCTGCGCGTCGGCGATGCAGGAAAGCTGGACGTGCCTCGGTATCTGGCGCTCGTGCGCGAGGCCGCAGATCGTTCCCTCGACATGAGACCGTTCGATGTCCAGTTGCTCGGTGCCGTCCGGATGCTCGAAGGCGACGTCGTCGAGATGGCCACCGGTGAAGGCAAGACACTCGCGGGCGCTGTCGCTGCCGTCGGGTACGTGTTGTCCGGCCGACGCGTGCACGTGGTCTCGATCAACGACTTCCTCGCGCAACGCGACGCGCAGTGGATGGGTCCGTTGTTCGAGATGCTCGGATTGAGCGTCGGATCGATCGCCGAATCGTCGACGCCGCAGGAACGCCGAGACGCGTACGGCTGCGACATCACGTACGCGTCGGTCAACGAGATCGGATTCGACGTTCTGCGAGACCATCTCGTCGACGACGTCGCGGACCTGGTGACCCCGGTACCCGACGTCGCGTTGATCGACGAAGCGGATTCGGTTCTGGTCGACGAGGCCCTCGTGCCGTTGGTCTTGGCAGGTTCGGTGTCCACCGATGTGCCGGCCGAAAAAGTGTTCGATGCAGTTCGGTTGCTGGACAAGGGAACCCACTACGACGCCGATGCCGACGGACGCAATGTCTTCTTGACCGACGACGGTGCGGCGCGCGTCGAGAAAGAGCTCGGCGGAATCGATCTGTATTCCGAGGAGCACGTCGGAACCACACTCGTGGCCGTCAACGTCGCTCTGCACGCTCAGGTCCTGGTCAAGCGCGACGTCCACTACATCGTCCGCGACGGGCGGGTGCAACTGATCAATGCCTCCCGCGGACGCGTCGCCGAACTCCAGCGCTGGCCAGACGGTTTGCAGTCCGCCGTCGAGACCAAGGAACGACTGACGCAGACCGAGACCGGAGAAATCCTGGACACGATCACGGTGCAAGCGCTCATCGGTCGCTACGAGACGGTGTGCGGGATGACCGGCACGGCGCTGGCGGCAGGGGAGCAGCTTCGAACGTTCTACAGCCTCGGTGTCTCGGTGATTCCGCCGAACCAGCCCACCGTTCGAGTCGACGAACTGGATCGGGTGTACGACACGGCAGAGAACAAGAACTCTGCAGTCGTCGAATTCGTCGAACAGGTGCATGCGACGGGTCAGCCCGTGCTGATCGGTACCCATGATGTCGCCGAATCCGAAGCTCTCGCACAGCGTCTCGACGATGCGGGTGTTCCCGTCGTCGTGTTGAACGCGAAGAACGACGCCGAGGAAGCAACCGTCATCGCGAAGGCAGGTGTGCTCGGCGCAGTCACTGTGTCGACGCAGATCGCCGGACGCGGAACCGACATCAAGCTCGGCGGCCCCGACGGCGACGGCGGAGCAAAGGAAGCCGTCACGGACCTCGGCGGTCTGTTGGTGGTGGGCACGGGTCGGCACACGACCGAACGCCTGGACAACCAGCTTCGTGGGCGTGCGGGCAGGCAAGGCGACCCGGGGCGATCGGTGTTCTTCTCCAGTTGGGAAGACGATGTCGTCACTGCGAACCTCGGGCCCAAGGAGCAGCCGAAGAAGCACGACGACACAGGGCTGATCACTGCAGGACGGGTCGCGGACAAGATCGACCACGCGCAACGTATCGCCGAAGGATCGATGCTCGAAGTCCATTCGCGCACATGGCGATACAACCAGCTCACTGCGCAGCATCGCGAGATTCTCGACGGTCGGCGGTCTGCTCTGCTGAACTCCGACGAGGCACTCGAACTGCTGGCGGCCGCGGCGCCCGATCGTGCGGCGGAACTGCGTGAGACGGTGCCCGAGGACGTTCTCGTCGTTGCTGCCCGGCGAATCGTGTTGTACCACCTCGACCGTGCGTGGTCGGAGTATCTCGCACACCTCGCCGATGTCCGCGAAAGCATCCATCTCCGTGCGCTCGGCCGGGAGAATCCTCTGGACGAGTATCACCGGATCGCGGTCGATGCCTTCAAGACCGTGTCCAGCAAAGCGATCGATCTTGCGGTCTCGACGTTCGAATCCGCCGAGATCACCTCGGAGGGAATCGATCTCGATACCGAGGGATTGCAGCGTCCGACGTCCACGTGGACCTACATGGTGCACGACAATCCGTTTGCCGGCAATGCAGCCAACAATGCCGGACTCGGTGCGATCTTCGGAGGTTAGACGCGCTCGTCACTGCCGAGGGCGTGCCGGACGCCGCTGACGAAGAGACCGAGTCCGAACTCGAATTTGCTTGTCGGATCGGGGTTCTCGAACAGTGGCGACGCGTCGTCGGCCAAGGCTCCGTAGGAATCCATCTGTAGCCGTGACTGCTCGTCGACGGTGTGGCCGAGAATGTAGTAGAGCAGCGTGTCCGACGTGAGTTCGGCATGTCCGCGGACCATTCCGGCGCGGATGCACACGGCGGCGATGCGTTCGCGGACTCGGTTGGTGGTCGTGCGCGATGCATAGGTAGCGGCGACCAACTCGGCCCCGTCGCGATGTGAGAGCAGCGCATCTCGAAGTCGGTGGGCCAGTTCGACGAGCTGCTCGTCCCAACTCTGTCCGTCGGTCGGGGCGTCGACGCCGGTGAGGATGTGATCCGCGATGGCGCCGAGCAGTGTCTGCTTGTCCTTGAAGTGCCAGTAGAGCGCGCCCGGCTGAACGTGGAGCGATGTCGCGAGCCGACGCATCGTCAGGTCGCCGAGGCCGTATTCGTCGAGGATCGCAATGGCGCCGTCGAGCACGTCCGCTCTCCGCAGTTGCACGCCTTGACTCCTGTCTCGTGTGTCGGGCTTTGACATTAATCGATGTCCAGCATAGCTTGAACGCCGTTCAACTTGAACACCGTTCAAGGCCGTCGCAACCAGTCCCTAGGAGCAGTCCGTGACACAGGTATCGACCGACATACTCGAGGTGTGCCGTGAGCAGGTCTTGGCCGATGGAGTCGGGCTCGGTCAAGCGCAGGTGCTGGAGGTTCTCCGCTTGCCCGACGAGCGACTGGAGGATCTGCTCGCCGTCGCGCACGACGTCCGGATGACGTGGTGCGGACCGGAGGTCGAGGTCGAGGGCATCGTCAGTCTCAAGACGGGCGGCTGCCCGGAGGACTGCCACTTCTGCTCCCAGTCCGGGCTGTTCGAGTCACCGGTTCGGGCTGCGCGCCTCGACATTCCGAGTCTCGTCGAGGCGGCGAAGCAGACGGCGAAATCGGGTGCCACCGAGTTCTGCATCGTGGCGGCGGTGCGCGGTCCGGACGACCGGCTGCTCGCGCAGGTCGCGGCTGGTATCGAAGCGATCCGCAACGAAGTCGAGATCGATATCGCCTGCTCGTTGGGGATGCTGACGCAGGATCAGGTGGACCGTCTCGCCGGCATGGGTGTGCACCGCTACAACCACAATCTCGAGACGTCGCGGTCGTACTTTCCGAACGTCGTGACCACGCACACGTGGGAGGAGCGGATGGGCACGCTGCGCATGGTCAGGGACGCCGGAATGGAAGTGTGCTGCGGCGGAATCCTCGGCATGGGTGAGTCGCTCGAACAGCGCGCCGAATTCGCGGCCGACCTCGCGTCCCTCGAACCCGACGAGGTGCCGCTGAACTTCCTCAATCCGCGTCCCGGCACGCCGTTCGGAGATCTCGACGTGCTGCCCGCCTCGGAGGCATTGCGGGCAGTGGCTGCCTTCCGGCTCGCGCTTCCGCGCACGATTCTCCGGTTCGCAGGCGGACGCGAGATCACCCTCGGTGACCTGGGTGCGCAGCAGGGAATCCTCGGCGGCATCAACGCCGTCATCGTCGGCAACTACTTGACGACGTTGGGTCGGCCCGCAGAGCAGGACCTCGATCTCCTGGATTCACTTCGGATGCCGATCAAAGCGCTCGGTTCGACCATCTAAAGTGGGTTCGGTGACCAGCGAGCTGCGCTACAACCCCTTCACCGGTCAGCCGGTCGTGTCCGGCGTCATCGACTCCGTCCCCGCGGCGGCCAGGCTCGGCCTGGAGCCGCCCCGATTCTGCCGAGATTGCGGTCGTCGCATGATCGTGCAGATCGTGCCCGACGGGTGGTCGTCGACGTGCTCACGTCACGGTGTCATCGATTCGACGTCGCACGATCGGCGATAGTCACATGCCGGGCGAGCGCATCGGACAGTCGGCCTCGACGGTCACAGCGGCCGTCGGCGCCGCGGTCGTCGCAGTGGCGGTCGGTGTCCTCGCGGGCCTGATCTGGGCGCTTCTCGCGCCCGCAGAGCAGTACGTCGTCGTCGTTCCTGGGCAAGGCGCAGCGCTGACAGGCGAGAGCCTGCATCGATTCGACGCTCTGGCGTTGTTCGTCTGCATCGCGTTCGTGTGCGGTGTTCTGCTGCCCGTCGCGTCCTGGACGCGAAAGAGGTTCCGCGGACCGGTCCTGTTCCTCGGAACGCTGATCGGGGCGGGCCTCGGGTCGTCGGCGATGCTCGGCGTCGGTGTGTGGGTGGCCGGTCTCCTGCACCCACGGCCGGACGATCCAGCGGTGGGATCCCTCGTCGACGTCGCGCCCGGCGTCGGTTCGCTGCTGGTGCTGTTGATCCAACCGCTCGTGACGTCGCTGGTCGTCCTCCTGCTCGCTGCGATGAATCCGCATGACAACCTGGTGAACACCCCGGACGACGAAGTCAGCGTGGATTCCGAAGCGTCACTGGAGAACGACCACGCCTGACCGGGCTCGTTTCGTCCCGCCGCGCACCTTTCAGCAGGTGCACAGGTTGCAACGTCCGCGTTCGCTGGAACCTGCGCGACTACGAGGTTCCCGGCGGCCTCAGCGCGGCGAACTCGTCGGTGACGCGCAGCGACGCGTCGGCGAATCGAAAGAGGGCAGGCGGGCGTCCTCCTGCCTTCCCGGACGGCGAGGTCCTGCCGGTGGGCTCCAGAACTTTGCGACGGGCGAGTACGCGCTGGAGATTGGTCGCATCGACCTGATATCCCAGTGCTGCCGCGTAGATCTCACGCAGCGTCGACATCGCGAATTCCACGGGCGCGAGGGCGAAGGCGATGTTGGTGTACGACAATTTCGCGATCAGGCGAGTCCGCGCGTGCCGGACGACCGTTCCATGATCGAACGAGGTCTCCGGCAACCGGGCGACGGGATGCCACGCGGTGTCCGGTGGCAGTTTCGGATCCGACGAGATCGGAACGAGCCCGAGGAAGTTCGACGCGATCCGACGATCTCCCGGTACCCGGTCGGGGTCGGAGAAGATCGACAGCTGCTCCAGATGCGCAACTTTCCGGACGTCGACCTTCTCGGCGAGCTGCCGTCGGGCCGACGTCGACAAGTCCTCGTCGTCCCCGAGAACCCCGCCGGGGAGTGACCAAGATCCCACTTCCGGCTCGAGGGCGCGTTGCCACAGCAGGACCGCGAGCTCGGGGCCCTGGCCTGCGGAAAAGGTTCTTACTTGGAACACCGCGATGAGTACTTCGTGCACAGTGCTACGATTGACCATGTTTTCGATTATAAGTCGAAAACCCCTACGGAGAAAAATCCGGACATAGCGGCGACGTCTGTCGTGCCGTCGCGAACCGGATGATCGGTGAAGGAGTACCGAAATGACGAGCAGTGCACCCCGTCTCGAGACCGCTGTTTCAGCAGCAGGCGACGTGCTCGGCAACGGTTCCATGCGCGCGGATTCTGCGTGGGCCGGCGCCCTGAACATCGTCGACGGTCCCGGGGGATACGGCGGCGTCGAGCCGACCGAGGAGTGGGCCGCCGAGGTCAAGCGTCTCGCGCGATTGCGCGGCGCGACTCTGCTGGCGCACAACTACCAGCTGCCGGCGATCCAGGATGTCGCCGATCACGTCGGAGATTCCCTCGCACTGTCCCGTATCGCTGCCGAGGTGCCCGAGGACGAGATCGTGTTCTGTGGCGTCCACTTCATGGCCGAGACCGCGAAGATCCTCAGCCCCTCGAAGACGGTCCTGATTCCGGACCAGCGGGCAGGCTGCTCGCTCGCGGATTCCATCACCGCGGAGCAGCTGCGTGAGTGGAAGGCCGAATTCCCGCATGCGGTCGTCGTGTCCTACGTCAACACGACCGCAGAGACCAAGGCACTCACCGACATCTGCTGCACGTCGTCCAATGCCGTCGAAGTCGTCGAGTCGATCGACCCCAATCTCGACATTCTGTTCCTGCCGGATCAGTTCCTCGGCGCGCACGTCAAGCGCGTCACCAAGCGGGAGAACCTGCACATCTGGGCGGGCGAGTGCCATGTGCACGCCGGTATCAACGGTGACGAGCTGGCCGCGAAGAGCCGCAGCCATCCGGATGCGGAACTGTACGTGCACCCCGAATGCGGCTGTGCCACCTCGGCTCTGTATCTGGCCGGTGAAGGATTCGTGACCCCGGACAAGGTCAAGATCCTGTCCACCGGCGGCATGCTCGACGCTGCCCGTGAGACCGGTGCCAAGCAGGTGCTCGTCGCGACCGAGATCGGGATGCTGCACCAGTTGCGCCGCGCGGCACCGGATGTCGACTTCCAGGCAGTCAACGACCGCGCCTCGTGCGGCTACATGAAGATGATCACTCCCGCGGCTCTGCTGCGTTGCCTCGTGGAAGGCAAGGACGAGGTGCACGTCGATCTCGACACCGCCCACGTCGCCAGCAAGTCGGTGCAGCGGATGATCGAGATCGGCACGCCCGGCGGCGGCGAGTGACGAGTCCCGTCGGGGGAGTCGAGCCGTCGATCGGCTGGGAGGCTTCGGCGGATCTGGTGGTCGTCGGCGGCGGGGTAGCGGGACTGAGCGCGGCGATCTCGGCGGCGCGACGCGGTCTGCGTGTGCTGACCGTCGCCAAGGGGGCACCTGCGGACACGGCGACGCAGTATGCGCAGGGCGGCATCGCGGTGCCCGGCACCGCCGCCGAGGGAGACTCTGTCGAATCCCACGTCCGTGACACGTGCGAAGCGGGCGCGGGGCTGTGCGACGAGGACGCGGTGCGCTCGATCGTCGCCGACGGCCCGTCGGCGCTGTCGCTTCTCGAGTCGTTCGGAGCCGTCTTCGACCGAGGGGTCGACGGTACCCGCGCGCGTACCAAGGAAGGTGGTCACCGAGTTCGGCGCATCGTTCACGCCGGTGGCGACGCCACGGGTGCGGAAGTGCAACGGGCACTCGGTAATTCGGGCCAGGCTGTTCTGTACGGGACGTCCGTCGTTCGGGTGCTCACCGCATCCGGTGAGGTCACCGGTGTGCTGGCGTCGTCGTCTGCTGGATACGGCGTCATCCACGCTCCTGCTGTCCTGTTGGCGACGGGTGGGCTGGGGCAGCTGTACTCGTGCAGCACCAATCCGGCGGGCGCCACCGCGGACGGAATTGCGCTGGCGCTCGACGCCGGTGCCGAGGTCGCGGACCTCGAATTCGTTCAGTTCCACCCGACGGTGTTGTTCACCGAGGGATCGACTGGGCGCAGACCTCTTGTCAGCGAAGCTGTTCGCGGGGAAGGCGCTCACCTCGTCGACCTGTCGGGCGACCGATTCATGACAGGCGTCCATCCGCTCGGTGATCTCGCGCCGCGTGATGTGGTGTCGCGCGCGATCGCCGAGCGACTGCACCTGACCGGCACCGACCACGTCCTGCTCGACGCACGATCCATCCGCACCTTCCATGCACGGTTTCCCACCGTCACCGCAGCGTGCTTCGCGGCGGGCATCGACCCGCTCGAGCAGTTGATCCCGGTGGCACCTGCGGCGCACTACTCGTGTGGGGGAGTCGCGACCGACGTCTGGGGACGCACGTGTGTCCCTGGGCTTCTCGCGGCCGGTGAGGTGGCGCGTACCGGATTGCACGGTGCGAATCGTCTTGCGTCGAACAGTCTTCTGGAGGGGCTCGTCGTGGGTGAGCGGGCCGGGATCGCCGCGGTGGAACGGCGTGGCGCGCGCCTCGGATCGGCGGACGTCGTGCTTCCGTCGACCGCGCACGTACCGCGAACCGTGCTGCAGAATCTGATGTCCGAGAACGCCGGAGTCGTGCGCGACGCCGACGGACTCGACGCCGTGACGCGGGCGGTGAGTGCGGCTCGTGAGAGCGAACCGGTATGGGAGGAAGCAGCTCTGACTGTGGCCGCAACGGTACTCGCGGTCGCGGCGTCCGCACGCGAGGAGAGTCGCGGCTGCCACACTCGGCGCGATCATCCCGAGGCGTCCGCAGCGCGTGGGACCAGTACTCGTGCGAGCCGAAATGTGCATGGAGACATCGAGATACGCAGTATCGGAGAGCTGACAGGAGTGGGTCGACAGTGAGTGAACTGACGGAGCAGGGGCTCGATCCCGAGGAGATTCGCACCCTCGTGCGGGTGGCCCTGAACGAGGACCTGCGATTCGGGCCCGACGTGACGACCACGGCGACGGTGCCGTCCGATGCTGTCGCCACCGCATCGGTCGTCGCCCGGCAGCAGGGCACGGTCGCCGGTATCGACGTCGGACTCGTGGTGCTCGACGAAGTACTCGGTGCCGGTGCGTACGAGGTGACGAATCGGATCGCCGACGGTTCGGGCGTCGCACCGGGACAAACGGTTCTGACCGTGTCCGCACCGACGCGTGGTCTGCTGACGGCCGAGCGCACGATGCTCAACCTGATCTGTCACCTGTCCGGGATCGCCACGGCGACCGCAGCCTGGGTTGCCGAGGTTGCCGACACGGAGACGAAGATCCGCGACAGTCGCAAGACTCTGCCCGGGCTCCGTTCCCTGCAGAAGTACGCGGTTCGTGCAGGAGGCGGCGTCAACCACCGCATGGGCCTCGGCGACGCCGCGCTGATCAAGGACAACCACGTCGCTGCGGCGGGGTCGGTCGTCGCAGCGTTGAACGCGGTCCGCGCACAGGCGCCGGACATCGAGTGCGAGGTGGAGGTGGACAGCCTCGAGCAGCTCGACGAGGTGCTCGCCGAGGACGTCGCGTTGGTGTTGCTGGACAACTTCCCGCTGTGGCAGACCCAGATGGCCGTGCAACGCCGAGACAAGGTTGCGCCGAAGACCAAGCTGGAGTCGTCGGGTGGCCTGACGATCGACGTCGCGCACGACTACGCGAAGACAGGCGTCGACTATCTCGCCGTCGGCGGCCTCACGCACTCGGTGACGGTCCTGGACCTCGGTCTGGACATGTAAGTTCGAATCCGATGGTCGAGAATCAGAGTGTGCGGCTGGACAGTTGGGTCTGGGCGGTCCGATTGTTCAAGACCCGCTCGGACGCCGCCGCGGCGTGCCGCGCGGGCCACGTTCGTGTCAACGGGACGGCCGCGAAGCCGGGGTTGCGTATCGGCCCCGACGACGAGGTTCGCCTGCGCGTCGGCGGTCTGGAGAAGATCGTCGTCGTGACGCGTCCCATCGCGAAGCGAGTGGGCGCGTCGGTCGTCGCGGACTGCCTGATCGACCGCAGTCCGCCTCCGCCGTCCAAGGAGATTCTCATGTCCGTGCCGCGGCGCGATCGGGGCGCGGGCAGGCCGACCAAGCGGGAACGGCGCGAGATCGACAAGCTCCGCGGGTTGGACTAGCTGCGCTTGCCGCGCTTGCTCGGGGCCGAACCTTTCCGGCCTTTCGCGGTCGGCTGCGGCTTCTTCTTCGGAACGACTTTCTTGCGGGGCTGTGCAGCGGGCGCAGTAGCCCCTCGCGAGCTGCGAGCGGACCGTCCACGCACGATGCCGACGAATTCTTCGACCAGTTCGGTTGTGCGATCCGTCGGCCACACGATGGCGATCGGTGACGGAGCAACACCGTCGACCGGGCGGTACACGAGATCTTTTCGGCTGTGCAATCGCGCGATCGACTGGGGAACGACGACGATGCCAAGCCCGGCGGCCACGTACTCCAACAACTGAGCGTTCGAGTCGGCCTCGAGGGGAGCGAGTCGGGTGCCGTCGGCGATTTCGGTTGCGACGGAGGCCCATTCGGGTACCAGGTCCGCGTCCTGTATGAGGTGTTCGTCGGCGAGATCGGTCACAGGCACGCGGTCGTACGCCGCGATGGGGTGGTCCTTCGGCACGACGACGACGGGCTGTTCCTCGTACAGCGAGATCACACTCAAGCCGTCGCGCGCGACGGGAAGCCGTACGAAACAGACGTCGGCCGAGCCGTCGGCCAGCGGTGAGAGTTGGGTGTCGGTGGTGGTCGAGATCAACTGCAGTTCGACGCCGGGAACCCTCTCTGCCCAGATCCGTGTCCACTTGGTCAGCGTGACGCCTTCGGTGTACCCGATCGTGAAGGTGGGTTCGGCTCGCTGCGCTGCCTCGGCTGCTACTCGCTCCGCGTCCTCGGCGACGATGCGGTGCGCCTCCACGAGGAACTCCGCGCCGCGTTCGGTGAGCTGCGTCGGAGATGCGCCGGGCACGAACAGTGAATATCCGAGTGTCGTCTCGAGTTCGATGACGGTGGCGCTGAGCCGAGTACGGGCGATGTTCAGCGATTTGGCTGCGCGTGCGAAGTGCAGTTCCTCTGCGACGGCGATGTACCAGCGGAGGTCACGTACTTCGAAGTTCACGGGTCAACAGTAGGCGAGCGAACGACGCAGGAAGGAGACGGTGGCATTCGAGGCCCGGTGCAACCGATAGGCTGTACCGGTGAGCCCGGAGAAGAACCAGCAGCAGATGAAGCCCTTGACCGCGGCGAACAAGCTCGGCATCTACCTACAGGCAGCCCCCGACGACTTCCAGAACGCGGCGCTGTCCCGGTCCGATCTCGAGGCATTGCGCAAGGAACCGCCCGCGTGGCTGACCGAGCTACAGAAGAACGGACCGTTCCCGAAGGACGTCGTCGCTCGTAAATTGGGTGTGTCGATCGCGGGCCTCGCCCGGGCCGAGATCACCGAAGCTCTGACCGAGGCGCAGATCGCCGAACTGCTCGAGGCGAAGCCCGACTGGTTGGTGAAGGAACAGCGCACACAGGCGGAGGTGCGCGCCGAGGCCGAGCGGGTGAAGGCAAAGGACGAAGCTCGACGCGCCGCGACCAACCGTCCTCCGAAGAACCGGACCTAGTCGCTCAGCCGGCCACCACGCCGTCGAGGTACACCCACGCCCCGTCGACGCGTGTGAACCGGCTTCGTTCGCGAAGCACGCCGTTGCCTTCCGGGTGCTTGTAGTAGGCACTGAATTGGACGGTGCCGACGTCGTCGAGAAGGCCGCCCGACCGCGCGTCGACGATGTCGAGTCGGTACCACCGCTGCATCGGATCGAGTGTCAGATCTCCCGGCGCGGTCGTCGGGTGCCACGTGCGTATCAGGTACTCGGCGTCCCCGACGCTGAATGCGGTGAAGCGCGAACGCATGAGTCGCTCTGCCGTCGGCGGCGTCGTCTCACCGCGCAGGTACGGCCCGCAGCACTCGTCGAACGGTTCTCCGCGCAGACACGGGCATGCTCTGCTCATGGCGTTCCTGTCTCGAGGCGTCATGCCACTGGTGCCGCGCGACGGATCGTCGCGAGGAACGTGGCGGCGACGAAGAACAGCCCGGCGAACGTTCTGTTCATACCGATCTGCTGGCGGCGCGATCGCATGACCCGAAGCACTCGCGACGCCAGCGACGTGTACCCCGTCATGACGAGCATGTCGACGGCGACCATGGTCGCTGCGATCACCAGATACTGAGGCAGCAGAGCGCTCGTCGGGTCGAGGAACTGTGGCAGCACCGCGAGCATGAACACGACTGCCTTCGGATTGCTGGCATTGACGAGGAAACCTCGCGCCAGCATGGTGACGCCGCGGTCTGCAACGGGCGTGGCGCCGTCGATCTCGGCGGGGGCCGCACGCCACTGGCGGATGCCGAGATAGACGAGGTAGGCGACGCCGAACCACTTGATGACCGTGAACGCGAGTGCCGAGTTCGCGAGTACAGCACCCAATCCGACTGCGACGATCGCGATCTGCAGAACCAGCCCGATCTGCAGGCCGAAGATGTTCCAGTAACCGCGTCGGAGTCCGTGACGGAGTCCGGTGGACATCGACGCGATCGCACCCGCGCCGGGAGAGAGACTGATGACGACGCTTGCGCCGAGGAAAGCCAGCCATACATGCCAGGTCATCGGCCCATTGAACTATGCGTGCGGCGTGCGGGTCGAATCGCGAGAGTGAAGTTCTCCGTGATGGGTACGTGAGACACCATGGTTTCGATAAGAACGATCGACAGGGGCGACCGCATCGTTGCTCGCCAGGTGGACGTCAACGCTGCTGCGGAGGAGCTGTTCGCCAAGGTGGCGAACCCTCACCGGCACGGAGAGTTGGACGGCTCCGGGACGGTGAAGGACACGGTGAAGGGTCCCGACCGGCTGGCACGTGGCGCGAAATTCTCGGTCGGCATGAAGCAGTATGGCGTGCCCTACAAGATCACCAGCACAGTGACGGAATTCGTCGACGAGCCCGCCTCGAAAGTCATCGAATGGCAGCACCCGATGGGTCACACCTGGCGGTGGGAGTTCGAGGAGAAGCAGCCGGGCGTCACGACGGTGACGGAGTCGTTCCAGTACGGCACCGCGAAGGCGCCGAAGCTGCTCGAGATCTTCAAGATGCCTCAGCAGAACGCCCGTGGAATCAGCTCGACTCTCGAGAAGCTGGCCAGCCAGTACGTCTGAATGTTCTTGCGGCGAACCGGCGGTGACAGTTGTATTTCGAATTCTGTTCGCGCCGGATTCGCCGCTTTTCGATGGTACTGTTCGCCGAACTAAGCAGTGACCCCGGTTACATGTAGTGGCGGAAGGGATTCATGTGATTTCCAGGCGAGCCATCGCGACGTGCACCGCAGCGCTTCTACTCGCGCTGACGCCATCGGTCGTGGGTGTCAATTCCGCTGCGGCCGAAGATCTTCCGGTGACCGGCGCGGCCTCTGCCGACGGCTCGCGCGTGGTGTCGGCGACACGACTCGACGACCGTCAGGTGAAGCTCGAGATCTACTCGGCTGCGATGGACCGAAACATCCCTGTGCAGGTCATGACGCCCGCCGACGGATCCGTGTCCCGTCCGGTGCTATATCTGCTCAACGGCGCGGGCGGCGGCGAGGACTCCGCGTCCTGGCAGTCGCAGACCGACGCCGTGCAGTTCTTCGGGGACAAGAACGCCTTCGTCGTCACGCCGCAGGAAGGCAAGTGGTCGTACTACACCGATTGGATCGCCGACGATCCCGTACTCGGCCGCAACAAGTGGCAGACGTTCATCGGTGAGGAGCTGCCGCCGTTGATCGACGCGCAGTTCGACACCAACGGAACGCAGTCGATCGCGGCGCTGTCGATGTCCGGAACGTCCGTGCTCAACCTCGCGATCGCCTACCCCGGGCAGTACCGGGGCGTCGCGGCCTACAGCGGCTGCGCGCAGACGTCCGACCCGCTGTCCCAGCAATTCGTCAAGCTCGTCGTCGAGACCTACGGCGGTGGCAACGTCGAGAACATGTGGGGTCCGCTCGACGGTCCGGTGTGGCGCGAGAACGATCCGATCCTGCACGCCGAGAAGCTGCGCGGGACGGAGATCTACATGAGCACAGGAACCGGCCTCCCCGGAATCCCGCACGACACCCCACTCAACCCTCGTTTCGAAGAGGGCAAGGCGCGCTTGTTCCCGGACCAGCTGATCGTCGGTGGCGGAATCGAAGCCGTCGTCAACTTCTGCACGTCCAACATGGCCAAGGAGCTCTTCCGCCTCGGTATCCCGGCGCAGGTCGACTTCCGGCCCGTCGGAACACATTCCTGGGGCTATTGGCAGGACGACCTGCACGCGTCGTGGCCGATGCTCGCGCGTTCGCTCGGAATCTGACGGGCTCTAGAATTCGCGTGTGGCAATCGTTCCCGACACCAAGAACTGGACCTGGGTACTCGAACGGCGGTGCCCCGACTGTGGGTTCTTCGCAGGCGACGCACCGTTCCGTGACATACCGGCACTGATCAGAGCCGACGTCGACGCGTGGGCGAGTGTGCTCGCCTCCAGTGACGTCGCCGTGCGACCGGACGAGCAGACGTGGTCGACACTCGAATACGCCGCACACGTCCGAGACGTCCATCGGATCTTCCTGACCCGGCTCGCGTTGGTTCTGGACGAGGACGACCCACTGTTCGCCAACTGGGACCAGGATGCGACGGCCGTAGCCGAGAACTACGGCGCGCAGGATCCGGCCACGGTGAGCACCGAACTGTCCGAGGCCGCGCACGCACTCGCCGACGCGTTCGAGGCCGTCCCGAGCGACGACCTGTCCCGCACCGGTCGTCGCAGCGACGGCGCGACGTTCACCGTCGAAACGCTCGCGCAGTACTACATCCACGACCCGATCCATCATCTGTGGGACGTGCGGCGTTAGCCCGAATCCCGGCGAACTATCCTGGTGATTCCACAACACAGCTTTGTCGAAGGGAAAACTATGCCTGCCCGCATCGAGCTCGCCCGCGTGGATCTACGCGGCCGAACTCCATCCACCGCCGAACTACGCGGCGCTCTCCCTCGAGGCGGAGTGGATGTCGACGCGGTGCTGCATCATGTCCGTCCGGTCGTCGAGGCGGTCCGTGACCGTGGCGTCGACGCGGCCCTCGACTACAGCGAGCAGTTCGACGGCGTCCGCCCCGATCGTGTGCGCGTGCCCGCCGAGGCTCTCGAGAAGGCTCTCGCCGAGCTCGACCCTGCTGTCCGTGAGGCCCTCGAGGTCGCCATCGCCCGAACCCGTCTCGTGCATGCCGACCAGCGTCGTACCGACACGACCACCGAGGTCGTGCCAGGTGGGACGGTCACCGAGCGGTGGGTTCCGGTCGAGCGTGTCGGTCTGTACGTTCCCGGTGGCAACGCGGTGTATCCGTCGTCGGTCGTGATGAACGTGGTGCCCGCGCAGACCGCGGGCGTCGGATCTTTGGTCGTCGCGTCACCGCCGCAGGCGGAGTTCGGTGGTCTGCCGCACCCGACGATCCTCGCGGCAGCGCAGTTGTTGGGTGTCGACGAGGTGTGGGCTGTCGGCGGTGGGCAGGGTATCGCGCTGCTGACGTACGGCGGCACCGATACCGACGGGGGAGAGTTGGCTCCGGTCGATCTGATCACCGGCCCGGGCAACATCTACGTCACCGCCGCGAAGCGGCTGTGCCGCGGCCTCGTCGGCATCGATGCCGAAGCAGGTCCGACGGAGATCGCGATCCTGGCCGACGCGTCGGCCGATCCGGTTCACGTGGCGGCGGATCTGATCAGCCAGGCCGAGCACGACGTCATGGCGGCCAGCGTTCTGGTCACGACGAGCACGGAGCTCGCGGATGCGGTCGATGCTGCGTTGACCGCTCAGCTCGGGTTTACCAAGCACGCCGAGCGGGTCACCACCGCGTTGACGGGTGCGCAGTCGGGGATCGTGCTGGTCGACGACATCGATCAGGGACTGCGCGTCGTCGACGCATATGCCGCCGAGCACCTCGAGATCCAGACCGAGAATGCCTCCGAGGTGGCCGCGCGGGTGCGCAGTGCGGGTGCGATCTTCGTCGGGGCGTGGTCTCCGGTGAGTCTAGGAGACTACTGCGCCGGGTCCAATCACGTGTTGCCGACGGCGGGGTGTGCGCGTCACTCGTCGGGTTTGAGTGTGCAGACGTTCCTGCGTGGCATTCATGTCGTCGACTACTCGGAGTCGGCGCTGAAAGATGTTGCCGGACACGTCATCGCGCTCGCGAACGCCGAAGACCTCCCTGCCCACGGCGAAGCAGTTCGCCTGCGATTCGAAGGATTGACCTCGTGAGTTCCGTTGCCGGCCAGTCCGTTTCGATCGACGACCTGCCGATCCGTGAGAGCCTTCGCGGCAAATCCGCCTATGGCGCACCGCAATTGACAGTTCCGGTTCAGCTCAACACCAACGAGAACCCGCACCCGCCGACGCAGGCGCTCGTCGACGACGTCGCCGAGTCGGTACGCGTCGCGGCGACGCAGTTGCACCGGTACCCCGATCGCGACGCCGTCGAACTGAGGACTTCGCTCGCCGACTACCTGACGGGACAGACCGGGTTCACGGTCGACGTCACCAACGTGTGGGCTGCCAACGGCTCCAACGAGATTCTGCAGCAGCTTCTGCAGGCGTTCGGTGGACCGGGCCGCACGTCGCTCGGCTTCGTGCCGTCGTACTCGATGCACCCGATCATCTCGTCGGGCACACAAACCGAGTGGATCGAAGCCCTTCGGCGCGAAGACTTCTCGCTGGACGTCGATCATGCGGTCTCGGCGATCGAGGATCGTACCCCCGACGTCGTATTCGTGACCAGTCCCAACAACCCGACAGGCCACAGCATCGCCGAAGCCGATCTGCGACGCATTCTCGACGCGTCGAGCGGCATCGTCATCGTCGACGAGGCGTACGCCGAGTTCTCGGCACTGCCCAGTGCGATCGGGCTGATCGACGAGTATCCGACCAAGCTCGTGGTGAGCCGCACGATGAGCAAGGCATTCGCCTTCGCGGGCGGGCGGCTCGGATACCTCGTCGCTGCTCCTGCCGTCGTCGACGCATTGTTGTTGGTGCGCTTGCCGTATCACCTCTCGGTGGTCACGCAGGCTGCAGCGCTCGCCGCGCTGCGGCACGCGTCCGAGACGCTCGGCAGCGTTCACCGGTTGTCGTCCGAGCGCGACCGAGTGATGGCTGCACTGACGAGCTACGGCTACGACGTCATCCCCAGCGACGCGAATTTCGTTCTGTTCGGCAGGTTCTCGAACGCCGCTGCCGCATGGAAGCGCTACCTCGACGAGGGCGTCCTGATCCGCGACGTCGGAATCGCCGGATACCTGCGCACCACGATCGGACTCGACACCGAGAACGATCGCTTCCTCGAGGTCAGCGCCCAGCTGGTTCGGGACGAACTCGACACAACACCGGAACCGGAGGCCAGCCGATGAGCACGGCAGCAACACCCGCGACGCCGCGAATCGCACGCATCGAACGCGCGACCAAGGAGTCGGACATCACCGTCGAGCTGAACCTCGACGGCACCGGTACGGTCGATATCTCCACGGGCGTCGCATTCTTCGACCACATGCTGACCGCGCTGGGCACGCACGCGCGCTTCGATCTCACCGTGCACGCCAAGGGTGACGTCGACATCGACGCGCACCACACCGTCGAGGACACCGCGATCGTGCTGGGACAGGCGCTCGGACAGGCGCTCGGCGACAAGTCCGGCATCACCCGTTTCGGCGACGCGTTCATTCCGATGGACGAGACGCAGGTCCACGCGTCGGTGGACGTCTCGGGCCGTCCCTACTGCGTGCACACCGGCGAGCCGGACTACCTCGTGCACTCGATCATCGGTGGCTACCCGGGTGTTCCGTACTCGACCGTCATCAATCGGCACGTGTTCGAGTCGCTCGCGATGAATGCCCGTATCGCACTGCACGTTCGAGTGCTTTACGGTCGCGATCCGCATCACATCACCGAGGCCGAGTTCAAGGCAGTGGCTCGCGCCCTGCGTCAGGCCGTCGAATTCGATCCTCGGGTCAGCGGGATTCCGTCGACCAAGGGAAGTCTGTGACGACCGCTTGAAATCCCTTCTGTCCATTCGCGGTCTTCCGGCCGCGATGGCGATGGGTGCTGCAGCGTTCGGGGGATGGGGGCTCCTGCTCCCCGTCGTCCCGTTGGCGGTGTCAGTCGGTGGTGGTTCCGACGCCATGGCGGGAGCGAGTACCGCGATCTTCATGGCGACGACGGTTCTCACGCAGTTGTTCGTGCCGCGCCTGCTGGCGCGGTTCGGGCACCGTGTCGTCCTGGCAGCCGGCTGTCTCTTTCTCGGTGCGCCTGCCGCGTTGTTCGCGTTGTCGGTCGACGTCGTTCCGGCATTGACCGTGTCGGCGGTCCGCGGCATCGGATTCGGAATGCTGACGGTTGCGGCGTCGGCGCTCGTTGCGGAACTCGCGCCGCCGTCGCAATTGGGACGAGCCACCGGGGCGCAGGGCATCGCCGTCGCGTTGGCGCAAGCGGTGACGTTGCCCGCCGGACTGGCTCTGTACGCGGCGTCGCCAACTCTCGTGTTCATCGTCGGTGCGATCGTGCCGCTGCTCGGTCTGGTCGCCATCGGGTTCCTGCCGCCGATTCGACCCGTCGCGGTGACGCCCAGCAGTCCGTCGGTTCCGAGCCGTGCTCTGACGCGCCTGCTGATTCCATGTCTTGCCATCGCGGCCGCGTCGGCGGCGTTCGGTGGACTGTCTTCTCTGCTGCCGATCGCGGAACCGGGCCGCGAATCCATGATCGGAATCGCACTGTCGGTGACCAGCGTCTCGATGCTCGTCGGACGATACGGGGCAGGCGCGATCGCCGACCACCTCGGGATCGGCAAGGCACTCGCGCCTGCTCTGGTGCTGGTCAGCGTCGGAGTCGCTGTCTTCGCCTACGCCGTGTTCCAGCCCAATCCGGCGTTCGTGTTCTTCGCCGCGGCGATCCTGTTCGGGCTCGGCTACGGCGCGACACAGAACGACAGTCTCGTGATGGCGTTCGACTCCGCCGGGCGCGAGCGGTACAGCCAGGCCAGCGCTGCCTGGAACATCGGCTTCGACGCCGGTACCGGTGCGGGAGCGATGGCACTCGGACTCGTCGTCGGAATCGCCGGGTACACCGCAGGTTTCGCGATGGCTGCCGTCGTCGCACTCCTGATGGCGGTAGTGGTGGCACTGTCGGCTCGAACGAGGCCGGATAGACTCGCGTCATGAAATCTGTGGCCTTGCTCGACTACGGCTCGGGCAATCTTCACTCGGCCAAGCGCGCCCTCGACCGTGTCGGCGCGGACGTCGAGGTCACCTCCGATCCCAAGAAGGCACTGGCGGCCGACGGTCTCGTCGTTCCCGGCGTCGGCGCGTTCGCGGCGTGCATGGACGGTCTTCTCGGGGTCAAGGGCGACCGCATCATCGGGCAGCGGCTCGCAGGAGGCAGGCCGGTTCTCGGTATCTGCGTCGGAATGCAGATCCTGTTCGACCGGGGCGTCGAATTCGGTATCGAGGCAGCCGGATGCGGTGAGTGGCCGGGAACCGTCGACAGGTTGCAGGCAGAAGTGTTGCCGCACATGGGATGGAACACCGTTCGCGCGCCCGAGACGAGCGTGCTGTTCGACGGCATCGATGCCGACACTCGGTTCTACTTCGTGCATTCCTACGCGGCGCAGAAGTGGGAGATGGATGTCGGCGACACCATTGCCGCACCATTGCTCACGTGGGCCGACCACGGCGGAGACTTTCTCGCTGCCGTCGAGAACGGGCCACTGTCCGCAACGCAGTTCCATCCGGAGAAGTCCGGCGATGCAGGCGCGGCTCTGCTGAAGAACTGGGTCGACGCGTTGTGACGGGTGCGTTCGGGTGAGCAAGCGAGAGTTCTCGTTCGGGCGACTCGCCGTCGCCGCACTCGGAAGTGCGGCACTCGTGCTGCTGCTCACCACGGCCGTCGTCGCGCTCGTGCGACCGGGCCCCGGCTGGGGTCTGCTCATCGTCGCGGTCGGCATCGCGGCGGCCATCACGTCGATGGGCGTCGTCTCCACACGAATGACACGGCGGGGACTGTCCGACGACGACTGACCCACCTCGCTGAGTTGTCGGACGAGGGCAGTAGCATAAATGCACGTGAGCCTGGTCCTATTGCCTGCTGTCGATGTCGCAGGCGGCGAAGCTGTCCGTCTCGTTCAGGGAGAGGCGGGAAGCGAAACGAAGTACGGATCCCCGCGCGACGCTGCGCTGGCGTGGCAGAACGATGGTGCCGAATGGGTGCATCTCGTCGACCTGGACGCGGCGTTCGGCCGCGGGTCCAACCGTGAGCTACTTGCCGACGTCGTGGGCGAACTGGACGTCAAGGTCGAGCTGTCCGGTGGCATCCGTGACGACGAGTCGCTTCGTGCCGCGCTCGCAACCGGTTGCGCGCGAGTCAATCTCGGAACTGCGGCTATCGAGAACCCCGAGTGGTGTGCACGCGCGATCGGCGAGTTCGGTGAGCGTATCGCAGTCGGCCTCGACGTCCGGATCGAAGACGGCACCCCCCGTGTCAAGGGTCGCGGTTGGGTCAGCGACGGCGGTGACCTCTGGGAGATCCTCGAACGCCTCGAGCGTGACGGATGCTCTCGGTACGTCGTGACCGACGTGTCCAAGGACGGCACGTTGACCGGCCCGAACCTGGACTTGCTGAGTCAGGTGTGCGCCAAGACGGACAAGCCCGTCGTCGCGTCCGGCGGTGTATCGACGATCGACGATCTGCGCGCCATCGCGACCCTCGTCGATCAGGGCGTCGAAGGATCGATCGTCGGCAAGGCTCTGTACGCCGGCCGCTTCACTCTTCCGGACGCGCTCGCCGCAGTCTCCGGGTAGCCGCATGACTCTGCCGGAGGATCCGCAGCGGCTGCTGAGCATCGCCAGTGCGCTGCTCGACGGTGTTCACGACCGATTCGTGGCCGGTGTCGGCGCGCCCAGTGCCGTCCAGAAGGGTCCGGACGATTTCGCGACAGCCGTCGATCTGGAACTCGAACGTCGTCTGACGTCGGAACTGGTCGAGCAGACCGGAATTCCGGTACACGGTGAGGAATTCGGCGGCCCCGATCTCCACGAGGGCACCGTTTGGGTGCTCGACCCGATCGACGGAACGTTCAACTACTCGGCGGGTCTGCCGTCCGCTGGCACGTTGCTGGCACTTCTGCACGACGGTGTGCCCGTGGCGTCGCTGACGTGGCTCCCTCTCGTGCATCAGCGATTCACCGCGGTGGCCGGTGGGCCACTTCGACTCGACGGCGACCCTCTGCCACGGCTCGAGCACCGGTCGCTCGGCGACTCGATGATCGGGTTCGGCGCGTTCAACGTCGCCAGTCGCGGACGAATCCCTGGCGCGTATCGATTCCGGATTCTCGAAGACTTGTCGAAGGTGTCGTCGAGGCTCCGCATGCATGGCGCTACCGGTGTCGACCTGGCGTACACGGCCAGCGGAGTTCTCGGTGGCTGCGTGGTGTTCGGTCACCGCGCATGGGACAACGCTGCCGGTGCACTGATGGTTCAGGCAGCAGGCGGAACCGTCACCGACCTCGCAGGCAATCCCTGGACCATCGATTCCGGTTCGGTTCTGGCCGCGTCGCCCGGTGTACACGAAGAATTGTTGAAGGTGATCACCTCTCTCGGCGATCCCGCGGACTTCCTGGAAGGACGAGTTCGATGAGCGTCGCAGTGCGTGTCATACCGTGTCTCGACGTCGATGCAGGCCGTGTGGTCAAGGGCGTCAACTTCGAAAACCTGCGCGACGCAGGCGATCCCGTCGAACTCGCCCGAGCGTACGACGCGCAGGGAGCCGACGAGCTGACGTTCCTCGACGTGACTGCGTCGACGTCCGATCGTGGCACGATGCTCGACGTCGTCAGCCGCACAGCGGAACAGGTGTTCATTCCGCTGACGGTCGGCGGTGGAGTGCGCACGGTCGAGGATGTCGACCGTCTCCTGCGCGCGGGCGCGGACAAGGTCAGCGTCAACACGGCCGCGATCGCCAGGCCGGAACTGCTACGCGAGCTCAGTGAGCGCTTCGGATCGCAGTGCATCGTGCTGTCGGTCGACGCACGAACCGTGCCCGACGGCCAGCCCGACACCCCGTCGGGTTGGGAGGTCACCACACACGGTGGCAAGCGCGGCACCGGGATCGACGCCGTCGAATGGGCGGTACGCGGTGCCGAACTGGGCGTCGGAGAGATTCTTCTGAACTCGATGGACGCCGACGGCACCAAGGCCGGGTTCGACCTGCCGATGATCGCGGCGGTCCGGGCAGCCGTGCACGTGCCCGTCATCGCGAGTGGGGGAGCAGGCGCAGTCGAGCACTTCCCACCCGCCGTCACCGCAGGAGCCGACGCCGTCCTCGCAGCCAGTGTGTTCCACTTCGGTGACTTGAGCATCGCCCAGGTCAAGGATGCGATGCGCGTCGACGGCATCGTCGTTCGCTGATTGTTCTCACGGAAGGTACAACGGACATCATGAGTCTCGACCCTGCGATCGCCGCCCGGCTGAAGCGCAACGACGCGGGGCTGTTCAGTGCCGTCGCCCAGGAGCGCAGCACCGGAAACGTGCTCATGGTCGCGTGGATGGACGACGAGGCGCTGGCCCGCACCCTCGAGACCCGCAAGGGCACGTACTACTCGCGTTCGCGCAAGCAGTACTGGGTCAAGGGTGAGACGTCCGGGCACACCCAGTACGTCCACGAGGTCCGCCTCGACTGCGACGGTGACACCGTGCTCCTCGTCGTCGACCAGGTCGGTGCCGCCTGCCACACCGGAACGCACACGTGTTTCGACTCGGACGTGCTCCTCGGCTGAGCGGGCTGGGGTGTTCCTTGGGGCTGGGGTGACCGAATGTCACCCTCGCTCACTCTGAGTGATCGAATGTCACCCTCGCTCTCCGAAGCCGTGGCCCGGTTGGGAGCGAGGGCTTCCGTCGCTCACTCTGAGTGACCGAATGTCACCCTCGCTCTCCGAAGCCGTGGCCCGGTTGGGAGCGAATGGCGCCCTCGCTCACTCTGAGTGACTAAATGTCACATTCGGTCCGAAATCCGGGGTCCGAAATTCCGAAATCCCAACCGAGATCCGGGCACCCGGGTCAGGCCTTGCCCGTTCCCTCGGCGATTCCCTTGTCCAGTTGCTCGAGCATGACGGCGCTGAGCTCGGTGAGCTGAGCGACGTGGTCCTCTCCTAGACCCTCGAACAGCAACGCCTGCACCGTGTCGACGTGGCTGGGTGCTGCGCCGACGACCTTCTCCATGCCTGCGTCGGTGAGGACCGCATACGATCCGCGGCTGCCTTCGATGCTTTCGCGTCGTACCCAGCCCGCTTTCTCGAGCTTCGTGACGACGTGGGACAGCCGAGACAACGATGCGTTCGCGATTTTCGCCAGGTCACGGAGCTGGATGCGCCGGTCGGGGTTTTCCGACAGGCTCGACAGCACGAAGTAGTCGAAGTGGGTCAGTCCGGAATCGCGCTGGAGTTGCGTGTCGAGTGCCGCGGGTAGCCGAGTGACGATGGCCACCAACGATCGCCACGCCGCTTGCTGGCTGTCGGTGAGCCATCGAGGTTCGACCTCGTCCCTCGTGCTGTCCATCGCGGTGAGCCTTCCTGGTCGAAACGCAGACACTTGGTTGTGCTCAGCACAGTGTTCCACCTGATTGAAGGTTCACGCACACGCGTGGTGTCAGCGAGTCGAGCGCGACCGGAGGAACTCCAACGCATGGTCGGCGTGTGCTTCGAAGCGGAATTCGCTGGTGAACGCTTCGAGGATCGTGCGGTCCGTGCCGATGACGAATGTCGCGCGCTTGACCGGTGACAGCTTGCCGAGCAGCCCGCGCTTGACGCCGAACTGCGTCGCCACTGCACCGTCGACGTCGGACAACAACGGGTAGTCGAATCCCTTGTCGGCCGCGAAATCGGACTGCTTGGAAACGGCGTCCGTGCTGATACCCACGCGCGACGCTCCCACCTCGGCGAACTCGGCAGCGAGATCGCGGAAGTGGCACGCCTCGGCTGTGCACCCTGGAGTGAACGCAGCAGGGTAGAAGAACAGGACGACGGGGCCGTTCTGCAGGAGGTCGTCGAGCGACCGCGGCGTGCCGGTCTGGTCGGGAAGCGTGAAGTTGGGGACGCTGTCACCTGGTTTCATTCCACGGAGGCTACCGCGCGACGCGCCGCGAGTGCGGCACCTGGGAGGATGGGGGCATGCATGGCGAGACCACGACCTTGTCCGGTGCCGCGAACACCGCCGCGTCCTCATCGACGACCACTCGCGAGGTGTTCAGATCCCTCGCCGCGGAACATCGCGTCGTCCCCGTCGTTCGAAAGGTGCTCGCGGACTCGGAAACACCGTTGTCCGCGTACCGGAAGCTCGGCGGCGATCGTCCGGGCACGTTCCTGTTCGAGTCGGCGGAGAACGGACGTTCGTGGTCGCGCTGGTCGTTCATCGGAGCTGGTACGCCGGCTGCGCTGACCGTCGAGGACGGCGAAGCGATCTGGCGTGGCAACGTTCCCGCCGGAGTTCCCACGGGCGGCAATCCACTCGACGTGTTGGGCCGCACTCTCGAACTGTTGCGATCCGAGCGTCTCCCTGGTCTACCGCCCCTGACGGGCGGAATGGTCGGCTACATGGGCTACGACGCCGTGCGCCGAATCGAGCGTCTTCCCGAGCATGCCGAGGACGACCTCCAGGTCCCCGAGATGCTGATGCTGCTGGCCACCGATCTGGCTGCCGTCGACCACCACGAAGGTGCCATCACGCTCATCGCGAATGCCGTCAACTGGGACGGCTCCGACGACCGAGTCGACGAGGCATACGACGACGCCGTTGCCCGCCTCGATCGCATGTGCGCCGACCTTGCCGCGCCCGCGCCGTCGACGGTGTCGACCATGTCGAGGCCTGCACCCGACTATCGGCGCCAGCGTACGTCCGAAGGGTTCGGCAAGGACGTGCGTCGTCTCGTCGGGGAGATCGAAGCGGGCGAAGCGTTCCAGGTCGTCCTGTCTCAGAGGTTCGAGATGGACACGGACGCGGCGCCGATCGATGTCTACCGGATGCTGCGGGCGTCGAACCCGAGTCCGTACATGTACTTGCTGCACGTGCCGGGCGCCGACGGCGAAACGGCGTTCTCGATCGTCGGATCGAGCCCCGAGGCGCTGGTCACGGTCGTCGACGGAGTCGCGACGACGCACCCGATCGCCGGGACCCGGTGGCGCGGTGCGTCGGAGGAAGAGGACATCCTGCTCGAGAAGGACCTACTCGCCGACGAGAAGGAGAACGCCGAGCACCTCATGCTCGTCGACCTCGGTCGCAACGATCTGGGTCGCGTCTGCACTCCGGGCACCGTGCGCGTCAACGACTATCGGCACATCGAGCGCTACAGCCACGTCATGCATCTGGTCTCGACGGTGACGGGCCATCTCGCCGACGGTAAGCAGGCTCTCGACGCGGTCAAGGCGTGCTTTCCCGCAGGAACGCTGTCCGGGGCACCGAAGGTTCGCGCAATGGAGTTGATCGACGAGCTCGAGCCCACGCGGCGCGGCGTCTACGGCGGCATCGTCGGCTATCTCGACTTCTCCGGCGACGCCGACACGGCCATCGCGATCCGTACGGCGTTGATGAAGGACGGGACTGCGTACGTGCAGGCGGGAGCGGGCGTCGTCGCCGATTCCGTTGCCGAGTACGAGGACACCGAGGCGAAGAACAAGGCGATGGCCGTGCTCGGCGCGGTGGCGGCCGCCGAATCGCTGCGCGCGGTGGCGGGCGAGCAGCCGTGACGCCCGATACGCAGCGCCGCGGGACGGGTGCGCGGGCGACCGCCTTGTCGGTGGCGTTGCTGCTCGTGGGCGCGGCCTGCCTGTGGGGCAGCTCGCGCATGACGTGGGTGACGGTCCTCTCGTCCGACGGTCTCGGTGAAGCACGGACGACGGATCTGCTCGGCAGCACGTGGGCAGCCGCATCGACTCCGCTGGCTCTGGCTCTGGTCGCCGCGGTTGCCGCATCGTTCGCGGTGAAGGGTTGGGCGTCGCGCGCACTGGCGGTTCTCGTCGCAGTCGTGGCTGTTGCAGCAGCTGTGCCCGCTCTGGACGCGCTGTTCGGTGACGTCTCGGCGGATCGTGCCGCGAGCGTCGCGGAGTTGCCGACGCGGGCCGAGGTCACGGCGACGCAGGCATCGTCGTTGCCTGCAGCTCTTGCCCTGATCGGCGCGGTATGCGCTCTGGTGGCGTCGATAGTGCTGATACGGAAACCGACTGCACGAAAGGTATTGTCGTCCAAGTACGACGCACCTGCGGCGCGGCGCGAGGAAGTCGCGGAACGCGCCAGGACGGCGTCGGAGCGAGCCGAGGACAACGGTGAGGGGGATGACCTGACCGAGCGGATGCTGTGGGACGCGCTCGATGCGGGGGAGGATCCGACCGATCGGACCCCGAGGAACGATCACTGAAACCGCCCTCTACGCTAGGGACGACCTCGATGAGCTTTCTCACATCAGGTCACCGATGGGAAAGGACTCGGGCCACCATGACTGTTCTCGATTCGATTCTGGACGGTGTGCGTGCCGACGTCGCAGCGCGAGAATCGATTGTCGACTTCGCCTCCGTGAAGGCCGCCGCGCTGAAGGCGCAGGCGCCGCTGGACGCGACCGCTGCGTTGCACGAGGACGGCATCGGCGTGATCGCCGAGGTCAAGCGTGCGAGTCCGTCGAAGGGTGCTCTTGCCGACATCGGTGATCCCGCAGTCCTCGCTCAGGCCTACGAGCAGGGCGGCGCACGCATCATCAGTGTGCTCACCGAGGAGCGTCGCTTCCACGGTTCGCTCGCGGACCTCGACGCCGTGCGCCGAGCAGTCAGCATTCCGGTGTTGCGCAAGGACTTCATCGTCGGGCCGTACCAGATCCACGAGGCACGGGCTCACGGCGCCGACGTGATTCTGTTGATCGTCGCGGCGCTCGAGCAGCATGCTCTGGCATCTCTTCTCGACCGCACCGAGTCCCTGGGCATGACCGCTCTCGTCGAGGTTCACACCGAAGCCGAGGCCGATCGTGCGCTCGAAGCAGGCGCACGTGTCATCGGTATCAACGCACGTGATCTGAAGACCCTCGAGATCGATCGTGACGCGTTCTCGCGCATCGCTCCCGGGTTGCCGAGCGAGGTCATCCGTGTCGCCGAGTCGGGCGTCAGGGGCACCGCCGATCTGCTCGCGTACGCCGGTGCGGGTGCCGATGCAGTTCTCGTCGGCGAAGGCCTGGTCACCAGCGGCGATCCCCGCACGGCCGTCTCCGATCTCGTCACAGCAGGAACCCACCCTTCCTGCCCCAAGCCTGCACGCTGAATCGGGTGGACCCGAACGCCGCGGCCGGTCACGGCTGGGGCAGACTGGACGGGTGAGCAGCAACCTTCAGAGTCCGCATTTCAAGGGCGGTGACCTCCCGCAGACCAGTGCCGGAGTGACCGACCGCAGCCAGCACAATCCCGACGTCGGCGGTCATTTCGGTGTCTACGGCGGACGGTTCGTCCCCGAAGCGCTCATGGGTGTCATCGAGGAAGTCACTGCCGAGTACGACAAGGTGCGCAGTGACAACGGCTTCCTCGGCGAGCTCGATCGGCTGCAGCGCGACTACACCGGGCGGCCTTCGCCGGTCTTCGAAGCGACTCGGTTGGCCGAGCATGCCGGTGGCGCACGGATTCTGCTGAAGCGAGAAGACCTCAACCACACGGGTTCTCACAAGATCAACAATGTTCTCGGACAGGTTCTGCTCGCGAAGCGCATGGGCAAGACACGCGTCATCGCCGAGACCGGTGCGGGTCAGCACGGCGTCGCGACGGCCACCGCGTGTGCTCTTCTGGGCCTGGACTGTGTCGTGTACATGGGTGAAGTCGACACCGAACGTCAGGCGCTGAACGTTGCTCGTATGCGTCTGCTCGGGTCGAGTGTCGTTGCGGTCAAGTCGGGTTCGCGCACTCTGAAGGACGCGATCAACGAGGCCTTGCGTGACTGGGTCACCAACGCGGACGACACGTACTACTGCTTCGGCACCGTCGCCGGACCGCACCCGTTCCCTCTGATGGTTCGCGACTTCCAGCGCATCATCGGACTCGAAGCGCGGCAACAGGTTCAGGCGTCGACCGGACGGCTGCCCGACGCCATCGCCGCGTGCGTCGGCGGCGGCTCCAACGCCATCGGCATCTTCCATGCGTTCATCGACGATCCGTCGGTCCGCCTCGTCGGTTTCGAGGCAGCAGGCGACGGTGTCGAGACCGGGCGCCATGCAGCGACCATCAGTGGTGGATCCCCCGGCGCTCTGCACGGCGCGTATTCGTACCTGCTTCAGGACGAAGACGGTCAGACCATCGAATCGCACTCCATCTCAGCGGGCCTGGACTACCCGGGCGTCGGGCCGGAGCACTCGCACCTCAACGATCTGGGCCGCGCGGAGTACCGCGGCATCACCGACACCGAGGCGATGGAAGCGTTCCGACTGCTCAGCCGGACCGAGGGAATCATCCCGGCAATCGAGTCGGCTCACGCCGTCGCCGGTGCGCTGAAGCTCGGCAAGGAACTCGGCGAAGGCAAGATCGTTCTCGTGAACCTCTCGGGACGAGGGGACAAGGACGTCGACACCGCAGCCGAATGGTTCGGATTGGTCGACGGTGACGGCGAAGCACACGTGGACGGCGAGAAGGGTGAGCAGGCATGACCGAACGTTCAAGGCTCGCAGCCACTTTCGACAAGACACGCGCGGAGAATCGTGCAGCGCTCGTCGGGTACCTGCCCGCCGGATTCCCCACGGTCGAAGGTTCGATCGAGGTGTTCGAGACCATGGTGAACTCCGGATGCGACATCGTCGAGGTCGGAATTCCGTACTCGGACCCCGTCATGGACGGCCCGACGATCCAAGCGGCCGCGGATACGGCTCTTCGCGCGGGCGTGAAGGTCAAGGACGTGTTCACCGTCGTAGAGAAGGTGTCGGCTGCGGGAGGAAACGCGGTCGTCATGACCTACTGGAACCTGGTGCTGCGGTACGGAATCGACCGATTCGCACGTGATCTGGCGAATGCGGGCGGTCTGGGGATCATCACCCCGGACCTCATTCCCGACGAGGCAGGGGAGTGGGTCGAGGCGTCGAAGGCGCACGATCTCGATCGCATCTTCCTCGTCGCGCCCTCGTCGACCGAGGAGCGACTCGCCAGCACCGTCGAACTCAGCACCGGCTTCGTCTACGCCGCATCGACCATGGGTGTCACAGGAGCGCGCGACGCGGTGTCGTCCGCGGCTCCCGAACTGACCGCGCGTATCCGCACGCACTCCGACATCCCGATCGGTGTCGGACTCGGCGTTCGTTCCGGTGCTCAAGCGGCCGAGATCGCTCGATACGCCGACGCGGTCATCGTCGGCTCGGCACTGGTCAGCGCTGTCGACAACGGGTTGGACGCCGTCGCGTCGCTCACCACCGAACTCGCCGAGGGCGTCCGTTCGGCTAACGTGTCATCGTGACATCCGCTCTCGCGTCGTCGACCGCTGTCCTCGCCTACATTCCCAGTCCGCCCCAGGGCGTCTGGTACGTGGGTCCGCTCGCGCTTCGTGCCTATGCGTTGTTCATCATCCTCGGGATCGTCGTGGCGATCCTCTGGGGAGATCGACGCTGGGTGGCGCGAGGCGGCACCAAGGGCACGGTGCTCGACGTCGCGGTCTGGGCCGTCCCGTTCGGTCTGCTCGGCGGACGGCTCTATCACGTCCTCACGGACTGGAGCACGTACTTCGGTCCAGGCGGCGATCCGATACGTGCACTGAAGGTGTGGGAAGGCGGCCTCGGGATCTGGGGTGCAGTTCTTCTCGGCGGTGTCGGAGCCTGGATCGCGTGCCGCAGGCGTGGAATTCCGCTGCCCGCGTTCGGTGATGCCGTCGCGCCGCCGATTCTGCTCGCGCAGGCGATCGGTCGTATCGGAAATTACTTCAACCAGGAACTGTACGGTCGCGAGACCACCGTGCCGTGGGGCCTCGAGATCTTCGAACGCGCCGACGCGAACGGTCGTATCGACTCCCTGACCGGAGTGTCCACCGGACTGGTGGAGAAAGTCGTTCACCCGACGTTCCTGTACGAGCTGTTGTGGAGTCTGGCTGTCGTCGTGCTGCTCGTCATCGTCGACAAGCGGTTCGCCATCGGCCACGGTCGACTGTTCGCGCTGTACGTCGCCGGGTACTGTGCAGGCCGGTTCTGGGTCGAGCTGATGCGCGACGACTACGCGACTCACATCGCCGGAATCCGGATCAACTCGTTCACGTCCGCGATCGTGTTCGTTCTCGCGGTGGCGTACGTCGTCTTCGCGACCAAGGGTCGCGAGGAGCCGTCGACACTGGTGTCCAAGGGCGCCGACACGACCGAGGGCGCGACGGGCGAAAAGGCGACGAAGACGGACGACGACAAGTCGGACTCGGTGTCGACGACCAAGTCCACGACCGACGACGACACGGATCGCACGAGCGGGAACTGACCGTCTCGCACGGAAGATTCTTCGCATCTGCAGCCGAGAAGAACGAGGAGCGCACGGTGACCGAGCCAGACAAGAACTCCGAGCCGAACGAGAACGCAGAAACGACGAACTCGTCCGGTGGTGACACGGAACGGCACACGACGCCACCGGAATTCGGCGCGCCGTTCGATTACGACGCCACCGCCGAAGCGTCGCTGTCGGAGCCGCCGGCGACGTCGGAGATCGGGCCCGTCACCGGCGCCACAGGCTCGGGTTCCGGTTCGGGACCTGGGTGGGACGTGCATTCCGGAATCGGGAACGGCCCGGGATGGGGAGCCAGCCCGAGTTATCCGCCGCCCACCGAATCCGACACCTTTCCCTCGGGCGTGAACCTCGACAAGCCTTCGGCGACACCGTCGCCCGGGTACGGCGAGGCAGATCCGGGTGGACCGGTCTACGGTCCACCGGACCCCGGGTACCAGCAGTTCACCCAGCAGTACCCGGATCCGGGGTACACCCCACCGCCGCCGGGATACCCGACGGAAGGCCAGCAGGGGTACCCGCCGCCCCCGTACGGCCAGCAGAACTATGGCCAACAGAACTACGGCCAGCAGAATTACGCGCAGCAGAATTACGGCCAGCCGGGCTACGGGCAGCAAGGGTATGCGCCGCAGGGATACGGGCAGCAACCCTACGGCGCATATGCCGGGGGATACGGCGTCGATCAGACGGCTCCGTTCGGGCGTCATCCCGTCACGGGTGAGCCGCTGTCGGACAAGTCGAAGGTGACGGCTGGACTGCTCGAAATTCTGCTCGGCGCGTTCGGCGCAGGCCGCTTCTATCTGAACCAGCCCGGTATCGCGATCGCACAGATCGCCGTCACATGGCTGACCTGCGGTATCGGTGCTATCTGGCCGCTGATCGACGGCATCATGATGCTCACCGGCAGCGTCCGTGACCAGCACGGCAGGCCCCTGCGCGACTGACGCCCGACGTGCCGGTAGCCGGTGACCTTCACGATTGATGGATTGTCAAGAGCTACTGGTACGCTCGGTTCGTTCGGCCGATGGCCGAAATCCTTCGCGGGCCAGAGTTGTCCCGGTAGACCCCGATTTCAGCACAAAGCGAGTTCTCGCGTGACCCGTATCGTTGTCACCAGAGCTCATCGCTGGCGGAGTCGCCGAGAGAAGAACGGTGCCGTATTTTCGCGCGCAGCACTTCCGCGGTGTCTCCCTGGCCCAGGTGGAGGTGACGGAAAATGCTGTTCTCACAGTTGCCGGCAGAGCAGGGACTGTACGACCCTGCCCAGGAAAAGGACTCGTGCGGCGTCGCCATGATCGCCGACGTGGCCGGGCGCCGGTCGCACAGCATCGTCGCCGACGGAGTGCTCGCGCTGGAGAATCTCGAGCATCGAGGCGCCGCAGGCGCAGAGCCGAACAGCGGTGACGGTGCAGGCATTCTGCTGCAGCTCCCGGTCGAACTCCTCGAGTCGCTCGTCGATTTCGCGCTACCCGCCGCGCAGGGCGACGGCACCAACACGTATGCCGCCGGAATCTGCTTCCTGCCGCAAGGCATCCGCGAACGGTCCGACGCCGTCTCGCGTGTCGAGGCCATCGCTGCCGAAGAGGGTCTCGAGATCCTCGGATGGCGTGAGGTGGACGTCGATCCCGATCGCGCGGACATCGGACTGACCGCGGTGGGGTGCATGCCGCACATGTCGTACCTGTTCGTCACCGCACCCGAGGTCGACGGCCGGCGTCTCGGCGGCCTCGAACTGGACCGTCGGGTCTACGGATTGCGCAAGCGAGCGGAGCAGGTCACTCCGGAGATCGAGGCAGCCGGAACCGGTCTGTTCTTTCCTTCGCTGTCCAGTCGGACCATCGTCTACAAGGGCATGCTCACGACGATGCAGCTGCCCATGTTCTTCCCTGATCTTCGTAACCCGCTGTGCAAGAGTGCCATTGCCATCGTGCACAGCCGTTTCTCGACCAACACGTTCCCGTCGTGGCCTCTCGCGCACCCGCATCGGTACGTCGCGCACAACGGCGAGATCAACACCGTCATGGGCAACCGAAATCGGATGCGCGCCCGCGAGGCGATGTTGAGCAGCAATCTCATTCCCGGTGATCTGAAGCGGTTGTACCCGATCTGCAACCCCGACGGTTCGGACTCGGTATCGCTCGACGAGGTCCTCGAACTCCTTCATCTCGCGGGTCGCAGCGTCCCGCACGTGGTCATGATGATGGTGCCCGAGCCGTGGGAGAACCATCGCAACATGGACCCCGACGTCCGCGCGTTCTATCAGTTCCACGCGTCGATCATGGAGCCGTGGGACGGCCCCGCATGTGTCACGTTCACCGACGGTTCCTACGTGGGCGCCGTGCTCGACCGCAACGGCCTGCGCCCCGGCCGGTGGTGGCAGACCGTGGACGGGCGCATCATTCTCGCCAGTGAGGCGGGAGTTCTCGACGTTCCGCAATCCGAGGTGGTAGCCAAAGGACGGCTCGAGCCCGGCAAGATGTTCCTCGTCGACACCGAGGCGGGCAGGATCGTGCCCGACGACGAGATCAAGCAGCAACTGGCCCGCGAGCATCCGTACCAGGAGTGGCTCCACGCAGGTCTGCTCGAGATCAAGAGTCTGCCCGAGCGCGCGCACATCCAGTACAACCACGAGTCCGTCGTGCGTCGGCAGGTCGCGTTCGGATACACCGAGGAAGATCTGCGCGTCGTGCTGGCACCGATGGCTGCGTCGGGCGGAGAACCGTTGGGCTCCATGGGAACCGACACTCCGGCTGCGGTCCTGTCGCAGCGGTCGAGGCAGCTGTACGACTACTTCGTCGAGCTCTTCGCGCAGGTCACCAATCCTCCGCTCGACTCGATCCGCGAGGAGATCGTCACGTCGCTGTCGCGGGTCATGGGTCCGGAGCAGAACCTACTGGAGCCGACGGCCGCGTCGTGCCGCCAGATCGTGCTGCCGTGGCCTGTTCTCGACAACGACGAGTTGAACAAGATCATCCACATCAACTTCGACGGCGATCACCCCGGTCTCGCGGCGACCGTGCTGCGCGGGCTGTACGAGGTCGAGCGCGGGGGAGAGGGCCTCGCCGAGGCGATCGAGGATCTCCGACGCCGCGCGAGTGCCGCGATCGCGGCCGGGTTCCGCACGTTGATCATCTCCGACCGGGACTCCGACCACACGCATGCGCCGATCCCGTCGTTGCTGGCGACGGCAGCGGTGCATCACCACCTCGTGCGGACCAAGGAGCGCACCAAGGTCGCGCTCGTCGTCGAATCGGGAGACGCGCGCGAGGTGCACCACCTCGCCCTTCTGATCGGGTACGGCGCGGCAGCCGTCAACCCGTACCTCGCCATGGAATCCATCGAGGATCTCGTCGGCGAGGGCGAGCTGACGGGCGTCGAATCGTCCGTGGCTGTCCGCAACTACCTGTACGGCCTCGGCAAGGGCGTGCTCAAAGTGATGTCCAAGATGGGCATCTCGACCGTCGGGTCCTACACGGGCGCACAGGTTTTCGAAGCGATCGGTCTCGACAAGGACGTCGTTCGCAACTACTTCAAGGGAACCGTCAGCAAACTCGGCGGCGTCGGCCTCGACGTGCTCGCCGAGGAGGTCAAGCTTCGGCACCGACGCGCCTACCCGGAGAACCCGACGGACCGCGTCCACCGACGCCTCGAGATCGGTGGCGAATACCAGTTCCGGCGCGAGGGCGAACTGCACCTCTTCACGCCCGAGACGGTGTTCCTGCTGCAGCACGCGACGCGTACGGGTCGATACGACGTCTTTCAGAAGTACAGCGACGAAGTCGATCGCCTCGCCCGTGAAGGTGGTGCTCTCCGAGGACTGTTCGAGCTCAAGGAAGGTGTTCGCCCGGCGGTTCCGCTGGACGAGGTCGAACCTGTCGAGTCGATCGTCACGCGGTTCAACACCGGTGCGATGAGCTATGGATCCATTTCGGCCGAAGCACACGAGACGATGGCCGTCGCGATGAACAACCTCGGCGGGCGCTCGAACTCCGGTGAGGGTGGCGAGGACGCAGACCGTTTGTACGATCCGACACGCCGCAGCGCCGTCAAGCAGGTCGCCAGTGGTCGATTCGGCGTCACGAGCGACTACCTCGTCAACGCGTCGGACATCCAGATCAAGATGGCGCAAGGCGCGAAACCGGGTGAGGGAGGCCAACTTCCGGGGTACAAGGTGTACCCCTGGGTGGCCAAGACTCGGCATTCGACGCCCGGCGTCGGTCTGATCTCGCCGCCGCCGCACCACGACATCTACTCGATCGAGGATCTCGCACAGCTGATCCACGACCTCAAGAACGCCAACGAGAACGCACGTGTGCACGTCAAGTTGGTCAGTTCGGTCGGAGTCGGCACGGTCGCGACCGGTGTCAGCAAGGCGCACGCCGACGTCGTACTCATCTCCGGTTACGACGGCGGCACCGGCGCCGCGCCACTGACGTCGCTCAAGCACGCGGGTGCTCCGTGGGAGATCGGCCTGGCCGACGCGCAACAGACGTTGGTGCTCAACGGACTCCGCGACCGCATCACAGTGCAGTGCGACGGTGGCCTTCGCACCGGTCGCGACGTCATCGTGGCCGCGTTGCTCGGAGCCGAGGAGTTCGGCTTCTCCACCGCTCCGCTGATCGTGTCCGGCTGCATCATGATGCGCGTGTGCCACCTCGACACGTGCCCGGTCGGTGTCGCGACGCAGAATCCGGAGTTGCGCAAGCGATTCAACGGCAAGCCGGAGTTCCTCGAGGACTTCTTCCGTTTCGTTGCCGAGGACGTCCGGCAGTACCTGGCCAAGCTCGGCTTCCGAAGCATCGACGAAGCCGTCGGGCACGCGGATTTCCTGGACACGCAAGCCGGTATCGCACACTGGAAGAGCGAGGGCCTCGACCTGTCGCCGATCTTCGCGATGCCCACCGATCAGCACGGCGCCCCGCTGAAGCAACGTCGACGCCTCCGCGGCCAGGACCACGGTCTGGACTTTGCACTCGACCGCACGCTCATCCAGCTCGCCGAGGGCGCGCTGGAAGACGCACATCCGGTCACCCTCGAACTGCCGGTGCGCAACGTGAACCGCACGGTCGGAACGCTTCTCGGGTCCGAGGTCACCCGACGGTTCGGCGGACGCGGACTTCCCGACGACACCATCCGTGTGCAACTGACGGGTTCGGCCGGCCAGTCACTCGGTGCGTTCCTGCCCGCAGGCGTCACGATCGACCTGATCGGCGACACCAACGACTATGTCGGCAAAGGCTTGTCGGGAGGGCGTGTCGTCGTGCGCCCGGCCGACGACGTCTCGTTCGTCCCCGAGGACAACGTCATCGCAGGCAACACCATCCTCTACGGCGCAACGGCGGGCGAAGTGTTCCTCCGCGGCCGCGTCGGCGAGCGCTTCGCGGTGCGCAACTCCGGTGCCACGGCGGTCAACGAAGGCGTGGGTGACCATGCGTTCGAATACATGACCGGCGGACGCGTCGTGGTGCTCGGGCCGACCGGACGAAACATGGCTGCCGGAATGTCGGGCGGTATCGCCTACGTTCTGGGGCTGGACGAGAGCAACGTCAACACCGCCATGGTGACGCTGCAGACACCGGACCCCGACGATCTCGCGTGGCTGCGCGAGACGGTGGAGAGCCACCTGAAGTGGACCGGCTCGACCGTCGCGAGCTCGCTTCTCGCGGACTGGCCTCGCCGGTCCGCACTGTTCACCAAAATCATGCCCGTCGACTACCAGCGTGTGCTGGAGGCGACGCGGATGGCGCGTGCCGAAGGGCGCGACGTCGACGTAGCGATCATGGAGGCAGCACGTGGCTGATCCCAGAGGTTTTCTGAACGTAGTCAAGCAGGAGGCGCTGAAGCGTCCCATCGCCGAACGCGTCAAGGACTGGAACGAGGTCTACTCGCACCAGCCCGCATCCGAACGTGCGGCCGACGTGTCGAATCAGGCGCGCCGCTGCATGGACTGCGGAATCCCGTTCTGCCACTCGGGAACTGCGGGGTGCCCGCTGGGCAATCTGATCCCCGAATGGAACGATCTGGTCCGTCGCGACCGGTGGGATGCGGCGAGCGATCGCCTCCACGCGACGAACAACTTCCCCGAGTTCACCGGGCGAGTGTGTCCGGCGCCGTGCGAAGCGGCGTGTGTGCTGTCGATCGCCGAGACCGACACGGGCGGCAGCGTGACGATCAAACGTGTCGAACAGACGATCGCCGATCTGGCGTGGGATTCCGGTTCGGTCGTTCCGCAGCCGCCGACCATCAACACCGGCAAGCGCGTGGCCGTCGTCGGTTCGGGTCCGGCGGGACTTGCTGCAGCGCAGCAACTTACCCGTGCCGGGCACGACGTGACGGTCTACGAACGTGACGATCGACTCGGTGGTCTGCTGCGCTACGGCATTCCGGAGTTCAAGCTCGAGAAGTCGGTGCTGGATCAGCGGCTCATGCAAATGCGCGCCGAGGGAACGCATTTCGTCACCGAGTGCGAGGTGGGCGTCGACTTCACGGTCGAGCAGCTGCGCGGACACTACGACGCCGTCGTGCTGGCGGTCGGTGCGTTGCGTGCTCGCGACAACACCGAGGTCGAAGGGCGACACCTGACCGGGGTTCACCTGGCGATGGAACACCTCGTGCCGGCGAACAAGGAGTGCGAGGGCGACGGTCCGACGTCGATCGACGCGAAGGACAAGCACGTCGTCATCATCGGCGGCGGCGACACCGGTGCCGACTGCCTCGGCACCGCGCACCGCCAGGGTGCGGCGTCGGTGACGCAGCTGGACTACAACCAGGCGCTTCCCGAACTGCGTGACGACCGCTCGCCGTGGCCGTCGTGGCCGCTCGTGCTCAGGACGTCGCCCGCCCACGCCGAAGGCGGCGTGGTGCGTCACCAGGTTGCGGTGCAACGCTTCCTGGGCGACGACAAGGGCCAGGTGCGTGCGATGGTCCTCGCCGAGGTGGAAGTTCAGCGCGACGCCGAAGGTCGACGCGTCATCACACCGATCGGCGACGAGGTCGAGTTGCCTTGCGATCTCGCGTTGTTCGCGATCGGATTCGAGGGCGTCGAGCACGGTCCGCTGCTCGACGACTACGGCCTGACCTTGACGCGTCGCGGCGCGTTGTCCTGTGGACCCGACTGGCAGACGACGGCGCCCGGCGTGTTCGTGTGCGGTGACGCGCACCGTGGTGCGTCGTTGGTCGTGTGGGCGATCGCCGAGGGTCGGTCGGCGGCGCACGGCGTCGACGCGTACCTGACGGGCCGGTCGGATCTGCCGTCTCCCGTCCATCCGACCGCCTTGCCGCTGGCCGTGGTCTGAACCGATCCAGGCTTGCTGAGCAGTGCCGACGCGATCCTACTGGCGGGTAGGATCGCGTTGGACCCCTCTGCCATGGAGAAGGTGACGGCCACCGTCTAGGCTCGTGTTCGTGAGCCGACGTACGAAGATCGTTTGCACCCTTGGACCCGCCACCGCTACCAGTGACCGAATCCGTGAACTCGTCGAGAGTGGAATGGATGTCGCCAGACTGAATTTCAGCCATGGTGATCACCCGGATCATCAGGCCAACTACGAAAGAGTCCGTGCGGCATCGAATGCCACGGGCAAGGCGGTCGGCATCCTCGCCGACCTACAGGGACCGAAGATCCGCCTCGGCCGCTTCGCCGAGGGCAAGACCACCTGGGCCAACGGCGAATTGGTGCGCATCACCGTCGACGAGTGCGAAGGCACCCACGACCGCGTGTCGACGACGTACAAGGAGCTCGCTCAGGACGCCAAGGAAGGCGACCGCCTTCTCGTCGACGATGGCAAGGTCGGACTCGTCGTCACCGGCGTCGAGGGTAACGACGTGCTGTGTCGAGTCACCGAGGGTGGACCGGTCAGCAACAACAAGGGCGTCTCGCTTCCGGGCATGAACGTGTCCGTACCGGCCTTGTCCGAGAAGGACATTGCCGACCTCGAATTCGCGCTGGGCCTCGGCGTCGACTTCATCGCGCTGTCGTTCGTCCGCTCGCCTGCCGATGTGGAACTCGTTCACGCCATCATGGACCGCGTCGGTCGACGCGTTCCGGTCATCGCGAAGCTCGAGAAGCCCGAAGCCGTCGACAACCTCGAAGCCATCGTGCTGGCGTTCGACGCGATCATGGTCGCCCGTGGTGACCTCGGTGTCGAATTGCCGCTCGAGCAGGTTCCGCTCGTTCAGAAGCGCGCGATCCAGATCGCGCGAGCGAACGCCAAGCCCGTCATCGTCGCGACGCAGATGCTCGAATCGATGATCGAGAACTCCCGCCCGACCCGCGCCGAGGCGTCGGACGTCGCGAACGCGGTTCTCGACGGCACGGACGCCGTCATGCTGTCCGGTGAGACGTCGGTGGGCAAGTACGTGATGGAGACGGTCCGGACGATGGCTCGCATCGTCGAAACCGTCGAATCCGAGGGCGACCCGGTTCCGCCGTTGACGCACGTTCCCCGCACCAAGCGCGGTGTGATCTCGTACGCAGCCCGCGACATCGGCGAGCGTCTCGACGCGAAAGCACTCGTCGCGTTCACTCAGTCCGGTGACACCGTGCGGCGTCTCGCGCGTCTGCACACGTCGTTGCCGCTTCTCGCGTTCACGTCCATCCCCGAGGTTCGATCGCAGCTCGCGCTGAGCTGGGGAACCGAGACCTTCCTCGTTCCCGAGGTCGCGACGACCGACGCGATGGTGGTCGAGGTGGACAAGGCTCTGCTGGAGCTGGGTCGATACAGCAAGGGCGATCAGGTCGTCATCGTGGCCGGAGCCCCTCCCGGCACAGTAGGCTCGACCAACTTGATCCACGTGCACCGAATTGGGGAAGAGGACCGGTAAGTGACCGATGCGGGGGGAGCGGGCGCCGAGACGGCGACCGAGGGAACGACCGACAAGACGGATCTGCAGACGCTCCTCGAGCTCCTCGAGCTCGAGGAGATCGGCGAGGACACGTTCCGGGGGGTGCATCCTCGCCAGGTGGGCAGCCGCACATTCGGTGGCCAGTTGGTCTCGCAGGCGTTGATCGCCGCGGGACGCACGGTCACGGGGACGTCGCGTGACGTCCATGCGATCAATGCGCACTTCATTCGAGGCGGTGACGTCAAGAAGCCGATCGAGTACCAGGTATCGCGGCACCGCGACGGTCGAGCATTCGCCAATCGCCAGGTCACTGCGCTGCAGGACGGCAACGAGATCTTCGTGATGCTCGCGGCGTTCCAGGACTTCGGAAAAGGTCTGGAACACAGCGTCGAACTACCCGAGGTTCCGTACCCGGACACGTTGCCGCCCTTGGGAGATCACTTCGTCGGGTACGAGGATCGCCTACAGATGTTCGTCGATGCTCTCAAACCGATCGACATGCGCTACGCCAACGATCCGGCGTGGATTCTGCAGACGACGGGGGAGCGGCTCACCCACAATCGTGTCTGGATGAAGGCCGACGGCGAATTGCCCGACGACCCGATCTTCCACGCCGCGACCATGGGATACGCGTCGGACACCACGGTGCTCGATTCCATCATCACGACTCACGGTCTGTCGTGGGGCTTCGACCGTATCGTCGCTGCGACGGTCAACCACTCGATCTGGTTCCATCGCCCGTTCCGGTTCGACGACTGGGCGCTCTACGACACCGAGTCGCCCGTCGCGGCGGGTTCGCGCGGCCTCGCGACGGGACGATTCTTCTCCGTCGACGGATTGCTGCTGGCAACCGTGGTGCAGGAGGGCCTGATTCGGCACTTCCCGAGGAAGTAGCCGTTCTCAGCCGCGGTCGGCGACGGCCTTCCACGCGTCGAGTTTGCGTTCGTACGACATCGACGCGTGTGCCGGGCTCGTCGACGGCAGCCGGACACACGTCGCCGACTGCGTCGTGGGTGCCACGTACCTGAGGAAGCTGGATTCGGCTTTCGCGCCGTTGAAGAAGATTCGGTCGATCGATGGGTGTTCCTGCATCATCGACTCGACATCGTTGACGACGATGGACGATTCCTCGATCGCGGAGTCCAAGCTGCCGTGTCTCGTACACAGTTTCAACACATCCCAGACAGCGATTCCGTGACGGCGCAGTGCTGCGGCACGTTCGTGGTACGGAACGGACGGTACGGCGCCGAACAGGTCTCCCATGATCGGCCAGAACGAGTTTCGCGGATGCGCGTAGTACTGATTCGCGGCCAATGACGCGACGCCCGGCATCGATCCCAGGATCAACGTGTGTGCGTCGTGGTCGACGATCGGCGGGAAGCTGTGCACGGTGCTCACCGTGCCTACAATGTCACGCCGCGTTTCTCGCGCGAGTTCGGCTGTCGAAGGCGGACAATGGAGACCATGTTGGATCCACGAGTACTCGACAATCATGAACTCGACGCAGAACTGGCCGCACTTCGACGCGGTCGCGACCAGTCGATGGACGAAGGTGCAGACGACGCAGCAGTAGCCGAGGCAGACCGCTTGATCTCGGCATTCGAGCAGGAGATCGAGTCCAGGCGGCAGGCAGCAGCCGACCCCGAGATCTAACGTCGCACGGCGACCGTCAATGCCGCGCAGGCCGCGATCGCGGCGACGGTTCGTGCATGATTCCAACGAGTCCACCGCGTCAGGTAGGTGGACCACGTTTCGAGACCGCCGTCGGTCTGCGGATCAGCCACTGCCAATGCGTCGTTGAGAGGAACGTTCACGACGATCGTGACCAGGAAACAGCCGATCACGAACAGCGCCGCACCGACGGTGACGGTAATTGCCGCGTCGCCGTGCGACATCCACGTCGTGACGGCGGCGACGGTGGCCGCCGCAGCACTGCCCAGGAACACCGTCATGAACACGGGCGAGACGATCGCGACGTTCATCTGCTGCATCGACGACGCCGCAGACGCCGGTGGTTGCGATCGCAGAGCCGGCATGACGCTCACCGAGAACGCGAGCAGAACTCCCGCCGTGATGCCGCATCCGATCGCGGCGACCGTCGTCGATACCGCTGCGAGTCGTTCGATCATGGTGAATCCCTCCTCGGGGGTGATGTCCTCCAGCATCGCGCTGTGTCGGTGGACTATCCATGCCCGTCGATCTCGGTTCCATGCTCGTTCGTCCAGCTCGGTCGTACGATCGGAACATGAGAGGACAAGACCCGTGGGCGACGCCGGATCCACTCGGCGAGGCCCTGCATTTTCTGCGCATGACGGGCGCGTTCTACTGCCGGTCCGAACTGTCCGAGCCGTGGGGGCTCGACATGCCGAGGATGGACGACTGCATGTGGTTCCACGTCGTCACCGAGGGCAGATGTCGCCTGGACGTCGACGGTGCGTCGCCCAGGTACCTCGTCCCCGGTGAATTCGCTCTTGTGCCACATGGTTTGGGCCACACTCTGGCGAGCGATGTGGCCGCGAGCGCGACCGCACCCATCGTCCACGACCTCCCGCACGACTACGTCAGCGATCGGTACGCCGTCGTACGGCACGGCGGTGGGGGAGAGTCGACGACCATGATCTGTGGGGCAGTCCGTCTCGACCATCCGTCGGCGGTGCAGCTGATCCGTTCGCTTCCGCCACTGATCGTCGTCGAATCCGTACCGACGCCCCATCTTTCCTGGATGCACAGCACGCTGGGACTCGTCGCCGACGAGGCGCGTTCGCTCCGACCGGGCGGCGAGGCCGTCATCACCCGATTGTCGGACATCCTTGTCATCCAGGCGCTGCGGTACTGGATCGAACACGACCCCGCAGCCAGGACCGGATGGCTCGGAGCATTGCAGGATCCAGGCGTCGGGCCGGCTTTGGCGCTCATCCACCGAAACCCGGACAGGCAGTGGACGGTGGCGTCACTCGCCGCGGAGGTGGCGATGTCGCGATCCGCATTCGCTGCGAGATTCACGTCGATGGTGGGGGAGACGCCGATGAAATACCTTGCCCGCTGGCGAATGCAGACGGCTCATGACCTTCTGCGATCCACGGACATCACAGTGGCCGAGTCGGCGAGGCGATCGGGTTACGAGTCGGAAGCTGCGTTCGCGCGTGCGTTCAAGAGAGTGCTCGGAGTGTCACCGGGAAGTGTTCGTCGACGGGGCGAGATGTCCCTGGTGTCTTGACGACTCGCGTATTTCTCGGTGGTGATCGTGGTGCCCCCGGTCAGACTCGAACTGACACTGTACGGGTTTTGAATCCGTTTCCTCTGCCAATTGGGATACGGGGGCTGGCGTTGGCTTGCGGTTCACTACTTTAGAAGATGCGCCGACGGGGTCAACCACCGGTACCCTTCAAAGGCTTCAACGGCTCGGTGGAAGTGTCGTGCATGCATACTCGTGCGCGTAGTTTGCGCTGGTCGATGACTTGTCGAAGGAGACTGGTACACATGAACGCTCCTGTTGCACAGGAGGGCGGCAAGCCCGCTCTCCGTGTCGTGGTGGCCGAGGACGAATCGCTGATCCGCCTGGATCTGGTGGAGATGCTGCGCGAGGAAGGCTACGAGGTCGTCGGGGAAGCTGCCGACGGCCAGCAGGCGGTGGACCTGGCGGTCGAACTTCGTCCGGATCTGGTGATCATGGACGTGAAGATGCCGCGACGTGACGGCATCGATGCGGCGTCGGAAATCGCCGAGAAGCGCATCGCCCCGGTTGTGATCCTCACTGCATTCTCACAACGCGAGTTGGTGGAGAAAGCGCGCGACGCCGGTGCGATGGCGTATCTCGTGAAGCCGTTCTCGAAAGCCGACCTGATGCCCGCCGTCGAACTCGCTGCGAGTCGGTACACCGAGATCTCGTCGCTCGAGAGTGAAATCGCAGATCTGCAGGAGCGGCTCGAGACTCGGAAGTTGATCGAGCGCGCCAAGGGCAAACTCATGGAATCGCAATCGCTCACAGAGCCGCAGGCGTTCAAGTGGATTCAGCGCGCGGCCATGGACCGACGGACGACGATGAAGGCTGTCGCAGAGGTCATCATCGAGACGCTCGACGCCCCAAAAGAGTCGTGATTTCTCGGTCCCACGCTACGGCGGTGTAAATCTTCGGCCCGTCAGGTCACAGTCAGGTCACGAGCCATGTTCTCGCCCTTCGCAGATCGATTCGGACAGCTAGCGTCTGATCCACACATGGGGCGCACGACAGTCGTGCGCTTCATCTTTTGATCGATCAAGGAGACCCTAGATGGCAAAACGGACCTATGTCCGCACGGCTGCGGTGCTGGGTGCTGCGTCATTGGCGCTGTTCGGCTGTTCTTCGAGCGATGATTCCTCCTCGGGTGACAGCACCAGCTCTGCCAGCGGTGGAAGTTCGGCAGCGGAAGAGACAACAGTGTCGACCGACTGCACACCCGATCAGGCAACGGCGGGAGCAACCCCGGTCACGACGCCTCTGGTCGTGGGAACGCTGCTTCCCGAAACCGGTAGCCTCGCATTCCTCGGACCGCCGGAGGTCGCCGGTGTTCGACTCGCCGTCGACGAGGTCAATGCAGCCGGTGGCGTTCTGAATCAGCCGGTTCAGCTGATCCCCGGTGACTCGGGCGACACGACCACGGACACCGCCAACACCACCGTCGACCGTCTCCTCGCCGGTGGCGCCGACGTCATCGTCGGAGCCGCATCGTCCTCGGTGTCGCTGAAGGTGATCGACAAGATCGCGAGCGCGGGCGTCGTTCAGTTCTCGCCCGCCAACACGTCCGATCAGTTCGTCTGCTACCCGGACAAGGGCCAGTACTTCCGCACCGCACCGACGGATGTTCTGCAGGCACAGGCATTGTCGCAGCTCATCGCCGAGGATGGCGCACAGCGCGTTTCCATTCTCGCACTGAACGATCCGTACGGAACCGGCCTCGCGACCAACACGGTCGAGAACCTCGAAGCCGCGGGTATCCCGTCGGACCAGATCCAGAAGATCATCTACGATCCCAACGCTCAGTCGTTCAACGCCGAGGTCGACGACGTGAAGACCTTCGCGCCCGACGCGGTGGCCATCATCGGCTTCGAGGAGTCGGCGAAGATCATCACGCGTATGCACGAGGTGGGCATCGGCCCGTCCGACGGCACGTTGGTCTACGGCGTGGACGGCAACATGGGTAACGCGCTCGGCGAGTCCGTCGCAGCAGGCCTGCTCGACACGATGCGTGGCACGACGCCGCTCACCGATGTGGGTACGGCGTTCCAGGATCGCCTCAAGACAGTCGATCCCGCACTGGTGGACTTCAACTACGCCGGTGAGTCCTACGACGCGGTCATCATCTCGGCGCTCGCTGCGGAGCAGGCGAAGTCGACGGCAGGTACCGACATCGCTGCGAACATCAACAGCGTCACCAAGGACGGCGAGAAGTGCACGACGTACGCACAGTGCCTCCCGCTCGTCCAGGCAGGCACCGACATCGACTACGACGGTGTCACCGGTGCGCTGAACTTCAGTGACGCTGGTGAGCCCGCGACGGGTTCGTACGGCAACCTGGTCTTCGGACCGGACAACACGCTCACGACCGACGGGTACATTGTCGTCGGCGAGTGAAGCACCAACGAGTAGAGCCCCGATCCGCTCAGCGGATCGGGGCTCTACTCGTTCTCGGGTCTGGGGTTCCTGGTGACCGAATGTCGCCCTCGCTCACTCTGAGTGACCGAATGACGCCCTCGCTCACTCTGAGTGACCGGATGTCACCCTCGCTCCGAACCGGCCACCCCGCCAGACGGAGCGAAGGCGCCCCTCGCTCACTCTGAGTGACCGAATGTCACCCTCGCTCCGAACCGGCCACCCCTCCAGGCGGAGCGAAGGCGCCCCTCGCTCACTCTGAGTGACCGAATGTCACCCTCGCTCCGAACCTGCCGGCCGAACCAGGCTTACTTCTTCTCGTTGCTTCCGGCCAGGGTGCCGAGGTAGAGCTCGATGACCTTGGGGTCGTTCATGAGGTTGGTTCCGGTGTCCGTGTACGCATTTCGGCCCTGATCGAGAACGTATCCGCGGTCGCAGATCTGCAGGCATCGGCGAGCGTTCTGCTCGACCATGATGATCGACACGCCCGTCGCGTTGATCTTCTTGCAGCGGATGAACACTTCGTCCTGGAACATCGGCGACAGACCTGCCGACGGCTCGTCGAGCAGAAGGACGGACGGTTCCATCATCAGAGCCCGTCCCATCGCGACCATCTGCCGCTCGCCGCCGGACAGTGCACCGGCCTTGACCTTCTTGCGCTCGCCGAGGAGAGGGAACAACTCGCTGACGAACTCGAATCTTTCTGCGAACTTCTTGGGACGCAGGTAGATTCCCATTTCGAGGTTCTCTTCGATGGTCAGCGACGGAAACACGTTCTGGGTCTGGGGCACATAGCCGACGCCCTTGGTGACGAGTACGTGCGCTTCGGCGGACGTGATGTTGTCACCGCGGAGTTTCACCGAGCCTTCGCGCACCGGTATCAGGCCGAACAGGGTTTTGAGCAGTGTCGACTTACCTGCACCGTTCGGCCCGATGATGCCGACGATCTCGCCGTCCCTCAGGAAGAAGTTGCACTCGTTCAAGATGTTGACGCCGGGGATGTAGCCGGCCACCAGATTGTCGGCTCGAACCAGGGCGCCTTCTGCCAGCCGCGTGTGTTCGGCAGGCGTCGCAGCGAATTCGGCCGGTGTCAGTTTTTCGGTACTGGGTTCGCTCACTTCGTGTCTTCTCCCTTGGCGTGCTTGCCCGTCACCGGTGTGACGCCTGTGGGCGACACGTCCGACGGTGCGACGAACTCCGGCTCGGACAGATCGCCGCCCGCTTCGAGCTCTTCTGCCTCGGCCTGCTCCAACGCTTCCGCCAATTCCGCGGTGGCACCGACCGGATTGCCGTTCTCGTCGAATTCGAGCGCCTGGTCGTGGTGACTGCCGAGGTAGGCGTCGACGACCGCGCCGTTGTTCGACAGATCCGCTGGGGTCGACTCGGCGATGACGCTGCCTTGCGCCATGACGACGACCCAGTCGCTGATGTCGCGGATGACGTCCATGTCGTGTTCGACGAACACCACCGTCATCCCGTCGTCGCGCAACGACTTGATATGTCCGAGAAGGCTCTGTGTCAGAGCAGGATTCACTCCTGCCATCGGTTCGTCGAGCATCACGACCGAAGGGTCGGTCATCAGTGCGCGTGCCATCTCCAGCAACTTGCGTTGACCACCGGACATGGAACCGGCGAGGTCGTCGGCCTTCGCGTCGAGCTTGAAGCGTTCGAGGAGGTGGTAGGCGCGTTCGGTGATCTCCTTTTCCTGCTTCTTCCAGGTCCAGGGCATCAGTGTGTTGACGATGCGTTCACCACGCTGCCCGGTGGCTCCGAGTCGAACATTGTCCAGCACAGTCAGTTTCGACAGAGCCTTCGTCAACTGGAATGTGCGCACGACGCCTTTGCGGGCGACCTGGTGCGGATGCATGCGGCCGAGAGACTGCCCGTCCATGGACCAGGTGCCGGTATCGGGTCGATCGAATCCGGTGAGCAGGTTGAACAACGTCGTCTTGCCCGCGCCGTTGGGCCCGATGAGCCCTGTGATGCAGCCTCGTTGAATTTCGAGGTGTGCGACATCGACAGCTTTGAGGCCGCCGAACGTTCGAGACACTCCGTCGACGACGAGAGTCGGGTCGGGCTTGGGTGCGCCGGGGGACTGGGGTACGCCGGCGAAGAGTGCAGCACGCTGCTCTGCGCTCAGTGCTGTGGCGAGGCGTTCAGGCATTGAGTTGGACCTCTCGCTTGTTGCCGAGAATACCCTGGGGTCTGAAGACCATCAGCACGGCGATCAGAATGCCCAGGAGAACGAATCGCGTTGCGCCGACCTGCTGTTCGGTGAGGTTGAGCAAGGGATCGGGCCCGGCGATGGCTTGGCGGAGGATAGCGTCGGGAATGGAGAGCAGGAACCAGAACAGCATCGCGCCGAGGACAGGTCCGAAGACGGTCGCCGCGCCACCGAGAATGAGGGCACCGAACGCGAAGAACGTCTGTGCGGTGGAGTAGAAGTCCGGGTTGATGGACTTGGTCTGCAGCGCGTTGAAGACGCCACCCATTCCGCCGATGACGCCACCGAGCACGAGTGCCTGCATCTTGTACACGAAGACGTTCTTGCCGAGCGACCTCGCAGCGTCCTCGTCCTCACGCACCGCTTTGAGAACACGACCCCACGGGCTGTGTGTGAGCAGATAGATGAGTCCGCAGAGCAGGAGAACGAGAGACCAGCCGACGACCATCGCCCAGAGGTCGTCTCCGTAGAACTTCACGCCGATGAAGGCATATTGCTTTCCGGAATCGAACGGGCTGAGCGAGGTGAACGGGTCCGCGAACCCGAAGATACCGTTGGTGGACTTGGTGATCGGATCGGATGCGGTCGATCTGAAGACCAGCCTGAGTATCTCCGACGCCGCGATGGTGACGATGGCGAGATAGTCGGCGCGTAGTCGAAGCGTGGGTATGCCGAGTACGAGAGCGAGCAGTCCTGCGGCACCGAGGCCGACGAGGATGCCGAGCCACAGCGGTTGTTGGTACGTGATCGTCATGATTCCGACGCCGTACCCGCCGAGCAGTGCGAAACCGATCTGACCGAAGTTGAGCAATCCGGCGTAGCCGAAGTGCAGATTCAGTCCGATGGCGAGCAGGGCGTAGAAGATGGCCGACGGCCCTATCAGCTGGGCCAGTGAAACCTGGAGAGCACCAAGGATATCCATATTCTCACCCGATCCTTTGCCGCGAGCCGAGTATGCCCTGGGGTCGGACGACGAGGATGAGAATCAAGACGAGCAGTCCTCCGATGTATTTGAGATCGGGATTGATGATCATCGTCGACCACTGCACGAGCAGACCGACGATGACGCAGCCGAGAAGCGCGCCGTAGGCGGTACCCAAGCCGCCCAGAGTGATTCCCGCGAACATCAGCAGAAGGAGTTTGAAACCCATCTCCCACTGGACTCGGCCACCGAGTTCGGACAGGCCGAACAGGACGCCGCCGAGCGCCGCGAGACCACCGCCCATGCACCAGACGAACGTCACGACACGTTCGACATTGATGCCCGACGACGCCGCGAGGTCCCGGTTGTCGGCCACAGCCCGCATGGCTTTGCCGATCCGTGTGCGCTGCAGCATGATTGCGACGCCCACGAGGACCACGATGCTGATGACGATGCAGGCGAGGTTCACGTTGGTGATCGCGAGCGGGCCCCATTCGTTCTGGGTCTGCGCCTGGTAGTCGTCGAACGGTTCGGCGCGATCGGAGAAGAAGATGAGGATGAGGTATCGCAGTGCGATGGCCAATCCGATGGACACGACCAGCTGAGCGATCAGACCGGTCTTGCGTTTTCGGAGTGGTCTCCAGATGCCGGCGTTGTTCAGCCATCCGATGGCCACACCGACGATCACCGCCAGAATCGTTGCCCAGATCAGCTGAATACCCATGCTGACGTTGAACACCCACGCGGCGACTGCGCCGAGCGTGACGAGTTCGCCGTGTGCGAAGTTCGTCAGCCCGGTCGTACCGAAGATCAGGCTGAGTCCCACCGCTGCAAGGGCGATGACGAGACCGAAGCGCAGGCCGTCCACGGTCGTTCTGATGAACTTCTCGTAGAACGGGACCTCGGTGGCCGTTCGGGCTTCACCGAACGAGAAGATGACGGTGTTGGCCCGACCTGCCGCGACGTCGCGCTGCACCTCTCCCTGGACGCTCACGCCGTCGGGCAGGGTTTCGGCGTCTACTTCGAATGTGTATGAGCCGGGGGACAATTCGAGCGTCCACCGGCCTCCGTCCGCCGAGGTCGTCCTGGCTACTTCCTCGCCGGATGCGTCGACGGCACGGACGTCGACGTCGCTGAGGCGTTCACCACCGTTGTTGAGACTGCCGCTGACAGGTACTGCGTCTGCCGGGGGCGATTCCGAGGTGGACGACGCCGGCGGGGGAGTCGGTGTCGGCTCCTGTGCCAGCGCGGTTCCTCCGAACGCCACCGCAGTGACGGACCAGAGCAGCGTAAGAACGAGTAGTCGTAGGGTTGTTCGGTTGTGGCTCCGAGGTCGAGATCGTCTTCGGTTCCATCGAGCAATTGGCGCCACGCAACGTCCTCCGGACGGTTGTCGGGTCGAGCCCTGTTGGCCGACCGATACTTGCAATTCTCGGACTCTAACCGTCCGAACCGCTCGAAATAGGCGAGTTGAATTTCCGGGAAGTATCTTTTGTGTTTCGAACTACCCGTGCGCGCTGTCGCATCCGTTTACGCCTTGTCGGTGGCCGTCCCTAGACTGAGTAACCGTGAGCCCCGTAACCGACGCACGCGCATCATCGACATCCTCGACCGGTTCGTCCTCCGACGACAAGCCGACACTGCTGCTCATCGACGGGCACTCCATCGCGTTCCGAGCGTTCTTCGCCCTCCCGGTGGACAACTTCAAGACCACGAGTGGCCAGTCCACCAACGCGGTCTACGGATTCACGTCGATGCTGATCAATCTTCTGCGCGACGAGAAGCCGACGCACATCGCGACGGCGTTCGACGTCTCGAGGCAGACCTTCCGTGCAGAGCGGTTTCCCGAGTACAAGGCCAACCGCAGCAAGACTCCCGACGAGTTCGCCGGGCAGGTGGACATCACCAAGGACGTTCTCGGGGCCATGGGAATCCCGGTCATGGCAGAGGCCGGCTTCGAGGCCGACGACATCATCGCGACTCTGACGACGCAGGCGGAAGCGCTGGGATACAAGGTTCTCGTCGTGACCGGTGATCGCGATTCGCTGCAGTTGGTGACCGACAACGTCACGGTGCTCTACCCGCGCAAGGGCGTTTCGGATCTCACACGCTTCACACCCGATGCGGTCACCACCAAGTACGGGCTGACGCCGGCGCAGTACCCGGATTTCGCTGCACTGCGCGGCGACCCCAGCGACAACCTTCCCGGCATTCCAGGAGTGGGGGAGAAGACAGCGACCAAGTGGATCGTCGAGTACGGATCCCTCGAAGAGCTCGTCGACAACGTCGACAAGGTCAAGGGCAAGGTCGGTGACGCATTGCGCGCCAATCTGTCCAGCGTGGTGTTGAACCGCGAGCTCACCGAGATGGTGCGTGACGTTCCGTTGCCCTACACCCCGGATCAACTCGAGTTGGCACCGTGGGACCGCGAGAAGATCCATGCCCTGTTCGACGACCTCGAGTTCCGGGTGCTGCGGGACCGTCTGTTCGAGACGTTGGCGTCGGCCGAGCCCGAAGCGGAAGAAGGGTTCGATGTCCGAGGCGGGGCTATCGCCCCGGGTGAGCTGGCCGACTGGCTGAGCACCCACGCGTCGTCCGGTCAGCGGCATGGTCTGTCCGTCGTCGGCCCGCGGCGACCGTTCGACAGCGACGCAGTGTCGATCGCCATCGCTGCCTCCGACGGTGAGGGTGGTTTCGTCGACACCGCTGAGCTCGACGAGTCGGACGAGAAGGCGTTGGCAGAGTGGCTCGCGGACAGCGGTCAGCCCAAGGCACTGCACGAGGCCAAGTGGGCCATCCATGCACTGCGTGGTCGCGGATGGACTCTGGGCGGGCTGACGAGCGATACGGCTCTCGCCGCCTACCTGGTGCGTCCAGGTCAGCGCTCGTTCAATCTCGACGATCTGTGCCTGCGATATCTCAAGCGTGAACTGCGCGTCGAGGATTCCGTCGAGGGCCAGATGTCACTTCTCGACACCGAGGACGTCGCCGCCGCAGCGGTCGCCGAAGGTGAAATTCTCCGAGCTCAGGCAGTTCTCGACCTCGCCGCGACGTTGGACGATGAACTGGCCACCATCGAATCGAGCTCGCTGCTGACGGACATGGAGCTGCCGCTGCTGTCGGTACTCGCGGATCTGGAGGCGACGGGGATCGCCGTCGACAACGACCATCTGGGTGGGTTGCAGAGCCAGTTCGCATCCCAGGTTGCCGACGCTGCCAACGCTGCCTACGAGGTCATCGGCAAACAGATCAATCTCGGTTCGCCCAAGCAGCTGCAGGTCGTGCTCTTCGACGAGCTCGACATGCCCAAGACGAAGAAGACCAAGACCGGTTACACCACCGACGCCGACGCTCTGCAGGGGTTGTTCGAGAAGACCGAGCATCCGTTCCTGAAGTTCCTGCTCGATCACCGCGACGCGACTCGCATGAAGGTCACCGTCGACGGTCTTCTCAAATCTGTCGCCGACGACGGACGCATCCACACCACCTTCAATCAGACCGTGGCGGCGACGGGCAGGTTGTCCTCGACCGACCCCAACCTGCAGAACATTCCAGTGCGGAACGACGCGGGACGGCACATTCGTGACGGATTCGTCGTCGGCGACGGGTACGACACGTTGCTCACCGCCGACTACAGCCAGATCGAGATGCGGATCATGGCGCATCTGTCCGGCGACGAAGGGCTCATCGAAGCGTTCAACACCGGCGAAGACCTGCACAGTTTCGTCGGCGCCCGCGCGTTCGGTGTTCCGATCGAGGAAGTCACTCCCGAGCTCCGCCGCCGTGTCAAAGCGATGTCGTACGGGCTCGCGTACGGTCTGAGCGCGTTCGGTCTGGCTGCCCAGTTGAAGATTTCGACCGACGAGGCAAAACAACAGATGGAGGCTTACTTCTCACGTTTCGGAGGCGTCCGCGACTATCTGCGCAACGTCGTCGAGGAGTCACGCAAGGTCGGGTACACGTCGACGCTGTACGGCCGTCGTCGCTACCTCCCGGATCTGACCAGCGACAACAGGCAGCGTCGAGAGGTCGCCGAGCGTGCGGCGCTCAACGCGCCGATCCAGGGAACGGCCGCCGACATCATCAAGGTGGCCATGATCGACGTGCACGCGGCGCTCGCCGAAGCGGGCCTGCGGTCGCGCACGTTGCTTCAAGTTCACGACGAACTCGTGCTCGAGGTCGTCGACTCCGAACGTGAGCAGGTGGAGGCGCTGGTGCGGGACAAGATGGCGACGGCCATCGACCTGTCGGTTCCGTTGGAGGTGTCCGTGGGTACCGGGCGCAGCTGGGACAAAGCCGCCCACTAGGAGCTGTCGAAAGACGAAGGTCCGGTCGCGAATCGCGACCGGACCTTCGTCTTGCAGAGGTTGTTACTGGCTGTCTGCCGACGCGTTCTGGTCGGCGATCTGCTTACGAACCTCGTCCATGTCGAGTGCCTTGACCTGGCCCACGAGGTCTTCGAGTGCCGACGCAGGGAGCGCACCGGGCTGTGCGAAGACGAGAACACCCTCGCGGAACGCCATGATCGTCGGAATCGATTGGATGTTGGCGGCTGCCGCCAGTCCCTGTTCCGCTTCCGTGTCGACCTTCGCGTGCACAACGTCGGGGTGTGCTTCGGAGGACTTCTCGAAAGTGGGAGCGAACTGACGGCACGGTCCACACCACGAGGCCCAGAAATCGACGAGTACCACGTCGTTGCCTCCGACGATGTCGTCGAAGTTCTGCTGAGTCAAAGTCTGTGTTGCCACGCCTGCCCTTTCGTCGGTGTCATCGATCTTCTGACGCCTTCAACGCACGACGGGGTGGAAAACATTCCGTCATGCAGGTTGTGGCGCCGCGCGAAACGTGCGTCGATACGAATTCGGCGTCGTGCAGCGAACTCGGACGAAGTGCTGTCGCAGAACAGCGGCATTGCCGAAGCCCACTCGTTCGGCGATGACGTCGATCGACAGATCGGAGTTCTCGAGCAGCTGTTGTGCGGCGAGGACGCGCTGGTCGTTCAGCCATCGCGCGGGAGTCGTGCCGGTCTCGGCCTGAAAGCGTCGCGCGAACGTCCTGGTGGACATGTTCACGCGAGCCGACAGTTTTTGGACGGACAGGTCGGTGTCGAGGTTTTCTGTCATCCAGTCCAGCAGCGGTGCGAGCGTCTCGACCTCGACGGTCGGGAGAGGCGCTGTGACGAACTGAGCTTGACCGCCGTCTCGGTGCGGCGGAACCACCATGCGTCGGGCGATACCGTTTGCGACGACGCTGCCCTGTTCCTTGCGCACGATGTGCAGACACAGATCGATGCCGGCTGCGGTACCTGCGCTGGTCAGAACGTTGCCGTCGTCGACGTACAGAACGTCGGGATCCACGTGGGCGAGGGGATAGTCGGCCGCCAACCGTGCCGAGTGGCGCCAGTGCGTCGTGCAGCGCCTACCGTCGAGCAGGCCTGCCTTGCCGAGAACGAACGCCCCGTTGCACAGGCTCGCGACCTTGGCTCCGCGGGCCACAGCTGCGCGGAGCTTCACCAACAGGGGCTCGACGGCCGCGTCGTATTCGGTGCTGCAGACCGAACAACCGTCGTCCGCAGTGTGGGTGCCGCCGGCCGGGACGATGATCAGGTCGGCGTCGTCGAGTTGTGACAGGTCGTACGGGACGTCGATGGTGTAGCCGAAACGCGATTTGATCGGTTGGTCGACACCTGCGATCAGTGAGAAGTCGTACGTCGGGAGCCCCTCGTCGGATCGGTCGAGTCCGAACACCTCGCACGCGACGCCCAGCTCGAACTGTTCGGTCAGTGGCATCAGTGGCACGACGACTCGTTTCAGCACGAGAATCAGTATGGCAGAAAAACGTCGAACTGTGTCATATCTGCCACTGTTCCCCTGAACTTCCTGGTAGCAGTCTTGCTGGCATGACACTCGTACTGATTTTCCTGATGGTTCTGGCAGTAATGCATCTGGCTGTGGTGCGCGGATTCGCACCCGACACGCATGCGGAGGTGAGCCAGTTCGGCGATTACCGGTTCTGAGTTGATCCACCCACGAACCACTCGACTCTGCCGTCCCCATCCCATCTACGAAGCGCCGAGGCGTTCCCAATGAGCACGCCCGGCTCGGAATGCAGCTGATCGATCGCCTCGGTGAGTTCTGCGCCTGCGAGTCGACGCGCAAGAGTCACGTGCGGTGTCCACTGCCCGGGTTCGGTGTGCGATCGAGAACCGCGCGCGTCTCCGACGAGCGAGGACACCGTTGCATGCAGATCGAGTAGAGCGGGCGACGGAATCACCAGGCGCGCGAGGGTGGCGGTGCGCCCTCGAAACACGACGAGCGGGCCGAGACGCAGCGGAAAAGGTGCAACGGGGATCGACCCGATCCGGGCGTCGAGCGACGCGAATTCGTCTGCCACCGCCAGCGTGACGTGCGGGCGGTTCGACGCACCCCGATGTCGAGCCTGACTGGGTAGGCCTGCGTCGAACAGCATTTGCCACTCGCGCCGGACCGCGTCGTCGAGTTCGGTGTCGAGGAGGAGTTCTACCGACTGCACCATGTCAGCCATGATGGCTCACATGACTGACACGCAGGCGCACACCGTTCGAATCGGGTCGATGGTCGGCGACGGGATCGGACACGAGATCGTGCCGGCGACGATGCGCGTCGTCGACGCTGCCGCGCAGGCCGAGCACTTCACCGTCGACTGGGTCGAACTCGACCTCGGTCGAGACGCTATCGATTCGCACGGGTCGCCGGTGCCGCAACCGACTCTCGACGCGTTGGCGTCACTGCCCGCGTGGATTCTCGGCCCCCATGACAGCGCGTCGTATCCGGAGCCGTTTCGTTCGCAACTGACGCCGGGTGGCGTGGTGCGCAAGACCTTCGACCTGTTCGCGAACATCCGGCCGGCGCTCGCGCACGCCGGTGTCCGCGCTGTCTCGCCGAAGATGGATCTCGTCGTGGTGCGCGAGAACACCGAGGGTTTCTACGCCGACAGAAACATGCACGTGGGCAGCGGAGAGTTCATGCCGACACCGGACGTCGCGCTCGCTGTCGGAGTCTTGACCCGCACTGCGTGCGAACGTATTGCGCGAGAAGCGTTCACACTCGCTCGTGCTCGACGCAAACACGTCACGATCGTGCACAAGGCAAACGTCCTGTCCCTGACGACGGGGCTGTTTCGCGATGTCTGCAGATCGGTTGCCGAGGACTTTCCCGACGTCGTCGTCGACGAGGAACACGTCGACGCGTTGACCGCTCATCTGGTGCGACGAGGTCAGGATTTCGATGTCGTCGTCGCGGAGAACATGTTCGGAGACATTCTGTCCGACCTCGCGGGTGAGCTGTCCGGGTCGCTCGGCATGGCCCCGTCGCTGAATTCGTCGTCGACCAAGGCGATGGCTCAGGCCGCGCACGGGTCGGCACCGGACATCGCCGGGAAGAACCGGGCGAATCCGACAGCGCTGTTCCTGTCGGCGGCGATGCTGCTCGATTGGCTCGCCGTCCACGGCCAGGGTGCGAAGCCCGCGCAGGCGGCACATCGTATTCGTCGGGCCGTCGGCGACACGCTCGAGTCCGGCGTTGCGACTGCGGATCTCGGCGGGCGCGCGTCGACCAGCGAGTTCACCGAAACCGTCCTCGCGAGGACCCTTCGAGTCTGAGCCGGTCCGTTTCGAACTTCGGTACCGGGAAATGCCGCAACTGCGTGGCCGAGCGACGTTACTGTTCGGTTACCGATACGGCAACGTGGCGGTGTGTCGCGTACGTTCAACGTCTGGCAGCACCGAATGATGGTGGTGTCATTTCGATTTTTTGGAGGGACTCCCCGTGGTTACACGATCATTCTCGAAGCCCGCTCGAGTTCTGCTGGCCCTCTCGGGTGCCGGTGCGCTGATGCTCACCGCATGCGCTCAGAACACAGAGGACGGCGGCGCACCAGCGGCAGGCGAGACGACTGCTGTCGAGGTCGGCACCGTCGACGACATCGCCGCGACGCTCCCACAGAAGAACGTCGACTCCGGCACCCTCGTCGTGGGCGTCAACGTGCCGTATTCGCCGAACGAGTTCAAGGACTCGTCGGGCAAGATCGTCGGATTCGACGTCGACCTGATGGACGCTGTGGCCGGTGTTCTCGGTGTGACGGCCCAATACGAGGAAGCGGACTTCGACCGCATCATTCCGTCGATCCAGGCCGGAACATACGACGTCGGTATGTCGTCGTTCACCGACACCAAGGAACGCGAAGCCACCGTCGACTTCACTACCTACTTCAACGCCGGAACGCAGTGGGCGCAGCAGGCAGGTGGCAGTGTCGATCCGACCGACGCGTGTGGTCTGAAGGTGGCGGTCCAGACGACGACCATTCAGGACCAGGAAGAGGTTCCGGCCAAGAGCGAGGCTTGCGTCGCTGCGGGCAAGCCCGCCATCGAGATCGTGAAGTTCGACAGCCAGGACGACGCAGCCAACGCGCTCGTTCTCGGTCGCGTCGATGCGATGTCGGCGGATTCGCCGGTCACGGCGTACGCGATCAAGCAGAGTGGCGACAAGCTCGAGCCAGCGGGAGACGTGTTCGACTCGGCGCCGTACGGCTACCCGGTCGCGAAGGGCTCGCCGCTGGCAGCGACGTTGCAGCAGGCCGTGCAGTACCTGATCGACAACGGCCAGTACCAGACCATCGCCGAGAACTGGGGCGTCGAGGCAGGCGTGATCGACACGTCGCAGATCAACGGCGCAGTCAGCTGATGGCGGTGTCATATCACTCGACGAGACGAAAGGGTGCGGCGTGTCCGAACCTGCCTCACTGAGCGCGGACGCCGAACCGGATCCGATCAAGGCGATCCCACTGCGGCATCCGGGCCGTTGGATCGCCGCGGTCGTGGTCGTCGTGCTCTTCGGGCTCTTCGCCTACGGCGCTGCAACCAACCCGGCCTACGGCTGGGGAACGTACGGCCGCTATTTGTTCGACACGAGAATCAGTCAAGGCGTCTGGTTCACACTGCAGCTGACTGTCTACTCGATGATCATCGCGGTGATCCTCGGTGTGCTGCTGGCGGTCATGAGGTTGTCGCCCAATCCCGTCTTGCGCAGCGCAGCGTGGGTGTACCTCTGGGTCTTTCGCGGCACCCCGGTCTACGTGCAGCTCGTGTTCTGGGGACTCATCCCGTCGATCTACAAGACAGTGGCATTGGGAATCCCGTTCACCGTCCAGTTCGCGACGTTCGATCTGCAGGCTCTGTACACGGCATTTTGGTTCGCCGTCGTGGGCCTTGCGCTGAACGAGGCTGCCTACATGGCCGAGATCGTCCGCGCAGGCATCAACTCCGTCGGTGAAGGCCAGATGGAAGCATCCGTCGCGCTGGGCATGTCGTGGTCGCAGACGATGCGTCGCACGGTCTTGCCGCAGGCGATGCGGGTGATCATCCCGCCGACCGGCAACGAGGTCATCAGCATGCTGAAGACCACCTCGCTCGTTGCCGCGGTCCCGTTCACGGGGGATGTGTACGGACGGGCACGGGACATTTCCGGGGCGAACTTCGAACCGATTCCACTGCTTCTGGTTGCGTCGACCTGGTATCTGGCGATCACCAGCATTCTGATGATCGGCCAATTCTATCTGGAGCGGTACTACTCGAAGGGCGCGTCGAGGCAGCTCACCGGCCGCCAGTTGCGTGCGCTCGCCGACGCGCAAGCACCCGATGCGACGGCGGATCCGCGCGCGAACGAGAACGGACGCATCTGATGGCGCCGATGGTCAGGGCCGATCGGGTCTGCAAGAACTTCGGCGCGCTGAAAGTTCTCAAAGGAATCTCGTTGGAGATCGACAGGGGACAGGTGCTGTGTCTTGTCGGGCCGTCGGGATCCGGGAAGTCGACGTTCCTGCGCTGCATCAACCACCTCGAGCAGGTCAATGCCGGTCGGCTGTATGTCGACGACGAGCTCGTCGGCTACGAGGAGAAGAACGGCAAGCTCTACGAGCTGCACCCCAAGAAGGCCGCGAAACAGCGTCGGGATATCGGCATGGTCTTTCAGCACTTCAACCTGTTTCCGCACCGGACTGCGCTCGAGAACGTCATCGAGGCACCGACTCAGGTGAAGAGAACGAAGAAGTCCGACGCCCTCGCACGTGCGAAAGAGCTGCTGGATCGTGTCGGTCTCGCCGACAAGGCGACGGCCTATCCCGCTCAACTGTCGGGTGGTCAGCAGCAGCGCGTCGCCATCGCCCGAGCTCTCGCGATGGACCCGAAGCTCATGCTGTTCGACGAGCCGACGTCCGCGCTCGATCCCGAACTGGTCGGCGAGGTGCTCGGAGTGATGCGCGAACTCGCGAAGGACGGGATGACGATGGTCGTCGTCACGCACGAGATGGGGTTCGCTCGTGAGGTCGCCGACCAGCTGGTCTTCATGGATCAGGGCGTCGTGGTCGAATCCGGCGAACCGAGGTCGCTGCTCGCGAATCCGCAGCACGACCGCACCAAGGCCTTCCTGTCGAAGCTTCTCTAACGAGGCTTTCGGCAGCTGAAGATGGCAGTGCCGGGAAAGAGCTGGCCGCGCAGTGGGCTCCACTGACCCCACTCGCGGTCCAGCCATTCGGGCCAATCGGGTTCGACGATGTCTCTCAGCTCCAGACCGGCCGCCACGATTTCGCGGACCCGATCACCGATCGTTCGATGGTGCTCGACGTATGCGGGCGTGCCGTCCCCGTCGAACTCGACGTACGGCGTGCGATCGAAGTAGGGAATCGTCGCCGTCAGACCATCGGGGCCTGGGTCGTCGGGGAAGATCCACCGCATCGGGTGATTGACGGCGAAGACCCAGATGCCGCCAGGCCGCAGTACACGGGCGACCTCGGCCATCACATTTGCGGAATCGGCGACGAACGGAACTGCGCCGAACGCGGAACACACTATGTCGAAGCGCTCGTCGGCGAATGGCAGCGACTCGGCGCTCGCTTGGATCAGGGGAACGTGTTCACCGCTGGCTTCCATGGCGTCGAGACCCTTGCGGAGCATGCCGGACGAGATGTCGAGTCCGATCGCCCGCGCCCCCTGGCTGTGCAGCCACCGTGCGCAGGGCGCAGAGCCGCACCCTACTTCGAGGACATCCTTGTCGGCGACGTCGCCGAGCAGCTGCGCGTCGCCTTCGTGCAGCCCTTCGGGGCACCACACGAATTCACCTCGTTCCGTGGCGACCCCCAAGAATTCACCGTGTGTTCGGTGGTACTCGTCGGCGTCGGAATCCCACCAGGATCGGCTGGCCCGATCGCTCGCGGCGGACGACAGTCGAGCACGACCCGGTACGACGGGTTGCTGCGGCGCAGGTGGGGTGGGGGAGCTGTCGGTCACGGACGTCACGGTAGTCGGGCATGGGCGGTCGCCGACTCAGTGGCCACTGTCTCGTGCGGGTTTCAACGGCCCCGCCAGGTTTGCGACGGCCCCGCCAGGTTTGCCCAGCTGTGACGCAATCGCGTACCCTGTGGAACGCGAGTGTGTTCGTGCTGCGCGGGGTCGTCGGGATATCGCTCATCGGGGTTGTCCTCAGTGGGTGAGGCTCGTTCGTCGTGCGGCGGAACGAAATCGGTGTGCTGTTGGTTGTACACCGGTGTCCGGGTAGTTCGCACCGGGCAGGCTCGTTCTTCATCAGCTTCATCGTCCGACCGAACATCCATCAACCGATACCCAACCCGTCCGGAGCAACTCAACACATGCCCTCAACCACAACCTCGCCGCAGGTAGCCGTCAACGACATCGGCTCCGCAGAGGACTTTCTCGCCGCTATCGACGCCACGATCAAGTACTTCAACGATGGCGACATCGTCGAAGGCACCATCGTCAAGGTCGATCGTGACGAGGTTCTGCTCGACATCGGTTACAAGACCGAAGGCGTCATCCCTTCCCGTGAGCTCTCCATCAAGCACGACGTCGACCCCAACGAGGTCGTTTCCGTCGGCGATGAGGTCGAAGCTCTCGTTCTCACCAAGGAGGACAAGGAAGGCCGCCTGATCCTGTCCAAGAAGCGTGCGCAGTACGAGCGCGCCTGGGGCACGATCGAAGAGCTCAAGGAGAAGGACGAGGCCGTCAAGGGCACCGTCATCGAGGTCGTCAAGGGCGGCCTCATCCTCGACATCGGCCTGCGTGGCTTCCTGCCCGCATCGCTCGTCGAGATGCGTCGCGTCCGCGACCTCCAGCCGTACGTCGGCAAGGAGATCGAGGCCAAGATCATCGAGCTCGACAAGAACCGCAACAACGTGGTCCTGTCGCGCCGTGCATGGCTCGAGCAGACTCAGTCCGAGGTTCGCAGCGAGTTCCTGCACCAGCTCCAGAAGGGACAGGTCCGCAAGGGCTTCGTGTCCTCCATCGTCAACTTCGGTGCCTTCGTGGACCTGGGTGGCGTCGACGGACTCGTGCACGTCTCCGAGCTGTCCTGGAAGCACATCGACCACCCGTCCGAGGTTGTCGAGGTCGGCACCGAGGTCACCGTCGAGGTTCTCGACGTCGACCTGGACCGCGAGCGCGTTTCGCTGTCTCTCAAGGCAACTCAGGAAGATCCGTGGCGTCAGTTCGCTCGCACGCACGCGATCGGCCAGATCGTGCCCGGTAAGGTCACCAAGCTCGTTCCGTTCGGTGCGTTCGTTCGCGTCGAAGAGGGCATCGAGGGCCTCGTGCACATCTCCGAGCTGGCCGAGCGCCACGTGGAGGTTCCGGACCAGGTCGTGGGTGTCGGCGACGACGCACTCGTCAAGGTCATCGACATCGATCTCGAGCGTCGTCGTATCTCGCTGAGCCTCAAGCAGGCCAACGAGGACTACGCAGAAGAGTTCGATCCGTCCAAGTACGGAATGGCCGACTCGTACGACGAGCAGGGCAACTACATCTTCCCCGAGGGCTTCGACTCCGAGACCAACGAATGGCTCGAAGGCTACGAGAAGCAGCGTGAAGAGTGGGAAGGCCGCTATGCCGAGGCAGAGCGTCGCCACAAGATGCACACCGCTCAGATGGAGAAGACGGCGAAGGACGAGGCTGCTGAAGCCGCCAACACCAACTACTCCTCCGAGTCGGGTCAGTCCAACGATGCCGAAGGCGATGCTCCCGCAGCATCCGCACCGGCTTCGTCGGGCGGATCGCTGGCCAGCGATGCTCAGCTCGCTGCGCTGCGTGAGAAGTTGTCGGGCAACGCCTGATAGAAGATGTCCACCCGTAAGGGTGTGACCGCAGCCCCGGCTCTCTTCGGAGAGTCGGGGCTCATCTCTTTTCGGGGGTGCTCCCGGAGGTCAGCCCGTCCGCATGAATGTCACATGTATGCCATCTGATCGTATGAATGGCGCATTCAAGCGATCGAGCACGACAAAAATGGACCCGATCCGCGAGGATTCGGGTCCATAGTCGTTTTCGACGGGTCGGCTCAGCCTGCGACGGCGGGACTCCATTGAGCGACGGCGCCGGTCCGCTTGCGCATCGACGCGAAGCTGTGACGGGCCGGACTGAGAAGCGTGGTGAACCAGTTTCGCCGATGATCGGCCAACGCCAAGGCAACTTCGGGGATCAGAATGACGTGGATTCCCGATTCCATGCCCAGACGGTGCCGACCCGGTTGGATCTGATTGCTTCGCATCGGAAGTCCTTTTCGCTAGCAGTGGGGTCGGCAAATACTTATCTCGCACGACGAAGATAACGGACCGTCCGGTAAACCTGGTGTATTTGGGGCTGGTGTGCTCCGGCGTGTTCGATGACAGACTGGACGTCATGTTGAGACTCGGCCTCACCGGAGGCATCGGAGCGGGAAAGTCCACCGTGTCGAAAATTCTGTCGGAGTTGGGCGGAGTGCTCGTCGACGCGGACGTCATCGCGCGCGAGGTCGTCGAACCTGGCACGCCGGGACTCGCGAAACTCGTCGACGCTTTCGGCGACGGGATCCTGACGTCCGATGGGAGTCTGGACCGTCCAGCGTTGGCAGCCAAGGCATTCGCAGGCGACGAGTCGCGAACGACGTTGAATTCCATCGTGCATCCGCTCGTCGGTGCGCGCACCGCGGAATTGGTGGACGGTGCGGCTGAGGACGCGATCGTCGTGCAGGACATTCCACTGCTGGTGGAAGGAAAGATGGGCGCGCTGTTCCAGCTCGTCGCAGTCGTCTACGTCGATGCAGAGGAACGCGTACGTCGGCTCGTCGGGCAGAGAGACATGCCGGAGGCCGACGCACGCGCACGCATCGCGGCGCAGGCGTCGGATGATGCTCGACGCGCTGCCGCTGACATCTGGATCGACAACAGCGGCGCCAAGGGCGACATCGAGGAGAGCGTCCGCGCCCTCTGGAGCGAGCGACTCGTGCCGTTCGAGAAGAACATTCGCGACGGCGTCACGGTCGTGGCACCTCCCGTGCTCGTCGATGCCGATCCGACGTGGCAGTCGCAAGCGGAGCGTCTCGTCGCGCGGCTCGCGGTGGTGTGCGGAAGTGCCGCTGCGAGAATCGATCACATCGGTTCGACGGCAGTGCCGGGCGTCGAGGCGCGAGACGTCGTCGACATCCAGATCACGGTGTCGAGTCTCGACGATGCCGACTCGTTGGCGGAATCGTTGCGGCGCATCGGCTTTCCGCGTATCGACAACATCACGTCCGACGAACCGGAGCCCGGTTACGGGATCGGGGGTGAGGCCGATCCGGCGGTGTGGGGCAAGCGGATACACGGCAGTGCCGATCCAGGTCGCCCGGCTGCGGTGCACATCCGAGTGGATGGCTGGCCCGCTCAACGATTTTCGCTCGTGTTCCGCGATTGGCTGCGCGCCGACGCGGATGCGGCGGCGGAGTACGTCGCGATCAAGCGGACTGCGGCGGCAGCGGCTGCCGAGGTGGACGATGACATCGACGCCGTCGAGACGTACGAGAGCGCCAAGGCGCCGTGGTTCGACGGCGCGTACGTGCGAGCGTGGGAGTGGGCGGAGGCGTCCGGCTGGACGCCCTGACGGTCCGCGTCAGTCGTAGGGCCGCCACGTCGTCGGCATGCCGAGTGAGGAGAGCCACGCATCGAGGTCGTAGTCGAAGCGTGCGAGTCCGTCGACAGCCGTGACGGCTCGGTGCATCGCTTGTTCGGCAGTGGGACCGTCGAGCACTCCGGCGGCGCGGGCATCGAGAAGCTCGTCGACATCGAGCAGGTCGAAGCCACGCCCTGTTCTGGAGACGACATCGAGGTAGTGATCGGTCGACGTCCAGACGTCGCCCGCGACGAATTCACCGACGTCCACGTAGTAGTTCTGGTCTCGTCGGTGGCCGGGAAGGTAATGGAAGATCGACGCCCGCAGACCCAGGCTCGGCAGCAGCCAGGACTGCAGATAGTCGAACTGCCGATGGTCCGACGGCCGGGCCATGTACAGGCCCCACGGTTCCACTCGGTATTCGTCGACGGCGCGCACGAAGCCTTTGGGGTCGGTGTTGGTGAGACCCGCCACGTCGAAGTACTCGACCTTCGGTCGATGGACGTGCGGGTGCGGCGCGGAGACAGGGGCGTCCATGGGTGATCAAGCTACCGGCAATCCTCGTCCGGGGAATCTGTCGGTGGTCGCGTCTACCCTGGACGCATGGCGTTTGCATCCGAACATCCCGTGGTTGCTCACTCGGAGTTCCGTCCTGTCGGCGACATCGAGCGGACCGGGCCTGCGTTCGAGGTCGTCAGCGAACACAAGCCGGCGGGCGACCAGCCTGCCGCCATCGCCGATCTGGAACGTCGGCTCAAGGCAGACGAGAAGGACGTCGTGCTGCTCGGTGCCACCGGTACCGGTAAGTCCGCGACGACGGCGTGGCTGATCGAGAAGATCCAGCGCCCCACATTGGTCATGGCGCCCAACAAGACGCTGGCCGCGCAGTTGGCCAACGAGCTGCGTGACATGCTGCCGAACAACGCGGTCGAGTACTTCGTGTCGTACTACGACTACTACCAACCCGAGGCGTACATCGCGCAGACCGACACGTACATCGAGAAGGACTCGTCCATCAACGACGACGTCGAGCGTCTGCGTCACTCGGCGACGGCAAACCTGCTCTCACGCAGGGACGTCGTCGTGGTGGCGTCGGTGTCGTGCATCTACGGTCTCGGTACACCGCAGTCGTACGTGGACAGGTCCATCCACCTCGAGGTGAACGTGGAGGTGCCTCGTGACGCACTTCTGCGATTGCTGGTCGACGTCCAGTACACCCGCAACGACATGTCGTTCACGCGAGGTTCGTTCCGTGTCCGCGGTGACACCGTCGAGATCATTCCGTCCTACGAGGAGCTCGCGGTCCGGATCGAGTTCTTCGGCGACGAGATCGAGGCGCTCTACTATCTGCATCCGCTGACGGGTGACATCGTGCGCAAGGTCGAGTCCGTACGCATCTTCCCAGCGACTCATTACGTCGCCGGACCCGAGCGTATGGAGAAGGCGGTCAAGAACATCGAGGCCGAGCTCGAGGAACGCCTCGCCGAACTCGAGAACAAGGGCAAACTTCTCGAGGCCCAGCGACTCCGCATGCGTACGGAGTACGACCTCGAGATGATCAAGCAGGTCGGGTTCTGTTCGGGCATCGAGAACTATTCGCGGCACATCGACGGTCGCGGCCCAGGCACCGCACCGGCCACATTGATCGACTACTTCCCCGAGGACTTCCTTCTCGTCATCGACGAGTCGCATGTCACCGTTCCTCAGATCGGTGCGATGTACGAGGGCGACATGTCCCGCAAGCGCAACCTGGTCGAGTTCGGATTCCGACTTCCGTCGGCCACCGACAACCGGCCTCTCACGTGGGAGGAGTTCACCCAGAGGATCGGTCAGACGGTCTACCTGTCCGCGACGCCAGGGAAATACGAGCTGGGGCAGACGGGCGGCGAATTCGTCGAACAGGTGATTCGCCCGACCGGCCTCGTCGACCCGAAGGTCGTCGTCAAGCCGACCAAGGGACAGATCGACGACTTGGTGCACGAGATTCGCGAACGCACCGAGAAGGACGAGCGTGTCCTCGTCACCACGTTGACGAAGAAGATGTCCGAGGACCTCACCGACTATCTTCTCGAACTCGGCATTCGAGTCCGATACCTGCATTCGGACATCGACACGTTGCGACGCGTCGAACTTCTGCGGCAACTGCGCCTCGGTGAATACGACGTGCTCGTCGGCATCAACCTTCTTCGTGAGGGACTCGACTTGCCGGAGGTGTCGCTCGTCGCCATCCTGGACGCCGACAAGGAGGGGTTCCTGCGCAGTGGCACCAGCCTGATCCAGACCATCGGTCGTGCAGCCCGCAACGTGTCCGGTGAAGTCCACATGTACGCCGACAAGATGACCGACTCGATGAAGTACGCCATCGAGGAAACCGAACGTCGACGCGAGAAGCAGATCGCGTACAACACGGAGAAGGGCGTCGACCCGCAGCCGTTGCGCAAGAAGATCGCCGACATCCTCGATCAGGTCTACGAGGAAGCCGACGACACCGACGAGTCGGTCGAGGTCGGCGGCTCCGGGCGCAATGCGAGCCGTGGGCGTCGGGCGCAGGGTGAGAAGGGCCGTGCGGCAGTCAGTTCCGGTGTGTACGAGGGGCAGGACGTCAAGTCCATGCCGCGCGCCGAGTTGGCGGACCTCGTCAAGAATCTCACCGACCAGATGATGAACGCGGCGCGCGAGCTGCAGTTCGAGTTGGCGGGGCGTCTCCGTGACGAAATCCAGGACCTGAAGAAGGAACTTCGCGGAATGGACGCTGCTGGATTGAAGTAGCGGGCGCGAGGGGAGGGCACCGACCGGATGTTCGATACGGTTCAGGAATGGATGCATCGACAGCCGGCCGGAGTGCGCGCGCACTCGAACTTCTCCACTCGCTCACCTACTTCGTCCCCGAGACTCAGGATGCGCTGACAGAGGCAGGTTTGCAGGGGAGGGCCTGCTACTTCGCCGGGCGCGCTGCGCCTCTGGGACCTGTGGGTGCAGGCGTCGTTGCGGCGACGTTCTACAACTTCAACCGCGAACTCATCGAACCACTGGTCCCTGCCGCGTGGTCGATCGTCTCACCCGACAAGATCCTCGACATTCGCTACCGAACTGTCGGCGAAGCGTACACACGACTCCTCGGCGAGGACGTCGTCACCTCACAGGAGATGGCGGAGGCAGCGGAACTCGCCTCGATCGCTGCCAGCCAGATCCCGGGCAACGATGGGCGGCCCCTCTATGCTGCATACGCCGAGATCGAGTGGCCGGAGGTTCCCCACCTACGGTTCTGGCACGCGTTGACTCTGCTGCGCGAACATCGCGGCGACGGTCACATCGCTGCGCTGCAGACCGCGGGGCTCAGCGGCCTGGAAGCCCTGATCACCCACACGGCGACCGGCAAGGGCTTCGAGAAGGAGTTCGCGCGTAAGCGTCGAGGCTGGTCGGAGGAGCAGTGGAACGACGGTGTCGACGCGCTCCGGGACCGCGAAATTCTCGATGCGCACGGCGCCCTCACCGAACACGGCACCGATCTGCGCTCGGTGGTCGAGGACATCACCGACGATCTGGCGCTTGCGCCGTGGGCAGCGCTTGGCGAGGACGGGGCAGCACGACTCGTCGAACTCGGAACTCCGTGGCGCGATTCGATCATCGAGCAGAAGGTGTTCCCGTCCGGAGTCTTCGGCAAGTAGCTGCCACCGTCAGCTGGTGATGTCCTTGCTGGAGAAGCGCTGCCACGCCGCGACTCCGAACAGCGCGGCGTAGGCGAGTGCGGAAAAGGACCCGACCACCATGTCGTTCCATTCGATCGTCGGTGACAACGTGTCGGTCCACGCGCTGAAATAGTGACCGGGCAAGTAGTTTCGCAGCGATCCCAGTGCAGTGATCTGGTCGAGAATCTGCGTCAGGATCGACGTCATGACCGCTCCACCGACGGCACCGAGAGGTGCGTCGGTGAGAACGGACAGCAGCATCGCCAGACCGGCGACCCACAGCAGGTTGACGGCGATGTACGCGACTGCGATGACGAGCCGGCCCAACGCATCGGCGTAGGACAGGCCGTCGCCGAATGGAGTCACCAGCGGTTCGGCGCCGTACAGCGCCGTTCCGACCGTCAGCGACACGACGACCAGGACAACGATCGCCACGAGCGACAACGTGGCCGACACGAGTGCCTTCTGCATGAGCAGTCGGGTGCGCGGGACCGGAATGGCGAGCAGATATCGCAGTGACGACCAGGATGCTTCGCTGGCGACCGAGTCACCGAAGAACAGCGCGACGACGACGATCAGCAGAAATCCGACCGACATGAACAGCGCGAACACCGTGAAGTTGACGCCGCCGCGCGTGCCCAGTTCGATCAGGCCACCGGCGTCGGAGTCGTCGGACGACGTTCCGATCGTGAACGCGATCGCAAGGATCACCGGAAGCAGCGCCAGGAAGCCGATGGCGAGTTGTGTTCGCCGACGGCCCAGTTGGCGTCGCAGTTCGGTGCGGAACGGAAGCGTGCGGCCGGCGTGATAGCCGGGCGCACGCCCGTCGGTGTGGGTCGTGCTCATCGGGTGCCCTTCGTTGCTGCCGGCGTGTCGGAGCCGGTGACCCGCGCTGTGCTCGTCGGGGAATCGCCGTGGACCAGGTCCAGGAACACGTCCTCGAGTCGCGTCGACTGCGACAATCCGCGCACATCGAGACCGGCGTCGACCAGTGTGCGCAACACGACGGCCGGATCCACGGTGCCGAGGTCGACTCGTAGCGATCCTTCGTCGGTCGATTCGGGCGGGTGGCCCATGTCGACGAGCATCGCCGACGCCCGTTCGACGTCCCCGACGCGGATCTCGGTCAGCCCGCCCGACGCCGTCAGCTCCCGTACGGTGCCGGTGCTGATGACCGAGCCGCGGTTCATGACCACGACGTGCGTACACGTCTGCTCGACCTCGGCCAGCAGGTGGCTCGACACGAGGACGGTACGTCCTGTCTTCGCGTAGTTGATCAGGACGTCGCGCATGGCTCGGATCTGCGGTGGGTCGAGTCCGTTGGTGGGTTCGTCCAGAACCATGAGATCGGGAAGTCCGAGCATCGCCTGCGCGATCGCCAGACGCTGTCGCATTCCCTGGCTGTAGGACTTGACCTTCCGCTCGACCGCCGCGCCGAGGTCAGCGATGGCGAGTGCTTCGTCGAGGTGCGCGTCCTCGATCGGCCGACCGGTCGCCTGCCAGTAGAGCCGCAGGTTCTCGGTACCGCTCAGGTGTGGCAGGAATCCGGATCCCTCGACGAACGACCCCAGCCTCGACAGCACCGGTGCACCAGGTGTGACCTTGTGTCCGAAGACGCGGATGTCGCCACTCGTCGGCGTGATCAGCCCCATGAGCATGCGCAGCGTCGTCGTCTTGCCTGCGCCGTTGGGGCCGAGCAGACCCAGAACCTGACCCTGCTGAATGTCGAAACCGACACCGTCGACGGCTTTGAATCCGTTGGAGTACGTCTTCGCCAGATCCGTGATGACGAGTGGTGTGTCGACGAGTGAGTCGTCGACCTCGGCGACGAGGCGCCGACGAGACCGTACGACGTTGACCGCCACGAGGGCGCCGACAGCAGCGAGGATCGCAGCGATCCCGACGATCGGCGCGACCGGGACCGAACTCGTACCACTCGACACACCGTCGACGGTGGGCACGGCCAACATCGGATCGTCGAGCGCGACGACGAACTGAGCCGGTTGCAGCGGGACGGCATAGGCCTGGTCGGTCGTCGACACCGAGATCTCGATTCGGTGCCCGTCGGGGACTGCATAACTGATGCCCGGCAGTGCGACACTCACCGGAATCGGGCCGTCGTTCACCGTGTCCGGCAACCTGATCGGCGAGACGGCACCTCCAGGGAGGGTTCTGCGGCCGTCGGGCGCCACGTCGTACAGCTTGACGAACAGGACGGCGTCCTGCGGCCCGGCGAACGCTCCGATACGCAGGTTCACGCGCGACGATCCGTTGATCGACAGTGGTTCCGTCAGCGGCTCACTCGTGAACGTCGCAGATTGTCCGGGTATGTCGGCCGAAAGCCCTGCTCCCGCAGTGGTTGCCGACAGCGTCGACAGAATCGACCCCAACCCCGGCACCGACGAGATCGCCGACGGCGACGCACCCGGCGGGCGAATGACCGTCTGCTCTCCGGTGTTCGCGTCGGCGGCATCGGACGGAGACAACCCGACCGGCACCTCCTCGGTGGCCGACGGCTGATCCGACGCCAGGCCCGGGTACTCGGCTGCAGTCATCCGACGGTCACGCGAGCGCTCCTGCTGCGCGGCGGACCCTTCCAGCGTGTACGCGAACGACGATGGCTGCGAATCGGTTTCACCACGTAGATGAACGTCGAGAAAGTCCTTCATCGAGTTCTCGGCGCCACCGTTGGTACCACCTGCGTCGTGGCCACCGCCGAACCAGCGCACCTCGACGTCGCCACCTGCGTCGGAGATCTGACGGGCTGTGGCGTCGGCCTGATCGAGGCCGAACAACGTGTCCTGGAGGCCCTGCACGAGCAGCGTCGGCGCCGTGATGTTCGACGCGACCGCGGCGGGAGAGTGGGCGGTCAGCAGCGCAAGAAGCTCGGGCGACGGCTCACCCGTGACGGCGGATTCGCCGTAGGCCGCGCAGAATTCGGGCGCGAAGCGGCCACATGCCGAACCGCTTTCGGTGGGTTCCGACGGGGGTGCTGCGTCGCTGTCGGACGCGGCGGACGAGCTTCCGGCCCCGAAAAAGACTCCCGCCCAACCACGTTTGAGAACTCCGGGTCCGCCGTAGACGGACGCGGCGGGGGTTTCGAGGGAGTCGAGGCGAGCTCGATCGGTGTCGGTCGTGACGCCGTAGTTCGGAAACAGCGCCTGCCCCAGGTCGTTCCATGTGATCGCCGACGCCACCGCGTCGACTCGTGGGTCGGTCCCCGCCACGCTCAGCGCGAGCGCGCCACCGTACGAGCCGCCTGCGACGCCGACGCGTGGGTCGCCGGGGCCGTCCAATTGCACCTCGGGACGTTCGGCAAGCCAGTCGATCAGCGCTCGACCGTCCGCGACCTCACGGTCGGGATCGTTGAGCGAGATCGTTCCGGTACTGGTGCCGAACCCGCGTGCGCTGTAGGTCAACACGGTGAACCCATCCTCGGCGAGCGCGCGCGCCTGCCCCTCCACCGAGAACTTGTCGCCGCCGAACCCGTGCGCCAGGAGCACCGCGGGTGCGGGTGTCGATTCCGGAACGTAGAGCCGAGTGTCGAGGTCGACGGTCTCGGGAGAACCGGGGCTTTCTGGAACCGTGACCGTCGTATCGAGGGCCTCGACGGTCGATTCCGCGCTGAAGGGCCTGAAGACGAAGAAGACGGACACGCCTGCGATGACGGCGACCGTCAGGACCGCGAGAAGGACGGTCCTCGTGGACCGTCGCGGCCGAGGGATCTGCATGTTCCCAATCTATGTGAGACCACGACGTCGTGTTGTCGGCGAAGTTCGCCTCAGGGCAGGCGGATACAGATAGTGTCATCGCAGGCATCGCGGGGCCCGCACGTAGGGGCCTGTGACGGACCACAAGACTGCTGGCCACTGCGTCGCATTGTGTGTGACGGAACCTACAACTGGAGGAATGAATGAGTGCCTACCGCACCGTAGTCGTCGGAACCGATGGCTCCGAATCGTCGTTGCGGGCTGTGGAGAAGGCGGCCGCAATCGCGGGCGACGCCGACGCGAAACTCGTCATCGCCTGCGCGTACTACCCATCGGACCCGAAGGAGACAGCTCAGGCTGCCGACGCGCTACGCGAGGACGCCTACCAGATCACCGGTTCCGCTCCGACTCACGACATTCTGCGGACCGCGAAGGAACACGCCACGAAGGCCGGCGCCAAGTCGATCGAGGAACGCGCCATCGTCGGGTCACCTGTCGAATCGTTGCTCCAGCTGGTGGACGACGTGAAGGCCGATCTGCTGGTCGTCGGCAACCGCGGTCTCAACTCGCTGACCGGCCGACTGTTGGGATCCGTTCCGTCGGACGCTGCCCGCAAGTCGACGTCGGATGTGTTGATCGTGCATACCGTTCGGTGACGTTCTCCACGTGATCACGGCACGGCGAGTGGGCATGCACTCGCCGTGCCGTTGTCGTGTCAGGCGACGGACACGTCGAACGGGTGCAGTGCCGAGAGTTCGTCCGGCAGCGGTTCGGTGTGCACCACACCGAGTCGCTGTGTCGCACGGGTCAACGCCACGTAGAGGTCACCCATGCCGCGCGGCGACTCGGCGACGATCTGGGCGGGTTCCACGATGAGAACCGAGTCGAACTCGAGTCCTTTCGCGTCCTTCACCGTCGACACCGTCACGAACTCGGACTTCAGGAACGCGAAATCGTCGACGCGTGCATGCGGGACGAGCACGGCGCTCAACCCGGGGCGTGGATGTTCGTCGACCCGACTGCCGACGACGTCCGTGAGTTCGGCAGGGGAGACCCGCAGTGACCACGGGTCCCGACCGGAGTCCCGGACCGACCGCGGCACGGCCTGGACCGGGTCGATCGAGGCGAGCACGTCCCTGGCGACTGTCATGATCTCCGACGGCGTCCGGTAGTTCACCGTCAGCTCGGTCCGCTTCCAGCGTTGTGCGACATACGGTTCCAGCACGTCTCCCCACGACGTCGTACCCGCCGGGTCGCCTGTCTGCGCGACGTCGCCGACGAGTGTCATCCAGCGATTCGGGATCCGTCGCATGACCATTCGCCACGCCATGTCCGAGAGTTCCTGAGCCTCGTCGACGATGACGTGGCCGTACGTCCAGGTTCGGTCACCCGCTGCACGCTCCGCCGTTGTCAGGCGTGCGCCCGAATCCTGGCGCTGGGCAAGCTGACTGGCGTCGATGAGGTCGTATGCCATGAGGATCTCGGGGTCGAGTTCGTCCTCGAGGTCCTGAGGAGCGGATCCGGTCAGGATGTCCAGTGCACCCTGCGCGTCGGCGATTTGATTGCGCCACTGCCGATTTGCGCGTTCCTTCTCGGCGGCGTCGTCGATGCCGAGGAGTTCGGCGAGTTCGTCGAGAAGTGGAGCGTCGCCCGCGCTGAACCGGCGCCCGACGCGGAACAGCGACTGCCGTTCGGCCTCGGTCAGATCGGGTGCAGCGGACTCCAGACGGTCCTCGGATGCGAATAGTTCGAGCAGAACCTGTTGAGGCGACAGGTCGGGCCAGAGATCGTCGATCGCGGCCATCACGTCGGCGTCCTCTCTCATCTCGTCCCGCATGTCCGCGATGTCGTCGCGGCTGAGGAGGCTGCCGCCGTCGACGAGGTTCTGTCCCAACGTGTTCGCCAACTGCTGCGCGAGTTGATCGATGACGGACGAGACGAACAGGGGTCGGGCGAGGTTGTGCGGGCGCCGCGAGGAACGGGCACGACCACGAGCACGGGTGACGATCTTCTTGTCGAGCACGACGTCGTAGGTGTCGAAGCGAAGACGCTTCGGCGTCGACGGAACCTCCTGACGGTCCCGCACCGCCTTCGTGAGGACCGTGATCATGTCGGTCGAGCCCTTGACCTGCGCCGCCGTGATCGAATCCTCCAGCGTCGCACGCACTCCCGGGTACAGATCGCCGATCGTGGACAGCAGAACACCGGTCTCACCGAGAGACGGGAGCACCTGACCGATGTAATCCAGGAACGTCGCGTTCGGACCGATGATCAGCACACCGCTCTTCGCGAGTTGCTGCCGGTATGTGTAGAGCAGGTAGGCCGCGCGGTGCAGCGCCACTGCGGTCTTGCCGGTGCCAGGGCCACCCTGGACGACGAGCACACTCCGATGCTCCGAACGAATGATCGCGTCCTGCTCGCTCTGGATGGTCTCGACGATGTCGTTCATGTGGCCGGTGCGCGCGGCGTCGAGCGCGGACAGCAGTGCGCTCTCGCCTGCGACTCCGGTCGTTTCCGCATCGAGGCCGTTCTCGCGCGCCGCTGCGAGATCGAGGTACTCGTCGGCGAGCGACGTGACCCGACGACTGCGGCTCCGAATGTGCCTGCGCCGGAGGACATCTTCCGGTGCAGCAGGGGTGGCGAGGTAGAACGGCCGTGCCATCGGTGCACGCCAGTCCAACAGCAGAGTCTCGAAGTCGTTCGCCTCGTCGAGAATCCCGACGCGGCCGATGTACCGGATCGGGTTCTCGTCACCCGAAGGCTGCAGATCGATGCGGCCGAAGCACAAGCCGTTCTCGGCTGCGTCGTATTTGGCGATGTCGTCGTTGTACAGCTGACTGAACGATTCCCGTTCGCTACGCGCTTGGGGTGTGCCTCCAGTTTCCAGTAGCACGGTGCTCAGCCGACTCTGTGCATATTTGCGCAAAGCGTCCAGCTGGTCGTACAGCATCGATACGTACGCCTGTTCGCGTTCCTTTTGGGTCGGCGCTTCCTGGTTGGCAGTCGCGGAATCGTCTGAGATGCCCTCGGGGGCTGTGAGGTTCTCAGAAGACGTGTGGCCGTCGTCCGGCAAAGGGTCACTCCTCGGGAGTTCGGCAAGAAAATGTTGGCGCGAAATTCGCCCAAGTAGTCTACGACGAGGACGGGCCCCGCGCAGAACCGCAGTTCAGCGTGGGGCCCGTGGACGAGCGCCGGAGTTCGAGCGTTACTTGGAGTACTTCTGGACGCGCTTGTCCAGATCCTTGCGTGCCTTCTCGACCTTCTTCTCGAGCTTCGCCCGAGCTTTCTCGGTCGCCTTGTCGAAGTCACGGCTCTGCTTCTCGGCCTGCTTGCGTGCGCGCTTGCTGAGACCCTCCGTGCGGTCGGCCGCGACGTCGGCCCACTTGCTGCCGCGTTCCTGGGCCAATTCGGCGAGCTCGGACGCACGATCGGTCGCGACGTCCACCCACTTGCTTCCGCGCTTCTGCGCAATGTCCGCGAAGTCCGAGCCGCGGTGAGCCGCCCGGTCGGCCAGTTCGGATCCGCGCTTCTGGGCGAGTTCGGCCAGGTCGGAGCCACGGTCTGCGGCTTTGTCGGCGAGCTTGGAACCTCGCTTCTGCGCGAGTTCCGCGAGGTCGGAGCCACGGTCTGCGGCTTTGTCGGCGAGCTTGGAACCTCGCTTCTGCGCGAGTTCCGCGAGTTCCGAACTGCGGTCTGCGGCCTTGTCGGCGAGCTTCGACCCCCGCTTCTGGGCGACCTCGGCGAAATCGGAACCGCGATCAGCTGCCTTGTGTGCCCAGCGGGACAGGACGGGCTGCGCCGCATCGGCGAAGTCGGAGCTCTTCTCGGCTGCCACATCTGCCCAGTGCGATACGACCGGCTGCGCGGTGTCGGCGAAGTCGGATGTCTTCTCGGCCGCGACATCGGCCCAGTGCGATACGACGGGCTGAGCAGCGTCCGCGAGTTCCGCGCTTCGTGCCGCTGCGACCGATGCCAGACCCTTGACCCGATCGGATGCGACGCCGAGGCGATCTGCCGTGTCGTGCGAGCCGGGCAATGCCGACGCGACCGATTCCGACGCCTTGCGTGCTGCCCGACGACCACGCCACGCGAGCGACGGCTTACCTTCGGTGTCCACGGCGGCGATGAGCAGACCACCGAGCAGGCTGACGTTCTTGAAGAACTGTGTGCGCTGAGCGGCCTTCGCGGCGGGGTCGGTCTCGTTCCAGAAGGCGTGTCCTGCAACCGTCGTCGGGACGAGGCTTCCTGCCAGAGCCAACGATGCGAGACGCGGTGCCTTCCCGGTCGCCAGCAGCAGTCCACCGCCGACCTGAATGGCTCCGTTGATGCGGACGAGAGTCTCGGGATCGTTCGGAACATTGGAGGTGACGCTGTCCGGCAGCGCATCCTGTCCCTGCGAAATCAACGGCGCTGCGGCCTTGGCCTTGCCAGCGGGGTTCCGGAGCGCGTCGATGCCTCCCGCGATGAAGATGGTCGACATCAGCGGACGGGCGATTCGGCGGACCAGCATTGACTGCCTCCTGCGTAGTTCGTGGACAACGTCGATGTACGACGCGTTCGCCGGGAGCCAGCCCCGACGACCCGCGTCGTTCCACCGTAGCCATACCCGGCGAACTACTTTTCAAGCGCGGGCGCGTGTCACCAGCCGCGTTCGCGCCACTCGTCGAGGTGAGGTCGCTCGGCGCCCAGGGTCGTGTCCTTGCCGTGGCCCGGGTAGACGATCGTCGAGTCGCCGTAGCGATCGAACAGTTTGGTGCTGACGTCGTCGAGCAAGGATGTGAATTCGTCTGCTCCCGACGTCTTTCCGACCCCGCCGGGAAACAGAGAGTCGCCGGTGAACAGATGCGTGACGCCGGACTTGTCGTCGGTGAGCGCCAACGCGATCGACCCCGGTGTGTGACCGGTGAGGTGAATGACGTTCAACGTGAGTTCGCCCACGACTACTGTGTCCCCGTCGGCGAGGAGCCGGTCGGGGGTGACGGGCAGCGGTTCGGCGTCGAGGCTGTGGGCAGCGGTCGGTGACGCGGTCCCGGCTGCGATGTCCTCCAACGCCTGCCAGTGGTCCGCATGCTGATGGGTGGTGACGATCAATGACAGGGTCGGTGCGTTCTCGTCGAGCAGCTGCGACAGTCGTGGCGCGTCGTTGGCGGCGTCGATGAGCAGCGCCTGGCCACTGGTGGAACAAACGACGAGGTAGGCATTGTTGTCCATCGGGCCGACCGAAATCTTGGTGATGGTGCCACCTGTGATCGTGCGTCGATGCGGGGCCGATCCCTGCGACACTGCGCCGGTGTACTGGTCTTCGATGACCATGAGGTGCTCGTCCATTTCCTGGACGCTACCGTCGCGCGGCGTGGTCGGTCGCCCCGACCCTCGGGAGCGGGCCGCGATGCGTCGAACGACCAGGTGGGTCTCGCCGTCCGCCGAACTTGTCGGTGGGTCGGCCTAGCATTGCTACAGCGTGAGGTCCAGCTTCACGTGGGCGTTTCATGGGCTTCGGTTCGACGGTTCGGGTACACGGTTCACCGGGAACCAGTGGGTTTCGAGAAACACGGGTATGCGAGTCGGTAGGTCAGCTCGTTCGACAAAGAAGGGAACACAGTGGCGGATCGCCTGGTAGTACGGGGTGCGCGTGAACACAATCTGCGGGGAGTCGATATCGACCTACCTCGTGACAGCCTCGTCGTCTTCACGGGTCTGTCCGGATCGGGCAAGTCCTCGCTCGCGTTCGACACCATTTTCGCCGAGGGGCAGCGACGCTACGTGGAATCTCTGTCCGCCTATGCGCGTCAGTTCCTCGGGCAGATGGACAAGCCCGACGTGGATTTCATCGAGGGACTGTCCCCGGCCGTGTCGATCGATCAGAAGTCGACCAACCGGAACCCCCGTTCCACCGTGGGCACCATCACCGAGGTCTACGACTACCTCCGCCTGCTCTACGCCCGCGCCGGCACGGCTCACTGCCCCGTGTGTGGCGAGAAGATCGCCAAGCAGACCCCACAGCAGATCGTCGACCAGGTGTTGGCGATGGAAGAGGGGATCAAATTCCAGGTCCTCGCTCCCGTCGTGCGTACCAGGAAGGGCGAGTTCGTCGACCTGTTCGAGTCGCTGAACACGCAGGGTTACTCGCGTATTCGTGTCGACGGCGTCGTGCACCAGCTGACCGATCCGCCGAAGCTGAAGAAGCAGGAGAAGCACGACATCGAGGTAGTGGTCGACCGCCTCACGGTGAAGGCCAGCTCGAAGCAGCGGCTCACCGATTCGGTCGAGACTGCACTGCGGTTGGCGGACGGCATCGTCGTTCTCGATTTCGTCGATCGCGAAGAGAATGCTCCCGATCGCGAGCGTCGTTTCTCCGAGAAGCTCGCTTGCCCCAACGCGCACCCGTTGTCGATCGACGATCTGGAACCTCGATCGTTCTCGTTCAACTCACCGTACGGCGCATGCGCGGAATGCCTCGGGCTCGGCGTTCGCAAGGAGGTCGATCCGGACCTCGTCGTTCCCGACCCCGATCTGTCGCTGGGCGACGGCGCGATCGCTCCGTGGTCGATGGGCCAGACGTCCGAGTACTTCGGACGCTTGCTTGCCGGCTTGGCCGACGCAATGGGATTCGACCTGAACACGCCGTGGAACAAGCTTCCCGCGAAGGTCAAGCGCGCGGTTCTCGAAGGTAGTGAGCACCAGGTTCACGTCAAGTACCGGAATCGGTACGGCCGAACCCGCTCGTACTACGCCGAATTCGAAGGCGTGATGCCGTTCCTGCATCGTCGGCTCGAGCAGACCGAATCCGAACAGATGAAAGAACGGTACGACGGCTACATGCGCGACGTGCCGTGCCCCGAATGCGGCGGAGATCGTCTGCGTCCCGAAATTCTGTCGGTGACCATCGAAGCAGGTGGCTTCGGGCCCAAGTCCATCGCCGACGTCTGCCGGCTGTCGATCTCGGAGACCGCGGACTTCCTGAACAGCCTCACACTCGGCAGCAAGGAAGAGGCCATCGCAGGCCAGGTCCTGAAGGAGGTTCAGGCGCGTTTGGGCTTCCTTCTCGACGTCGGCCTCGAGTACCTGTCCCTCTCTCGCGCGGCCGGGTCGTTGTCGGGTGGCGAGGCGCAGCGCATCAGGCTGGCGACGCAGATCGGTTCCGGTCTGGTCGGCGTGCTCTATGTTCTGGACGAGCCGTCCATCGGCCTCCATCAGCGTGACAACCGTCGACTCATCGACACATTGACGCGGCTTCGTGACCTCGGCAACACGCTTATCGTCGTCGAACACGACGAGGACACCATCCGTACGTCCGACTGGGTCGTCGACATCGGTCCGTTGGCGGGTGAGCACGGCGGACGCGTCGTACACAGTGGGTCGTACCAGGACCTGTTGACCAACGAGGAGTCGCTGACCGGTGCGTATCTGTCCGGTCGAATGGAGATTCCGCTCCCGGACTTCCGTCGGGTCGTCGACAAGAAGCGGCAGGTCACCGTCGTCGGTGCTCGTGAACACAACCTGCGCGGTATCGACGTCAGCTTCCCGCTCGGCGTACTCACGTCCGTCACGGGCGTGTCCGGTTCCGGCAAGTCGACGCTCGTCAACGACATCCTCGCGACGGTCATGGCCAACAAACTCAACGGCGCCCGTCAGGTGCCCGGTCGGCACACGCGCATCAACGGACTCGATCAGCTCGACAAGCTCGTCCGTGTCGACCAATCGCCGATCGGTCGCACACCCCGCTCCAACGCCGCGACCTACACCGGTGTGTTCGACAAGATCCGGACGTTGTTCGCCGCGACCACCGAGGCGAAGGTCCGTGGCTACCAGCCGGGGCGTTTCTCGTTCAACGTCAAGGGCGGTCGCTGTGAGGCGTGCTCCGGTGACGGCACGCTGAAGATCGAGATGAACTTCCTGCCCGACGTCTACGTCCCGTGCGAGGTGTGCAACGGCGCGCGCTACAACCGCGAGACTCTCGAGGTGCACTACAAGGGCAAGACGATCGCCGAGGTTCTCGATATGCCGATCGAGGAGGCCGCCGAGTTCTTCGAGCCCATCACGTCGATTCACCGATACCTGAAGACCCTGGTGGAGGTCGGGCTCGGATACGTACGACTCGGTCAGCCGGCGACGACGCTGTCCGGTGGCGAGGCTCAGCGCGTCAAGCTCGCGTCCGAGCTTCAGAAGCGATCCACCGGGCGCACGGTCTACATTCTCGACGAGCCCACGACGGGTCTGCATTTCGAGGACATCCGGAAGCTGCTCGGCGTCGTGAACGGGTTGGTGGACAAGGGCAATACCGTCATCGTCATCGAGCACAACCTCGATGTCATCAAGGTCTCGGACTGGATCGTCGACATGGGTCCCGAGGGCGGATCCGGTGGCGGAATGGTCGTCGCGCAAGGCAATCCGGAGGATGTCGCGGCGGTGCCCGAGAGCTACACCGGCAAGTTCCTGCAGGAGGCTCTGACGCGTGAGCCTGTGGCCGAGCAGCCGAAGAAGGCTCCAGCGAAGAAGCGTCGACCGCGGAAGGCCGCTGCGGTCTAGCTTTTTCACGCTGCCGTCACCACCCCTCACGCACACGCACACGCATATGCATGTGCGTGAGGGGTGTGGGGGATCAGTAGACGGGGCCGGTGTATTTCTCGCCGGGTCCCTTGCCTGGCTCGTCGGGGTGAGCGGACGTCTCGCGGAAGGCTTTCTGCAGAGCCTGCAGTCCCTCGCGGATCGGTCCCGCGTGCGGGCCGAGGTACTCGACGGATGCGGTGACGAGACCGGCGAGGGCGGTGATGACGCGTCGGGCCTCGTCGAGATCCAAGTACGGACTTTCCGACGGGTCGGCCTCGGACAAGCCGAGCTTCTCGGCCGCGGAACTCATGAGCATCACAGCTGCGCGACTGATGACCTCGACGGCGGGCACGTCGGCGAGTTCGCGGACGTCGTGTTCTGCGTCGTTGCCGGATTCGGGGGTGCTGGACATATTGTCGAGCATTCCATGCTGGCTGTACGCGGTTCGGATCAGCGTCGATTCGGCGTCGAGCGGGTCACCTGGTAGAGTTCCTCAACGACCGTCTTCGACGTGCGCATTCGCAAGAGTTCGCTCGTACGGAGGCAGCAAGTGGAGCCCGACTCCCACCGGTACGCAGCGTTCAGTTGTTTCCGGTCCGGTCGCTCGGCAGTAGTGCGTGAGGTGCCCATGGCAATGATCGCAGACTGCGGAGCTTCCTCGTACGAGGAGAACTACGCGGCGTGAGCCGGGTGGATCGACCGGTCGACATCGGGCCCTGCACCAGCGGAATGCTGGAGCAGGGTTTTTTCGTTGTAGAGGGCGTGTCCTTCATCGACGACATGTCGAAGGACCCGGGCAGGCGGGCTGTGCCAGAGGCAGGCGGTCGGCTCGACACCACACCGCACTACCTAGGAGGCCCCATCAGCACTGAGACCCGCATCAACGATCGCATCCGTGTTCCCGAGGTTCGACTTGTCGGACCGGGTGGCGAACAGGTTGGCATCGTGCGTGTTGAAGATGCACTCCGCTTGGCTCTCGAAGCCGACCTCGATCTCGTAGAAGTGGCTCCCGACGCTCGTCCGCCGGTCTGCAAGATCATGGACTACGGGAAGTTCAAGTACGAGGCAGCTCAGAAGGCGCGCGAGTCGCGCAAGAACCAGACGCTGACCGTGATCAAGGAGCAGAAGCTCCGGCCGAAGATCGACGCACACGACTACGAGACCAAGAAGCGCAACGTCGTTCGCTTCCTCGAAGCCGGGTCGAAGGTCAAGGTCACCATCATGTTCCGTGGTCGTGAGCAGTCCCGCCCCGAACTCGGATTCCGATTGCTGCAGCGTCTCGGTGCAGACGTCGCCGATCTGGGCTTCGTGGAGACGTCGGCCAAGCAGGACGGCCGCAACATGACCATGGTTCTGGCTCCGCACAAGGGTGCCAAGACCCGAGTGAAGGCGCAGGAAAGCGCTGCAGCTCCGCCCGCGCAGCGTGCTTCCGCACCTGCCGAGCCCGCAGCCGGTGACGCTCCGGCCGCGCCGCCTGCAAGCTAGACCAGACGTAAGAACCCTGTCGGTGTCACGCCGACAGGGTTACAGCCGAGCAAGACCGAAGAGCACTACAGAAACCGAGGACTCCATGCCCAAGCAGAAGACCCACAGTGGCGCCAAGAAGCGATTCAAGGTGTCCGGCACCGGCAAGATCCTGCGTCAGAAGGCCGGCCGTCGCCACCTGCTGGAGCACAAGGCGACCAAGGTGACTCGCCGCCTCGACGGTGTCGCCGTCGTCACGAAGGCCGACGAGCCGCGGGTCAAGCGCCTGCTCGGCCTCTGATCTGGACTTCGTAGCCGCACGGCCCGTCCGTCGGCACCTCCTATTTCCATTCGGGGTTCGTAGAAGCCCCCAGATCGACAGGATTCACCAGTGGCACGCGTAAAAAGGGCGGTCAACGCCCAGAAGAAGCGCCGTTCGATTCTCGAAGCGTCCAAGGGATACCGCGGACAGCGCTCACGTCTGTACACCAAGGCCAAGGAGCAGCAGCTCCACTCGCTCACCTATGCATACCGCGACCGCAAGGCGCGCAAGGGTGACTTCCGCAAGCTGTGGATCACGCGTATCAACGCTGCGGCTCGCGCCAACGACATCACGTACAACCGCTTCGTCCAGGGCCTGAAGGCTGCCGGCGTCGAGGTCGACCGCAAGATCCTTGCCGAGCTCGCTGTGTCGGACGCTGCTGCATTCGCGGGCCTGGTGGAGATCGCCAAGGCTGCTCTGCCTGCCGACGTCAACGCTCCTGCCGGAGAAGCAGCCTGAGCAAGCTGACGCACGACGCTTCAGACCCGAAACGACCCGTGGACACGCTCACCGAGCGAACGCCACGGGTCGTTTCGGCTGTCAAGCTCCTACGCGCGGCCGAACGTCGCAAGACGGGGCTGTTCCTCGCCGAGGGATCCAATTCGGTGACCGAAGCCATTGCGTCGGGCGTCGTCGATCAGTTGTTCTTTCGCGAGGATTCGGCAGAACGAAACGGCGTCGTACTCGATCTGGCTGCGACCGCAGGCGTTCGCATGTTCCCGATCACGGAACGCGCAGCGAAGGGGCTGTCCGACACCGTGACTCCGCCCGGCATCGTTGCGGTGTGCCGCACGATCGACGTCGATCTCCCGACTGCTCTCGGTGCGGCTCCTCGGCTCGTGGCGGTCCCGGTGGAAGTGTCCGAGCCCGGTAACGCCGGAACCGTCATCCGCGTCGCCGATGCGGTCGGTGCCGATTCCGTGGTTCTGCTCGGTGATTCCGTCGATCCGCACAACGGCAAATGCGTGCGCGCGTCGGCAGGCAGTTTGTTCCATCTCCCGATTGCGCGAGAGCGCTCGACGGAAGCGGGAATTGCGGCCCTCCGCGAACGTGGCGTGACGATTCTCGCGACCGCCGCCGACGGAGAAGTGGATCTCGACGACGCCGACGAACTACTGAGTAGCCCGACGGCATGGCTGTTCGGCAACGAGGCGCACGGACTCTCCCCGGCGGTCTCCGCTGCCGCAGATCATCGCGTCAGGATCCCGATCCACGGCCGTGCGGAGAGCTTGAACCTCGCAACTGCTGCTGCGATCTGTCTGTACGCAAGTGCTCGGGCGCAGCGACGGTCCCGCCGTAATTGATTTGGCGCTTCGCCTAGGATCGAAAGGTCTTCCGGCGTCCTCAACCACCCATCAAGGAGTTGCACCTCTCGTGGCGAAGAAAGAAGGCGGTACCGCCCAGCCCGTCGATCCGAGCGTGCTCGAGGAATCTGCCCTCGACGCCGCGGCGAACGAGGCGGAGAAGGCATTCGCCGCGGCCCGGGATCTGGACGAGTTGACGACGGTGAAGATCGAGCACATCGGTAACCGTGCTCCTCTGGCTCTCGCGCAGCGCGCCCTCGGGTCGATTCCCGGTGAGCAGAAGGCCGACGCGGGCAAGCGCGTCAAGGTCGCCCGTGATCGTGTGCAGAAGGCGTTCGACGCCCGTCGCGAGATCCTGCTGGCCGAGCGCGACGCCGCGATTCTGGTCGCCGAGACCATCGACGTGACGCTGCCGTCGAATCGCCGCCCCGTCGGCGCCCGTCATCCGATCACGATCATCGCCGACCAGGTTGCCGACGTGTTCGTCGGAATGGGCTGGGAAGTCGAGGAAGGGCCCGAGGTCGAGGCCGAGCACTTCAACTTCGACGCGCTGAACTTCCTGCCGGATCATCCGGCGCGCACGATGCAGGACACCTTCCACATCGCGCCCGAGGGCTCGCGGCAGGTGCTGCGTACGCACACCTCTCCCGTGCAGGTTCGTTCGATGTTGTCACGTGAGGTCCCGATCTACATCGTGTGCCCGGGCCGAACGTTCCGCACCGACGAGCTCGACTCGACGCACACCCCGGTCTTCCATCAGGTCGAGGGACTGGCGATCGACAAGGGCCTGACCATGGCCAACCTCCGCGGCACGCTCGATGCATTCGCGCGCGCGTTGTTCGGCGAGGAAACACGTACACGTATGCGTCCCAACTACTTCCCCTTCACCGAGCCGTCCGCCGAGGTGGACGTCTGGTTCCCGAAGAAGAAGGGCGGAGCGGGCTGGGTCGAGTGGGGCGGCTGCGGCATGGTCAACCCGAAGGTTCTGCAGGCCAGCGGCATCGATCCCGAGGTGTACTCCGGATTCGCGTTCGGCATGGGCCTCGAGCGAACCCTGCAGTTCCGCAACGACATTCCGGACATGCGTGACATCGTCGAAGGTGACATTCGCTTCACGCTGCCCTTCGGCGTCGGCGCCTGACCGATACAGACCTAGACCGACTTCCACTCGTAGAAAGAGCTGAGTAGACGTGCGAGTTCCACAATCCTGGCTGACCGAGGTTCTGCAGCGCACCGCGCCGCAGTGGAACGTGACCCCCGAGGAGTTGGACGAGGGGTTCGTGCGCGTCGGTTTCGAGGTCGAGGAGCTCGAGTCCCTCGACACCGTGACCGGTCCACTCGTCGTCGGACGGGTCACCACCATCACCGAACTGACGGAGTTCAAGAAGCCGATCAGGTTCTGCCTCGTCGACGTCGGCAACGACGAGCCTCAGGAAATAGTCTGTGGTGCACGAAACTTCGCCGAAGGCGACCTGATCGTCGCGGCCCTGCCCGGCAGCGTGCTGCCCGGTGGATTCGCGATCGCATCGCGCAAGACGTACGGCCAGAACTCGAACGGAATGATCTGCTCGACGGCCGAACTCGGCCTCGGCCGAGACTCGTCGGGCATCCTCGTACTTCCGGAAGGCACCGCCGCTCCTGGCGACGACGCGAAAGCCGTTCTCGGGTTGGACGATTCGGTGATCGAGTTGAACGTGACGCCGGACCGTGGATATGCGTTCTCGGTGCGAGGGCTCGCTCGTGAGCTTGCGAGCAGCTTCGACCTCGAATTCGCCGACCCGGCTGTACATCCGGTTCAGAACAACGAGGGTGACACCTGGCCGACGACGGTCGACGAGGAGTCGGGCGCGTCACGGTTCGCACTGCGCAAGGTCAGCGGCATCGACCCGAAGGCGATCACTCCGTGGTGGCTGCAACGCCGCCTGCTCCTTGCCGGGATTCGGCCTATCTCGGCTGCGGTCGACGTCACCAACTACGTACTGCACGAACTCGGCCAGCCGCTGCACGCATTCGACGCGGCGAAGTTGACAGGCGACATCGTCGTGCGCCGCGCGAAAGCAGGGGAGAAGCTGACGACGCTCGACGACGTCGAACGGACTCTCGACGCCGAGGACGTCGTCATCGCCGACGGTTCCGGCGCCATCTCGCTGGCGGGCGTCATGGGTGGAGCGTCGACCGAAGTGGGAGACGACACCGTCGACGTGATTCTCGAGGCCGCGACATTCGATCCGCTGGCCGTGTTCCGCACCGGGCGTCGTCACAAACTGTCGAGTGAGGCGAGCAAGCGTTTCGAGCGGACCGTCGACTCCGCGCTGCCCGTGGCTGCGCTGGATCGCGCCGCTCAGCTTCTGGTGGACATCGCCGGCGGACGCATCGAGCCCGTGCTGACGGACATCGGTTCGGCGAACAGCTTCCCCGCGGTGCGCATCGACATCGATCTTCCGGATCGCGTCGCGGGTGTCACATACCCCAACGGCGTGGCAGCGCGCCGCCTGACCCAGATCGGATGCGACGTCGAGGTCGGCGTCAGCGACAGCGGCCACGGCGAACTCGTCGTGACGCCGCCGACGTGGCGTCCGGATCTACAGCAGCCGGCGGACCTCGTCGAAGAGGTTCTCAGGCTGGAAGGGCTGGAGAAGATCCCGTCCGTGCTGCCTACTGCACCTGCCGGTCGCGGGCTCACCGCGACGCAGAAGAGGAAGCGAGCTGTCGGCAAGTCCCTTGCGTTCGCGGGGTATGTCGAGGTCCTGCCGACGGTCTTCCTGCCCACGGGTGTGTTCGACACCTGGGGGCTGCCGGAGGACGACACGCGCCGACGGACGACGTCGGTGCTCAACCCGTTGGAGGCCGACCGCCCCGACCTCGCGACGACGGTATTGCCGGGGTTGTTCGAGATTCTCGCGCGCAACGTTGCCCGTGGACAGCGTGACCTGTCGTTGTTCGGCATCGCTCAGGTCGTGCTGCCGCACGACGGAACGGTCGCCGTCGACGCACTCGCCGTGCACGAGCGTCCGTCGGACGAAGACATCGCGCGCTTGCGTGGTTCGCTGCCGAACCAGCCGGTTCATGTGGGTGTCGTACTCAGTGGACACCGTGAGCCGTCCGGACCGTGGGGACCGGGACGTGCAGCAGAGGCGTCCGACGCCTTTGCCGCAGCCCGCACGATCGCGGCCGCTGCGGGTGTCGAGATCGAATTCCGTGCTGCGCAGTATCTGCCGTGGCATCCGGGACGCTGCGCGGAGTTGCTCGTCGACGGTGTCGTCGTCGGGCATGCCGGTGAGCTGCATCCGGCCGTGCTCGAACGGGCGGAATTGCCTGCGCGTACCTGTGCCGTCGAGCTGAATCTCGATGCACTTCCGATCGTCGAGTCACTGCCTGCGCCCATCGTGTCGCCGTTTCCTGCTGTCCTCCAGGATGTTGCGGTCGTCGTCGACAAGTCCGTTCCCGCGGCAGAGGTCGAGGCTGCGTTGAAGGGAGGTGCCGGTGACTTGCTCGAGAGCCTGCGCCTGTTCGACGTCTTCGAAGGCGAGCAGGTGGGGGAGAACCGCAAGTCGCTGGCCTTCGCGCTCGTGTTCCGTGGGTCGGATGGCACCCTGACCGAGGCGCAGGCGACCGAAGCACGTGACGCAGCTGTTGCGGCCGCGTCGCAGGCGGTCGGGGCAGAACTCCGCCGCTGAACGGGGTCTCTCCACGTACCGTGGACTCATGAGCACTCACAGCACAGGCGATCGAACCGATCTTGCGGTGTTGCGGGAGGTTCTGGCCGCAGTGTCGGGCCGCCCAGCTCTCGCGCCACTGCATGCGACTGCGTCGGCGCTGTTGGCGGACCTCGACACGGCAGGTGCCGAGGATCCGACAACGGTGCCGCCCGGCGAGATTCCCGACGTCGACGTTCCGCACGTGACGAAGCCGAGGATCGACCAACCCCTGGGCGATCCACCGGGGTATTCACCGCTCGGCGGAACGCCGACTCAGGTGCCGCGGGAGGGCATCGTCGACGCAGAACTCGTCGACGACAGCGCCATCGACGGTGCGATCGGCGGCGGCGTCAGCGCAGGCTTCTCCAATCACGAATCGCCGACCGGCTACACCGACCAGGGTGTGCCGACGTGGGATTCGGTTCGCGACAAGGTGGAGGGAAGGTCGGCCACAGCGATCGGCGCCGAGGAGCTCGACCACAGCAGCCCGGCCGGGCGCACGCTCGACGAGCAGTGGAACGACCGTGAGGCGGCGGGCCGGAAGAAGCTCGACGAGATCAGGCGGTCGATGAAGGCTCCTTCGGAGCACGTGCACGAAAATCCATAGCGGGCTATGTATTTTCGTGCACATGGGTTACTCCCGACCCCGCTCATGAATGAGCTTGCATGGTGATGCATAATCATCGTATGAACGCTCGGAATGATGACGTGGAGACCTCTCCGCTGCGGATCGCCGTCGCGGGGGCCAGTGGATACGCGGGTGGCGAGATTCTGCGCCTGCTGCTCGGCCATCCGGGGGTGGCGTCGGGCCGCCTGGTGATCGGTTCGCTCACAGCAGGCGGCAACGCCGGGTCCGCCCTTGGTGAGTTCCACCCGCACCTGTTGCCACTCGCCGACCGAGTGCTCACGGAAACCACCATCGACGAGCTCTCCGGGCACGACGTGGTCTTCCTCGGATTGCCGCACGGCAAGTCGGGCGAAATCGCGAAGCAACTGCCGGAGTCGGTCGTCATCATCGACTGCGGTGCCGACTTCCGACTGTCCGACGCGGCCGCGTGGGAGAAGTACTACAAGTCCGCTCATGCGGGCACCTGGCCGTACGGTCTGCCCGAGCTGCCCGGTCATCGGGACAAGCTGGTCGGTGCGACGCGGATCGCCGTTCCGGGTTGCTATCCGACGGTGTCCTCGCTCGCATTGGCTCCGGCCGTCGCGGCAGGCATCGTCGAGCCGAGGGTCAACGTCGTCGCGGTCAGTGGCGCGTCCGGTGCGGGTCGTGCGCCGAAGGCGGACCTGTTGGGCTCGGAGATCATGGGTTCGGTGCGGGCGTACGCTGTGGCGGGCGCTCACCGGCACACTCCCGAGATCGTGCAGAACCTGTCGGCGCTGTCGCCGGAGCCGGTCACGGTGTCGTTCACTCCGGTCCTTGCGCCGATGCCGCGCGGCATTCTCGCCACGTGCACTGCCCGGACGACCGCGACGCAGGAGCAAGCCCTCGAGGTCTACGAAAAAGCTTATGCGGCAGAACCGTTCGTGCACGTGCTCGGACCGGGCCGTCTGCCGCAGACCGGTGCGGTGATCGGGTCCAACGCAGTCCAGATCAGCGTGTCCGTCGACGCCGACGCGGGTCTGCTCGTGGTCGTCGCCGCGATCGACAATCTGACCAAGGGAACTGCGGGCGCCGCAATCCAATCGATGAATCTTGCCTTGGGCATCCCCGAGACCGATGGTCTCTCGACAGTAGGAGTCGCACCGTGAGCAGCGCCACCGAGGCAAACCTGGTGTCGGGCAAGCTTGTTCGTAGTCAGGGCGTCACTGCGCCCGCCGGGTTCCGTGGCGCGGGCATCGCAGCCGGAATCAAGGCGAGTGGCAAGCCGGACCTGGCATTGGTGTTCAACGAAGGACCCGACACCACGGCCGCCGGCGTGTTCACGAGAAACAAGGTGAAGGCTGCGCCGGTGCTGTGGTCGCAGCAGGTTCTGAGCACCGGAAAGCTCCGCGCAGTGGTGCTGAATTCCGGCGGTGCCAACGCATGCACGGGTGCACCCGGATTCCAGGATGCGCACCGCACGGCAGAGGAAGTCGCAGGCGCACTGAGCAATTGGGGTACCGAGACCGGTGCCATCGAAGTCGCCGTGTGTTCGACGGGCTTGATCGGTGACCGGCTGCCGATGGACAAGCTGGTCCCGGGCGTCACCGAGGTCGTGCACGAACTCGCGGGAGGCATCTCCGGCGGTACCGATGCGGCGTACGCCATCATGACCACCGATACCGTTCCGAAACAGGCCGCCTTCCACCACGCGGACAAATGGAACGTCGGCGGAATGGCCAAGGGCGCAGGCATGCTCGCCCCGTCGCTCGCGACGATGCTCAGTGTCGTCACCACCGATGCGGTTGCGACTGCCGAGCAGCTCGACGAAGCCCTGCGCACCGCGACGCGGTTGTCGTACGACCGGCTCGACGTCGACGGCGCCACGTCGACCAACGACACTGTGCTGCTGCTGTCCTCGGGCGCCAGTGGCGTCACGCCGAGTCAGGCAGATCTGAACGCAGCCGTTCTGGCGGTGTGCGACGACCTCGCCGACCAGATGATGGCCGACGCCGAAGGTGTCACCAAGCGGGTCAAGATCACGGTGTCCGGTGCGGCTTCCGAGGACGACGCGTTGATCGGCGCGCGTACCGTCGCCCGAGACAGTCTCGTCAAGACTGCGTTGTTCGGGTCGGACCCCAACTGGGGTCGCGTTCTCGCAGCGATCGGTATCGCGCCGATCGAGTTGAACCCGGATCTGATCGCCGTGTCGTTCAACGGAAATCCGGTGTGCGTCGACGGCGTCGGTGCTCCCGGCGCGAGGGAGGTCGATCTGTCCGGCGAGGACATCGAGGTCACCATCGACCTCGGGCTCGGCGAGCAGTCCGTGTCCATCAGGACGACGGACCTGTCGCACGCGTACGTCGAAGAGAATTCGGCATATTCGTCGTGACCGCCACCGAATTGTCGGCGTCGCAGAAGGCGCACACGCTCGCCGGGGCCCTGCCGTGGCTGCAGAAGTTCCACGGCAAGATCGTCGTCGTCAAGTACGGCGGCAACGCCATGGTCGACGACGACCTGAAGCGCGCGTTCGCCGAGGACATGGTCTTCTTGCGTACCACGGGAATTCATCCGGTGGTCGTACACGGGGGAGGCCCGCAGATCACCGCGATGCTGTCGAGGCTCGGGATGACGGGCGAATTCCGGGGCGGATTCCGCGTCACGACGCCGGAGGTCATGGACGTCGTCCGCATGGTCCTGTTCGGTCAGGTGGGTCGAGAACTGGTGGGCCTGATCAACAGCCACGGCCCGTACGCCGTCGGAATCTCGGGCGAGGACGCGCACCTGTTCACCGCGTCGAAGCGCGAGGTCATGGTCGACGGCGCGCTGACCGACATCGGTCTCGTCGGCGACGTCACGTCGGTCAATCCCGACGCGGTGCTCGATCTCATTGCGGCAGGACGTATTCCGGTGGTCTCGACCATCGCGCCGGATGCCGACGGCGTCGTACACAACATCAACGCAGACACTGCTGCGGCCGCACTGGCCGAGGCGATCGGGGCGGAGAAACTCGTCGTCCTCACCGATGTCGAAGGCCTGTACACCAACTGGCCGGACCGAAGTTCGCTCACGTCGGAGATCGATCCCGACGCGTTGGCCGCGCTGCTGCCGTCGCTCGACGCGGGCATGGTGCCCAAGATGGAAGCGTGCTTGCGTGCCGTGCTGGGCGGAGTACCGTCCGCGCACGTGATCGACGGCCGCGTTCCGCATTCTGTACTCGTCGAACTGTTCACCGGCGAGGGAATCGGCACGATGGTATCCGCCCAGAACACCGACACTCAGCACACCGACACTCGGAACATCGACAAGGGAGGCCTTTCATGAATACCACTTCGGACCTCCAGGCCCGCTGGTCCAACTCGCTGATGGACAACTACGGTGTTCCCCGAGTGGCGCTGGTGCGCGGTGAAGGAGCCGTCGTCACCGATGCGGACGGCAAGGACTACCTCGACCTGTTGGCCGGCATTGCCGTCAACATTCTCGGGCACGCGCATCCCGCCGTCGTCGATGCCGTGACGACCCAGCTGTCGACGCTCGGGCACACGTCGAATCTCTACGCGACCGAACCCGGGATCGCGCTCGCAGAGCAGTTGCTGTCCCACCTCGGTGCGGGCACGCACGGTCGAGTCTTCCTGTGCAACTCGGGGACCGAAGCCAACGAGGCTGCGTTCAAGATCGCGCGCTTGACGGGTCGGCCGAAGATCATCGCTGCGCAGAAGGCGTTCCACGGTCGGACGATGGGTGCGTTGGCACTCACGGGCCAGGAGGACAAGCGCGCACCGTTCGAGCCGATGCCCGCCGGTGTGCAGCACGTGCCGTACGGAGACGTCGCAGCACTCGAAGCGGCGGTCGACGAGGACACGGCCGCGGTGTTCCTCGAACCGATCATGGGTGAGGGCGGTGTTGTGGTCCCGCCCGAGGGCTACCTCCTCGCAGCCAGGGAGATCACTGCGCGCCACGGTGCCCTGCTGATCCTCGACGAGGTGCAGACGGGAATCGGCCGCACCGGATGGTTCTACGCCCATCAGGCAGTGGGCATCGTCCCCGACGTCATCACCCTCGCGAAAGGGCTCGGCGGCGGACTGCCGATCGGAGCGTGCATCGGCATCGGCGAGGCCGGAAAGCTGCTGCATCCGGGCAAGCACGGAACCACGTTCGGCGGGAACCCTGTGTGCGCGTCCGCTGCGCTCGCGGTCCTGAAGACTCTGGCCGACGACGACTTGATCTCCCACGCCGACCGTCTCGGCAAGGTCATCACACACTCGATCGAAGAACTCGATCACCCACTCGTGGATCACGTTCGCGGATCCGGTCTTCTGCTCGGTGTCGTCCTCACCAAGGCCATCGCCGCCAAAGCCGAAGCCGCAGCACGTGATTCCGGTTTCTTGATCAATGCCGCACAGCCTGACGTTCTACGCATAGCCCCGCCGCTCGTCCTCACCGAGGAGCAGGCGGCGTCGTTCGTCGCAGCATTGCCAGCCATTCTCGACACAGCCGACGAAACGGAGTAGCCCGATGGCGCTCGTACACTTCCTGCGCGACGACGACCTGAGCCCGCAGCAACAGGCCGAGGTCCTTGCTCTCGCAGCCGAACTCAAACGTGCCCCCTTCTCGAAGCGGCCTCTCGAAGGTCCGAAGGGTGTCGGAGTCATCTTCGAGAAGAACTCGACGCGTACGCGCTTCTCGTTCGAGATCGGTATCGCGCAATTGGGTGGCCACGCGGTCGTCGTCGACGGCCAGAGCACGCAGCTGGGACGAGAGGAGACGTTGCAGGACACCGGACGTGTGCTCTCGCGTTACGTCGACGCGATCGTGTGGCGCACGTTCGGGCAGAAGCGCCTCGAGCAGATGGCAACCGGCACGACCGTCCCGATCGTCAACGCTCTGTCCAACGAGTTCCACCCGTGCCAGGTACTCGCCGATCTGCAGACACTCGTCGAGCAGAAGGGCAACCTGAAGGGGTTGGAGCTTGCCTATTTCGGTGACGGTGCCAACAACATGGCGCACTCGCTGTTGCTGGGCGGCGTCACTGCAGGCATCAACGTGACCATCGCGGCGCCCAAGGAGTTCGCGCCCCTGGATTTCGTTCTGGACGCGGCGAAGGCCCGCGCCGAGGAGACCGGCGCGACCATCACGATCACCGAGGACCCGCATGAGGCGGCTGCGGGCGCGGACGCTCTCGTCACCGACACGTGGACGTCGATGGGGCAGGAGAACGACGGTCTCGACCGGGTTGCGCCGTTCCGGCCGTACCGCATCGACACCGATCTGCTGTCGAAGGCGAAAGCGGATGCGATCGTGCTGCACTGCCTGCCGGCGCACCGCGGCGAGGAGATCACCGACGAGGTGCTCGACGGCCCGCAGAGCGTCGTGCTCGACGAGGCCGAGAACCGTCTGCACGCGCAGAAGGCACTGTTGGTGTGGCTGCTCGAGCAGGCGCGACGACCGTGAGCGAGGAGGTGTCGTCGGTGCCGTTGACGGCATCGACCAGGGCGGGTCGGCAGGCGCGCATCGTCACGCTGCTGGCGACGAATCAGGTTCGCAGTCAGCCGGAACTCGCGTCACTGCTCGCAGCCGAAGGCATCGACGTCACCCAGGCCACGCTGTCGCGTGATCTCGACGAGCTCGGCGCGGTGAAACTGCGTGCCGCGGACGGTGGGGTCGGCGTCTACGTGGTGCCCGAGGACGGCAGTCCGGTCAGGGGCGTCTCGGGCGGAACCGATCGCTTGACCCGGCTGCTCGGTGAGTTGCTGGTATCGACCGATTCCAGTGGAAATCAAGCCGTTCTGCGCACGCCTCCTGGCGCGGCGCACTATCTCGCGAGTGCGCTCGACCGCGCATCGCTGAGGGAGGTTGTCGGCACCATCGCCGGGGATGACACCATCTTCATGATCGCTCGTGAGCCCACGACCGGCAGCGAGCTCGCGGACAAGATCGAAAGACTGGCCCGACGCGCGGAGAAGTAGTCCACGCGGAGGGTTCGACACACAGACAAACACAGAAGCTATTAAGGAGCGCACACACCATGGCCGAACGCGTCATTCTCGCCTACTCGGGGGGATTGGACACCTCCGTCGCCATCAGCTGGATCGGCAAGGAGACCGGCAAAGAGGTCGTCGCCGTTGCCATCGACCTCGGACAGGGTGGCGAGGACATGGAGGTCGTGCGTCAGCGCGCGATCGATTGTGGCGCCGTCGAAGCCGTCGTCGTCGATGCTCGTGACGAATTCGCCGACGAGTACTGCCTGCCGACCATCCAGAACAACGCTCTTTACATGGACCGCTACCCGCTGGTCTCGGCCATCAGCCGTCCGCTGATCGTCAAGCACCTCGTCGACGCGGCCCGCTCGCACGGCGGAACCGTCGTCGCACACGGCTGCACGGGCAAGGGCAACGACCAGGTTCGCTTCGAGGTCGGCTTCAACACCCTCGCGCCCGAACTCGACGTCCTGGCTCCCGTCCGCGATTACGCGTGGACCCGTGAGAAGGCCATCGCGTTCGCCGAAGAGAACAAGATCCCGATCAACGTCAGCAAGAAGTCGCCCTTCTCGATCGACCAGAACGTGTGGGGTCGCGCTGTCGAGACCGGGTTCCTCGAGGATCTGTGGAACGCTCCGACCAAGGACGTGTACGACTACACCCAGGATCCGACGGCGAACTGGACCGCTCCCGACGAGCTCATCATCGGCTTCGACAAGGGTCGCCCCGTCAGCATCGACGGTCGTCCGGTGTCGGTTCTCGAGGCCATCCAGGAGCTCAACACCCGTGCCGGTGCCCAGGGCGTCGGACGTCTCGACGTCGTCGAGGATCGGCTCGTCGGAATCAAGAGCCGCGAGATCTACGAGGCTCCGGGTGCGATGGTGCTGATTCGTGCGCACGAGGAACTGGAGCACGTCACGCTCGAGCGCGAGCTCGGTCGCTACAAGCGCCACACGGACCAGAAGTGGGCCGAGCTGGTGTACGACGGCCTCTGGTACTCCCCGCTCAAGGGTGCGCTCGACACCTTCAACACCCACACCCAGGAGCACGTGTCCGGCGAAATCCGCCTGACGCTGCATGCGGGCACGATCAACGTCAACGGTCGTCGCAGCGGCGAGTCGCTGTACGACTTCAACCTCGCGACGTACGACGAGGGCGACACGTTCGACCAGTCGTCGGCCAAAGGCTTCGTGCAGCTGCACGGCCTCTCTTCCAAGATTGCAGCCAAGCGGGACCTGGGCTTGTGAGCCAGAAAACCAACCACGGCTCTCTGTGGGGCGGGCGCTTCGCGTCCGGCCCCGCGGAGGCCATGGCGGCCCTGAGCAAGTCGACGCATTTCGACTGGGTGTTGGCGCCCTACGACATTCGCGCGTCCATGGCGCATGCGCGGGTTCTGCACGGCGCGGGCCTTCTGACCGCCGAGGACCTCGAGACCATGCTCGACGGCCTTCGACGCCTTGCCGACGACGTCGCGTCGGGTGCTTTCGTGGCGGCGGAGTCCGACGAGGACGTGCACGGTGCGCTCGAACGCGGGCTGATCGATCGCGTCGGATCGGAAGTCGGCGGACGCCTTCGTGCCGGCCGTTCGCGGAACGATCAGGTGGCCACGTTGTTCCGAATGTGGTTGCGCGACGCCGTACGACGTGTGTCGGCCGGTGTGCTCGACGTCGTCGACGCGTTGGCCATCCAGGCAGCGTCGCATCCCAGCGCCGTCATGCCGGGCAAGACGCACTCGCAGGCCGCACAACCAGTGCTGCTCGCGCATCACCTTCTCGCGCATACTCATCCGCTACTGCGTGACGTGCAGCGATTCCAGGACTTCGACAAGCGAGCTGCGGTGTCCCCGTACGGTTCCGGCGCCCTGGCAGGCTCATCGCTCGGACTGAATCCGGAGCAGATCGCCGCAGAACTCGGATTCGATTCTTCCGCCGAGAATTCGATCGACGCGACGTCCTCACGTGACTTCGCCGCCGAGGCGGCGTTCGTGTTGGCGATGACAGCTGTCGATCTGTCGCGTCTGGCCGAGGAAGTCGTGTCGTGGAGCACGCCCGAGTACGGCTACGTCACGCTTGCCGACGCGTGGTCGACGGGAAGCTCGATCATGCCGCAGAAGAAGAATCCCGACGTCGCGGAGCTCACGCGCGGCAAGACGGGTCGACTCATCGGCAACGTGACCGGTCTGCTCGCGACTCTGAAGGCGCAGCCGCTGGCGTACAACCGCGATCTGCAAGAGGACAAGGAACCGGTCTTCGATTCGGTCGCGCAGCTGGAATTGTTGCTGCCGGCTCTGGCAGGCCTGGTGTCGACGCTGACGTTCCACGTCGATCGGATGGCCGAATTGGCGCCTGCGGGTTACACGTTGGCGACCGACATCGCCGAGTGGATGGTTCGACAGGGCACCCCGTTCCGAGTCGCACACGAGGCGGCCGGCGCGTGCGTTCGTGTGGCGGAGGCCCGCGGCGTCGGACTCGACGAGCTGACCGACGAGGAGCTGGCATCGATCGACGCCTCGCTCACTCCGGCAGTGCGGGAGGTCCTGACGGTCGAAGGTTCGATCTCGTCGCGTGATTCTCGCGGCGGCACCGCGGCGGTGCAGGTGGCGTCACAACTGGGTGGCGTCCGGGCGACGGCCGAGGGCCTTCGGGCATGGGCCGGGACCGTACTCGTCACGGACTGAGGCACAAAAAGTCACGCACGCCGGATTTCGCGACGGTGCGTGTGAGAAGCTTCGAGTTACTTAAGGTGGGGCGGTCGGGTAGCCGAGTCGAACGCAGGAGTTTGTTGTGGTGGGACTGAATGCAGATGCGTTTCGTGAGCCGTTGCGGCGAGCGATCGCCACTGCACAGAACGGTCTCGAGGTCATCCGGCTCGGTGGCCTCGAGACCGAAGTCGATCCGTCTCCGTTCAAGGTCGTCGATCGTGACGCGATGTACCGACTTCGACGCTATTTTCCCGACGACGCCGAGCACGAGTCGAGGCCGCCGGTAGTTCTCGTTCCACCGATGATGGTGTCCGCCGACGTCTACGACGTCACCACCGAGCAAGGCGCGGCGGGCATCCTGCACAGCATGGGTCTCGATCCCTGGGTCGTCGACTTCGGTTCTCCGGACACCGAGGAGGGCGGCTGGAGTAGGACACTGGCCGATCACGTCGTCGCGATCAGCGAAGTCGTGGACAAGGTGTACGAGCTCACGGGCCGCGACGTCCATCTCGGTGGCTACTCGCAGGGCGGCATGTTCTGCTATCAGGCCGCGGCGTATCGGGGCGGTAAGAACCTGGCCAGTCTCATCACGTTCGGCGCACCCGTCGATACTCTCGCGGCGCTGCCGTTGGGGATTCCGGCAGGCGTCGCCACCCGGGGCGCCGAATTCCTGGCCGATCACGTGTTCACGAGGCTCGCCGTGTCGGGGTGGATGGCACGCACCGGATTCCAGCTGTTGGACCCGGCGAAGACGGTGCGTTCGCGCCTCGATTTCCTGAGGCAACTTCACGACAGAGAGGCGCTGCTCCCTCGGGAGCCGCAGCGCCGGTTCCTTGCGCTCGACGGCTGGGTCGCCTGGTCCGGTCCGGCGGTCGCGGAACTGCTCAAGCAGTTCGTCGTGCACAACCGGATGATGACCGGTGGATTCGTCATCAAGGACCGACTCCTGACGCTGTCGAATCTGACCGTGCCGGTGCTGGCATTCGTCGGCGAGGTCGACGACATCGGCCAGCCTCTGGCCGTTCGCGGTATCAAGCGCGCAGCCCCTCGTGCCGAGATCTACGAATCGACGTTGCGTGCGGGGCATTTCGGCCTCGTGGTGGGGAGTACGGCCGCGTCGCAGACCTGGCCGACGACGGGGGAGTGGATTCGGTGGCGTGAAGGGCTCGGTGAACAACCCGAGGCCGCGCACGAAATGCGGTACGACGAGCATCCGGACACCGAAAGCGGTGTCTCCGTGAGCAATCGGTTGATCCACACTGCGGCATCGATTGCGGAGGTGGGCGTCGGCGTCGGAAAAGGCTTGGCGGCAGCGGCAACCGGCGCCGTACGTGGCACGCGGGAGATCTCGACCGAAGCAGTCCGCACTCTGCCCCGATTGGCGAGACTCGGTCAGATGCAGCCGCATTCGACGGTGTCTCTCGGTCGGCTGCTCGCCGAGCAGGGCCGCCGGTCGCCTGCAGGCGAATGTTTCCTGTTCGACGACCGCGTGCACACCTACCAGGCTGTCAACGTGCGTATCGACAATGTCGTGCGCGGCTTGATCGTGTCGGGCGTTCGTCCGTCGGCGCGCGTCGGTGTTCTGATGGAGACGCGGCCGAGTGCCTTGGCGGCGGTCGCGGCTCTGTCGCGTATCGGGGCGGTCGCCGTTCTCCTGCCGCCCGGTGGGGACTTGGACAGTGCGTTGCGGGCCGTCGACGTCGACACAGTCATCGCGGACCCCGAAAACCTGCAGTCTGCAACACTTCTCGCTGCGAACGTGCTCGTGCTGGGTGGTGGTGACGTGCGTGAACTCGATGTGCCCGACGGCGCCGACGTCACCGACCTCGAAGCGATCGATCCGGATTCCGTGCGGTTGCCCGCGTGGTTCGAACCGGATCCAGGACGCGCCCGCGAGCTGGCCGTCGTTCTGTTCACCGCGACGGACCGAGGACTGGAGCCGCGTTTCATCACCAATCACCGATGGGCGTTGTCCGCGTACGGAACGGCGACGGCTGCCGCACTCGGCGCCGGCGATACCGTGTATTGCCTTGCGCCGCTTCATCACTCCGCTGGATTGCTGGTCAGTGTCGGGGGAGCCCTTGCCGGTGGTTCGCGAATCGCGTTGTCGCGTGGCCTCGATTCGACGCGTTTCGCGAGCGAGGTCGCGCGGTACGGCGTGACCGTGATCAGCTACACGTGGGCGATGATGCAGGGAATCCTCGACGACGAGAACCTCGAACTCGACCTCAATCATCCGGTGCGATTGTTCATCGGTTCCGGGATGCCCGTCGGGCTTTGGAAGCGAACCCTCGAACGGTTCTCGCCGGCACGCGTTCTCGAGTTCTACGCGTCCACCGAGAACGACGTCATTCTCGCGAACGTCGCCGGCACCAAGATCGGGTCGAAGGGCAGGCCTCTGCCGGGCAGTGCTCGCGTCGCGCTCGCCGCATACGACCCGCTGTCGGGCCGTCTGGAGGAGGACGAGAACGGTTTCGTGCGGATGTGCCGCGACGACGAGATCGGATTGCTCCTCGGACGCCCGGGCAGTGAGGGCGAGGTCACCAGTCCGCTCATGCGCGGTGTCTTCGAACCAGGGGACTCCTGGGTTCCGACGGAGAATCTCTTCCGACGGGATGCGGACGGAGACTACTGGCTGGTCGACCGCAAGGACACTGTCGTCAAGGCCGCACGTGGGCCGGTGTACACCCAACCGATCATCGATGCCTTCGGCGAGGTGGACGACGTCGAATCGGTCGTCGTGTACGGCATCGAGGCGGATGGGGCGACTGCCGGGCAGGCTCGACGCCTGGATCATGGCGTCGACGAGATCGCGGTGTGCGCACTGTCCGTGCGAGCGCACGGGTCGTTGGCGGCCCGAACGATCACCGACGCGATGGCCGTGCTGCTTCCCGCCCAGCGACCCGACGTCGTACATGTCGTCGACGGCATTCCTCTGGGCCGGGCATACCGTCCTCGCGCCTCCGAGCTGCAGCAACTCGGTTTGCCGACACCCAGCGCGAAGACATGGTTCTACGACGCCGATCAGAGTTCGTACCGACGGTTGACCAAAGCGGTCGTCGCGGACCGATTCACGAGGACCGCCGAGGCGTCGGACAGATAGCGCCCGAGCCGCGTGCGGTGGGTTGGGTAGGTTGAGCAGACGGACTTCTCACGTCGAAGAAGTCGAGAACTTGCGAGAAAAGGACTTCAGTGGCGATCGATCAGAACCTTCTCGGCATTCTTGCGTGCCCGGTCGACAAGGGCCCGCTCCTTCTGGTGGAGGACGAGTTGCTCTACAACCCGCGGTTGCGTCGGGCATACCCGATCGAGAACGGCATTCCCGTCCTGCTCGTCGACGAAGCGCGAGACGTCGACGACGTCGAGCACGAATCGATTCTGGGTCGCGCACAGTCGGCCTGACAGTCTTCTCAGCTGGGCAGCGGCCCCGTCAGATAGCGCTGAAGCGTCGGCGCCACCGAGGCTACAAGACGGTCGGCCGGCATCGAGGCGATCGGCTCGAGCTTCAGGATGTGTCGGGTCAGCAACAGCCCGGTCATCTGTGATGCAACGAGGTTGACACGTTCGAGCCCCGAACCCTCGGGCATGTCGACGCGAGCCGCGGTGTCGCGCAACGCTATCTGCATCAGAAAGGTGCTGATCAGACTCGTGTCGCCGCTGGCGATCATCGAGCGGAACGCAGCGACGACCGCCTCGCCGTGGTCCGAGTCCCAGACACCGAGGATCGTGCTCACCAGCGTCCGACCGAGATCGCTCGTATCTGCGGTGCGTATCGGTTCCAACACCGTCGCCGGGTCGACCGGCAGCGCCACGGCCGCGACGAACAGGTCCCTCTTGGTTCCGAAATAGTGGTGCACGAGAGCGGCGTCCACTCCAGCATCCGATGCGATCGCGCGAATCGACGTCGCATCGAATCCTGCCTCCGCGAATCGGGTACGAGCGACGGCGAGGATGGCGTCCTTGGTACCCGATCGACCAGGGCGCCGACCGGTTCGGGTCGTCGCAGGGGCCTTCGTCACGGTGTTCGCCGACGCAGTGTCGCGGCGCCTGCGCACAGTGCGACGACGGTGAAGCCTGCCACCACTGCGATGTCGACGCCCATGCGCCCGGTGAACGTGGGGTTCGCCGATATTTCCTGTAGTGCGTCGACTGCGTAGCTGAGCGGTAGCACGTTGCTGATCGCATGCAGCCAATCCGGCATCTGTTCGCGCGGAAGCAGTAGTCCGCACAGGAACAGCTGCGGAACCACGACGACCGGCATGAACTGCACCGCTTGGAACTCGGTACGCGCGAACGCGCTGCACAACAGGCCGAGTGCCACTCCGAGAATCGCGTTCAGGACTGCGATCAGCAAGACCCACGCCATCGGGCCGGACGTCGTCAAGCCGAGGAGTCCGAACGAGACGGCGCATGCCAGTAGTGCCTGCAGCACCGCAGCCACCGAGAAGGCAGTCGCGTAGCTCGCCAACAGGTCCAACTTGGACATCGGAGTGGTCAGCAGCCGCTCCAACGTTCCCGTGCTTCGCTCGCGCTGCATCGCGATCGACGTGATGAGGAACATGACGACGAACGGCAGAATGCCGAGCATGGCGATCGCGATGCGATCGAACAGAGGCTGCGTGCCGGGCTGTGTCGGGACGTCGTCGTACAGGAAATACAGAAGTGCCATCAGCAGCGACGGTACGAGCAGGATCATCGCGACGGTTCGGTGATCGGAACGCAACTGTCGCAGGATTCGTCCCGTGCCTGCACCGTAGATCTGCATGGTCATGACGTCTTCTCCATCTTCTCGGTCGACCGGACGAGAGACAGAAACGCATGTTCGAGCGTGGATTCACCCGTCCTGTCCAGCAGTTCGTCCGGTGTGAGACGGGCGAGTACGACGCCGTCGCGCATCAGAATCAGCGTGTCGCAATGTTCGGCCTCGTCCATGACGTGGCTCGACACGAGAATCGTCGTGCCCGCGGCCGCGATCTGGGCGAATCGTTCCCACAGTTCGAACCGCAGGACCGGGTCGAGTCCGACGGTCGGTTCGTCGAGGATCAGCAACTCCGGTTCGGCGACAAGGGCGCTCGCGAGAGATACCCGCCCGAGTTCACCGCCCGACAGGTCAGCCGTGAGCGACGACGCGTGATCTGCCAGCCCGACCGAGTCGATCGCGGAGTCGACGGCAGAGCCTCCGCGGCCGTACATGGCTGCGAAGTACGCGATGTTGTCGCGGACGGTCAAATCTCTGTAGACACTCGGGGCTTGGGTGACGTAGCCGACCCTCGACCTCAGGCTTTTGGCCCCTGCAGGTGATCCAAGAACCGAAACGCTGCCCCCCGTCACGATCTGTGTGCCGACGATGGACCTCATCAAGGTGGTTTTTCCGCAGCCCGACGGCCCGAGCAGACCGGTGATGGAGCCGCGCGGGATCGTCAGATCGATGCCGTGGAGAACTGTCCGTTTGCCTCGACACACGGTCAGCGTGTCGACGACGACTGCGGGTTCGACGAGATTCCCCATGACGACCTCCCGAATTTCACCGATCGATGATTTCATCCACCGATGAATTATCGACCCGGTCCGACTGCTGGGTCAACAGGCGGCAAGATGGGTCCCCGTGGATATCGCCGCTCTGACAGGACATCCGATCGACGCAGCGCGTGCGTTGCTCGGCGCATCGGTCACAGCCAACGGCGTCTGTGTCGAGATCGTGGAAGTCGAGGCCTACGGCGGCCCTGAAGGAGGACCGTGGCCTGACCCGGCCGCTCATTCGTATCGTGGCCCGACCCCGCGCAATTCCGTCATGTTCGGCGAGGCAGGCCGGTTGTACGTCTACCTGAGCTACGGGATGCATCTGTGCATGAACGTCACGTGCGGTCCCGACGGGGAAGCAGGCGCAGTCTTGCTGCGGGCTGGGGTGGTGACCGGCGGCCAAGGCGTCGCACATGCACGACGCGGCCCGCGTGCGAGCGAGCTGCGGCTGGCGAGCGGCCCCGGAAATTTCGGTGCGACGTTGGCAATCGCATTGGGAGACAACGGTATCGATCTACTCGACCCGACGTCAGCGGTAACGCTGACGAAGAATGCCGACGCACGGTGCATCGCGGATGTCGAGGCCGGCCCTCGCGTCGGAGTCAGTACGGGCGCCGACAGGGCGTGGCGGTTCTGGGACCCGAGTTCGCGCGCTGTGTCGAGCTACCGTCGCAGTCCCCGTGCGGTGCCGGGTGACTGAGCGACGGCCCTAGGGGACGGCCGAGGTGATCCATGCGGGAAGATCGATGGGTGAGCGAGAACATCATCGACGAACTGACATGGCGCGGACTGATCGCACAGTCCACCGACCTGGACGAACTGAAGAAGGCGACGTCCGACGGCCCGATCACCCTGTATGCGGGATTCGATCCGACCGGACCCAGTCTCCACGCGGGTCACCTCGTTCCTCTGCTCGCATTGAAGCGCTTCCAGCGTGCCGGACATCGTCCGATCGTTCTGGCCGGTGGGGCGACGGGCCTGATCGGAGATCCTCGTGACGTCGGGGAACGCACGATGAACTCGTCGGACACAGTCCGGGAATGGGCCGACCGCATTCGCGGCCAGCTCGAGCGGTTCGTCGAGTTCGGCGACGCGTCCACGGGCGCAATCGTCGAGAACAACCTGTCGTGGACGGGTGAACTGTCCGCCATCGATTTCCTGCGTGACATCGGCAAGCATTTCTCGGTGAACGTCATGCTCGCGCGAGACACCGTCAAGACACGTCTCGAAGCCGACGGCATGTCCTACACGGAATTCAGCTACATGCTGCTCCAGGCGAACGACTACGTGCAGTTGCGTCGTAAGCACGGCTGCACTCTCCAGATCGGTGGATCCGATCAGTGGGGCAACATCGTCGCCGGCGTCGAACTGAACCGACGTAAGGACGCGGCGTCGGTCCATGCTCTGACGGTTCCTCTCGTGACGTCGGCGGACGGCAAGAAGTTCGGTAAGTCGACCGGCGGCGGAAGCCTGTGGCTCGATCCGGAGATGACGAGCCCCTACGCCTGGTACCAGTACTTCGTGAACACAGGCGACGCAGACGTCGTCAAGTACCTCCGGTGGTTCACGTTCCTGAGCCAGGACGAACTCGCCGAACTCGACGAGGCGACCAGAGAACGACCCCATGCTCGTGAGGCCCAGAAGCGTCTGGCTGCAGAGATGACGACGCTGGTGCACGGAGCCGAGAACACCCGGGCGGTCGAGCTTGCAAGCCAAGCGCTGTTCGGACGTGCAGAACTCCAGGAACTGGACGAAGCGACGTTGGCTGCTGCGCTGCGCGAGACGTCGGTGTTCGACGTGGCATCGGGGGAGCCGTCGACGATCATCGACCTGCTCGTCGGCACCGGACTGTGCGAGAGCAAGGGCGCCGCGCGTCGTGCGGTGAAAGAGGGCGGCGCATCGGTCAACAACCAGAAGATCGCCGACGACGAGTGGACACCCGCGCGTGATGATCTGCTGCACGGCAGTTGGTTGGTGGTGCGACGCGGCAAGCGCAACTTTGCAGGCGTGCGCATCATCTGAGCACCGCGGGCCGCGGTGGCGCGAGTCACAAACGTGTGATTCCAGCTCTGGGGTGGGTATCCACCTGTCGCCAGAGCCGCCACCACGGGCACGGTGTTTGCCGTTGAGTTGCCGAGCGACCTGGGAATTTGACGTGATGTTTTCCGCCGCGTAACTTTATCCAAGTCAGAGCGACACGGACACCGACTCCAGCCGAGAGGCCGGAGACAACGAGGTAGTACGGGGTTCGCACTGAAAATCCGATACGACAAGCAGGTAGTGTCGTTTCGGTAGGTCCGACAAAACGGCCGATTGACTCGGTCAGCCGGATCGGTTAGGCTGGAACGGTTGCCCCAGACGCCCTGAGATTGCGATTTCAAGGCTGATGGTGTGCGCGTGTTCTTTGAGAACTCAACAGTGTGTCGATGAATGTCAGTGCCGAATGTTTTTGGTGCTCATGCCTTTTGGGGTGTGGGTGT
>NZ_FZOW01000047.1 GCF_900188125.1 Rhodococcoides kyotonense | reverse complement strand
GACATGTTCAATCGGTGGTCGCAACGAGCGACTCGTTGTACTCCTCCACGATATCGGTGAAGATCTGCAGAGGAGTCTTCCATCCGAGTGTCTTGCGTGGGCGGGTGTTGAGGCGGTCGGCGACCTCGTCGAGCCACTCGCTGCTGTGCACCGATAGATCGGTGCCCTTGGGGAAGTACTGACGAAGCAGTTTGTTGGCGTTCTCGTTGCTGCCTCGTTGCCACGGGGAGTGCGGGTCACAGAAGTAGACCTGCACCCCCGTCTCGACGTTGAACCGCGCATGCTCGGACATCTCACGCCCCTGATCCCAGGTGATCGAACGACGAAGCACCGCAGGCAATTCCATGATTTTCGCTGCCATCGCATCGGCCACGGTCGGTGCCTTGTGATCGAGCGGCAGATGCAGCAGCAGGATCAGCCGAGAGGTCCGTTCGACGAGCGTGCCGATCGCCGACTTCCCGTCTTTACCGATGATCAGATCACCCTCCCAATGACCTGGGACTTTACGGTCCTCCACTTCACCGGGTCGCTCGGAGATGTTGACCATGTCCGGGATCCGTGAGCGCCGCTCCTGGGTCCGTTTGTGGCCACGTCGACGTGGCCGACCGGTCCGCAGATGTTTGGCCAGATCCTTGTTCAAACCGCCTTTGGTCTGCACGAACAGGGCTTGGTAGATCGTCTCGTGGGACACATGCATCTCCGGCTGATCGGGAAACTCGAGTTTCAGCGTATGGGAGATCTGCTCCGGTGAGTGCTGCAGTTTCAGCCGCCGTTGCACCTCTAGACGGAGCTGAGGGCTGGCTTCGAGCTTGGAAATTTTGGGGCGTAGCTTGGCCGCTTTCGCTTTGCGGTCGGCTGAAGCCGGCAGATACCGGCCGCGAGAGTTGGTGTAGGTCTTCAACTCTCGGCTGATCGTCGATACTGCCCGGCCGAGCGCTTTGGCGATCGCGGTCATCGTCCAGCCGTCGCGGCGATAGTCGGAGATGAACTCGCGTTCGATGATCGACAGGTAGTGACCCGAAGGCGGTGGTGTCGCCCGAGGACGCACACCACCGCGCTCGTTCACCCAGTTCCAGCCCGTGCCGTCACTGACACCGACCGCTGCCGCGGCCTGCCTCACCGTCGACCCCGCACTGCGCAAAGACCAGAACGTCATCCGAACTTCGTGTGTGAACGCCGGACGCACCATCGCAACCATCCCTCAAGGATCAGGC
>NZ_FZOW01000048.1 GCF_900188125.1 Rhodococcoides kyotonense | reverse complement strand
GTGGAGGCGGCTCGCCCGTTTCCGCCGCGGATGGGACCGAAGGGTTCTTTTGTTCACAAGGCGGTGACGACGACGGATCCCAAGGTGTTGGGGATCATGTACATCGCGACGTCGATTGCGTTCTTCTTGGTCGGTGGGTTGATGGCGTTGTTGATGCGCGCCGAGTTGGCTGTGCCGGGGATGCAGTTCCTGTCGAACGAGCAGTACAACCAGTTGTTCACCATGCACGGCACGATCATGTTGCTGTTGTACGCGACGCCGATCGTGTTCGGGTTCGCGAACTATATTCTGCCGTTGCAGATCGGTGCCCCCGATGTCGCGTTCCCGCGCCTGAATGCGTTTTCGTATTGGTTGTATCTGTTCGGTGCGTTGATCACCACGGCCGGGTTCATCACCCCGGGTGGTGCCGCGGACTTCGGGTGGACGGCGTACACGCCGCTGACGTCGGCGCTGCATTCGCCGGGTGTCGGTGCGGACTTGTGGATCATGGGCCTGGCGGTGGCCGGTTTGGGCACCATCTTGGGCGGGGTCAACATGATCACCACCGTCATCTGTCTGCGGGCCCCGGGTATGACGATGTTCCGGATGCCGATCTTCACCTGGAACATCCTGGTCACCTCCATTCTGATTCTGCTGGCGTTCCCGTTGCTGACCGCGGCGTTGCTCGGTCTTGCCGCGGATCGGCATCTGGGTGCGCACTTGTTCGATCCGGCGACCGGTGGAGTGTTGTTGTGGCAGCACTTGTTCTGGTTCTTCGGTCACCCCGAGGTGTACATCATCGCGTTGCCGTTCTTCGGGATCGTCTCCGAAATCTTCCCGGTCTTCTCGCGGAAGCCGATGTTCGGGTACACCACGTTGATCTATGCGACCATCGCGATCGCGGCCCTGTCGATCGCGGTGTGGGCGCACCACATGTACGCCACGGGTGCGGTGTTGTTGCCGTTCTTCTCGTTCATGACGTTCTTGATCGCGGTGCCCACGGGTGTGAAGATCTTCAACTGGATCGGCACGATGTGGCGGGGCCAGGTCACGCTCGAGACCCCGATGTTGTTCTCCATCGGCTTCTTGATCACGTTCTTGTTCGGTGGCCTGTCGGGTGTGCTGCTTGCCAGCCCGCCGATCGATTTCCATGTCACCGACACCTACTTCGTGATCGCGCACTTCCACTACGTGGTGTTCGGCACGGTCGTGTTCGCCACCTA
>NZ_FZOW01000049.1 GCF_900188125.1 Rhodococcoides kyotonense | reverse complement strand
GCGTTTTCGGGGAATCCGAGGTTGATGCCGCCGTGGGAGGGGTCGAGCCAGCGGCTGGTGACGGCTTTGCCGCGGGTGAAGAAGTGGATTCCTTCGGTGCCGTGGGCGTGGGTGTCGCCGAACAACGAGTTTTTCCAGCCGCCGAAGCTGTAGTAGGCCATGGGGACGGGGATGGGCACGTTGATGCCGATCATGCCGACCTCGACTTCGTTCTGGAAACGCCTGGCTGCGCCGCCGTCGTTGGTGAAGATGGCAGTGCCGTTGCCGTAGGGGTTGTCGTTGATCAGCTGCAACGCTTCGTCGTAGGTGTCGACGCGGACGACGGAGAGGACGGGTCCGAAGATTTCGTCGGTGTAGATGGACATGTCGGTGGTGACGTTGTCGATCAGGGTCGGTCCGAGCCAGAACCCGTTCTCTCCACCATCTGCTGTGACGGTGCGGCCGTCGACGACGATGGTGGCGCCTGCTGCTTCACCGGCGTCGACGTAGGAGGCGACCTTGTCGCGGTGCTGCTGGGTGACGAGGGGGCCCATGTCGGAGCCGCGGGTGCCGTCGCCGGTGACCAGGGGGGTGGTGCGTTCGACGATTTTCGCGACGAGGTCGTCGGCGATGTCGCCGACGGCAACCAACGCACTGATGGCCATGCAGCGTTCGCCTGCGGAGCCGAAGCCGGCGTTGACCATGGCGTCGGCGGCGAGGTCGAGGTCGGCGTCGGGGAGGACGATGGCGTGGTTCTTCGCGCCACCGAGGGCCTGAACGCGCTTACCGTTGGCGGTGCCAGTGGAGTACACGTACTGCGCGATGGGGGTGGAGCCGACGAAGGAGATCGCTTTGATCTTCTTGTTTTCCAGGAGTTCGTCGACGGCGAGTTTGTCGCCTTGGAGGACGTTGAAGACGCCTGCGGGTAGTCCTGCTTCGGCCCAGAGGTTGGCGATCCAGATGGAGGCGGTGGGGTCTTTTTCGGAGGGCTTGAGTACGACGGTGTTGCCGGCGGCGATGGCGACGGGGAAGAACCACATGGGGACCATGGCGGGGAAGTTGAAGGGGGAGATGATGCCGACGGGTCCGAGGGGTTGGCGGATGGAGTAGACGTCGACTTTGGTGGAGGCGTTTTCGGTGAAGCCGCCCTTGAGCAG
>NZ_FZOW01000050.1 GCF_900188125.1 Rhodococcoides kyotonense | reverse complement strand
AGTTCCTGGCCGAGGAAGAAGTTGCGCCACACCGGCATCAACGACACCACCGCGAGGTCTTGGTACACGGTGGCGATGCCTTTGCCGAGTGCGTCTTTCGGGGAGGTGAACTTGGTGTCGACGCCGTCGACGAGCAGTTCGCCTTCGGTCTGCTGGTGCAGCCCGGCCATGATCTTGATCAGCGTGGATTTTCCGGCACCGTTGTCGCCGAGGACACCGGTGACTTCCCCAGCGCCCACACGCAGGTTGATGCCGGACAGGGCGATGATGTTGCCGTAGGACTTGCCGACGTTCTTCAGCTCGATCAGTGGTGTCTTCCCGCCGCCCGCGGGTGCGTGGTCGACGGGGGTTTCAGCGTGTGTGGTCATGGCAGGTCACCTTTTCGCGGCGTAGTTGCGGAAGCTGTTGTTGGCGATGACCGCGAACAGCAGCATCGCGCCGAGGAAGAATTTGAACCAGTCGGGGTTCCAGCCGGCGTAGACGATGCCCTGGTTGGCCATGCCGAAGATGAACGCTCCGATCATCGCACCGACGGTGGTACCGAAACCACCGGTCAGCAGGCAGCCTCCGATGACGGCGGCGATGATGTACAGGAACTCGTTACCGACGCCCTGTCCGGATTGGACGGTGTTGAACGCGAACAGCAGGTGCATGCCGACGAACCAGGCGCAGAATCCGACGAACATGAACAACCCGATTTTCACTGCCGTGACCGGGACACCGATCGCGCGGGCCGAATCCTGGTTGCCGCCGACGGCGAAGATCCAGTTCCCGATGCGGGTCTTCATCAGCACGTAGGTCGACAGTGCGGTCAGCAGCAGCCACCACAGGACGGTGATGCGGATGGAGACGCCGCCGATGGTGAAGGAGGAGGCGAACACTTTCTTGGCCGAGTCGAAGCCGTCCATGTCGGAGATCGACGGGGTCGCGACCTGCCCGGTGACGAGTTTGGTGACGGCGAGGTTGATGCCGGTGAGCATCAGGAAGCTCGACAGGGTGAT